>JAAFJY010000009.1 GCA_013299105.1 Chitinophagales bacterium | reverse complement strand
TATGCTCAACAATAATGGAGATAAGCCAAAAGTCAGCATTAGTCGACGAATGAACAAATGTGTGCTATCAGATGAATACAGAGAAAAAACCCTGAAAATGCTCAACTTTTAATGCGTTTGCCCTGGGTAAGTAGCCTGGGTAGCTTTTGCTTTGGCAATCAATTCTAAGGCTTGGTTCATCTGGTGCAGGATCGAGGTTTACATTTCAAAATGGGTAGGCCATGCTGCAAAATAAGGATTTTTTTGTTTTTTGCATTTGTGTTGCTGGGCATGGGCAAAAATGCCGCTTTCCTACACTTCCCCAATTATCATCCCCGTGCTACCACCAAAAATTTCCAAGTTTCTATTCTTTCCCTTACCTTGCCGCAAGCCGAATTTAACCAAATTCAAAACCAAGTAAGGGTTCAAAAGTAAACCACTCCAATTTTACAAGTGCTGATCGCAAGGGTTTTCAGCGTCATAGTCAACGTCAGGGTCAAAATCACGTTGGCAATCCGTGAAAATCCGTTTAATCTGTGTCATCCGTGTTCCCATCCCGCGAAGCGGGGCAAAAGAGATTCGTGGCTACATCGGAGCACCGAAGTTGCGTAAATTGTAGTGGTTTATTTCTGGCAAGTTACCAAGATCACAACACAACACATGAAAGTCGGCTTATTCATTCCTTGTTACGTCGATCAATTCTACCCGCAAGTAGGCATTGCTACCCTGGAATTGCTCGAAAAACTAGGCTGCGAGGTGGGATTTCCACTGCAACAAACCTGCTGCGGCCAGCCCATGGCCAACAGCGGCTTCAGCCACCTGAGCAGTGGCTGCGACGAGAATTTTGTCCAAAATTTCCGCGATTTTGACTACATCGTAGGGCCGTCCGGCTCCTGCGTTTTGCACATCAAAGAGCATTTGCACTCCCAAGCCGCTCCGGCGGAGGCCGATCAAATGCGCTTGCGGGTTTACGAATTGTGCGAATTCCTGATCGATGTGCTGAAAGTAGCAACTTTGTCCGCCCGTTTCCCGCAGCGCGTGGGCTTGCACCAGAGCTGTCATGGCCAGAGGGGCTTGTTCCTGTCCAGCATGAGCGAGCGCATGGAACCCGGTTTTTCCAAACCCGGCCAACTGCTGGGCATGGTCCAAGACCTGGACTTGGTCGAACTGACCCGGGGCGATGAGTGTTGTGGTTTTGGGGGCACTTTCAGCGTGATGGAAGAGGCCGTCTCGGTGAAAATGGGCAAAGACCGCCTGGCCGACCACCTCAAAAACCAGGTGGAAGTCATCACTGGAGCCGATATGTCTTGCCTGATGCACCTCGAAGGCATCCTGCGCCGCCAAAACAGCCCGGTGAAAATCAAGCACATTGCTGAAATCCTAAACGCGAATTGACGATGACTAAGACTTTAGCCCAACATCCAGACTTGGCCGACCGCTTCAACCGCGACGAAAACCGGGTCGATTGGCACGATCAAACCCTCTGGTGGGTCCGCCAAAAACGCGACCGCGCCGCCCATACCCTCGAAACCGATTGGGAAGCCCTGCGGCAGGCGGCCTCTGACATCAAAGACAATGTGCTGGCCAATTTGGCCGATTACCTGGAGCAATTTGAACGTGCCGCGCAGGCCAACGGTGCCATCGTACACTGGGCTACCGACGCTGCCGAGCACAACCGCATCGTGCTGGGCTTGCTGCAATCGGTGGGCGCTACCCGCATGATCAAGTCCAAGTCGATGCTCACTGAGGAATGCGACCTCAATGATTTTTTGGCCCAAAATGGCATCGAAGTCATCGATACTGACCTGGGCGAGCGCATCATCCAACTCGCCGAAGAAGGCCCCAGCCACATCGTGATGCCCTGCATCCACAAGAAGAAAGAGGAAATCAGCGATTTGTTTCACGAGCACCTGGGCACCGAAGCGGGCAATGCCGACCCGCAATACCTCACCGAAGCCGCCCGTGGACACTTGCGCGACAAGTTCCTGACCCGCAAGGCCGCTCTCACTGGGGTCAACTTTGCCATCGCCGAAACGGGGGAATTTGTCGTCTGTACCAACGAGGGCAATGCCGACATGGGCGCTCACCTCGCCGACATCCACATCGCCTGCATGGGCATGGAAAAAATCATCCCCCAACGTGCGCATTTGGGCGTTTTCCTGCGCCTTTTGGCCCGCAGTGCCACTGGTCAGCCCATCACCACCTACTCCAGCCATTTTCGCAGACCCGCCGCTGGTAAGGCTTTGCACATCGTCATCGTGGACAATGGCCGCAGCAGGCAATTGGGGCGCGAGGAATTCCGCAATTCGCTCAAGTGCATCCGCTGTGGAGCTTGCATGAACACTTGCCCGGTGTATCGGCGCAGCGGCGGGCATTCGTACCACAACGCGGTGGGTGGGCCAATTGGCGCGATTTTGGCACCCAATTTGGATATGCACCAATTCGCTGACCTGCCATATGCATCCACCTTGTGCGGCTCCTGCTCCAATGTTTGCCCCGTCAAAATCAACATCCATGAACAGTTGTACCTCTGGCGGCAAGAATTGACCCGCTCCGGCCACGCTACCCAGGGCAAAAAAGCCGCAATGGGCCTGGCCGCTTGGGTCTTGTCCAATCCGCGCATTTACCGTTTGGCCGGAAAAATGGGGCGTTGGGCCATGCGCAACTTGCCTTTTTCGATCAACAACCGCTTCAATCCCTGGTACAAACAACGCGAATTGCCAGCGCCACCCAAGGCTTCTTTTCGCGAATGGTACCTCAAAAACCGTGTAAAATGAGCAGCAGAGCAGAGATATTGGCCGCAGTGCGGAAAAACCAGCCCTCCTCCCCTGCCCCATTGCCGGATACGCAAAAATTTTGGCACGAGGTCGATGATGTTTATGCCCAATTCAACATCATTTTGAGCGGCATCGGCGGCAAAGTGCTGGAAATAAAAAATTGGGAAGCAGGCCAAGAATACCTGAAAGAACATTTCAATGGACGGATTGTATCCACTCTGGAAGGCTTCGAACCTTTGCCCGAAAGCGATCCACACGCCTTGGCGGATGTGGAACTTTGTGTTTTGCAGGCACAATTTGCGGTAGCTGAAAATGGTGCCATTTGGATCACCAATTCGGCCCTTCGTCAACGCGCAGCAGCCTTTATCCCCCAACACCTGGCGGTTTTGCTCAAAAAATCGGATATTGTCCCGACCATGCACCATGCCTATGCCCGCATTGGCTCGGCGGATTACGATTTTGGGGTCTTCATCGCAGGGCCTTCCAAAACGGCGGACATTGAGCAAAGCCTGGTTTTAGGCGCACACGGCCCCAGAACCATGACCGTTCTGGTGCTCAACGAGTAGCCCTCTTTTCAACCTTTCAACGCTTCAACTTTTCAACTTACTTCTTCACCTACATACACAAGATCATGAAAGAAAAATCCAATCCCTTGGATCGGAGAACCTTCGTAAAAACTTCGTCCGCCTTGGCTGGTGGGCTTTTGTTGGTTCCTGAATTACTCGGCGCAAAGGTTCACAGCAGTGTAGCCGATGTGATCAAAGTTGGCGTCATTGGTTGTGGTGGCCGGGGCACTGGAGCAGCTGTGCAAGCGCTTTCTACCTCGCAAAACGTGAAACTGGTGGCAATGGCCGATGCTTTTGCCGACAACGTGGAAAACAGTTTCACCCAAATCACCAAAGAAGCCACGGCGATGGGCAAGGCGGACCGGGTAGACGTGCCGAAAGAGCGCCGTTTTGTGGGTTTCGATGCCTACCAACAAGTCATTGCCCTCAGCGATGTGGTGATTTTGGCCACCCCTCCGGGTTTCCGTCCTGATCATTTTACGGCTGCGGTCAATGCGGGCAAGCACATTTTCATGGAAAAACCCGTAGCCACCGATGGCCCTGGAGTACGCAAGGTTTTGGCAGCCGCTGAAATTGCAAAGCAGAAAAAATTGAACGTGGTGGTGGGTTTGCAACGCCACTATGAGACCAAATACCAGCTCTGGATCGAAAAACTCCATTCGGGCGTCATTGGCGACATCGTGACTACACACGTTTACTGGAACAACGAAGGCGTGTGGGTCCGCCCGCGCAAAAAAGGCCAAACTGAGATGGAATACCAAATGCGCAACTGGTACTATTTCAATTGGCTCTGCGGTGACCACATCTGCGAGCAACACATCCACAACATCGACGTGAGCAACTGGGTGAAAAATGCCTACCCGATCAAAGCATCGGGCATGGGTGGCCGCCAAGTGCGCAACGGCAAAGAGCACGGCGAGATTTTTGACCACCACTTTGTCGAATATGACTACGCCGACGGCTCAAAAATGTTCAGCCAGTGCCGCCACATCGAAGGCACGCCTTCACTGGTTACCGAGAGTTTCCAGGGAACCAATGGCCGTGCGCCAAGCCCAGGGGTGATCGTGGATCGCAGCGGCAAAACCATTTTCCGCCACAGCGGCAAGGACGACGCCAACCCCTACCAGGTGGAGCACGATGTATTGTTTGAAGCCATTGCCAAGGGCGAATACAAATTTGCCGACGCCGAAAATGGGGCCAAAGCTACCTTGACTTCGATTATGGGCCGCATGGCTACGTATTCCGGCCAGGTCATTGAATGGGACAAGGCCCTGAATTCCAATGTCAACCTTTTCCCAGACAAATTGGATTGGAAAGCGATGCCCAAGGTATTGCCCAACAAGGAGGGCTTATACCCGATTGCGGTGCCTGGGAAGAGCGTGGTGGTGTAAGCGTCTGGTTTTGTAAAGACAGGGCGTGCCCTGTCTAAAGTCATGTTTGCACTATTTTACAAATGCTCAATCGGCATTCTCTAGCAAAAGCAGCCACAGTTTCGTGAAAAACCGAGGCTGTGGCTGTTTGATTTTTGCTTGAGGTGAAAATCTTAGGCTTCTTGCGAAGCCAGTCATGGGGAAATAATCTGGGTGCGCCTTTTCCTACAAAGCTTGTGCTTCTTGCGAAGCAAGGCATGAAGGCTGACATATGATTTGAGACGAAAAGAGCACTCGGAGTATTCAAAGAAATATCTGACCAGCAATCAAAAGCCCAAATACCCCCCAAAATACCAAACCGTGTATCGAAATGGCTATTCTTCACCCAAATCTAGCAAGCGAGCTCGCTTCGCAAGAAGCCAAAACCTTTGTAGAAATTTGCGTTCATAGACGGGTTCTGGCTTCGGAGAAGCCTAAGACCCTCTTTTTGAAACGTTTCTACAAAACCATTTCCACGATAAAATGGACCCTTATTTTGCTTTGCCTAAGCAGTTTTTGGGCTTGCCCCGCAAACGCCCAACTCCAGCGTTTCGAGTTCTCCCATCCCCAAATGGGCACCCTTTTTCAGGTCATTTTTTACGCTAAAGACAGTACTGTCGCTGATTTTTGGCAAAAAAAAGCTTTTACTCGCTTAGACGAACTGAACCATGTTTTCAGTGACTACGATGATTGCAGCGAAATCACCCGCTTGGCCAATGCGGCTGGAAGGAATGCTTTTCTGCGCTTGAGCGACGACCTGTGGAAAGTACTTGCCTTGTCCCAGGATTTGGCACAACAAACCGAGGGCGCTTTCGACCTCAGCATCGGGCCTTTGAGCAAATTGTGGCGCAAAGCCTTTCGCCAACAGCAATTTCCTGATTCGGCGGACTTACATGTCGCTCGACCCTTGTGTAATTTCCAAAACATCGAACTCGACCAGCGTCACCATGCCGCCAATTTGACCCAAAAAGGCATGAGACTCGATGCGGGGGGCATTGCCAAAGGTTACGCGGTGGACGTGCTTTTTGACCTGTTAAAAAAATCGGGCTTCAAACACTTGTTGGTTATCGGTGGTGGAGACCTGCGGGTAGGTACTCCCCCACCCCGTAAAAAAAACTGGACCATTGCCAGCAAGGTTTTAGGACCTGATCAACAAGTGATTGATGGTGAATTGCACTTGAAAAACACCGCCATTTCCACTTCCGGCGACACCTACCGTTTTTTGGAGTGGAATGGCCAACGTTATTCCCACATCATCGACCCTCGAACCGGACTAGGGTTGCAACACCGCATGCTTTTTCAAATTCAAGGCCCCTCCTCCACCCTTTGCGATGCGCTGGCGACGGCTTGCAGTGTGTTGGGAAAAGAAAAATGTGAGAAAGTGTTAGAAAAACACTATCCAAGGTATCGCCTAAATGTTTTACTTTGGAGCGGAAATGGCGAATGAAATTTGCTTTTTTCTGTTTAGGGCCACTGAAAAAATAACTTATAAGCATTGGCAAATTCTTTGCCCCGCTCCGCGAAGCTATTTTTAGCACGCGGATGTCGCGGATGACGCAGATTTTCGCGGATTACCAGCATTATGTTGACCGTGATGTTGACGCCACTAAAATCGAAATCGGGTGCGATCTTTGTAACTTATTTTTTTGCCACCCCTTATCGTAACTTTTTGTTGTCACTACTTGAATAAATCACAACATGCAAAGAAGAAAATTTCTTCAGTCCTCTTTGGCCACGACTGCTGCATTGGCCGGAACCGTAAGTGCCCAAGGTAGTACACCTACGGATTCATTTAGCGGCAAAAGACAATTCAAATTGCGCTATGGACCACACATCGGCATGTTTGAAAACAGCGCAGGCAAAGACCCCATCGACCAACTCAAATTCATGGCCGACGAAGGCTTCACCGCTTTTGAAGACAATGGCATGAAGGACCGCACGCCTGAGCTGCAAAGCAAAATGGGCGAAACCATGCAAAAACTGGGCATCCAGATGGGGGTATTTGTGGCCCACAAGATTTATTGGTCTGAGCCCAGTTTGAGCAGTGGCAAAAAAGACAAGCGTGACGAGTTTTTGGCCCAAATCAAAGAGTCGGTTGAAGTCGCCAAGCGTTGCAATGCTACCTGGATGACCGTGGTGCCCGGCCACCTCGATTTGCGCCAAGACATGGGCTACCAAACGGCCAATGTGGTCGAAAGCCTGAAACAAGCCTGCGCCATTTTGGAATCCCATAAGCTGATCATGGTGCTTGAGCCGCTCAATTTCCGCGATCACCCAGGCTTGTTCTTGACCAAAGCCGCCCAAGGCTATGAAGTATGCAAGGCGGTGAACCACCCTTCTTGCAAAATCCTTTTCGACATTTACCACCAGCAAATCACCGAGGGCAACTTGATCCCCAACATCGAACGCGCTTGGGACGAAATCGCTTATTTCCAAATTGGCGACAACCCAGGCCGCAAGGAGCCAACCAGCGGTGAAATCAACTACAAAAACGTGTTCAAGTACATCCACGGACGCGGATTCAAAGGCGTAATGGGCATGGAACACGGCAATTTCAAAGTTGGAGCGGATGGAGAGAAGGCACTGATTCAGGCTTATGTGGAGTCGGATAGCTTCTAGAGCTTTACACTTTTTCGGTTCCTTTTCAAAATCGCATACTAAACCACAAAAGGTATTGTGCAAGAGCAAAAGCGTTTTTTTTTGAACCACAAAAGGAATCAAAGAAAACAAAAGTGCCAAAAGTGTCCGCCTTCGACGTCTTCAATTGGCACGAAATATTTTGTGGCTTTGCACAAAACTTAACGGGGACGAGTATAGAAAGCTCGGATAAGTTTTACGTTTGCAAATATGAACAAGTCAAGTTGGTAAGACTTCAGAGAAGTCACACGTTTGTAGCTTGGAGACACTTAGGCTGGCCTGACTTCGTAGAAGTCTTACGTTAAAGAGCTTGATAGAATGTGTATTTTGAAGGATTGAGACCGCTGGTATATCCTTTTCAAGTACGCTTCAAATCGCTAAAAATCAATCAAATTCAATAACGTGAAACTTCTACGAAGTTCCCACACATCTGGTATTGCCAATTTCTACAAACGTGAAACTTCTACGAAGTTTTTCTCTGCATCACAACAAATTCAAGTATCAATGAAAAATATCCTGTTCTTTTTCTTTTTGTGCCTGGCTATCCCGCTTTTGGCCCAAAAAGAAAGCAAAACCGCCCGCGACCAGCGCATGGGCTGGTGGCGCGATGCCACTTTTGGCCTATTCATCCACTGGGGCGCTTATGCCGTGCCTGCTGGTGAATACCAAGGCAAAGAAGTGCCCAATGTCGGCGAATGGATCATGAATACTGCCAAGATCCCCATTCCGGAATACGAGCAATACATCAAGGCCTTCAATCCGGTAAAGTTCAACGCCAAAGAATGGGTGGCAGTGGCCAAGGCGGCGGGCATCAAGTACATCGTCATTACCTCCAAGCACCACGATGGCTTTTGTCTCTGGGATTCCAAAGTCAGTACCTATGACGTGATGGATGCGGCACCTTTCAAGCGCGACATCCTGCGTGAATTGACCGATGCCTGCAAGGAAGCGGGGATCCGCATGTGTTTTTACTACTCGATCATGGACTGGCACCATCCCGATGCCAAAGCCAAGGGGTATGAGCACCAGACCACGCCGCCCAATTGGGACCGTTACCGCGATACTTACTTGAAGCCACAGGTTGCTGAGTTGATGCAAAACTACGATCCTGGGGTGATGTGGTTTGATGGCGAGTGGATCGATGAATGGACCGAGCCACAGGGCAAAGACCTCTACCAGTTCATCATGAACCAAAAGCCCAACATGATCATCAACAACCGCGTAGGCAAAGGCCGCAAAGGCATGCAGGGCATGAACGCCTACGAAGACGCTGCTGGTGATTTTGGCACCCCCGAACAGGAAATCCTGGAAGGGACTTCGGATTACGACTGGGAATCTTGTATGACCATGAACGACACTTGGGGCTTCAAGAAGAACGATACCAACTGGAAATCCACCACTACCCTAGTCCATAACCTGATCGACATTGCAGCCAAAGGCGGCAATTACCTGCTCAACATCGGCCCTACTGCCGAGGGCCTGATCCCCGCAGCGAGTGTGGAAAGGCTGAAAGGCATGGGCGAATGGATGAAGGTAAACAGCGAGGCGATCTATGCCACCAACAGCCTCAAGAAGTACAAACAAGGCGAAACCCTCTGGTTTACTCAATCGAAAGACGGCAAATATATTTATGCCATGTCGGGAAACCTTGGAGGAGGAAAATTGAATGTGCAAGGAGTAATGCCTGTCAAAGGCAGCAAAATCTATTTGTTGGGTTTGAAAAAACCACTGAAATGGACCACTGCGGCGGATGGCAGCATTGACATCGCCCTACCTGCACAAGTGCCCGGCCAACACGCCTGGACTTTCAAAATCATGGGCACATCAAAAGCATAAACTTATGTTGACTTATCTGCGCAATGGCATCTTGCTATTACTCGCTTCCTTCACCCTTAGCTCAAACATGACCGCTCCTAAAACCGTCGTATTCTTCGGGGATTCCATCACCCAAGCGGGTGTCAATCCGGGAGGGTACATCACTAGAATGAAGGATTTGCTGGACAAAAACGGCATTCGCGACAACTACAACCTGATCGGCGCTGGTGTCAGCGGCAACAAGGTTTATGACTTGTTTTTGCGCATGGATGCCGACGTGATGGCCCGCAAGCCCGAAATAGTGGTGATTTACGTAGGGGTCAACGATGTTTGGCACAAAGTGAGTGCTGGCACGGGGACCGATCCCGACAAATTCGAGCGCTTTTACACCGCCATCATCAACAAGCTGCAATTGGCGGGTTGCAAGGTCATTTGTTGTACGCCCGCTGCGATTGGCGAGCGCACCGACCACAGCAACCAGCAAGACGGCGACCTCAACCGCTACTCCCAAATCATCCGGGATTTGGCGGCCAAATACGACTGCCCTTTGGCGGATTTGCGCAAAGAATTTCTCGCCTACAACCTGAAGGCGAACGCTAAAAACCAGGAATCCGGGATTTTGACCACCGACCGGGTACACCTGAACGATACGGGCAATCAATTGGTGGCCGAAATTTTGTACAAATTAATCACTAAGTAACGTGAGCGTATAAAGGTAAACGGATTTGGGTTTAGTGAAAAAAGAAAAGCAACTGTATGAAAGGAAGTTGTGTTCTTTTTTTGCTAAACCTTAAAAGCAAATTTGTTTGCCTTATTTTAGCTCAAATACTAACAAGCTTTGTTATGTTCAAACGCATCTTGGGTTTGGCTTTTTGTTGCCTGTTGGTGGGCACGGCTTTTTCCCAAAAAAGAATCTTAGTTTTTAGCAAAACCTTGGGTTGGCGGCACCAGTCGATTCCGCGTGGCATCCAGTTCTTCCAGGATTGGGGCAAGGCGAATGGCGTGATGGTCGATACCACCGAAGACAGCCGCA
Organism: Chitinophagales bacterium; assembly: GCA_013299105.1. Classification (GTDB taxonomy): domain Bacteria; phylum Bacteroidota; class Bacteroidia; order Chitinophagales; family Saprospiraceae; genus Haliscomenobacter. The sequence continues at coordinate 207,595 of JAAFJY010000009.1, read as the reverse complement.
AGTTCAACGAGGAAAACCTCAAACGCTACAACGCGGTAGTGTGGCTCAGTACCACTGGCGATGTGCTCACCTCCGCCCAACAAGCGGACTTTGAGCGCTACATCCAGGCTGGCGGCGGCTATGTGGGTATCCATGCCGCGTCCGACACCGAATACTCCTGGCCTTGGTACAACAAGCTCATGGGCGGCTATTTTGCCTCTCACCCCGGCAATCCGAACGTACAAAAGGGCAAAATGACGGTCTTGGATCAAACACACCCTTCCACGGCTCATTTGCCCAAGGAATTTGAGCACACCGATGAATTTTACGACTTCAAGCAATTGCGCAGGGACTTGATCAAGCCCCTGATCACCGTGGACGAGAAATCGTACAAAGACGGCAAAATGGGCGACAATCACCCCTTGGTTTGGTACCATGAGTTTGACGGCGGCAAGTCATTTTACACCAACTATGGCCACACCTGGGAGTGTTTTGAAGACCCACAGATTCAAAAGCACTACATCGGGGGCTTGAACTGGGCCATGTCGAATTCGGCTTTGGATTACAGCAAAGCCAAATCGGCGCGGGTACCGGACCCCAACCGTTTTACCAAAACCATCCTGGTAAACAACTTGGATGAGCCCACCGAATTAGCGGTTTTACCAGGCGGCAAGGTGCTTTTCATCGAGCGCAAAGGCATGATCAAACTCTGGGACCCGGCCCAACAAGCTTTGAAAGAAGTGGCCAAGCTGAAGGTGTATTCCACCCACGAATACGGCCTGATGGGCCTGGGGGTGGACCCGAATTATGCCCGCACCAAAAGCATTTTCCTGTACTACACCAACCCGGATACGACCAAGGAAAACCTGCTTTCGATGTTCAAATTCGATGAGCAGAATGGGACCATCGACTTCGCCTCTGAGAAAATCGTTTTGCGGGTTCCGGTCAAGAAAAACGACTGCTGCCACACGGGCGGCTCGATTGATTTTGACGGCAAAGGCAACCTTTTCCTCAGCACGGGCGACGACACCAACCCTTTTGAGTCGGATGGTTATGGCCCAATTGATGGCCGCCCTGGTCGCCAGGGTTTTGATGGCCGCTACACTTCGTCCAATACCAATGACTTGCGGGGCAAAGTGCTGCGCATCAAGGTAAAAGAAGACGGCACTTACAGCATTCCCGAAGGCAATCTTTTCCCGGTCGGCACCGAAAAAACTCGCCCGGAAATCTTTGTCATGGGTTGCCGCAACCCTTACCGCATCTCCGTTGACAAGCACACTGGAGCGGTGTATTGGGGCGACGTAGGCCCCGACGCTGGCGAAGACAACGCCAAGCGTGGACCAAGAGGCCATTGCGAATTCAACCAGGCCCCAACGGCGGGTTATTACGGCTGGCCGCTTTTTGTGGCCAACAACAAGCCTTATCGCCGCTGGGATTTCGACGCCAAAAAAGAGGGGGATTATTTTGATCCAAAAGCGCCCGTGAATGAGAGCCCCAACAACACGGGCTTGGTGAACTTGCCGCCTGCCCGCTCGCCGATGGTGTGGTACCCTTATGTGCAATCGCAGGAGTTTCCGCTGGTCGGCAAAGGGGGCCGCAACCCCATGGCTGGCCCGGTTTTCTACTCCGACGACTTCAAAAATGCGCCTTACAAATTCCCGGATTACTACAACGGCAAGTTTTTTGCTTTTGAATGGATGCGGGACTGGGTGATGGCTTTCTCCTTCGACGACAAGGGCAATTATGCCGACATGGAGCGTTTTGCCCCGCAACTCCCCATGTCGAACCCGATGGACATGGCTTTTGCCAGCGATGGTTCCTTGTACATGTTGGATTATGGTAAAAAATGGTTCCAGCAAAACGAGGACGCTACCCTGGCGGTCATCCGCTACAACGCTGGCGATTTGGCCCCCTTGGCGGTCATCGAAGCCGACAAAACGGCGGGTAAGGCCCCGCTGCAAGTGCAACTCAATGCCAACAAGTCGAAAGACCCTGAAGGGCAAGCCCTCAAATACGAATGGGACCTTGGCAACGGCAAAAAAAGCAGCAAGCCCAATCCCAAAGCCAAGTACAAAACCGAAGGCTACTACGACGTGGTGCTGAAAGTAAAGGACCCCAAGGGCAACACCCAGCAAACCGCTACCGTGATCAAAGCGGGCAATGAAAAGCCCAGCGTCAACATTGCGGTGAAAGGCAACCAGACCTTTTTCTTCCCAGGCAAACCCCTGGAATACGAAGTAAAAGTCAGCGACCCCGAAGATGGCCAAAGCGGCGCAGGCATCAACTCGGACGACGTAGCCGTGAGCCTGAACTACCTCGAAGGCTTTGACCGCACGGTGATCGCCCAGGGCCACCAGGCCAACTCTGGCTTCATCGCAGGCAAGCGCCTGATTGAGTTGTCGGATTGCAAGTCTTGCCACCAGATGAACGAGAAGTCCATCGGTCCGGCCTACCTGGAGATTTCGAAAAAATACAAGGACGCATGGGATGCGGAGACCAATTTGCCTATAAAAATCATTTCAGGTGGCAAAGGGGTGTGGGGCGAACAAGCCATGAATGCCCACCCGCAATTGACCAAGTCGGAGGCATTGTCGATGGTGCAGTACGTTTTGTCTTTGGCCAAAACCACCAAGCCTGCCAACCGCCCCTTGATGGCCAGCGTCAACCTGAGCGAGCACGAGAAAAAGCAGCCTGGCATGTACCTGCTCAGTGCCAGCTATACCGACAAGGGCATCCCGATGGTCGGCGCACAGATGGCGGGCCAAACCATCGCCCTGCGCTCACCCGTGATCAAGGCCGTAGAGGCTGATTGGAAGCACGAGGTCATGAATTGGGCCAACGGCAAAGCCCTGCTGATGAATGGCGACAACGCTTATTTGCGTTTCAGCGGCATCGACCTCACGGGCGTGAGCAATTTCATCGTACAAGCCCAAAACGTAGGCGGTTTTGGCGCTGGCGGCAAAATTGAGTTGCGCAGTGGCAGCCCGACTGGGCAGGTGCTGGCCGAAGCGGAATTTCCGAAAGAACCGGGGTCGAAGTCTGTGGCGATGAAGCTGAACGCTACGCCGCCGCAAAGGCAGGACATTTATGTGGTGTGCCGGAATCCGGAGGCCAAAGGGAAACCGCTTGGGGCGATTGAGGAGATTCGGGTGGAGTGAGGCCTTAAGAAATTGAAATTTTAGAAAAACAAAGGCAGTGAGCTTGAGGGGCTGCTGCTTTTGTTTTTTTTGGGTATTTATTCTTTTTTGTTGTTTCAAACGATTGGTTTTATAAATGTGCCACCCTACATTGACATCAAGCGTTAGGATTTGGGGGTATTTTCGTAAAGTCGTGGTAGGGTGCGTTTATTGTATCAAGCTACATTATTTTTTTTATCAACCTGTCCATAATTTCTGATTGAGTGCCTACATCAATGCTTTCTCTACGCCAATTATTTTCTCCTGACCTTGATTTAATACATTGATACATTTGAGGCTTCTTGTAAGAGACTATTCGGTAGTCGTTTTTCTTGTGATTAAACAACCAATATTCATTATCTATCTTATTCCAATCAGGCAGTTATCCTAACTCATGCAATTTTAATCTAAACTCCGATGCAGAAGAATATCTCCTGTCAGGATCAGGGTTTGTTGCCTTCGAAATTATTCGTTGAATAGGTTTGTTTACAAAATATGGCAATGATTTCATTTGAGTTAATTTTCCTCTCTCAGATAAACTTTTTAAAATTTGGTCAATGTATTTAGATTTTTCAAAGTCACCAGGTAATTTAAAATACTCTTTCCTTTGTGAGTTTGTTAAATAATCCTCCTCATTGTAGGACAGGTAGCCACCTAAAAGTTGGTAAAATACCAGTCCAATTTGATAAACATCAGAGCAAAAAGAATATTCATCTAAATGTGATTCAGGTGGTCTATAAAGTGCTGCATGTTTTGACCCAGTTACATATTTTTGATCTTCTGGAATCCTTTTTAAAGAACCAAAGTCAGCAATAAGAGGGTTTTGGTTTGAGTCTAATAAAATATTTGCAGGCTTCAAATCTCTGTGCAATAGCCTGTTAGTATCTTTATGAAGTTCAATAACGCCATTCAATATGCCTTTGGTAATACTAACCGCACTTTTCAAACCTATTCGATTGTGCCCAAGAAAGGAATCTAAATCTCCCCCAATAACTTCTTCAGTGATAAAATAAGCATAACCATTTTCAATAGTTCTTGCATGCATAATGGTCAATAAGTTCGGTGATTTTATTTGGTTTAATAGTCTTACTTCATCATGATAGTCCTCACCATAGTAATAAAACTTTATGGCGATTCTTTTCTTTTGGATATTATGTTCTCCAAAAAGTATATAGCCATTGCTTCCTTTAAAGGAGCATGCATCAAAATCGATGTCTTTACCTAAATCGTGTTCAACACAATTTATGATTTCGTTTGGAAAACCTAGATCTTTTAAATCCATAAACTTCATAGTATTGAAAAAGCTGTTTCAAAAGCTTCATATTGATATTTGTTTAAATCAAATTTTGACAAATCAATATTCTTGCCTCTTAATTTAGACCGAATTGTTGCATGATGCACAATTTTCACTTCTAGCTCACTTGTTTGAATTAACCCTTCTATTTTAAAGGTAATCGTCCCTCCTGAACGTGTTCCAGTTGAATTTCTTTCTTTTATTCCGATTCTGTCAAAACCCATATTATTAAAAAAACCAATAATTGTGTCTCGAAATGATTGGACATCTGCTTGGTTTTTATAATCATTTATACCAATTTTTTTAAAATCAGTTTTGATTACTGAAAAATTATCGGGTCCTCCTTCTAAAGCAACAATTACTGCTTCACTACCTGAAATGTCAATGCCACAAACTTTTGCCATACGTATGGATTTTTCTTTTAAATTAAATTATGAATCACCATAATGCAAAAACGACTATCCAGAAAACCGCATTACGTTCTTAATAAAATACTGTTGCGTGTATTTCCGCTTAATCATCAGGCCAATTGCATCACAGTCGAGCAGTAGTGAAATATAAACACCCCATTTACAAAAGTAAGCTCATTGTTGAAGACTTGCAAGTTTTTGCGCATTATATTTTCATGTCATCAATTGGTTTTTTGATCCGATCCCAGCTTTTATTCGTGATATGGGGTGAATTTCTACAGTTTTTGCTACTATCTTATCCAAATACTTGACTTCATTTCCGCTTTACAACCCGATAAACTCTCTGAAATCTTTGTCGAGTTCCATACTTTTTTAAATTGATCAGTTGGCGTATTTTTTCCAGTTCTGCCATTCGTTCATTGAACGTTAAGGACAACCAATATTGCAGGTTGCCATCATCTTGCCCTTTTTTAACGATTCTTAATTGCTTTTCCATTGCCAAAACTTTTCAGGGTGTAAATCCTGATTCAAGCTTAAAAATAAAGGATTTTGCCGACATTTAAAAGCTTATCGCATAGAAATTGACCTGAGGGTAGCAATTTCATCAATTCCCCAATTCTACACGCTTTACAATTCGATAACCCATATGAAACCCTTGCCAAGTTCCATTCCTTTGCAAAAAAATGGTTCTTTGACAAAGCATGTGGCTGAGTATTTTGCTGAGTAAAACACCTGTGTTTCATGCTGTCTTCTGATACAACTGCTGGATAGATTTCAGATGAGATTCAGGGGCGGGCTTTGTCCCCGGACTGAAGTCCAGGGTTACACGATTTCAGATGTGCTGGTAGTTTCAATCTGAAAATCGGGGGGAGTGATTCATCAAATGTACGGGTCGGGAAACCTGACACTTGCAGCACGCTGAACAGGGGCTGGTCCACGGTCTTTGACCGGAACCATCTTCCACGCGTTTGTAAAGCGTAAACGATTCTTCATCGGAGCCTATTTTCCTGCCTCGATTAGTCAAAATTAGACTCGCTTTCTGGCCAGACCTGTAATATTTAAACCTGCCTTCGCTCAAATTTGCGCACAACAACTAATTTTACCCCCCAAAACCCAAATATTGGACATGAGCGAAACGGTAATTTTAGAAGAACACGGCCTCTTGGAAGGATTGATGTCATTGCCCATCCCTTTGCCTACCCAAGCCAAGCTTGATTGGGTTGACAAGTTGCTCCAGGCGGGTTTGAGCCGCATTCAGGTAGCTGCTTTTGAAAACCAAGGGCTGGTGGCACAGATTGAGGAGGCGGAGTTATTGTTTTCAAAATTACCAAAAAGCAAGGAAGTGGTTTTAATGGCCACAGCGCGGGATCCGCAAGGTATCGAAAGCGCCCAAAAAGCGAGCGTGAACCACCTGTCCATGTCCCTTTCAGCGTCCGAAACGTATGGCCAGCTGTTCAGCAAGCAAAAGCTCGACGGTGCTAAAATGCAGTTCCGGGAAAACATGGCTTTGGCAAAATCGGCCAAGATGAAAGTGCGGGCGGGCTTGCTGTGTGCGTTTGGCTGCCGTTATGAGGGGGAGATTGACCCAGTGTTGGTGTTGGATTTGATCCAATTTCAAATCGACGCTGGGGCCGACGAATTGTTAATCGCCGACTCCACGGGTATGGCCAATCCGCGCGACTTGCAGATTTTGATGGAAAAAGTGCTCAAACTAGCTGGCCAAATTCCAGTAGCTTTGCAGCTGTACAATACCGAAAACAAGGGACTTGCCAACCTTTATGCAGGCCTTGAAGTGGGGGTCAGGCAGTTCGACACTTCCTTTGGGGGCTTTGGCGGCTCCCCGTTTGTGAAACGCGGCCTGGGCATGGTCGCCACCGAAGATGCAGTACACCTGCTGCACCAAATGGGCTACCATACAGGCATTGACCCCAAAAAAGTCAGCGTGGTGAGCAAAGAAGCGCAAGGCTGGCTGGGCTTTGAATTACCCGGGGTGATGTACCGCTTGCTCAATAACCCGGAGATCAAAAATGTTTAAATAAAGTCAGCAACTCAACTGCCTAAACCTCCAATATCTAAACACGCTCTTACCCCAAAACCTACAAGCGAGCCCACCATTAACCGTTAACAACTAACCATTAACCATTAAAAAGTGGAATCAAATACCCACCTTCCGCAAAAACGCGGCATCGTTTTGGCCATTGTGGCCTCTGCCTTGGGTTTTTTTGTCGATTTGTACGACATCATCATTGCCAGCGTGGTGCGGCGGCCCAGCCTCTTGGCCGTAGGTATTGCCGAAAGCGATTTGCAATCTAAGGGTGTGTTGTTGCTCAATGTGCAAATGGCGGGCATGTTGGTCGGAGGTTTCCTTTGGGGCATTATTGGCGACAAGCGCGGGCGGCTTTCCGTTTTGTTTGGTTCGATTTTTTTGTACTCCACCACTACTTTTTTGCACGCTTATGTGCAGGATTACGAGACATATCTACTGCTGCGGTTTTTGGCGGGGGTAGGTTTGGCTGGCGAATTGGGCGCGGCTGTCACCCTGGTCAGCGAGCAGATGAGCCCCAAATGGCGAGGTATGGGTCCGGCCATCATTGGGTCTTTTGGCATGTTGGGGGCAGTAGCGGGGGCCTATATTGGCGGGCATTATTCCTGGCAGTTCACCTATCAATTGGGTGGCGCAATGGGCATAGTTTTGCTGCTTTTGCGCCTTGGAGTGCTCGAATCAGGCCTTTACCAGCAATTGAAAGGCCAAAAACAGGTCAAACAGGGTGATTTGTGGCTGCTGCTCAAAAATCGCCGCAACGCCATTCGATATTTTTCGATCATTCTCATGGGTTTCCCAGTCTGGTACGTCAACGGCGTGGTGATGACCTTTACCCCTGAAATTGCCGCTGCGATGGGCATGAAAACGCTCCCGGCGGTGAGTACCGTGTTTTCGATGTTTTTCTTTGGATTTACCATGGGAGATTTCTCCTGTGGATTACTCAGTCAGTTCTTAAAAAGTCGCAAAAAAGCCATTTTGATTTATGCATGCGCGTTTACGCTGTTTTTGATTTTGTATTTTTTATTTGCCCGGCAGTCGGTAACGCTGTATTATGTCTTGTTCCTGTTTTTAGGCATCAGCGTGGGCTATTCGATCGTGCTGATCACCAATGGCGCCGAGATGTTTGGTACCAATGTGCGGGCTTTGGTCACGACTTCTTCGCTTAACTTGCTCCGGGCTTCCGTCATTCCGCAGGCCACCTTGTTCAATGTGCTGACCCCAAGCTTGGGCGCAGCCAAAAGCGCTATGCTGGTCGGTGTGTTGTCTTTGGCCATCGCGTTTTGGGCCTACACCAACCTAGAGGAGACCTTTAACAAGGACATGAATTTTGTGGAAGAATAAAACATTGCAGGTAAAAACAAGCTTCGCCGCACCCCATCGGCACCAGCCGGATCATTCTAGTGGTCCAAATTGTAAATCCACCCCAAGTTCCACGGGCTATTTGTATTCATATGTTTGGAATGCGTACCACTAAGCAAATACACCAATCATGGATGCCTTCTTTTGGGTAGTGCCCGTGAATTGGTAGCCTTGGAACCCCAAAGCGGGGCAAATAACCCATAATTCATAACTTAAATACAATCCACTCCCCTACCTTCTTCCCAAGTTCCAAACCTACCTCATTATCCGTCCGAAAATGCACGCCGCCTTCAAAACGCGATTCCGCGCACTCGCGGGCCAGGTTTTCAAAATCGGCTTTTTCCGCCGGAAAAAGATGACCAAGTACGGTCGAAATTGAGCCCGCCACGGTGGTATGCCCCGCTGGATAACCCGGAAAATTGGGCGTAACGATCAGCAATGGCTTGAAAGTAGGGTCGAGTTGAAAGGGGCGAATGCCCCAATAAGTGTATTTCGCATCCCATGCCGCGATGATGCCGTCGTAACGGGCCACATGAACCAGGGCATTGGCATAAGCGGCTTGCAAGGGATCGAGCTGGTATTCGAGGGTTTTGCGCTCGATCAAGTCGTCCCAGACGGGTTCCGATTTCCATTTCCAGGCAATGTCACTGGACTGGTTTTTGGCGTTGAAGGTCCTCAATTCTTCCATGTCTTGGGAAAAATCTGGGGGCGGGCCGGGGCGAAACTGGTCCTACTTCAAGAGGGTCAAGGGTTTCCAGTGGGCTTTCATGAGGTCCTTTTTGCCGGGGTTGCCCGTCCACAAATTGGGGCCAGTGGGCACGCTGCCTTGCCAAAGGGCATTGGTGCCGTCGTTTTTGGCATAATTGATGTACTGTTGCGCAATTTCGGCACCAATGGCCAGCCCTGCTTCAATATCTTGCGGAAATTGCTGGCCACTCAGCATACGGGCTTCCGTAAAATTTTCCAGCAGGCTGTCCAGGTACTTGCGGCTGGAGGGGAAATAGTAGGCGATGATTGCATGCGCTGCCACCGCCACCGCGCTCCGCTCACAAACTGCGGCATTGGGCAACCAGGGTTTGGCCCAGGCTTTGATGCCAGGGTGCATCTCGCAAGGCGCTTTTTGCTGGCGGTCCTTTTTGAGCTTCCAAACCGCTAAGGTGGCGTCGTAAATCGCCAGGTGCAAAATGGCCATGCGCCCACCATTGAGCTGGTTTTTGTTTTGTTCGCTGACCTGGCCCATGACCTGGTGCCAGCGGTAGCCGGGCGGGCCGACGTGCCAGTAAACGATAGCCGCTTGTTGCTTTTCGCTGCTCTTGGCTTGGGAAAGCTGGATTTTAGCCAGGCTCGCCTTTGGTTTTTGGGGCAAACCGGGTGCTTTTTGGGTACTGGTAGCCAGGAAAGGGGTGTAGTTTTGTTTTTTGAGGTGGAAAGGCAGGGCTTGGGCACAAGTGTTTTTTGCGGCAAATGAGAGGAGAAAAATCAGGCAGGCGCTGATGGTGTGGGTGGATTTCATTGGGAATGGTGGATTTGCTTGGGCAAAGAAACGGTGGAATTGGGGATTGTTTTGTTTTTTTACGGTGAAAAGGTTAATTTGGATTGGGGATTGGAAAAAAATAGTGGTAGATGGCTTGTTGTTTTGGAAAAATAGTCGTTAATTTTGATGTGTGGGGATTGAAGTTGGGGTTTTACTTGCGAGTAAAACGGAAATACACGCAGCTAAGAGTACATCAAATCTTCGATACGCGTTTTGAATGGTTGTTAGGTGCGGTGGTGTGATTGTTCTCAATAACTAAAAATATAAAATGAAAATAAATATTCTACTGCCAATTCTTTTTTTATTACATGGCTGCACAAATGATGTTAAACCATTTTGGTTGTCGGGTCTCTGGAAAGGAACTTTCAAAGATATTCACATCTCAGATGACCTAACAAATCGTTTCGTTGACCAGCCCTCATACCCAGCAGTACTGGCATACCAAGTATCTACAAACACTGGTGAGGTGTTCTATCCGACATTAGGCTGTTCCTCAAATTGGACTTATACAAAAATCCAAAACGATACTCTTTTTTTTGAAGAAAAAGTTATTAACGAAAAAAATCAGGCAGGGTGTGTTGATTTAATTCAATATAAAGTTATTAAAGTAAGTGAAAATGAAATTTCAGTCTTTGGCAATGGAATAACTTCAAAAGGTAGCAAAATCGAAACAAAAGGAGTTTTGAGTAAAGGTTTGAAAACAAACGCTAAATATCCTAAGAGTTATTCAGTTGAACAAAAAAAGGAAAAAGTTCAGAAAGTTTCTATTGAAAATAATCATTCAGAAAGTCTGGCTGATAACAATATTTCACAATCTATGCCAATAGTTGGAATTTGGAGATCCGATGAAATAACCGAAAATTATGGAATAAAATCAACATTGACGATTATTTGGCAGTTTAAATCAAATTTCAAAAGTATTTTTAGAGTCAGGGCCCGAAATGGCTTCAAAGATGGTAATATCAGTACATGGAAAATGATTGGCGAAAAACTTCAAACAACACCAGATGGGATAAATTTTGAAGAATATAATATAATTTGGGATGACGAGAATTTTCTTGGGTTTACATTAGAAACGGAAGGAATTTTAAATAATCGGCACTTTATGAAAATTCCAAATAACCCTTTTTCGAATGATATTAATACTACACACAACAATAGTGAACAAGTAAATACTACTAATAAGCATTTTGGATGTCGCTTTTGTGACGGAAGCGGATATGTTTCTTGTGCAACTTGTGGAGGTAGCGGAGAAGTTATTGGCATAGGCTATAACAAAGAAGTATATAATAATGGAAGAATTGAGTATCATTGGGTACAGCCTTATCATCGTTGCTCTTATTGTTCTAATGGCAAGGTTAAATGTATTAATAGTCAATAAAGAATCAATCCGAGAACAAAGCACTCCTGGCCTATTTTCGCCAAGTCCCAACCCGCATGCAACGCAGCTCAAACAGAGAGTGAGTACTCCTGTTTTACCTCCCAGCCCTACCATCACCCTCCCAAACCGCATCCCCCCAATAATAACAAAACACCGTTTTTTTATTTCAAAAAATTCAAGCTTATTTTGTACTGTTTGAAACTTCAGACGAGGTTTTGTTTGATTGCAAGTGGAAATACTCGAACAATAAGCCAAACCAAATGCTTCTTGCGTAGTCCATGCTTCGAGCAATGCCAAATCTGCATTTCAAACTACTGATTATCAACATTTAACAACGTACAAAGCAAGCTTAAGATGTTTTACAAACTCAAAAATTGGGCCAAAGTTCTTCCTTTGGCCTTGGTGCTTTTTAGCGCAGCACAGGTCATGGGGCAAGATGGCACCATTTATCCACTTGCCGCGCCAGCCGAGCCCAAAGCCATTTTGCTGAATACTGGTGGGGTAAAAGACCAGCCCGCCAAAGAATCTTGGTTCCGGCAATGGGGCGACCCGATGGCGCGCAACATCACCGTTGCCACGCTTACGCCTTTTTTGCCAGCGCCGGGCAAAGCCAATGGTGCGACCGTAATTGTTGCCCCCGGCGGGGGTTTTAGCTGGCTTTCGATGGGCAACGAAGGCTGGGAAGTGGCGGAAGCATTGGCCAAGCAGGGCATCGCCGCTTTTGTACTCAAATACCGCTTACATCCTACACCTGAATCGCTTGAAGATTTTTCGGCTTGGATGAATCGCCCACGCACCACCCCACCACCTGCGGATACGGCCAAATCGGTCACGCCACCACGCCCGCCCCAACTGGACCTGTCGAATCAATTGGCGGATGCAGAAGCCGCTTATGCCATGATCCTCAAACGTGCAAAAGAATGGGGTGTTGATACCAGTCGAATCGGAATGATTGGTTTTTCGGCGGGTGCAGGCCTGACCATGCACTCCACCTTGCATTCCAAAACCATGAAACTGGCTTTCATCGGCCCGATTTATGGCGGCATGGGCCCCGTTGAAGTGCCGAAAAATGCCCCGCCGATGTTCAACGTGATTGCCAGCGACGATTTTCTTTTTAGAGGGCAGTTCGGAGTCGTTGATTCTTGGTTCAAAGCGGGGATCCCCGTGGAGTTTCACCTTTACCAAAATGGTGGGCATGGATTTGGGCTGGGCAATCCCAATCGCACCAGCAATCGTTGGTTTGATGCATTTATCCATTGGTTGGAGGTGAATAAATTTCTGGTGGCTAAGGCGAGTAAATGACAAGCCACGAATAAAATTGGGTTTGGGTGTGTTGGTTTAGGTGTGAGTGTGGGGGATCCCGTTTTCAATTAGTCGAGCCGAAAGACACAGCTCGAAGCCCACACACCCAAACTCACACTTACACATCCACACCCATTTTTGCGGATTTCCAGCATGATGTTGACCGCGAAGATGATGCTTCCTGCGCTCAAGGCTTGGTAAAAAGGAACTACTTCTCCTTTTTTCCGCTTCATTAAGCACTGTGAGTTCTGAGTAATAAAATATGATTTTCAATGACTTGTGTTCTTTTGCGGGTGCAAAGTTGAGATTTTTTCAGTTCAAAAATTCCAAACCGTGCAAACGAATACTCAGGTTACCTCAAAACCTGATAGCAAGCGCCTACTTCGTAAGTCGTAAGTCGTCACTTGTAAGTCGTAAGTCAAAAATTCTAACTGCACAAATCCAGAACTCACGTTAAGTAAACAGTTACAAATAAAAGATCCTCGCTAGTCCCATATCTCTTGACTGGGACTAGCGGAAACCACCGCCTCCAATTGGTCGAGACAAAAGACACAACTCGAAGCCCACACACCCAAACTCACACCTTCACACCTACACCCAATCTTACCCCCATAAACCCAGGAAACCGCATCAACTTCTCATAGTACCCCTTGGGGTCATGCGCCTTGAACTCCTCCACGGGCTGGTATTCCAACAACTCCTCCAGTACAAAGCCAGCCTGGATCAAAGGCATGAGCATGTCCTGCATGGAGCGGCGGTAGGTAGGCACCTCAACCGGGATGCCGAAACCTTTCCAGGTGCTGGACAGGGCTTCGGTTTTGAAATAATCCTGGGATTTGAAATAATTGTATTTGTCGAAAGGGTGCTCGCAAGAGATGACCAGCACACCACCGGGCTTCAAAACCCGGTAAAACTCCTGCAGAGTAGGTGCCCAGTCTTGCACATAATCCAAAGCCAGGGCGCAGAGCACCACATCAAGGGATGCATCGGCCAAAAAGTCGAAAGGCTTTTCCAGCTCGTGTACCCGGAACTCGGCCCCGGGCAATTGCCGCGCTTGGGCCAGTTCCACCATGCGGGGACTTTGGTCAAAACCGATGACTTGGGCACCTTTTTCTACCAATATTTCAGCGTACTTGCCAGGGCCACAGGCGGCGTCGAGTACTTTTTTGCCTTGTACATCGCCCAGCAAGCGCAGGGTGTTGGGGCGATCAAGGTAGGCATTGTGAGCCTTGTGGTCGATTAGGGTGTTGTAGGGTTCGGCTAAGGTTTCGTAGGCCGCCAGGATTTTTTCTTTCATTTGAGTTGAAATGTTAAGGGTTGAAATGTTGAAAAGTGAACTCCGGGTTTGAACCCCATGCGCGGTTCGACTGTTTTGCTGCAAAATGCAAAGTTTGTCCCATGCGCAACACAATTATTAGCTTTTCCCTGGCGATTCTCACGCTTTTTGCCTGTGAAAAAAATTTCCAGCCCGAAATCAGCAGCAATGAGGCCGATATTGTGGTGGAAGGCTACATCGAAGCGGGCGAGTCCCCTACCCCACCCTATGTGATCCTGACCCGCAGCGTGCCGTTTTTTGCCAGCATTGGCCTGGATGAGCTCAACAACTTGTACGTGCGCGGAGCAGACGTGCGGGTATCCGATGGCCAAAAAGAGGTGCAACTCCGGGAAATTTGTCTTCAGGAACTCAATCCGGCCCAACGCCAGCAAGTGGCCCGTTTTTTGGGTTTCAATCCCGATAGCCTGGCCTTAAACGTCTGCGCTTATGTGGATTTGAGCCTGTCGATGCTCGGCGAAGAGGGTAAAACTTATACCTTGAAGGTGAAAACGGGTGATAAATCACTCAGTGCAGTGACCACCATCCCCCGCCATGCCGGAATCGACTCGCTGAAGTTTATTCCGCCCGCAGGCAAACCCAATGATACTTTGGCCGAACTGCGCGGCTTCTTTTCTGACCCGCCTGGCGTGGCCAATTTTTACCGCTTTCAAACCCAAGTCGAAAATGGCCCTTTCCTCGCGTCGATCCAATCAGTAACCGACGATCGCCTGTTCGACGGCCGTACTTTTGAGTTTCCACTCTCCAAAGCCGAGCCCCGCAACCAGCGCGTGGACCCCGCCACCTTCGGCCTCTACCGCCGGGGCGACAGCGTGAGCATCAAGTGGATCACCCTCGACCGGGCCCATTTTGATTTTTGGAACACCGTCGATTTCAATGCCATTAACCAAGGGCCTTTTGCCAGTTATACCCGCATCAAGAGCAATGTGAAGGGTGGTTTGGGCATCTGGGGTGGACTATCGGCTAGTTATTATCGGCGGAGGGTGAAAGTTTAAAATTTAATGGTTAATGGTTAATGGTTAATGGTTAATGGTTAATGGTTAATTTTTAACAGCAATTTTCTATATGGCCATGCACCTGACATTTGATGCAACTTCTGGATAGATTTCAGATGAGATTCAGGGGCGGGCTTTGTCCCCGGACTGAAGTCCAGGGTTACACGATTTTAGATGTGATTCCGGCTTCTGATCTGGAATTTAGTAAATTGTGTTTATTGATTGTACATGTTCAGTCAGTTTCGCTTTAAGGTGACCGGGGCACTGATCGAAGCTGGGATCTACATGGAAATCGCTGAGTTGCTATTTATAAACCTCATTTGCTGTATAAACTATAAATCCGATGCGGGCTCCAAATCAGTTTTCAAACCTATCTCAAAACAAAATTGGAAACTCCAAAATCAGCCCATCCAAAAATCTCAGCAGCGAGCCCAACTAACAACTAACCATTAACCATTAACAACTAACCATTAACAATTATCACCAGCTTGCCGCTTCCCGTACCTTGCCCCGCACAAAACGCATACTCCCCGTTTTGCCAGGCAGTTCAAAATTGACCAGGTTACTCTGGTCATCGTATAGGCCGATGAGGAAAGAATCGGTGAGGTCCAGGGACTTGGGTTTGGGCACATTTTGGCCTTCTACGTAGATCCAGGCCGCAAAATCTTCGTACTCTTTGCCCAAAAACTGGGCTTTGACCTGCTTGCCGTTTATCAGCAGGCGAAAATGGGTGGCCACGTATTGGCTCAGGAATTGGTCGGCTTGGGGGTGTTCTTTTGACGTATTCAAGCGCAACTGAACCTCCTGTCCTCTGGCTTTGAGGTCCATTTCGAGGTGTTTTTCCAGGTCGTCGATGTAGATTTTGTGGGTCATTTGCAGCGATTTGTTCTTCTCATCGTACACCACTTCAGACATCGTAACATGGATTGGGTGGGCATTCCAAACCAATAAACTCAACATTGACCAAAGCATTCCGCTCATCATCAGGTGGGATTTTTTTGCAAAGATAATGCACACCTGGATTTGTTGCATGATCTACAAAACATGCTTTTTAAGCTCATTTGTGTCCAATCTGTCGATTCGGAGCCGCAGTACCAAAAAAATATGTACTTTTGAGATTCATTGACCCCATTAACCCCCAAAAGGGGGGACTCGCAGCACACCATTTACCCTTACTTTTCAGCATTTTCAAAAGGTCTTTGACCAAACATATACCATAACCATTCCTGGCAAGCCATGAGAATTTTATCTGCATTTGCTACTGCGTTGTGTTTGTGTACCACTCTGGGCACAGCCCTGGCACAAAGCAACACCGACCAAAGCAAATTTCGCCAATTGGGAACCGAGATTCCCACACCCAACACTTACCGCACCGCTTCCGGTGCTCCAGGTGAGGAATACTGGCAGCAACGCGCCGACTACGACATCAAAGTGGAATTGGACGATGACAAACAACGCATCATTGGCCGCGAAACTGTCACTTACACCAACAACTCACCACACACACTAACTTACCTCTGGGTGCAGTTGGACCAGAACGTGGTTGACCCTAACTCGGATACTTACAAAACCGAAACGGGCAAACTAGACCAGCGCATGAGCGCGGGCCAACTCAATGGCATGTTGGACAACTCATTCGACGGCGGCCACAAGATTGAGTATGTACGCGATATGACTGGCAAGCCATTGAAATACACCATCGTGAAGACCATGATGCGCATCGACTTGCCGACTCCATTGGCCGCAAAAGTGGGCAAGTTCCAGTTCCAGATCGGTTGGAATTACAACATCAACGACCGCCAGAACCCTGCCCTGCAGGCCGATTCACGCGGTGGTTATGAATTTTTCCCGGAAGATGGCAATTACTTGTACACCATCACCCAGTGGTTTCCACGCATGGCGGTATACGACGACTACAACGGCTGGCAGCACAAGCAATTCCTGGGGCAAGGTGAATTTACGCTGCCCTTTGGCAATTACACGGTGGCCATCACGGTGCCAAGTGACCACATCGTGGCTTCAACCGGGGTTTTGCAAAACCCCAAAGATGTGTTGAGCGCCGAGCAGCAAAAGCGCTTCGAAGCATCCAAAACCGCTACCAAACCGGTGGTGATTGTTACGCAAGAAGAAGCTACGGAAAAAGAAAAAACCAAAGCCAAGGACAAAAAAACCTGGATTTACAAGGCCGATAATGTCCGCGACTTTGCATTTGGCTCTTCGCGCAAATACATCTGGGACGCGATGGGCGTGAAAGTGGACGGCAGCCCACAATCGACCATCATGGCCATGTCTTATTATGCAAAGGAGGCCAATCCATTATATGGTCAATACTCTACCGAAGCGGTGGCCCACACTTTGCGCGTTTATTCCAAACACACCATTGCTTATCCCTACCCGGTTGCGATCTCCGTGGAAGCATCAAACGGCATGGAATATCCGATGATCTGCTTCAACTATGGCCGTCCGGAAAAAGATGGCACTTATTCCGAGCGCATCAAGTACGGCATGTTGTCGGTGATTTTCCACGAGGTTGGACACAACTTCTTCCCGATGATCGTCAACTCGGACGAGCGCCAGTGGACCTGGATGGATGAAGGCCTCAACTCCTTCTGCCAATACCTCGCCGAGCAGGAATGGCAGCGCGATTACCCCTCAGGTGGCGGCCAGCCCCGCAACATCGTGGGCTATATGAAGGCCGACAAAGCAGTACAAAACCCAATCATGACCAACTCGGAGTCGATCATCCAGTTTGGCCCCAACGCCTACACCAAGCCAGCCACCGCGCTGAACATCCTGCGCGAAACGGTGATGGGTCGTGAGCTGTTCGACTACTCATTCAAGGAATATGCCCGCCGCTGGGCTTTCAAGCACCCAACGCCTTCCGATTTCTTCCGCACCATGGAAGATGCTTCGGGCATTGACCTGGATTGGTTCTGGAGAGGTTGGTTCTACACCACTGACAACGTGGACATCGCCATCGAAGGGGTGACTGAATTCCGCATGGACAGCAAAAATCCGGAGATCGAAAAAGCCCTTGCCTCCAAGAAAAGCAAAGAGCAACTGGAGCGCGATGTGACCTACCAAAACAACAAGCGTGACCTGGCTACCACTGCTGTTGAGCGCAACGAAGCCTTGAAGGACTTTTACAATGGCTACGATCCCAACGCGCTTACGCCAATGGACAAGGATCGCTTCGAAAAATGGTACGCAGGACTAGGACCTAAGGAAAAAGCCATTTTTGACGCCAAGAAAAACTACTACCAAATCGACTTCAAAAACAAAGGTGGCCTGGTGATGCCGATCATCCTGAAGTTTGAATTCGAAGACGGGACCCACGAAATCCAGCGCATCCCAGCCGAAATCTGGCGCATGGACAACGAAAAGTTCAGCAAGGTCTTCGCCCTGGGCAAACCAGTGAAGCAGGTGATTCTCGATCCAAATCTGGAAACCGCTGACATTGACCTTGATGACAACTATTTCCCACGCCGCATGATGCCTTCACGTTTTGAGATTTTCAAATCGGAAGGTTTTACCCGTGGTTCAAGCCAAGGATCAAATCCGATGCAGCAAGCCCAGCAGCAACAGAAGAAGCCTGCCGGAGGGAATTGAGTTGAAGAGCGTGTTTAAATATTAGAGGTTTAGGCGGAAAACGAGTCAAATTTTGACTAATCGAGGCAGGAAAAGCGGAGTTATGCAGCGCATAATGAGCATTTTCCTAACGAAGAGTAGGCGAAATTGGGCCGTTTTACGGCAAACAAAAAATTTTAAACATGCTCTAAAGATTGAAATGTTGAAGGGCTGAAAAGATGGCCCTGGGTTTCAATCGGAAAAGCGCAGTTGGGCTTTGTGGTCTGGCTGCGCTTTTTTTTGGTTGATGGGGCTTACCGTCCAAGAGTAAAAATCCGGGCAGTTCGCTGTAAAACCTTTGCAAGCAGGGCAGAGGCCAGCCATTGAAAAGTTTGGATTTTATGCTATCTTTGGGCACTGGCTGCAAAGAGTCAAAATGCGCTGTCCTCAAGTATGTGTGGCCTGTATAGTCCAATCATAAAAAACATGAAGCTTACCAATTTAACATATACCGATCCGTATTGGGAGTTATCAAATTTGCAACTCAGTAATTTGAACTTGATCGTTGCCAAAAATGCCACTGGTAAGTCTAGGACATTGCTTACGATTGACCTATTGATAAAAATGATTAGCCAAAGAAAAAACCTCAATTGGGGGGGCAAATGGGAGGTTTATTTTATCAATAACCAGAATCAAAAAATTAGTTTTGAATTCGCAACCAAGTATCAAGATGAAGGCTTGGTAAGTGCTGAAAAAATTAGTATTGATGGAGTACAAGTGTTGTTTCGCCATCACAAAGAGGGAACAGTTGTCCTGAAAAACTTTGTGACACAACAAAACGATACAATCTCCCCACCCAGCAATAAACTTACTTTGCATGTCAATCGCGATGTTCGCAAGTATCCTTACTTGGAAGATATTGCCAATTGGGCAGAACAGAGTTATGGGTTTAAATTTGGAAATATCAGCCCTTATTCCAGGCTAAACGAACAAGAATATGATTTACTCACTGCCGTAGAGGATATACCTAATCTTTTCAAAGCCTTGAAAAAAGACAGCATTGTAAAAATCATCAGCGATTTTAATTTATTGGGATATGACGTGAATGAAATTAATGTCCAAGACAAGGTTGAGTATTATATTTTATTTGTAAAAGAAAAACAATTAAACAGGGCTTTACCTCATTACAAGCTTTCACAAGGCATGTTCAGAACTTTGGCCATCATGGTTTACTTGGAATACTTGATAAGTCGAAAAAAGCCTGCCATGATCATTATAGATGATTTTTGTGAAGGTTTGGATTATGATCGAGCAAGGAAATTGGGCTCACTTATTTTTGAGAAATGTGAAAATACAAATATTCAATTGGTTGCAACATCCAATGATAGCTTCCTTATGGACGTAGTTGATATAAAGCACTGGAATATACTGCAAAGAAACGGCAAAACTATCACATGCTTGAACCAGCAAAACAGCCCAAGCTTGTTTAGAAAATTCCGATTAACAGGGCTATCAAATTTTGACTTGTTTTCTTCTGATTTCCTTTTACAAACCCCTAATGAAACAAAATGAAAACTGCCATATTTGTGGAAGGGCAGACAGAACTTGTTTTTGTTCGTGAATACCTCTTAAAAAGTTTTGATTACCAGGACATCTCCATTGATTGCTATACCTTATTTACCGATAGCAATTTTCATCCAACTGAATATGCGTTCCCTAATGATGCTGCCACGAACCATTTCCAGATCATCAACGTCGGAAATGACAATGCAGTCCTGACGCGAATTTTGAACAGAGAAAAATACCTTTGGAATGTAGGCTTTAGTCGCATCATAGGCCTACGAGATATGTATTCTAAATCATATCGTGAATTGGCAAAAGAAGTTGGTAAAATTGATTTTGACTTGAATGAAGAAATTAAGCAAAGCACAAAAGAGCAAATTGAAAAAAGGGCAGAAAAACCCAATCAAGTTCATTTTTCTTTCGCAATCATGGAAGCTGAGAGCTGGATTTTAGGGTTTCATGACTGTTTTGAAAGAATCAATCCCATCCTCACAGTTGATTACATTAGAACATGTTTAGGGTTTGATCTTGAAGTAATCGATCCAGAAACAACCTTTTTTCATCCTGCAAAAACAATGGAGGATATTTATCAATTAGCCAACGAAACCTATAAAAAGAACAAAGGCAATATAGAAGCAATCATGGCATCTTTGCAAAAAGACAGTTTTGAAAACCTTAGAAATGGTGACAAGTGTGCTTCAGTTGATGAATTTGCAAGCCTGCTGAATTGAAAACCCCAGCTTATTGAATCCCAATCAAATACTTTTCCAACACCCATAAAATGAACTCCACCCACTTCCTAAACACCATCTTCACTCCAGACGACTTCAAAGCAGCCGAACTGGAAGCTATCCTGCCATCCTTCAAGCAACTGAAGTTTGCTAAAAATGACTTCTTGCTGCAAGAAGGAAAAACTGAAAACCATTACTGGATTTTGGAAAGTGGTTTTGTGCGTTCTTTTGTAAACTCCAGCAAAGGAGACGACATCACCACGAACTTTTATGGTCCGAGCGAGGTGGTGATTGATTGGTCTTCTTTTTTTCTTCGCAACCCAAGCCGAGAAAATATCCAGGCACTGACCGACTGTGTTTGTTGGCAATTGGACTTTGAAACTTTCCAGCAACTTTTTCACAGCATTGAGACATTCAGAGAACAAGGTAGAAGAAGGTTGGTGAGTTCCTATTTTGCATTGAAAAACCACAGCATTTCGATCATTGCCGACCAAGCAAAAGAACGATACATCCAGCTGTTGAAAGAAAAGCCGCAGATTGTTCAAAATGTTTCCTTGCAGCACATCGCCACTTATTTGGGCATCACCAAATACTCACTAAGCAGGATACGGAAAGAGATTTCACTGTGAATGCTTAGTAACGGTTCAAAAATAAACGTTTCCAATTTTTATGATTCCTGATTAGATCATGTTGTCAACATCATGGTCAACGTCATGCTGGAAATCCGCGAAAATCTGCGTCATCCGCGTCATCCGCGTGCTAAAAATGGCCTCGCACAACGAGGCTGGCACATAGCAACGCAGTTGCGAATTGGAAAGGTTTATTTGTGGCTTATCACTAATTCAACCTGCTCTCCTCGGCCAAAAAGCTGCTTTTTTTTGCCATAGGGCAACTGTTTACCGAGTTGGCCCCAATATTTTTGTCCCATGAGCAAAAATCAAAAAAACATGGGAAGTTCGAAGGTGGTACAAATTTTAAGCATCGGATTTGATTCCAAAACGCTTAAATTAGTTTTGCTGTTGCAATTATTGTGCTTGGCCGCCAGGCCGTGCTATGCGCAAAAACTGAACTGGATACCATTCGAATGGACGGGTTATCAAGCCAAAACCAGGTATTTTGAAAATGCTGGCATCATGGTTAATTGCAAGATTGATAAGCTCAAGTATCCATTTAGAATGCAATTTGACCTGGGAGCCACTAAAACTGTGATTTATGGCAAGACCCTGCAATCATTTCCCGATGAATTTGCCTTTTACGAAGGCAAATTGGACACCAGCAATTTATTTTGGTACAATAGCAAAGCATACCCTACCTACCAAAACGTGGATTTGATGCTTGGTAAAGCCCGGTTTAAAAAAATAAAAATTGGGAAATACAGTGACTATGGGTTTACTCAAATAAAAGATTCGATTGATTTTTCAAAGCCTTTGACCATTGGAACCATTGGGCCTGACTTGTTTCAGGATCAATTTTTGATCATCGACTACCCAAATAATCGGATCGCGGTAACAGACAAACTACCCAAACAATACGCCAACTTGAACTACACCACCATCAAAAAGGAAAATGGGAGGATCTTTATCCCGCTTGAAATCAATGGCAAATTAGAATACTTGCTTTTTGATACGGGCATTGCAATGTTTCCTTTGCTTACTTCCCAAAAGCATGCGGCTGAAATTGCCAACGCAGTGGTACAAGACTCCATTGACGTGAATTCTTGGGGAAAAAAATACTTTGTTTATGGCAATCAAATAGCAAAGTCAGTAAGACTTGGCAACAAAGAGCTCCCAAAAGGTTTGGTTCACTACGACAAAATTGAAATATTTGATTGGTGGTTTGAACGAGATAAATTTTGGGGCATCATTGGAAATGCCTATTTCCGCAACAATGTGCTAATCATTGATTACAAAAGCAATAGGTTGGCTATTTATTAACCCTTTGCAAAATCAAAACTCAAAAAAAATGGAAAACCTACCATTATACATCCCCATATTATTCGGACTCAGCACGGTTGCAACACTGCTGCTGTTCATCTCCGCAGTTTTAAACTCAAATTCCGAACTGACCAGAAAGAAGTCGGTTTACCTGTTTGCCGGATTTTGCATTTGGCTGCTCATTCAAGCTGTTTTGCCATTGAACCATGTTTACGATACCGATGCTTTTCCGCCTAAAATATTCCTACTGGGGATTTTTCCGACCATTTTGGCCATTCTAATCCTGTTTTCAACGGCAAGAGGCAGGCAGTTTATCGACAGTTTGCCCCTCAAAAACTTGACCTATCTGCATGTAGTGAGGATACCAGTTGAACTAGTCTTGTTTTGGCTGTTTCTCAACAAAGCAATCCCAGAATTGATGACTTTTGAAGGTCGAAACTTTGACATCATTGCTGGAATTACTGCTCCCATCATCGCCTATTTCGGGTTTGTAAAAGCAAAATTGAGTCGCCGAACGATTTTAGTATGGAATTTCATTTGCCTGGGGCTATTGGCGAATATTGTGGTGCATGCGCTTTTTTCGGCCCCCTCTCCTATCCAAAAGTTTGCATTTGAGCAGCCCAATATTGCGATTTTGTACTTTCCATTTTCTTGGCTGCCTACTTTTGTTGTGCCGATTGTATTGTTTTCGCACTTGGTTGCGATTCGGGGGGTGTTGAGAACAAAATACTAATACAAGGAGAACGAAATAAAAATTTGTCTAAACCAGAATTGGCAGGATTACAGAATTCCAGAATTACTTGTGTGGTGTTGACCCAATTTTTCTAAAGCAGAATTTGAAAGAATTAGAGAATTGCCCGCTTCGCGGTCTAGACCTAGATAATGAAGATGCGAATGGGTAGAATTTTCACCAAGACTCACGTCCAATGTCTTTGTACTCCCCTAAAACTCTCCCCTTTGGAACAGAAAAGAAATAAAGGGACAACTTTGACTTTGGATTAAGCCCATTGTGTGGCAACGTTATAGTCAAAATCATGGTCAAAATCATGCTGGAAATCCGTGAAAATCAGTTTTATCCGTTTCATCCGTGTTCCCAACTGGCCTCGCATAGCGAGGCAACGAAGCTGTCTAATTTATTTAATCTGCGGCCCTTAGTCGTCTTTTTTCAACACTTCACCCAAATCTCCCCCATCAACATCCAATATTCCCTTAACTTTGTACCGTTTATGACTCGATCGTTTCGAGCGAAAATTCACCAAAACACCACCAAACCCTTTTAAAACAACAAAATGAGAAAAATAACCTTCTGCCTGCTTTTTGCAGCCACCTTCATGCTGACGAGTTGCATTGACATCGTCGAAGAACTGACCCTCAACAAACAGGGCAAGGGCAGTTACTCCATGAAAATTGACCTGAGTGGCATCATGCAACTCGGCTCCTTGAAAGACCTGATGAACCAAGCTGGAGCAGATAGCGATGCGAGCTCCAAGATGGGCAATGTATCAGAGAAGGACACCATCATGTACCTCAAAGATGCACCACTAGAACTGCGCCAAAAAACTGGCGATGTCGATTTTTGGAAAAAAGCCAAAGTCCACATGAAAATGAGCGAGTCCAAAAAGGAATTCTTCGTGGATTTGCAACTGGATTTCGACAAATTGGAGGACGTTGCTTTTTTCTACAAAAACGTTGGTGAGGTCATGAAAGAAAATGGCGAACAACTGGGCGGGATGTTGCCTACCGACCTCCTGGGTGGTGGAACTTCAGGTGGCCCTAGCGTGGCCTTCAAATCTAGTGGCAAAACCATTACTCGCCTTGCCAATACCAACAAAGATGCTGCGCCAAAAGACGAAGACCTGAGCATGATCAAAATGTTTTTGGGCGGTGCCAAATACAAGGTAGTCTACAACTTGCCAGGCAAAGTGAAGAAGACCAAAATGGACAAAGCACAAATTGAGGGCAACAAAGTGACTATAGAGCACGATCTGCTCGAAATGCTCGAAGGAAAAGCCAAACTGGCTGGCGACATTACCTTTAAATAAGTTGTCTGATGAGTTGGGAGTTGTGGAGAAAGTTGAAATGTTGAAATGTTGAAGGGTTGAAAAGAAACAGCCCAGTTCATACGTTTGAAAATTTGGTTTTCACCGCAACTTCAAACCCTCTCGCTTATGTCTAAAATATGCACCAAAATCCTGCTGATCAGCCTGGTTTCAAGTGCTTGCTCACCAAGCTTGCAAAAAACTACTGAAGCCACGGCTTACAAAATCGACCCCGACCAGCCCCAAATCTGCTTTTTGGTTTGTAAAATCACCCGGAAAAACCCCGAACAAGGGCCAAGTACCCTTGCTTTGGTGCAAAAAAATATCGCCCCCGCAGTTTTGAAATCCAAGGCGATGGAGCCTGTTACCCACGCCAATATCCTCGTAGAACAATACCAAAACAAAACGCTGATCGAAACCCATACCTTGTCGCATCCGCTTTTTCGTTATGTGGAAGCATTTCATGCCGAAGAAAACCATTTCCATGGCAAGCCCTTGAATCTGAATGAGGCTGATTTGGCGCTGCGAATCCAACTGCAAAATGGAAAAAACCGTCTCGTTTTTTATGAATTGTTCCCCGGAAAAGACAAGGTTAAAATTGGCGTGCTTGACTTGTAGCCGACACCCTTAAACCCAAGACCTATGAAAAAGCTTTTTCTCCTATTTTTCTCCGCCTATTGCTGCTGCGCGAATGCGCAAACCTTCAAAGTTGATACCCTCCAATACAAAGGCGATGTGGACAAATACATCAATTTTGTGCTTGTGGGTGACGGCTTCACCGCCGCCGAACAAGGCTCCTTTATCAACCAATCCAAAGATTTTGTCAACAAGTTCTTTGCCGAGGAGCCTTTTTCTGCTTACCGCAACTATTTTAATTTCTTCGCCATTCGGGCCATTTCACCTGAATCGGGGGCCAAACACCCCAACAACCTAGCCGAATGCGCCAATGTGAGCCCCAAAGTGCCCCAAAGCAACCCCAACAACCTTTTTGGTAGCACTTTTGATGCATTCAGCATCCACCGCTTGGTGGTAGCCATGAACAGTACCAAAATCCAGGAGGTACTGAGCAAACATACACCGTTTTTTGACCAGGCTTTGATCCTCGTCAACTCACCCTATTATGGGGGTTCGGGTGGGACTTTTCCAACTTCTACCCTGGAAACCAATAGCAATGAAATTTCCTTGCACGAACTTGGCCACTCTTTTGCCGCCCTTTCTGATGAATACTGGGCTGGTGAGCAATTTGCCAGAGAAACCGCCAACATGACCAAAGAAACTTCTACCACCTTGGTCAAGTGGAAAAATTGGTTGAATTTCCGCCAAACGGGTATTTTCGACCACGATGTAAACCCCATTTGGAAAAGGCCGCATCAAAACTGTAAAATGCGTTTTTTAGGCCCTTCTTTTTGCCCAGTCTGCCAGGAAACCATCGTCAAGCGCATCCACCAATTGACCGATCCGGTGGTACGTTTCAGTCCGGGCAACAAAAATACCATCAGTTCTCAGCAACGCTTGCTCAGTTTTCGCTTGTTAGAACTGATGAAGCCCCAGCCCAATACCCTCAAAATTGAATGGCAACTGGATGGCAAAACCATTTTCAGGAACCAGGATTCGATCAAACTCGATCAAAATACCTTGAACAAAGGCAACCACACCCTCAAAGCTATTGTGAGCGACACCACAGGCAACGTTCGAGATGCAGTTTTTACCAGCGCCCAGGCCAGCATTGTCTCCTGGATCATCGACAAAACCACCACGGGCCTGGAAATTTTGCCCGACCAACAAAAAATCCAATCCAATATCTCACCCAACCCTGCGCAAGGGCAAACCCTGATCAGCCTGGAATTGGAACAAAAAAACGAAGTTCACATCATTTTGATTGACGCCCAGGGCCGGGTCTTGGAAACCATCCAGTCGGGCAAGTTGGCTCCGGGCAAACATGGCTTCGAACTCAATACCAGCCAACTGCCAAATGGTTATTATCAAGTGTTGTTTCAAGTCAACAGTTATCGGCATAGCTTGCCTTTGTTAGTTATTAATGGTTAATGGTTAGTTGTTAATGAAAACTTTGGAGAAGTTTCCGTTAAGCCAACTGCGGATTAAAAAACATTATGCTAGCGGGGCTGTAAGCCCCCAACGTTGGTAGGATAGATGTCAACATCATGTTTGGTGGGACTGTAAGTCCCTAATGTAACGGTTCGAAGATAAACCTTTCCAATTTTTAATTGCTAGTGGTCCAGGAACTAAATAAGCGCCTATTTAAAGTGCGTTAATGTATGATTACAGCTCGCCAAAGCGTCAGGAGACGCGGATCAGGGCAGTCCCCGTCAGGAGACGTGGGACTAGCGATAATGGTTTATTATTTCGTTCTCCACGCACTAGTTGTCAACACCATGGTCAACGTCATGCTGGAAATCCGTGTAAATCCGTTTTATCCGTAAAATCCGTGTTCCCAACCAGCACCGCGAAGCGGGGCAAAGTATTTGCCAATTCTTACAAGTTATTTTTTCCGTGGCCCTTAGACAAAATTTCGGTTTAGACAAATTACCATCGCACCAGTTCTTTTGCTCCTTTTGATTCCTTTTGTGTGTCAAAAAAGAACCTTTTGCCACTGGCATTTTCTAAAATCGACTTCTTTTGCGAACTTTGGGCAAAACAAACAAAACTCACCTTACATGCTCCAACTAGGCTTCGTAAGCGCCATTTTGGCCGATAAAACCTTTGAAGAAGTCATTGCCTTTGCTGCCCAAAACGGATTTTCCTGCGTAGAAATCATGTGCTGGCCCAAAGACAACAGCGACGCCCGCCGTTATGCAGGCATTACACACCTTGATGTCGATTCATTGGACGATGCAGCGATTGAACACATCCATGCGACCTTGAAAAAACATGGGGTCAGCATTTCGGGCTTGGGCTACTACCCCAATCCGCTGGATGCTGATGAGGAGAGAGCGGCGTATTTCCGGGCGCATATCCAAAAAGTGATCAAGGCTGCGGCCAGACTCGGCGTACCAGTGGTGAACACCTTCATCGGTCGGGATCAGCATAAAAACATCGCCGACAACTTGCAAAAATACGCCCAACACTGGCCTGCGATCGTCAAAACCGCTGAGGAGCACAACATCAAAATTGGGATTGAAAACTGCCCCATGTTTTTCAGCAATGACGAATGGCCAGGCGGCAAAAACCTGGCAATCAGTCCTGCCATTTGGGACCGCATGTTCGAAATCATTCCCAGTCGGGCTTTGGGTTTGAACTACGACCCGTCGCACTTGGTGTGGCAAATGATGGACCCCATCGCGCCGATTTACCAGTACAAAGACCGTTTGCACCACATTCACCTCAAGGATGCCAAGGTTTACAAGGATAAGCTTGACCGGGTGGGCATCATGGCCAATCCATTGGAGTACCATTCGCCCAAATTGCCAGGCTTGGGTGACGTGGATTGGCGCAAGTTCTTTGCGGCCATTACAGATGTGCGTTACCGTGGACCGGTGGTGATCGAAGTGGAAGACAAAGCCTACGAAGGTTCAGAAGCCGATGTGGAAACGGCTATTTTGACGGCTCGCAACTATTTGAAGCAGTTTTTGGGGTGATTAGTAACAAGCCACGAATCTGTTTGCCCCGCTTTGCGGGATGGGAACACGGATGCAACGGATCTGCACTGATTATCAATATGACTTTGATCGATATCTTGACAGGCAAGTTTGAGTCAAAGTCATATTGGCAATTCTGGGCATTCTGGATATTCTACTCCGGGTAAAGATTATACTTAGGGATGGCAAAAGAATAAGTTATAAAAATTAGCACCACCTATTTTGAGTCAAGTGGGGTCAACATCATGTTGGAAATCTGTGAAAATCCGTTTCATCTGTTTCATCCGTGTTCCCAACCAGCACCGCGCAGCGGGGCAAAGTATTTGCCAATTCTAATAAGTTTTCCGTGGCCCTTAGCTCTCCAACAACTTCAGCAAATCGGGATCGTTTGGCTCTACTGCGGGGCCAAACACTCCTTGCAATTGGCCGTATTCATCGATTACGTATTTGCAAAAATTCCAGGTGGGGGCTTGCTGGTTCCAGCCATTTTTTTGGCTATCGCTCAACCATTGGTAAAGCGGATGTTGTTTGCGGCCAATCACTTCCAGTTTGGTCAGCATGGGGAAGCTCACGCCAAAATTGACTTCGCAAAACTGGGCAATCTTGTCGTCACCCGCAGGTTCTTGTCTTAAGAAATTATTGGCTGGAATGCCGATCAGATTGATTTCGGTACCGTGTTTTTCATGAAATTCTTGCCAGGGACCGTATTGCGGAGTGAAGCCGCAATGAGATGCCACATTCATTACGATGGTTTTTTTGCCCGCCAACTGGGCAAAATCGAATTCCTTTTTTCCTTGGAGCATGGGAATTTTGAAGCCAAAAAAGCCCGCCAAATTCAGTGTACCATCGGGACGAAATGATTTGAATTTTTGGTTGGAGCGTAAGTGGCGGATAAAAGTCAATAACATACAAGGGAATTTTGCTCGCTTAAACAAACTCAATAGTGCAAAGTTGTGGGTTTGCCTTCGAGTTTTTTCGAGCGGGCAAAACTAATGCTCTTCTGCTTAATAATGGCTAATTCTGAGAATTTCGGGGATAAGCGGTCTAAATCAGCATTGCCAGCGAGAGTTTTTGTCTAAACCAGAATTCACAGAATTGCAGAATTCCTTGCGTGACGTTGACCAATTTTTTCTAAGGAACAGGAAAGAAATAAAGTGGACATCTATGAATTTTGATTAAGCCCTTTGTGTGGCACCGTTATCGTCAAAATCACGGTCAAAATCATGCTGGAAATCAGTGAAAATCAGTTTTATCCGTTTCATCCGTGTTCCCAACTAGCCTCGCGCAGCGAGGCAACCAAGATGTCCAATTTATTTAATCTGCGGCCCTAAACTAGAATTTGAAAGAATTATAGAATTGGCCCGCTTCGCGGTCTGGGTATATACAATGAAGGTGCGAATTGCATGGTTTATTTGTGGCTCATTACTTACTTCGCAGATTTGTCGATCATTTCTGCTACCAGACCAGTCCAGCCCGTTTGATGCGATGCACCCAAGCCATGCCCATCGTTGCCGTGAAAATATTCGTAAAACAAGAGCAAGTCCTTGAAATGGGGGTCGTTTTGGTACTGGGGATAGTTGCCATGAATGATGCGTTTTCCAGTTTCATCTGGTTGGAAAATAGAAATAAGGCGGCGGGAGATTTCGTCGGCTGCTTCGTCGAGGTCCACCTGGTGTCCTGATCCGGTTGGAAATTCTACCATCAATTTGCTACCATAATGTTGGGCATAAATGCGCAAGGAGTGCCCGATCAGGTAATTCATGGGCATCCAGACCGGGCCGCGCCAGTTGGAATTGCCACCAAATAAGCCCGTAGTCGATTCGCCTGGGTCGTAACTCAGGCCGAACTGCTGGCCTTCAATGTGTACAACATAGGGCTTTTCATGCACTTTCGAAAGTGAGCGAATGCCCGCCGGGCTGAGGAATTCTTTCTCATCGAACAAGGCCTGGAGCAGTTGCTCCAAGCGGTCTTTGGGCACCAGCGAGAGCAAAACATCACCCGTTTCATCAAGGGTGTCAAGGACTTTGTACTGCTGGTTTTTTTCGCGGTAATCCTGGAACCATTTCAAGCGTTTGTAAAAACCAGGCAGTTTTTGCAACTGTTCCCGTTTGATTTCCATGACCGCAAAGAGGGTCGTCAAGCCCACCAAGGAGCGCACTTTCAAAGGGATGAACTTGCGATTGGGCAAAGACAAGACATCATAAAAGAACCCCTCTTCGGGGTCCCAGCAGCCTGGGAAATGCTCGTCGATCTGGTTCAATGAGGCCGCGATATAGGTAAAATGTTCAAAGAATTTGGTGGCCACGTCTTCGTAGGCGAGGTCGTCTTCACCCAAAATCAGCGCCATTTCGAGCATATTGAGGCAATACATGGCCATCCAGGCGGTGCCGTCGGCTTGTTCGAGCAATCCGCCACCCGGAATAAAGCTGCTGCGGTCAAAAACACCGATGTTGTCCAAGCCCAGGAATCCCCCTTCAAAAATGTTGTTGCCCAGGTCGTCCTTTCGATTGACCCACCAGGTGAAATTGATCAGCAGTTTTTGGAAAACCCTTTTCAAAAAAACCTTGTCCTCACGGCCATTGAATTTTTTGTCCATCTTGTACAACTGGAGGCAGGCCCAAGCGTGTACGGGTGGGTTCACGTCGCCAAAAGCCCATTCGTAGGCGGGCAGTTGGCCGTTGGGGTGCATGTACCATTCGCGGAGGAACAGGATCAATTGGCGTTTGGCAAATTCCATGTCCACCATCGCGAGGGGTACACAATGAAAAGCCAGGTCCCAGGCCGCGTACCAGGGATACTCCCACTTGTCGGGCATGGAGATGATGTCTTCGTTGTTGAGGGTGCTCCAGTGTCGGTTGCGGCCCAATTTTCTGCTTTCGGGCGGGGCAATTTGTCCGGGATCGCCTTCCAGCCAGCGAGGAATATCGAGATTGTAATATTGTTTGGTCCAGAGCACGCCCGCAAAAGCCTGCCTTTGGATATTGGCCAAGTCTGCGTTTTTACTCTTGATCAAGCCTTGGTAAAAAAGGTCAGCTTCCTGGATACGCGCCGCGAACGCTTGTTCAAACTCCGCACCTAATGGCTGATTGAGCTGCCCATTCCTGCTCAAGCGCAGGCGAATTTCAGCTTTTTCACCCGCTGCCAGTTTGAATTGGTACATGGGCGAAAACTTGGTCCCCGATTTTTTGTCGGCCAGCCATTCAAAATCATTCTCTACCACCGCATGGTGAAAAGCATCTTTCACAAAGGGCTGGGCATTGGGCTGGCGGTACAAGAGGGCCTCATTGGTCTCATTTTCCGTAAACAAGAGGCGCTGGGCTTGCTCAAAATACAGGTAATGATCTCCAATTTTGGGGTGGCTGGCTCGGACCTGATTGCTTTCTTGGCCTGCTCCGATCTTGGGTTTAACATCTAAAAGGCCAAATGACCACAAATTTCGGAACCACAAAGTAGGCAAAACGCTGATTTCGCCAGTCTCGTCGCCCCGCAAATGCACCGTAATGCGGATGCAGATGTCCTCTTCATCGACTTTGGCGTACTCGGTGAAAACATCGTAGTAGCCTTCCTCAAACACTCCAGTATCCAGTATTTCAAATTCTGTTTCGTGCCTGGAACGCTGGCGGTTTTCTGATTTCAATGCCTGATAAGGAAAGGCCATGCGTGGATATTTGTACAGGTGCTTTAGGTAAGAATGAGTTGGCGTGCTGTCGAGGTAATAATACAATTCCTTGACATCCTCGCCATGATTGCCTTCGGGTCCGCTCAAACCAAACAAGCGTTCTTTGAGGAAAGGGTCATGGCCATTCCAGAGTGCAATGGCAAAACATAGATTGCAAAAACGGTCACAAATACCTGCGATGCCGTCCTCACCCCAACGATAGGTTTTTGAGCGAGCGTGTTCGTGGGTGAAATATTCCCAAGCAGTGCCTTTGGGGCTGTAATCTTCGCGCACAGTACCCCATTGCCTTTCGCTGAGGTAGGGGCCCCACTTGAGCCATTTTCGAGTTCCAGCGTAGTGCGCTTGTAGCCTATCTGACTCAGGGTTGGGGTTGGAAGTTAGCATGTTGGGTAAATTTAGATCGTTTTTTATTGATCGGGTTGAAAGTCATTTCTAGGGCGGAACTTGAAAGCAGCAATTCAACCCCAATTGGCGGGCTATTGTTCTCTTTTGCGACTTTTGTGTTTCAAAAAACAACCGTTCAATTTTTGCATCAAACCTTTTCGGCTTGGTTTTTTACTAGAAATCTTTATTGAAGACTACGTAAGTTCTCAATCCGCATTTCAGCAAGTGTTTTTCTTTGTCTATGCAACAATGGCAAGTTCTCGTAAGCACGTTACAAACGTGCGGAAGCCCGGTGTCGGTCAGGAGACCCGACACCAGCACAACGCTAAATTGTCGCTGGTTCACGGTCTCTTAATGGACGCTGGTTCCAGGTCTCTGACCGGAACCATTTTACACGCGTTTGTAACGCGTAAACGAATCTTCAGTGGATTGAGAACTTACAAGACTACCGCGCCCAAGTCCTTGAAATTAGGAATTTTATACTAATCCCCTGAAATGCTTTTTTGGATAATTTTAAAAAAATACCTTGCCGATAAATCCAAAAACAAGATTTCGGCGTAAGTCGAAACAGAATACCAAACACCAATCATCATGTTGAAAGCAACTCAGCTGAGTAAGCGCTACGGCGACTTACTGGCCCTAGATAACTTTGACCTGGAAGTAGCTCCAGGGGAAATTTATTGCTTTTTAGGGGCCAATGGCGCGGGCAAAACCACCACCGTGAATCTTTTCATGGGATTTTTGGAGGCCAGTTCAGGCGGAGCCTTTATCAATGGCCAACAGGTTATAGCTGGAGATGCGCGCTTGCGCAGTTTGATTGCCTACATCCCTGAAAACGTGGTGCTGTACCCGGAACTCACAGGGCTTGAAAACCTGGACTACCTCAGTCGTTTATCCGCAAAAAAATACTCCAAGGCCCAGTTGCAAGCCTTTTTGAACCAGGCTGGCCTGTAAACTGCTGCACACTCCCAAAAAGTGGCAAGTTATTCCAAAGGCATGCGCCAAAAAGTGGGCATTGCCTTGGCCTTGGCCAAAGAAGCAGTGGTCCTGTTTCTGGACGAACCTACCTCCGGCTTGGATCCCCAAGCGAGCAATGAATTTTCGAAATTGTTGCAGGTGATGAGCAAAAAAGGAGTTACCGTTTTTATGGTGACCCACGATTTGTTTCGGGCCAAAGAAGTGGCCAATCGAATTGGCATCATGAGCAAAGGTCAGCTTGTGAAAGAGCTAAGTGCCAGCGACGTCAGCCACAGCGAATTGGAAACCATTTACTTGCAAGCCGTTTCAGGCACTTTGCGTGCTGGTGCGGCCAACTCCTAATCCGATGATCAGGATAGTTACCAAACGCGAAATGAAGGGCCTCCGGCAAAACGGGCTCTTTCACATTCTGCTGCCGATTTACTGGATACTGTTCGGGATCGCCCTTTTGCACGGCAGCCTGGAATACCGTCACCTGAATACCATTCAAAGCGAGGCCCAAGCCAAGACTTATCAGCAATGGTTGGCCCAGGATCCGAAAAGCCCGCATTCGGCGGCGCACTATGGGCTTTATGCCTACAAACCTCGCACCTTATTGTCCATCATCGATCCAGGCATGGAGGACTACTTGGGCTCGGCGGTGTGGATGGAAGCGCACAACCAAAACGAAGTAAAACTTCGTGCGGTACAAGATGCGGGTATTTTTGCCCGCTATGGCAAACTCAATGTCGCTTATTTGTGGCAATACCTTTTGCCCTTGATCATCATTCTCCTCGCTTTCAATAGCGTCAGCGCCGAATACGAAAGCGGCACTTTGCGCATGGTTTTGAGCACCCAACTGAGCGCCCGCCAGTTTTTATTGGGCAAAATTGCTGGACAATACCTGAGTGTCATGCTTTGGTTTTTCCTGCCTGCTTTGCTTGTTGGCGGAGTCGTCATAATCCAGCAAGCCAAGGGCCAAGAGTGGTGGGCTGCTTTGCCAGGTTTCATGAGCATGGCCTTGTTTTACGGCCTTTACTTGGGTTTGTTCAGCACTTTGGGGGTCTTGCTGTCGGCTTACCTGCGGCATTCCAATGCGGTATTACTGAGTTTATTGGGGTTTTGGGCGCTTGGAGGCATGCTTTTGCCCAGGGTGGGTAGTGCAGTGGCCAAACAGATGCACCCCAGTCCTTCAGCAATTCATTTCACGGAAAAAGTGCTGAATGACCGTGAAAAAGGTCCTGACGGCCAAGGTTCCTACGAAAAATTCCAGGAACAAGTGAAAGCCAAAGCTTTAGTTCAGTACGGCGTAGACAGCATTGAAGCCCTGCCCGTAAGTTTTGCCGGGCTAGCCCTGCAAGCGGGGGAAGAGCGCGACTGGAAAGTATATGACCAGTATTATGGCCAGTTGTTTCGCACTTTTCAAAAACAAGATGCCTTTTTGGCCCGCTTGAACCTGTTTTCACCTATGCTGCTGTTGCGGAGCATTTCTCAGGGATTTGCGGGGACTGACTTGAACAAGCACTTGGATTTTACCCATCAAGCCGAGCAAAAACGCCGGGAAATCCAAAGCCTCATGAACGAGGATCAGATGAAAAACGGCGTAGGAAAAGAACGAGGCTACCTGGCCGATGCCAAACTTTGGCAGCAAGTAAACCAATTCCAGTACCAAGCGCCAAACTGGTATCAACAAGTGAAACAACAAGCCTGGAATCTTTTTGCCCTGGGCATTTGGTTTGTTTTTCTAGCCTGGGGCTTGAACAGTACTGCGAAAAAACTGAATCCGGCTTAAGCCATTCCCAACACCAAAGCACATTGACCATGTTTTTCACCATCCTATACTACGATTGGCAAATCCTCAAAGCCGGGCGCTTACTGCCAATTGGCTTGGGTTTGCTGGGTATATTTGTACTACTCGCTTGCTGGACGGGCCAAAAGCGCCTGGATTTTCAGGAGCAAGCCCTGCGGGAGGTGGCCAACGCAGAAGCCCAATTGCACCGCGAAAGCCGGGCTACCGTAGCTACTTTGCAAAAAAGTGGAGCCACTTTCACTGGCAATTCCCACCGCAACCCCCTCGAACCAGGTGGTGCGGCCAATGCGACTGGCAATCGTTACTTTACTTTGCCGGTATTGCCCAGTGCAATCATCGCCGCTGGTCAGAGTGATTTGCAGGCCAACTATTACAAGTTTAGCCTCAACAAAAAACAGGCGCTTTACCACAGCGAGGAGATCGAAAATGCCAGCATCCTGTACAATGGCCAATTTGACTTGGCTTTTGTGATCGTGTTATTGTTGCCGCTACTGGCCATTGCCTTGCGCTACAACTTGTTGGTCCAGGAACGCGAAAGGGGGACTTTGAGTTTTCTGCAAAGTAGTTTGGCCTCCACTTTTCAAATAGCCCTGGCCAAAAGCGTACTGCGTTACGCCCTACTCTTGGGGAGTTTTGGGCTACTCAGCGCCTTGGGTACCTGGATTTTCGGACGGGCATTGCCCCTGGAAAGCTGGCTAAAAATGATGGGCATTGTTGCGATTTACTTGGGCTTTTGGTTCGTTTTGGCCAGTTTGATCGACAAGCCTCAAAGTCGTTCGGGGCGCAACGCAGCCATTCTGGTGAGTGCCTGGTTGGGATTCAGCATTTTGGTGCCCGCCATGTTGAATCTTTTGGTCAATGTGTGGTACCCGGTTCCTTCTCGCATTAAATGGATTGCCGAAGCCAGGGAAGCCGCCGCTGAGGCCCGCAAAAACAGCGAGCAAATTTTGGGGCAATTCTACGAAGACCACCCTGAATTGATGCCCAAAAGCCAACAAATCGACTACAAAAACTTTGCCGCCGTATCGTTCAGCAGCAACCAAAACATTGAAAAAGCGGTGGCTCCTTTGGAAAAAGCACTTGAAGGTCGGATCGCCGAGCGCAATGCCTTTTTGGAACGTTTTCGCTGGTTTTCACCTGCTCCGATGGTCCAATTGGCCCTGGAGGACCTGGCTGGCACGGGGCATGAACGCTATCAAGCTTTCCAAACTCAAATGAAAGAAGCCCACGAAATTTACCGGGCCTACTTCGCGGAGAAAATTTTCAAACTGGAAAAAATGACTGCGGAAGACTATGACCGTATTCCCATCACTCGATTTATCGAACGTGTAAATCCGTAAATCACATTTCTTATCAACAACTACTGGTGCTGCTGTCAATACAGCGGCCTGGACCTTTATTGCCCAAACTTCTTTTAATTTCTCAAAACTATTTAGCATGAAGAAGCTAATTCTTTACTTATGTTTAATCTTGACGGCCCAAAGTCTTTTGGCCCAAAAAATAGTGCACGGCAAAATCTACGATGCTGTAAGCAAAGAGCCCTTGGCTGGGGTCAGCATCCTTGACCCTACTGCTCAACAAGGCACCAGCACAGACGCACAAGGTGCTTTTTCCTTGAGTTCGGACGCCAAAATCTTAAAAATCAGCTTATTGGGCTATGAAGGACTGGACCTGGAAGTGCCCGCAAATGGGGTTTTAAACCTGGGCTTAAACACCACCGCAACTGGTTTGGAAACCGTAGTTGTGACGGCCAATCGTGGACAACAAAAAAGAAGCGAAACCCCAATGGCGATTGACAAAATCTCGTCTGAACTGATCCGTCAAACCCGTGCAATTGCGCTCCCTGAACTGATCAGCAAGGTGCCTGGTGTGTTCATGCAACGCTTTACGGGCGAAGGACACAACATGAGCATTCGACAACCCATGTCCACCTCGGCTTATTTCTTGTACATGGAGGATGGCATTCCGGTGCGTCCAATGGGCTTGTTCAACCACAATGGCCTGATTGAAAGCAACATCATGGCATTGCAATCCATTGAAGTGGTCAAAGGGCCTGCCTCTTCAATTTATGGCCCAGAAGCGGTGGGGGGAGCCGTCAACCTCATCACGCTCAAACCTACTGCGGTGCCTACTTTCTCGATTGGCTACCAAGGAGACCAATACAACTATAATCGCTTGCAATACAATGCGGGTGGCATGATAGGCAAAAAACTAGGGGCTTTTGTTGGCGGTTTTATTGGTGGACAAAAAAATGGCTGGCGCGAGCGGACCGACTACACCAAAAACGCCCTGAATGCCCGTCTGGACTACTACCTGGCCCCACGCACCACGCTGACTGGCGCATTTGCTTACAATGATTACGATGGCCAAGAGGGCTTGAGTTTGGACAGTACGGCCTACTACAGCCGCACTTATGAGGCCAGCAACGACTTTATGTACCGCCGGATCAAAGCCTTGCGTTCGCGTTTGACCTTGAACCACCGCTGGAACAAAAATGCGGAGTCCTTCGCGACCGCGTTTCACCGTTTCAACGATTACCAAATGAGCCCCAACCATACTGTGCGCTGGACCACGCGATCAACTACGGCCACCAGTGAAAAGAACCAAAGCGTGTTCAATTCTTACGGGGTAATTGCCCAGCACCGCCAAAACTTCAATTTTTTGCGTAGCAGCGTCTTGGTAGGTGGTTCTTATGAATATACTCCACAGCAATACAATGCTTTTCAGATTGACCTACTCGCAGACTTGCGCGCCGATGGCCGCAGTGTGAAAAAGTACCGTTTCAAAGGCGACCGTCCCGACATCAAAATTGCCGACTACGAGGCTCAGGTACACAACCTGGGGCTTTACACCCAATTGGAAGTCAGCCCGATCGAAAAATTGCGCATTACCGCTGGCTTGCGTTACGACGATTTTGGTTTTGATTACGAAAACTTCCTCGACAAAAAGCCAGGGAACCCGCAATTACCAGCAAATCAGTCCCAAAATTGGCGCTACTTATGCTCTGCACCCCAATGTGGGCTTTTATGGCAACTACAGCCTGGGCTTCGCCCCTCCGGGAGTGACCCAAGTGTTCCGCCGCCGACCCAATGTGCAAGCAGGGCAAGATCCTTTTTATTACAACCTCAAACCAGCCTATTTCCGCAATTCAGAAATGGGGGTTTGGCTGGCCTTGTTCAAACGCAGACTGAACATCGACGCCACCATCTATCGTTTGGAGGGGCGCGACGAGTTGTTGCAAATCCGCCAACCCGACAACTCTACGGATTTCCAAAGTGCAGGGCGGACTTTGCACCAGGGTTTGGAGTTTGGCGTGACTTTTGCACCCAATCCTGAATGGATGGTGCGCATTGGAGGAGCTACGGCATTGCACCGTTTTGAAGATTTTCAACTCTCCAATCGCCCCACCGATGCTTTGCAAAAACTCGATGGCAAAGAAATGCCAAATTCTCCTCGCCTGATTGCCAACACCGAGGTGATTTACCAACCAAAATGGGCCAAAAGCCTGCGCTTGTCGGCAGAATGGCAACGCTTGAGCCCTTGGTTCCTCAACCAGATCAATACCATCCGTTTCGAGGATGAAGGTTTCTTGGGATTCAAAGGCGTAAGTGTTTTGAACATGCGGGTGGGTTACACCTTTAAAAATGTGGACCTCTTCGTCAATGTGCTCAATGCCACCAATGAGTTGTATGTGGCCAGTGCCTCAAGGGGCAACAACCCTACGGACCGTACCAATTTCAGCCCCGCAGCTCCCCGCAGCATCGGCTGGGGTTTGCAATACAACTTTGTAGGGAAGCAGAAGTGATGCCTAGTTTTGACATACGATAGACGACATACCATATACGACATATGATTTAGAGGCTCGCTGGGGAGATTTGTCGTGTTTTGAGTTTTCGTTTGTACGGTTTGAGATTTTTGAAATTGAAAATTGATGATTGTATGTCTGTTCTTTAGAAAAACCCCTTGAAAAACAATGTTTTTCACTCGGAATCCACGTTACTTTAGTGCTGTATACGCAAAAGAGCCAGGTTTTTCCTTCAAACCTGGCTCTTTTGCATTTTTTCACGTTCGATACAATCGTTAATTGTCAAAAACTATAAATACAAAATAGAAACAACAGATCGTGGAAACAATTGCTTGAAGCACCTCCAATCCCCCCAGCGAGCCCCTAAATCATATGTCGTAAGTCGTATATCGTCTATCGTATGTAAAAAAATCATTCCCCCACAGGCAAGCTCACCTCCACCGCCTTGATCGCCTGCCCATCGGTCCACTTGCCCAGGTTTTTTTGCGCTTCGGTATCGCCAAAAGCCATTTCGCAACCCTGGCCATTGCGCACACAATCGATCAGGGCATCGCCCCATTTCCAGAAGCCGTAATAGTCCACAGCATCGGTACGGCCCACGAGGTAGCTGCGCAGGATGGTGGGGTTGCGCAGACCTACGTCAAATTTTTCATCCAGGCTGTAGCACTCGTTGTGGTGGGCGTGGATGGCGGGTAAGCCGTGCTCGTCGGCGTAGATTTTGAGGAAATTCCGGTTGGGCGTATTGACTGCGGTATTGAAAATTACCCTTTGAAAAGGTTCTTTCACCACTTGATCGTCAGCGCTGGATACGATCAACATTTTGGTGTCGGCGGGTAATCCACTGTAGTCGTCCAGTTTGGCACCATTGAGTGGCCCCGTGCCAGGTGCGCAAAGCAAAAGCCCCTTGGGTTGCGGAATGCCGTAACGCTCGTATTTCACCCCCAAATAGGCAGAAATGGCACCGCCATAAGAATGGCCGATCATGATCAGTTGCTTCACTTTGGGCCGTACATGATCGCCAGTATTTAGTTCGGTCAAGGCGTCACGGATACCCTGGGCCACATTGGCTGGAAATTGTTCGGACGAGGGCAGCAACATGTTTTGCTGGTAACGCGGATAAATCACAATATTTCCCTTGCGCACCAAGTGCTTGATCCAGCCCCCATAAGCCATTGGATTGAGTGCTGCATAACCGTGATTGAATACGATGACATGCGCAGAATCGGGTCGGGGAAAAGCGGGCTCAAACAACCAAAAGCCCTCTGCTTTTTCGGCAAAAGCGCTCATCACCACGCTGTCGTGCGGATAAATTGCTCCACCATATCCCGTTTCGGGCTGGGCAGGCAGGGTTGGTCCTTGGGGCGGGGTGTAAGCTGAAAACCAAAACACCATTGCCACCAAACTCAGCATGGTGCCGCGTTTGGTCCAAGGGCCTGGCTTAGGTAGGTTCCAGTTGTACTTTTCACTTTTGCTAAAAAAAATCATGACTTTGAATGCAAATACCAGTTTGGCAAATGGAATTAGTTTACAAATTAGACGCTTTTCATACCTAAAAGTGACAACAGGGGTTCAATAATTAAGGGGCTTTGCAAAAAATAAGATACCCAAATTCAAAATGCCTTAGTTGCGCCTTGGGTATGTTTTTTTTAGAGACGCCCTAACCTCCATCACCTTCTATTCAAGCAGTCTGTTTATCCAAAACGAAAAAAAGCGCAAAATCGTTGAATCAAGGGCTGTGATTTCCATGAAGAACTTTACTTTTACGCCAAATTGAAGCTCATTCATGCCGCAAGCAAAGGAAATCGTTGGTGTAGTTGGATCGGGGAGTTTTGGCATGGCCATTGCCAACTTACTGGCACACAATGTAGATGTGCTCATTTACAGCCGAAAACAAGCCGTTGTAGACAACATCAACAATACCCACCTCAATTTTGGTGTAACTTTATCAACGCGAGTACAAGCCACCACCAGTGTAGAAGAACTGGCGCAAAAATGCACCTTAATTTTCCCGATTGTGCCTTCCGAGAACTTTCGGGCCATGATGCAGCGACTAGGTCCACACCTTCGGCCTTACCATATTCTCATCCATGGCACCAAGGGTTTTGATGTAAAAGGCATTGCGGAAGCGGATTGGGACAAGGGCCTGGAGCCAAGGCATGTCAGCACCATGAGCCAAATCATCACCCAAGAAAGTGTAGTCAGGAGGGTTGGTTGCTTGTCGGGGCCCAACCTAGCTACAGAAATCATCGAAGGGCAACCCACTGCTACGGTGATTGGCAGCGTTTTCGATGAAGTGATTGATGAAGCCCAGCGCGTTTTGAGTTCCGATGCTTTCCATGTTTTTGGCAATCCCGATATCCTAGGGGCAGAATTAGCGGGGGCTTTGAAAAACATTATTGCCCTGGCTTCGGGAGTTTTACGCGGCAAAGGCTTGGGCAAAAACATCCAGGCCATGCTCCTCACCCGTGGCCTGATGGAAATGATCCGTTTTGGCAAAGCTTTTGGGGCCACTCCAGGGGCGTTTTTGGGGGCTGCAGGCATTGGCGATCTCATTGCCACGGCTACCAGTTCCAAGAGCCGAAACTTTACCTATGGCTATCGACTGGGACAAGGTGAGACCAATGAGACCATCCAAAATACCATGCCAGAACTAGCCGAAGGGGTTCGTACCCTGAAAATTACCTGGCATTTGGCGAATTATCATAAATTGCGCCTTCCAATCATCCATATGTTGCACGAAAT
Organism: Chitinophagales bacterium; assembly: GCA_013299105.1. Lineage (GTDB taxonomy): Bacteria > Bacteroidota > Bacteroidia > Chitinophagales > Saprospiraceae > Haliscomenobacter. Next base: position 165,981 of record JAAFJY010000009.1, on the reverse strand, counting down.
CGTTTTCGACAACTTTTCGATCGACAAAGCCATCAATTACTTGGTGACTTATCCATATGATGTGGATGTGGATTTTTTATAGTCATTTTCACCTAAAAAATAACGCAGTGCCGAGGCATTTTCAAATACCTAGTCCTGCGAGCATTTAACCTAATCATTGTTATGAATTACTTGCTGAAAAAGGCCCTACCCCACCTGATCGCCATTGGCGTCTTTTTGGCTGCTGCGGCCCTGTACTTTGCGCCGCAATTGCAAGGCAAAGTGTTGACTCAAGGAGATTTGGCCAATGTAAAAGCATCAGCCAGCGAAATGGAAAAGTACCAGAAAGTGGACGGCCGTCTGCCCCTTTGGACCAATTCGATGTTTGGTGGTATGCCTACCTATCAGACTTATACCATTCGCGAGGGCAACCAAAGTGGCTTGTACGACCGCATCTTTCATTTGGGCATCAACCGTCCCATAGGTCGTTTCTTTTCGGCCATGTTGTGCTTTTACATCCTTTTGATGGTGTTAAAAGTCGATCCTTGGGTAGGCATCATCGGGGGCATCGTTTTTGCTTTGGGCACCAACAACCTTTCGATGTATGTTACTGGCCACACGTCCAAGTTCAGCGTCATTTGTTACAGCCCTTTATTGGTGGCGGGCATTGTCCAGGCTTACCAAAAGAAATACTTATCGGGTGGTTTGATCTTTGGGCTGGCTACGGCCCTGCACCTTTTCTCCAACCACATCCAGATGACCTATTACCTGGCTCTTACTTTATTGGCTTTTGGTGTAGCTCAGTTTGTCCAAAGCCTACGAAAGGGTGAATTGATGTCCTTCGTATTTGCTACTGCCAGTTTGTTGGTATTCGGCCTCATTGGCATGGGAACGGGAGCTTCCAATGTCTTGCCCACCCTCGAATACAAAGACGCTACCATGCGTGGTGGAGCTATTTTGGCACCAGAAAAAACCACCGACGGGCAACCACAGCAATTGAATTCCAATGGCTTGAGTTTTGACTACGCCATGCAATGGAGCAACACCTCAATTGACTTGCTTGCATCAATCATCCCAGGCGCAGCTGGGGGTTCTGGCGGCGAACCTGCTCCCAGCAATTCAAAAGTAGTTGCAGACCTACAGGCCAAGGGAGCCCAATTAGGCCCAGGGGTCTTATTGCCTTTGTACTGGGGTGGATTGCCCTTCACCTCTGGCCCCAGCTACTTGGGGATCATCAGTGTGCTGCTGTTCGCTTTGGGCTTATTCACGGTCAATGGCCCTTTGAAATGGTGGGGTTTATTCGGTACCTTGATTTCCCTATTTTTATCAATGGGCAAAAACGATGGGGGGCTTTCTCAACTTTTGTTCAACACCCTGCCTTTGTACAACAGTTTCCGTGCGCCTAGTTCCTTCACGAATATCACTTCAGTGATCGTGCCCATTTTTGGTTTCCTGGCCTTAGGGCTGGCCATCAAAGATGACAATCGGGAAAAAGTGCTCAAGGGCCTCAAAATTGGAGGTGGGATTTTGGGCGGCATCACCTTGCTTATGGCTTTGCTGGGGACTTCTTTGTTTGATTTTTCCAACCCCGGTGATCCAAGTTTACAAGCAAGGGGTCTTGATATCGCTGCTTTGATTGCTGACCGCAAATCCTTATTCAGCAGCGATGCCTGGCGCAGTTTCTTTCTTTTGGTCGCTTGTTCGGGCCTGATTTGGGCTTGGGCGACCAATCGGACAAACAAGATTGTGCTTTTGGCGGGTATCGGGGTTTTGGGCCTCTTCGATGTATGGGGAGTGGGCCGCCGCTACCTCAATAGCGAAAATTTCCAAGCACCTAGCGCCATCCAGGCCAACGCAGAACCGCGCCCGGTTGACCAGGAAATTTTGGCCAAAGAAAAAGATTTGTATTACCGCGTACACGAAAGCAGCCCTGATGCATTCCAGTCTCCTGTTGCATCGAATGCGCACAAGGCCATCGGTGGATACAGCCCGGCTAAGTTGCAGCGCTACCAAGACTTAATCGACCGCCACCTAGGCCCTGGCAATATCAAGGTGTACAATATGCTCAACGCCAAGTACTTCATTGTTACCCCAGCCGAGGGGCAGCCACCTATCTCCCAACTCAATCCCGGGGCCTTGGGCAATGCCTGGATGATTGATAGTTTCATCGTGGTTAAAACCCCTAATGAAGAAATCAATGCATTGGGTGCCGAGCAGCCTTTTGACCCCGCCAAACACGCGGTGGTACACGAGGAATTCGCCAGTTACATCAAAGGCTTGGAGCCCGACAATGTGGACAACACCATCTACCTCACCAAGTACCATCCAGTGAAATTGAGCTACCAGTCGAGTAGCAAAGCTGAATCATTTGCCGTGTTCTCAGATATTTGGTATGGGCCTGACAAAGGCTGGACCGCTTATATTGACAACAAGCCTGTTGAATACATTCGCGTGAATTACGCCCTACGCGGCCTGCGTATTCCGGCTGGGGAGCACAACATTGAGTTCCGTTTTGAGCCAAAGTCTTTTGCGAAAGGTCGAAGCATCTCAATGGCTAGTTCTTGGGCTTTGTTGATCGGCACTTTGGGCATTTTGGGGGCCAATATCTTCAATTTGGTAAAAAACCCGCTTGAAGAACCTGCGCCTACGCCCAAACCTGAACCAGCTCCGCGTACCCCAAGTGCGCCTGCTGCCACTACACCACGCCAAAACACGGACAAGCGCAAGCAAGACAAGCGGAAGAAGTAATTTCGATAGTCTTTCAAGCTAAAAAAGGGTACGCATTTCTACTTTTGAAGTGCGTGCCTTTGTTAATGGTTAGTTGTTAGTTGTTAATGGTTAGTTGTTAATGGTTAGTGGAAACTTTGGAGAAATTTTTGTTATGACAGCGAAGCGGGCCAATTCTGAATATTCTTTCAAATTCTGCTTTAGAAAAATTAGGCCAAATGTCACACACGTAATTCTGTAATTCTGCAAATTCTGGTTTAGACAAAAAATTCTGGTTTAGACAAAAAAAGTCTCGTTTGGTTGTTGAGACCGCTGTCTTGCAGTAAGCGGGCACTTTTTGTGCTTTTGTTTCTTTTGATCCCTTTTTGTTTCAAAAAAAGCCTTTGCTTTCGCGTATTAGCTTTTGTATCACTGCTTAGAGGAATGGGTATTTTTAGCCAAAAAACAGTTCAAACCTTGTAAAATCCTGCAAAAACCCTACCTTAATGCCGCTTAAACACAACAAACAATGAACAAGAAAGTCCTGTATATTCTACTCTTATTGGGGCTGTGGGCCTGCGGCAAACAATCACCCAAAATCGACTTCAGTAAACTCGATGAAAAAGCCAAAAGGCTGCCCGAAAACGCGGTAGCAGGCATGCAAGTAGCCGACGGCTGCGAAGTCACGCTCTTTGCCAGCGAGCCCATGCTGATCAATCCTACCAATATTCATGTCGATGAAAAAGGCCGGGTTTGGGTTTGCGAAGCGCTCAATTACCGCAATACCCACAATCCTGAGAATCCCAAGCGGGATGAAGGCGACCAAATCCTGATTTTGGAAGACACGGACCAAGATGGCAAAGCCGACAAAAAAACCGTGTTTTACCAAGGCAAGGACGTTGACGCCGCTCTAGGCATCTGGTCGGTAGGCAATCGGGCCATCGTATCGTGCAGCCCCAGGGTTTTGATCCTGACCGATACCAATGGCGACAATGTGGCCGATACCAAAGACAGCCTTTTCACGGGCTTGGACGGCTACCAATCTGACCACGCAGTACACGCTTTTGTGGTCGGCCCTGATGGCAAATTTTATTTCAACTTTGGCAACAACGGCAAGCACATCATGGACCGCAATGGCAAAGCCGTGATCGACTTGAGCGGCAATGCCGTCACCGACGAGGGCAAGCCCTACCGACAGGGCATGGTATTCCGTTGTAATCCTGATGGCTCGAATTTGGAAGTCTTGGGACACAATTTCCGCAACAACTTTGAGGTCGCTCCCGATTCTTATGGCGCACTTTGGCAGTCCGACAACGACGACGACGGCAACATGGGCGTGCGCATCAACTACATCATGGACTATGGCAACTACGGCTACACCGACGAGATCACAGGTGCTGGCTGGGGTGATCCAAGGGTAAACCAGGAAAAGGAAATCCCCAAGCGGCACTGGCGGCAAAATGACCCAGGATCGATCCCCAACTTGCTACAAACGGGTTCAGGCTCGCCTTGCGGCATGGCCGTGTATGAAGGCGACATGTTGCCGGAAATTTTTCATGGCCAGCCGATTCACGCCGAAGCGGGACACAATGTAGTGTGCGCTTATGTGAAATCGCCCAAAGGTGCTGGCTACGAGGCCAAAATGGTGGACATAGCCAAAAGTTTGGACCAGTGGTCGCGTCCTTCGGATGTGTGCGTGGCTCCCGATGGTTCGCTCTTCTTTTCTGATTGGTACGATCCAGCCGTAGGTGGCCACAAATTCGGAGATGTAGAAAGAGGCCGCATTTTCCGCGTCACCGCCAAGGGCAAAGGTGGTAAATATGCGCCTGAAAAACCTGATTTCTCCAGTAACGATGCTTGCATCGCTGCCTTGTCTAGTCCCAACTTGGCCATTCGCGCCTTGGCTGCTGAAAAATTGCGCGCCGAGGGCAGCAAAGCAGAAGCAGCCCTCAAAAAAGTGTGGAGTGGCAGCGATTCACGCGCCCGCGCCAGGGTTTTGTGGATTTTGGGCGGCCTGCCTGGTGGAACGCAATACCTCAAATCAGCACTCGCCGACAAAGACCCTGAAATTGCCATAGCCGCCATTCGCCAGGTCCGCCAAGGTGATTCCAGCCAATTGTTGACTTACCTGAAAATGGCAGCCAAACACCCCAGCCCACAAGTGTGGCGCGAAGCGGCCATTGGGTTGCGGTTCCAAAAAGGGCCTGCCGCTGATCAACTTTGGGCCGAATTGGCGCAAAAATATGCAGGTGAAGACCGTTGGATGCTCGAAGCCCTCGGCATTGGCGCCGATTTGCAGGCCGATGCCCGCTTCAAGGCCTGGAAAGACAAAGTTGGCGACAAGTGGAAAAGCAAAGGCGGCAAAGAAATCGTGTGGCGCAGCCGCTCCAGTCTGGCCTTGCCTTTGCTAAAAGAATTGATCCTCGATCCCAAGGTAGAACCATTTGCCCTGCGTCAGTATTTCCGGGCTTTTGACTTCCACCAAGAGCCAAGTAAAAATGAGATCATCGCCACTTTGGTTGACCAAGATCATCCGATGAAGGATTCTTTGAACAACTATGCGGTTTACCAAATTGATCCAAGTTACCTTGGCAAAACCCCGGCGCTCAAGGCCGCTTTGGGGGGCATTTTGGCAAAACTCAAAGGCAGCGCGGAATACCTGGAATTGATCAATCGCCTCAAGCTCAAAGACCAAAATCCGCAGTTGCTAGACATGGCTTTGAACGATCCCGACCAAGCATTGCGCAGTTCAGCGGCGGGAGTTTTAGCGTCGAATGGCGGTTTGGGGCTTTTGGTAGGCGCTTTGAAAGGGGCTGATGCAGCCAAGACTGAGCAGATTCTTTATGCGGTTGCGAATGTAGAGGACCCTACGCTCTTTGCCCTTTTCCAAACTTACCTCAACGATTCCAAGCAGACCTTGGCAGTACGCCGAGCTGCGCTCAACTGCTTGAACAGTTCATGGGATGGCCAAGAGTTCTTGATGGACCTGGTGGAAAAGAACAAAATTCCACAGGAGTTTTTGATGCAAGCACTGGTTGGTCTTTCTGGGGTTTGGAATACCGATATTCGTCAAAAATCAAGGGCATTGCTGGCTGTTGAACAGAAAAAAGCCGGAAACTCCTTGCCGCCAGTTGCCATATTGGAACACAAGTCAGGCAACTTGGCTGCTGGCAAAGCAATCTACCTGCAACACTGCGCCACTTGCCATAAAGTGGGCAAAGAAGGGGTCGATTTTGGCCCAGCTTTGACCGAAATTGGTGCAAAATTGGATAAAGGAGCCATTTATCGTTCGATCATTTACCCATCATCGGGCATCAACTATGGCTACGAAGGCTTCAATGTACAAACCAAAGATGGCAACATCATCCAGGGTATCATTGCTTCAAAAACGGGTGCAGAGTTGAAAGTCAGGATCATGGGTGGCTCGCTGCGCAGCCTACCAATGGCCGATGTGGTGAAAATGGAAGAACTCGGCCAATCTCTGATGACCGAGGGCTTGTACCGCCAAATCAAAGAACAAGAATTGGTTGACTTGGTAGAGTACTTGGCTAGCTTGAAGCCCGCAGAAAAACTGATCAGCTCGCGTTGAGATTTTATTGGAGCCTGGTGTATTTTCCGATGCGTTTGCTAACCTTCAAAAGTTTGGTAAACGTATTGGAAAATACACTATAAGCACCCCTCTTTTCATCCCTCCAAACCAGCCAAATATCGCAAGAAATCCTGCTTGATTTTGAAATACAACTCCGTAAAGAGGCTAAAAAAAGCGTCAATCACTTCAAACAATTGGTGGATTTCTTGTTCAAGGTAATGCCCATATTGGGTGAAGTATTGGTTGTTCGCATCATTAAAATCATTAAAAATGGCGTGCAGGCGGTTGCTGACCCAAAACGGGGAATAGCGCTGCCTTAAATCAGCTATTTTTGCTTTTAACGCTGGCTCCAATTCCTTTACTTTTTGCACTGATGCCCTGATTACCTCATTGGGCGTTTCGACTTGCATGAACTGGACTGCTCCTCGCATTTGTAGGCCAATGGCTTGTTCCAATTCAAAATCACGGTCGAACTGGGCATAAGCCTCGTATTTTTCGCGGAACAGCGCCGCTTCTCCCCTACTTTTCGCAATGGCAAAGGACTGCCTCAGCATATCGAGTTCATGTGCAGCCAATTCCTTTTCGACTTGATCCAAACGCAGCTTGAGTAGCCGACTCAAGGCTTCTTTTTCATTTTTGCGGTATTTGCGGCCATCATACTCGAAGGTATTGACCACGATTTCACCTTTCATCATCAAGTCCAGGCTGTTGAGATCGGTAGTAAGTCCGCGAAATTCACTCAATTTGGCCTGGGTGTCCTCGCTAAAATAAGTTGATAATTTATGTTGTCCTGAGGCAGGTTTTTCGATTTCTTCAAAAGCTACATTGGCGATGTTTCTGTAATCGAAAAACGCTTTGAACAAGGCCGGAAAAGCATTTGCCTCAAAATCTTTGGCGTAGTTTTCTTTAAACGCTGCGAGATCGACTTCATCTGGCTGGCGATTGTAAGTCACGCCTTCAAAGGCTTTGGCCGTAAAAATTTCGCTGAAATGCTGGGCTTTTTTCAAGAGGTCCAAGGCCAATTTTTCCTCTTCCTCGCCTGGCAAATTCAAAGCTTCAACCCTGGTTACGCGGTCTTCTATTTCGGGGTGGGAGGCCCATTGGTCCTCAATGATTAGTTTGAAAGGGTTAAAACGCAGGCCAATATTAGCTGGAATTTGAGGTAAATGGCCCTTGATTGGAAAATTGTACTGCTCGGCCAAAAAATGCAACGCAAAACCATGTTGTTTGAAAAGATCACTGGTCTTTTTGGCTTCAAAAATTCGGTTTTGATAAAACTTAATGACCTGACCGTAAGCAAAAGAAGCAAAATTAATCCGGAGCAGGCCACTCGCCATCGCCTTCGAACCTGCCACGTGAGCTGCTACTTCATCTGCATGAAATTCCATTTCACGAGAAAGGCCCATGTAACTGAGGTTAACCAGCTTATACATTTGGTTCAAAATCCACTGGATCCCCCTGATGATGAAGATACCAAGCCAAACCACCAATGAAAACACGATGTGAAGTGAAGCCAAGTTGCTGATCCATTTGTTGTAACCCTCATTGTTGTTCAGCAAGTTATGGATCACATGATTGACCTGGTAAACATAAATACCCAATTTCATGCTCCGCTGAGAAAAATGGCCAAATTCGTGCGCTAAAATGGCTTTGAATTCACTCTGGGTCGTTGAATTTAGCAACCCAAGACCAATGCACAGGTTTTTGCGAATCGGCAAAAACATGCTCCAGAAGTTGGAGTCGTAAAACACGAACGCATTGATGTCTGCATTTAAATATACGTGTTTAGGAAAATGGGTGCCGACTTTTTCCACCACGCCTTTGATCATGTCAAAAAGTTCGGGCTCTTCGGCTTCAGTGATTTCGATGAAATCGCTGCGGTCCATTTTTTGGTTTTGAAATACAAACTTTAGCAGAAATAACAGGATCATGGTCCCTAAGCTGATCAAACCAAGGCCAACTAGCAGGGTGCCAAAGGAAAAATCAGCCGCCATGATGCTGAGGCCAATTGTACCAAAAAACCAGGTCAAATAGATCGACGCAGCCAATAAAATTAGAAAAACCAGGGCAAAGAGCACAATGCTCAATGCCGAAAACCAGGCACGGCGTCTAAAATTGCTGGAGATGGTAATTTCAGGTAGCATTTTATGTTTTTCTGGCCAAACAAATTCAAGGGGCAGTGAAGTTCCAAAAATAGAAAAATTTCAGGTTTTACCACCAGCTGAGTGGTTTTGAAAGCCTGTTTTTTGTTAACTCCTAATCGCATTCAAAGCTTACCTTTGCCACTTCAATTTTGCCTATGCTGTCCTTTAAAACAATCCTGGCTTACATTCTTCTTTGTTGTTTCGCTGATCAGGTACAAGCGCAATCCCTTGCTGTTTTTTGCCCAACTTGCACCAAAAAAGAGCGCAAATCAGAAGAAAGCAAGCTCAAAAACGAAATAGAAAGCACCCTGAAACTGCCTTGGGATGTTGCCACTGAAAAGCAATGGTTACGGGCTTGTTGGGCGATGGAGCTCATGCAAATGCGCTCGAACACCAAGTACGGTACACTCATTCGCAGCAATGCAGTGGCGCGTTATGCAAGTCTCAGCCAGGAAGGCAAAAGGCAATTATTGGAATGTTTGGTCACCCTCTACCCTACCGAGTTTGCGGATGAGGTGAATGCCTGGTTGCCGCAAGAGACCGATCCCAAGCTGCTGGCCATGCAAGCGCAGTACTTGTTCAAAACCATTTATGCGGAGCAGGCCAAAAGCAAAGTCAGGATTCGCATTGCTGAGCTGGGGCAGGACGACAACCCGATCCTGTATTCCCTTTACAACGATTTGGTGCGCAGCCGTGCCATGCGCTTGGCAGGCCAACCGCCCATTTATGATTGGCTGACCCATGTTTTTCCCCGAAAACTACCCGTGATTTATTCTTTTCAGCGGCTCAATCGCGATTATCCGGGGCTTTGTGTGGTCCGCATGGCCGATGGTAAGTTCCTTGAAAATGCAGATACCTTGTTTTACATACCGCAATTTGCCCGCTCGCTCAGCAATTTACCAGGCTATTTGACCAATGGCAATACGCCAAGTGGACTGTTGTCGATCCGAAAAATCACCACTTCAAACGATCCTTACATCGGCCCAACGCCAGTTTTGGAAATGTTTCTCCCTTTTGAAACCGACAACGAATTTTTCTATTTCCAAGCATTAAAAGAGCAGAACTCAGAGGTGCTCTACCAGTTTGCCCTGCCCGAATCCTGGCGCAACTACCAGCCCATTTGGGAAGCTTATTACGCTGGCAAGGCCGGACGTACCGAGATTTTTGCACACGGCACCACCATCAATACCAATTTTTACCAGGGCGCACGTTTTTTTCCCAACACCCCTTCACTGGGTTGCCTCACCGCCGCCGAATTTTGGTCAGAAGAAGACGGCAGCCGCTTGAGGAGCGACCAAGACAAATTGATCAAAGCCCTGGAGTCGATTGGTTTTACCCAGGGTTTTCTGGTAGTAATTGAAATGGACGACAGCCCTAGGCCTGTCAGTTTGGAGGAAGTGAAGTACCTGGTGGAGCAGACTAAGCAGTGATACTCATCATGAATTGTGCAAAAGGAAAAGTGTTTTTTTTGAAAGACAAAAGGAAACAAAGGAAACAAAAGTGCCAAAAGTACCTGCCTTTAGCGAGACCATGCTATCCCAGCGCCGCGATTATGGCCGTGCGCCGTGTCACGCCTTGGCGTGAAAGCGAGCCAATTCTCTAATCCTTTAAAAATCTTGTTTTGGTCAACACCACGCAAGAAATTATTCAATTCTGCTAATTCTGATTGAGACAAAAAATGTGGTTCAGACAAAAAAACCTCGCTTGATTGTTCAGACCGTGTTCTCCGAAGTTTTCAAAAGATGCTGAAATACGACAAAATAGCCAGAATTGTTCCCTTTTTCGTTTTGCAAAAGCAACGCTGATTGTTGACAACTGTCTATTGCCCAAAACGCCCTTTATGAAAAAAATCTTCTGCGCTGTACTCTTTTTACTTTTTTGGTCAAATATCCATGCACAAGTAAACAATACCTACTTGGCTGACCTCCAAAAATTGTACGAAACCCTGCAAGGTACCCCATCGTTCAAAGCCCAGATCAAGGGGCGGCAGTTCACGGAATACCAGGCTTTGTATGAGCAGTTGAAAAAAGCCGAAGTAGGACCAGTTTCAGACCCTCGCCATTATTTGAATCTGGTACAGTTGTTCTTTCCCATTCGCGACAATCACCTGGGTTTTATTCAAATTGACCAATTGCCACATCCTGACGTGTATCCATCGTTCAAGGGGAATTTGGATTCGCTCAAAGCAGAATTGGCAAAAAAGCCTTTGGAGCAGGTTGAAGGCCTTTATCAATATGGAGGTGCTTATTCGATTGGTTTTTTCAAAAGTGCCGATCAGGAATACTTGGGTGTAATTTTTGACTCCAAAGAACCGCACTGGAAAAATGGCGAAATCGCAGCCCGTTTGTACGAAACCGCCCCTCACACCTTCAGGGCCGTTTATGCGCACCCCAAAACCAAAAACCTGATCTGGTACCCCATCGAAAAGTACCAGCATTACAGCCTGCTCAACTCGTATTTTTATGTTTCTTTCAACAACGCTATTTACAGCAAAGTAAGTCGAGACAAGGACCATGTGAACATCCCCAACGGCGCTCAGCCCTTCCGTTTCAAATCCATTGCGCCCCATGTTCAGTACCTTCAAATCAAGCACTTCTCGGCGATGACAGAGGCTTTACAACAATCAAAAGCTTTTGTAGACTCCATCAAAAACCTACTGACCGCCCCTAACCTAGTCCTGGACCTGCGCAACAACGGCGGTGGTTCGACCAAGGCGGCCAACCTGTACTTGAATTTGCTAAAACCCTACAGCAAAGCCAATAAAATCTACGTTTTGATCAACAACGGCACCATCAGTCAGGGTGAAATTTTCACTTTGCAACTCATGAAATGGAAAAATGTCCAGGTTTTGGGCCAAACCAGCAGGGGCACGCTCGCCTACGGCAGCAACTACGGCAAATGGGAAAAATTGCCCAGCGGTGCATTCTCCCTTTACCTCACCGACATGGGAGGCAGCAAAGAGCGACTTGCCCACGAAAACATCGGCGTACAACCTGGCGTAGTGTTTTCGGGTGAACGGGATTGGATTGAGCAGGTTTTGGAGGTGATTGGGGGAGCGAAGTAGCTCCTTATTCTTTTGACCACGAATTTGAAGTTAGCAGATACGCAACAGCAATTCCTGCTCTGCTTGGCCTCCTTGTCGGGCCTTAAACCAACTAAGAACCCGCCTTTGCCGGGTGAGAAATTACTCTGACAAAGCATGAGGACGCTCATCGCAATTCGGAGGGGTACGAGCTCGCTAAGAATTATGGGACATGAATAGGTCTCCAGACTTGTACCAGCACACCACTCTCTTTTCAATTTGGCACCGCCTCTTTGAGACATTAATACTCGCTTTTGCTGAATCGCCCTCCTTAATCCCCAACTCATAACCCATCATTCATAACCCATAACTAAATTCAGCGATCAAAGCTCAGTCGCTCCCCCATTTTCCCCTCATTCAATTGCCCTTGAAAATAAGCCAAGTGCCCGCTGACCACAGTGGCCTCAACAGCCCCTTTAAACGTCTTACCCACCAGCGGCGACCAGCCACATTTGTAGCGGAGATTTTCTTTATTCACTGTCCAGGTGTGGTCTAAATCCAGCATCACCACGTCGGCCCAGGCTCCTTCGTCGAGGTAGCCGCGTTCGGCCACTTGGAAGCATTGGGCGGGTGCGTGGCACATTTTTTCTACGATTTTTTCCAGGCTGATCATGCCTTTGTGGTAAAAATCGAGCATGATGTTGAGGGTATGCTGCACCAAGGGCAAACCGGAAGGGGCACTGAAATAGGTATTCTGCTTCTCTTCCCAGGTATGCGGTGCGTGGTCGGTGGCGATGATATCAATGCGGTCGTCGAGTACCGCCTGGAAAATGGCTGCGCGGTGCCTAGTCTCCTTGATCGCAGGGTTGCACTTGATTTGTGAGCCCGCCCAAGCATAATCATCGGCGCTGAAATACAAGTGATGTACACAAGCCTCGGAGGTGATGCGTTTTTGGGGCAAGGGTAAGTCGTTTTTGAACAAATCCAGCTCCTCCGCAGTACTGATGTGCAGGATGTGCAGGCGTGTATTGAACTCCTTGGCAATGCTGATCGCAAAACTAGAGGACAAATAACAAGCCTCCACGTCGCGGATCACCGGGTGCAGCTCAAAAGGCACGTTTTCGCCGTATTGCTCGCGCATTTCAGCCTCATTGTTTTTCACCGTTTTTTCATCCTCACAGTGGGTGGCGATCATCATGGGGGCTTGGGCGAATAATTTGCGCAAAACGCCTTCGTCGTCCACCAGCATATTGCCCGTGCTGGAGCCCATGAAGGCTTTGATGCCACACACGTCCCTAGGGTTGGTCTTGAGTACTTCCTCCAGGTTGTCGTTGGAAGCACCCATGAAAAAAGAGTAGTTGGCCAGGGAGCGGGCTGCGCCGATGGCGTATTTTTCAGCCAGGAGTGTTTGGGTCAAAGTGGGCGGCTTCACATTGGGCATTTCCATGTAGGAAGTCACCCCGCCTGCTACAGCAGCGCGAGATTCGGTAAAAATATCCCCCTTGTGGGTCAGGCCAGGCTCGCGAAAATGCACCTGGTCGTCGATGATACCGGGGATTAAATATTTGCTAGCCGCCACAATTTCCTTGGCCCCAGGCGCTGAAATTTGGGGAGCAATTTTGGCAATTCGACCGTCCTGGATCAACAAATCGCCTTCGATGGTCTTGCCACGGTTGACGATTTTGGCTGCTTTGAATAAAATTTGGGTCATGGCAACAGTTTTCGAGGCGAAAATAAGGTAAGCTGGAATCAATTTTGGATTTTTGCGCTGAATTCTGTAGGTTATAAGCCGCAAATAGTGCATGCTAATTTGCAAAGCGTTGCCTCGCTGCGCGAGGCTGTTTTAGCACGCGGATGACGCAGATTTTCGCGGATTTGCCAGCATGACGTTGACCGTGACAATGACTCGCCATGCACTCGCCACCAAAAGATTGTCTACAGAATTGTACATTTCACTAGCTAATCAACCATGCAACAAAATATCAAGGACATCCTCCATCCCGATTTCAAAGTAGGCGTTTTAGGCGCAGGGCAACTTGGCAAAATGCTGGCCTTGGCCGCCGCCAATTGGCACTTGCCCCTTCATTTTCTCGACGCGGCGGAAGATTTTCCGGCGGCGGGTTTGGGGGCCAGTTTCCAAAAGGGCGATTTTGCCCAATACGACGATGTGCTGGCCTTCGGCCTGGACAAGGATGTGTTGACCGTGGAAATCGAGCACGTCAATACCGAGGCTTTGGCCGAGTTGGAGCGCCGTGGGGTAAAAGTACACCCGGCCCCCGATAAACTGGCTTTGATCAAAGACAAGGGCCTGCAAAAGCAGTTTTACCTGGAAAAAGGCCTGCCCAGTTCGCATTTTGAGTTGTTTGAAGACGAAAATGCCGTCAAAGCAGCAGTAGCCAATGGAAAATGGGCTTTCCCCTTTGTGCAAAAATCGCGCACCGCTGGTTACGACGGCAAGGGCGTGAGCATCATCCGCAGCGAGGCGGATTGGGGCAAGTTGCTACCTGGCTCCTGCTTGCTAGAGGAATGTGTGGACATCGAATTGGAACTAGCCGTGATCGTGGCCCGCAACGAAAATGGCGAGATTGCTGCCTTTCCTACGGTCGAAATGGAGTTCAATCCCGTGGCCAACCTAGTCGAGTTTCTCGTTTGTCCTGCCCGCATCAGCCCCGAAATCGAAGCCGCTGCCAAAGCCCTGGCCAAACGTTGCATCGAAGCTTATGCATTGTGCGGCTTGTTGGCCGTTGAGCTGTTTTTGACCAAAAAGGGCGAGCTGCTGATCAACGAAGTAGCCCCCCGGCCCCACAACAGCGGCCACCATACCATCGACAGCGCCTATACCTCACAATTTGAGCAGCACCTGCGCGGCATCCTCAACCTGCCCTTGGGCGATACCCGCAGCAAATGCCCGGCAGTGATGGTGAACTTACTGGGCTCGGAAGGCCACAGTGGGCCTACCTATTATGCTGGTCTGGCGGAGACTTTGGCGATACCGGGGGTGAACTTGCATTTTTATGGCAAAAGCCATACCAAGCCATATCGGAAGATGGGGCATGCTACAATTGTCGCTGAGACGCTGGAGGAGGCGGTTGGGAATGCAAGAAAGGTGATGGAGAGGTTGAGGATTGAGGCGCGGTGAATTTCTGCACTATTTCTGATCTGAGGACCTACACTTCGGCAATTTTTTTCTATTTGCAATATTCATTAATTCGTTCTTCTGCGTAGTCTGCTCCAAGTTCTAGTGCTTTGTTCCAATTTTCGCAAGCTTTTCCTTTGTTTTTTAAGTTCAAATAGGTGTTCCCTAGATTAAAATATGCTTGCTGTTTGTTTTCTATTTTTGCTTTGTCAAGTTGAAGCACTTTTTCATAATCCTCAATTGCTCCCAGATAGTCACCATTTTCGTCTTTAAGCGATCCTCTGTTTACCAAAGCACTTGCAAAATTTGGTGCAATTTCTATTGCCTTGTCGTAATCTTTGAGTGCGGATTTCCAAGTGTAAAGTTCATTTTTTACGATTGCTCTTGAATAATACGCATCCGGGTTTTTGGGGTCTATTGCAATTACAAAACTCCAATTAAAAATAGCCCCACTCAAATCCCCTTTCTCATAACAATCAATTCCTTCATCAAAATAATACTCCAATTTTGTTGTATCCAAAGACGGAGAATTTGGGTTAATGGTGTTAACAAGGCCTCCATATGCGTCAAATTTTGAGTCAAATTCGTAACCTCTTTTGTACATATCTAAATTCCAATAAAGCAAATTGTCCGCAGTCATTGGAATTTCATTTGTTTCACCATTTATTTCCCAAATCTTTCCGTAAGGCTTAATCTCCTGGATAGAGTAAGAATAATGATTTTTGAGAAAATCACTCAGTCTCTGTAAATTTTCTTTTTTGTTTGAAATAAAAGTAAAATCCATTTTTGTCAAGCAATTATCCGTTAAGCCGCTATTAACCATATTATTAAAGGCATCTTCGGCAGCTACCATTTCTTTACCAAATCCGTCAACGAAATCATCCCATGTGATAAAATTATTTTCCATTTTTCTGCGGATGAAGATAAAATTTGCTGACAACAAAATTAGTGTATAACTTAGTTGCCCCCGGACAATCGTCTTCAAGTCAAACTAAGCACGGGACATCTATTGTTCCAACGACAAGATAAGGAATTGTTCTTGTGTATGCAAATGACGATGGAAATGGGTTTATTTAGCACCACAAGTACCCTTTGTCACATATCCATTTGGATAAACCAACACCCAAGCCCTACATTGAGCTACGAATCCAGATGGAGTACCATGCGCAAAACACTTCAATACATCACCACAATCCAAAACCTCATCAATCGGGTGCTGGAAACCCAATTGGAGCACATCGATGCGGCCGGGGAGATCCTTGCACATACCATCCAAAATGGGGGCTTTGTCTATGCTTTTGGCACGGGCCATTCGCACATGATGGCGGAGGAGCTTTTTTACCGGGCAGGTGGCTTGGCGCGGATTTACCCGATCCTCGAAGACGCGCTGATGCTGCACAATGGGGCCATCAAAAGCACCGACATGGAGCGCTTGAACGGCTACGCCGATTTGATTTTGAGTCGCTACAACTGCACCGAAAAAGATTGCCTGCTCATCGCTTCTAATTCTGGCCGCAACACCGTAATCGTAGAAATGGCATTGGCAGCACAGCAAGCTGGCATGAAAGTAATTGCCCTGACCAACCTGAACCATTCACAGGCGCAGGAATCGCGCCACCATACAGGTTTGAAACTCTACCAATTGGCCGATGTAGTGCTCGACAATCAAGGCTGCTTGGGAGATGCCGCCGTAGAGGTTCCCGAAATCAAGCGCATGGTTGGTGCTACTTCTACTTCGTTGGGGGCCATGTTGTTGCACAGTGTGGTACTGGCGGCAATTGAACGGATGTTGGAAAATGGATACCATCCAGAAGTGTTTTCCTCCAGCAATTTGGACGAAGGAGACGAGATCAATCATGCGATTTTGGAAAAGTACAAGGGAGTGGTGAAGCCGCTTTGATGGCTTGCAGTTTTTTCAATACCCCAAACCATCCCCAAACTTAAACAAAGCATACCCCTTCTCCTTCAAGAACCCCGGCACATCCGCCTTGTTTTCCAATACGGCCTTCCTGGAAATCGGCGTAGAAAATGGCATTTTCCCGCTGGGATTGTACTTCCCGCTCAATACATCCAGCAGTGCGTCGGCAGTCGTCCCGAAAGTCGCCAAAACCGTTTTCACATTCGGATTGTCGATTTCATCAATCACCCAGGGACTGCTGTAATTGATCACCAGCACCGTGGGTTTGTGGTAAGTGGTCTCGTTGACGCGGGCCACGTCGATTTTGTTTTTGGACAACTGCAACTCAATGGGATCACTTTTGGTGTTGAACAAGCTGCCGATGTTGGGGGTCAACCACAGCACCGACACATCGGCTGCTTCGCGGGTGGACACAAATTCCAGGCCCCAATTATTGGTTTTCGGCAGGATGACGTTGATTGGGGAGGCACCCCGGCCATTGTCGTAATACGATTCGACATAGACTTTGGTTTTCGGGGCCAAAGGCAGGATTTTGGCGTTGTTGCGCAGCAAGACAATGGATTTGCGCAGGGCCAGGTCAGCTTGCTTTTGGAAATCTGCCTGGCCGACCGTTTTTTCGGCATCGGCCACATCCACGTATGGGTTTTCAAACAAACCCAAATCCATTTTCTCCTTCAGCAAGCGGGCAATCGACTCATTGATTCTTGTTTCAGCAACCATACCTTTTTTCACGACTTCCAACAATTGAGTAGGATCGCCAGAGCCTGAAAACAGGTCCACGCCACATTCGATGGCCTTTTGGTAGCGCTGGAGGATGCTCAAGTTTTCCACGCCCCAGGGCATCATTTCGATGGGACCCGTATCGGAGTTGATGATGCCTTTGAAGCCCATTTTATCCCGCAAAAGGTCTTTGATGATGGCTTTGTTGTAGGCAAAAGCCAGTTCTTCGTATTGGGTGCCGATGGGTTTGGCATAATATGGCATGATCGAAGAAGTGCCCGCGTCGATGGCAGCCTGGAAAGGTTTCAGGTGATAATCGAACATTTTACCGGGGTAATGCTGGTCTTTGCCCCACTCAAAATGCGGGTCGTGGCCTTCTACCTGCGGGCCACCACCGGGGAAGTGCTTGGTGGTCAAAGCCACCGATTGAGGGCCTAATTTGTTGCCCTGAAAGCCCAAAACGACCTCTCGCATCATGTTGGCAGCCAGGTCGGCATTTTCACCAAAAGTACCTTCGATCCTTTGCCAGCGAGGTTCGGTGGCCAAATCGGCCATGTACATGTAGCCCTTGCGCAAGCCCACCGCGGCCCATTCTTTGGCGGCGATTTCGGCAAAACTGCGGGTCAGTTGCAGGTCGTTCATGGCTGCGAGGCCCAGTTCACCCGGCCACTTGGAGAATGCGGTGGTGCCTACACTCAAACCAATCGAGGCATCAATCGTAATGTGGTTACGGGGATTAGAAGCAACAATGGCAGGAATCCCCAAGCGAGTGTCTTCGCAGAGTGCTTGCAAATTATTGGCCCATTCCGCGATGATTTTGGCGGAAGTATTGGCACGCAAGATGAAATGCCGCAAATGCCGTTCTTTTACGCCCTTGGTGGTGCCCGATGCGGTGAGCAGGGGAAAGGGCAAGGGTTTGCGAGAAAACATGTTGTTCTCCTGCCACAGGTCCTCTTCGTTGAACCCACTGGTGATTTCTGCCCTCGGCGCATTCTGTTGGAAAGAATAATCACCCGCCAAACGAGTGGTACTAATGAGCATGAAGCCCATTTTTTCTTCGAGGCTCATTTGGCCGATCAGGTCATTTACCCGGGTCTCCACGGGCAAGCGCCAATCTTCATAGGCATCCAGTTTGCCATTCTTGTTCAGGTCTTTGAAGTCAAAGCCCGCTTTTTTGATGATTTTAGCGGAGCGGTAGCCCAGTTTTGCCTGGGTAGACTTTTGGGTATAGGCAGGGATTGCGAACAAACATGCGCCTGAGATGAGTAGCAGCAGGGTGCTGCCTTTTGCAAGAAAAAGGGTTGACAGTGGTGTCTTCACGATTGACCGTATTTGGTCAAAAGACGAAGAGGGGCTTCGGCTCCCTTACTTTGAAGCTTGGCAAAAAAATTTTCTGTTTTTCAAAAAGGGTCGGCTGAGACTTGATGCAGTACTCACCCTCCTGTGTGATTTGATGAGGCTTTGACTACTTTAGCTGCCCAATGGGGTCAATGGTATCGGTTTCTACCATTAACATTACCGTCTTTTGTGGTGCCCTTGTTTTGTGCATGACTCCTTTTGAAATGGTTGCTCCTTCATTGGGATTGAGTTCAAGCGTTTTATCCTCCAGGTCAATAAAAAGTTTACCGCTTAAAACAAAGAAAAACTCATCGTCATCGTCGTGTTTGTGCCAATGGTATTCGCCTTCTACAATCCCAATTCTCACTACACTTCCATTCACTTTGGAAAGCGTTTGGTTGAACCATTTGTCGGTGCATTCACTTACGATTTGATTGACGTCAATTAGTTCTTGATGGTCATATTTAATGTCCATTCTCTGGTTGTAGTTGAAGGTGGTACTCATTTTGATGAAATTGAAGTATACGACAATAGCTGCTTGTATCTCCACTTGCTAAAGCAGAACAGATACCAAGCATACCTTGCAAAGTAAAGGTGATTCAATTGCAATGACAAATTTGGTACGCTTAAAATTCAAATTTGCAAGTGATAGGCTTTTCTATACTTTTAGCTAAACGAGATCTTTGACAATACCACGCTATAAGAACGGCTTTGACTCTTGAATCCACCGGTGGACTTCAAGCTTTCACGCCATTTTTACCTAACTTTGTATAGAAAGCGCTTGCTGCCATTCTTTTTTTAGCACCATCAAGACCTATTTCATGGCGAAATATCACCTAAGTTTTATCCTTGTCGCATTGCATCTACAGTTATTGCAAGCCCAAAAAACCATTGCACCTGTCAAATTCAGAATGGAACGCATTGCCTCTGAAGCCTTTGAATCAGTGGGCGTTTTTGACGTGAACAATGACGGTCAACTGGATTTGGTTTCGGGTTCTTTTTGGTACGAAGCGCCGGGTTTTCAAAATCGGCATTACATGGGGCCGATCCAACGGGTGGACGATTACTACGACGATTTTGCGACCATTCCTTTTGACGTGGATCGTGATGGAAAAATGGATGTCATTGGTGGAGGTTGGTTTGGCAAAAGCTTGCGTTGGCGGAAAAACCCAGGAAAAGAAGGGATTTGGCCTGAGTTTCTCATTGACTCTTGTGGCAATGTGGAAACCACTCGCACATGGGATGTTGACGGCGACGGCACTTTAGATATTGTGCCCAACAACCCGTCGCAAGCGCTCAAATTTTACCGATTTGAAAATGGCGTTTTCAAAAAATATCCTTTGCACACCACCCAGGGACATGGCTTGGGTTTTGGCGACATCAACGGCGATGGCAGGGGTGATTTTGTGAGCCAGGATGGTTGGCTTGAGGCCCCAGCAAAGCCCTTGGAGCAGAAATGGACCTGGCATGCTGATTTCAAATTGGGCCAAGCCAGCGTACCCATCATCGTGACCGATGTCAACAAAGATGGTTTGGCAGATTTGATTGTAGGGCAAGGGCATAGTTATGGCTTGGATTGGTACGAGCAGACCAAAACGGGAGGTAAAATGGCGTGGAAAAAACATCCAATTGACCCCTTCAATTCCCAATACCACGACATGCAATGGGTGGACATTGACAACGACGGCGAAAACGAACTGGTGACGGGCAAACGCTTGCGCGCTCATCACCTGAAAGACCCTGGATCAGCCGACCCCGTAGGTTTGTACTACTTCAAATGGAATGGAGAGTCCTTTACAAAAATGGTCATTAGCTATGGCCCTGCTTTGGAGGGCAAAGGTACCGGGGTGTTTTTTAGCGTGGCAGATTTAAGGGGGTCGGGTAGAAAAGACATCATTGTTGCGGGAAAAGATGGTTTGTGCATTTTTTGGAACGAAGGGAATTGATGTCTTGTTTCTTCTATCCGAGCTAAAATCTCCCTCGAAGGCCCTATCTTTGCCCCAATCTACCTTCCCACCAATCCATGCAGCCACTAGAACTCAGTCCTGAATTCACCGCCGCCCTCGATGCCATCGAAAAAGAGGGCAAAAGCGTCTTCCTAACGGGTCGGGCAGGTACGGGGAAATCTACTTTGCTGCAATTGTTTCGCAAAACCACCTACAAAAAAGTAGTGGCTCTCGCGCCCACGGGCGTAGCTGCGCTCAATGTGCAAGGGCAAACGATCCATTCTTTTTTCGGCTTGCCGCCGCGCTTGATTTCCAAACAAGAGATCAAGAAACGCAAGGACCGTCGGGTGTTCAAGGCCCTTGAGGTTTTGATCATCGACGAAATATCAATGGTCAGGGCCGATCTGCTGGACAACATCGACTATTCCCTACAAATCAACCGCGACAGTCGTTTGCCTTTTGGCGGGGTGCAAGTGGTGTTTGTGGGCGATTTGTACCAATTGCCACCGGTTCTGACCAGAGAGGAGCAAGGCATTTTTGAGTCGCGGTACAGCTCGCCATATTTCTTTGCGGCGGAGGTTTTTCAGCGGGGATTTAAGTTAGAAATGATCGAGTTGCGCAAGGTGTATCGGCAAGACAATCGGCATTTCCTGCGTTTGCTCGACGCTATTCGCCTCAATCACCTGGACGAAGACGACCTGGCCGACCTCAATAGCCGTTATTTACCCAACTTTGAGCCCGAAGACTACTACATCACCCTCACTGCCCGCAACGCGACTGCGGACGCCATCAACACCCGTGAGTTGGCGAAACTGGAAAGCCGCACTCATAGCTACCAGGCCGAAATCACGGGCGATTTCAACCCACTCCTCTTCCCTACCGATCAGGTCTTGCGCCTAAAAAAGGGAGCCCAAGTGATGCTCATCAAAAATTCGCCCGATGGCAATTACGTCAACGGTACGCTGGGCATGATCGTGGATCTTTTTGAGGACCAAATCAGGGTAGCCATTGAAAACCGCGAGCAGGACTACGAAGAAATTGACGTCATCCCCCAGACCTGGGAAATCATCCGCTACAAAACCCCACCCGATAATTTTGCGGAAATTGAATCGGAGGTGATAGGCACCTTTACCCAATTCCCGTTGCGCCTGGCCTGGGCCGTGACCATCCACAAAGCCCAGGGCAAAACCTTTCGGCATGTGGTGATTGATTTGGGGGCTGGGGCTTTTGAACATGGGCAAACCTACGTGGCCCTGAGCCGCTGCCGTACTTTAGAGGGCATCGTCCTCAAGCGCAAAATTCAAATGCAGGATGTGATCACCGATGAACGGATTTTGGAGTATTACCAGTGGTTGGAGGGTTGAGACATGTTAAGGACCACGGAAAAACAACTCGTAAGAATTGGTGCTTTGCCCCACTCTGCTGGATGGGAACACAGATGAAAATGCGGTTGGGTGTATTTGTTTAGGTGTGCGTGTGAGGGAACACCGTTTCAAATTGGCAGAGTCGAAAGATTGAGACCGAAGCCCTCACACCCGAACTCACACTTACACACCCACACCCAATCTTGCGGATTGCCAACATGATTTTGACCCCACTTAATTCAAATTTGCCCGGCCAATTTTTGTAGCTTATTCTTTCGTTATCCCTAAATACGAAAAATGGTCATCTTTGCATTTTAATTCGCGCTAAAAATGAGGTAAAATTGGCGTGAATAGCATTAAAAAAGCTGATTCGCGCTGATTTTGGGTTAAAATCAGCGCGAACATTGAAAAAAGCCTTAACTTGCTCAAAAAGAAAGCGAGTTATGTCGGCAGACCAAATCATCATCGGTAGGAAATCAGAATTAGAAACCTTGGAGCGCTGCTACCGAAGCAATAAATCGGAGTTTCTGATTTTGTACGGTCGTAGAAGGGTCGGCAAAACCTTTTTAGTGGCCCAAAAATTTGGTGAGCTCTTCACTTTCCGCATGACAGCCCAAGGCAATGTGGATTTGAAGCAGCAACTGAAAAATTTCCACACGGTTTTCAAAGCTGCCGCCCCACAATTAGTGCCTGAAACCCAGCCCGAATCCTGGTTTGATGCCTTTCAGTTGTTGATCGAATTGGTCAAACAGAGCCCTCAGGAACGCAAAATCATTTTTATTGACGAGTTGCCCTGGTTCGATACCTACAGTTCTGATTTTTTGTCTGCCTTGGAGCATTTTTGGAATTCCTGGGCAGCCATGCGCCGCGATGTTTTGCTGATTGGCTGCGGTTCAGCGGCCTCTTGGATGATCAGCGAATTGATCAACAACCGAGGTGGTTTGCACAATCGAGTTACTGAAAGGATCATTCTCCAGCCATTCACCCTCGCAGAAACTGAGCAATTTTTGCAAGCCAAAGGGGCCGATTTTGACCGCTACCAATTGCTGGAGCTTTACATGACCATGGGCGGCATCCCTTTTTACCTGGATGCAGTTTTGCCCAATCGCAGCGTGGATCAAAATATCGACCGCTTGTTTTTCACCCCCGGTGGTTTGTTGAATACCGAATACAGCAATTTATACCGTTCCTTGTTCAATCGCCATGAAAGGCATATGGCGGTGGTGGAGGCTTTAGCCCATAAAAGCATGGGGCTTACCCGGCCCGAACTGCTCAAACAGGCCAAAATCAAAGATGGAGGCACCGCTACCCGCATTTTGAACGAGCTCGTACAATCTGGTTTTATCAAAAAATATTACCTGCTCGGCAAAGCAAAAAGGCATGTGGTTTATCAGTTGATTGATCCTTATTCCTTGTTTTACCTGAATTTTGTCAAAGATTCCAAAGCCGAAGGGCAAGGGGCCTGGCTCAGTCAAATGGACAGCGCCAGGTGGAATGCCTGGAGTGGCTATGCTTTTGAAAACATTTGCCGTTATCACATTGATGCCATCAAGCAAAAACTTGGTATCAGTGGAGTATACGCCGAAATTTCAGCCTGGCGCAGTAAACAAAGCAGCCCTGGTGCCCAAATCGACCTGGTGATCGACCGCAATGACCGGGTAATCAATCTATGCGAAATCAAATTTAGTGACAAAACTTACAGCTTCAGCGCCGACTACGCCCTAAAACTGCGCAACAAAGTGGAGGTGTTCCGGACGGAAACCAAAACGAAAAAGACTATTTTCCTGACCATGATCTGCGCCAATGGCCTCCATGAAAATGAAAACTCCAGGCCATTGGTCAGGGATTGGATGGATTTAGAGGCTTTGTTTGCGCCTACTGGGTTTTATTAGGGGCCGTTTATTGAAAAGTTGAAGGGTGGTCAGCTACCAGCGACACTTTTTTGTCTAAACCAGAATTTTCAGAATTACAGAATTACAGAATTTCTTGCGTGACGTTGACTAAGTAACGGTTCAAAAATAAACCTTACCAAGTTTTTTGATTGCCAGTTGTCAACATCATGGTCAACGTCATGCTGGAAATCCGCAAGAATGGGTGTGGAGTGTGCAAGTGTGAGTTCGGGTGTGGGAGCTTCGTGCTTTTACTTTTGTCTCCGATCACTTGAAAACGGGATTTTCTCACACTCACACCCAAACAAACACACCCAAACTCAATTTTATCCGTGTTCCCAAAATAGCCTCGCGCAGCGGGGCAACGCAGTTGCGATTTGGTAAGGTTTGTTGGTGGTTTGTCACTTATTCAAAGAAGGATATTTTATTATTTATTTATTTTGTCTAATTGAGAAAATATCGACTGAGTAAAAATCTAAAAAGAAAGAGTAAAAATCACACATTCAGATGAATCCGTTTCAGACCCGCCATTTGATGCAACTTCTGGATAGATTTCAGATGAGATTCAGGAACGGGCTTTGTCCCCAGACTGAAGTCCAAGGTTACACGATTTTAGATGTGATTCCGGCTTCTGATCTGGAATTTAGTAAATTGTGCTCATTGATTGTGCATATTCAGTCAGTTTCGCTTTAAGGTGATCGAGACACTAATCGAAGCTGTGATCTTCATGGAAAATCACTACAATTCGCCATTTTGAACGGCTAATTTTCTGACAACCAAGTTCCTTACATTTTCAACTCAGGAAAATGTGAAAAAGGTGCACAAGGGTACTTTACTTTTTGGTAACTTTGCAATCCGTAACGAGGAGTTCAGGATCCAGTCGTAGGATCCGTTCTGCTTTCTCTTCTGCCATTCACTGTCAAATCATGACCAAATACATCTTTGTTACGGGGGGAGTTACCTCCTCTTTGGGTAAGGGTATTATTGCGGCTTCACTGGCCAAATTGCTTCAAGCCCGAGGTTTTACCGTCACCATTCAGAAATTTGATCCTTACATCAATGTGGATCCTGGAACCCTCAACCCTTATGAGCATGGTGAATGCTATGTGACCGACGATGGGGCCGAAACCGACCTTGACCTGGGGCACTATGAGCGTTTTTTAGGCGTACCTACCTCTCAAGCCAATAATGTCACCACTGGTCGTATCTACCAAACCGTGATTCAACGCGAACGGGCTGGCGATTACTTGGGCAAAACCGTGCAAGTGGTGCCGCACATTACCGATGAAATCAAACGGAGGGTACTACTGCTGGGAAATTCTGAAAAATTCCAAATTGTCATTACTGAATTGGGGGGTACGGTTGGGGACATTGAGTCACTTCCTTATCTAGAGTCGCTGCGCCAGCTCCGCTGGGAACTGGGTACTGACAATTGCCTAGTCATTCACTTGACTCTGATTCCGTACCTGAACGCAGCCAAAGAACTGAAAACCAAACCGACCCAACATTCCGTAAAAGAGCTACTCAATACGGGGATTCAACCCGATATCCTGGTTTGCCGCACGGAGCATGAACTCAGTATGGATATCCGACGCAAACTGGCGCTGTTTTGCAACGTTGACGTCAATTCGGTGATCGAAGCCAGGGATGCCTCTTCTATTTATGACGTTCCTCTGCTCATGTTGAAGGAAAGATTAGATGCGACCGTATTGACCAAACTGCGCTTACCTGACCGCCGAGAACCCGATTTGCGCGCCTGGAAATCGTTTTTGGATAAACTGAACAAACCTAAAACAGAGGTCAAAATTGCCCTGGTCGGTAAATACAACGAACTGCCTGACGCGTACAAGTCGATTTACGAATCCTTTGTGCACGCTGGAGCAGTAAACCAATGCAAGGTAAAAGTAACGCCCATTCATTCCGAAGACCTAGAAACCGATAAACTAAAAGAAATCATCAATTTGCTCAAAGAACACGATGGTGTGCTAGTTGCACCTGGTTTTGGAGAACGCGGCATCAATGGCAAAATTGAAGCAATCCGTTTCGTGCGCGAAAACAAAATTCCTTTCTTCGGTATCTGTTTGGGGATGCAATGTGCGGTGGTAGAATTTGCCCGCAATGTACTGAACTTGCCCAACGCCTCCTCTACCGAAGTGGACCGACAAAGCGAAAGCCCGGTAATCGATATGATGGAAGAACAAAAACAAATCACCATCAAAGGGGGCACCATGCGACTGGGTGCATACGAGTGTGACCTGCGCAAAAAGTCCAAAGCTCACGCCGCTTACGGCGTGCTCAAGATCAGCGAACGCCACCGTCACCGTTATGAATTCAACAACCAATACCGCGCGCAGATCGAAGCCGCAGGCTTAATTCCGACGGGAATCAATCCCTCATCTGACCTGGTTGAGGTCGTTGAATTGAAAGATCACCCTTGGTTTATAGGTGTTCAGTTTCACCCCGAACTCAAAAGTACGGTTGAAACACCTCACCCTTTGTTTGTCCATTTTGTCAAGGCAGCCATTGATTACAAACGCAAGAAAAGCGGCGAAAAATAGTTTGTAAGCAGTTAGTATTTGAGCTAAAATAAGATAGATATCTTTATTTTATCTGCCCATCTTATTTTTTTACGCTCCCTTAGCCATTTTTACAATACTGTGATATTTGATGCAAAGTGGGTGTAACTTTGTTGGGACCTTGCATTTTTACAATCGCCAAACAAACCAAACGAGTAGTAAATGGCTTCTTTTAGAAAAAAAAGCATGGATGAACTAGAGCGCTTGAGCAGCAGCGCCATGCAAACCATCAACCGCAGCCCTTTGGCATTGGTAATGGACGATGTGCGTTCGGCGCTCAACGTGGGCTCTGCCTTTCGCACAGCGGATGCTTTTGCTCTGGAAAAAATTCATTTGTGTGGTATTACTGCGGTCCCTCCACACAAAGAGATCTTAAAAACAGCGCTAGGTTCAACAGATACGGTGGCTTGGGAATATTACAACGAAGCCGCTGAAACTGTACGATTACTGAAATCAGATGGCTGGCAAGTATGGGCCATCGAGCAAGCTGAAAACAGCATTTCGCTGGAATCTTTCGTTTTTCCGGCAGGGTGCAAATTGGCCTTGGTGTTCGGTAACGAAGTGGATGGGGTTTCGGATGAGGTACTTGCACAAGTGGATGGGGTTTTGGAAATCCCGCAGTTTGGCTCCAAGCACTCACTCAATATCGCAGTTTGTGTCGGCATCGTAAGCTGGGAACTGGTGAAGCAGTGGAAGTTTGGACAAAATTGAAAGTAAACTCCATCAACTCCTAAACATTTATAACTACATACCCAAAAATCATGACCATGAGAAATTTTTTGATCGCAATGTTTGCATTGCTGATATTGTGTCCTTTAGTGGGCATGACTCAAATCCCACAGGAAAATGAGCGCAACATGAGTCAAGGCACCAAGCCTGGTTTCATGATTAGCCTGGATCAAATGAGCACCAAAGAGAGCGAGAAGCTCTGGCTCGAATACCTGAAAGATTCTAAGGCAAAGGTCAAGAAAGACCGTAAAACCAACGAAATCGTAGCTGCTGGTGCCTTGATCCCGACGATCAGCGCTTCTACAGCAAATTTGTACGCGACTTTCGTAGAGCGAGGTGCCCGTACTGAAATGACCCTTTGGATGGATCTTGGCGGTACGTTCCTTTCTTCTCGCCAGCACCCTGAAAAAATCGATGCTTTTCGGCAGTGGATGGATGAATTTCAACGTCGTTCCAAGTCTTATCTGGTAGATGTGGAAGTTCAGGCGGAAGAGAAGAAGTTCAATGACTTGAAGAAAGATTACGATCAATTACTCAAGGAACAAGACAAATTGGAACGTGAAATTCGGGAATCTGAAACCCGCATCAATGAAGCAAAGAAAACCCTGGAGATCAACAATGCGAACCAAATTAGCCGTCGCAATGACATGGAAAGGCAACAAAGGGTGATCGATGAGGTAAAACAAAAGAAAGGGCGGGTCAACTAAAACTGCACAATTCTCTACCTTGAAATTGTAAAAGCTTCAATCCCCTTGGTGGTTTTGCAAATCAAAACCACCAAGGGTCTCTTACTCCAGCTTTGTTGACGATAAAGGCTTTTTGGCGCATAAAACGCTTGATCGCACTTGGTCCCATGCGGGTGCCCCCAATCCCTGAAAATTTGAACGATTGCTTTTCCCCTTCGTGAACAATAGCGGTCAGGGCGCAGTCATTGATGCTGATGGCCCCAGCCTCAATGTGCTGGCCAATTCGTTCTGCTTCTTCCCAGGTTTTGGCAAAAACAGCGGCGCTTAGCCCAAATTGAGTACCATTAGCCAGCGCAATTGCTTCTGCTTCGTCTTCAAAGGGAATAATGGGGATAATGGGCCCAAAGGTTTCTTCCTGGATGATTTTGGCACCTTGAGCCACATTGCTCAAGACCGTTGGGCGGCAATACCAACCACCACCTAATGGCTGGCAAGCAGTATCGCCAGTGTGCAAAGTAGCGCCTTGTTCCAGCGCATCCTTCAAGTGCTCGTCGATGATGGCCACTTGGCGATCTGAAATAACCGGACCAATCTGGCCGTCGTCAACACCGGGGTAGGCCAGTTTGATTGCTTGGGCTTTCTCGCTGATCAGTTTCAAGAATGCTTCAAAAACGTTTGCTTGCACATACACCCGCTCGATAGACAGGCAGGAATGTCCGCAGTTGACCACCGAGCCCCAAAGGATAGCGGTGGCTGCCCGCTCCAAATCAGCCCCTTCAAAAACCAAAGCCGGATCTTTGCCCCCCAGCTCCAAAAAACAGGGAATGAAACGTTCAGCGCAGGCTGCATACACCTTTTTGCCCGTTGCAACGCTGCCTGTGAAACATACGAGGTCCACTTCTCCCAGCAAATGCGAGCCCGTTTCCCCAGCTCCTTCAAGGTAGGAGAAGACTTTTGCCAATTCTGGCACCGCATCGATACTGGCTTGGATTACAGCTATGAATCGAGGTGTAATTTCAGAAGGCTTAACCACTACTGCCGAACCCGCCAAAAGCGCTGGGATGGCATCGATGATCGACAAAAGCAAGGGAAAATTCCAAGGACTGATGACACCTACCAAGCCAAAAGGGCTTAACTCCTGGTGGATTTCGATGAATGGGATGGCTGATTTTTTATGGACTTTTTCCGCAAAAAAGTCCCGCGCCAAGCCACACCACCGCTCAATGCTAGTGGCCAATAATTCGACCTCCAAGATGCTTTCGGCTTTGCGTCCAGTATCTAGCGTCAGGGCTTTTACCAGGTCATCATGTTTGGCTAAAATCTCAGTTTTCCAGGCTTGCAAGGCTTCAATGCGCTGCTCAATGCCTTGTGATTGCCAACTTTTCTGTCCTGCTCTCAAGCCCTGACAAAGGAATTTTAATTCTTCCTGGCTAGGTGGAATAATCTCATAATCGAACTGGCCACTGCGCGGATTTCGGACAGGAATAGCGGGCATGACACTTGATTTAGAGAATGTACTCTTGATAACTATTTTTGTACCAAAATTGCTTGCATATTGATTTGCGCATTGAACAATTTCGATACCGGACAATTGTCTTTGGCATCCTGCGCATAAATCTGGAATTGCGCGTCATCCAATCCAGGGGCCTTCACTTGCACCGTAAGTTCAATGGTGGTAATACCCGCATCCTCCATGATGACCTTGGCTTCGGTGTCAATACTTTCGGCAGTGATGCCTGCCCCTTGCAATACAAAAGCCAATTTCATCGAATAACAGCCCGCGTGAGCAGCACCGAGCAGCTCTTCGGGGTTGGTGCCAATGCCATCAGCAAAACGGGTATTGAAACTGTACTGGGTTTGGTCCAAAACACCGCTGGTGGTGCTTACCGTTCCGGCACCATCTTTGCCAGATCCGGCCCAATGTGCATCTGCACGACGAATGATTTTCATATTGATATGAGTTTTTAGGTTTGTTGACAAGTGAAGAACAAAGGATTACGCAAGATTACTAAGAAACCCATTGGTGCCTCACCATTCATAGGTTATTTCCACTTCTTCTGAGGTGGGATGTGACTGGCAAGTGAGGATGAAGCCATTGGCAACCTCTTCTTTGTCAAGGGCGTAACAAGCGTCCATTTTTACACTGCCTTTTAATACCTTGGCCATGCAGGTCGAGCAAGCTCCAGCGGTACAAGAGTAAGGCGCTTCGATTTTTTGATCCAACATAGCGTCAAGAATGGTTTTGTTGGCCGCTACTTGTACCTCATAAGGTCGGCCTCCCAGGGTTGCTACGACTGTCGCCCCTCCTACCCCACTCGCTTTGTGGGTTGTTTCGTGGGCCGATACAAAGCGTTCGGTATGAATATGCTTGCTGTCAACTTGCTGATTCAAAAGGGCCTTTTCAGCGGTGTCGATCATGTTGCCGGGTCCACAAATGAAATATTCGGCAGTCTTAGCCGTATTGGGATGTTCTGTCAGGAATTTGCTCAACAAAGCAGCATCAATGCGACCTTGCAAGCCCGTCCAGGTACTCACGCCTTTGGAGAAAATACCCGACAAGCCCTTTGGTTTTTCGCGCTTGGGCTGGCTGAGTATGTGGGTCACACTGAGTTGACCGGCATAACGGTGTTCCAAATTGGCCAGTTCAGCTTGATAGATGATGTCATCCTCGCTGCGATTGCCATAGAGCAAATGTACAGCACTTTGAGGTTCTTCTTCCAGAATGGTCCGCAGGATTGACATCAAAGGGGTAATGCCGCTGCCAGCGCCAATGAGGTAGTAGGTTTTGCGGTGGTCAGGGTTGAGTTCGGTATAAAATCGGCCATCTGGTTCCATGACTTCCAGTTCCTGTCCCGCTTTTACCTGGTCATGAATATGGGTAGAAACCAAGCCTTTTTTCACTTTCTTTACCGTGATGGCCAAATCAGGATCTACCGGGCTGCTGCACATGGAGTAAGCCCGGCGGGCTTCCTTGCCACTCAAGTTAAAACGCAAAGTCAGGTATTGGCCTTGTTTGTACTTGAAATTGTCTTGCAAGTCAGTAGGCACGTCAAAAATCAGGGTCAACGCATCCGCGGTTTCGCGGCGAACTTCCTTCACACGGAGCTTAAAAAAGTTTTTGCTCATAAAGATTGGTCTGGCTATTTTTGCAGAAGGTATTTGCCACTAACCAGTGGCAATTCAATTTCGTAAAGGTTTTTAGCTTTAAAAGATTTTGAAGGCTTTTGCAGCTAAAACTTCACTAACAAACAAATCGGGATTCGGTTTTGAGTGGCCAAAATTAAGTCAACTTGAGCAAAGTCCCAAGATCATCTTAAAATACCTCCCACCATGAGATGGAATGATTGGAAATACCTGATTGCTTATGCGGCCCCGCTGGCTGCGCTCTGGGGCGTATTTACCTTAGGACATTGGTCTTTTTCCGGCATTTACGTTGGTTTTGTGCTGATTCCAGTCTTGGAGTTGATCGGCCCCAAATCAAAAGAAAATTTTCCTGAGGAGCTGGAGAAAAACCGGGTAGCCGATCGATTTTTCGACTTTTTACTCTACCTCAACCTGCCTATTTTGTATGCATTGATCCATTTTTACTTTCAAACTTTGCAAAAAGGGGGCCTTGCAAGCTACGAAATCATTGGCTTGACTTGTAGCGTAGGCTTGATTGTAGGTACCATCGGCATCAATGTGGCCCATGAGCTGGGGCACCGAGCTACCTGGCACGAACAGTTCTTGGCCAAATCGCTGTTGCTTTCGGCGATGTACATGCATTTTTTCATCGAACACAACCGAGGTCACCACAAAAATGTTGCCACCGAAGACGACCCCGCTTCAGCCCGAATGGGAGAAACTTTGTACGGCTTTTGGTTGCGCTCGGTCACTGGATCCTACCTCAATGCTTGGAAATTAGAAGCCGAGCGTTTGCAGCAAGCAGGCAAATCTGCCTGGACCTGGCAAAATGAAATGCTGCGTTTTCAGGTGTGTCAATTGGCTTACTTGGCTGCGGTGGCCTGGATTTATGGTTGGAGCATGGTGCCATTTGCACTGGCCATTGCTGTTTTTGGTTTTCTTTTACTCGAAAGTGTCAACTACATCGAACACTACGGCTTGCGGCGCAAAAAACTGGAAAATGGCCGCTATGAGCAGGTTTTACCACATCATTCCTGGAATTCGGACCACGAAATGGGGCGGATTTTCTTGTATGAGCTCACCCGGCATTCGGACCACCACTTCAAAGCCAATCGCAAATACCAGGTATTGAGGCATTTTGACGAAAGCCCGCAATTGCCATTTGGGTATCCTACTTCCATCATCATTTCGTTTTTCCCACCACTGTGGTTTGCCTTGATGAATAGCAGGGTCAAAAGGGCATTGTCGGTACCAGCATGAGCACAATGGATAAAAAATTGGGCAAATTGTTTCTGATTCCCACTCCGCTGGGGGAAGAAAACAATGTAAGTATCCCAAAATATGTGATCGACACGGTGCACAAGCTGGATCATTTCATCGTAGAAAGGGCAAAAACCGCCCGGCATTGGATCAAATCGACCCAACACCCCAAGCCTTTGCCCACTTTAATGATGCAGGAGTTGAATGAGCATACCCAAACCAAGGAGTTGAACGCTTTGCTTCAACCTTTGCGGGAAGGCCATGATGTAGGGCTTCTATCCGAAGCGGGTTGCCCTGGCGTTGCGGACCCTGGTGCGGCCGTCGTAGCCTTGGCTCATCGTGAGGGAATCGAAGTTTTGCCCTTGGTAGGCCCTTCGTCCATTTTGCTTGCCCTGATGGGCTCGGGTATGAACGGTCAACACTTCTCGTTTCGCGGTTATCTCAGCGCCAAACGTGAAGAGGTGGGTAAACAGCTCAAGCAAATCGAGCAACAAGCCATCCGTGAACAAAGCACCCAGGTTTTTATCGAAACGCCTTACCGCAACCAGCAAATGTTAGAGGCTTTATTGACTCATTTGCAAGGCGAGACCAAAGTTTGCATTGCAGTCGACTTGAGCCTGAGCACCCAAATGATCAAAACGCTCAGTGTAGCGCAGTGGAAAAAACAAGGCACGCCTAACTTACACAAGCGCCCAACAGTATTTGTGATTGGACGCTGATGAACTTTAAAAAAGGGTACCCGACCAAAAAATGCTAGCATCTCAGCAATTCGCCTAAATTTGCAGCTTCAAACCAATAGATTTTATGAACAGAATGTTTTTGAGTCAGAACAGAGGAATTTTTTGGCTGATTGAGGCTTCTTTTTTAGTTCGTAGCCCAGCTACGGGCTAAAAAAGAAACGATAAGCAGACGAAAAAGGCCCTATTATAGCCATTTAACTTTTTGTTCATAAAGTCTAATCACTACCCTGTGGAAAACCAACAAAACAAGGTCACTTTTGCCAGCATCATCGTTACACTTGGAATTGTTTACGGCGACATTGGCACCTCGCCACTTTATGTGCTGAATGCGATTGCTGGTCACGATGTGCTCACCAAAGAACTGATTTATGGTGGCCTGTCGCTGATTTTCTGGACGCTTACCCTCCAGGCTACCTTCAAATACATTTTCATCACCCTTAATGCTGACAACAACGGGGAAGGTGGAATTTTTGCCCTTTACGCCTTGGTTCGGCGGCGTTCGCCCAAGTGGACCATTTACGTGGCGATGATTGGCTGCGCTGCCCTGGTGGCTGATGGCATGATCACCCCAGCCATTTCATTGACCTCGGCCTTGGAAGTGGCCGAAAAGTCGATACCTGGATTGCCCATTGTACCGGGGGTGTTGGCCATTTTGGTGGCATTGTTCATGGTACAGCAGTTTGGTACAGATGCCATCGGGCGTTTTTTTGGTCCCATCATGCTGATTTGGTTCCTGATGTTGTTTACATTGGGGCTTTTGTCGGCCATCAAACACCCTGAGATATTCACAGCCCTTAATCCCTATTACGCATATCAACTTTTTCTGCACCACCACAATGCCTGGTGGGTCGTGGGTGCGGTATTTCTTTGCGTAACTGGGGCTGAAGCCTTGTATTCCGACCTCGGACACGTAGGCAAAAAGAATATCCAATACTCTTGGATTTTTGTCAAGACGGCACTGATCATGACTTACCTGGGCCAGGGAGCATGGATGATGGATCACATCGGCCACCAGTTGCCCGGCAATCCATTTGCTGGCATCATGCCCAAGTGGTTTGCACCTTTTGGTAGTGCCATTTCTACGATGGCGGCCATCATTGCTAGCCAAGCTCTGATCACGGGCTCTTTTTCGTTGATCCATGAAGCCATTCGCACCAAAACCTGGTTCCGCGTCGCGGTTTACCACCCATCGCAGCACCGTTCGCAGATGTACATCCCCTTTGTAAATTGGCTCTTGTTTGCGGGTTGTGTCGCGGTGGTTTTGTTGTTCAAAAGCTCGGCCAAGATGGAGGCAGCTTATGGCATTGCCATCACCATTGCCATGCTGTCCACTACGATGCTTTTGTATTTTTACTTGCGCACCCGCAAGGCCATGCCTACACCGATCATTTTCTTGTTGATCTTCTTGTTTTTGATAGTTGAGGGCTTGTTTTTCACCGCCAATGCTCAAAAAATCGCGCACGGTGCAGGATTTACCCTTGTACTAGGCGGGTCCTTGTTTCTCATCATGTACACGGTGTACAATGCCAAGTTGATTGCTCGCCAAAAGCGCAGTGTGGTGCTGCTGGACAAATTCCTACCCATCATCGAGACAGTTAAAAACGACAACTCTATCCCCATGTACGCCAGTAACTTGGTGTTTTTGACCTCCACAAGGCGCAAAAACATGGTTGAGCAAGCCATTCCTCAGTCTATTTTTGGTGGTCAGCCCAAAAGAGCAGATGTATACTGGTTGATACATTTTTCAGAAGAGGACGAACCTTATGCCAACTCCTATACCTTTACCGAAATAAAACCCGGCTTGGTGTATCGCCTGGATTTTGACCTCGGTTACAAGGTACATCCCGATGTGAGCGAATTGTTCCCGAAAGCGGTAAAGGAATTGCAAGAAAAAGGCCTAGTGAAACTCCAAAACCACTACCCTTCCCTGCAAGTCCACAATGTGCCGCCCGATTTCAAGTTCATGCTGCTGAACACCGCTTTTGTGATCGCTCCCATCCAGCCTTTACGCGAGCAATTGCTTTTGAGGCTGTACCTACTACTCAAGCGCATCGGGGTTTCCTCCGAATCACATTTTGTGCTCGATCCTGGCACCTGGGCCAAGGAACAGGTGGTGGTGAATGATATGGATTAATCTTTCCAAGCCTATGTCAATTCTTCAACAACTCCAAGCAGCCCTAGGCCCAGAAATTGTGTGGACACCCGAACAAGCTGCCCAACGCAAAAGCAGCAATTGGGTCAATACCACACCTTTGAATTGCCTTGCTTTGGTTTTGCCCCAAAATACGGAAGATCTGGCGACGGCTCTGAAGATTTGCCATGCAGCCAAGCAACCCGTAGTGCCGCACGGCGGCCTCACCAATGTAGTCGGTAGCGTAGTGACACAAGCCCATGAAGTGGCGATCAGCCTGGAACGCATGAACCAAGTGGAGTCAGTTGATGCCCTCAACCATACCGCAGTGGTACAAGCCGGAGTGGTTTTGCAGGATTTGCAGGACTACTTGAAGTCACATGGCCTGTTTTTCCCACTCGACCTCGGAGCAAAAGGCAGTTGCATGATTGGTGGCAACATTGCTACCAACGCTGGGGGCTTACAAGCACTGCGCTATGGGGTTACCCGCAACTTGGTTTTGGGTTTAGAGGCTGTCCTAGCCGACGGCACCGTAGTTTCCTCGCTCAATAGTCTGGCCAAAAACAATGCTGGCTACGACCTCAAGCAGTTGTTCATTGGCACCGAGGGCACCTTGGGCATCATTACCCGTGCGGTGCTGAAATTGGAGGATCGACCCACCAGCCGCAATACCGCTTACCTGGCCCTGGATAGTTTTGAAGCGGCCATTGAAATGCTGAATTTTGCAAAAAAGAGCTTCGGCAATGCCCTCACTACTTTTGAACTCTTTTGGCAAGATTACTACCAGCTCATGACCAGCCCCGACGGGCCCCATCGTCCACCTTTGCCGCGTGACCATGCTTATTATGTGTTGCTGGAAACAGCGGGATATTCGCCCACTTTTGACCAGGAACTTTTCCAAGACAGCTTGGAAAAAGCCCTCGTCAGCGGCTTGATCGCTGACGCCTGCCCAGCCCAAAGCCAGCAGGAATACGAGTGGTTTTGGCGCATCCGCGAGCAGGTGGACTATGTTTTTACCGTACACCAACCCGTTTTCATTTTCGATGTAAGCTTGCCGATCTCCAAGATGGAAGGCTACATTGAGGAGATCAAACGTGATTTGCAAAAAAATTGGCCCGAGGTAAAAGTCTTCACCTTTGGGCACATGGGCGATGGCAACTTGCATGTGTACGTCACTTGTGGAGAAAACGATGCTACTACCCGACACCGGGTTGAAGAGTTGGTCTTTGAACCTTTGACCAAAATTGGAGGCTCAATCACCGCAGAACATGGCGTAGGTTTGGAGAAAAAAGCCTGGCTGCACCTGAGCCGCAATCCGGCAGAATTGGCTTTGATGAAAACTTTGAAAGCAGCACTCGATCCGCATGGGATATTGAATCGGGGGAAGGTTTTTGATTGACCAACTTAAAAATCAGCAGCCAACCACGCCTGTACTTCCTTCTTTGTTTTTGAAAAGTTGACGCCAACGCCGATTCTTTTTTTGGGTGAGTCTAAAAAAGGCTGGAAATAACCTTTGTCTCCGATCTGCTGAAGGGCTTCTTCGGCGCTGCGATCCAGTTTGAACTCAAAAATGTAAATGCTGTCTTCGGTTTCGACCTTGGCATCTAATCGTCCATTGGCGCTATTTACTTCGGATTGAATGTAGGCTCCCATCAAAGAGCACAACAAATGAATGAGTGCGTGGTAGAAAGCCTCGTTTTCTTTCTGCCACAACTCAGCAGGGATCGATCCAAATGTGGCATTGACAATGCGCATGAAATGCGGCAAATCGCCTTGTTCCAGCGCTTCGACCAAGCCAATGGCCCTGGTTTTACCAGCCTCGAATTGGTTGAACGCGTAAGCATCCAATAGTTTTTCTTCAAAGGAAGATTTGACCTCTTGATTTGGATAGTTCAGTTCATAAATATCTTGGCGATAAACTTGTTGGATCGTGAGATAACCCGTTTGGAAAAGCACCGTGATGGGATTCAAATTTTCCAAGTCGTAACTGTCCAACAAGGAGCTGGAAGCGCGGATTTTTTCGATGTTGAACTGCCCCAAATCACGCATTTTTTTCACCAAAAAAGTAGGGGTGCCTGTTTCAAACCAGTAATTGTCGAACTTGCCAGAACGAATAAAACTCAACAATGAGAAGGGATTGTAAACTTTGTGCTCACCGTCCCAAGAATAGCCATTGTACCAAGATTGCATCATTTTTAGCAAGTCCTCAAGGCTTTCTTTCCGATTTTTAGCAATCGTCTCCAATTGTTGATTGAAATAATGGGCAATTTCTTCCTGGGTAATCCCTAACAAAGTCAAAGCCTCAAAGTCCAAAGTCAGGTTGATGAGGTTGTTGAGGTCAGAGAAAATGCTGGTTTTGGCAAAGCGACTTACCCCCGTGATGAACAAAAGTTCGATGTGCTGGTCGTTGTCCTTGATGACTGAATAGAAGTCTTTGAGGATTTGGCGATTGATTGCCGCCTGTCCAACTTCATCCAAAAAGTCGATGATTGGTTTGTCATACTCGTCGATCAAAATGACGACTTTTTGAGTCGGGCTTTGAGCCGCAGCTTTCACAATCAGCTCCTCCAAATAAGACTTGTACAAATGTCCATTCAAGTCAATCCCCAAGCGCTGTGCCTCCAACAAAATGCCGTCTTCAATGGCTTGACTCAGTTGATTGTTTTGATACTTGAATCGTGCAAATTTCACGTGAATAACGGGAAAAGTTCGCTCCCAATTCCAATGGTTCTCAATCCAAAGCCCTTGAAACAAGTGGTTTTTTCCCTCGTACATGGCCCGCATGGTGGACAAAAGCAGGGATTTTCCAAAGCGGCGCGGACGGGAGAGGAAATAGTACTTGCCAGAACTCACCAAGCGGTAAATGTTCTCTGTTTTATCGACATACAGGTAGCCCTGGCTGCGGATTTCTTCAAAAGATTGTATGCCGATTGGTAATTTCATGGGTCAAAGTTAACAAAGCGGAGGTAGAATTTACTGCTTTTGAAAAAGAAAGGCGGCTTGTATTTTACCTATTCAGGGATTCGTGATTTCAACTTATCTTACAGCCCATAAAAACCCAAACCATGTCAGTACCCATCATCCAGGCTTCGGAATTACTGAGCTTACAAAATGATCCTCAACTGATCTTGATCGACGCACGCGGCGGCCCAGGGGCTTATCAGCGCTACCTGGATGGCCATTTGGCGGGCGCTCGCCATGCTGATTTGGATGCACAGCTCTCCAATGTCAAGCCCGACCCTGCCGAGGGGGGCCGACATCCCCTGCCCGATCCGGTGGTTTTTGCCCAACATTTGGGCGAATGGGGCATTACTCCTGATAGCACCATCGTGGTTTACGACGACAAAAATGGGGGCATGTCTGCTGCTCGCTTTTGGTGGATGCTGCGGGCTTTGGGTCACCAAAAAGTACAGGTATTGAATGGCGGTTTGCAAGCTGCTACGGCGGCTGGTTTTCCACAAAGCACAGGCGAGGAGCAGGTTTCCAAAGAAGTCCCCTACCCTTCCGAACAATGGCAATTGCCAATGGCCGAGATCGCCCAAGTAGCCCAACAGGCCCAGGACGCTCAAAAATTGGTGATCGACGTGCGCGAGCAATACCGCTACGACGGCATTTCTGAGCCCATTGATTTGGTAGCAGGGCACATTCCAGGGGCGATCAATGTGCCTTTTCCGGGCAATTTGGATGAAAACGGGCTGTTTCGAGCCCCGGAAGAGCTGAAAGCGCAGTATGAAGCCATCCTTGCTGGCCGAAACATCGGCGATGTGACCGTACACTGTGGCTCTGGTGTGACGGCTTGTCATACCTTGCTGGCGATGGATTACGCGGGCTTGGGCATGGGTACTTTGTATGTGGGCTCCTGGAGCGAGTGGTCTCGGAGTGGGCGGGAGATGGTGACGAGTTGAATTAACCCAATCTTTTTTGACGAGTCTTTCCATCTCATTTTTTCACAACTAAGCCTTAGTTTGGAGTTTACTTACCTGGGGGAATCTCTCTATGATAGCTGCCTCCAATGTCAGTCCAACTTCAATCCGCTCCGACACAGGAACTTCTAATTCTTCACCCATTCGTTGAGAATCAGGATGATTAAGTTTTTTTAGCGCACTGTAATAGCTTACCTTGTGTTTATTTCCCAGATCCATAGATTTTCCTAAATTCGATTTAAACAAATTAAGTACGATTTCTGGAGCACATAATGCAAGAATTGCAAAAAATACTTCAAGATTTTCAGATTCCACTTTTAATAGAGCATCAAACAAGAATAAGATTTTATCATTTTCTACTTCTTTGAGAAAATAGAAAGCTATCCAAACACCAATTAATAATTCACCTTGATCTTTTAATGATGATTGAAGTCCATTAAGCATTTCATTTAATAACCTGATAAGCCAGTCTTTAATTACTTGTATTTCAAATTTATAAAGCTCTACATCAATTGTAAATGCTAAGTATATGGTCAATGAAGATATGAAAACGATAATCAACCTGCTTGATAAATTTTCAACTGAGCCGGAGAATCCACTTCCATACAAAAATGATGTTAAAATTTCATAACCTTCTTGTTCTTCCCCATTCATGTACAGTTGTACTCCATGAAAAGCTTTTTCAATATCGGACTGGGTTAATTCAATGGTCAAAATGGGTTCTTTATCCTTCAAAAAAAGTTTTGTATCCATCAATAAAAGATGTTGCTCAACAAAACTATTCTTTAGTGCGATAGCCAAGGCTGAACTGTAAACCGAAGCAGCTTCTGGGTCAAAATCTCCCTTGTTTAAAGCTTTACGATGTTGCTCTATCCTTTCTTTAAGCCCCTTCTCATCATACCACTCCTCAAAAAAGCGCACCAACCACAAGACCCTATTTTGGTCATGGCGGCTCCCATTGCGCATCAAATACCAAATATTGAAGAAACGCTCAGAAATCAAGTAGAGGTGATTTTTGGTCTTGGTGATTCGTTTTTCCACAATGCCACTTTTTTCCAACAACTGAAGTTGAGCAGATACCGCTTTACTCTCCATTCTTGTAAGCTCAGCAATTTCTTTGGCGTAGAGGGCATCCCAATTGAGGGCGATGGCTTCTACAATGGCCTGTTGTTGAGGGCTCAAATCGTCCATGCGGTGCTTGTAGAGCGGGGTTACGCGGTCCAAAATGGCCTCCAGGTCTTTGAATGCCGTGCCATTTTCATCGTCGGCAAAAATCTCAAACAGCATCACCATCGTGCGGATCACGCCGCCGGAGATACTGCGCAGGGTTTCTATCCGGGCCGGATTGTTCTGCAAAATTCTGGCTACCGCATCTTTTTTGTAATGTTCTGAGAGTTTCAGCAGCAATTCATGCGTTTCTTCACGGTCCAGACCTTTGAGTTCTACTTCTTTGAAAAACTCGTAAAAGGGGTATTTGTATTCGTAAACCGAGTCCAAAATCACCGAAGAAGCGGCGAAAAAACGGATATCGGCTTCGGTTTGTAATATCTTCCGTAAGCGATGAGCTTCTTCATCCTT
This sequence comes from Chitinophagales bacterium, assembly GCA_013299105.1. Taxonomy (GTDB): domain Bacteria; phylum Bacteroidota; class Bacteroidia; order Chitinophagales; family Saprospiraceae; genus Haliscomenobacter. The sequence goes on along the minus strand of JAAFJY010000009.1, from coordinate 125,484 downwards.
TAGCTTTTGGGCAAAATCCCCAAAATTATCCATGAAAAGGATGATTTTTTTGCCTTGGCTTTTCAGTTCCTTCATCAGCCATTCAAACAAGGCCCGTTCGTAGGTGTCATCATTTTTGAACTGCTCGGATAAACCCTTTTTTTCTTCTACACTGAAATTGAAGGCCAAATTTTTGCTGTTCAAAATCTCCATGACCCTTTCCCAGAGGTTGTACAGACGGCGCATTCGGTATTCTTCTTCGTTGAACACCACCGGAATCAGCCAGTTATTCAAGTCGGGGTCATTTTCTATTTCAATTGCCAGGCGTAACATCAGGGTGGTTTTGCCCATGCCCCGGCGGCCCAAGATCAGGTAATGCTGCTCTGGGGTCTCCATTTTGCTCTCTTTGATCGACTTGTACAGCTTCTCGAATAGCTTTTGCCGCACCACAAAACTCTCCACAAGTTGGGTTTTGTTCAGGTTTTGTGGGTTGTAAAGCGTAGCAACCCTTGCCCCTTGGGGCTGATTTTGACTCATCATGGCTAGGCATTTTTCTTCCACCACATCCTGAGGATCGGTGAGTTGAAACGAAATACTTCTTTTTGCTGGTGGATGTAACCATCGTACTCCAAGGTTTCGAGCACTACATTAGCATTTTCTTGGGTAAAATTGCTGCGTTTGGCAGAGCCTTTGTTGGCAATCTCTAACAGCATGGCGTGGGCAGTTTCGCACTGTTCCTTCGGCAGATTTTTGGACAAACGGTCGTAGTAACTGGCAAAATAAACGTTGTTGCGGTGGTTGGCGGCTTTTTGAAGGACAGCATCAACCATTGATTTCGAAATCGGACTTTCAGTGGCTTCAGATTCGTCGATCAACAACTGGATCACCAATTGAATGAAGAAAGGCATCAACCATTCGATTTTTCCCAGCATGTATCGGATGACTTCTTCTTCGACCACGATTCCATAATTCTCAAAGATTTTCAGGCTCATGTCCAGGCCTTCTTGTTCATTCAGCGGTGGAATTTCAATGATGTTCAAATCATTGACGGTGGGATTTGCATCAATTTGCCGCGCTACATTGGGCAGTCCAATAGACCCCGTATAGATGAAGCGAATGGTATTTTGTGCTCGTTGGCGCAAAGCGCGGTTAGCGTGTAAGAAACGAGCAGCAGCTTCTCTGCTTTCCGCTTTGGCGATATTTTCAACGGCAACCGGGAACTCGTCCACCATCAATACAATAATGGTACTTTCCACTTCTAATTCTTGTAACAACAACTCGAAAGCCTCGGCATAAGTCGTTTGATGCCGCAATCCGCTGGTTTCTAGTTCTAATCCAGCAATTTTAATCGACTTGACGTTTTCCAGGAACTTTTTGAAAACCCCTTTCGCTTTGTCACTCAACTTGGCCAAGTGATTGTGTTTGGTGAGACTCTCTTCTAATTTTTCGGCCAAAACCCGGAAATAATCCTCTGCATTTGTGCAATCTTCTACATCTAGGTAAATGAAAATGTACCCGGCTTTAGGGTTGTCCTCCATCGCCCGCATGATCGAAGTTTTACCAGAACGCCTAGGCGCCGACAAATAAAGGTGGTTGCTGCTGTCTAATCTGCGGTAAATCTTGTCAATTACCGGAGTTCGAGGATAAAAATTTTCGCCACGAGGGGTCTGACCTACGATGTTTTTCATTTCAACAATAAATTTTTTGTCAAAACTAAGTGTATTCCAGCAAAAAGTCAATATTTTTGACAAAAAATAATTTGTCACATTCAAGGTTTCATCTAAAAACAAGCCTAACCGATGGTCTCAATTCTGCATCTAAAAACTCACATCCCCCCCCAAAAATCCCCCCTTCCGCAATCCACCCAACAATTCTATCCACAAAAAACGCGTATTTTTGCCCCATCACCCAAGCCATGTCTTCATGCAAAAACTGCTGTTTTTTTCACTGATTCTCTTCTTCACCCAGCTTCAAGCCCAATACACCACTTTTGCTCCCAGCCTCAAAATCCAGGGCAATACCCTCTCCAATCCTTGGGGCGGCGGGCTCAATGCGCCCCAGGTTTCAGAAGCGGACTTGGATGGTGATGGACAAAAAGACCTGTACGTTTTTGACCGCCTGGGCGATGTACACCTGGCTTTTCGGCGGGTGAATGGGGCCTGGACGCCCTCAAACGAGTTGGTCAGCAACTTTCCCAAGTCCGATGAATGGGCTATGTTGCGCGATTACAATGGCGATGGAGTGGCGGATTTGTTCACTTATTCCGACATTCCTGGCATCGATGGCGTTTCAGTGTTTACGGGCTTTTTTCAAAATGGGCGTTTGCGCTTTAGGCGTTATCCTTTTCGGGGGCCTTTTCCTTTGGCTTCTTTTCCTTTGTCCACTGGCGGCACGGCTCAAATTTATGTAAGTCGGGTCGATTTACCAGATATCAATGACGTGGACTGCGATGGCGACCTGGACATCCTTACTTTCAACTTGGGTGGTGGCTACATGGAATATTACCAAAACCAGTCGGTCGAAAGAGGTTTCAGACGTGATAGCTTACAGTTTTTGCTCCGAGAAAATTGTTACGGTGGCTTTTTTGAAAGTGGTCTTACCCCCGACCTCAACCTCGCTCCTGCTACTGGTCAATGTTTTCGACAAGATGTTCCTGGCTTGCGCAGTGGATTACATGCAGGCTCAACTACCACTAGTTTCGATGCCGACCGCGATGGAGATCTTGATCTTTTCATTGGTGACATTTCCTTTCCCAACCTGATTTACCTGCAAAATGGTGGAAGTTGTGCCCGGTCTTGGATCAATCAGCAAGAGGTCAATTTTCCAAAAAATTCCAAAGCCGCCAACATTCCTTATTTCCCAGCAGCCTTTTTTGCTGACTTGAATGCCGATGGCAGTCCCGAACTGTTGGCAGCACCCAATGAAGTCAACATCGTGGAAGATGTAAAGGTGCTTTGGGTGTATGGCCAAAGCGAGCCTGCTGAAGCCCAGTCATTTGTCTATCAACGCGACAATTTTCTAGTGGGTGACATGCTCGACCTTGGTACGGGGGCTTATCCTGCGGTAGCCGACGTGAATGCTGATGGCTTACCCGACCTCGTAATCGGCAACAACCAACGCTACTTAGGCAATGGCCAAAGGGCCTGTCAATTGAGCCTTTTGTTGAATGTGGGCAGCGCCAAAAATCCACAATTTGAACTCAGCGACCCCGATTGGTTGAACATGAGCCAGTACAGCCGCACGAACTTGGCTTTTATTCCCAGTTTTGGAGACTTGGATGCAGACGGCGATCTAGATTTGTTGGTGGGAGAAGAATTAGGAACTTTGTTTTTCGCTGAAAATACCGCCGGACCTGGCAAAGCGATGCAATTTACTGCCTTTAGGCCCAACTATTCCAAAATCGACATTGGCTTTGGGGCCGCACCCCAGATTGTCGACCTCAACGAAGACAAGCTCCCCGACCTGGTCATTGGCGACCGCAATGGTCGGGTGAATTATTTCCAAAACCTGGGAAGCCCTACCCAAGCCCGCTTCAACGACACCGTGCGCATTGCACCTAATCTCCAACGCTTGGGGCGGGTGGACGCGACCGTTGCAGGTGATTTTATTGGTTATTCAGCTCCGCATTTTTTTAAGCAAAATGGCCAATGGCGCTTGCTTTTGGGCAATGATGTGGGACAACTGCGGCTTTACGACCGCATCGAGAATAACTTCAACGGCACTTTTCGGCTTATTGACACCCTGGTAGGCCAAGTTCGAGTAGGTATGCGCTACCGCCCGATCCTGGCTGACCTGGATGCTGATGGACAGTTGGAACTGATTGTAGGCAACTTTCGAGGTGGCTTGAACCTCTTTCGCAGTCCATTTTTGAAAGACGTCAGTACCGCCAATCGCCAGGTGAGCAAGACCCAAACCTTGCAATTCTACCCCAACCCCGTCCACGATTGGGTTACTTTGAATGGTTTGGATCCAAAAGCCCAAATCAGCATCTTTGACGCTTTGGGAAGGCAAGTTTATGCCCCACAGGAAAACCTGGGCGATACCTGGCGAATCAATTTACACAACCTGCCATTGGCCTGGTACCTGATTCGAGCCCAGGCCGAAGGCAAAGTTTGGGTAGGGAAAGTGCTCCGACAGCAATAGAATGAATCAATTCGAGCGGTAAACCCTTACCCAATCCACTTGCATGGTGCCGTCTTGGATGTTGGCGGGAATTAAATTGCTGAAAAACAAGCCGCCTACCGCCAAATTGAGGGTGATTCTTTCAGTTTTGCCAAAAAGATTACCCACATAACCGCCGGTATTGGTATGCACCAATTGTCCATCCAGGTAAAACTGCAGACTGGTTTTGGACCAAATTACTTCGTAAACGTGCCAGCAAGTGGTCAAATTCACGCTGCTTGTGATAAAACCTTCTGCATTGCGCACCAGGTTAGTATTGGCACGACGGCCATAAAAGTAATTGGTTTGGTACTTGAAAGGTTCCTGTCCTCGTGCTTCCAGAATGTCAATTTCGCCTTGAGTGGGCCAAGGATCGCCATAGCTCCAAAAAGCTGGCCACAAGCCATAGCTATTGGGCCACTTGATCCGGGCCGACATGCGGATTTTAGGATTCGCCGTTGAAGCGGATACGTTGGTTTTGCATTCTAACCGGCCAGAGCTGAATTGAAAATTCTTGGGAGTCGGGTCGAATGGCGTGGTTTGGCCCGTGACATTTTCCCGCTTTGCCTGGATGTTCAAAACTCCTCCACTTAGGCTGATGTTGCTGGCCTGGTAGTGTTGAAGTTCGTTGTTGAAGGCACCTCCAGTCCAAGTATTCCATTTGCTCAGGTCTGTACTGAATTGGTCTTCAAAGGTTTTGCTCCAACCCGCCGCAAGCAAAGCTGCTTCATCCTGGTCATAATCGCAAATGTTCAGGGCTTGCGGGGACACCGGGCGTGGGGTGCCTTTCAGGTCGTCAAGGGATTCCTGGTTTTGGCAGGACAGCATCAAGCACAATGCTGCAAGGGTGTAAATTGTGGTTTGCATTGTTGATAATTTTTCCAAATGTAAGAATCGTGAATAGATTTTAGTCTTTTCCTCGCCATTTTTGTTTTTCAAACGTTATTGAATCAAAACGTCCAAACATGAAATCTACTGATCCCTGGACAAATTTCAAGAGAATTGAAAAATTTCCTCACAAAATCGGCCTCTCCCTCTCTGGTGGTGCGGCACGCGGGGCTTACCAAATGGGCTTTTGGCGGGCCTTGCAAGAATCCGGAATCAGTGATAATGTAAAAATCATCACGGGAGCCTCAGTTGGTGGCATCAATGCGGCCCTGATGCTGCAAAACGACTGGGAACAAAGTAAAAAACTATGGGTCGAAGCCGAGCCCCAAGATGGCTTTGACCACCTGCGTGAAAAACCAGAAGAAGGAGTCTTTGGCCTACTCAAAGACGGAATCAAAAATGGGGGTATCCGCATCGATGGCTTGAAAAAAATGTTGCGAGAATACCTTGATGAGGTCAAAATTCGACATTCACCCATCGACTTGGGTTTTGTTGTTTATAATCTTTCACAACGCAAAGGCGAAGCTTGGTTCAAAGATCAAGTTCCTAACGGACAATTGACAGAATACATCATCGCTGGGGCCAGTTTACCCGTTTTTCAGCGCCATCAAATTGGGGAAAATAAATACATCGACGGTGGAGTCTATAAAATCATGCCCATTGAAATGGCTTTTGAACGTTACGATCTCGACTTGTTGATTGGCTTGGATGTAGCCGAAGCCTCCAAGTTCATGCCCTTGCTTTGGCGCAGCAAGTGGCGTTTTGGGGATCGCTTGATGTACCTTCGACCTTCGCAGAGTCTGCCCTCTCCCATCAATTTTTCTCGCAAAGCAAGAGAGATTCAATTGGATTTAGGTTACAGAGATGGGGCCAGGGTTTGCGAGCGATTGATGAAGTTGGCCAGGTGATTGAGGGCCAAGGTTTAAAATTTGAAGGCTTTTGGTCGTCTTCTATACTTTTTCACGTTAAATCCCAACCTTTTCACAAATCTATCCTTTCTTACATACTTGGTATTTGAGCTAAAATAAAAAAACGTATTTGCTCTTGAGGTGAAGCAAGAAAAGAACCCAACTTTCTTTCAGTCAGTTGCTCATCTTTTTCCACTAAACCCAAATTCGTTTACCTTATTATTTTACGCTCTCTAAACTGCTCTTAGGCTTTACACCACAAGTTTTTAAAATTTCAATTTTCTCTCATGTACTACACGAAAATGTATCTGTACATCCTGAGCAGTTTTTTCTTGTCCTTATTAGCCATTGCTTGTTTAGATAAAATCGAGCTAAAAAACCAAAAATTCAGCTCCAGAGTAGTCATTTTACAGGGGCGATTGGTGCAAGCTAATGGGGGTGCTTCGGTGACAGTATCCCTTACTTCCACGGGCATTTTGGCTGGAACCGAGCTAGAATCGCATATTTCTGGAGCCAAAGTAACCCTGGTCAATGAGCAAGGCCAAGCTTGGCATTTGACTGAAAACCTGGTAACACGTTTGTACAGCGCAAAAATCCCTCAGAATAGTGCTGCTTTCACTTTACGTACAGGGCATAAGTACCATGTTCGAGCAGCTTTGAATGATGGTCGGGTCTATGAATCAGCACCAGAGCTTTTAATGCCCGTGCCAAAGCTGGAAAAAGTTATCTACAAGTATGTCCTTAAAAATGTAGTTGATGAAAAGGGATTTGTAACTCCGGATACTTTTGTGCGTTATTCTGTTTGCACCAATTTGAGAACAAGTGCCGATGCACCAAAAGCGAACTTGAAATGGGAGTTTCATGTGTGGTACAAATTGACCGATCACAAAAACAAAGTCTGCTACAATTATGAGCCTCAAACTGTTGATAAAGTTTACATTTACAATGGCTCATTTTTGAAACAGGATCGATTGGATGAACATGGTGTACTCGATGTTTTTTTTGAGTTCAAATTCGCCGAGGGTTACTACATCAAACATGTACAGGAAGCCCTTAGCCCTGGTGCTTATCAATATTGGGAAGAAGTAAAAAAATTAGCGGAACGCAATGGCAACATGTTCGATCCACCGCCGGGCACCATTTCCACCAATATCCGCAACGTAAATGACCCTAAAGACAGGGTCTTCGGATATTTCTATGCGACTACACAAGATACACTTCCGATGTTCATTAACCCTAAAGAAATGGGTTACCCTACGCTGTTTTGTGCAGATCCAAACTCCATTTCCCGCATTTGTGATGACTGTTTGAAACAACATTTCAGCACCCTGGTCAAGCCTAAATTTTGGCCAGAATGAACGGATTTAGTCAAAAAATAAGCACAATGCAGCACAAAAGCAGGTACATCATTGTTTCAATCATCCTCTTTGTAAGCTTCTTGGCGGCTTCTTGCCTTGACCAAATCGAGCTCAAAAACCAACGCTTTACGGACAGGGCAACGATTATTCAAGGCAGGCTGGTGCTTACCGCTACAACTGCGTCAGTCAATGTATCCATTACAAAGAATGGGGAATTTGATCGAAAGGAAGTAGGCGCTTTTATTTCTGGCACCCGCGTTTTGTTGGTTGATGATTCGGGTAAGTCGATCGTTTTAACTGAGTTCAGCAGAAGTCGAAACTACTCAGCAAGTATTCCTTTGAACAGTCCTGATTTTTTGGTCAAAGTTGGAAAGAAGTACCATTTGAAAGTCAGCCTTCGAGATGGTAAAACGTTCGAGTCGATTCCTGAAACTTTATTGGAGGTCCCGCGTTTGGAGAAAATTGCTTTTCAGCCTTTGCTCAAGCCATTCATCAACACCCAAGGTAGATTGGAGCGCGATACCTTTATGCACTATTTTTTGTGGCCCAAACTTCGCCCGCGCTCAAATGAGCCCAAAGCGGTTCTTCGCCATGAAGTTTACCTGACCTACAAATTCACAGATAATTTCAAAAGGATTTGCTACTGCAACGAATCACCAAAAGTGGAACAAGTTTTGCTGTACAATGGAAATGGGTTTCAGCAGGAGCGTTTAGATTCCTTTCTTTTTTTCGACACCTTTTGGGACCACCGCTATGCTGAGGGGGCTTACCTCAAATTTGTGCAGGAATCGCTCAGCGCAGGTGCTTTTCAATATTGGGAGGAAGTCAAAAAGCTTGCCCAGCGCAATGGTAACCTTTTCGACCCACCAGCCGGGAAAATCAGCAGCAACATCAAAGCCATCAGTTCACCCAGTGATCAAGTCTTTGGTTATTTTTACGCAACCCAGCACGATTCTTTGTCCCTATTCATTACGCCAAAAGCAGCTGGATACCCCAAGGTGTACTGCCCATTGCCTCCGCAGACCCTTGAAAATAGGGATACTACCATTTGTGTCTTCTGCCCCTATATTTCAAACAGCAGTATGACCAAGCCAAAATTCTGGCCACTTTAGAGCGTGTTTTTCAAAATTCAACCCGACACTAGCTTATGAAAAATAACATCTTCACTTTTCATGTCTTTTTATTGCTGCTATGCCTTAGCGGCAGTTTTGCTTGTTTAGACCAGATCGAGCTCAAAAATCAGCGTTTCACCGACAAGGCAACGATCATTCAAGGCAGACTGGTGCTTACCTCTACTGCTGCTACCATCAATGTTTCGGTCACTCAAAATGGCACCTACGAAGGGCAAGAAGGAGGTGCTTTTATCAGCGGGGCCGAAGTATTATTGTTTGACGAAAAAGAAAAATCAATTGGCTTGTCTGAAAACAATCAGAACCAAATTTACTCTACCACTATCCCTTTGAATAATCCGAATTTCCTAGTACAAGTTGGTCGCACTTATCGCCTGCGGGTAAGTTTACGCGATGGAAAAGTATTCGAATCTTCGCCAGAAATATTGTTGGCAGTTCCCCGCTATGAAAAAATTATTTTCCGCAACCAAGTCCAGCAATTTATCACTTTCAAAGGAATACTTGATCGAGATACTTTTATGTTGTATCACCTTTGGGCCAATACACGCCCACAAAAAAACGAAACAAGAGCGCTTGTTCGGCGTGAAATACACATGACTTACAAATTCACAGATAAATACTCGAAAGTGTGCTATTGTCAGGAGCCCCAGCGGATTGATAAAGTTTTTTTGTACGATGGCCCTAGCCTCAACATTGAGCGTTTAGATTCCTTACTTTTTTTTGAAACCCCTTGGGACCATCGATACGCTGAGGGTTGCCACCTCAAATTTGTACAAGAATCACTTAGTCCCAGTGCCTTTGCTTATTGGGAACAAGTTCAAAAATTGTCAACCCGAACAGGCAGTATGTTCGATCCTCCCGCAGGCAAAATCACCAGCAATTTCGTCAATAAACAATCGAATACAGCGCAAGTCTTTGGTTACTTCTATGCCACCCAGCAAGATACATTGTCTATCTTTATCACCCCACAAGCTGCGGGTCGTCCCAGGCGCTATTGCCCACTTCCGCCTACTTTATCTAATCGCCCCACCCCTTGCGATGATTGCTTGTTGCTGTTGTCCAGTAGCACAACCAAGCCCAAATTCTGGCCTCAATAAGTCTAATTTTGTCCAATACCGCACAGTTTTTTGTTCAAAAATGGACAACGGTTGCAATAGCTTTTTTTCATAAAATTCTGGAAACCAATTTTTTATTAAAATGGCACGATTAGTGTAATTGCTAAAGGTGGTGAACCCGCATGCAATCCTTGTACCTATTTGTATCACCACCTTTACACCGCATGTTCCGTAATTACCTGACGATTGCCCGGCGCAATATGTTGAAGAACAATATTTATTCGAGCATCAATGACCAGGTGCTTAGGGCGGAGATCTTGAATCTGGTAATAAACAAAATAAGCAACTAGCTATGAACAACAACTTCAAACTCGCCTTGCGCCAATTGGCCAAATACAAAGGCCACACTTTCCTCAATCTTTTTGGCTTGGCCATTGGCTTGGCCGTTTGTCTTTTGCTTTTTGCCTGGGTCAAAGATGAATGGTCTTATGATCGTTTTCACGCCAAAGCTGATCGGGTTTACCGTGCTTATTGGAAAGCCCGTTTTGGCGAAAACGAGTGGGAGATTACGGCAGGTCCTGCTCCTTTGGCTCCCTTGCTGGAGTCGCAGTTTGGAGAAGTCGAAAAAGCCAGCCAACTTTCTCGCGGATCGCTGAGTTTGAAATGGGGCTCAGAAACCCGCTTGGAAGAGAAAGTTTTGTACATCGACGAAAAATTCTTTGACCTTTTCAGCGTGCCCTCCATCGAAGGGGACGCGCAAAAAGCGATGAGTGCACCCGATGGGCTGATCTTGAGCCGCAGCGCTGCCGAACGTTATTTTGGCCAAACCAATGTGGTGGGCAAGTCCATTCAAAACAAGGACGGGGAGAGCTTGCAAGTATTGGCAGTAGTCGAAAATCTTCCTGCACAATCGCATTTGGAGTTTGAGTTCCTGCGCCCAATCAAAACGCGCAAAGCCATGCAAGAGCGCCGCGACAATTGGTCTTCAGCAACTTGCATGACTTACTTTTTGCTCAAACCCGGCATGGATGCGGATGTTTTGCAAAAAAAACTGCAAAAGTACCTTGATGGCAATGACATGAGCAATGATTTCAAGGAAGGCAAAAACTACACTTCTTTCCCTTTTCAGAAGTTGACTGATATCCATTTGCATTCTGACATTGACATGGAAATCAAGCCCAATGGCAGCTATGCTTACCTGCGTATTTTTGGTTTGACGGGTTGCTTCATTTTGTTTTTGGCTTGTATCAACTTCATCAACCTGGCCACGGCTCGCCTGAGCACCCGCGCCCGCGAGGTGGGTGTGCGCAAGGTTTTGGGCTCGAACAAAGGAAAATTGATCTTTCAGTTTTTGTTTGAGGCATTCATCCAAGTTGTATTGGCGGTGTTGCTGGCCATCGCTTTGGCGCAGTTGTCCATGCCTGCATTCAATACCTTGGCGGATAAACAAATGAGCATGGATTGGCTGGGCACACCGTTTTTGCCCTTGCTGGTTTTAGGTTTGATTGCTTTTACCACCCTGGCGGCAGGAGCTTTTCCGGCTTATGTATTGTCGGGTTTTCAGCCCATCAAGGTACTCAAAGGGCAATCTTCGAGTGGCAAAATGGCGGGACAAAAGGGCTTGCGCAGCGCCTTGGTAGTGACTCAATTCGGCATTTCCATCGCTCTCATCATTGGGGCAGTTGCGGTACGCAGTCAATTGCAGTTTTTGCAAAACAAGCGACTGGGCTTTGACAAAGAGAGGGTCTTGATCGTTTCCAGGGGGCAAGACCTGGGAGAGAGCTATCAAGCCTTCCGGTACGAGTTGGAAAAATCAAACGCAGTAGAACACATCGGAGCAAGCACCAGTGTACCTTCTAAAGAATTTGACAGCACCATCTTTTTACCAGAACAGCCCGCCAACTACGAAGAAACCTCTCTCACTTATGCATTTGTGGATGTTGATTTCGCTAAAACACTTAACGTTGAGTTTGTACAAGGCCGAAATTTTGAAGCAGGTAGGGGTACCGACAGCACAGCTTGCATCATTAATGAAGCTGCGGCCAAACGTTTGGGCTGGAAAGATCCCATCGGCAAAACTTTGACCATGGGCGGGTTTGATCCGGGCAAAGTAGTGGGGGTGATGAAGGATTTCAATTATCAATCCTTGCATACTGCGGTTGAACCCTTGGTGTTGAAGTTGGCCAATTGGCCGCCGATTGGCTATTTGTCAATCAAACTCAAGCCGGGGCAACTGGAGAAAGGCATCGCCGACACCAAAGCTGCCTGGCAAAAAGCTGCACCAACTGCAACTTTTAATTATAGCTTTCTGGACGAAGATTTTGCCCAGCTCTACACCTTGGAGCAACGCATGGGCCGGGTTTTTGGCATTTTCTCCGTCTTAGCTACCCTGATCGCTTGCCTGGGTTTGTTTGGCATGGCCAGCTTCCTGGCAGAGCAGCGCACCAAAGAAATTGGCATCCGTAAAGTGTTGGGAGCTACGGTGAGTGGCCTGGCTGGCATGTTGGCCAAAGACTTCTTGAAATGGGTTTTGGCCGCCATTGTATTGGCTTCTCCCCTGGCCTGGTACTTCATGAACCAATGGCTTGCCGACTTCGCCTACCGCATCCAACTCCAGTGGTGGATGTTTGCAACGGCGGGATTGGGGGCCTTGCTGATTGCTTTTTTGACGGTGAGTTTTCAGGGCGTGAGAGCGGCTTTGGCTAATCCGGTGAAGAGTTTGAGGTCTGAATGAAGCTAGTCAAACCAAATCCGTCCATCTTATTTTTTTACGCGCTCTAACATCCACAAACCAAATCCAATGCTACGCAACTACCTTACAATTGCTTTTCGAAATTTGGTAAAAAACAAGGTTTTTTCTTCCATCAATATCTTGGGTTTGGCCTTGGGTATGGCGGTTGCAATGCTCATTGGGCTCTGGGTTTGGGATGAACTTAGCTATAACCATTGTTTTCCCAACTATCAGCGTATTGCCAGCCTTCAAGTTCGTTCGATTGAGCCTTTGGAGAAAAAAGTAACCAACTTTGATAACATGCAACAACCCCTGGCAGAGGTGTTGAGAATCAAATATGGGCACCTTTTCAAGCACGTGATCATTCTAAATTGGGAGGGCGATTATTCCATTCGAATTGGCGAAAACCATTTCACCAAACATGGGCGTTTTGTGCAAAATGGCATCATTGATTTACTTTCCTTGAAAATGCTGCGTGGAAGCAAAGAAAGCATGAATGATAAACAAGGAATTGTGATTTCTACATCGATGGCCAAGGCCCTTTTTGGCGACAAAGACCCCATTAATGAGCCCATAAAATTGGATAACCGAATAGAGACAAAAATAACGGGCGTGTATGCGGATATTCCAAAAAATTCAAGCTTTGGGGACATTGACTTTTTTGGCAACTTTGAACACCAAAAAGCGTATGAACCTGGCCTCAAAAACAATGAGAACAACTGGGGCAATACCTCTCAACTCCAATTTGTACAACTTGCCGACAATGTTAGCCTTGAGCAGGCCAATGCTGCCATCAAAGACGTATTCCTCAAAGATACTCCCTCTGATATCCAAGCAGAGGCCAAGATATACCAGTCTGAGTTGTGGTTGCACCCCATGAAAAACTGGTACTTGTATGCTATAGAAGATGGATACCTCAAGGATGGACGCATCAATTTTGTATGGCTTTTTGGCATTGTTGGGGCCTTTGTATTGCTCCTTGCTTGCATCAATTTTATGAACCTAAGCACTGCACGCAGCGAAAAACGGGCCAAAGAAGTGGGCATTCGCAAAGCCATTGGTTCATTAAAGTCGCAGTTGATCAAACAGTTTTTGAGCGAGTCGCTTTTGGTCGTTTTATTCGCTTTTGTTTTGTCATTGTCAATTGTGACGATTTCCATCAGTGCCTTTAACGAATTGGCCGACAAACGCATCGAACTGCCTTATTCAAATGCTTATTTTTGGCTTTTGAGTGGTGCATTTTTATTAATAACATCTTTATTGTCAGGTATTTATCCAGCTTTTTACCTTTCTTCATTCAAGCCAATTAAGGTATTAAAAGGCACTATTCGTGCAGGCAAGTACGCTTCGCTACCGCGCAAAATTTTGGTGGTTGTCCAATTTACCGTTTCGGTGGTATTGATCATTGGTACGATCATCGTTTATCGCCAAATTCAGTATGTCCAAAACCGCCCGGTGGGCTACAATCGTGAAAGCCTGGTGAGGATTCCCATGAATGACCTCAATTTTCAAGACAACATGCTGACCATGAAAAACGAGCTATTAGCCAGTGGGGTGGCCAGTAATGTAGCATTTTCCAATAGCCCGGTCACTGAAATTTGGAACAATTGGGGAGGTTTTACTTGGAAGGGAAAAGACCCTCAAGCGGAGTCCAGCTTTGCATTCAATTGGATTGATGAGGATTATGGAAAAACCATTCAATGGAAAATACTTGAAGGCAGGGATTTCTCACGCGATTTTGGCACCGATTCAAGTAAAATCATCGTCAACAAGTCGGCGATTAAATACATGGGGTTGAAAAACCCAATTGGTGAATTCGTCACTCAAGACGGAGGCGAGAGAAACCAAATTATTGGCGTAGTCGAAGATGTGGTCAGTGAGTCACCATACGAGCCCGTTCGACAAAGTTTTTATAGGTTAGAAAAAGACCTCAACACCCTGTCGCAAATGCAAATAAAAGTTAGCCCAAACATGTCCATGAAGGCTGCCTTGGCGAAAATTGAGGCCATTCAGAAAAAAACGATACCCTCATCCCCATTCATGGCTTTTTTTGTAGACGATGATTATGCCTCCAAATTCCAAGCCGAGCAACGCATTGGGCACTTGGCTACGCTTTTTGCTATGCTTGCCATTTTTATTTCCTGCTTGGGGCTCTTTGGTTTGGCCAGTTTTGTAGCCGAACAACGCACCAAAGAAATCGGCATTCGAAAAGTATTGGGCGCAAGTATTGCTAATTTATGGCAAATGCTGTCGAAGGATTTTGTGTTTCTGGTCATTATTTCTTGCGTAGTCGCTTCCCCCATCGCTTACTATTTCATGAATGAATGGATTCAAAAATACACCTACCATGCCCAAATCTCCTGGTGGATTTTTGCTGCAGCAGGAGCGGGTGCATTGGTTATCACCATGCTAACGGTCAGTTTTCAAGCCATCAAAGCTGCTTTGGCCAATCCGGTGAAATCGCTGAAGAGCGAATAACTCACCCCAAATACTAACATTCAAAACACAAAAGCTATGATCCAAAGTTATTTAACCATCGCCTGGCGAAACCTCGTAAAAAATAAAATCTTCAGCTTCATCAATATTTTTGGGCTGGGGCTTGGCTTTGCGGCCTTTATTTTCATTGCCTTGTTCATTGTGGATGAACTGAGTTATGACCGCTTTTATCCACGTGCCAAAGACATTTATCGGGTACAATCGGACATCAGTTTTGGGGGCGCAGATTTGAAGGTGGCCGTGACTTCCGATCCGTTTGGCGAGAGTTTAAAGCGAGATTATCCTGAAGTAGAGCAATACACTCGCATATATGCCAATGAAGGTGCAAAATTCATTCGAAAAGGCGAAGATTGGATCACTGAAAGCGCTTGTGCTTACACTGATTCTACTTTTTTTGATGTTTTCCCAAGGCCGATCATCGAAGGGAAGGCCCAAACGGCACTGAACGAGCCTTATACGGTTGCCATCAGCCGGAGTGCGGCTGAAAAGTATTTTAAAGGTGCGGCCCTTGGTCAAACCCTGGTGGTAGACATGGAAGAGAAACTCAAATACAAGGTTACCGCAGTTTTTGAAGACATGCCTGCCAACTCGCATTTCCGTTTCGATGTACTCTTTTCGATGCACAATGCGAACTATCAATTTGGTAATTATTTGGGCCACAACTTTCATACTTACATCCTGTTAAAAAAAGGAGCTGACGCCAAAAAACTCGAAGCTAAATTCCCTGACCTGATTGACCGATATGTATTCCCCCAGGCGCAACAATTCATGCAAATCAAAAACCGTGAGGATTTTGAAAAAGCGGGTAATTCAATCGTTTATTCTTTGCTGCCTTTGCAAGACATTCACCTGAGAAGTGATGGGCGTGCGGTAGAATTGAGTGTCAACGGCAACATGCAGTATGTTCGGGTCTTTGGCATCGTAGCATTGTTTTTGCTGCTCATTGCCAGCATCAATTTCATCAATTTAAGCACCGCCCGTTCGGCCAAACGCAGCAAAGAAGTAGGCATCCGCAAGGTGATGGGCACTAGCAAACAAACCTTGATGGGGCAATTTTTAGCGGAATCGGTCTTGTCAAGCGGCATTTCACTGGTCTTTGGCTTGCTTTTGGTGCTGAGCTTGTTGCCTTTTTTCAACCAATTGGCAGGTAAAAACTTCTCTTGGAGTCATGTGTTCCAATTTCCATTTTTTGGCTTGGTTTTGGCCTTGCCCATAGTAGTGGGCTTGTTGGCGGGTTATTATCCGGCTTTTTTCTTGTCTTCTTTCCGCCCGATTGAGGTATTGAAAAGCAAGGTCAATGCCGCATCCAGTAAGAGCATTTTCCGCAATGTACTGGTGAGCACCCAATTCAGCATTTCACTTTTGCTGATCATTGCAACCTTGGTGGTCTATCGCCAGCTCAATTTTATCCAGCAAACCAATTTGGGTTTCAACAAAGACCAGGTCTTGGTCCTCAATGGCACCAATGCATTGATGAACAACAATATGGCCTTCAGGAATGAAATTCTGCGCCTCAAGGGGGTGAAAAGTGCTTCTGGAGCAGGTTATTTACCCGTTGACAACTCTGCGCGCAGTGATAATCCGTTTTCAAAAGAATCCACCATTGACGCCAAGAATGGCTTCAACATGCAAATTTGGAACGTGGACGAAGGCTACATCCCCAACCTGGGCATGGAAATCTCGGAAGGCCGCAATTTTTCCAAAGCCTATGGCAGTGATTCTACTGGTATCATCATCAACGAGACAGCAGCCAAGTTCTTGGGATTCACACATCCAGTAGGCAAAAAAATCTACTCTGCCGAGGGAGACGCGGGCGGCGCGGTTCCTTACACCATCATTGGGGTGGTCAAAAACTTCCATTTCTCTTCCATGCGAAATGAAATTGGCCCCCTGGCCATGCGCCTAAGGCCAAACGATTGGGCTTTAGCTTTCAAACTTGGCGCCGCTGAAAGCACCAAGCTGATCCCCCAAATCGCCGAGAAATGGAAAACGATGGCGGGGGGTGCACCATTTGACTACCAATTCCTGGACGAATCCTTCAACAACATGTACCGCGCCGAGCTGAGGGTAGGAAAAATCGCATTGTGCTTTTCATTTCTGACGATTTTATTGGCTTGTTTGGGCTTGTTTGGCTTGGTAACGTACATGACCGAGCAAAGGACCAAGGAAATTGGCATCCGCAAGGTATTAGGCGCTACTACTTTTGGCATTACCACCATG
This sequence comes from Chitinophagales bacterium, assembly GCA_013299105.1. Lineage (GTDB taxonomy): Bacteria > Bacteroidota > Bacteroidia > Chitinophagales > Saprospiraceae > Haliscomenobacter. The sequence goes on along the minus strand of JAAFJY010000009.1, from coordinate 108,558 downwards.
TTGAGCAAGGACTTTTTACGATTAGTTTTGATTTCCATCATCATTGCTTCTCCCCTAGCTTGGTACTTCATGCAGCAATGGCTCAAAGAATTTACTTATCGCATTGAAATACAGTGGTGGGTTTTTGTACTGGCTGGCATTGGCGCACTGGGCATTGCATTTTTGACTTTGAGCTTTCAGAGCATCCGAGCGGCTTTGGCCAATCCGATAAAAAGTTTGAGGAGCGAGTAATTTTTTGCGACTTAATCAAACAAACAGCATCGGGCCATTGCTTTGACCCGATGCTGTTTGTTGTTTTCGCACATCTCATTGTTCATTTTCGAACAAAAATTGATTTATAAAAATACTTAAATAATCTGTATATCAATTACTTGCACTTTTGGCACAGTCTTTGGCAGGTACAACTTAAATATTTTTTCCATGCTCTCCTACTATTTCAAAATCGCGACCCGCAGCCTACGCAAGCAAAAAATGTACACCGCTATCAAAGTTGGCGGTTTCGCCATCGGTGTTGCAGCTTGTACTTTGATCGCCTTGTTCATCCATCATGAGTTGAACTATGATAATTTTTACAGAAACGGGCAGCACTTGTACCGTGTGGTTCGAATCTATCGCGATGGCGCACTGGAAGGAAGGGGGGTGGATTGTCCAGCACCCTTTGCACCCGCGATGAAAGACCTGATGCCTGAAATCGAGACCATCGCTCGCCTCAACCCGAATACCTTGTTTACAGGAGGCGGAAACTCTTTTCGACGATCCAATGAAGTAGAAAACCACTACGAAGAAGGCTTCGCGTTTGCTGATCCGGAGATGCTGGATTTATTAGAAGTATCAATGGTTTATGGCGATCGAAAAAGCGCCCTTGCGCAGCCCAACTCCATTGTCATTTCAAAAAAAATCAGCGACATGTATTTTCCTGGTGAAAACCCGGTGGGCAAAACGCTGATTTTCAACGACGACACCCAAAATCCCAAACAGATCGGGGGCGTGATGCAAGATTTCCCTGACAATACGCACTTAAATTTCGACTTCCTCATCACAAAAAAAGGCTTGGATTTTTGGCCCGGTGAACAAACCGATTGGGGGGCCAGCAATTACCATACTTACCTCAGCTTGCGCGCAGGAACGAATGTAAAGGCTTTTGAAGGAAAAATGCTTGATGCTTTTTTTGACAATTTCTATAAAGATTATTTAAAGAATGAGGGGATGGACGAGGCAGCCATTTCAAAAATCAGGGGTTCTACATCGCTTGAATTGCAACCCATTTCTCAAATTCACCTTCATTCGGCTGAGATCAAAGACACTTTTTCGCATGGTGATCAGCGCATGATTTGGCTGTTTGGCACCATTGCAATTTGCATTTTTTTGCTTGCTTGTATCAATTTCATCAATTTGAGCACCGCCCGTTCGATGGAACGCGCCAAGGAAGTGGGCGTACGCAAAGCCGTAGGTTCGCAGCGCATCCAGTTGGTGTCGCAGTTTTTGGCCGAGTCGGTGATCTTGAGTCTGGGGGCTTTCGTTTTAGGGCTGCTTTTGGCCAACATTTGTCTGCCTTTTTTCAATGAAATGGCCGACAAGTCGCTAGCCATGCCTTGGACTGCTTGGTGGTTTTTGCCACTTCTTGCAGTTGCAGCAATTGTAGTTGGTTTGATGGCGGGACTTTATCCGGCCTTGTACATGTGTGCTTTCCAACCGATTCGGGTGCTGAAAGGCAATTTGAGTCGCAGCAAGAAAAACACCTCCTTGCGAAGCACTTTGGTGGTTTTTCAATTTGCGACTTCGGCTGCTTTGGTCATTGGAGCGATCGTGGTGCTCCGGCAGATGAATTTCATTTCCAATACCCGATTGGGTTATGACAAAGAGCAAGTTCTATTGCTGCAAGGTACCCAGGCTTTAGGCGACAAAATCCCAGCCTTACAACAAGAACTACGGCAAGTTTCGGGGGTAAAAAGTGTGAGTTCGAGCGATTATTTGCCCATCGTTGGAGGTGGTTCAAAACGCAATACCAATACTTTTCATGATGTAGAAAAAGGCGACAACTCGAATGAGATCGAACTGCAAATCTGGACCGTTGACCACCACTACATCAGCACTTTGGGCATGAAAATCGTGGAAGGACGTGATTTTGCAAAAGACATGGCTGGTGATTCACAGGCTATAATCATCAACCAGACGATGGCCAAAGCTTTGAATTCTGACAATCCTATTGGCAAACGCCTAAGCAATAACTCCCAAACTTTTACCGTGATTGGCGTAGTAGAAGACTTTCACTTCGAATCAATGAAGGAAAACATCGGCAACCTTTGCCTGCATTTGGGATCAAGTCCTGGGATCACAGCAGTAAAGATTAATGCTGCCGAGATGCCTAAAACCATCGAAGCAGTGACCAAGGTGTGGAAAAAAATGTCGCCCAGCCAAGCCATTCGTTACACTTTTCTCGATGAAGGATTCACTAAGATGTACAACGAAGTACAAAGGCAGGGGGGCATTTTCACCAGTTTTGCGGTGTTTGCCATTCTCATTGCCTGCCTTGGTTTGTTTGCTTTGGCAACCTACATGGCCGAGCAGCGGACCAAAGAAATTGGTATTCGCAAGGTTTTAGGAGCCAGCGTGGCTGGCATCACCGCCTTGTTGGCCAAAGATTTTTTAAAATTGGTTGGCATCGCTATTTTACTCGCCGCTCCGGTAGCCTATTATTTCATGGACCAATGGCTAGCTGATTTTGCTTACCGCATTCGGCTTGAATGGTGGATTTTTGCAGCAGCAGGTATTGGTGCTTTGTCGATTGCATTTTTGACGGTGGGTTTCCAGAGCTTGAAAGCAGCTTTGGCGAACCCGGTGAAGAGTTTGAAGAGCGAATAAAAATTGAGTTCCAACCCATGCGGCACCCGAACGTACTCCATGTACGTTTTGGTGCCGTTTGTCAATAACGCACACCATATTGTACAATTTCGAACACCAACCTCAAGAGCTATCATTTTAAAATTCTGATTTACAATAATTTAAGTAATTGGCACAATCTTTGAACTATGTCGCACAAATGATTTTCTCCATGATACCTACTGCTCTAAAAATCGCCTTGCGCAATTTTCAAAAGAACCGCCTCTACACGCTCATCAACATCAGCGGACTAGCCATTGGTTTGGCTGCTACCTGGTTGATTGGCTTGTTTGTGTTAAACGAGCGCAGTTTTGACCGTTTCGTACCGGATGTAAACCAGATCTGTGCAGTGGGTTTGGACCTGAAATTTGGAGAAGACGAGGGCTTGACCACCAATACCCCTCCCCCGCTGGGTCCCAGGCTTTTGCTGGATTACCCGGAGATTGAATCGGCTGCCCGTACTTTTTACTTGCAAGAAACGGTGGTTCGACGCGACATTCCGGGGCAAGCACCCTTGGTTTTTAATGAAAATACGGCTTATGGTGCCGATTCTAGTTTCCTGGAGTTGTTTGGCTATCAAATGCTCGAAGGCAAGGCCAGCACCGCTTTGGATCGCAAAAACAGCGTGGTGCTGAGTAAAAAAATGGCCGAAAAGTACTTTGGCAAAAAATCGCCAATCGGGCAACAAATGTCTTTCAATGATTCACCCTACACGGTCACTGGCATTACGGAGGATTTGCCCAAAAACTCATCGCTTCAGTTCGACTTTTTGTTGTCCTTAAACACCTTTCGGGTCATTGACAACTTCTCATGGAGTTGGATTTGGCTACAAATGGATACTTGGGTAAAATTGAGAAAAGAAGCCACGCCCGCAACCGTGGCCGAATTGGAAGCTAAGTTTCCATCAATGGTCAAAGCCCACGCGCCAGCAGCCTACAATCGAATCGGTGTTGACTTGATCAAACAAATGGAAAAAGGTGACCGCTACAATGTCAAACTTTTCCCCTTGAAAACCTTGCACCTTGGCCAAGGTACGCTGATTTCCAGGTTGACTACCTTGGGCAATAGCAAGCAAGTGCGTACTTATGGCTTGATCGGCGCTTTAATCTTGTTGTTGGCTTGCGTCAATTTCATGAACCTTTCCACCGCCCGTTCCATGCAGCGCGCCCGCGAGGTGGGGGTCAGAAAAGCATTGGGTTCGCAGCGCCAGACTTTGATTGGTCAGTTCATGGCTGAGTCGCTCTTTTTCAGCCTGATGGCTTGGATTTTGGCTTTGGTTTTGGCCGCAGTAGCCTTGCCGTTGTTCAACAACTTGGCGGGCATGAACCTGGTCGTCAAGGACCTATTCAACTTAAAAGTATTGGGCTTAGGCCTGGCTTTGACTTTTGTAGCTGGCTTACTGGGCGGTACTTACCCGGCATTTTTCCTCTCAAGATTCAAAGTCTCTGAAATTTTCAGGAAAGCAAATAGCTCCACCCGCAGTGGGCACGGTGGTGTACGCAATGCTTTGGTGGTTTTGCAGTTTACGGTGTCGATTGCCTTGATGTTAGGTTCTTGGGTGATGTACCAACAGTTGCAGTACGCGATGAAAAAATCACCGGGTTTGAACCGCGAGCACGTGATGATTTTGCCCATGCTGCGCAACTTAGGCGAACCAGGTGAAATGGAAGCTTTCCGCCAAAGGTTGTTGGAAATCCCAGAGATCAAAGCGGCTTCTCATTCCACTTTTTTGCCTTCCATTGGCAGTTTTGGCGATTTTTACGAGCCCGAACAAGGCAATCAAAAAAGTCCGGTGACCAAAAGCATGGCCCTCAGTTCGTTTTTGACCGATGCTGATTTCATCAACACCCTAGGCATAGAAATCATCAAAGGCCGTGGCTTTTACCCCAACAATGCCAAAAGCGATTCCACTTCGATTATCTTGAACGAGGCCGCAGCGAAAAGCATCGGCTGGGAAGACCCCATCGGCAAATGGATTACTTATCCAGGCAACGGAAATCAGCGTTTTCAAGTGGTCGGCATCATGCGGGATTTTCACCTCGGCTCGGTACAAACGGTAATTGAACCCACCGCAATTTTCCACGAATCGTCCAATACTTATCAAACCTGGGCCTCTTATTTGTCCTTGCGCCTTCAACCCGGTACGGAAAAGGCAGCCATTGGAAAGGTGCAAAATTTGTGGTCCAAGGACCTACCTAATGCACCATTTGAATACAGTTTTCTGGACGATTCTTTCAAAAATCTTTACCAACAAGAGCAAAAAGGTGCTACCATCTTGACTTTGTTTACGGTTTTGGCCTTGTTCATCGGCTGTTTGGGGCTGTTCGCCCTTGCGGCCTACACTGCCGAACAACGCACCAAAGAAATTGGCATCCGCAAAGTTTTGGGTGCCTCGGTGCTGGGAATCACCTCGCTGCTGGCCAGGGATTTCATCAAATTGGTGGCGATTGCCATTGTTTTGGCATGTCCCATTGCCTGGTATTTCATGAACCAATGGCTCGCCGATTTTGCTTACCGCATCGACATGCAGTGGTGGATGTTTTTGTTGGTCGGATTATTGGCCTTGGTTATTGCGGTATTGACCATTGGTTTTCAAAGTGTGAAAGCGGCGCTGGCGAATCCGGTTACTTCTCTCAAAAGTGAATGAGGTAGCCACATGCCTTAACTGTTCTTGCACAAAAAAAAGAAAACCATGATGCTATCCTACTACTTCAAAATCGCAACCCGCAGCCTGCGCAAACAAAAAATGTACACCGCCATCAAAGTCGGGGGCTTTGCAATTGGTGTGGCGGCCTGCACCTTGATCGCTTTGTTTATCCACCATGAATTGAATTATGATAATTTTTATAAAAATGGGGATCAACTTTACCGCGTCATTGGGGTCAATCGCGATGGGGCTTTGGAGGGAAGAGGCGTAGATTTTCCAGCGCCCTTTGCGCCTGCGCTGAAAGAATTATTACCTGAAATCGAAACCATTGGACGCATCAACCCGAATACCTTGTTTACAGGGGGTGGAAACTCGATTCGTCGAGCGGATGAAGTAGAAAACCACTACGAAGAGGGATTCACTTTCGCCGATCCGGAGATGCTGGAACTGTTGGAAATTCCGATGGTTTACGGGAATAGAAATAGTGCGCTTTCACAACCCAACTCAATTGTGATTTCAAAAAAAATCAGTGACAAGTATTTCCCCGGAGCAAACCCAGTCGGCAAAACGCTGATTTTCAACAACGACACCCAAAACCCCAACCAGATCGGCGGGGTGATAGAAGATTTCCCTGGCAATTCGCACTTGAATTTCGATTTCCTTATCTCCCAAAAAGGCTTGGAATTTTACCCCGGGGAACAGACCAATTGGGGGGCCAGCAATTACCATACCTACCTCAGCTTGCGGGCTGGGACGGATGTAAAAGCTTTTGAAGGAAAAATGCTCGATGCTGTTTTTGACAAATACTTGAAAGACTATTTTAAAAAAGAAGGCATGGGTGAGGCCACTATCGCAAAGGTTCGGAGCTCCATTGCGCTTGAATTGCAGCCCATTTCACAAATCCACCTCCATTCTGCTGGGATCGAAAATGGCTCTTCGAATGGTGACCTGCGCATGGTTTGGCTGTTTGGCACCATTGCTATTTGTATTTTCCTGCTTGCCTGTATCAATTTCATCAATTTGAGTACCGCTCGCTCGATGGAACGCGCCAAGGAAGTGGGTGTGCGCAAAGCCGTAGGTTCGCTGCGCATACAGTTGGTGACGCAGTTTTTGGCCGAGTCGGTGTTGTTGAGCCTGGGGGCTTTCGTTTTGGGGCTGGTTTTGGCCCACATTTGCTTGCCTTTCTTCAATGACATGGCCGCTAAGTCGCTCACGATGCCTTGGATGGCCTGGTGGTTTTTGCCGATTTTTGTACTTGCTGCAATTGTAGTTGGTTTATTGGCTGGGCTTTATCCAGCTTTGTACATGTGCGCTTTCCAACCGATTCGGGTGCTGAAAGGCAATTTGAATCGCAGCAAGAAAAACACCTCTTTGCGAAGTGCACTGGTAGTTTTCCAATTTGCCACCTCGGCTGCTTTGGTCATTGGGTCCATTGTGGTGCTTCGGCAAATGAATTTCATCTCCAATGCTCGACTCGGCTATGAAAAGGACCAAGTTTTGTTGTTGCAAGGCACCCAAACCCTGGGCGACAAAATCTCCACCTTCAAACAAGAACTCAGCCATGTTTCTGGGGTAAAAAGTGTGAGTTCAAGCGATTTTTTGCCCATCGTAGGAAGTGGTTCGAAGCGAAATGGCAACACTTTTCGCGATGCCAAAAAAAGCAGTACTTCGGACGAGATTGGAATGCAAATGTGGGACATTGACCACAGCTACATCAGCACCTTGGGCATGAAAATCGTGGATGGACGCGATTTTTCACAAGACATGGCGAGCGACTCGCAAGCAGTAATCATCAACCAGACGATGGCTAAAAGTTTACATTTTGACCATCCCGTTGGCCAGCGTATCAGCAACAACTACCAGTCCTTTACCGTGATTGGCGTGGTGGAAGACTTTCATTTCGAGTCATTAAAAGAAAACATTGGCAGCCTTTGCCTGCGTTTGGGCAATAGCCCCGGCATTACAGCGCTGAAAATCAATACTGCCGATATGCCTAAAACCATTGAAGCAGTGACCAAGGTATGGAAAAAAATATCGCCTGGTCAAGCCATTCGTTATACTTTTTTGGATGAAGGTTTTGCCAAGATGTACGACGATGTACAGAGGCAAGGGCGCATTTTCACCAGTTTTGCGGTGTTTGCCATTCTCATTGCCTGCCTTGGTTTGTTCGCGTTGGCGACCTATATGGCCGAGCAGCGGACCAAAGAAATTGGCATTCGCAAGGTTTTGGGGGCTAGCGTGGCTGGCATCACCGCCTTGTTGGCCAAAGACTTTTTAAAATTGGTTGGTATTGCTATTGTACTTGCCTCACCTGTTGCATACTATTTTACCGACCAATGGCTGGCCGATTTTGCTTACCGCATCCAGCTTGATTGGTGGATTTTTGCGTTGGCGGGCATTGGTGCTTTGTCGATTGCTTTTTTGACGGTGAGTTTTCAAAGTGTGAAAGCTGCTTTGGCCAATCCGGTGAAGAGTTTGAAGAGTGAGTAGATCAAAAGTTCTACCTTTGCACTTTCCAAACTTCACTAAACGAGCTATGAAAACTTTTTTACCTTTTGCCTTCTTTTTTGCTTTCAGCACCTGGCTGTTTGCGCAGGTGCAAATGCCCGCTGGGCAAGCCATTGCGCCCAAACCCCAAATCAAAATCCCCAAAGACTCACTCAGCCTGGCCCGGCTCAACGCCATTGACCGCGACATTTGGCACCCCTTCATCGCAGCTTACGCCGCTGGGGATGCTGAGAAATACGAAGCCCTACACAGCGAGGATTTCATTCGCGCCATGACCGACAATATTTTTGGCAAAGAAGAAAGCCTGGCTTCCTCTCAACGCCATTTCAATTACAACCGCGCCAATGGCCGAACATGTGCCATTGCCTTTACTTTTTTTGAAAGAACAGTCAGCGAAAATTTAGCTTCCGAGCGCGGCATTTATCGCTACACTAGCATCGGCAAAGACGGCTCAAAGACCGATCATTATGGCAAATTTCACGTCATCCACCGCCTTGTGGCTGGGCACTGGATGATTGTGATGGACTACGACAGTGACGAAGATGGTACCATCGGAAAAGCCGATTTTGAAGCCGGGCAGGCGTTGAAATAATTGAAGGGTTTTATGGCAAAAAGTGTATGTTTGTAATGCTCCAAAACTCAACTTACACTTATGAAACAGCTTTTTTGCCTGCTATTTGCCCTGGTTTCTTTGCAGGTTTTCGCCCAAAACCTGCCCCTTGCAACACCTGAATCAGTGGGTATGAGTTCGGCCCGGCTCAAACGCATCGACGCGGTGTTCAATGAATACATTCAAAAAGGCTGGATTCCGGGTGGCGTGACGCTAATTATTCGGGACGGCAAAATAGTACACTACCAAGCTTACGGTTTTGATGACACCGATACCAAAAAACCATTGTCAAAAGATGGCATCTTTCGCCTGGCCTCTCAAACCAAGGCGATCACGAGCACCGCAGTGATGATGCTGTACGAGGAAGGCAAATTCCTGCTTGACGATCCCATCTCCAAATACCTGCCCGCATTTAAATTCCCCAGAGTTTTGGATAAGTTTAATGAAAGCGACACGAGTTTTACCAGCATTCCAGCCAAAAGGGAGATCACCATCCGGGATTTGCTGTCCCACACTTCGGGCATTGGATATCCGACCATCGGCTCAAAAGAAGCCAATGCCATTTATGCCAAATACCAGGTTCCTGGTGGCATTGGCACCCCTCACGCCAAGCTTGAGGAAGTAGTCAACAACTTGGCAAAATTGCCCCTGATGCATAACCCGGGCGAGCGCTGGACTTACGGCCTAAACCTCGAAGTCTTGGGCTATTTGGTAGAAAAACTTTCGGGACTGCCCTTGGAGGATTTTTTCCAAACCCGCATTTTCAAGCCCTTGGGCATCAGCGATACCTATTTTTATTTGCCGGAGTCTAAATTTGATCGACTGATCCAAGTTTACACTGAAAATGAACAGCAACAAACCACCAAAGCGCCAGCTATTTACCAAGATTACCCCAAAATCAAGGGCAGTTTTTATGCTGGTGGGGCCGGACTCAGCGGCACTACGCTGGACTACGCCAAGTTTTTGCAAATGTTTATGAATGGAGGCAGCTTCAACGGCCAGCAGATTTTGTCGCCCGCCATCGTCAAAATGATGACCAGCAATCAAATTGGGGATTTGTCGCTTGGCCCGCGCAAATTTGGCCTGGGTTTTGCACTCGTAACGCCCAAAGAAGCAGCTCGCATTCCTGTTTCGGAGGGAAGTTTTGAGTGGGGTGGCATTTTTGGCACCAACTATTGGGTTGACCCCACACAGGGCATCATTGGCTTGTGCATGACCCAAAAATACCCCAACAGCCATCCCGAACTGAGCGAAAAGTTCAAGGTTTTGGTTTACCAGGCCATTGCGAAGTTGAAATAGGGCCGCAGATTAAATAAACTAGACAACTTCGTTGCCTCGCTGTGCGAGGCTAGTTGGGAACACGGATAAAACGGATCAAACTGATTTTCACGGATTTCCAGCATGACGTTGACCATGATTTTGGCCATAACCTTGCCACGCAAAGGGCTTAATCAAAAGTCAAAGATGTCCACTTTATTTCTTTTCTGTTCCATAGAATCTGCTTTTCCAAAAAATACCATCAACCTTATAGTATTTGAGCTAAAATAAGGTAAACAACTTTGTTTTTGAGGTTTAGCAAAAAAAGAACACAACTTCCTTTCATCCAGTTGCTTTTCTTTTTTCACTAAACCCAAACTCGTTTACCTTATTTTTTTACGCTCCCTTATCAGGTAATTTGCCATTGCCTTCGTCTTTTTCTTGCTTTCTTCATCAATTGGTCAACAAACAAGAAACATGATCAACACGGATACCAAGCGTAGCCCTCAAGACCTATCCAAAAAACTGGCAAAATTTTGGACCCTTTCGGGGCAAAAAATTCAACTGATCAACAAAAACTACGACGAATCCAAAGGCTCTCCAGTGTTTACCGCTGCGGGAATTTATACCACCCGTGGTTGGACCGAATGGACCCAAGGTTTTCAGTACGGTTCAGTCATTTTGCATTTTGACGCCACTGGCGACCAAGAAGTATTGGCAATTGCCAAGCGCCAGACTTTGGAAAAAATGGCCCCGCACGTAAGCCACATCGGCGTACACGACCACGGTTTCAACAACGTGAGCACCTATGGCAACTTGCTGCGCCTGATGCGCGAAGGCAAAATCCCTTTCAACGAATGGGAAAAGAACTTTTACGAACTGGCGCTGAAAATCTCTGGTGCAGTGCAAGCATCACGCTGGACGAGTATCAAAAACGGAGGCTTTATTCATTCCTTCAATGGCGCGCATTCCCTTTTTGTGGATACCATCCGCTCTTGCCGGGCCTTGATCGTGAGCCATGAATTGGGGCATGTTTTCCAGGGGGAAGGCGATGCCAAAATCAGCTTGTTGGAACGGGCGCTTTTGCACATCAAGGCTACGGCAGGATATTCAGTTTTTTATGGCGAAGGCCGCGACAGCTACGATGAATGGGGCCGCACTGCCCACGAGAGCGTTTTCAATGTTAAAGATGGCAATTTTCGTTGCCCCAATTCACAGCAGGGATTCTCTGGATTTACCACTTGGACCAGGGGCTTGGCTTGGGCCATGTGTGGTTTTCCAGAAGAATTGGAATGGCTAGAAACGGCTGATGAGGCAAGCCTGGCCCCGTTTGGAGGCAAAGCCGATCTCGAAAAAATGATGCTCAAGGCCGCCCAGGCCACCTGCGATTTTTTCATTGAAAATACCCCAGTTGACGGCGTGCCTTATTGGGATACTGGAGCTCCCAATCTCCACAAATTAGGTGATTACCTGGGCCGGGCCGCCGATCCCTACAACGATTACGAACCTGTGGACAGCTCGGCAGCGGCAATTGGAGCACAAGGTTTGCTGCGTTTGGGGCGCTATTTGAACAAAAAAGTGGCCGGACAAGGTGAAAAATACATCCAGGCCGCACTTCAAGTGCTCGACACCCTGTTGAACGAGCCGTATTTGAGCACCAATGAAAACCACCAGGGTCTGCTCTTGCACTCGATTTACCACCAACCCAATGGCTGGGATTACGTGCCCGCTGGCAGCAAAATCGCCAACGGTGAATCGAGCATGTGGGGCGACTACCACATCCGAGAGGTATGCTTGTACTTGCAAAAGTTGATCAATGAGGAGCCTTATTACACCTTCTACAATTGTGTGAAATGAGTGCCAAACCCATCACCCATCTCGATCGACTTTGCATCCATACCATCACTACCAAGCCCTGGGCGATTGAAGAATCGGCCAAAAACTTTGCGGCAGCGGGTGTAAAGGGCATTACGGTATGGCGTGACGCCCTGGTTGGTCGAGACATCAAAAAAACGGGCGATCTGCTGCGGAACGAGGGTTTGTCAATCGTCTCTTTGTGCCGGGGCGGCTTTTTTCCCAGCACGGATCCGGTCAAAAGACAAGCAGCCATTGACGACAATCGCCGCGCCATCGAAGAAGCCCATGCATTAGGCACCGACCTGATTGTGTTGGTTTGTGGTGCCGATCCGGGGCAAGCTTTGGCTACCTCGCGCCAGCAAATCCGGGAAGGCATCGAAAAATTGATCCCGGAGGCCTCGGCAGCCGGGGTGCGTTTGGCCATCGAACCTTTGCACCCGATGTACGCCGATACCCGCTCGGCGATCAATACCCTAGGCCAAGCCAACGACCTGTGCGAAGCCATTCAATCACCTTGGGTAGGGGTGGCAGCAGATGTGTATCACTTGTGGTGGGATCCGAGTTTGGAACAGGAAATTTACCGTTGCGGAGCCAATAATCACCTATTTGCCTTCCACATTTGCGACTGGAAATCACCTACTATTGACCTACTCAACGACCGGGGACTGATGGGGGAAGGCTGCGTCCCAATTCCTTTGATTCGCTCTTGGGTCGAAAAAGCTGGTTTTGATGGCTTTATGGAAGTGGAGATTTTTTCTAACCTCTATTGGCAACAAGACCAAGCAAAGTTTTTGCAAAAAATAATCGAAGCGTACAAGAACTGTTAAAAACATGAAACATCACACCATAGGCATCATCATGAACGGCGTAACGGGCCGCATGGGAACCAACCAACACTTGCTGCGCTCGATCGCAGCCATCATCCAGCAAGGGGGCGTAAAAATTGGAGCCGATGAAGTCATCATACCCGATCCAATTTTGGTAGGTCGCAATGCCAATAAGTTGAAACAACTTTGCAAGCTGAGTGGCGTACAAAAAATGAGCACCGACCTGGATGAAGTGCTGCGAGATCCGAATTACAGCATCTATTTCGATGCCCAAACCACCGGGCGCAGAGCCGATGCCGTCAAAGCAGCTATCCAAGCAGGCAAACATATCTATTGTGAAAAACCAGTGGCCGTGAGTACTGCATCAGCGCTGGAATTGTACGACTTGTGCACCAAGGCGGGTCTGAAAAACGGGGTGGTACAAGACAAGCTCTGGTTGCCAGGCATCCTAAAGCTCAAACGCTTGATCCAGCAAGGCTTTTTTGGCCGCATCCTATCCGTGCGCGGCGAATTTGGGTATTGGGTTTTTGAAGGCGATTCCATTCCGGCCCAACGCCCTTCCTGGAATTACCGCAAGGAAGACGATGGTGGCATCATCGTGGACATGCTTTGCCATTGGCGTTACGTTTTGGATGAAGTTTTTGGCAAAGTAAAGGCCGTTTCTTGCTTGGGCGCGACCCATATCCCACAGCGGGTTGATGAAAATGGCCAGGCTTACAAATGCACCGCCGACGACGCTGCTTATGCTACTTTTGAATTAGAAAATGGCGTCATCGCCCATTTCAATTCCTCCTGGACGGTCCGCGTTCGGCGCGATGACCTACTGACTTTGCAAGTGGATGGCACCAAAGGTTCGGCAGTAGCAGGCTTGCGCGAATGCTATACCCAGCACTATGGCAATACGCCCAAACCCGTGTGGAATCCCGACATCGTGCAGCCCATCGACTTCATGGGCGGCTGGGCCAAAGTACCTGAACAGGAAATACACGACAACGCCTTCAAAGCCCAATGGGAATTGTTTTTGAAACACGTGGTAAAAGACGAGCCCTTCCCCTGGAACTTGAAAGCAGGGGCAAAAGGCGTACAATTGGCCGAAAAGGGACTGGAAAGTTGGGCAAAACGAGCCTGGGTGGATGTTCCTGAACTCTAGATCAACGTGAGTTTTGAAGTTTAAACCCTGTTTTTGACCTACGATAGACGACGTACCAGATACGACATATGATTTGGGGGGCTCGCTGGCAAGTTTTATCGTATCATAAGTGCTGTTCTTTCACGGTTTGGAATCTTTGAACCGCACTGGTCACAAACTTGTCGATCGTAAAACAACCCATAAGATAAATCGAATTGCAATGAAAAAAGTAGCACTGGTCACCGGGGGAAGCAGGGGAATCGGACTTGGCATCGTCAAAGCCTTGGCGCAGCAAGGATATGACCTCGCGATCAACGGCCTTAGGCCGGAAATTGCGGTAGCCGACACCCTAGTTGAAATCAAAGCACTGGGAGTTGATGTAATTTACTGCCAAGGCAACGTAGCTTTGGCCGAGGATCGTGCACGTGTGCTTGAGCAAGTCAAAGCCCATTTTGGCCAACTCAATGTGCTGGTCAACAATGCGGGCATCGCCCCTCGTGAGCGGCGCGATGTGTTGCAAACCAGCGAGCAGAGTTTTGACGAAGTATTGGACACCAACTTGAAGAGTTGCTATTTCCTCACCCAGGCTGCTGCCAATTGGATGATTGAGCAAAAAGCAGCTCAAAGTGATTTTTTTGCTTGCATCATCAACGTTTCTTCCATTTCAGCGACCGTCGCCTCGGTCAATCGGGGTGAATACTGTGTCTCCAAAGCAGGGATAGGTATGGTTACGCAATTGTTTGCAGCCCGCCTGGGAGAGTACAATATCCCCGTCTTTGAAATTCGCCCTGGCGTGATCGCTACGGACATGACTGCGGGGGTAGTGGAAAAATACGACAATTTGATCGCCCAGGGCCTCTGCGTGCAAGCCCGCTGGGGCACCCCTGAAGACGTGGGAAAAGTAGCCGGAGCCTTGGCCGCTGGGCACTTCCCCTACTCTACTGGTCAAGTTTTTATGGTCGACGGCGGGCTTACCCTGTCACGTTTGTAATTCTCCCTGCAAAACTCACCTCAAAACACCTCAAAACACCTAATTTCAGATGCAAAATTCTCAACTCAGCAATGGACAACTCAAGGTTGGCGCGGCTGGCTTTTTGAGCCTGTTTTCAATCGTTGGCATCATGTTTTACGGTTTGCCCTTTTTCTACGACTTTTGGGTCCAGGAGTTTGGCTGGTCGCGAGCGATGGTTACTTCCGGTAATTTGGCTGGCAAGGTCATTGTGGGGCCACTTTTTGGTTTTTTGGCAGGCTGGGTAGTTGATCGTTTTGGGCCGCGCAGGTTGATGTTGTCGGGTATTTTGATGGTAGGTGTTGCGGTCATGGGCCTGGGTTTGATGGGTTCTAGCTGGCAGTTTTATTGCCTGTATTTTCTGATTGCACTTGGTTACATGTGTGGTGGGCCCTTGCCCAATCAGGTTTTGATTTCCCGCTGGTTCAATGCGGGTCGGGGCAAAGCAATGGGCATCGTTTACCTAGGCATTGGAGTGGGCGGCATGCTCGTGCCCCACATTGCCCGCTGGCTCAACGTCCAGGTGGGTTGGCACCAGGCATTGATCGTTTTGGGGTTGGTCATCATTGTGGTCGCCTGGCCCATGGCTTGGTTTGTGAAAGAAAATCCTGAATCGAACGATCCTGGCAGTTCTGGAAATGCACCCAAAGTCTCCTTGTCGGAGGTTTTGCGCAGTTCATCCTTTTATCTTTTGGTCGTTGGGAGCATGTGTTCCATTGGTGCGGTAGCGGGAGTGAGTCAAAACCTCAAGCTCTTCCTGAGCCTGGACTTGCAATACAGCCAAGGGCAAGCGGCCAATATCCTCTCGCTGGTGTTGGGTTCCAGCATCATCGGGCGCTTACTGATGGGTTGGTTGGCCGATCGTTTTGCCAAAAAATACGTGATGTTGCTGATTTATGCGATCGTTAGCTTGGCCATTTTGTTGTTGTATAGCAATAGCAGCCCCAAGGCCATTTATGTATTTGCGGTCTTGTTTGGCATTGGCCTGGGCGGCGATTACATGATCATCCCCCTGATGGCCGCAGAATTGTTTGGGGTCCGCGTCATGGGCCGGGTGATGGGTTTGGTATTGACCATGGACGGCTTGGCTGAAGCTTTTGGGCCGATCATGGCGGGGGCTTTGCACGACAAAACGGGGTCTTATGCCACCAGTTTCACGGTGTTGATTATTTTATCGGTTTTAGGGTTTGTGGCGATTGCATTTTTGCCCAAAGAGCAGGTGGCGTGATGCTTAGTGACAAGCCACGAATAAACCTTACCCAAATTGTAACTGCGTACTTTATAGATTATGCCCTCGCTGCGCGAGGCCGTTATTAGTACGCGGATGACGCGGATTTAGCTGATTTTCGCGGATTTCCAACATGACGTTGACAGTTACGTTGACATGCGTGTATCTTAAAAACTGGAAAGGTTTATTTTTAACCCCTTACTTACTTCCGCCTTCCCAAGCCAAACTGATCCCCCTTTACCACAGCCTTGCCGTTTTTGAAGTGGATCTCTACCATTTTTTCACTTTGTACAATCTCGCCTTTCTCATCGGCCAGGCGGTGAATGATGCGTTTGCTGGCAAGCTCAATGATTTCACCAGTACTGGGCCAGGCGTGTTGGCCGTCCAAGCTGAAAGTAATCCAACCGGGCTGATCGCGCAAAGCAACTGAACTTTGGTAAACAGGTGGCATTTGGGTAGCATCGAAAATGTGCATTTGTTGGTTGGCGCCATCGGTTACCCAAAGCTCCTTTTCGTTGGGCGTGAGGCCGATGCCATGACTCGGGCAGCCGTGGCGCTTGATGAACCCTTTTTGGAATCCAGGCACTTCCACGCGGTGTAAAACCTGCCCAGTTTTCAAGTCACCGATTTCAAAGCCCAATAGTTCATCCACATTCGCAAACAGCAAGAATTGTTTGGAATTGATCGTAAAAGGGCGCACGCTGGCCGAAAACGGACCAATTTGACGCTGTTGGCTGGTATTTTTGGCCTTGACCACCGTAACATAAGGCGAAGCCAGACCCTCCATATACACGTTTTTTCCATCCAGGCCGAACAGTGTGTTATGGGCCCGGTTTTTGAGTATAAGCTGTTCCTTCACTTCTCCGGTTTTGGCATCCAAAACATACCATTGGTCCTTTTCAAAAGAAGGTTGAAAAATGGTCAAGCCATCCGGTGAAATGGCCATGCGGTCGCAGCCTGCTTCATAAACCTTCTCCCATAGCAGCTTTTCGCTTTCCAAACTGATGCACATCAGCGACTTGATCGTGCTTACGTAAATGCACTGGGTAGCCAGGCTCACGCATACGCCTTTGACGTTGAAAGGGTGCCCTTTGGCATCGAGGCTTCCGGTGGGAATGCGCTTGACCAGTTTGTAGTTGTCGTCTATGTCGTACACCAGGATACCATGCCCACCGTATTCGAGGTAGTTGCGAATGCCGGGTTCCGCTACGTAGAGGTAGCGTTTTACTGAATTTTGGGCAAAAACAGTGGGGTCAAAAAGCAGAAAAAGTGCAATTACCAAGCTTACTTTTGACATCAAGCGACTCAAGTTATCCATGAAACGATGATTTTCCGCCCTTGTCAGGTATTGCTGCAATGTGACAAGGGCGGATTCAAACGATTATTAAGAGTGTGTTTAAATATTGGAGGTTTAGTCAGAAAACGAGGCAAATTTTGACTAATCGAGGTAGGAAAAGCGGAGTTATGCAGCGCATAATGAGCATTTTCCTAACGAAGGTTAGGTGAAATTGGGCCGTTTTATGGCAAACAAAAAATTTTAAACATACTCTAAGCTCTCATTTGCGCTTATAGCCCAAGGTCAAGCCGATCAAGGCACCAGCAATAGCGCTGATGATGGCATAAACAATGCCATCCAGGATTACTCCACTCCAGGTCATCAGGTTGGTAGTGCCTAAAAACATGAGGTCAAAGCTAAACGCAACTAAAAACCCGATCACTGCGCCAGCAATGGCCCCGGCGGTCAGGGTACGAATACCTGCCCACCTTTCAAAAATCAAGGTGAGTAAAAAAGCGCCAGCAAGATTCCCAATGGCCAAAGCCACCATATTCGGGCCGGGAACCTGGGCTGCGGCCATATTGGGCATGGCGCTAGCCAGGGCATTCTTGAATACAACAGTGTACATGACGAAACCACCCATAAAATAGCCGATGAAACCAGCCAGGGTGCCGAGCAAAAGTTTGGTAGAGTTCATAAGTGTATTGATTAACAAGTGAAAAAGACTGAAGAATGAAGTTCAGATGGGATGAATCAGCGTCAATGTTGGGAGGATAAATTAAAAAAGACCAATTTATAGCATTATTCACCCACAATATACAAAACGTTTTTTAAATCAGCAAGTGTTTTGCAAATTCGCACAAGGCTTGTTCAAAAACGGACACCACCCAACACAAATCTCATTATCTATCGGCTCGCAATCAGCTACTTACAGAATTGGCACAATAATTGGCTGGTGATACTTGGCTCACCTTCAAACTATTGTTTTTGCCAGAAGATGAACCCATTGCAATGTGTGCAGTTGTATCGATCATTAAAATTGGAGTTGTATGTTTTCCAGCTATCTCAAAATCACTTTTCGCACATTGTTGAAAAGCAAGGTTTACTCAGCGATCAACCTTGGTGGCTTGGCCCTCGGCATTGCCAGTTGCATTCTCATTGGCCTGTTCATTTGGGACGAATTGAGCACGGATCGTTTTCACCAAAACTACGAAAACATTTATCGCATTACCGAAAAACAAAAGCAAGGGGATGCGATTTATTCGGTTGCACAAACACCGGGACCTTTGGCTCCGGCTTTGCAGGCAGATTTTCCGGTGATTCAAAATTTTGCCCGCGTTGGCCGTTGGGGTGGTTTGTTGAGCGATAGCGATCAGGCTTTGGAAGCGGAACAAATGCACGTAGTTGACCCTGGTTTTTTTAAAATGTTCAACTTTCCGCTCCGCCTTGGTAACCCTTCTCAAGTTTTCAATGACCCCCATGAAGTTATTTTCACAGAGGCCATGGCCGAGCGATTTTTTGGCCAAGATTGGCAATTTCTTCCACTCATCGGACGGGAAATCGTGCTAAACAATGACAAAACCCTCAAACTGGTTGCCGTCGCAAAAAACCCGCCCGCGCAGTCTCACCTTCAATTTGACGTACTCCTTCCTTTCGCTTTTGTACAACGCTACGACGAATGGGGCTACCAATGGGGTTCCAACAACTACCATACCTACCTGCAACTCCGCGCAGAGGCCGACGGTACAGCCTTTGCCCAAACGATCAAAAAGCAACTCGCCAAGTACAAGGATGACCAAGATACCCAACTCGGACTCCAGGCCCTGGGCGATATTTACCTGCACTCCAAATTCGATTTTGGCACCGATTGGGGGTTCCGTAGCGACTATTTTTACATCAAACTGGCACTCATCGTTGGCTTGATCATTCTGTTCATTGCCGCGATCAATTTCATCAATTTGACCACCGCCAGGTCGATACAAAAAGCCAAAGAAGTGGGAGTTCGCAAGTCGATTGGTGCGGGGCGAGGCAGCCTGATTTTTCAATTTTTAGGCGAATCAGCCATCATGACCAGCTTGGCCTTGTTCTTGGGTTTGTTATTGGCTCAATTACTTTTGCCTTGGTTGAATTTCCTAACCGATAAGATCCTGGTTATTCCATTTGTAAATGCCAATTTTTGGCTTGCGCTGTTTGTTTTTACGGCCATATTGAGTTTCTTAACTGGGGTTTATCCGGCTTTTTTCCTGTCCTCATTCCGTCCGGTAAAAGTATTGAAAGGTGTTTTTGACGTTTCGAGCGGCAAGCGCTTTCGCCAAACATTGGTCGTTGGGCAGTTTACACTCTCCATCGCCTTGGCCATTGGCACCTTGGTCGTTTATCAGCAATTGCGTTTTATGCAGCACAACAAATTGGGCTTTGACCAATCCAATCTCTTGTACGTCAATCTCAAGG
Organism: Chitinophagales bacterium; assembly: GCA_013299105.1. Lineage (GTDB taxonomy): Bacteria > Bacteroidota > Bacteroidia > Chitinophagales > Saprospiraceae > Haliscomenobacter. Next base: position 88,879 of record JAAFJY010000009.1, on the reverse strand, counting down.
ACGAGCTTCAAGAAAAATCGACTTTGTTCAAAAATGTGGTCAGCCAAATTCCAGGCGTAGCCCAGACCTCCGTCGCGACCAGTAATTTGGTCAATGTCGGGAATTCCAGTACTGCTGAATGGGAAGGCCAAAGCCCCAAAGACGAGTTTTTGATGAGCCAAGTCAATGTGGATGCCGATTTTGTGTCCACCACGGGCTTAAGCATCATCAGTGGGCGCAATTTTTCAGCTAAAATAACGGCTGACACTTCAGCCTTGAGCATCCCTTACCTCATCAACGAAGCTGCGATGAAAAGAATGGGATGGAACACACAGTCGGCTTTGGGTAAAAAAATCAAATTCTACGGGCAGGAAGGCAAGGTCATTGGAGTGCTCAAAGATTTTCATTTTCAAAACCTGCGCCAACAAATCGAGCCCTTGATTTTGCGCTATCGCCCCCTGGAATCCTATTTCACCCTGCTGATTAAAACCGAAGCGAACAGCACCGAACAAGTATTGAGCCAAGTGCAAAAAGCCTACAAAAAGCTTTCTCCTCTCAGCCCCATCACCTACGGTTTTGTGGATCAGGACTTGCAAACCCAGTACTTATCCGAGCAGCGCGTGGGGCGCATTATGCTGAGTTTTGCCTTTTTGGCCATCCTGGTTTCCTGTCTGGGGCTTTTTGGCCTGGTGGTTTTCAGTACCGAGCAGAGGGTCAAAGAGATTGGCATCCGCAAAGTGTTAGGGGCAGGAATTGTGAACATTGCTTACATGCTGGGCAAAGATTTTGCCAAATTGGTCTTGTTTGCCCTGGTTTTGGCTTCGCCCCTGGCTTGGTATTTTGCCACGCAGTGGCTACAAGATTTTGCTTACCAAATTGTTTTGTCTTGGTGGATGTTCGCGGCAGTTGGTTTCGGGGCGCTGCTGATCGCCGTTTTGACCGTGGGATTTCAAAGCGTGAAAGCTGCTTTGGACAATCCCGTGAAGAGTTTGCGGAGCGAGTGAAACCTCAATATTGTTGTAAAATTCGAGGTTTTAGCTTATTTTTACCCCGGTATTTCGTTTTTTCATGGCGAAATACCGGGGTAAAATTTTTCAAAGAAACTACAAACAGACTCAATACAAATTCAAAATTATCCAATCCCTTTGAAAATGAGGAAAAACCTAATCTGGAATGCTGCATTAATCGTCCTTGGCATTTTCATTGTACTCTTACTCGAAGCAGATCCCAATTTGGGTGGAATTATTCCAGGATTGTTGGCAGGCTTCCAGAATTTGTGGATGCAAATTGGTGTAGGTTGTCTGTTGGGACTTTTCTTCATTTTGATGCGTTACCTAAGCCTTGGCATCCTATCGATTGCCAACACCGATTTGCGACTGGTAGCCATGCTTTTTACCTACACTTTACCTCTTTGTTTGGTTCTGGTGTTCATTCAATCAATCGGAAATGAGTTAATTGATCATTCTAAAAAAACCTGGATACCACTTGGTTCCATGCAACAGAAATTAGGCTTTTTGAGAAAAGCTGGTTTTTTCAAAAGTCAGGAAAAAATGTCCGAGCACGATGTACTGGCGATGGTTCTGGGAAAAGGGATGCTAGAGGAGCAAATCAATGGCCAGGGGCTCGTTTTTTATGATTCCGAGCAAAAAATAGACGTGGCTCAGCTTTTGAAATGTGACGCCAATAAAGTACTCATTGCACCAACTGAAATTCAAGAAGTTGGCACTTATGCCGAATTTATAAAAAAACTGAGTAGCATTTCCGAAAGACATTTCAAACCTGAAGATGTTCTTGAAACCCTGAATTCCAATCAAAAAAGAAGCTTGAGTTTTCTTTTCAACAAGAAATCCAGGGAAATCATCCTCACTCAGGACGAATGGGAAAATTTCAAACAAATCTTGCTCGAAGCAAATGCATCAATGGCAACTGCTGATTATCAGTTTTATCACCTGAAAGGATCTGATTTGATCTTGGGCCTTAGTCCAGATGAAAAGGCCCAATTTGCTCAATTGCTGAAACTGGAATTGCTTTAGCCTTACCCCACCATAGCGCTAGAATCAGCCACCAAACTTTCCAGGTATTTAAACTTAGGAATCGCCGGAAAATTAGTCAGATCATGCATGGCTGGCACGATTGAGATGTAGCCATGCTCCAGGGCCCAGATATCGGTATCGTCCTTGGTGTCTTCGTTCACAAAGCGGCCCGTGAGCCAGTAGTATTTTTGGCCGCGAGGGTCCTGGGCTTCGGCAAATTCTTCGACCCAGCGTGCTTCCGCAGCCCGGCATACCCGGAAGCCTTTGATTTGCTCGACTGGCAGGTTTGGGATATTGACATTGATCAAGTTAGCCTGTTCCATGCCTTTTTCCAGGGTATTTTTCATCAAGGCTTTTACAAAAGGCTTACAAGCGCTGAAATCAGCCTGGTGGGAATAATTCAAAAAGGAAAATCCAATCGAAGGCACTCCTTCTACCGATGCTTCCATCGCTGCTGACATGGTGCCGGAATAAATAATATTGATCGAGGCATTGGAACCGTGGTTGATGCCCGAAACACACAGATCTGGCAAACGGTCTTTGAGCAGCACATTCTTAGCCAGTTTTACACAATCCACGGGGGTTCCGCTGCATTCATAAGCCTCAATCCCTTCAAACAAGTCCACTTTGTGCAAACGCAGGGGAATTTCCAGGGTAATGGCGTGCCCCTGGCCAGAACGGGGCGAATCTGGGGCGACTACAATCACGTCACCCAACTGTTGGGCGACTTCAATCAGGGCTTTGATGCCACGAGCGGTAATACCGTCGTCGTTGGTGACCAGGATCAAGGGCTTTTTCATGCGAAGGGTATTGAGTAAAAACGCTGAGAACAATTCGAACGCAAAAATAGTTCCTTTGAGGCGTAATTTTGATTCGTTGTTTAGAAAATTAAAAAGGGCAAAGCACGATTGATTTGTGCCTTGCCCTTTCTATCCCAGTTGGTTGCGATTACTTCTTCAGCAAATCGCGAATTTCTGCCAAAAGATCAGTTTCGCTTGGCCCAGGAGGAGGTGCAGGAGCGACTTCGGCTTCTTTGCGTTTGGCTGCATTGATGGCTTTTATGATGACGAACATTACCAGCGCAACAACTAAAAAGTCAATACAAGCAGTGATGAATTCTCCCCAGGCAATGGCCACTTCAGCTTTGCCTTCTTCTGCGGCCCTTAGCACTATTTTTTGTTGGGTCAAATCCACTCCCCCCAGCAGCAAACTGGTGATGGGTGCAAACATTTTTTCCACAAAAGCCGTAACAACTTTGCCAAAAGCAGCACCCATTACGAAAGCGATCGCAGTGTCGATCAAACTACCCTTGAGGGCAAATTCCTTGAACTCCTTGAACATGATTGGTTTTCAATTTTGGTTTAAAAATGAGGTTGTGATTACGAATTTAGCAAAACAGGCCTGAAAACAATGATTTTTGTCATTTTTTCTGCTGTAACCCACAATTAGCCTCTGATTTCTATACTTTTCGGCTTTCTCAACTTTTGATCAAAACCAAAAACTCGTCCTCGGTAAGGATTTCTATCGTTCCCAAATCACGTGCTTTTTTGAGCTTGGAACCAGCTTCATCTCCCACGACCAAGATATTTAAATTACTGCTCACCGCGCTGATGTTTTTGGCCCCCGCAGCTTCTGCTTTTTCCTGCGCTTCTTTGCGTCCCATTTTGGTCAGCGTTCCAGTGAAAAGAATGGTCTTGCCTGCTAATGGCGCATCAGCAGCTACTGCCTTGGGGCGGTCTTCTTCACTTTGACTCAAGTTCACGCCCAAGCTTTCCATCTCTTCTAACATGGCCACATTGCGGTCAGATTGAAAAAACTGGATCACATTGGCTGCCACTACAGGCCCCACGTCTTTGATTTTAGTAAAGTCTTCCAAAGTCCAGTTTTTCAATTCCAGAACGTGGCCAATTTCAGCTGCGATCAGTTTGGAAACTTTTTTGCCTAAATGATGAATGCTCAAACTGTGCAATAAACGTTGGATCGGATTTGTTTTGGCTTTGTCGATCGAAGCTTTCAAATTGGCTGCCGATTTTTCTCCAAAGCCTTCCAATGTGGAAATTTTGGCATAGTCTAAGCGATACACATCGGCAATCGTACGGATCCAGCCCAGTTCATAAAAGCGATCCACAATGGATTTCCCCAAGCCTTCAATGTCCATCGCATCTTTGGAGACGTGGAAGATGATGCGCTGCAAGTCTTGGGCTCCGCATACACAATTGGGACAACGCCAGGCCGCCTCCTCTTCTTCACGGATCAAATCGATAGGCGTATCAGTAGTATTGATTGGGCATTGTTTGGGAAATTCGATGATTTTTTCGGAGCCATCACGCAATTCTTCAATCGGCTTGACAATGTATGGAATCACATCTCCAGCTCGCTCCACCAAAACCGTATCTCCCAGGCGCAAGTCTTTACTGGTAATGAAATCTTCATTGTGCAAAGAAACGGAAGATACGGTTACGCCAGCTAATTGTACCGGATCCAACTTCGCTACCGGGGTGATGCTCCCAATCTTACCCACTTGGTATTCCACATTCAACAGCTTGGTAGTTGCTTGTTTAGCTTGAAACTTATAAGCGATGGCCCAGCGTGGGTGATGTGAGGTATACCCCGAACGCTCCTGCAATTCGCGGCTGTTTACCTTGGCTACCATACCGTCGATTTCGTAGTGGTAACTATCGCGTTGGGCTTGCCAGTAATTGCAAAAGTCAATCACTTCAGCGATGTTTTTGCACAGTTTGCGTTCAATTGCGGGTACTTTAAATCCCAGTTTGTCCAATAGATCAAGGCTTTCCATGTGGGTATTGAACTGGTCAAGGACGTTGTTGCCTGCCTGGTCCACCGCATAGCCCAGGGTATAAACAAAGGCCTCCAAGCCACGTTTAGCCGTTTCTTTGGGGTCTTTGATGCGCAGACCACCAGCAGCTGTATTGCGGGCATTGGCAAAAAGAGTAAGACCTTCTTTGGCTCGCTTTTCGTTCATTTTTTCAAAAACATCCTTGCGAATCAGCACCTCGCCCCGCAATTCTACCTTGTAAATGCCATACTTTGAAAACTCGGCTTTTAGTGGAATGGAGCGCATGACTTTGGCGTTGTTGGTAATTTCTTCGCCCAAAACCCCATTGCCACGGGTAGCAGCTCGCACCAACACGTCATTTTCATAAACCAAGGCAATGCTGCCGCCATCAAATTTGGGCTCTACCCCGTAAGCTATTTCAACGTCTTCAGGCATGTTGAGCAAGCGCTTGATCGAGGCGTCCCAATCGTTTAGGTCTTCAGCGTTGTAAGAGTTGGCCAAAGACAACATTGGTGTAAGGTGTGGTACCGATGAGAAGTCTTCAGTCAAGTCGGCAGAAACCCTTTGAGAAGGTGAATCTGGAGTGATCCAATCAGGGTGCAAAGCCTCAATGGCCTCCATTTGCTTGAACAACTGGTCATATTCATAATCGCTGACCACTGGGTCGTTCTGAATATAATAACGCCATTCGTGGTAAATAATGAGTTGGCGCAATTCGTCCAACTGGGCTTGCAGCGCTTGCTTGTGCACACCATGATCGGCCTGCAGGTAGTTTTTGCTTAACTCGTATAGGGCTTTTTGTTCAACTTGGGAGTACATCATTGGGCTCGGATATTTTTTCGGCAAGATAATAATATTTCTTAATCAACAAAATGTTTTTAAATACATTTTTGGGCACATAAAAAAAGCCTTGGAATCAAGTATACCAAGGCTTTTTCATGTCTGTTATTCAATAATCACTTCACACTTAAGGCCCTGGTCATTAGCCTTTGTCCATCACTGATGCGCAAGAAATAAGTGCCTGCACTCAGCGCACGAACATCCAATTCTACTTGTTCTGGCAAAACTTGACGTTGTAATAGACGACCTTGCGCATCCACCAGGTCCACAAACAAGTTGCGGGGGCGATCAGTGCCCTTTAAACGAACCTGTACAAAATCGGTAGCGGGATTGGGAAAAACGTCCACCTCAACTTTCAAACGTGCAGACTCTGGTAATGAAGTAGAACCTGACTCGCTCAGGGCCAATTCGCCTTTTACAGCCCCGTCACCGCTCGATCCACTCCCATTTGCAGCGACCCCCGCAGCGAAAACCCTCACCCGACCAGCGCCACGGGCTGGAGCAGTCCAAGGAATTGAAAAGGTATTACTAGTAGAACGTCGAGTTTGCTCAATGTAGCGTCTTCCGCCCAAGTCAATAGTCCTTACCCCAGAAGGTGTTGTGCCAAAAACACCAGCGGTACCGTTGGCATTATTGAGCGCAACCGCCTGAAAACCATAACCTGCAGGGGTACCAGTAGTAGCAGAAATGGTAACACGCATAGTGTAAACCCGGCCAGGCGTGTAAGATTGAATAGGATTGGCACCATCCAATACCGCAATTTCAATCGTGGGCCGAAAAGCATTGGCACCGTGACAATCCCCGCAAAAAGTGTCACCACTCAAGGGTGATCCAGTGCGGTCGGTGCCCTGGTCCTGACCAGCCCCGCTGGCATTGCTGCTTAAAATAATCCACAGTCCGCCAAAGATGACAGACAGCGTTAGTACATGTTTTTTCATGATCCAAAATGAAAGCGTTAAACAAAGAGGAATGATATTGAGGCAAGTCTTTGTTAGACGCTTCACATCGCTTTTTGTTTAAACTAAGCACGAAAAAACCAGAAAAATAACATTTGGATACCAGACTTGTAATTTACCCGACAAAAGTAAGTGGGCGAATTCATTCATTCAAAAGCCTTCAAAACTTAGGACAAAGCACTGCGCTGTTTTCATAATTGCCCAAGAATGCCAATGAAATTTCAAAGGCCCCAAGGCGACGGCCAGTGGTGTTGAGACTCCCCAAACGAGCATCGTAGCTCAAGCCGATCAGAAAATTATTGTATTCCAACCCAGTCATAAGGATTACTGCATCAGGAGAAAATTTACTATCAAAATTGCGAACCGGGCGCACCCAGCCGCCTACGTGAAAGGCTGTCCCGCTCACATCACTCATCAAAAAACGAAGATTTGCACCTGCATTGAGCGCAAAATGGGGGCCTTGCAAATAAGCCAGGGCACGTGGTGAAAACTGTACTTTATCACTCAATGGATATTGCAGATTCACATAAGCCGAGTACTTTCGAAACAAGCGACTGCTGTTACGCTCTTCCTGAATTTCTTCGCGGGCATAAAAACTGGCTTCAGGACGCAGTATATGGTGCATGGCTCCACCAGCAAAAAAGGAAAAACGGCCTTCGGGCGCATAAGTATAGTTGAGTCCCACCGCCAAGTCGCCATAACCGAAATTATTACCTGGCAATTGTTCACCAGTAGGATCGGTGAAACCATCGGTGCCATTGAATTGGTCATCGAAGGTGATATTGCCATAGTTGATGTTTCGCTGCCCGATACTCAACTGCCCCCCCAAAGAAAGGTATTGTTCACCAAAACGACTCAATGACTTGTGATAAGCCCCCGAAATACCAATGATGTTGTTGTAAAAATTGAGCGAGGCCGAGCGGTCATTGACAAAAACCATGCCTAAACCAGCTGCGTCACGCCCACTTTTTCCTGAATTTGCCATGTCGAAACGAAAGTCGATGGCTGCCGAATAAGTGGTCAATGGATCATTGAGTAAATTCCGACCCTGGTCTCGGTAAATCATTGAGGCCCGGTATTTTCCGTCAAAAGTCCCGGTTAAAGCGGGATTGAGGTAAAGTGGCGCAGCGTAAAATTGGGTGAAGTGTTGATCCTGGGCACGCAAAGCCAAGGCCATTAAGCTCAAAAAGCTGGCTACAATCAATCCGTAAGACTTCTGCATAAAACAGGGACTTTTAAAATTTAGTCGGGCAAAAATAGAATCAACTATTTTACCCAAATTTGGGGCACCAAAAATAGCAATTTCGGGGTTTCTTCGTGAGAAAATTACTTTTTGGTGCATTAATCCTGTGCTACCAAAACGGGCATTTAGAAAATTTAGTATTTTTGGCAGCAAAGCCGTACTCGGCTAAATCCTATCCTATGCATTTTGGCATTTGTCCACTCAGTGTTGTACCACTTCGAAGCAGCCCTTCGCACCGCAGCGAAATGGTTTCGCAATTGCTTTTTGGCGAATTGGTGGATATTTTGGAGGAAAAAAATGGCAAATGGATACGGGTAAGGTGTGCCAACGACAACTTTGTAGCCTGGATGGAAAGCAGCCAAATCAAGGCCATTACTCCTTCCGAGTTTCTGAGGTACAATGACAATTTCGCTTACAGCCTGGAATTTTCGCAGCCAATTTTAGAGGAGGATCACGTGATTCAGGTGTCAATGGGTGCTCGATTGCCCGATTTCGATGGCCTGAGATTCCCTTTGGGTGACCTGAATTACACCTTCAGCGGGCAAACTATTTTTCCGGGTCAAACCACTCCCACTGCGGATTTGGTACTCAAAATTGCCAAACGTTACCTCAATACGCCTTTTCTTTTAGGCGGACGCACCCCCTTTGGCATCGATAGTGCAGGCTTGGCGCAGCAAGTTTACCAAATGGCGGGCATCAAGTTGCCCCGTGAGGCTGCCCTACAAATCGAATACGGCGAAACCGTAGATTTCGTTCAGCAAGCCAAACCTGGCGACTTGGCCTTCTTTGAAAACAGCAAAGGGAAAATCTCCCATGTTGGCATTTTACTACCGGACGATCGCATACTACATGCTTATGGTAGTGTACGCGTAGACTTAGTAGATCACTATGGCATTTACCAAGAAGACAAAAAGGTATATTGTAAAAAGTTGAGGCTGGTAAAACGAGTACTACCTTTCATGCCCGAAACACTGCAGGTGGAACAAGAAAACGAGACAGTTTTTGCCCAACAAGGGGAACTTTTTGCTTAACCCCTCTCCTACCTCAAAAACTCCGCGATCATCAAACCGCAATAAGTGCCAATTGCATTGCCCAAAGCGCCCGCCAAGATACCTGGCAAGTGCAAATCAGCGCGGTTAAAGCTTTTTGACAAAGCCAAAGCCGTAGCAGAGCCTCCCACATTGGCCTGGGATGCAATAGATATTAGGTCCCAATCCATACGCAGGAGTCCGCCGAGTCCAAAAATCAAAAACCCGTGTACAAGCACCGTAATGCTGACCATCAACAGCATGGCCAGGGCCAGGCTTCCATCTTTGAACAAGGCCCCCAAGTCGCAATATGCGCCGATCACTGCTAAAAACAAATAAATGCTGAACATGCTAAGGGTGCGAATACCTCGCAAACGCTGGATCATGGGGACTTGAGCCAGGATCAGAGCACATGTGGTAAGAAAAATAATCATCGGAACTTGGGGCAAAAGGGAGGCCAGGTATTGCGAGACGAAAAGAAAAAGAGCCCCCAGGCCCAATAATATGGCGAGTTCTTGGGGGTTGAGCAATTCCTGGTCGTGGATGTGCAAATTGGCTTCTTCATCCAGCTTTGCTTGTTCCTCAACGCTTAGGCTGCTAACTACTTTTCTTGGAAAAAACCGCTTGAGCAACACTGGCAGCAGCAAAGTAGCCGCCATCCACAAAGCCGTAATGATGTTGTCGGCAGCGACCGCAGCGGCGTACAAGTTGCCTGTTTTGTTGACGCCATAATGGATAGCCAAAGCATTGAAATTGCTGCTCCCGCCAATGTAAGTGCCTGTAAACATGCCCGCCAAGGCGTAGAAAGAATCCCCAAATTTAGCCGAGCCTCCCAAAAACCACATCCCGATAAGAACCCCGGTCATGGTACCCACTGAACCCAAAAGAAACATACTGATCATCGGCGCTCCTGCTCGTTTCAAGCCGCGAAGGTTGACACTGAGCAAAAGAAAAAAGATCGACATTGGTGCCAGGTAGGTAAAAATCCCGTCGTAAAGTGCCGGAGAATTGACCGAAGCGGGGATAATGCCAAGATTGGAAGTGATGGCCGTGATCAAAATGGCCAATAAGGCCGTACCGACAAATTTAAAAAATGGCAGCTTGCTCAATTGTTCGGCCAAGACAATGTTGAGCATCAATACCGCAAAAATGGCCGTAGGATTGCTGAAAAGAGGCATGAAGAGTGTGCATTAGGGGAGGTAAAGTAAGAATAATGCACAGCTTACCACTAGAAAAATAAAAGAGGTGGCGGGTTCAGATTACCTACCACCCCAGTTTTTCTACTCGACTCGCTTGGCATCAATGATCGTGCCCTGCACGTCCAAGCGCAAGCCAACTACCTTGTTGCTTGAATCGCGGATGAAAGTACAAACACCGTCGTAGCCAGATACCGTAAAAACATCGGCAGTACTGCCTGGCAATAACTCAGCAGAGCCTTGGCCATCCATAGCGCCTGTCATTTTTCCATCAGCGAAGGAGACCTTGATTGCGCCCATGCCACCAGTGTCGTAGCTGCCTACGTAATCTTTTGCTTTTTCGTCAGTAAGTGTGGTGGTGGTAGAAGAAGCAGGTGTGCTGCTCTGTGCTGAGGCTTCGAAGCCTAGCAACATCAGCATTGCCAAACAGCAAATCGAAATAAAGTTCTTGAACATGTTGAGTCATTTAATGGATGAGGAAGAAGGATTTATGATAGCAATGGCCCTAAATAAGCCACCAATTAAGCAATCAAGCTAAGGTAAAGAATCCTGAAGTCTTGCCACCAAGAATAGTTTCGAGCATAGGCGAAATCCAGTTGATGGAGGTTCGCTTCAGACTTTAACCCGTAAGACAATGCATTGGTAGTCAAAACTCCCGGCTTGATAACAGGCAGAACATTGTTTTTTTGACTATAGCCAACCCAGGTTTCTTTCCCTATTAGTACTCGGCCACATTGTAGCCAAATCGCCCTTTTTTTAAAGACGAAGAAAAAAAGAAATGGTAACAGCACTACCAATAATGATGCTGAAAACAAGTCAAACCCCCTTTTGTTGAAACGATGATCTGCTTGTTCAATTGCAAAAACGGGTTTTAAGGTGTACAATTCGCCACTTTCGTTTTTTGAATGGCTGCCGATGATGCATTCGGCGGCAGGCGGCATGATTTTAAACTGAAGTTTTTTGGCATAGAGGGCCATCCATTCAATGATTTGCTGGTTAGACAGGTTTTCCGCACAAAATATCAAGGTATTGAGCTGATAGGCTCTTTGTAAATCATAAAGCTGCTCAAGGTTGCCCAAGCTGTTTGCGGCCAATTTGTAGCGATCAGGTTCAATCCTACCCAAGGTAAAAACTGGGGCTTGTGCGGCTTCCAAAATCTTTTGTACTTGGTCAACTTGGGTCTCATTTCCTACAATGGCCAAGCGGTGGCGTTTTTTTTGGCCAAAATTCCAATGCCCTTCCAAGTAAAGATTCAGTAGAGCCCGCCAAACACTCAAACTGAATAAACCACCGATGGTACCCAATAAAATCAGCATCCGGGAACTGCGCAAGGATTGGTCCAGAAACCCATACACCGCTGCAATAGCCACTGCCCCTAGCAACATACCCCGCCAAACGCGCTGCAAATTTCCCCGCACGCGATAAGCACCGCTAAAAACCAAACCCAAGATCCACATCCCCAGATACAAGGGCATGTTGACCTGAAAAAATGGTGCATTGTCGAAATACGCTGCATCGTCATAACGATAAATGCCCCAACGGTGCTTCCAAAACGAAAGACTGGCCCACAGCAAGAACAAATCAAGCAGCAATGCCCTGGATCGGTTGAACAGGTTCCCCACAAGGGTCAATACCGCTCGAAAATAGATCGCCATTTGCAACATCAACACAAAACCCCTCGCTCCTACCCCACGGAAATGTTTCCGGGCAAAGAGGATCATGGCTTGGTAGAACACCCGCACGTAATTGAGGCTGCCTTTTTTGGTGCTTTCCCCTTTGTAATGGATGATTTTTGTACCCGCCAAGTAAATGTTTTTGTAACCTGCTTTTTGGATACGGTAAGAAAGGTCGATGTCTTCGCCGTACATGAAAAACTGCTCATCAAGCAGGCCGATTTGGTCCAAAACCGACTTTCGCATCAGCATGAAAGCCCCAGATAGCACGTCCACTTCCTGGTCTTCGTCAGCAGAGAGAAAACCTAAATGGTAGCGATTGAAAAGACGAGACCTTGGAAAAAGCCACGAAAGACCAAAAGTTTTGCAAAAAGCGACCCAAGGCGAGGGAAATCCACGCTTTGATTCGGGCAGGAAAATTCCGGATCCATCAATCATGTGCACACCTAATCCACCAACAGCAGGATCAGACTCCATTTTTTGCAGGCAAAGTCGAAGGGTATTTTCAGCCAAAAGGGTATCAGGATTGAGCAGTAAAACATACTCCCCCAGGCATTGTCCGATGGCCAGGTTATTTGCTTTGGAAAAACCCAGATTTTGAGGGCTTACAATGAGTTTGACCCAAGGAAAATCCCGCTTGACCATTTCGACTGAATGGTCGGAGGAGGCATTGTCAACCACCCATACCTCGGCCTCTAGCCCCAAAATGGCTTTTTGCACCGAATAAAGCGCCTGCTGTAAAAACCAGGCCACCTGATAATTGACAATGACGATGGAAAGCTTCAAAGAAATAACCATTGAATCTCCAAAAAATTCCCCTCAACTAATCAACATTCCGATAAGGCACCCGAGCGGTAATGCTTCGCCCAAGAGTCAGTTCATCGGCGTATTCCAATTCACCACCAAAGGACACTCCCCTGGCAATGGTGCTGATTTGCACGGGCAGATCGCGGAGTTTTTTGGAAATAAAAAAGATCGTGGTCTCACCCTCAATAGTGGGGCTGATGGCCATGATGATTTCGCGTACTTCCCCGGTTTGAATGCGCTGTACCAAAGAGTCGATGTTCAACTCACCTGGACCAACCCCTTCCAAAGGAGAGATAACCCCGCCTAAAACGTGGTACACCCCCCGGAATTGCCCGGTGTCTTCGATCGCCATCACATCTCGGATGCTTTCTACTACACAAATTACCCCTTGTTCGCGGCGTTGATCACGACAAATGACACAAACTTCCTCATCAGACAAGTTGTGGCACTTGCTGCACGATTTGATACCCCGACGCATATTAAGGATCGCATTGGCAAAGGTTTCGCTGTTTTCCAGTTCTCCTTTGCACAAGTGTAAAACCAGGCGCAGAGCCGTTTTTTTGCCAATTCCTGGCAAACTTGCAAAAGCGTTGACCGCTTCTTCCAAAAGTTTGGATGAAAAATTCATCTGCTCGTCACAATTGAAGGGGCAAGATAGGCAAATTGTGAATTTTTGCCTTAGTTGTTTTCAAGGGGTGAGTCGCTAGAAAGCTAAAAATCTACCAGCTTTTCCAACCAATGCTTATTAAATCCACGTCTGGGTCTTGTCGGAGAAGTTAAAAACCGATACCTTGCAAGAAAAATTCTTGTCTTTAAAACTTATCATCGTAACTATCAAGTAAATAGTTACCTAAAACCAAAAACTAGTTCTGATGAAAAACTTTTTATCCCTCCTTTCCTTTTTCCTGCTGTTAAGCGGCTTCGTGCTCAATGCGCAAGTAGTGGAAGAAATCATCATCAACCCCAGCAGCCCGCAGGTTGGTCAGGCTTTTACCATCACTTTGAAAGGAAAGTTTCCCAACCAATGTTATCAAACCATCAGCCTCAACCGGGCTACTGTTTGGGACGATGAGATCGACTTGAACCTGAAAACTACCCAGAGCGCTCCTCCATGTGGCCAAGCCCTGAAGCCTTTTTCACTGGTGATCAATATGAGCCGTGGCATTTCCTATACTGGTGAGTTTTGCATCAAAATCACTGGAGGAGCCAGCATTAGCACCAGTTATCCACCCAATCGCTGCTTTGAAGTAAAGCCACAACCAACTGGTCCCTTCTGTGAACGCAGCAGTGGCTGGCTGGAATGTGGTCGAAAGGTGAATGGCAACACTTGGGGAGAGCAAAATCGCCTCACTTCTTATGAATGCCTGGGTGAGGACTGGCACATGTACGGCCCAGAAAAAGTGTACCGTCTTGAAATAAAAAGCGCCCAGGAAGTCTGTCTGGATTTGGACATTCTTGATAGCGGCCTGGATTTGGACCTGTTCTTGCTGCGCGATGTGTGCCGTTACGCCTGGCACTACCCCAAGGCCCTTGAAAAAGATTGCATCGAATCCTCTGTTGGTGGAGGCACTCGCCGACAAAGCATCTGCACCCGCCTCGAACCAGGCAGTTACTTGGTGGTCATCGACTCCAAACACGCCTCTCATGCGGGCAAGTTCTCACTCGGCATGACTTGCCGCGACGACGACATGTGCTCAAAAGCCCAGGACATCAAGTGTGGAGTTGTACTCAAAAACCAAACCACCATTGGATCCGGAAACGGGGTGTTTCAGTGGATCTGTGGGGACGGTGCTTTTGACATGTTTGGCAATGACCGTGTTTATCGCATCAAATTGGACAAACCTGGCTCCATTTATGCCGAAATGGACATCACCTCCCTGAATCAAAACCTGCGCATGATGCTAGCCAAGGACATTTGCACCATGCCGGGTGTGAGAATGCACCACATCCCAGCCAATGCTTGTGTGGCCCAAGCCGATGAGAGTTTTTTGACCACTATTCGTACGCTAAGGGCCAATGTTCCTGCGGGCTCTTATTTACTGATCGTTGATGCGGCTATGGCTATGACAACAGCCAATTTTAACCTGAAAGTGAGCTGCGATACTGTTCCTTGCAACCTTAAAACCAGCAGAGATACCATCGACTTCAGCTTCATGGGGGGCAATCAAACTCTCAATATCAGTGCAGCTGGCCCTTGGAGTGCAGCACCAGTTTTGAGCTGGCTGACCCTGACACCAAGCAGTGGTGTCAAAAATGGCAGCATGAATCTGAATGTAATCCGCAACGATGATGCTGGCCTACGTCAGGAAATCATCAAATTGAGCTGTGGCACCGAGGCCAAAAATGTTTTGGTTCGCCAAAGGGGCCGATCAAGTACGCAATTCAGCCCCAGCGACGGCAGCACGGCGGGTAATTTGGGCAGCATCAGCATTTTTCCCAATCCTAGCCAAGGCTTAACTTCGCTGAGCATCAGCAGCCCCGTCAGTGGCGAAGCGCTGATCCAGGTGTTTGATTTACAGGGCAAAGAAGTGCTGGCCCAAAGTCGGATCAACTTGTACAAAGGCCAAAATAAGCAAGAAATTGGCACCGAACATCTAGTACCTGGAACCTATATTGTACGAGTTCAAACACCAAGCTTGAACCAGGCAATTCGTTTGTTGGTGCAATAAGTCAATTTCATGTAAAAGCTTAGCCCAACGGTTTCGAGACAAAAAAGATGACAATTTTAGTCCCATCAAGCCATTTTTTGGAGTCGATGCCCAGCATCGGCGTAAAAAGATGGTGCAGAGGGGGCGACTTAGTTGATTCGAAGTTGGCCTTTTTTGGCCGAAATGTGAGTGGGGTAAGCTTTTACAATTTTATTCTTAAAAAAAGGGCGAAGCGAGGAAACTTGCTTCGCCCTTTTTTTATTAGACTTGTTCCCCAAATCAAAACCGTACCCAAACTTAGTCAGAAAGATGATCAACCTCATTTCAGATACCGTTACCAAACCTACGCCTGGTATGCTCCAGGCCATGATCAATGCCGAAGTTGGCGACGATGTTTTTGGAGAAGACCCCAGTGTAAATGCCCTTGAAGCGAAAATGGCCGCCATGTTCGGCAAAGAAGCCGCATTGTTTTGCCCCTCTGGCACCATGACCAACCAAATTGCAATCAAAGTCCATACCCAACCGCTGGACGAAATGATCTGCGATGAATACTCGCATGTGTACCAATACGAAACCGCTGGCTATGCCTACAATGCAGGCGTTGGAGTAAATCTGATCAAAGGCCAAAATGGTAAAATCACCGCTGAACAAATAGCCGCAGTGATCAAACCCGTACATGACTGGTTGCCGATCAGTAAATTGGTCGTTTTGGAAAACACTTGCAACAAAGGCGGGGGCAGTTTTTATACCCTTGCTGAAATCCAGCCCATTTCAGCTTTGTGCAAAGAGCGGGGCTTGGCCTTGCACCTTGATGGGGCACGCTTGTTCAATGCCTTGGTTGAAACTAGAGAAAGTACCTTAGAAGTAGGCAAAGCTTTTGACACCATTTCCATTTGTTTGTCAAAAGGCCTGGGTGCTCCGGTTGGGTCCTGTTTGATTGGCCCCAAAGCATTTATTCGCCAAGCTCGGCGGGTGCGCAAAGTAATGGGCGGTGGCATGAGGCAATCCGGTTTTTTAGCGGCAGCTTGCATTTATGCTTTGGAACACCAAGTACAACGCCTCAAAACTGACAATGATCATGCCAAAATACTAGGGAAAATCTTGGAAAATCTTCCTTACGTCGAAAATGTACGGCCCGTTCAAACCAATATTGTGATCTTCGACGTGAAAGCACCTTACACAGCTGAAACATATTTAACAAAATTGGCCGAAAAGGGGATTAACGCCTCACCTTTTGGGCTCCAAACGGTACGTTTTGTCACGCATTTAGACGTCAGTCCGGCCATGATTGAACAAACCACCGCTGTTTTGAAAAGCTTGTAAACAAAGTTGAATCTATGCTCTTCCAAAATCCTCAAATTGACCTCAATACCCTCCCTCAGATTGAAGAAGTGGAGTTTCAAGTCCTCGCTCCCGCTGCACTTAAAGTACGCCTGATCAATTGGGGCATTATCCAGGGCTTGATGCTAATTGGCATGGTGATCAGTTTATTGGTCTTGCGCAAGGAATTGACAATCTGGCATTTTGTAGGCATTCCAATTGCTTGGGCTTTGCAAGCCTGGTATTTCATGTGGATGGCCCACAATCGCTACCGCGCCGAAGGTTATGCTTTGCGCGACAAAGACATCCTGCACAAAAAAGGCCATTGGTGGAAAAACCAGCTGACCGTACCTTACTTACGCATCCAGCACATTGAATTGGAACAAGGTCCCATTGCACGCTATTTTGGCTTGGGCGCTGTTACCGTTTATACGGCTGGTGATTCCAGTGGGGATTTGAGTATTTCCGGCATTACTTATGAAGAGGCCGAGCGCATCAAAGCTTTCATCGCCAAAAAAGTAGGAGTAGATGAGCAATGATACTACTATAAACAATCCTTTTGAAACGCCCTCACGACAATCGCCAGCAGCTTTGGCGATTATCATTTTGCGTTTCATAGTTCGAATCGTTAGGCAGTTTTGGCCAGTAGTGGTCATTCTGTTGCTCCGCGGACGGTCTGGCACAACGCAATGGTGGGTTTATGCTGGATTGGGTGCTGGTGGTGTGGTAATGATTTTATCGTTGCTTGCTTATTTCCGCACCTGGTTTCATGTAGAAAATGGCGAAATGGTGCTCAATAGAGGTGGTTTGTTTCGCAAGTTGGTGCAAGTGCCATTGGACAAAATCCAGACCGTTAGTTTTCAGCAAACTTTCCTTCATCGGCTGTTGAATGTGGTCAGCGTTTCCATTGACACCAGCAGTGGCAAAGGTAGTGAAATCGAACTCCTAGCTTTAGATCGGGCCAAAGCCGAGGCCCTGCGCACTCACTTGTTGGGCAGGCAAAGCCAAACAGTTCCCATTTCAGGCGATGATGTGATGCCAGAAACTCCGTTGAGTGCAAATGATGAAAAAGTACTCTGGCAGCTTGATTTAGGTGATTTAATCCTCATTGGCCTAGGACAAAACCACATCCGATCAGGTGCCATCTTGTTTGGCATTGGTTTTGGGCTTTACCGCGAAATACAGGCCATCATGGGCAAGTCGGCCAATAAAATGATCGAAAACTGGGGTATCAACTGGCAAAATCTCTGGAATTTCTTGAGTATTCTGATCATTGTCGCTTTGATCATCTCCATTGTCACCTCGCTAATCAGGACAATTGTACGCTACTACAACTTGAAGTTTGTACAAACGGGAAGAGGTTTTCGGGTCGAAGCTGGTTTATTTACCCGGCGTGAACAGGCGGCGACTTTGCCCAAAATTCAGTACATCCGTTGGAGTGCGCACCCTTTAGAACGCTTTTTCCAAGTCTTTGCCGTACACTTGTACCAGGCTGGCGGATACGACATGAGTGGCAAGCAAGCCTTGCACGCTCCTGGTTGTCGCACCCAGCAATTGCAGATCATCCGCGAAGCCTATTTTGAGGACACCAATGTTGAAACTTGGACCTGGCACCACCCTACCCGCAGTTTGTTCATTGGCCGTTTTTTCTGGTTTGGTGTATTCCCCTTTTTGTTTTTATTGGCCAAAACAATCCTGGATTTCCACTGGATTTGGTTGACCATCAGCGCACTTTGGCTGCCTTTGACCTGGTTTTACCAGCACAAATACGCCCGCAAACGCGCCTATGGCCTACACGCCGATGGCCTGTGGATCAAAAGTGGTTTTTTTACCGAAAACGATACCCTTTTGCGCTGGAACAATGTAAAAAGTGTTCGCTTGAGCCAATCCTGGCTACAAATCAGGCGAGGCAGTGCTGATCTTGAATTCACAACCTCCTCTGGTGAGGTGGCCATCAAATACTTAACCCTCGAGACAGCTAAACAATTGAGAGACTATGTATTGTACACTTTGGAAGCGACCGAAGGCGGAAGGTGAACAATGGTGTGCGCCCAAATCGTTTTAAGCACACACCACTTTGTAACGGTCAAAAAATAAACGTTTTTAATTTATTCCTGATCAGACCTTGTTGTCAACATCATGGTCAAGGTCATGCTGGAAATCCGCAAGAAAGGGTGTGGAGTGTGTACGTGTGAGTTTGAGTGTGGGGGCTTCGAGCCGAATCTATCGACTCAGAATTGGAAATGGGGGATGCACACTCACACCCAAACAAACACGCCCAAACCCAATTTTATCCGTGTGCTAAAAATGGCCTCGTACAGCGAGGGAATAATCTATAGAATATGCAGTTGTGAATTGGAAAGGTTTATTCGTGGTTTGTTGCTTACATTGAATCACTCATCGTAATAAGTCAGGTCCTCTATAATTTTGCCATCTTTGAATTTCAGGATGGCACAAATTGGCGTTTTAAAAAATTTGCCGTCTGGTCCGGTTCCGGTTCCCAAAAATTCGACGATGATGCAATCAGCACCGGAGGGATACAGCTGCACGATCTCATCCTTGATGTCAGGTATGGCTTCTTGCAATTGCTGGTATTTTGTCACGAATTCAGCATGGCTTTGTTTCACTTTTTCCACGCCAAATGATGGATCGAGAAAACTGGCCGAATCAGCGTACATACTGGCCATTTTTTCCCAATCGTGCTGGTTAAAATAGTCAAAATATTGGCGGACCAGGGGCGCAAGCTTGTTTTCTTGCTGGGTTGGTGTTGTTTTTTGCTGGCAAGCAAAGCAAAAAATCAGCAAACAGAGGAAGCTGAAGAAATTGATAAACTTTTTCATAGCACAAGTTTTTGTAAAATTCATGTGTATGACGATCCAAACCGGGTAAATCGGACAAGATCTGCGATTTATTTTGAAAAATTTTCAACCCTAAACCCCCTCAACTAAAAAATATGCCCCATCAAATCCATATGCTCTCCTCGCCAGCTTTTTTCGCCCAGCATTTTAACCATTAAGCCACCAGGAATGCGCCTTTTCAACACGCCCATGCTCTCATCTCCTTGGATAAAGAGCCACTTGCATTCGTTTTCAGCAGCCACGAAACCATTCTTGAGGTAGACTTTTTGTTTTCCCGCGAAAGTGATGATGGCTTCTACCCCATTGTTAATCGCCAAGGCTTCGAGGTGGGCGATCAACTTACTTGCGATACCCTTGTTGCGTTGTTGAGGTAAAACACAGAGGTCGGCGATACCAAATACCTGCATAATTTGACCTTGGTTGTTGATTTGACGGTATTCGACCGAGAGTTGGCCCCACAGCTCTTGCTGGGCCGAACGGACCAGTAAATGAAAGTGTGGGATTTGGCGAAAAAAAGTCTTCCCGGCTGGATAGTGCGGAAAACATTCCGCCAAAAGCTCGGCAACCTGCTTTTGTTCATTGATACTCAGTTGGTAAGCGGCGCGGTTTTCGATGGTCATTGGGAGCAGTTTGAGTGTAATTTGATTTACCAACGTGCGACTTAGTGGAAAAGTATGTGAATCCGACTCCGGTTTTTTGTTGTCATGTCTGGTGTGTCCTAGTTTTTACAAACCAAACCATCGGTCACTTTTAAACATCCGATTGTGTTTATTTGAGACCACCTAAACAAAAAAAAACTACAAAGCATGAGAAAAATAGTCTATTACGTAGCCAGTTCCCTTGATGGATATATCATGGGACTTAATGAGGACATGGGGCAATTTGTAAGCTCAGGTACTGGAGTTTTGCAGTACATCAATGACTTAAAAAAGTTTGACACAGTGATCATGGGGCGAAAAACCTATGAGTTCGGCTACAAGTTTGGCCTTGTGCAAGGTCAAAAGCCCTATCCGCATATGAAGCACTACATTTTTTCAAACAGACTCACTTTGAAAAATCCATCAGAAGGGCTGCATGTTTGTAAACTCGAGTTGGAGACCATTTTTGCGCTAAAAAAAGAGGAAGGCAGCGATATTTACCTTTGTGGTGGCGGAAAATTGGCGGGCTGGTTATTGGAAAATCAGCAAATTGACGTGTTGAAGCTAAAATTGAACCCAGTCATCATCGGCGAAGGTACCCGCTTGTTTGGCAATTCAAAAAAGGCATATAAAACGGATTTGATCAACAGCGAAGCTTTTGAAAATGGCTTACAGATCATGGAGTTTGAGATCATATACTAAGCAAGATCAGAGGTGACCCAGTAAAATTTTGGTCAACTCGCTTTCTTCCTTCACCGTTTGAAAGCGCCCATCTTTCACCCAAGTAATCCTACCACTTTCTTCTGATACCACGATCGCCCCCGCGTCCACTTTTTCGCTGAATCCGATGGCGGCTCGGTGGCGCAGGCCAAATTTTTTGGGCAAGTCGGTTCGTTCGGAAAGGGGCAAAACGCAGCCTGCTTTGGAAATCATGCCATGCCGGAGCAACATAGCCCCATCGTGCAGAGGGCTATTTTTGTGAAAAATCGTTTCAACCAAGGTCTCGCTCAATTGCGCATTGAGCTCAGTGCCTTGCAACACCACGCCATCCAAGTTTTCGTCGCGGGCCAAGAGGATCAGGGCTCCAGTTTTACTTTTACTTAGTCGCAAAATGACCCGGCTGAGGTCCTGGCTTTCTTTTTCTTTCAACTTGTCGTCTTGCGATGTAAAATCCATGAAGCGGGCGATCACGTTGCTGCGTTGTTTGAGTGTGGTTTTGCCCAGAAAAAGCAGAAAATTGCGCATCTCTTGCTGAAAAATAATCACAATGATGATCACACCCACACTTACAAATTTCTCCAACACCCAACTCAGCAATTCCATTTCCAACTGCTCCACGATCCAGTAAACCACGTACAGAAGCACGACCCCCAGGAAGATGTTCATGGCGATATTGCCCCTCAGCAGGCGGTAAATTTGGTACAGCAGGTAGCCCACAATGAGCACATCCAGCAAATCCCAAATTCGGATGGGTAAAAAACCTATTTTAAAAGCTAAGATCATGGATTATATCCTGATGACTTTTTGTAACGAACCCGTGCTTTTGACGTCAAAAGTTGGCTAATTTGAAAAATCCACAAGCGATAACTATCGACATACATGAAAGCAGGAAAAAATGCGTTTGTTCTAAAAAATAGACCTTACGGCCTGAAATTAGATTTTATCTTTCATGCTTCAATGTTCACCATGACGCAAATGTACCGATTATTCCTTGTTTTTCTGTTTTTGGGTCTTTCAAGCCACTGCCTCGAAGCCCAAGTCATTCGCCAAAACGAAAAAGGCGAAAAAATCATTGTTTATCCCGATGGTAGTTGGCGCTACTTCAACCAAACCGGGGGTGGCAAAGATTATCCGGTGTACCAAGCCCAGGTTTTGCCATTTGAACAGCCTGTAATGTTGACGGAGGAAGACGCCCGCAAAATTGCCAACCGCCAAGCTCAATTGGCCCGTGAAGCTGCCAGCATTGCCCAGGCACGCGCCGAAAAAGCCACCGAACAACGCCTAAAACTGGAAGCAGAAATGCGCCAAGCCAACCGCAACGATGCCGAAACCCTGCGCCACCTGCAAGTGCGTTTAGAGGCATCAAAACGCACTGAATCTGAGGCTTTAGCAGAAGTAGGGCTGGCTAAAACCGAACTTAGCACTGCAGAAGAGCTGACCCACAAAGGCGACATCCTCAGTATTTTTAAAAAGGCCCAAGCCGAGCGTGACCAAAAAGTGTATGCCCCCAATGCCAATGCTTTGTCCGTAGATTTGTTTGCCTCGGTTTTGCCTTCGACTACTTATTATGATGATTTTACTAAAGCCAATCCTTATGGAAAATTGCCTACAATTGCACCTTGCCGCTTCGCTTTTGAGGGCAAAGACCCCAATAATGGTCGTACCCGCCGCGACCTAGAATCGCAGCATTTGTTCAGTTTTACCGATGAAAAACTCAAGCTCTTTTTAAAAGACAAGGAATACTTGAGCTGCAAGGGCTTCCTTAGCTCGGTTGACGGTGGGTTCCGAGTCTTGACCTTGGAGTTCAGTTTCTCCTCCCCCAACGCCCGCGAGGCTTATGGTTTTATTGAAAAAGGCAGCATCCTGACCATCCGATTGCTCAATGGTGGTTTCATCAACCTCCAATCTGGCTCGATGGATCGCGGCAGTTTCGATACCCAATCGCACACCCTTATGTACCGCGTGACCTACAATATTTCCGCCGATCAGTTGGGATTTTTGGAAAAAAACGAGGTCGATAAAATTCGGGTATTTTGGAGTTCCGGTTATGAGGAATATGAAGTGTACCAAATGGACTTTTTCATGCGCCAACTGAAGTGCCTGGATAAATAGGTTGAAGAGATTAAGGTTGAAAAGTTGAAGAGATAGGCCGCCATTGAGGCTGCGAGAGCATCTAATTCTTCAACTTTTCTCTACCTTTGTTTCTAAATACACTCAAAACCAATGGATCAAGCAGAAAAGGAACTTTATACTGTCCGTATGTTGGGCCTCAAGTTGCCTACTGACCCACGCTGGGTGAACCTGGCTGAAATGGACTTGGCCGAAATCCTGACCGACCATGCTTATTGTGAGCAAAAGGCCGCTACTTCCTGCATTTCCCTCATTCAAGGTTATCCTGATAAGGAAGAAATGGTTCGAGAACTCGCCCCTATTGTGACCGAAGAATGGGGCCACTTCCGCTTGGTGCTTGCCGAACTAGATCGCCGCAACCTCAAACTAGGCCGCCAGCGAAAAGACGAATACGTGAACCAACTACTTAACTTTCAGCAGAAATCTGGTTCAAGAGAAGATCGTTTACTCGAAAAATTGCTCACTTGTGCCTTGATCGAAGCCCGCAGTTGCGAGCGCTTTCGCCTGCTTTCCCTGCACATCAACGATGCGCATTTGCAGGATTTTTACCACAAATTCATGGTCTCTGAGGCAGGTCATTACCGTTTGTTCATTGACCTGGCCAAGCTATACAACGACGAGACCCTGGTACGCGAACGCTGGCAGGCCTACTTGCAGGAAGAAGCGCGAATTTTGGATGGCTTGAGCTTGAGAGGAGATCGGATGCATTAAATTAACCTGAGTTATGGTTTGTTATTTTTTTTTGACATACGATAGACGACATACGACTTACGGCACATGATTTAGAGGTTCGCTGGGGTAATTTGTCGTGTTTTGGGTTTTCGTTTGCAGGGTCTGAGATTTTTGAAATTTTAAATTGATAAGTTCTTGCGAGTTCTCTCCTGACGGGGACTGCCCTGTGCGGGCTTTCGACGCATTGGCGAGCTTGGAGCATGCATTAACACATTTTAATTTCGTTCCCGTGCCACTAGTTCATGGGATCTACAAGGCTATTTAAAGCGGTTTCAGCGCAAATCAGCATTACATTTGAAGACTGCCCTAACGATTAAACGGCCTTTCATTCACCCAATGGTACCCACGATTGACCAATAAAAATCGTTCTCTGGGCAACAGCTGACATTCAATCAAGAATGTATCCCGCTTTCTACCACCCTCAAGCCGCAGGCGGTTTTGGCTATAAAGGTATTTGAATTCGTACTGGATCGTGGTGTCTTCGGTATATTTCATATTGATCACCCGATTCTTTTCATCCACTTTGAACTCATAACCATAAACACTGTCATTGACCATTCGGGTACTTGCAAATTCAGGCCAATTGACGACCAGGTACCGCCAGCGGCTCGTATCGGTTAGTAATGGCGGGATGGTATCACCATTGTGAACGAAATTTTGCACTTCGTGAATGCCATAAAGCGGGGGTTTGGGGGCCGCATCGCCGTATTGTTTACTTGCTTGGAGGACGGAGTAGATGTTGAAATATCCCAAAATGGCAAGTACAAAGCCCCATTTTAGTACGTTTTTGGCGATCACCAAGCCGTTTGATTCAAAAGTAGGCACAAAACGCTTTGGTTTGATTTCGCGGTTGAAAACAAAGAAATTTAAAACCCGGTTCAAGTCTGGCCAGAGGATAAAAAGGGCCATACAAAACAGGTGCGTTGAATACAATTTGACCGGAATGTCGTAAAAAAAGTTGAGCGCCATGACGTTGCCCATGACCATCATCGTCATCAATGCACCCAAGGATACAGTACGAGGAAAAACAAGCAAAATCCCCGAAATCACCTCAGCCCAGCCTGTAAATTGGTTGTATCCAGTTGAATAGCCCATGAAATTCCAAGCCAGGCCCATGGGACTCGAAGTGCCCAGTGGTTGCAACAAATCGCCCAAGCCTGGAAATGGAAATTGCATCTTGATCACCTTATAAAAACCATAACTGCACATGGTCGAAAAGAGATAGAAGCGCAAAGCCACCCTGATCCAATAAGACCATTGGTGATAATCGGGCCTTTTGCGGTCTAAAATGGACCAAACGAGGGTCCCGACCAGCGCCAAAATGGCAAAAAGCAAGATTTGTACATAGTTATAGGTAGTGTCACCACTGCCATTGGGTTTGATGGTGATTTCGTAGGGCAAATGCAGCAGGTTTTTGCCCATCCACTTGATCGGAATCATCCAGGAACCACTTAACCATGAACTGAACTTAGGAATGATCAAGTCAAGTGGGAAAGGAAAAATGTAGAGCAGAAAATAAATACTGAAGAAGCGCATGGCTATTTTTGCGCCTCCGCTCCAACGTACTTTAGGGTAAGGTGTGGCCTCCATGATGGTTTTAGCGTGGTAGGTGTTGCGCAGTTTTGGTTTCAACTGCTTTTTCAGTATGCAAACTAAATAAAAGCTGTAAAATGAAAAAATTTGACCCAAGGTTTTTCAGGTGAGTCCATCCTGATACACCTTTCAGCTATTTATTTCGTTACATAATCATATGAGAATCTTGATCATCGAAGACGAAGCTACCGTAGCTCAACGCCTGGAACGCTTGACCCGTGAGGTGTTGGGGGGGCGTATTTCCCAGGTGCAACATTGCCTCACTATGGCCAGCGGTCGTGCTTTTTTGTCCGAAAATCCGGTAGATCTACTGCTTTTGGACCTCAACTTGAATGGAAAAGACGGTTTTGAAATCCTGCAAAACCTCGCTGCTGGGGCCTTTCAAACCATCATAGTGTCTGCATATACCGACAAAGCAATCGAAGCATTTGAATACGGTGTTCTAGATTTTGTTCCCAAACCCTTTACTGTTGAGCGCTTGCAAAAAGCCATTGAGCGCTACGATGGTCTGGAAGAAAAGAAAAATGCCCGTTTCCTGGCAGTCAAAAAAGGCCATAACCTCTACCTGGTCGAGATTGCTAACCTACGAATGATCAAGGGCGCCGGCAATTATGCAGAACTCTACACTTGCGACGACAAAACTTGGCTCCACGAAAAAAACCTCAATCAGCTGAACCTGATCTTGCCCGCACACTTTGTTCGCATCCACCGTTCATACTTGATCAACAGATTGTTTTTGGAGAAAGTAGTCAACTATGGTGCGGGCAAGTACCGGGCTATTGTACAAGGTGGTTTTGAAATACCTGTGAGCAGAATTGCTTATCGGGCCTTGCGCAAAGCCGACTAAACAATTCACATCAACCAGGTGCAGTTCGACCGAAAAACACACAAATGAATTTTTAAGCTATCATTTTTGTAGAAAACACATAAAAATGGTTTCTAAAAAATCCTTTTTCCTGGCCTTGGCCCTAATGTTTAGCTTGGGCATATTTGCTCAAAGCAGCGACTTGCTCGCGATCGAAAAAACTTGCAACGACTATCTAATTGGTGGTACCGAAAATGACGCTGAGCGCCTAGCCAGTGCTTTTCACCCCAATGCCCGGATGATTTACCTCGATGAGGGCAAATATACGGAGGTCAATGCCGCCCAGTTTTTCCGCGAGCGCATCAAGCCTGGCCCTGCCCAAGAACGCAAAACCGCAGTCTTGTCGATCGAAGTAAATGGCCATGCGGCTTTTGCCAAATTGCACATTGTCAACCCTCGTGGCGCTTTTTTCGATTACATGACTTTGCTTAAAATCAACGGTACTTGGAAGATCATCAACAAGTCTTTCTTTTTTGAGGAAAATAAGAAAATGTAACATTATTCAGTATTTGAGCTAAAATAAAATGGACGTATTTGCTTTTGAGGGTTAGCAAAAAAAGAACACAACTTCCTTCCGGTCAGTTGCTTTTCTTTTTTCACTAACCCCAAATCCGTCCACCTTATTTTTTACGCTCCCTAAGGGGTGGTTTGTGTTCAAATCACCCTACCTTTCACCATGCTTTTTAGCCTCAGCTCTACCTTGCTCTTGCTATCCGGGGTGCTCATTACTTCGGCCATTTTTTACCTTATCCTGTTTTTTGGATTCAGGCAAAGGCTTTCTTTTGTCTTTTTCAGCCTTTCTTGTTTGTTCAATGCGGGAAAATCGCTTTTTCGACGGGATGCGGGCATTCTGCGAGACACTTTTGATCTCTCTGATCAAGCCGAGCGCCTGGGGGCCATCATCAGTTTTGAAGGAGGCTGTTTTTTTCTTTTGGCTTTTGTTTTGTATGAATTCAATACTCCTCGCAGGGGGTGGATATTATTGATTTATGCGATCCTTGCTTCGATTATATTTCACTATAAAGTCAGTCTTTTGCCCTTGGTATTGCTCATTGGCATCAGCGCTTCTATTTATGGTTTTTGGCAAAAGCGAGCCGGAGCTTTATTCTGCTGCATTGGCTTGATTATTTTTGGATTGGCCACTTTTGTTGAACAAAACAGCAACTACACCGTAGGTTATCAAGTGGGTTTGATCGCCTTCATCGTAATCATGACCATTTCGGTGGCGCAGCAAATCGCGGCCCAAATCCGCACCCAGCAAGAGGCCTTGTTGCGTTCTTCGCGCCTGGAAAACCAATTGCTAAAGAAAAGCTTACAACCCCATTTTCTGTTCAATTCGCTGACCTCACTCCAGGAATGGATTGAACAATCGCCGCCAGCCGCCGCACATTTTGTGCAGGAACTCGCCGAAGAATTGCGGATGCTGAACCACATGTCGGGCCAAAAAATGATCCTGCTTTCTGATGAGTTGGAAATGTGTCGGGCCCATTTGCACATCATGGGTTACCGCCGACAGTCCCAATTCAGCTTGAGCACCAAGGGACTCGATGGCAAGGAACAAGTGCCGCCAGCCATTTTTCACACCTTAATCGAAAACGGCTTGACCCACGGTTATGCCGAAAGAAAAAAAGGCCATTTTGAATTGTGCAAAATCGTTAAAGGCAAAAACATCCGATATTGCTTGAGCAACGATGGCGAGATCGAGCCCGGTTCTGCTCGAAATGGTTCTGGTTTGCGCTACGTGGAGGCTCGGCTGGAGGAAAGCTATCCAGGCAAATGGAAATTGTTTTGCGGGCCTCATGAAGGACTTTGGCGGGTAGAAATTTTGTTGGAGGGCCAGTCGAATTGAACTAATCTTGCTCTTCTTTTACCCACACTTGCTGTATCTTTCGCAAAAAAACACCGATGGCACTGACGACGCATACCTTATTGGCCGACCTGAAAGCCCAAACTGAAAAGATCATTGCGGAAACCGAATCACAATTTGCGACACTCAGTGCTGAAGACCTGCACTTGCGCGAGGACCCAAGCCGCTGGTGCATTGCCGAGTGCCTGGAACACCTGTGTTTATACGGCGATTATTACCTGCCCGCTATCGAAAATGCCATCGGCCAAGCCAAAAAGCTGAAAAAAAATGCCAAGGCGGAGTTTCGTCCTGGTTGGTTGGGCGAATATTTTGCCCAATCCATGCTGCCTCAATCCCAGGCTGTCACCAATAAAATGAAGACCTTTCGGGACAAAGACCCGATGGGTATGGAACTTCCTACCAACATCATTGATCGTTTTTTAGACCAGCAAAAAGAAACTTTGCGCCTGCTCAATGAAGCAGAACTGGTTGATCTGGAGGCGGTAAGAATTCCAATCACCATCACCCGTTTCATCCGCTTGAAATTGGGTGACGTGCTGCGATTTGTAGTGCATCACAACATGCGGCATGTGCAGCAGGCCCACAATGTAAGGGCCGCTTTGGTATTGGAAGAACAGTAAAGAAAAATGTTATCTTCGTAAATCTTAACAGTAGCGTTTATGCCAAGTGTACAAGAAGTCATGGATTTGCTGGAAGACCACGGCAACGAAGGCACCAAAAAAGTGCTGATGCGACACGGTGCCCGTGAGCCATTTTTTGGGGTAAAAGTGGGCGATATGAAAAGCATCATGAAAAGCCTCAAAGTGAAAAAAGACCACCAATTGGCCTTGGATTTGTACAAAACTGGGAATTCCGACGCCATGTACCTGGCTGGCTTGATCGCTGATGAAAAACAAATCAGCGAGGCCCAATTAGAGGAATGGATCAAAGGAGCTTACTGGTACATGCTCAGCGAATACACAGTGGCTTGGGTAGCTGCCGAATCACCGTGGGGTGAAAAACTGGGGATGAAATGGATTGATTCGGAAGAAGACGGTATTGCAGGGGCTGGTTGGGCTACTTTGGCCTCGGTTTTGCACCTCAAACCCAATGCCGAAATAGACCTGGATTGGTGTGAAAAGTTATTGGATCGGGTGTCCAAAAATATCAAAAGCGCCAAAAACCGCGAAAAGTATGCCATGAACGGTTTCATCATCACCTTGGGCACCCAAGTTCCTGAATTTACTGAAAAATGCATCGCACTTTCCGAAACTTTGGGGACAATAAAAGTGGATATGGGTGGCACCTCTTGCAAAGTGCCCGATGCAGGTGAATACATTTTCAAAGTCCAGGAAAAAGGTAAAATTGCCCACAAGAAAAAAACCGTCCGCTGTTAATAGATTGAGATCAGTTGAACAACATACCCAAAGCATTGGAGTACAACGAACGCCTGCGCCTGGCCAAGGGCGGAAAATAATCGACCTTATGAAACCATTTTTTACCATCTTGAGTCTGCTCTGCCTCTTTTGCCTGAGCGCTTGCAAAACCACTCAAAACATGAGCCAAACACCTGGCAGCTCTGTCATTGAAGACCGTTTGAAGGCCTTGAATATTACTTTGACCCAAAATCCACCTCCCGTAGCCAATTACGTCAACGCGGTACGCGTAGGGAATCTGGTTTTTATGTCGGGCAAAGGGCCGCGTGGCAACGATGGCAAATACATTACTGGGAAAGTGGGAACCGATTTGAGCCTGGAACAGGGTTATCAGGCAGCTCGACTTACTGGCATCAACCAATTGGCTGGTTTGAAAGAAGAACTCGGCAACCTGGATCGGGTAAAACGCATCGTCAAAGTACTGGGTATGGTCAATTGCAACGGCGATTTCGCTGATCACCCCAAAGTCATCAACGGTTTTTCGGACCTGATGGTCGAAGTTTTTGGCGAAAAAGGCAAGCACGCCCGCTCGGCAGTTGGCATGGGTTCCTTGCCTGGCAACATGGCCGTGGAAGTGGAAATGATTGTTGAGGTGGAGTAAGTATTAAACCGTTCAGCGCAGCTTAAAATTCCAAGTCACGGTAGGAATCACCGGAAACAAAGCCACCTTGATAGCTTCTGCCTTGGCTGTGCCCGCTGAAGTGTCAGTATCAAATCGGTAATACACAAAAAAAGGATTCAATCGGCTATAGGTGTTGTAAACCGAAAATACCCAGGCCGATTGAATCTTTTTTTCTTTGCCATTACCAGGCGTAAAAGTGGCTGAAAGGTCCATGCGGTGATAATCGGGTAGGCGGGCACTGTTGCGCGGGCCGTAGTTCGGGCTGATGTTTTGACCAATCAAATATAAACTCTGAACCGGAGTGAAAGCCCGCCCTTGTCCGTAAACAAAAACTCCCGACAATTCCCACTTTTTCGACAACTGATAATTGGCCACCACCGACAAGTCGTGGCGGCGGTCAAAAACTGTAGGAAAAGCGCGCCCCCCATTGATATCAGAAAACTGTCTTTCGGTGCGAGCCAGCGTATAGCCAATCCAGCCATTCAGTCGCCCTTTGTTTTTACGGAGCAAGAATTCGAGGCCGTATGCCCGGCCTGTTCCGAAAACAAATTGCTCCTCCAGGTTGTCGGCAGCGTTGTTGACATAACTTTCGCCATAGTCGATCTGATTGCTGAGGCTGCGGTAGTAGGTCTCGAGCGAAAATTCGAGGGCATTCTCAGAAAAATTGCGAAAATAGCCCAGTGCATACTGCCAGCCAAATTGTGGTCGAACGTACTCCGAGCTGGGCACCCAAATGTCAAAAGGTAAAGTACTGGTGGAGTTACTGACCAAATGCAAGTACTGATAAGCGGCAGTGACACTGGCCTTGAGTGAAGATTGAGCTGAAAGGCTGTAGCGCAAAGCCAGGCGTGGTTCAGGACCAGCGTATGATTTTACAGGCTCGCCTTTTTCATAATTTTGACCATCAAATAAAGACGTGTAGGGCCCCAACTGCGCAAACCAAGACAAGCGAATACCAACATTTAGCTTGAACCTGGCACTCAACTTCGCGTCGTCTTGCAGGTAAAAAGCCCCTTCGTGGGCAAACTGGGGTTGAAAGTTGTTGGAAAAACGTTGCTCCCCACTGATGGCATTGGCGATGCTGGGCGTAAGGCGGTGGTAGGTGTAATTGGCCCCGTATTTGATGGTATGCTTGGGCGAGGGGAACCAATCGAAGTCCATTTTGAAGTTCCAATCCCTTACACCACTGAAGGCATCAACGCCAAAATTATCTTGTCCGCCCGAAAAACGGAAGTCGTAATCATTGTAAACTGCGGTGGCATTCATGAACAAACGCTGCGAAAACAAATGGTTCCAACGCAAGGTCGAAGTTGAATTTCCGTAAGGCAAGTCGAAGTAAAAATCGCGGCTGGCATTCCGAAATTTGAGCACATCCCGCCCGAAATAACCCGACAAAAACAAGCGGTCTTTGGCTGAGAAACGGTGGTTTACCTTGGCGTTCAGGTCGTAGAAGTAGTAATTGGTACCAGCGAAATCGGTATTTTTGATGAATGGTTGGGCCAAATCCAAAGCATACGTGCGGCGACCAGTGAGGATGAATGAACTATGGTCTTTTTGAATCGGGCCTTGCAAAGTCAGGCGTGAGGCGATCAAGCCCAACCCGCCTTCCATGCTGAAATGCTGGTCATTGCCCTCCTTCATTTGTACATCCACCACTGAACTAAGCCGACCACCATACGCCGCAGGCATACTTCCTTTGAGCAGTTCAGCATTTTTGATGGCATCGGCATTGAAAACCGAAAAGAAACCCAGCAAGTGACCGGAGTTGTACACCACTGCTTCGTCAAGCAAAACCAGGTTTTGGTCAGCACCACCGCCCCGCACAAAAAAACCGGCGTTCCCCTCCCCTGCCGATCTGACACCTGGCAGCAGTTGCAGCACTTTCAAAATGTCCACTTCGCCCATCAATGCAGGGAGTTTTTTAGCTTTTTCGATGGGCAATTCGAGTTGGCCCATGCGGGTGCTTTCTACATTGGCGTCTTTGCGTTGGGAACTGACTTCTACCGTTTCCAAATCAAGCCCGGCCTGAAGTTCGAAGTCTAAATTGATGTTTTCAGTCAATTCAATGACCTTTTCAATGGTTTGATAACCCAAATAAGTCACTTTGAGGCGATGCTTTCCGGAGGGCAAGCGAAGGGCATAATAGCCGTAAGTATTGCTTAAAACTCCAGTACTAGGATCATCAGCCAAAAAAATTGCTGCCCCCAGCAAGGTTTCTCCGCTTTGAGCATCTTTGACATAACCATTGAGGTTAAAGGTTTGCGCCCTTGGACCGGACACAAAAGAGAGGAAACCCAAGCCCAAAAGGAGGATTTTCGATGTTTTATTCTTCCACATTTTTCCATTCCAGCGGGCGGACGCTGAACCCAGCTTCTTTTAGCAAACGCAGCACCCCTTTTTGGCCTCCCAGGTGAGCAGCTCCAACGGCGCAAAAAGTTGATCCATTTTTCATGATCTCCTCAAAACGCTGAGCCATCACACGGTTGCGTTTGTAAAGCAGTACTTTTCGGGCTCCGCCCACATGTTTTTTTGCCGCTTTAAACAAGGCTTGGTAGTCTCCGGTTGCGTAAACCTGGATCATTTTGTACAAATCCCGGCGTTCTTTTTGAATTTTTTTGCCCAAGTAGACCAAATCACGAAACTGGTCTTTGAGTGGAATTTTTCGCAACACAGTTGCTTGTTCTTCTGAACTTTCCAAACCGTGGGTGATTTTGTTTTGGCGGCGGGCAAAATCCCAGAGATACTGGTCCAAAGTGTAAGGTTGATCGGCTGGAAGCAGGTCCTCCAGGATCATATTGACTACTACAATGGGTAAAAAACGGTCAAGTAGTGAGATGTCACGGCCGCTGGCTTTGCGGATAATACGCTTGAGTTTTTCGTATTTTTTAGGAGGAATGTGCTCCGAAATGACCTGGTGCTGAGGCAACATCGCTTGCTGGATCCAATCAACACCGCCCTTTTCTTCCAAATCCAGCTCAGCTGCAAACTGCTCACAAGCTTCTATGAGCTCACAAAATCGTACTATCTGTCGAAATGCTTCGTCACAACGCGCATGAATCGTACCCAACAAGTAGGAAACTTGTTCGCTATCCGGGCGCTGAATAGCCCAAAGTAGTGTCTGCTTTTTTTTCTTCATAAATACCTGCCTTCCAGCTGTATACTAACAAGGTTTAAACACAAAACTTGGGTCAGTACGCAATCACCGATCCCAAGTTTTGTTGGTCCATGCCAGTAGCTGAACGCCAATTAATCGTACTTGTAAGGCAGCACTTTGGAATCTTTCACAGTGGAAAGTGTCATCAAAGTCTTGAGCCTTTCAATTTCTTCGATCTGTGAAAGGGTTTTGAACAACAACTGTTCGTATGAAGGAATGTCGCTGCAAATGATCTTGATCAAAAAATCGGCTTCACCCGTGATGATGTAGCACTCAACGATTTCGTCAATTTCTGAAATTTTTTGCAGAAAATTATTGAGTGCGTTTTCTTTTTGCCATGCCAAAGAAACCAATACAAAGGTCTTGACCTTCAAACCGATGGTTTGAGGGTTGACTTTTGCGTGATAACTTTCGATGATTTCGCTTGTTTCCAACTTTTTGACCCGTTCCAAAGTAGGGGCTGGAGACAAGCCGATTTTTTTAGACAAATCGAGGTTGGTGATCTTGCTGTTTTCCTGCAAAATTTTCAGGATCTTCAAATCGATTTTGTCAAGTTTTTCGATTGTTGGTTCCATAAGGTGTTGTTGGTGGTGGTGGTGTGCTTTAGAAACGCTAATATAGGCTACATGAACGTGCTATGCAAACATCTGTTCAAAAATAGCCTAATTTTCTTCCAAAAATGCCATAAATAATTCAAAAATACCCAACAATATTTTGAGCTGATTTTGTTTCAGATATAAATCTGCTGGTAATCAAGCTTTAAGAAATTCAGAGAAACAAATCATTTACGCCGATCTGTTTCTCTGAACTCTAGTCATTTCACACAGGAATCAAGGCCAAATGCCAAGCGACATGTAGTCGTTGCTGATCTTCAACACCGCGTTTACAAATGCTGCGGTACGCAAGTCTTCAATGCCTTCTCGCTGCATCTTGACTTCACGTATTTGGTGGTATGCTGTGATCATGGTTTCTTCCAAACCTGAACGAACCAAGTCAATCTCTTCGGCACCTCTGGCGATCATAGCCTGCTCGCTGTCATTGACGGAGCGGCCCGTCATGCGTTCTACCAGGTTTACCATGTCCATCAAACGAGCCTGGTTAAAACGCTTGTCCATGCGACCAAAACGCATATGCGACAGGTTTTTCAACCACTCGAAATAGGAAACAGTCACCCCACCTGCGTTGAGGTACACGTCAGGAATAATCAGTTTACTAGCAGCGAGTAGTACTTCTTCTGCATCGGCTGCGATTGGGCCATTGGCGGCTTCCGCGATGATTTTTGCCTTGATTCTCTTGGCATTGTCTATCGTAATCACACTTTCCAATGCAGCAGGGATCAGTACATCGCATTCGAATTCGAGCGCAACTTCGCGTTGTTCTTTTGGATAGCTGGTAGCACCTGGAAAGTTGAGGATAGATCCCGTAGCCTTTCGGTATTTGAGCAATTCGTGGATATCGATTCCTTCGGCTTT
The DNA here is from genome assembly GCA_013299105.1 of Chitinophagales bacterium. Classification (GTDB taxonomy): domain Bacteria; phylum Bacteroidota; class Bacteroidia; order Chitinophagales; family Saprospiraceae; genus Haliscomenobacter. The sequence continues at coordinate 54,293 of JAAFJY010000009.1, read as the reverse complement.
GTAAACAGCTCCTTCTACTTCACCTACCCCAACGAGAATCATACCTCCTTCGTCTTGACCGATTCTTCCACTGAAGGAACCCACGTTTCCTAAGCCTTGTAGCACAAAGGTTTTGCCTTTGGTTCCCGTACTAAGGCCGATTTTTTTCATGTCTTCAGGAAAATTACAAGCCTCCCTGATGCCATAATACACCCCACGCCCAGTTGCTTCTTCACGGCCACGTACACCGTTTTGGTTGACTGGCTTTCCGGTTACACAGCCTGCTGCGTCGATTTCTTCTCCCCGGAAAGCACGGTACGTGTCATAAATCCAGGCCATTTCGCGCGATCCCGTGCCGTAGTCGGGCGCAGGTACGTCAACCGATGGGCCAATCATGTTGCGCTTGATGAGCTCGGAAGTGTAACGACGGGTGATTTTTTCCAGTTCTTCCTCGTTGTACTCCCAGGGATTGATTTTAATGCCGCCTTTAGCACCGCCAAATGGCACATCAACCATGGCACACTTGTACGACATCAGGGCCGCAAGGGCCATTACTTCTTCCTGGTTTACGTGATTCGAGTAGCGAATCCCACCTTTGGTTGGGCTGCGGTGTTGGCTATGCTGAACGCGATAAGCTTCAATTACTTTCACCTCTCCGCGCAATTTGACCGGGAAATTCATCCGGTAAACAGAGTTGCAGGCTTTAATTTGGTCCAGCAATCCCTGTGGCAATCCGGTAAACGGTGCTGCCCGATCGAAATAGTGTTCCACGCTTTCGTAGAACCCGCCTTTTTTACTCATTCTTCTTTTATTTGGTTTTCCAATTTGGTTAGCTTGCGATCAAGGTAGATGAGAAATGCAACAATGCCGAATAAAATGGCCAGAACCACTGCCAGCACCACATACATTTTTCCCATACTTTCCAAAAAATCAGCATCGGCACCCTGGGCACGAGCACTTACGATGCTTGCCAAAGCCAAAATCAGAACAAGCGAGACGCGGTTACAGATCATGGTAAATTCAATTTTATTTGGCTTTGGCTTAACAATTGTGGTATTTTCAAAGCAAAAGTAAGCAAAGCGCGGTTTTTTAGAAATAAAATTTTTGTGAAGGCTTGATTTTAGGCAAGCCGCCTTTGCAGACAAGGGCTAGCGATCGAGCCATTTGAACTCCAATGCCCGGATGCGGTAAACAATAGATGCCACCCAAAATCCCAGCAAAGTCCAACCTACTCCAGCCGGATAGAATACCATGCGCATGGTATTGTCAAGGTCATCACCTCCGAAAGCAGGGTTGCCCCCGGCACCGGGATGCAAGCTATCGGTCATGCGCGGAATGACGAACAAGAGTGGAATCATTGCTGCAAAAGCAAAAATATTATAGATAGCCGAAAGCCTAGCCTTGCGTTCGTCGTCCTGAAAAGCCCCGCGTAGTACAAAGTAGGCGGCGTAAATCAGCAAGCAAATGGCCGTCATGTTCTGCTTGGTATCCCAACTCCAGTAAGCACCCCAAGTGTGTTTGGCCCACAAGGCCCCCGTGACAACCCCTAATAAGCCATAAATCATGCCAGCTTGGTTCAGCGAAACAACCCGCAAGTCAGCATCAGGGTCGCCTTTTCGAAGGTACTTGATGCTGTGGATCAAGGAAAAAAGAAACAGGAACATCATTGCAAACCACAAAGGCACGTGAAAATATTGGTTGCGGATGCTCTCTTTGAGAATGTTGCGGAAAGGAAAGGTCTTTCCGGGATGTTCACTCAAGTTTTCAAAACGACCGCTTTTCCATGCAGAGCCCGCTTTAGCCGGGTCGATAGAATCCTGGGTAATGAATACTGCGTTGGGCAACACCGCAGCGCCATCAGCTGGATGATCCAGGATCAATGAGAAGCTACCTGAACTATCTTTTGAGGGCAAATAAGCTGGTAAATTGAAAAAAACTTTCAGGTCGCGGTTACCAAGGACTTGTACTTTCGAGGCCGCTAGGATGTTTTCATCGTCCATTTTTAGCCAGGCACGCATGTTTTCTTTGCCAGCCTTGGCGTAAGAGGAGTTGTAGCCCCGCACGACTAATTCAACCGCTTCGCCGGCATGAAGGCTACCGGGAGAAACTTGAATAATGCCCGGCTTAAGGGGCATCATCAAACCTGCAATAAAAGTGTACACGAGCAGAAGAACGCCCAATATTTTCCACCAACTTTGTCTGATCATCTCAGTTTATTATGTTGTGACCCTTGTTAATCCCTCCACAAAAAAGGAAACAAGACCAAAGCAAGGGCAAAAAGCCCCAAATCGATACCTATTAATATACCAATGTCTTTGCCCAAGCTACTATCACGGATGGCCCCCAGGGCGCTGACCGAAATTTTAACCAAAGTCATGATGATGGGCAAAACCAATGGGAAACTCAAAACCGGCAAAAGGGCCGCATTGTTGTCGGCTTTAGCAGATAATGCCGACACAAAGGTGAATAAAATTGAAAAACCCAAGCTGCCTAAAAAAATGGCCAAGAGAAATTTCTCAAGGTGCTGGACGGGATTGTTGGTGATGAACCCAAAAGCGAGCCAAGTCAAAACGCTCAAGGCAAAGAGCAAGAGGATATTGTACAAAATTTTAGCGACCAAAACAGCCGTTGGGTCCGCCAATTGATAATAGTACAGCTGCCTTGCGCCGTTTTCTTGCACAAAACTTTTGACCACTGCATTGGTGGTCGCAAATAAGACCATTACCCAATACAGTGTATTCCAAACCATCGGGCTTACCCCTTGAAAAAAAGAGACATAGACCACGAAAACTGTCGACAAAACGTACAACAAAATACCACTGATGGCATACCCGTTGCGCCATTCCAACAACAATTCTTTGCGTAGCAAGATGCCTACCTGGGCAAAAAAGTTCATTCTTGAATGCTTTAAGGGCTTAAATTTAAGTCAAGAAGCTTGGCGTGCACAATAGATTTTACTCTTTTTACCAAGAAATGTGCAAATATGAGCCGCTGGTGTTTTTTGTCCAGAAAAAAGCCGCATTTTCGCTTTGTAAATCAGGGTATCAAAATAAAATAGGCCATTTTACGGATGCCAAGTCCAGCTAGTGTCAACATCATGCTGGCAAATCCGCGAAAATCAGCGTCATCCGCGTGCTAAAATTCCCTCGCTGTGCGAGGCGAAGTACGTAACGCAGTTACATTTTGGTGCTTTTTATTTCTGGCTTGTTAGAGGATGTCTATCTAAAATTTAGGATTGAAGTCAAAATGAGCACGTTTTCGACTAGTCGAGGCGCAAAAAGCGGAGTTATGCAACGCATAATGAGCATTTTTGGAACGGCGTAAATCAAGACTTAGGCGGAGCCATTTTGGGCCAAACAAAAAATTTTTAAACATACTCTTACTAACCAAGCTTACTAAAACCTGGAGAATGTTTTTTCGGACCTATTATCTGGTGTTTATTCTATCCTGCTGTTGGAGCCTGGCATTGGCCCAAAACAACTACCTACAGGCCATTGCCAAGCCTGGTGATGGTATGCTGTCATTTCTGCGACGCTACCAACTCGAAACCTATTCCTGCAACATTGATAAGTTTTGTGCGCTCAACAAAGTGACCCGAAAAACGGAACTGATCAAAGGAAAGACATATTTCCTACCCATCCAGGTTGCAAAATTCAATGCCAAAAACATTCGGGCTTCTTTGAACATCAGCGACTTCAACACCGCTTTGGCCATACAAAAGTACAACGAGCTGATGCTGGCCAAGCAGGTAAAGTTAAAATCGTATAAAGTAGACCGGGAACTTTGGGTGCCCCACCACATCCTGAATTGTGCGGCGAATAAAAGTACAGCCAGCGTGCCCAAAATCACTCTGATCTCAGAAAATGAGGTTGCCGACCCAAATTACCAGCAGGAAAGTAACCCCGGGAAACGCAAATTCCCCATTTTTGGGCCAGACTTTGCTTACACGCCGCTGCTCAGTAGCAAATTAAATGGGCAAGTTTTTTTCATCGATGCGGGGCACGGCGGTAATGATCCTGGTGCAATTGGCAGGTATAATGGTCACGACTTGTGTGAAGATGAATATGCTTACGATGTTTCCCTGAGGCTGTGCCGCAAACTCATTTCACACGGGGCCATAACCTATATGATTACCCGCGACCCCAACGATGGTATTCGTGGTGGAACCATTTTGAAATGCGACAAAGACGAACAAGTGTGGGGGGGTAGCAGGGTTTCTACTTCCCACCGTATGCGCTTATTTCAGCGTTCCAATATCATCAATACGCTTTATGAACAAAATCGCAAGGCTGGATTGAGCAAGCAAGTTTCAATCAGCATCCACATCGACTCCAGAGGGCGCAACCAACAAGTTGACCTGTTCATATACCACCAAAAAGGCAGCGAGGAAGGCAAAACAATGGCCAATCGCTTGTTTAAATCCATCAGGAACAAATACGAAATCTACCGCAAAAACGGCCAATACGAAGGCACTGTAACCACCCGCGACCTACACATGTTGCGCGAAACCAAACCTACTGCTCTGTTCCTGGAATTGGGCAATATTCGGCACCCCAGAGATCAACAAAGGATCGTTTTAGAGAGTAACCGAGAGGCTTTAGCCAAATGGTTGTTTGAAGGTTTAACGGGTTTATGAATTTGTCTGATTTTAAGCCTAGCGAAAGAATTGTTTTTTACTACCTGGTATTTGCTCACATTTAATTGATTATCAGCCCTAAATAAGCAAATCAGCTATTCCTGATTCCATACCTTATTACCTAAAGGGTATAGGTTGCTGGTATCAAGCAGTTTCTAAAATACTTTAAACAAAAGTATTTGCTGAAATTTTTTTGTTTTTATTCCCAAAAAAAATCGTAGTTTTAAGCCATGAAATACTAGGATTAAGCATTGATAATCAGGACAATAGAGTGTTTAACTTTTACCCCTGAAAACTGCTTAAACCTTAAACAAAAACGTATGATACCGCACATAGCAGTCATTTTGACGGATCCAGAAAAGCGGATCATCTGGGTGAATGAAGATTTCACCAGCATTACTGGGTATACTTTAGGGGAAGCCATAGGGCGGAATCCTGGAAAAATACTGCAAGGGCCTGACTCGGAGCCCGAAGCGATTCTGCGCATTCGCAGGGCCCTGCAAACCCAAGTGCCATTAAAAGACCAAATCACGAATTATAGAAAGTCCGGAGAACCCTATACGTGTAAACTCGTCATTCATCCTGTATTTAATCGCAATCATCAACTGACCAATTTCATTGCTTTTGAAGTGGATGGTACTGCAATAATTGATGAAAGTGATATCCCGCTCCTGAATATCAACGAAAAATACCGATCGAGCAGCCTCAAAGGCATCGATGAAGTGAAATTGTTTGACCGACTCAAACAAGTACTGGAAAAAGATAGGCTCTATTTAGACCCAAATCTGACCCTGAAATACATCGCCGATTTGCTATCGACCAACACCAAATACCTTTCACAAGTAGTTAATCATCAGTCTGGTTACAATTTTCAACAATTCGTCAATTTATATCGTGTTGCCGAAGCAACCAGTAAACTGATGAGCGATGACCTTAGTAACCTGACATTGTACGGAATTGCACTCCAGTGTGGATTTAAGAACAAATCCACTTTTTACAAAGTATTCAAAGAAGTGACCAATCAAACACCAAAGGACTACATCAGAGCCAACGTATAGACCGCTTATTCAAGTAAGTACTGCTATAAGATTTTCGGTATACCAAACAGCGCCGAGCTTAATTTGTTTCGCATTGAAAATGAATGAGTTCGGATTCGTGAATTCAGACCTTAATTCTCGGCGATAATTTGCTTCTCAACTTATTTCCCTGCACCTTTATCCTAGCAAAGTAAAAGTTTAAGTCGCCAACGAAAAACTGTCATCTTTTTTGACTCGAAACCGCCGACCTAAACTTTACCAATCAAAATACATTGTGTAATCCCGCCAAGCCAAACCCTTGGGTGTTTTACAATCATGATTTCGAGCTATATCCGGTTTTTTTAACGTAAAAGTTCAGGTCAGTAGTAACGACTTAAACTTTCACCTTCTAACCAAAACGACAATCATGGGTGGTATCAGGGAATTAATGGGCTTACTTTTTCTAATGGACAACGAAAAAGAATCACCTATCCAATCGGTAGTCAAAGGGCAGCGCGAGTTGCCCAAAGAAAAACAGGACATTCTTCGCGCATTACAGAATGAATACAAGTCCGTGGATAAAACAAAGCCCCCCGAAAAAGGTCAAAAAAACCCAAAATGAATGGTCTCCGCCTTAAATTGACCTAATAAATGCACTAAACATCAATCATCATTGCTGCTTGCCACGAACATAGTTGTATTCAACTTTTATTTTGCCATTTTCGTCAAAAAACTGATAAGGGCCATGTAATTCTCCATTTTCATAGTGAATCACTTTTTGCAAATAACCCTGTGTCAAGTTGTATTCCTTGAACTCGCCTTCCAATTTTCCTTGTCGATAAATCGCTTCACGCATCAAGCGGCCCAAATGGTACTTGGCCACATATCCATCTAGCATATTGTTGATGTAATGACCTTTCATGAGCAGGCGACCACCAGGTTCCAGTTCAAAATAAGGGCCATTGTATTTTCCATCCAAAAAATTGGCGATTTTGATGGGATTTCCGGTCTCCGGGTCATATGTCACCCAGATGCCGTGTTTTAGCCCTTTGGCATTGGTGATTCCGTCTTCCAGGATGATACCAGTCGTATCTGTTTTTTGGGCAAACTTCTCGGCATTTCCGGGTATGTCATACATCGTGAAGGCTTGGGATTCGACTTCATTTGCTTGGGATTCGGCCTCTGCAACTGTGCCGACCTCAGCGGTCTTGTTTTTGGAGCTGCAGGCAGTAGCCAAAAAGAAAGTAAGGAGAAGAATTTGTCCTAAAAAGCGCATGGTTGTATTTTGGGCCAAAAGTAGTGAAATCCAAAAAACCAGTAGTATGAAAAATCGTGGGCCTATCATTTTGTTTATTCTCTTTCTTACACTTGCAGTAGGAGCTTGGTGGTACTGGAAAAAGAATGGCACCATTGACCACCGATTGATCCACACACCAAATAGTGAAATCCAGGCCATAACCCTATCTTCTCCTCAAGGCGAATTGTTTTTTAGCCAAAAAAACAAACATTGGTTGGTCTCGGATGGACAAAACAGTATTCCCGCCAAAACGGCACTGTTGAGCCCAATGATGGCCGCCATACAAGGCTTAAGTTGGTTGGAATTGGAAAAAGAGCTGCCCGATGAACCAATGGAATCCATCGAGGTCAAGTTATTTGACAAAGCGGGCTTGAGCGAAACCTTCCAATTGTTCAAAAACGAAACCTTGAGGTCGGCTTGGCTCACTTTCCCCCGGGCCGGGACTTTTTACCGAGTTCCCCTGGCTAGCAGCAAAATTTTTTACCAGCATTTCGAAGCACATAAAATACACTCAGAAAGTGTATTGCTTCATTTTCCAACCCTCCTCGATTCCTTGCATTTTACCACTGCTGATGATCAAAAGTATGTTTTTCAAAAGAAAAGAGGGCATTGGCAGGTTGATGGGCAAAAAATAAGTGACACCACGAGTTGGAACAAAACACTCATCAATTTTCAGCGGCTCTATGCCACCCCTTTGAATGAGAAACCCGAAGACTGGAGTCTGGTTGAATTGCCTCGTTGGGACCTCAAGGTCTATCGAAAAGGGGAAATGATTCAGCACTTGGAGGTTTATTCCTTGCAAGGGTCCAAAAATCGTTATTGGATTCACGCCCAAAATCCATCGCAAAGCTGGGGGCAAAGCATTGACGCAACTGTTTGCCAATCAATCATCAACAACTTGAAAAAACTAAGCACTCAATGAAGGTTGATTGGGTGCCCATCTGCTCAACTCCTCAACTTTTTTTCAGCTCCATCACCCGATCGTGCAAATAACCCAGCTGTTTTTTAGGATCACAGGCTGTTTGTAGCTCCTCGAAGGGAATGGGCTTGCCGATGTTCACCTTGATGGTTCTTCCTTGCTTGTTGACCGTTTCGTACAACAACATCCCCAGGCGAAGCGCCATGCTGAACTGGCTGACTATCTGGAACATGCGGCTGTTTTGGCCCTCAATGTACAAGGGCACCACGGTGGCTTTGCTCTGTTGGATCAATTTGAGTACAAATCGTTTCCATTCTAGGTCTTCTGCTGGGCCAAAGTATGATTTTGCTGTCATTACCCCGCCAGCTGGAAAAATAGCCAAGGAGTCCCCAGCTTTGAGGCGTTCGATGGCCAGGCGTCGGCTCTCGATGTTGATTCTCAAGGCTTCTTCTGTTTCGCGAAAGTCGATGGGCAACAAGAAGGGCTTTAGGCGTTCATCCCTAGTCAAAACTTCATTGACCAGAAACACGAAACGCCGCCTGACTTTGGCGAGCATCGCAGCCAGGATCAGTCCATCCACCACCCCATATGGATGATTGGCAATGAAAACCAAGGTGCCCTCGGCAGGAATGGCAGCCAACGCATCAGCATCGTAATCGATTTTGATCCTCAATTGCTCTAAGCCCAGGCCCCACAACTCATGTCCGGGGACGTCCAGATCGCGGATATTGTTATAAAGGCGTTCGATGGTTCGTCGGCCAGTGCTCAATTCCACTGCATTGATCAATAATTTTTTCCACCAGGGATCATTAGCGTCGGCATAGGAAAATGTAGTCCAACGACCTGTTTTGCTTGGATTAGATTTTTTTGTCATTATCTTGGAAAGGTAAACAACTTCCTTCAATGAATCGATCAAAAATAAAACTTCCCGTTTTTTTAATCCCGTTTTTGTTATTAAGCAGTTCTACTTTGTACAGTTTTCTACAAGCTGAGGATTTCTTAAACAAAGTTAAAGCCGCTAACGCCTGGATTCTGAACCACTTTAATTGGCTTTTTTCGGGCAGTACTTTTTTCTTTTTTCTTTTGTGCATCTGGACTTGGTTTTCTCCCCTGGCCAAAGTAAAGATCGGTGGGCCAGCAGCCCAGCCTTTGCTCAAGCGCTGGGAATGGTTCAGCGTTACACTTTGCACCACCATCGCAATTGGGATCTTGTTTTGGGCAAGTTCAGAGCCGCTTTATCATTTGCAGTCTCCGCCAAAGGGTCTTGGCTTGCAAGCCAATTCCGACGAGACCGCGCAATTCGCCATGTCCACCCTGTTTATGCACTGGACTTTCACACCATATAGTATGTACACTGTGGCAGGATTGGTGTTTGCATTGACTTATTACAATTTTCAACAGCCATTCAGCTTAGGGGCCTTGTTTTACCCCTTAACGCGGCGCAAAACTTCGGCTGGGTTTTCATCCTTTGTGGACGCCATTTGCTTGTACAGTTTGGTTGCTGGCATGGCTGCTACCTTGGGGGCTGGCATTTTGAGCGTTTCGGGTGGCTTGAAGCGATTTTTTGGCCTGCAAGACTCACCTGAAAGTTGGGCCTTGATTACAGTATTGATCGTAGGAGCCTTTGTGGTTTCAGCGATCACAGGTTTGTTCAACGGCATCAAAATTTTGTCAAAACTCAACACTTACATTTTTATTGGTTTGGCCCTGTTTGTGTTGATTTGTGGCCCTAAAATGTACTTACTCAGCTTGGGAGGAAATAGCTTGGTGGAATACGTCCAAACTTTCCCCCAGCGCAGCCTGGGTATTGGTATGGATGCCGAATGGGGCAATAGTTGGACGGTGTTTTATTGGGCCAATTGGTTGGCCTGGGCACCTGTTACTGCTTTGTTTCTGGGGCAGGTTGCGCAGGGCTACACGGTGCGGGAGTTCATTTTGTTCAACCTCATCTGGCCTTCGCTTTTTTCCTTGCTGTGGATGTTGATTTTTGGAGGCAATGCCCTGTACCTGGAAATGCAACAGCAACCTGGGTTACTAAGCAGCATTTTGCAAAAACAAGGCCCCGAAGATGTGATCTACGGGATGTTGGATCAATTTCCTTGGAGCCAAGTGAGTGGATTGGTATTTTTATTCACTGCGTTTTTGAGCTACGTAGCTGGAGCCGATGCCAATACCTCGGCCATGAGTGCCTTGTGTACCAATGGCATTTCGCCAGAAAGTCCAGAGGCCCCTGTTTGGATCAAAATCGCCTGGGGGGTACTGGTGGGCACAGTGGCCTGGATCATGATTTCCAGCGCAGGCATTGATGGCATCAAAATGGCGTCCAATCTCGGTGGATTTCCGGCTTTATTCCTGGTGACAGTGGTGGCTTTTGGCTTGGTCAGGTTGCTGTTGAATCCTAAAAACATGGATCATCGAGCTTGAAAGCGATCACTTGCCCCGCCAATAGTTTTGTAAATATTCGGGTACTGGCACACCTGCTTTCAAGTCCTCCGCAACTTGCAAGGGCTGGGCTTTGACCGGTAAAGGCAATAGACCCGCCCAAACATCCAGGTCCAGGTCTTCGGGGTCGTCGCCTACGCCGTGGGTACGCAATTTGGCGCTCATTTCCTCCAGTTCGACTGCGATGAACATGGTTTTCTTCATTTCGCTGGCCGTAGGTTGGCGGGCATCATCCCAGCGACCAGGAATCATGTGCTCGGTGAAACTTTTGGCAGCCAGCCATTTTTCCTCTTCGTTTTCCACCAAGCGGGTTTTGCCAAAACCAATCACACTCCTGTAATTTACAGAGTGATTAAACACCGAACGAGCCAAAACCAGGGCGTCCAACAAAGTCACTGCCACGCAAACCGGAATGCCTTTGGCCATTTGCATGAAAAAATGACTGCCGACCGAGCCGTGTAAATACAAAATTTTGCCAATGCGGGCATAACCGGTGGGCAATAAAAATGGCTGCCCGTCATTGGTAAAAGAAACGTGGCAAAAAAGGCCTTCATCCAAAATGGCATTGATTGTTTCTTCCGAATAATCCATGCGCTTAGGATAGCGACTCGGTTGCGTGAGTGAAGTTTTTGCTTTCATGCTTGTAAGTTGCTATTGTTTTCGCCTCCTTCGGGTCCATAAAAAATGACCCAGACGGCTAAATCATCGGTAAAGTGTTCGAAACGATGCTCCATGCCAGCGGGCACGAACAAAACATCATTGGGCCCAAAAGGCACCCTTTCTCCTCCGCGAAAAAAAATGCCCCGCCCCGTGGCCACTACATAGATTTCGTCCTGAAGGTGAGGTTGTTGCAAGTCTTGCAGGTAGGGGCGGTACAATTCAATGCTCATGCTGCCGTGCCTGAAGCCTTCTTCAAAAGTTTTGCCCGCAGGGGGATCCAAGCTGCCTAGCATTTGGGTGAGTGTAAGTCGGTAGTGCATGTGTTTGTTTGTTTGGATAACAACAAAGTTATAGCTTTGCAGGACTATTTGAATCAGCCAGTTTTTACAAAATAAGTAGTCCGGCTATGTTACCTTTTGACAACATGATCACCCTGGATCAGGAATCATCCACACCCATCTTCCAGCAGATCGCCTTCTCTTTGAGCCAATTGATCCGCGAGGGGAAATTGGCCAGGGGTAGCCGCTTGCCTGGCAGCAGGATTTTGGCCGCGCAATTGGGGGTGCACCGCAAAACAATCGTAGCCGCTCTGGAAGAACTGGAAGCCCAGGGTTGGCTGGAAACCGTAGCCTCAGTGGGTACTTTTGTGAGCCAAAAACTACCAGAAATCAAGGTCAAAAGCCTGGGCGAAGCCACCCAAATCAAAACTCCCAAAGCAACACCTGGCTATGATTTTCAAGCCGACCCCCAGCTCCAAAAGCCCCTGATCAGCAATCACCAAGGCTTGCGATTCGACGACGGCTTGCCCGATGTAAGATTGGCCCCCTTGGATTCACTGGCTCGGTATTATCGACAGCGCTTGCTGTTGGGGCAAAAAAGACAAAGCCTGGGATATGCCTCGACCCAAGGGGACTGGGGTTTGAGACAAACCTTGTGCAATTACCTGCGCGAAAGCAGGGGCTTGTGCCTCAATGAAGACAATATCATGATTACGAGGGGCAGCATCCAGGCATTTCACCTGGCCAGCAACTGCTTGCTCAAGCCTGGATCGGTGGTGGGCGTGGGAGAGATTGGCTATTTCACCGGGCGACTAATTTTTGCCCAAACCGGAGCCCAACTCCAAGGCCTTAAAATTGACAAAAATGGATTAGACCCCAATGCAGTGGAAGACTTGTGCAAAAAAATGCCCCTGCGCATGCTCTACCTCACCCCGCACCACCACTACCCTACTACCGTGAGCATGCCGGCAGGGCGCAGACTGGAATTGTTGGAATTGGCGCGGCGCTATCGTTTTTGCATTCTCGAAGACGACTATGATTTTGATTTTCACTACGACAGCAACCCGATCTTGCCCTTGAGCAGCGAAGACAACAATGGCTTGACCCTGTACGTAGGCTCATTTTGCAAAGCCATCTCCCCCGCCTTGCGCCTGGGCTATGCCGTTGGGCCAAGTGAAGTGATTCGGGCCATGTCAGATTTGCGCAGAATCGTGGACCGCCAAGGCGAGCAGGTTTTTGAAGCTGCTTTTGCCGATTTTTTGAAAGCTGGTGAGTTGCGCAGACACCTCAAGAAAGCCGTAAAAACCTACGAAAAGCGCCGCAACACCCTTGCTGAAATGCTTAAAACCGAACTGGGTGATTGCTTAAATTTTGAAATTCCTACTGGCGGCATGGCCATTTGGGGGCAGTTTGATCCTGGTATTTCGCTGCTTGATTTGGCCAAAAAAGCAGCCGAACAAGGCATGAACATCAACAATGGCAGCAATTACCACTGGCAGGAAAAGCCATTGAATGCTGCTCGTCTTGGTTTTGCGTCCATCAACGAAGCGGAGATGGCGCAGGGAATTGGGGTGTTGAGTAAGTTGATAAAATTATCGTGAGTTCTTATTTGTTTGGTGCATTTTTTACATACAACATACGATAGACGACATACTACATATGATTTGGGGGCTCGCGGGGAAGATTTGAGGTGTATCAAGCTCCTATTTAGTGACAAGCCACAAATAAACCTTACCAAATCGCAACTGCGTTGCCTCGCTGCGCGAGGCCGTTTTTAGTACGCGGATGACGCGGATTTAGCGGATTTCCACGGATTTTCAACATGACGTTGACCGTTACGTTGACATGCGTGTACCATAAAAACTGGAAAGGTTTATTTTTGACCGCCCATCTGAAATCTATCCAGAAGTTGCATCAAAGTCAGGTGAATGGCTACATGGAGAACTGCTGAAATTAAAAGTAAATACCCAAGTGGAGCCCAAAATTAGTGCCCCGGCTGAAAGGAAAGTTTAGATTTGGCCTGAATTTCATGGGGTTTTGTTCCAGTTCAAAACGGGTTTCTGCAAAAAATCGCAGTCCCTTCTTGTTTTGGCGCAAGCCAATTGCACCCCAATAGGTACTCAATTGCTTGGGGCTAAAATCACTGCTCCCGTAATCCGCATTCCGTTGAATGGTTTCAGAAGGAGAAATCAAATTGATCCGAGCCGTCATTTCTGCTTTAGTCAGGCTCAGGTTGAAACTGGTGCCTGCTTTGGCAAAAAAAGAAAATTTCCTCCCATTCTCAGGTTGTGCATAGCCAATGCCAATGGGCATACGCAAAAAGCCAAAACTAGCCTCGTATTCCCCTTCAAATTTTCGGGCTTGCTGTTCTTCGTAGCTTCCGCTGTGCTTTTTTTGCAAAAGCATCATTTCTAAATTGAAGAAAAGGCCAGGTACGGTTCGGGGTAACTCCAATTCCAAACCCGCTACTGGTGCAGCGATGAACCCCGATGAAAATGGAACCCGATCAAATAAGTTTTGGCGCGAACGGTCTTCAGTCACGTCAAATGATCCAGTCCCGGCCCATACCCCAAGCCTTGGGGATAAAACCATCGCTGGCAAATCACTTTGGTTGATGGTGGCGGGTTTCCCCATGCATTCATTGTACTTGTTGACCACCTTGATGAGGTCTTTTTCAACCAATTCCAAACGGTCCAATTTGCCTGACATGGCCTCGCAATCGACAAAATAAGAGTTCAGCGTAGCGATGTATTTTTTCTCTGGAACGATGAAATCTTCGTTGTTTCGGGTGACTTCTTTCTGAGTCTGGATCAATTCGAAGGTTCTTCGCCCTGATTTTTCCACAAAATAACGGTTCAAATAGCGGTACAAATTGACCACTCCGGTGGCCAAGCGCTGGGCAAAAACCGGGCCTTGGGTGGTGGAGTCTGGCAGCACCACGCTCACGATGTACTTCTTGTCTTCAAACAGAAAACTCTTGATTTCTTCCGGACTGAATTCTTGCGCCTGGGCTGAAACACTTGCTTTAAAGGTACAGCGCAAGGCATAACGCGGCTCGTTGGTGCGGTAGTCGATCAAACCCCGCAGGGTGTCACCACTGCTTTTGATCAAATATCCCGGGCGAAAATCGGCTTGGCTCCAAGCGTTTGAGCCGCAAACGCTCAATAAAAAGAACAGAATAAAACGGGGAAAGAAATGTTTCATGTGATGATTTTGTATGATAAAAATGGATCAAACTAAACTCAACATCCTATAAACGCGCTGGGAGAACTTATGTTACATGCCTTTCCCCTACAAAAAAGTGACTTACTTTTTCCAGCTCAAAACCGCTATCTCATTTCCGGTTTTACTGAGAATTTCCTGGTCCAATTCATTGAATTCGTCCAAAATGGCATAACGACTCACCTGACAAATGGCCATTTCGTCGAGTACATCCACCAAGTTGCGGTAGTTAGAGCCTGCACTGGGTTTGATCATCACAAACAGTTGTTGTGGATCTTCCCATTTTTGCGCTACCTCGTTTTGGCGTTTTCTAACAATCTCGCGCAGGCCTGAGCGCGAAAAACTCATCGAGTCGATCTGGTAATTGGTGCCTATGTCGGCTCCAGAATACGCGTACAACCGGTCGTTTTTGCCCAACACGAGTGAAAGCGTTTTGGATTGTGGGATTTCAGGAAGTTTGGTGATTTCTTCTTTATCCAATTTCGCAGGCTTGTTCACCTGCATGGCCTTGGGTTTGCTCATAGTGGTAGCCAGCATGAAAAAAGTGATGAGCAAGAAGCCCAAGTCAACCATTGCGGTGAGGTCCACGCGGGTAGAGGCCTTTTTGCTGCGTTTTTTGCCGCCTTCTTTTTTTACTTCGGTGGTATTGATCTCTGCCATGTGATTTGTGTTTCATGCAGAGATGCGGGATTTGTGTTTTTTGGTGTGTCTGGAAACTTCGTAGAAAAACGGACTCAAAAAGCAAAGGAGGTATTTTTTGTCTGAACCAGAATTTTCAGAATTACAGAATTTCTTGCTTGACGTTGACTAATTTAGAATTTGAAAGAATGTTCATAATTGGCCCGCTTTCACGCCAAGGCGTGACACGGCGCGGTCCGGGGCGCTTCATTTTCATCACAAAATTCACACCTACTGAAAATTTCGGGGAATTTTCAGTAGGTGTCGATATCAATTTCTTAAAACCAAAATTTCCCCGGCCTTGCAATTGCGCTGTAAAACCTTTCCATTTTGAACTTGACCGTTCAAGGAATACTTTTCGCCAAAACCGTGGTGCAAGCGCAGTTCTTGATCCGCAGTGCATTCGATTTTCACTTCTTCCAACTGGCCTTTGGCTACTTTGGCGCTCACTTTGAAGCCACCTTCGGCCCTTACATTTTGGAAGCTGGTATTTTTCCAATAAATCGAGCGGTCGGGCAAAACGTGTAGCCCATCTTTGCGGTTTTGTACCAGGAGTTCATAAATGGCAGTAATGGCACCCATTCCTCCATCGAGCTGCATGATTTCTCCATTTTTCTGTCCTGTGCGGCTCCAGATTGGGTGCCCCATGATGCTATTGCCCAGGGTATTGGCATTGTGAGAAGTACCCCGGCCTTCGTTGCTGAAGTTTTGTTTGAAGTACTTGATCCAGTTTACGGCAGCCTCGGTTTGCCCTGTTCTGGCTAGTAGAATGGAAGCCCAAGAAATACACCAGCCGGACCAACCCCCAGCCCCGCGGTAGCGCCAAGTAGCCAGTGAGTTTTGTACAATGCTGCGGTGTTCCTCGCTGTTGGGATCAATGGTAACAAATGGATAAATGGCCCCCAGGTGTGAATGGTGGCGATGACTTTCAATCAAATCCATGCCCTCCCACAGGGCGATGCGCTTGCTTTTCAAGCTCCACTCCTGGAGGTATTCGCCATCAAATGTGGTGTAAGGTGGTAGTCTTTTGCTCACATCCTCCCAACGTGGGTCAAGAGGTTTGTTGAGCAAAGCGGCAGCTTGGGGCAAAGTTTGTGCCACTGCATGGAGGGCTGCCAACTGAAATGAGGCGTCTTTGCCCCAGGCATCCATGCGGTCGCCCCGGTATTCAGGCGACACGGATACGGGCAAACTAAATCGCTGGCCACCTTTGCCATCTGGTACTTCTTCGAGCATCGCCCAATACCCCTCAAAGGCACCGATCAACAAGGGATAGGCATATTTTTCCAATATTTCGCGCTGGTTGCTGTAGCGATAATGCAGCCAGGCCAATTGGGCCATCCAACCCGTACAAGCATGGTCAATGGTTCCTGTCCAAAAAGTACCTACTACTTTGCAGCGATCATCCACAGCGTGG
Organism: Chitinophagales bacterium; assembly: GCA_013299105.1. GTDB lineage: Bacteria > Bacteroidota > Bacteroidia > Chitinophagales > Saprospiraceae > Haliscomenobacter. The sequence continues at coordinate 37,749 of JAAFJY010000009.1, read as the reverse complement.
GGCAGCATCAGGGCTCCTTTGCGGCCAAAAAATGCTTCGCCATTGCGCTGCAATTCAGGCATCCAGCCTTCGATCATTTTCCACATGGGCATCAGGTGATCAAACTTGCCGCTCATCAAAGCGGGGTAGTAAATCATCTGCACGTTGATATTGAAGTGGTAGTCGTTACTCCAGGGTACGATTTGGTATTCTTCCATGAAAGGGCCTTGCAAAGTAGCGGGCACACCTTGCGGAGGAGAAATGAAGGCCAGTTTGTACAAGCCATAATCGTGTAATTCCTGTAAATCGGCATCGGGCAAACTGACATTGGCAGCTGTTGCCCAATAGTTTTTCCACCAAGCCAGGCGCTCGGTTTCCAGGGTTGCGAGATTGTTGCCGTTGATTAGGCGAACGCTTTCTTTTTGGTAGCCGTCACCCAAGTGCGAAGCGATTTTTACCACATTGCCCAATTTGCGATAAGCCAGGGTCAAGGGGGCATCTTCAGGCAGTTTCTGGGTTAGGCCCTGTACCTGGTCCAGGTTCCATGCTTCGGGGGCTTGGATTCCCACTGCATTGAGGCGTTCTTGGTTGAGTTCATAGGCAGAAACCAGTTTAAGTGTAGTGCTTTGCAAAGCAGCGGGCAATTCCACCCAAGCTAACTCGTCTTTGATTGCTTCCCGGATTTTGATCCATTGCTGGGCACCAGCTTTGCTCACTATAATCTGTATCTCGCCTTTGTCGAGGTGCAAATCCCCACGTTCCAGGCTCCAACCTTTAGGCAAGGTCAATTCCAGGCGACCCCCACCCAGTTGTTGGGGATGGCCAAAATTTGGTGCCCCTTGTTTTTGCGGAACGGCGAATGCAGCTTTGATGGCCGCATTGTCTTTGGCTTCCAGCATTTTTTTCAGCTCCGGGTAAGTGATGCGGGCGCTGAATTCATTGCCCCCACGGTGGTCCCAAAAACCAGCCCTGGCAACTGTGATATTGAGTTGTTCGCCACTGCCCCAAACCATTAGGCCCTGGGTACCATTGCCCAAGAGGATACCCGTATGCGTGCGCGGAAGCGGGAATTCCCAAGTGAGTTTGTTTTGCGAAAAAAGAAAAGATGGAAAAACAAACAGCAGTAGGACTGGAAGCAATTGGTGTTTCATGTTGTGAAATTAATCTCCGTCCAAGGTAAGCATTGCCGATTAAACCGTGATAATTTCTCGATCAATTTTCCATTGCCAAATCGCACCATCGTCTGGATCGAATAGTTCTTCAACGAACTCCATGCCACAGTTTTTCAAAACCCTGGTGCTGTAGTTAGGTTCAGCCAGGGTATGGGCTTTGACAGTTTTAATGGCTGGATGATCGAATGCATGTTGGATCAGGCCTTTTGCATATTCGGTTGCATAGCCCTGATTTTGAAAATCCGAAGCGATTTCGTAACCAATTTCTACAACCCCTTTCGCGTCAGGGCCGCCTTTGTAGCCACCCGCTCCAAGGAGAGTATGCAAGGTTTTGTGAATGGGCATGAACATGAACCAATGTTCGTCTTGTGGCTGGGTACGCACCCGTTCCATGGCAAAAACAGTGGGCTCATCGCCAAAAATGGTCCAATCTTTTGGCACGCGAATCCCCAATAGGTCGGCAATTTCATGATCGCCTCTGAGGATGGCTTCATACATGGATAGGCTACAGGAAGCCAAAAAAAGGCGTTCGGTTTCGATTACAAGGTTAGAAGAACTCAGGTTCATTGTTTCAGCAAAATTGTCATTTAGTTTAAGGTTGGAAAGTTGAAGGGATGAAAAGAGTGGCCCTGAGCGGTAGTCTTCTTTTCAACTCTTCAACATTTCAACATTTCAACGTTTCAACTGCTTACTCTTCCATCATAAACGGATAGGTGTAATCCAAAGGAGGATTGAAGTTTTCTTTCATTGCACGAGGCGATACCCAACGTACCAGGTTCCAAAGAGATCCTGCTTTGTCGTTGGTGCCGGAAGCACGGGCTCCGCCAAAAGGCTGCTGGCCCACGACCGCACCTGTTGGCTTGTCGTTGATGTAGAAATTGCCTGCTGAGTGGCGTAGTGCATTACTCAAATGATTGATCACATCGCGGCCCTGGGCAAAAATAGCTCCGGTCAGGGCATAAGGTGAAGTCGTATCTACCAATTTGATGGTGGCCTCGAGGTCGGCATCATCGTAGGCAAAGACGGTCAACACCGGGCCGAAAATCTCTTCTTCCATCGTCAGAAAATGCGGGTTGCTCGTTTCGATGATCGTAGGCTCGATGAAGTAACCCACACTTTTGTCGCATTTGCCCCCAACGATGATCTCGGCGTCTTTGCTATCGCGGGTAGCCACGATGTAACTGCTGATTTTGTCAAAAGCGCGCTCGTCGATTACCGCATTGATGAAATTGCGAAAGTCTTCGGGTGAGCCCATTTTCATGCTTTGGGTCAGCTCGATGGCGCGTTTTTTAACCGCAGGCCAAATGCTTTTGGGGATGTACGCCCGCGAGGCTGCACTGCATTTTTGGCCCTGGTATTCAAAGGCTCCACGGGCCATAGCTACGGCCAGCGCCTCCACATTTGCACTTGGGTGAGCGAGGATAAAGTCTTTGCCCCCCGTTTCGCCCACGATGCGCGGATAAGCCTTGTACTTGGGAATGTTACGGGCAATCGTGTTCCACAAGGCTTGAAAAACCCCGGTACTCCCCGTAAAATGCAGTCCCGCAAAATCAGGGTGCGAGAAAATGATGTCGCCCGCTACTGGGCCATCGACCAGAATCAGGTTGACTACCCCAGAGGGCAGACCAGCTTCTTCCAAAACCTCCATGATCACCCCAGCCGAATAAATCTGCGTTTCGGCAGGCTTCCAAATCGTGGTATTGCCCATCAAAGCGGGGGCACAAGGCAGGTTGCCAGCTATGGAGGTAAAGTTAAACGGGGTGATCGCAAACACAAAACCCTCCAATGGACGGTATTCCATGCGGTTCCAGGTCAGGGCCGGGCTTTGGGGTTGCTGGGCGTAGAGGTCCAGCATGTATTCGGCGTTGAAGCGGAAGAAATCGCACAATTCCGCAACGGCGTCAATTTCCGCTTGGTAAGCATTTTTACTTTGACCCAGCATGGTAGCCGCCAGCATTTTGCTGCGGTAAGGGCCACTCAACAAGTCGGCTGCTTTGAGGAAAATGGCAGCACGATCTTGCCAGGGCATGGCTTCCCATCCTGGCTTGGCCGCAGCGGCAGCGGCGATGGCAGCCTGCACATGGCTGGCATTGCCTTTGTAAAAATACCCCAGGATATGCTGGTGCTCATGCGGCGGACGAATGGCAGTTTTTTCGCCCTCTAAGATTTTTTTCCCACCAATCACCTGGGGAATTTCCAAGGGCTGGTTTTTCAGGGTAGCCAACATTTTTTTCAATGCTAGTTTTTCTGGAGAACCCGGCGCAAATTGCAAAACGGGTTCATTCATGGCTTTGGGTAGGGCAAAAATTGCGTCAGACATGTTGTTTTGGTTTTCTTGATTTGGCGCTGCGAAGGTAGATATTTTTTATAGGGAGACAAAAAAAGTAAGTAGCAAGGAAAAACCAGCAATCAAACATATCAAAAACCTAGGGTGGGTTTTGCAAAAATACAAGTTGATTTAAACCAGAATCTTGGAACCATAAAAAACTATGAGTAAAATTGCAAACCGTGTAGGAAATAAATCAATTACCTGCCTTTTGGATTGGCTTCTTGGCTGATTCATGTATTGTTTACAGAATAAAAAACTCAAAACAATGAACGAACTTAATGACATTATTTCTGACGATGAGTTTTATACTGATGTGCCAGACTGTATTTTCAGTGGCAACGACTACAAGGATCATATTTTACGGGCCTTCAAAACTACCAACGGTATCTTGAAATTGGATGATTTTTCATCCGCATACAAAGACGGTAGATTTGAATTCAATCTTATCGTAAACGGAAAAACCTCCGCTTTTTCAGTGGAAAGGCAGAGCGATTATATCAATCTTCCTGAATTCGAAGAAGGTCTGAACAAAATTCTACAAGAAAACGGCTATAAAGGTGAAAAAAAATTTATTTGCTTTGGTAGTGCTGAAATGGACTATGCTTTGGCCTTCATCTCGGAAGCGAAATACCAGGAAATAAGGTCGAATTTGATGCAGTTTTCCATTGGCTAAGATATCCTCTATAAATTATTGGCTTTTATGTGTTTGTACTTAAAAATCGAGTGTTATCTTTACCCAAACCCATCTCAATCATGGACTTAAACGCTAAAGTAGAAGCTCACATCAGCGAAAACGAGTTAAAACAAGCTGTAGCCCTACTTTTACAAGAAACTTGCCAGTCATTGACTTTTCAAGATTTACACCACGACTTAGTTGCCTTGAATGGTGAGTTGGAAAGATTGATTGCTGAAGAAATGAACAAGACGCTCAGTCGCGAGCAAGTAGATGTAGCCTATAATATTTTTCGCAAACGCATCTTGTATTTTAGTCAAAAGCTCCAGGAAAAAAACCAGGTATCATCTCAGGATTTTGCTGAAGAGTTGGAAGGCATAGAGTCTTTGATTCACACTCATTTTTCAGCCCTTCAAAGCAAAAAATATGACCTCCTGTGGCGTACATTTCATTCCGAAGCCCCACAACTGGTCAATACCATCGAATTCGTCAAACAACAAATCGCGGATATTTCAATTTATTACAGCATTCAAAGCATTGATCCGATATTAATAGGCTCCGATAGCGCAGTGCTGCGGATTACCCAACTCACCGAAGGGCATAAAAGCAATCTCAGTTTCAAAGACAACCTTGTCATCCAGCTCTGGCTGCTCAAAAAAGAAGGGCAGCGCTGGCGGGTGTATGGCTCAATTCCGATGGGGATCGAATACTTGCAGCAATAGTCGCAAATTTTTCATCCCATTTTTCACCAGATTGGTCTTCAAAAACAGCGAATTCACCGAAGATTCCGGCTTTTAACATTTTTGGCTGCAACTATTCCATGCCAGGACTCGTCTTTCTCGTATGAGTTCTCACTGACGATACATCACCCGACTTTTTTTATTTTACATCACCCAATTCTATCATCTGAGGGTCTTTTTGTGTTGCAAAAAGATGCTCAAAACCTTGTTGTTATTATGAAAAGGATTTTGCTTACGCTGGCCCTCGCCATGCCCTTACTCATCGCACAAGCCAAAGACAAAGTCATCGAACTGGTACTCCTCAAAACCAAAGTGGAGTCCAAGAGTTTGGTAATCAACCTTGCCAACCTGCAAAAGGAGCGCAGTGTTTTGCGCTTGAAAAGCTTGAGTGACAATGAAGTCTTTTACAATCGTACCATCAACGACCACAATGGGTTTTCCACCCGTTTGAATTTAGAAGACCTGCCACAAGGCCGCTATGTACTTGAAGTGGAGCAGAAAAGTGGCAACATGAGCCAAGTACTTCTGGTTGATCAGGAAAAAATTATGGTCTCTAAAATCACTCGAGACTAAGAGTGTGTTTAAATATTGGAGGTTTAGACAGAAAAGAGGCAAATTTTGGCTAGTCGAGGCAGGAAAAGCGGAGTTATGCAGCGCATAATGAGCATTTTCCTAACGAAGAATAGGCGAAATTGGGCCGTTTTGTGGCAAACAAAAAATTTTAAACTACTCTAAGGGAGCGTAATAAAGCTCGGACCCTAAGGAAGCGTAAAAAAATAAGGTGGCCAGGTTTGGGTTTAGTGAAAAATGAAAAGCAACTGAATAAAAGGATTTGTATTCTTTTTTTGCTAAACCTCAAAAACAAAGATGTCCATCTTATTTTAGCTCAAATACTAAGCGATTCGTTCTTGGTCAAACTACATTTTATTTCTGTCAAAAACCCCGGCAAAATCACCCATCGTCTATTTATACTTATCCATACGCGCTTTATTGTTATTTTTGGTTTTCAGTTAAACGCTTGGTTTCTCATTGAGACCAAGCGTTGTTTTTTATGCCCATCACCAAAATCGGATGTATGAAAAAAGCATTTTTACTGCTTGTTGCCTTTTCACTTTTCCAAACGCTTCAGGCACAGCGCCAGGAATTGACTTATTATTTGCCCAATATCACTTACGACTCCAAGATTCCAACTCCAGAAGCCTTTTTGGGGTTCCAAATCGGCGAATGGCATGTTACTCACGACCAGCAGGTGGCATACCTGCGCAAATTGAGTGAACTTTCACCCCGTTTTCGCCTGACTGAGTATGCCCGTACCTACGAGATGCGCCCTTTGATTTACCTCACAATTACAGCTGAAAAAAACCACAGCAACCTGGTCGAGCTCAAGGCCAAGCACTTGCAGGTAAGTAACCCTTCCGAATCAAGCAAAGCCGACTTGAATGCTGCACCACTGGTAGTTTGGCAGGGTTTTTCGATCCACGGCAATGAACCCAGCGGGGGAAATGCAGCCATGCTGATGGCCTACTACTTGGCCGCCGGACAAAGCCCCGAAATCGACCAATTGCTCAATAATACGATCATTCTGTTTGACCCTTGTTTCAATCCCGATGGGTTCCAGCGCTTCTCTACCTGGGCCAACCAGCACCGCAACCGTCACCTCACGGGCGATCCCGCCGACCGCGAATTTAGCGAAACCTGGCCCGGTGGTCGCTTTAACCATTACTGGTTCGACCTCAACCGCGACTGGCTGATGGGAGCCCACCCGGAATCACGCGGTCGCGCCAAGATTTTTCAGGAATGGAAGCCCAATATCCTCACCGACCACCACGAGATGGGCACCAATGCCTCGTTTTTCTTCATGCCTGGCGTACCTACCCGGGTCAGCCAAATCCCACCCAAACAAAACCAGGAATTGACCGCTAAAATCGGCAATTTCCACGCCAAGGCCCTGGACCAGATCGGCTCATTGTATTATACCCAGGAGGGTTTTGACGATTTTTACATTGGAAAAGGTTCGACTTACCCCGATTTTCAAGGGTGTATCGGCATTTTATTTGAGCAGGCCAGCTCACGCGGGCACTTGCAGGAATCAACCAACGGACCTCTGACCTTTGCTTTCACCATCCGCAACCAGGTCAGAACCGCCCTTTCCACCCAAGCTGCGGCGGTGGCCATGAAGCAAGAACTACTCGAACACCAACGCGATTTTTACCAAAGCGCCATCCAAGAGGCCAAAAACGACAGCCGCCTGGGGTACGTATTTGGCGATGATTATGATCCGGCCCGTTTGGATCGTTTTGTGGAAATCTTGCGCCGCCAGCACATTGAGGTACACGAATTAGGCGGCAGTGTAAGTGCAGAAGGCAAGACTTTCAACCCCGGAGCAGCTTTTTTTGTGCCGATGGAGCAAAACCAATACCGCTTGGTTCGCGGCATTTTTGAAACCGGAAAGACGTTCATCGACAGTATTTTCTACGACATCTCTTCTTGGACCGTGCCGATGGCCTTCAACCTGCAATACGCAGCGGTGGCCAAAAAAGGTGCTGAAAACAGCAAGTTGATGGGCAAAAAGGTAGAAGGCGCGCAAGTGGAACGTGCCAAACCCGCGGCACCCTCCCTGAGCAACTATGCCTACCTGCTCGAATGGGAACACTACTATGCTCCTCGCGCCCTTACCCACTTACAAGCCAAGGGACTGCGTAGCAAAGTTGCCTCCCAGCCATTCAAGTTAGGAGGTAAAAACTATCCGCAGGGTACCATATTATTAGGCGTACAAAACCAAAACCTGGGTGCAGCTGAAATCCACAAACTGGTGGGAGACATCACTGCTGAATTGGGTGTGAAATTCAATGCAGTAGAAACAGGACTCACTCCTTCGGGCATTGACCTGGGTAGCAACAACTTCCTGACCCTGCGCCAGCCCAAGGTGATGATCGTGGTCGGCGAAACCGTCGGCTCGAATACCGCTGGCGAAGCCTGGCACTTGCTCGACACCCGTTTTGACATGACCGTATCGAAAGTGGAAGCGGATGACATTGCCCGCGTCAACCTGAGCCGCTACAATGTAATTATCCTGGGTGATGGCACTTTTGGCGCAATCGGCAATGCAGGTGCGGCCAAATTAAAAGAATGGGTAGCCGCAGGTGGCACCATTGTAGCCATCCAGCGGGCAATTACCTGGCTAAAAAGTCAGGGCATTGGTTTTGTGGAAATCCGCGAGCTCAAAGACCCCGCCAACAAGGGCCGCATGCCTTATGGCGGCATCATGGACGACATGGGCGCTCAGGACAACCCCGGTGCCATCTTCGAAGCCGAGCTGGATCTCACCCACCCCCTCGCTTATGGCTACCGCAACGCCAAAATGCCTGTTTTCCGCGATGGGGAATTATTTTTGGAAAAAGGCAAAAACCCCTACTCTACTCCACTGCTCTATACCAACAACCCGCTGTTGAGCGGTTATATGCACCGCAAGTGGACCGAACAGGTGAAAAACGCGGCTGGCATCGTAGTCAGTGGCCAAGGCCAGGGTAGGGTCATCTTTATGGCCGACAACCCCAATTTCCGTGCGCATTGGTACGGCACCAACCGCTTGTTTTTGAATGCGGTATTCTTTGGGAATTTGATCAGCGGAGCAGCTTTGGAGCAAGAACAGAAGAAGTAATGCGCTAAGTAAAGCCAAATAAAGATCGGGGTATGTTCATTTTTGGCACATATCCCGATTTTTTATTTCAAGATTAACAGAAAATGATTCAGGATATTTGGCAACTTGGCTTCTACTCCTAACTTTGCTCCCCTACACACAAACCCATTGCCATGTACCGCCATCTCATCGACGAATTTGGACAATATACTCGCCATACTTTGCACCATTCTGAAACGGGGAATTCCCTGAGTATCCTGCCAGAATTTGGGGGCATTGCTTTAGATTTACAGCTTTCGTACACTCATTTATTGGATGGCTACCAAACCGCTCAAGAGGTCAACATCAACCGCTGGGCCAAAAACACGGTCCTTTTTCCCTTTCCTAATCGCCTGACCGATGGCACTTACGAATGGCTAGGGCATACCTATCATTTCCCCATTAACGAGCCGACCAGCCAAGTAGCTTTACATGGTTTTGGGCAAAATAAGCCCATGCAAGTCAGCAAAGTAATGGCTGAAGAAAACGAGGCATGGATTCACTGCCGATACGAAGATGCTGGCCAAAACATGTCTTATCCTTTCCACTTTGCGTTTGAAATCGCCTACCACCTGAGTGATGCAAATGGGCTGGAGATAGAAATGGTGTATCAAAATTTACACGACACGCCTATTCCGGTGGGTTTCGGCTGGCACCCCTATTTTCGGGTGGGCGACAACGTGAATGATTATGCCATGCACTTGCCTTTTTGCGAAATCATGGCGGTGAACGAGCGCATGTTACCTATTGGAAAAAACTACCCTTACGACGAATTTGCCAGCCTCAAGAAAATTGGCAGCACCATGCTCGACAATTGTTTTGTGCTCGACGCCAAACCTGGAAAGGCTGAAGTCATCCTCAGTGGCCCCGAAGGCCGTCTGCGTTATTGGCAGGAAACCGGACCCGGGAAATACAACTTCTTGCAAGTGTTCATCCCCCCCCTGCGCCATTGCGTAGCCCTGGAGCCCATGACTTGTAGCCCCGATGCATTTAACAATGGCAATGGCCTCTTGAAACTGGAACCTGGCGAAATCGCAAAAGGGAGTTTTGGAGTGAGTTTTGTCAGGAGTTGAAATGTTTATGGTTGAAATGTTGAAGAGAAGCTCCACTAGTTGTAAAATACAATGCTGCCGTCCTCAATTTCGTACCGTTTTCCAGCTGCTTTTTCCATTTTCACCCTATTTGCCAAAAAACTGATGATTTCGTCCCTGCGCTCAAGCGGTGTTTGAGTTTGGGCTTCCCATTGCTCGCTTGAAGGGATGAGGATGTAAAAAAAGCAATCGCCACCACCCATTTCGTGGTAAAATTTGAGGTGCAAGTCGCCTTCGTGGTAGTGGATGGTACCTGCGCGGAAATTGCCTTCATATTCCAGCCTGGCGTTGATAAAATTATTCATTTTTGCAGCAGTTTATCGATCAGTTTCAAAATGGGTTCGCGATTGCTGGCTTTCGTGATGAAAGCAGGTAATCGGCTCAACAAGGCACTGTTTTTGCGGATTGTGTTGCGCGGAGCGATGCCGCGTTCGCGGTGCTTGGCAGCAACGTATTGGCGCAGCAATTCGAGGTGATCCGGGTTGAAGGCCCAAAACAAGTCTTCTTTCAAATTGGTTTGCAGCCACAAAGGCAAGCCGTACACCGAATCCGTCAGCAAACCCTGATGGACATACGATTTGCTCACACTGCCTTCGTAGCTACACTCGTCGCCACATTTTTCACATTTGACCTTTAGTTTGGTCCACGGCTGTTCCCAAGCGGCGCTTTTGCGAATTGGGGCATGGCATTCCCGGCATTTTACGCTCACATAAATCGTGGCGCTGCCATGCCAATGACCAGGCATTTCTAAATGGTGGCACTGGGTACAAGTCAAGCGATGATTGCTTTCGGCATTGTTTACGGTGGCACGCCCATCGCACTTGGGGCAGTGTACCCAAAAATAGGTGGCCAAATCGTACAAGGCCAAGCCAGGATCGGCGAAACGGGTGGCGGGTGTTTTCGGCATTTGAAAAATTCTTTCAAACAAAAACCCTGCAAGTTGAACGGGCAGGATTGGCAAAATAAGGACATTTATTGTCATTCAATAAAAGTCATTCTCATTCACACTATTGATTCTTTGAGGAAGATAAGTGACGTTTCAAAAATAAACCTTACCAATTTTCTAATTGCCAGTTGTCAACATCATGGTCAACGTCATGCTGGAAATCCGTGTAAATCCGCGTAATCCGTGTCATCCGTGTTCAAAAAATGGCCTCGCGCAGCGAGGCAACGAAGTTGCGATTTGGTAAGGTTTATTCGTGGCTTATTACTAAGATTGAAGGGCAAAAAGAAAGCGCCGTCCTGAACGGGTGGCGCTTTCTACTATAAGACATCGGACTTAGGTGTTTTCACCCATTCTCCTGCAAAGCTAGGCCCAAAGCCCGCTCAGGTCAATAATGCTTGAGCCAATGGTCGTTTTTTTGAGTGGATGGTATTTTGTAGGCTAAAACCTAGGAAACATGTCCATGAACGCTTGCCTCCTTGAGCGTGAAATGGTGATTGAAGTATCATCGTCCATCACCACATAGCCTCCATCGCCACGTACAAAGCGTTTGATGTGGTTGACATTGATCAAGAAGGAATTGTGGATGCGGAAAAAATCCTCCCCTGACAAAGCGTCGTCGATCTCCTTTAATACTTTGGCGACCAAAATTTTGCGGTTATTAGACATGACTACTTTAGTGTAATTGCTCTCGGCCTCGCAATACAAAATATCTTGGGTAGCTACAAAAATCAAACCATCGCCAGTGGTAAGGGCAATTCTGGGAGGAGTGCTGCGTGGCAGGCTTTGCTTCATGGTTTGTAGTAACATATCAATCTGCTCGCGTGAAGGGGCTTGTTGTCTCTCAGCGATGCGCTGCACGGTGGCTTTCAAATCGTCAGGGTCGATGGGTTTGAGCAAGTAATTGAGGGCGCTGTACCGAAAAGCTTTGAGTGCAAATTGGTCATAAGCCGTACAAAATACTACATCAAAATTGAGTCGTTCGAACTGCTCCAGCATGTCGAATCCATTCATGTGGGGCATTTCAATGTCAAGAAAAATGACATCTGGCTGAAGTTCGCGAATGGCTTTGATGCCAGTTTCAGCGCTGTTGCACTGGGCCAGGATTTGCACTTCGGGGCAGTAGGTTTGCAGTAGCCATTCCATCATTTCCAGGCTATTGCTTTCGTCGTCGATGAGAATACAGCGGATCATGTATAGTTCTTTTGGGCAATTAAGAGTATGTTTAAATATTGGAGGTTTAGTCAGAAAACGAGGCAAATTTTGACTACTCGAGGCAGGAAAAGCGGAGTTATGCAGCGCATAATGAGCATTTTCCTAACAAAGAGTAGGCGAAATTGGTCCGTTTTATAGCAAACAAAAAATTTTAAACATGCTCTAAGTTCAAATCGGGATTTGCAAAGTCACCCTGGTTCCACAGGCTTGGCCTTGCGCGTCTTTCAAGTCCTCAATGCGAATGCCCGCATTGAGCTGAGCGTTTTGGTTGAGGAGGCTCAGGCGATCTTCGGTCAGGCGCATACCCAAAGATTTTCGGGTAGTAGCCGTTTTGCTTTTCAGCTCACGGGCTTTTTCGCGGCCAATGCCATTGTCTTCGATTACGCATTCCAGCATGTTGTGCCCATTCAGGCTTAATTTCACCAACAAGGAACCTGGTTTTTCTAAGTGCAACAAGCCATGCCAAATGGCATTTTCCACAAAGGGTTGGATGATCATGGGAGGCACTTCAATGGTATCCAGGTTCACACCTTCCTCCACCGTAACTTGCCAATTGAATTTTTCGGCAAAACGCAGGGATTCCATTTCGATGTACAATTTCAAAGCTTCCAGTTCATTGGTCAACACCACATTTTCACTATTGGAATTGTCGAGAATCAGGCGGATGAGTTTGGCAAAACGGGTCAGGTAAAGTGAAGCGGTAGCTTGGTCGCTTTTGACGATATAGCGGTTGATCGAGTTGAGGCAATTGAAAATAAAATGGGGATTCATCTGGGCTCTCAAGGCTTGCATTTCAACTTCGCGCATGCGCTGGCGGGCATCGGTCAGGCTTTGTTTGGCCAATTCTTTTTCTTCTTCGGCTTTGGCCCGTACAATTTTATTGGCACAAAGTGAAGCGATGGTGGTCAAAACCGAATGGTGTTTGGAAGTGAAAAAATTCAAAGCCGAGTGCTCGCAATCGATTACGCCCAGCACTTTTCCATCAAAAATGATGGGAACCGAAATTTCTGACAACCTTGCCGCATCGTCCACAATGTACCGTGGATCCTTGCGGGTATCGGGCACGATTTCAGCACGGCCACTAGCAGCTACGCTCCCTACAATTCCCCGGCCAATCGGAATCTCGATCGGTCGCGTAATCTCGTAATGCCGGGGGCTTTTGGGGCCATGTGCTGCTTTTTGCACCAAGGTCTGGTTTTTTTCATCCAAAAGATAAACTACACAGTCTTCAAATTGCAAACGGCCAATGCAGTTGCGGGCCACGTCCCAAAGAATGGCATCCACCGTACTTTGGGAATAAATGCTGGAGGCGAAATAATTGATGGCCTGCTCTGCTTCTAACTCTTCCTCCTTTTCCTGCACTTGCCGGTTGCGCAGGCGTACAAACCACCAAATGCCAAAGACCAGTATCCCCAAAAACACAGTAATCATCCAGGGTCTTTGCCAGATGGGTGCAGCTACGCTAAATGCAAGCTGGTCTTTTGAAGTCTCCCAATCTAAGCCGTTTAAGCTCGCTTGCAAGAGCAGGCGGTAACGGCCAACGGGCAAACGACTGATTTGCAAAATTCGTTCTTTCCCCAGACCTTGCCAATTTTCTTCCAAGCCTTCTAACTTGTAACGATAGGAGATTTTATCAGGATTGTTGAAATAGGGCACTGCGTACTCCAAAAGCAAGTAATGGTCGCCGGGCTTCAAGCAAATTTCCTGTTTAGAAGATTGGTAAAGCGTATCGATGCCATCAATGCAAACGCGTTGAAAAAAAACGGGTGATTGCGTTTTTTTGACATCAAAACCTTTGAGGTCAACGTAATTGATGCCATTGTTGCCGCCAAAAAGCAATTGCCCTGCTCGATTGTGTAAAACGGATTTGGCATTGAAGGCATAACCCTGGAGGTTGTCACTGTGGTCAAATTTTAGCAGGCGTTTGGTTTTGCCATCCATGCGCACAATACCTTCATCACCAGCAGCCCAAATGGTACCAGAGTCGTCTTGGTAGAGAATGGTGTTCATCTGTTTTTCAAAAAATGAGCCTTGCTTTTGCGTGCGAATTTGCCCATTTTCCAGTTTGGCCAAAAATAAACCTTTAAGGCTGCAAAACAGCAATTGACCATCCTTTCTCATGTATCCCGCAGTCAATAGATCGTCGATTGAAGTGTTGATGCGGTTGGCCAGGACCTTGAATTTTTCGTCTAAGCAATACAAACCCTTGGTGGTAGCCAACCAAATGAGCCCTTGCGGATCTTGCCATGCATAATTGGTATTTTCCCTTCCCGCTGGAGTTTCAACAAAATGCAAGATGTAATTTTTTCCATCCAGCAAATACAGCTGATCTCGCCCCATGAGCAGGTGGTCCCCATTGCGCAGGCTGAGGATATCGTCGAAAAAATCGGCTTCGCTGGCTAGTCGGATGGAATCGTGCGGGTACCTGGGCCTTTGAAATTGGCGGGTATCGGTATTCATCAACCACAAGCCCATGCCCGCAGCCCCGATGAGCAAGTTCTTGCCATCATAAATCATGCTGATCAGCGATGGATGGGCCATGTAGCGCGGGTCACCTTGCCGGGGTGGAATGAAAAACCAATCGTTTTTGCCCTGTTCGTAACAAGCCAATCCATGCCCGGTAGCCAACCACAAGCGGCCTTTTTCATCCTCCACCATGCGCCTGACCGCGTTCAAACGGGCATGGGTGGCATCAGGCCGTTCTTTTGGCGCTCTCAACAAGCCCATGCGCGATTTCAAGAAATCAATTTTCAGTAAACCACCCGGTGAGGCCAGCCAGGCAGAACCCTTCCCGTCGTCAAAAACGGTATTGACAAAATCTTTGCTCTTGACCTCTAGCCCCGCCATATAAAAAGTAATGGGCTGAAGTTGGCCAGTTTTAGGGGAATAAATAAAATTGCCTTCACGGGCGCTGAGGTAAAATTGACTTTGCCCAATGGCCGTAATTCCGCGTGTGTGCAAGTTGGTAGCTTCCGTATTTTCGCGCAGCTTTAATGGAAGTTCAAGTTTTTTGACGGTTTTTTGGGCAAAATCCAAAAACCAAGTCTCATTGTCCCAATTACTTTGCAGGGCTTGGTCATCGTTCAGGGGAAAAATGCGGAACTGGCCTTGATCGGGAAGGCTGCGCAGGACTTTGGTTTTGAAGTTGTACACCTGCACGTTTGGGCCTTGATGGAAATAGAGTTGCCAGCCCCTTGTCAAAAGCATATCAGGCTTATATGGCGGAGGGACTTCCATTTTCACCTTTTG
The DNA here is from genome assembly GCA_013299105.1 of Chitinophagales bacterium. GTDB lineage: Bacteria > Bacteroidota > Bacteroidia > Chitinophagales > Saprospiraceae > Haliscomenobacter. The sequence continues at coordinate 22,679 of JAAFJY010000009.1, read as the reverse complement.
AAAAACCTGCTGCCGGGGTTGCCAACGAAAAAGGCCTTTCATGCACAAAGCCCAAATGCTGTGGTCGGGCAATTCAAAAACGCCAATCACCATGCCCAAAGAGTCGATGGGAGGCAGTGCAGTGGGTTCAAAGCGGCCTTTGGGGGCTGAAAAGCGCAAAATCTGGTCGTGGGTGCTGATCCATACGCCGTCTTGTTTGTCACAAAAAAGGCGGATGGGGTAAGTATTCAAAGGATAATTGCGGGTGGTTTTGCCATCGAAACACTGCACCATGCGTGGTCCCATCAGCCACAAGAAGCCTTTGCAATCTTGTGCAATAGCCAGAATAATGCCGGGCCGAATCCCTGAATCGCTGTCAAAGTTTTGGAGGTGATAGCTTGGTAATTGTGCATACAGTAGCCCCATCTGCTCATGCCCGACATACAAACACAAGCAAAAAACAATACTACGCAGGATGGGTATCTTCAAAAGCATTTACAAGTGGTTCAGGGCAAAACGAATCAAATCAAATACACGCTCTAATTTAGTCACAAGTCAGTAAACCTGCGCCACTTAATGAGTAAATGGCGGATTTTGCTTGTGAATGGATACCTGCAAAGGATGGCGAATACCTATTTATACAAAACACTTCCCCCGATGTGGCCGAGTATTGGTTTTCCAGCAGTAATTTTTTACTGCTACACTTGCGTTCTTCAAAAATCATATTTACATTTACGTAACCAATTACATAATTAACAACCCAATTCATGAATTTCTTTGATCAAATCGGTAAAATTGCCATCGGCAGCAGGCTGCGGATGCTCACAGAAAAAATCACAGCGGATGCCACCCAGCTTTATCAATTGTATGGCGTGGAGTTGCAACCCAAATGGTTCCCGGTTTTTTATGCTTTGTCAAAAGGCGAAGCCAAAACGGTGACAGTTATTGCCAAAGAGATCGGCCATTCGCACCCTTCGGTTTCGAAGATCGTGAGTGAAATGCACAAACATGGCTTGCTCGAAGAACGTCGCGACGAAAGCGACAAGCGCAGAAATGTAGTGGCCCTGAGCCCTAAGGGTCTGGAAATGAATGAAAAAATCCAGTATCAATACCAGGATGTAAATGCCGCCTTGGATGAAATCCTCGCCCAGTCGCAGTATGACCTTTGGAAAGCCATCGCCGAGTGGGAGTTTTTGCTGGAGCAGCGCTCCCTGTTTCGCCGGGTACAGGACCAACGCAAATCGCGGGAATCAAAAGCCGTACAAATCGTGGAATACAGCCCCCAATACCGCCAAGCCTTCCGCGACCTGAACGTGGAATGGATCAGCAAGTATTTTGTAATGGAAGAAGCCGATTACCGAGCCCTGGATGACCCTGAAGGTTATATTTTGGAAAAAGGCGGCTACATTTTCATCGCCCTTTACGAAGGTGAGCCCTTGGGGGTATGCGCCCTGGCCAAAATGCCCGCCGATGACCCGACCTATGATTACGAGCTGGCCAAAATGGCCGTATCGCCCAAAGCCCAAGGCAAGCACCTGGGCTACTTATTGGGGCAAGCGGTTCTCGACAAAGCCCGCAGTCTTGGTGCCAGGGCGGTGTTTTTGGAAAGCAATACCCTCCTAAAACCCGCATTGAGCTTGTACCAAAAACTGGGTTTTGTGAAAGTGACCGGACGACCTTCGCCTTATGAGCGGGCAAATATTCAAATGGGGATTGTGTTGTGAGGCAATTGAACTGATTCAAGGCAATTTCCCAAAATCAATCTGCGGAGCCACTTTCTTCAAAGGGCGCTCAAAGTTGCCATCCAAAGGCACAAAATCAGCGAAAAAGCCGCAGTTCTTGAGGAAAAACTGCCCATTGTTCAAGCCACCTGCGTAGTCTTTGCGAAAATTCTTGCGTGCAGTGTTGTCTCCGGTGAAATTCATTTTGGACAGTTCAGTCCACTTGCCTTGGCTGTCGCCTGCCCATTGGTTGCCGTAGAGGGCCATGCGGGTTTGGTTGCCTGTTTCGGGGTCAAAATTTTCGAGGAAGGAGTAGAGGTGTTTGAGATAGGTATTCGTTTTAGGCCGCTTGAAACTGGCGATCAAGCGCCATTGGTTTTCTTCGGGCGCAAAGAAATAGGCGGTGTAGGTGGTAGTGGTCCCATCCGGTTTTCCTCGCAACAAGAAGCTGTAAGTAATGCCTACTTTCCAGAGAAAAACCAGGTAACTTTGTCCACCAGCGCCTTCGTTGCCAAATTCTCCGGTATAAACACCAGGCCCTTTTTTCAGCAATTGAATGCGTTGATCGGGCGGAATTGAATTGGGGTTGTCGGTTTCAAAAGGGCTCCAAACCGAAAAAAGGACCCGCCTTTCGGTTGTTGAATTGACTTGAATGCCAAAATAACCTTCGCCAAAACCATTGGCCATGTAGTAGGAACCGATCACGTCGTTGTCCTTGGGCACAGTGATTTCGCTGTAAAACCATTCTATTTGCTTTCCATCAGTAGGAAAATTGAGGTGTACCGACGGCCCTCGGCGGCCCCAATAGAAATAATTGTCTTTGTTGTCTTTCACATAACTCAAATCGGGCGTAATGGCCGTGCCGCTGAGGCCAATCTGGCTCAATTCACCATAACCCGCACCAGTTTTGCTCAGGCCTTGGATGCTGACCTCAACGTAAGTGGCTTTGCCCAGGCTCCACTCCCCTACCATGAATTCCTTTTCCCCAGCACCCGATACCTGGATGGCTTTGCTTATTCCCAGTGCGCTAACCTGGATTTTAGCAGAGCCTGGTTCGGGTTTTAGCAACAAGGACAAGCGAAATTTACCCCCCTGAGCAGTCTTGAAATAAACTTTGCACTGGGTATTGGAGTTGGTCCATTTGCTCAAGCCTTTCTCCGACAATTCGCCTCCGTTTTGCAACCAGGCATTGCCACCGACGGGGACGAGTACGCGATTGGTGCTGTGATTCAGTGGCGTCTCGCGTTCAATCAGAGAATTTTCATCGATCTTACATGCTGAAAAAAGCAAGATAAAAAGCAAGTGGTAAATGCGCATGATTCAATAGAGAGATTTGGGCTCCCAAGGTAAAGATACTTCTTTTTCGCAATAGCAAAATCCTTTCTCAGCCCTAAACCTTCTCCCCCAACCAAGCACTGGGCTTTTTCTCCTTCTCCAGTTTAAACTTGCCGATGGTATTGTCGCGAATGTAAGCGACCGCCTCGTTGATGTCATCGGTGGCCAGGTAGAGTTTTTTGTCCTCTGGGCTGATCGCTTTGCGTTCCAGCATCAAGTCGATGTGTTCCAGGATGTCGCGGTGGTATTCGGTGTCAAAAATCACGATGGGGAAGTCGTGAATTTTACCCGTTTGAATCAGGGTGATGGCCTCAAAAAACTCGTCGAGCGTGCCAAATCCACCTGGCATCACCACGAAAGCATACGAATATTTGATCAAAAGGGTTTTGCGCACGAAGAAGTAGCGGATGTTCACCCATTTGTCGAGGTAAGGGTTGTGGTGCTGTTCCATCGGCAAAACGATGTTGCAACCTACACTGCGACCACCTACATCTTTGGCCCCACGGTTGGCAGCTTCCATGATGCCCGGACCGCCGCCTGTCATGATGGTGAAGCCCAACTTGGCCAATTCTCCTGACAACTCCCTGGTCACTTGATAATCCCTGGTATTTTCGTTGAAACGAGCCGAACCAAATACCGTGATGCATGGGCCTGCAAAATGCAAAGCCCGGAATCCCTTGATGAATTCATTCAAGACTTTGAAACTAAATTTGAGTTCTTGCCAGCGTGAGCGCGGACCTTCCAGGAATTGGATCTCGGAGTTTGGCATATATAGTAAGGTTTGTGTTGTAGCATAAGACCAAAAATAGCTCCTTTTTGTTCAGTTCCAAGTTTTCTTTTGGCTCTCATTGGGTTTCAAGTGGTGATTCAAAACGAGTTTGTTCTGGTCATGAAGCCACAAAGACTTTTTTTGAGTGACGACTTACGAGTGACGACTTACGACTTACGAAGTAGGGCTTCGATTGAAAATTTGTGGTTCATCAAATCATCGTTTTTACGATTGAAGTTTTCCCAATAAAATAGCTCAGTCAATTTTATTACATCTTTAGTGGACGCGAAAAATGTTTGCAGGTAATTGTTTTTCAATATTTTAAAAACATTCCAAAGCTGAGGTTAACTCAAAAATACCAAACCGTAAAAATGGAAATCTAAGAACCCTAAGATCTTGCCAGCGAGCCCCTACTTCATAAGTCGTAAGTCGTCACTCGTAAGTCAAAAAATCGAACTTCGCAAACCTAAAACTCACCTTAGGTTAGATCAAGGCAAACGCCCAAGTCTTTTTCAACTTGAAACCCACATTGAGCCTTTCTTTTTTAGGAACTCTTCTCGACTTTTTCTGGTTTATGCACATTAAGCGTATATTCGCGCTCACAAAAATTAAACGGGTTTTTCCCACTTGAGAAATGGCTAAAAAATACCTGATCACCTCCGCTTTGCCCTACGCCAATGGCGCTTTGCACCTCGGCCATCTGGCTGGGGCCTATCTTCCTGCTGACATTTATGCGCGCTTCATGCGCTCGATGGGCAAGGACGTGGTATGGGTTTGCGGCTCGGACGAACACGGTGCGGCCATCACGATTCGCGCCAAAAAAGAAGGCATCAGCCCCCGTGAAATCATCGACAAGTACCACGCGCTCAACAGCGATGCCTTCGCCAAATTGGGCATTTCTTTCGACATCTACCACCGCACCAGCGAGCCGATTCACCACCAGACTTCGCAAGAGTTTTTCCTGAAACTGCACGAAATGGGCGATGAGTTTGAGGAAAGATTGGTGGAGCAATATTACGATGAGGAGTACCAGCAGTTTTTGGCCGACCGCTACATCATTGGCACTTGCCCGACCTGTGGCCACACCGAAGCTTTTGGCGACCAATGCGAAAATTGCGGCTCAGCCCTCTCTCCTACTGAGCTGATCAATCCCCGCTCGACGATGAGCGGCAAAACACCCGTGTTGCGCCCCACGAAACACTGGTACTTTAAGCTCGACAAACACGGTCCCTGGTTGCGCGAATGGATCGAAAAAGGCATCCTCGACGGCCAACAGCACCACGATGCGGGGGCCTGGAAAAACCACGTTTTGGGGCAATGTTTGTCTTGGTTGGACGAGGGTTTGCAGCCCCGCGCCATCACCCGCGACCTGGATTGGGGCATCCCCGTGCCGCTGCCTGAAGGTGCTGGAAAAGTGCTGTACGTGTGGTTTGACGCCCCGATCGGTTACATTTCCGCTACCCGCCAATGGGCCGAAGATCAGGGTAAAAACTGGGAGGAATACTGGAAAGGACCGGGTGTAGAGCTCGTCCATTTCATCGGCAAGGACAACATCGTTTTCCACTGCATCATTTTTCCGGCGATGTTGAAAGCCCATGGCGATTATGCCTTGCCAGTAAACGTACCCGCCAACCAATTCTTGAATTTTGAAGGACAAAAATTCTCCAAGTCGCGTGGCTGGGGAATCGAACAACACGAATACCTCGAAGCATTCAAAGACTTTCCCAACAAGGAAGACGCCCTGCGATACGCCCTGATCCGCAACCTGCCTGAAAACCGCGATGCGGACTTCAAATGGGACGATTTTGTGGATTACCACGACAAAGAACTCGCTGACAACCTGGGCAACTTCATCAACCGGGTCGTCACCCTGTCGCACAAATACTTCGACGGCCAAGTGCCTGCCTGTTCGGTCAATTTGCAGGAAAAACTGGCCGAAGTGACCACGCTAACCCAGGCATTGACTGAAGACATCCAGCGCTACAACTTCAAAGCGGCTTGCCAAAAAGTGATGGAAATTTCCTCTTATGGCAACACCTACCTGCAAGACGTTTCGCCTTGGACCATTTACAAAACAGACCCTGACAGCCCCGTAATCGTGGAATGCATGTACTTGTGCTTGCAGGTCGTGGGCATATTGGGCGTGGTGAGTCATCCTTTTATTCCTTTCACCAGCCCGCGCATCCTCACTTTGTTGGGTCAAGAACCAGTCAAAAATGGCGATTGGCAAAGCATGTTGAACAAGTTGGCGACTGGAGAAGCCCTGGTTTCAAGTGGCCAAGCCATCGCTGAAGCAACGGTTTTGTTCCCAAAAATTGCCGATCGCCGCGACAATTCCCGCCAGGAAATTGTGGATCGCCAAAAACAGAAACTCGCCGCTGTTTTGGCCGCAGAAGCCGCCAAAGCCAAGGATGAACCAAAAACGGAAGCCCCAGCTACAGTACAAGTTGAACCCGTAAAACCCGAAAGCAAAATGGAAATTCAATACGACGATTTTGCCAAAATCGACTTGCGCGCAGGCACCATCCTCTCCGCCGAACGCGTGCCGAAAGCGGGCAAACTCCTGCAACTGAGCGTGGATATGGGCAGTGAAGTACGTACCATCGTGTCAGGCATCGCCGAGCACTTTGATCCAGCAGAACTGCCCGGCAAACAAGTGATTGTAGTAGCCAACTTGGCCCCAAGGAAATTGCGCGGCATCGAGTCCAATGGCATGATTCTCAGCGCTGAAGATGCGGATGGGAAACTGCGCCTGGCCAGCCCGGCAGTGCCTGTGGCGAATGGAAGTGTGGTGAAGTAAAGAAAGAGAATACACCAGCATAAAAGCCAGTGGATAACGATTATTCACTGGCTTTTTCATTTTGCATGGTGAATAAAAAACGGGAAATCAGCTAAAAATAGCCCCAAGCTCCAATTCAATGCCCAATTTGGCATCGACCAGTGTTTCTTTTTTGAAAAATACTTCAAACTCATGTGGGGCTGAGAACACATAAATCGTAGTCAGGTCTGGAATGACCAGCCAGTAGGACTGGATGCCGGAATCGAAATAGATCTGACTTCGCGCCAAAAAGTCCTCAAGAAAATAAGCAGTTGATAAAATTTCAATCACTCCCAATGGTATTCTTGCGACTGGAAATTCATCTCTTCCAGGAGTAAATTCCAATTGGTCGTAAATAGCGATATCAGGAGTCTCTTGATTTTCTGCCAACAGCATGGTCGGGGCAATTGCAAATCGAAAAATATTCCCGTATTTGTCTCGCAAATGAAAATATGTGTTTCCTTGAGCAAGCGAATGATTTTTGCTTGGTACTGGTTTGCCTTTTTCGACTTCAGGCTGAGATATGCTCATTAAAGTTTCCATCTTTTCCATCATTTATATCTTGTCAAGTTTAACTAAAAAAATCCTTTCGACGCAGCATTTGTGAACTCAATCCCAATCTTTATTCTTCAATTTCTTCAAAATCCCCGTATTTTACCCCCACATCAAAAACCACTACACATGTCATCTCGTCGATCCTTTCTCCAAAATTTTGCCTTGTTGGGTGCGGCCAGTGCAGCTCCGGGGTTTTACCAAACTGCGCAAGGCAAGAGTTTAATCAGTTTATTGGAAAAAAGCAGCCAGTTCGCGCCCGATGCTTTTACGGAAGACGAGACTTTTTGGTACCAAATTCGGCAGGCCTATACCGTTTCATCTGCTTTGATCAACCTCAACAACGGTGGCGTTTGTCCCTCGCCCAAGGTGGTGCAAGAAGCGGTAGAGCGCTACAACCGCCTGAGCAACGAAACCCCCAGCTACTACATGTGGCGTACCCTCGACGAAGGCCGCGAGCCCCTGCGCCGCAAGTTGGCCGATCTGGGCGGATGCAGCCCTGAGGAAGTGGCCATCAACCGCAACTCGACTGAGGCTTTGGAGACCATCATTTTTGGCTTGCGCCTCAAGGCTGGCGATGAGGTGGTGCTCACCAAGCAAGACTATCCCAACATGATCAACGCCTGGAAACAAAGGGAAAAACGCGACGGGATTGTACTGAAATGGCTGAATTTTGAATTCCCAATCGAAAACAAAGCGGAGATCGTCAAGACCTTCAGCGATGCCTTCACCAGCAAAACCAAGGTAGTACACATCACCCACCTGATCAACTGGATGGGTCAGATTTTGCCCGTCAAAGAAATCGCCCAGGCCGCCAAAAAACGGGGCATTGAGGTGCTGGTGGACGGAGCACATACATTTGCGCATTTTCCCTACACCATTCCCGATCTGGAATGCGACTATTTTGGTACCAGCTTGCACAAGTGGCTTTGTGCGCCATTTGGCAGCGGCATGTTGTACGTCAAAAAAGACAAAATCAAAAACCTGTACCCGCTTTTTGGCGCACCTGACGCCGAAAGCGAGGACATCCGCAAATTTGAAAACCTGGGCACCCGTTCTTTTGCCATCGAGCAAGGCATCAACCAGGCCATCGACTTCCACCACATGATCGGTACTGAGCGCAAAGCGGCGCGTCTGCACTATTTAAAAAATTACTGGGCCAAAAAAGCCAATGCCATGCCAGGAGTTGCGGTAAAAACCTCGCTCGATCCAGAATTTGGTTGCGCCATCGGTCTTTTGACCGTAAAAGACAAAAAGCCCAGCGAAGTTGCCGATCATTTTCACCGCAACTACAAAATCCACTCCGTGGCCATCGAATGGGAAAACATCAAAGGCGTGCGCCTGACGCCGAATGTCTACACCACCACCCGCGAGCTGGATACCTTGGTGAAGGCGATTGGGGAGCTCGTGAAAACGTAGGTTCTTACTTCAAACCTTTGCTGTTTTTGAGCTGTTGTTTTCATGTCTGGTCCTTTTGAAGTACTAGTTGCGATTACAGTAGGCTGGGAACAAAATAACCGTCTATTCTCGTTGTATTAACGCCTGATTTTAATCGAATCAGACCCCTACCAAATGCCAAAACGTATATCGAAATGTTGACCCTAGCGTTGAAATCTCATTAGCGAGCGTGCTTCGCAAGAAGCCAAAAGCTTTTTAGAGCTTGGGTTGCAATGGCGAGTTCGGGCTTCGGAGAAGCCTAAGACATCAAAAATCTTAGGCTTCTTGCGAAGCCAGGTGTTGGGAAACCAGGGTGGAATGACCGATTCTACAAATCTTAGGCTTATTGCGAAGCTGGACATTTGGGACGCTTACAGATAGCAGCAAAATGTTAAGGGCCTATTATTTCGTTCTCGTTGCGCTGTTACGACTCACAAAGGATCAGTGTTACCTTGATTATTTTTGACATTCCACGACTGTAGTGATGAAAGCTGCTTACCAGCAAACCCTTGATTTTTTGTACAGCCAATTGCCGATGTTTCACCGGATTGGGGCGGCGGCTTTTCGCAAAGATTTGACCAATACCCTGGCTTTGATGGATTTTTTAGAACATCCACATCGCCATTATCCCTGCATCCATGTGGGCGGTACCAATGGCAAAGGTTCTACTGCACACATGTTGGCGGCGATCTTGCAAGCACGAGGTTTCAAAACGGGTTTGTACATTTCGCCGCATTACCGCGATTTTCGGGAGCGCATCAAGGTCAATGGAAAATACGTAACCCGCCAATTCGTGATCGACTTCATCGAGCAGGTGAAACCCTTGATCGAAAAAATCCAGCCTTCCTTTTTTGAATTGACGGTAGGCATGGCTTTTGAGTATTTCAGGCAGCAAAAAGTCGATGTAGCCATCATCGAAGTGGGCATGGGAGGCAGGCTAGACAGCACCAATGTCATCAACCCAGTGTTGAGCGTGATCACCAACATCGGCTGGGACCACATGCAGTTTTTGGGCGACACCTTGCCTTTGATTGCAAGCGAAAAAGCGGGCATCATCAAAACTGGCGTACCCGTGGTGATCGGCGAAACCCATCCCGAAACCGCGCCCGTTTTCAAGCAAAAAGCCCTGGAAATGAAGGCCGAAATCACTTTTGCTGACCAGCATTACAGCGCTATTTTGCAAACAGAAGATTTTGAAAAAAGCATTTTTGAAGCAAGCAAAGATGGACTTTTCAATCAGCTTTACGAGTTGCAAGCACATGGTCCATTCCAGCGCAAAAACCTCTGCACCGTGTTGCAAGCAGTAGAGAAAATGCCGCTAGAGTGGGGCATAAAACCTGAACACATTCATACCGGATTGGCGGAGTTGCAGAGCCGCACCCGCTTCATGGGGCGTTGGCAGTTTTTGCAGCAAAACCCAAGGGTGCTTTGTGACAGCGCCCACAATGAAGATGGCTTGCGCGAGGTGATGGAACGATTGCTGCAACTCGATTTTGCTCGACTCCACATTGTCATGGGCGTGGTCAAAGACAAAGACTTGGGCAAAATGCTCGATCTTTTCCCCAAAAACGCCAACTACTATTTTGCCAAACCCGATATTCCCAGGGGATTGGAGGCTAAAGACTTGCAGGCCCAAGCCCAAGGAAAAGGCTTATTGGGCAAGACCTATACTTCGGTACGCAATGCCTTGAAGGCGGCCAAAAGACAAGCCAAAGCTGATGATTTGATCTATGTTGGCGGTAGTACATTTGTGCTGGCGGAGGTGATTTAGAGGGGTAAAAGTTCGCTGCGCTTGTTTGGGGGTAATTGATGCAGTTGTTGCCATGCAGGTCGTGGGCGAGGATTTCTTTGTACTTGTTGCTGGAAATACTGCCTGCGTCGCTGTATTCATTAAAGGTGGCGCTGCTCAGGCGGTTCAGGTAGCGTAGGCATAGCTGTAAAATATGCGTCTCGGAGCCCCGCACACGGTAGGCGAGCTGGGCGATATTGCCGCCTTTTTAGATGTTGCAAGATAAGCATAAAAGAGTGTACTTTAGACATAGAGAGATTTTAAATCTAGAATTCGAATAAAACTTAAATTTAACAACCTTAAAGCATCAATCTCTTCGGATGCGGCTCCAATTTGATGTAAAAAGTCAGGCTTTTCTCTGATACTTTGATCGGAGCCCCAAGGGGCATTGAGTAAATCCCGATTTTGCGAAAGGGCGCTTTAAAGCGCGACGGATCAGAAGCACCACTGCCTGAGCGACGAAGGAGCGAGTTTGGTGGATTCCCGTTGCTCCTTGGAGCTGACGTTTCACGCAAAATCGCAGGATTTGATCACAGCCCTTGACTTTTTTGTTCCTTTTTTTGTCAAGAAAAAAGAAAAGGGCATCATGCTGAAAACCAATACATTAGACTTGAGTATACTTTTTGTTCAAAAATACATCAAACGGGAGCCGCACCCATCTCTTCTTTATTTTCCACATCAATTGAGTTATAATTTTACACATATCGAATTGACTTTTCAATTCTTTTTCATTATTAGGTGGGTGAAAATAATATCTTCAACATCAGGTAGTCATTCAAATGTAATGCTGATTTGCGCTGAAACTCCTTGAAATAGCCTTGCAAATCACATGCGTTAGCCTTACATGTGTAGCACATCCCTGTAATTTTGCAAATTCTGGTTTAGACAAAAAAGTCTTGCTTGATTGTCGAGATTGCTTTTCTCCAAAGTTTTCAGCACTAACCAAAAACCAATAAATTATTCTTGTTTGGTGCAGAAAAGGTAGTGTGGGTATTAAGCAGTAGCAAAAAGGTCATCGTAGCGCAGCCCAATGAAAATTGACAAATCATCTACTGGTACAAGGAAATCGATATTCTGGATGGATTTTACTGTTGTATTGGGCAATACTTAAAAGAGCATGGCTCTCTATACGCTTAATTTTCTCTCCAAAGTATAGGTTTTACTGTTTGGGTTTGAAAAAAAGCCTCCCGCAAGCTATTTTTGGCCGCCGCAAGCTCCTCTTGGGCTGCGAACCCAAACAAAAACACATGGCAGGAAGTACTTTTGGCACCGCTTTTCGCATCCATACATTTGGCGAATCACACGGCACAGGCATTGGCGTCATTGTCGATGGCTGTCCTCCCGGCTTGGCGCTTGACCTGGAGTTTATCCAAAACGAACTGGATCGCCGCAAACCTGGGCAGTCCAAAATTGTGACCCAGCGCAAGGAAAGTGATACCCTGCAAATCCAATCGGGTATTTTTGAGGGTAAAAGCACAGGCACACCCATCAGCATGTACATCCCCAACGACGATCAGCGTTCCGGCGATTATTCCCACATTGCCGACAAGTACCGGCCTTCTCACGCCGATTATACCTACCAGGAAAAATATGGCGTCCGCGACTACCGGGGCGGAGGCCGTTCTTCAGCCCGCGAAACGGCTGCAAGGGTGGCCGCCGGGGCCATTGCCAAGCTTTTTTTGAAGCAACATGGCGTAGAAGTGCAAGCTTACGTGAGCCAGGTAGGTAGCTTGTTATTGAACAAATCCTACCAAGAACTGGACCTGAGCCTGACCGAAAGCAACGACGTGCGCTGCCCCGACCCCGCAATGGCCGCTGAAATGTATGAATTGATCAATGCCGTGCGCAAGCAAGGCGACACCATCGGCGGAGTAATCAGTGCGGTAATCACGGGGTGTCCGGTGGGTTTGGGTGAGCCTGCTTTTGACAAGCTACATGCTGACCTTGGCAAAGCCATGCTCAGTATCAACGCCTGCAAGGGCTTTGAATACGGTTCAGGCTTTGCAGGGGTAGCCCTGCACGGCTCGCAGCACAACGATGCTTTTGAAAATGTAGATGGAAAAATCGTGACCCGCAGCAACCATTCGGGCGGCATCCAGGGGGGCATTTCCAATGGCATGGACATCTATTTCCGCACGGCTTTCAAGCCCGTCGCAACCATCATTCCCGCCCAGGATTCGGTCAATGAACAAGGTGAGGCCGTAAGCGTGGTTGGCCGTGGTCGCCACGACCCTTGTGTTTTGCCCCGCGCTGTGCCAATTGTAGAGGCGATGGCGGCTTTGGTAATAGCCGATCATTTGCTAAGGCAGAAAATGGTGAAGTAGCACTACTTCTGCTTTGGAATCACCTCTGTCTCTTCGCCAAAATACTGCACAAACTGCTGCATGGCACGAGCCAGTTTGGTGTTTTGGGTAGACTTATAATAAGTATCGGCCAGGCCACGCAGGGTTTGGAACATGAAACGGTCCATTTCATTAACCTGCATGTCTTTGGTCCACAGGTCAATTTTGGCAGTATCCAAGTGGTCTTTGCTGAAAAAAGAGATCAGCATAGCTTTGGCTTCTTCTAATTCAGCTCCATTCGGATTGTCACTTGAAGCCCATGCGATGCTCACGGGTACTTTTTCGGAGTCCAGCCCTACTTCGATCCGGATTTCTGATTTTTGCTTGATTTCACTCATCTGTTGGTCAAAATTTCGGCGCGAAGGTAGTGCTTTCCGAGTCGAACACGCACATTTTAGACAATTTTTCCAGTCAATTTAGTTTTCTGACTGGCCATTCCCACCTTACCTTTGCCGCCTAAGTACCGAAAAATGGCCGTTCAAGACATCCGCATTGAAGATTACACTTACGACTTGCCCGATGCGCGCATCGCCAAGTACCCGCTGCCCGAACGTGATAGTTCCAAGCTCTTGGTTTATCAACAAGGGCAGATCGAGACGGCGGTGTATCGCGAAGTAAGCAATTATTTGCAGGAGGGTGCTCTGATTTTATTCAACAATACCCGCGTGATTCCGGCTCGCTTGATTTTACACAAAAACACTGGTGGAGCAGTTGAAATCTTTTGCCTCGAACCACTTGGTGAATTGGCCAGCGGCATGTTTCAGCAAGGCGCTACGAGCTGGAAATGCCTGGTAGGCGGGGTAAAAAAATGGAGAGAAGGTCCAGTCGTTGGCGAATGGCAATACGAAGGCCAAACGGTAAAACTGGAAGCTTTTTTAGGGCCAAAACTCGGTGATTCGTATCAAATTGATTTCAAATGGACCCCAGCCGACCTGAGTTTTGCTGAAATCCTGGGCCTGGCGGGGCAGATCCCGCTCCCACCCTACCTCAACCGCGAGACCGAAGAAAGCGACCGTGAACGCTATCAAACCATCTACGCCCACCACGATGGTTCAGTAGCCGCGCCAACAGCGGGTTTGCATTTCACCGACCAAGTTTTTGCCGATTTTCAAGCTAAAAACATCCAGCCTGCTTACTTGACTTTGCATGTGGGCGCAGGAACCTTCAAACCCGTTAAAACCGAAACCATCGGCGAGCACGACATGCACGCAGAGTATTTTGAGGTGAGCCGCGATTTGCTCAAAACCATCGCCTCCGGGCTTGATCAACGACAAATGGTGGTAGTAGGTACCACCTCATTGCGTACCCTGGAGAGCTTGTACCTGATGGGTTGCAAGGCCAAAATTCAGCCGCAAGCCAGCCGTGAAGACCTCGAAATCACCCAATGGGATGCTTACCGCCCGGAATTGACGGCCATTGACTGCAAAACTGCTCTTGCGGCTTTGTTGGATTGGTTGGAAGTGCAAAATACCAATCGGCTGGTGGCCAAAACGCAGTTGTTGCTCGCTCCAGGTTATTCAATCCGAACGGCGGATGCATTGTGTACCAATTTTCACCAGCCTTCGAGTACCTTGCTTTTGTTGGTGGCTTGTTTCATTGGCGAGGATTGGCGCAAGGTATATGACTATGCGCTGGCCAATGAGTACCGTTTCCTAAGTTACGGTGATGGAAGTTTACTTTTTCGAAGCTAACCATTTCCCATCCTCCCAAGTCAAAAAATGATCCACGCAAGCAGGGATTTCGGCAGGATAATGGGTAGTATAAATCAAAGTCCGTGGCGTATCGGCACACAGCTCCTGCACCAATTCGCGAAAAAAATTGATCCCCGTTTCGTCCAGACCCTGGCAAGGCTCGTCCAAGATCAAAACTGGCGGGTTTTTGATCAAGGCACGGGCCAAAAGGGCTAACCGTTGCTGTCCATTCGACAATTCATACATTTTTCGAGTCCGCAAGTCGGTGATTTTCAGCAAATCCATGATTTCCAACGCTTGTTGTTCTTGGTCTTTGGTCAATTCCCGGTACAAACCACCAGCGTCGAACAAACCCGAAGCCACCACCGCCCAAGCGCTGTAATGCCTGGGAAAATACAACTGCAACTCAGGAGAAACGAAGCCCATGCGCTTGCGGATGTCCCAAATGCTTTCGCCTGTGCCAATTTTTTGCCCAAACAAGTGAATGTCATTGGCAAATCGTTGGGGATTGTCGGCGGTTAGCAAGCTGATCAAAGTCGATTTTCCGGAACCATTGGGGCCCAGGATGGCCCATTTTTCGCCTGTATTTACTTGCCAATTTACGCTTTCCAATACTTGTTTCTGGCCGTAACGCACCTTTACGTCCTTCATTTTCACAAAACTGTTGAAATCAGCATTGATCGCGGCATTGAGTTTTTGGCGTTTTTCGGGATCGAGTATTTCGGCGCTGCTGACAGTGTTTTGATTAAGTTTAGGCCATCCGAGCTTGTTTCCCTGGTACACCATTTCACCATCGCCCAGCTCGAGCACGTGGCTGACGCAGGCGGGGATTTCTTGGGGAGAAGTAGCCATTACGATGCTCAACCCCTCGGTATTGAATAGGTTAAGTATGGAGTGTAAAACCCCACGCGAAACCTCATCCAAGCCAATAAAAGGCATATCGAGTAGGAGCAAATCCATTTCTTCCAGCAATGTCTTGCACAACAACATGCGGCGGGTTTCACCATTCGACAAGGAGGTGATACGGCGATCTAGCAAGTGCTCAATTTGTAAAAGCCGGGCCTTTTCTTCCAAAAAATCTTGGTCCAAGCTGAGGGGAGACAAAGTCACCGAAGCCAGATTGCTGGTACCTACAGGTATAATTTGGTCATTCAAAAAGTCAAGAACGCTGGGTGCCAATTCTGCATCGGAGCTATTGAACCGCTGCTGGTAATACTGCAAAGCCCTCGACAATTGCCAATATTGGCGGTAATCATTGGCCGCCAAGCGGGTTTTGACCAGGGCTTTTTGGCGAACCAGCTCGATCAAACTGCT
Source organism: Chitinophagales bacterium (assembly GCA_013299105.1). GTDB lineage: Bacteria > Bacteroidota > Bacteroidia > Chitinophagales > Saprospiraceae > Haliscomenobacter. Next base: position 6,932 of record JAAFJY010000009.1, on the reverse strand, counting down.
TTTCCCTGAGCCCATTGGCCCTACAATTGCCCAGCTTTCGCCAGGACTTATCTTCCAGGAAAAGTCGTCAAAAAGTGTTTTTCCAAAACGTTTGACCGATGTATTTTCGAGAGACAGTAACATGTGAAGATATTGGGCAACAAACCTACTTTATTCCCTGTGCAGAAACAAAAAAAATCGGAGTTTTGCAGCAGCGTAAATCCGCCACAATGACCAAGTCAAATCAATTTCCATACACCATCCTATTTGCCCTGCTGGGAGCTGTGTTGTTTCTTCCCTTCCTGGGTGGGGTGCATTTGTTTGACTGGGACGAAATCAATTTCGCTGAAATTGCCCGTGAGATGCTTTCGACAGGAGATTACCTGCGTCCTCAGATCAACTACGAGCCTTTTTGGGAAAAACCACCCTTGTTTGTGTGGATGCAGGCCTTGTCGATGCAAGTTTTTGGCGTAAATGAACACGCGGCGCGTCTTCCAAATGCCGTTTGTGGCATTCTCACGCTCATGTTTTTGTACCGCATTGGGCGAAGGCTGCACAACCCGCAATTTGGGTTGATTTGGGCAGGGGCTTACTTGGGCTCAGTTTTGCCTTTTTTGTACTTCAAATCTGGCATCATTGATCCCTGGTTCAACCTGTTCATTTTTGCGGCTTTGTACCAATTCATTTTGTTTTATTGGCAAAAAGACGGCTTGGGCCTGACTTTGAAGCGCAACAAATGGATTTACCTTCTGTTGGGCGGCTTCTGCTTAGGCTTGGCGATATTGACCAAGGGCCCAGCGGCCTACCTTATAGTATGTCTTACCTTGGGCGTCTATTGGGTTTACAAGCGCTTTAGTTTTTACGTCAATGTACCGCAGTTTTTGCTGTTTAGTGGGATGGCCTTGCTAGCTGCTGGTTTGTGGTTCGGCGTAGAGTTCATCAAAAATGGGCCCTGGTTTTTTCAGGAGTTCATCCGCTACCAAATCCGCTTGTTCCAAACCGAAGACGCGGGGCATGGGGGCTTTCCGGGGTATCATTTTGTTGTGTTGCTATTGGGCTGCTTTCCTGCTTCGGTCTTTGCCTTGAGGGCTTTTTGGGCATTGCCCCCAAGCAGCAGGTCATTTCAGGAAGACTTTCGACGTTGGATGAAGTTCCTTTTTTGGGTGGTTTTGATTCTATTCAGCCTGGTGCAATCCAAAATTGTGCATTACTCTTCCTTGGCTTATTTTCCGCTTACTTACCTAGCTGCACTGTGCATCCAGCATTTGATCAAAGGGGAAGTTGTGTTCAAAGGCTGGATCAAAAAACTGCTTTGGGGTATCGCAGCTTTGTATTTTTTACTGATCAACGCATTGCCCATTTTGGCCTTGAATATCACTGAGCTCAGACCTTTGTTCGCCAAAGACCCCTTTGCAATGGCCAATTTAGAAGCCCAGGTCAATTGGACTGGCTTGGAGGTTTTGCCCGCCTGGTTTTTGCTGCTGGTCCTGTTTTTGGTGCAAAAATCATGGAAAAAACAAGCTTTGGAACGTGGATTTCTTTACCTCTTTGGCGGCAGTACCATTTTCGTATTCTTGACCTTGGTGTTTTTCATCAAACGCGTAGAGGGATATTCACAACGCGCAGCAATCGAGTTTTTTGAAGCCCATAGCCAGGAAGACTGCTACATTTCTACCCATGCTTACAAGTCCTACGCGCACTTGTACTACGCCCAAAAACGCCCGCAAAGCAATCTCAAGCACAGCGATTATGAATGGTTGTTGAGGGGTCCGGTGGACAAGCCAACTTATTTCATTTGTAAAATTCACCGGGCCGGAGAACTAGCAAATGAGCCAACTTTAGAGGAAGTTGGACGGAAAAATGGCTTTGTGTTCTGGAAAAGGAAAAACTGACTTTACCCCAGTTACTCATTTATGGATTGGGAAAAAGCAGGATCAACCTTTTTTCTGCTACCCCGCCCTGCCCAATTACTTCATCAATCCGATAAATAATAAGGGTACGCAAATCCCGAATATTGTTGCCAATGCGAAGCATGTCATTGGCTAAGAATTCATGGTCCGTTCCGCGATAATCAACTGGTGCACTGCATTCACAGCTGATACAACACGCCAGTACCTTGATGATTTTCTGCTCTTTCACGATGGTTTCCAGGCGTTCTCCGATGGATACCCTAAGCTCTTGTTCTTCTTCTTGGTTACAAGAATGCAAGAATGGAACCATCAAGGCGAGTAGAAATAAAAGTTTTAGTCTTCTTTTCATTGTTCAGTTTATTATCTTGAACCCCGTTGTTTTTCATTTGTTTTGCAGCAATGCTCAATCACTAAAAAATCACCCCTTTTGCGCATGAAAATCAAATCCATCACTGCCTGGCGGCAAAACCTGGCCCTTTCACGCCCTTACACCATCGCTTATCAACACATCAGCGAGGTAGAAAATGCTTTTGTGGTCATTGAATTGGAAAATGGCATTCGGGGCATTGGCGCAGGTTGCCCGATGGAACAAGTTACGGGTGAAAGCATGGACCAAACCCTTGCGGCCTTGCAATCCGATATTTTACAGGTATTGTGTGGGAGCCCCATCGCGGGTTTTCAGCGCTATATCAAGTGGTATCGCGAGTTATTTTATCGGCAACCTGCCGCAATGGCCGCTATTGATATTGCCCTGCACGATGCCTTTTGCCAGAGCGTGGACATTTCCTTGTACGATTTTTTGGGCGGGCGTACTGGCAAAATGCTGACTTCAGTCACCATTGGTATTGCTAATGCAGAAAGCACCCTGGCCGATGCCAAAGAGTTCATTGACAAAGGGTTCAAAATATTAAAAGTGAAATTGGGGCTTGACTTGGGCGAAGACCTGGAACGACTCCACAAATTGCGCGAATTTTGTGGCCCGCACATAGGAATCCGTGTTGACCCCAACCAAGGCTACAGCCCCGAAGAGTTGAAAGTGTTTTTTGCAAAAACTGAAAAATTGAAGTTGGAACTAGTAGAACAGCCCGTTCTAGTAGTTCAGATGGACGCGTTACGCGTGCTTCCCAACGAGCAAAAATCACGCATTGCTGCCGATGAAAGCTTGCTGGATATATACAGTGCCCATCAATTGCTGAGTGGCAATCCTGCTTGTGGCATTTTCAACATCAAAATGATGAAATGTGGAGGAATCATGGCTGCTCAAGAACTGGCCAATGTGGCCTTGGCTGCAAAAACCGACCTAATGTGGGGCTGTAACGACGAAAGCATTGTGAGCATCAGCGCAGCTTTGGCCCTGGCTTTGGCACAGCCAAATACCAAATATTTAGACCTTGATGGCAGTTTTGACCTGGCTGAAGACGTGGTCAAAGGCGGATTTATTTTGGAAGATGGGTATTTGCGTTGTATTGCAGCGCCTGGTTTAGGAGTTGATTTTGGTTAAAAAGTTAGTCAAACAAATATTTTACAGATATGAAAAATGATCTTATTGAAAGTTCGGCGGCCAAAACCTATTATCGACGTTGGTTGGTTCGGGCTCCATTGGGCTTAGTATTGGTGGGTTTTGGTGCATGTTTGATCGCAGAATCGGCCATGCTCAAATATTCAGGCTCCCCAATGTGGAAATGGGTCTTAGTAGGAACCTGCTCGCTTTGTGTGTTCAACGCAGGCTTGAGCTTTTTTGGAGATGCCATTTTGCAACGCATGCGCTATGAACGATATGCTAAACCATGAAAAAAGCCTGAAGGCAAATCCTTCAGGCCTTGGTTCTTGCTATATAGAACGATCATTTGGATTTGGGCTACTGAAATTTAAATATTACAGCGTATTGCTGAACGAAAAGGGTTAAGGGAAGAGCAAGCTAAACGAGCCTGAGTACAGTGTAGATATCCGCTATCGGATGGAAAAGGAAGGCAGCCCAAAAGTACAGGAGGTCACTCTATTTTAGTTCCAAACTACTAAAACACTACAAATGTAAAATAATTTTGACTGTGATTCAATTTGCTTTGTAAGTTAAATGTCACATTAGCGTTAAGAACAACTTAGTAGTTTGTTTTTTAAGTTCGCTAAACCATCGTAAATGAATTTTGGCATTAAAAAGGTAAGCATATCAGCCCTTTTGCCGATTCACCTCCACCAATCAGTAGAGGAGTTAATTACGAGAACTTAAAAAACGCTGTACTTAGTGTCTGAGCTAAAATAAAGTAAACAACTTTATTTTTGAGGTTAAAAAAAGAAAGAACACAACTTCCTTTCATCCAGTTGTTTATCTTTTCTCACTGAATCCAAACTCGTTTACCTTATTTTTTACACTCTCTTATTTAGTGTTGTGGTACAAAATTAAACCATCCATTGGATCCTTGCAAAACTTGCCCAAGCTCACTTTCTCTACTCTACCAGCTGCGCTGATTTCAGGTTCAAAATAATAGGCTACACTACCTACAAAATGCACACTCAGGCGCTGACTACCATTTAAAGGCAAAACACTGCGTTGGAAAAACAGCTCGAACTGTCGTTTTAAAATACCTTGGATGACATTATCCTCTCGATTTTCAGCAGCAAATGGGGCAAAAGTGGCCAAGAAACGATTGGGAAAGGGCAGCTTGTATACCGATTCCAAAATATTGTCGCGATTCAGGTGGTAGCGTTGGTGAAAATCATCCCAGAGCGCAGGTGGAAGTTCGTGATTAAGGTAAGCTTTAACGATCTCTTTGCCGATGGCCGCTCCACTGCCCTCATCGCCCAAAATGAAGCCCAAACCACCAGAATTGCTGATGATCTGGGTACCATCATATCCACAAGCGTTGGAGCCTGTACCCAGAATACACACGATTCCTTCTTCATTTTGGGCCATTGAACGGGCTGCTGCCAAGAGGTCTGTATCCACCTCTACAGTACGAGCCTCCTGAAAAACCAAACGCAACAAGGTAGCGACCCTGCGCCGTTGGTCTTCGGCTTTGCACCCTGTGCTGTAGAAAAATACGGCATCAATCTTGGAAGGAAGTGCCATTCGGGCCTCACGGGCAATGTCGATGATGCCTTCGTCGGTTAAAAAGTAAGGGCTGATTCCTTGGGTTCGGGTTTGGCGAATAATTTCACCGTCTTGCACAGCTGCCCAATTGGCTTTGGTAGCCCCGCTGTCAACCAACAGAATCATGACTTGACCAAGTTTTGTTCGTTTTGATAGGCATCCATTGCTTTGCGCACGCTGCCGTATTTTAGGAGCCATTTTTTGGCTTCGTCGTAGTGGATATCAAGGTTGCTGATCAGCATTTTGACCCCTCGGTCGACCAACTTATCATTCGTGAGCTGCATGTCGACCATTTTGTTGTCGAGTACCCGCCCCATTTGGATCATTACGCTGGTGCTGATCATGTTGAGAGCTAGCTTTTGAGCAGTACCAGCTTTCATGCGCGTACTGCCGGTCACGAACTCTGGTCCGGTGACGATCTCCACTGGAAAATCAGCGGCAGCTGCCAATGGCGAGTTGGGGTTACAAGTAATGCAGCCCGTGATCAAGCCATTCGCTCGACAATCTTCCAGTCCTCCGATTACATAAGGTGTAGTGCCAGATGCAGCGATGCCAATTACCACATCCTGTTGGTCAATATTGAACACGGAAAGGTCTTTCCAGGCTTGGCGAGTATTGTCTTCCGCGTCTTCAACCGGGTGGCGAATGGCATAATCGCCCCCCGCAATCAAGCCCATGACCATTTCCTCCCCTACTCCAAAAGTGGGTGGTATTTCAGATGCATCCAAAACTCCCAAGCGACCACTGGTGCCCGCGCCAATGTAAAACAGACGGCCCCCACCTTTCATTTTTTCAACGATGGCCGCAACCAAGGGCTCCATCTGTGGAATGGCTTGGGCTACCGAATGAGGCACCGTTTGGTCCTCTTTGTTCATGTTGTGTAGGAGTTCCGAAACGCTCATTTGCTCCAAATGGCGGTAGTGGGAAGACAGTTCCGTTATTCTTTCCATGTTTCTTCATCTTAAAGTGCGGCCAATGCCCGCATGTAACAACGCATTTTTCCAAATGTTGCGGTAAAATATGCCATAAGATGCAATTTTCTGCTGCTTTAGTTGCAAGATTTCGCATTTTTCTAAAAAAAACCTGCACCAGCAATTTTTTTTAGAAAAACACTTGCACCTTCGGTCATAAGTGCTTTATATTTGCACTCGCTAAAACAACAAGGGGGTATAGCTCAGTTGGTAGAGCGCTTGCATGGCATGCAAGAGGCCCGCGGTTCGAATCCGCGTATCTCCACTACGCAAAAAAGCAGGTTCACAATTGTGGCCTGCTTTTTTTGTTGTAAGATATCCTATTCTAATGCCATTCTTCGGTTCTTGGGAAATTCTACTCGGTACTTTAGTTGCATTTTCTGCGTTTGTCGAGCCGAAATGCTGTATTTCCAAATCAATTTACCTTTTTCTTCATCCAAAACAGCACCAGGATATTCTGTATCCCTTACACTAATTTCCTTTAGGCTCGAAATTGGGATTTGATCTTCAACCACAATGTCAATGTGCTGGGCTTTGTTGTTGCGCACGGTGATTTCAAAAGCAAGGCTTTCGATGCGCTCGTTGCCCAGGAATTTTTTGCTGCTGAAGGTTTTCAACTTTTCACGACTTACCACAATGTTTAGGTCTTTGCCCAGCGAAAGACTCAAAGTATCAGGGGCGTGCTTCAAATCAAAAATGGTTTTCCCTAGAAACGCACCTTCAAAAAACAAACTGGCTTCTCCATCCAGCAAATTCAACTCCTGCCAATTGGTAATTTTTGCAGTCAAATAGGCGGCTTGATCGAGTTTGGGCACTGTTCGATATTCATAGATGGCTGGCACTGATCGTTTTTTTAACTCAAGCTGACGTTTCGCGCAAAAATAATCGAAACTTGAAAATCCCCACTTGGCGTATGCGGCAAAGGTTTTTTAGACTTATTTGCACTTTTGTTTGATTCAAAGGAGGTTATTGCCTTTGAGTCCA
>JAAFJY010000008.1 GCA_013299105.1 Chitinophagales bacterium | reverse complement strand
ATTCTGGACTTTTCTTCGGCTCCAAATTTGCGGCGTGTCCGTCCCATTTTTTTGATGTTTGGTGGTGAAGATAACACGACCTTTTTTCACTATAAAACCTGTCCAGTTTTTGGGGAGTACTTCAATGTATTGGCCTTTCAAATCTTGGCTCAGTTTTAGCGCGTATAATCCACAGCGCTCTACCCAGTTGCTGATCGTTTTCTTGGATGGAGCTTGATACTTCCAGCCCATCAACTCCTTACTGAAGAAGCCAACCGTAGCTGCCGCACAGCGCAATGATCCCCCATGAAGGACGATAAATACAGCAAGAACCATCATCTGAGCGGGGTAATGGCAGTTAAACACAGCCATAGGATCGGTAATAGCTTTGAGCTGGGCCACCTCCGCTCGCAGATGGGCGATGGTCTCATTCTGATACCGAATTTGGTCCTTGAGTCGCCGCCGCTCAACAGTGCGTTCTTTAGCACTTTCTTTAGCACGTGCTAAAGAACGTTGAATTGGTAGAAATATCGTAGCTTTGAGCGGTGTCCACATCGAAGTTATTTTTTGTTTCACATCTCAAAACTACGAAAGTGTGGGCACTCTTTTCTCTGTAAAAAACGTAGGGAAGAAAACTAATCAAATTACACACCCTACTACTAGTTCTATGTAAAACTTGTTATAATGTCAAGACTCATCGCGTTCCATCTTCCACAATTTCACCCAATCCCGGAAAATGATCAATGGTGGGGCAAAGGGTTTACGGAATGGACGAATGTAACAAAGGCTAGGCCTAATTGCAAAAACCATTATCAGCCGCAATTACCTCAAGATTTGGGATTTTATGACCTAAGACTGGAAGAGTCTAGGATTGCTCAGGCAGAACTAGCTAAGCAATATGGCATTTATGGATTTTGCTATTACCATTATTGGTTTCAGGGAAAACGACTGCTTGAAAGACCATTAGATGAAATAGTACAATCTGGAAATCCCGATTTTCCGTTCATGTTGTGTTGGGCAAATGAAAATTGGACCAGAAGATGGGACGGAGGTGATAACATCGTTTTGATGGAACAAAAGTATTCCAAAGAAGATGCCTACAGCCATATCCAAGCATTGTTACCTTACTTCAAGGATTCCCGGTACATTAAAATCAATGGGAAACCTTTCTTTCTAATCTATCGCAGTACTGCATCTCCCGAAATGGAAGCGTATCTCAAAGTTTTTCATGAAGTCACCAGAAAAGAAGGAATTGAGCTCTACATTGGAAGGGTTGAAAGTCTGTATGAATCTGGGCTAGAACTACAAAAAGATTACGAAGTAGCGGTTGAATTTCAACCCTTTTCACCTTTGTTCAAGCAATACCGTAAAAGTGGGTCAGGGTATTTTTTCCATAATATCATTCGAAAAAGGTTGATAAAGTGGGCGTTTCGTATATTTGGTCAAAATGAGCCCGCGCATTTTTGGAAAGCTGATTATGAATCCTATGTGGATTTTGTGCTCAAAAATTACCAGTTTGCTACCCAATATAAACGATTTCCAGGATTAATGCCTAGTTGGGACAATACGGCAAGAAGAGGCAAGGCCGCATTAGGCTTTTTTAACAGTACTCCAGAAAAATTTGCTGACTGGCTCAATTTTTTGAACCAAAACTTCAAGCCTTTTTCACAAGAAGAAGACTTTATTTTCATTAATGCATGGAACGAATGGGCCGAAGGTGCTCATCTAGAGCCGTGTACGAAATGGGGGAGGCAATATCTTGAAAAAGTAAAGGAAATGAATAGCTAAGTTCAGATTCATTTCTTTTATTGACTGTTCATAAGACACAAAACGCTAGAAATGGGGAAAAGAATAGGAATTCTCCGCCGCATCAAAAATGAGGTGTATAATTTTTTAATACCCAATAAGGTATATTTCTCAAATCAAGGATATTGCCCTTGTTGTGAAAAACAAACAGTATTTCGAGCCACCAATCAATGGTTTAGAGATTATTATTTTTGTACCCAGTGCTATTCAATACCAAGAGAAAGGGCTTTGATCCTAGTCCTTAATCAACATTTTCCAAATTGGAAGAGCCTTGCGATTCATGAGTCATCTCCAGGTGACCGTGGGGCTTCCTTGTTGTTGCAAAAGGAATGTGTAAATTATACTGCGTCACAATTTTTTCCAAGTCATACTTTTGGTGCCTTGATTGACGGGGCGAGAAATGAAAATTTAGAACATCAAACATTTCCGGATTCTTCTTTTGATTTAGTGATCACACAGGACGTAATGGAGCACATTTATGATCCTGCAAGTGCTTTTGCAGAAATTGCGAGAACACTAAAACCAGGTGGAGCTCATATTTTCACAACACCTTTGGTCAATAAGCACAAAGCTTCTCAGGTTTGGGCAACTTTAAGTGCAAATGGTGATCCCAATTTCTTATACGAGCCAGAGTATCATCAAAATCCAGTTGACAGTGCAGGGTCACCGGTTACTATGCACTGGGGTTTTGATATTGTAGATTTTATTGAGTTGCATAGTGGACTCATATCTGTAATTGAGTCAATTGATGACCTAAGTCATGGAATTAGGGGTGAATATATTGAAGTTGTTATTAGTAAAAAGATTTAATCATTAGTGAATTATCTTAGTTTATAATCTTTATATCGTATGAATAGGTTCATTAGTAAAGCAAAAAAATAGAAGCTTTTTTTTAACTGCTTTAACTTTAAATGGAACAGAATGCTAAAACTATATTTCTTAGCAAAATTATATTTTTTACTTTTCAGGTCTAATTCCTGATTTGAATTTGATTGCCCAATGCCAACCTCCTGGGTTTGATGAATTCTATATTGCGTTAATGGTTTTTCTAAAAAAAATAAACCAGCTTGACAAGCCGCATTCAAAGCCAACCACCAATCGTGATACCAATCATTGTTTTCTACTTTTTGAAAAGGTAATGCATCAAGCAATAATGACGACCTGAATGCCAAAGTAGCACCAGTTGCAAAATTATTGCCTTTGATACAATGCCAGAGCGCATACTCTGGATGAGTCAATTTTTTCTGCATTTGGGAATTGAATTTTATTTGCTCCCATAGGCTATTAGGAGCCAATGCATTGTCAAATTCATCTATTAGCTGCGCATCAGTAAACAACAGCAGGCATTGTGGATTTGTCGAAAAATATGCACTCATCGTAGCAATCTTTTCAGGTAGCCATACATCATCTTGATCAGCTAAAAAAATTAAGTCCCCTTTGCAAAGGCTGATTGCTTTTTCGAAGTTTTTCACTACACCAAGTTTATTTGGGTTCAAATGTAGTGATACCTGAAAAGGAGCGTTCAACGCGAACTCCCTTATGATGTCTATTGTTTTGTCACTTGACCTATCATCACAAATAATTAATTCACTTGGCGTAATTGTTTGGAATAGAATACTTTTTAGTTGTTTGCTTAGAAATTTTTCTCCATTGTATGTGCACATTGCGATGCTGATTTTCATGTTAGTGGCATTGAGGACTGAAATTTACTAGACAAAACAGATTTTAGAGCTAAAATAGTGCCAACAAGTTTATCTTTACAACTAAAAATATATACATGAAGGAGACGGTTTCCGTAATTTTGACAACTTATAACTCAGCAACAACGTTACAGCGTGCCCTAGATTCAGTTTTCGCTCAAGAGGGGATCGGTGAACTTTTTGACATAGACCTAATTGTAGTAGATGATTGTTCTTTAGATGATACATGTAATATATTGAGAAGGAATAATATTGAATTCTATAGTACAGAACAAAATTCCGGTGGCCCGAATAAGGGAAGAAACATCGGCCTTGAAAAAGCCGCTGGTTCATTTATTTGTATTATGGACCATGATGATGAGTGGTTGCCAAATAAGATAAAAACCCAGTTAGAGGCCAGTACATTGGCCCCAATCATCAGTTCTGGTTATTGGATTTTTAATACGAAAGAGCAAAATCGTTTCTTGCAAGTTAACCCACCCAAAGGAAATAAGGTTAATTTTTATCTAGCAGATGAAACCTTCAAAACCCTTCTGACCAAAAGTAAGAATGGTCAGAAAATTTATTTTGGTAGCTTGATGTTTTCCGCTGAATTGAAAAAGCATCGTTTTGAAGAACATTTTGGGAAAGTTGATTTCGATTGGTTGCTGAGATTGTTCAATGGCATGACTTCAGTGGAAATTTGCGAGCCCTTGTATAATCGTTATGTAGATGGACATAATCTTTCTTTGAATCCAACATATCGGGCGATGGATTTTTATTACTCACTAATGAGTATTGAAAATTATCAGCAAAAATATCCTAGTGAAACAAAACTAGCTTATCAGCGAATCCATGGAACCCGAGCCCGTTATTATTATTTGATGGGGGAGATGCCCAAAGCAAGGTTCTATTTTTTAAGATCTGATTTTAGTTGGAAGACGATTCTTTATTATCTCACCACATTTGCAGGTTCGAATTGGGTGAAGAAAAAATTCAAAGTTTTTTGAGGTTCATATTTTATGATTTGGTTTTCATTTGATACAGTATGCGATCATAGAGCTTTAAAGGCCAAGGGAAAAAAACAAAGGCTAACCAAACAAGATTGGGGTATTTTTTGAACAAAGCAAAAGCTTCATTGAATACAGATGAGAAGCCATGAATTTTCCTTTTTTTGTGACAATAAGTCAAAAACAAGCGCCACTCTGCTTGTTTTAATTTGTTTTTGGGAAAATCACTACTAAAAATTGGAAACTTATCTTTCCATTTATTCAAGAGCAATTGATGAGCTTTTAAGTAATATTGATCGAAATTGCCTTGCGAGAAATGCTCAAGCAAGATGTCTCTAACGACCAAGACCTCATATTTCTGCACGATGCTCAAACTAAAATCAGTGTCATAAGCGTGGAAACCATTAAAAGTAAGCTGGTCAAATGGGAACTTCTCCCACACTGATTTAGGACAGGCCATGAAAACGCCATCAATGCAAACCGCTTTTAGTTCACTTTTGCCTTTCGGAAAATCATCAACATGCAAAGCTGGTTTGTCTCTAAAATGTTGAATGAGGTGCTGCGCTCCATAATTTACACTGGCATAATTTCCTATTGTTGAGCTGTAAAAACTTGTACCTGCGATGCCTACCAAGCCAATTTGAGGATTTTGAAAGTGTTTTAGTAAAATCGCCCCCCAGGATTGGGTGTGAAAAACAAGGTCTTCATGGATGAAACATAAGTATGGGAAACGAGCTTGTTCGGCCCCAATATTATAAGCTTCGCAAATGCTAAATTTTCTATCTTTGTTGTCTATTGGAATGACTTCGTGATCAATTCCAATTGTCGCCAGAATATTCTGTTTCAGTTGCTCAAGCAAACTAGGATTTCGATGGCAAATTACGATGGAAAGCATTGGCTAATAGGTGTGTTTTTGAAGCATTTATCGAATCAAATGTACATCGCCTTTCAATACATCTGTAAGCCCATCAGCAAATTTGACAGAGAGGTAATAAACATAAACACCTGTATTGGCTGGCTTTCCCCTGAATATTCCATTCCAGCCCCTTGCAGGATCATTCAAGTCAAAATTACCGTCTTCATACACCAACTCGCCCCAACGGCTATAAATTCTAATGACAATTACTTCCCCACCTTGCCCGTTGCTGTAAGCTCGAAACAAATCATTGACATTGTCTCCATTTGGGGAAAAAACTGTGGGGATAAAAACTTTATTGTTAGAATTCACATTGAATACTAAAAATGAATTGGCACTACACCCCAGATTTTCACGCACAACAAGAAACACAGTATCGGTTTGATTGGCTGTCAAGACAGGAGAAGGGCAGTTATTGCAACTAAGCTTGTTGCGATTTTGTCCAAGCCGCCAAGCATAAGAAACTGCACTATTTGGAGGTGTCAGGTTTGCGTTCAGTCTTACGGAATCACCAAAAAACAGAGGCTTAATGGAGGCAATATTCACATTGATTGGGGTAAGCTTGGGAATAGCCACCATACTACTTACGATACAACCTCGGACATCCTGCATTGAAACAGAATAGTTTTTTCCGGTTTCCAAACTAGTAAACTTCTGATTATTGCTGAAAGAACCATTGTTTATTGCAAATCGAAATGGGGCTGTTGCTCCAGAAATAGAATCGACTCTGATGCTAGCGGTAGGAGGATTTTTGCAATTTAGGTCTTCGACTACTAGTCCAAATTTTGGAATTACATCATTGATGACCAAACTGTCACGGATGGGGCAGTTGTTCTTGTCGGTTATTGTGACCCTGTAAGTGCCAAAACAAAGTTTATTGAGGGCATTTTGAGTAGCACCATTGCTCCAACGGTATTGAACATTCGCAGAATTTCCATTTGGCCTGATCGAGATCGTACCTTTGCAACTGTCTCCACAACTCGATGTGCTTGATTTTGAGTAGGTGAGTGGTCGAAATGCTGCAATGATGATACTGGTGTCTCTGCGTTGATTATTAGGGGAGGTAATGCTTACTTGATAGGTGCCTGGGCAGAGACCAGCAACAGTGCGGGTTTGTCGCCCATTTGACCAAGCAAAAGTATAACCTGTAGTGTCTGGAATGCCTACAATACTGATGCGACCATTGCAAGATGATAAACATGTAGAATCCACTCGTGCGTTAAAACTGAAGCTTTGCCTGACGACCAGTGCTGTACGCAAGGTTAGTGTGCAGCCTAAACTGTCAACGATATTGACAAAAATACTGTCGTTTGCATTGGCTTTTAAGCGCAGCACAGGACAATTTAGACATGATGCGGGGTTGCTATTGCCTTTAAGTCGCCAGGAATAAGAGGTAATTCGCCCACTAGAGCTATTGATTTGAACTCTTACAACTACACTATCGCCTACATTTACCACCGAAAGACTAGGGATACTTGCATTGAGACCAGGTAAAGAAGGGACACTGATACTTGTGTTGAAGGAACAGTTTTTAGCATCACTTACTAAAATCGGGTAATTTCCTGGACCAATATTGCTAAAAGTATTTTGAGTACTGACAGGTCGGTTGTTGAAAGTGTAAGAATAGGGCCCGACTCCCCCACGCACCGAATCAACCCTAACTGTTCCAGTTATTTGTCCTGGGGAGCAAACCAAATTATTCAATGTAGCCCTGGCCTGAATTGGAGTAAATTGTGAAATTTTGAATAGCGTATCCTTCGAACAGCCGTCGCGGTTGATAACTTTTAATGAATAATCACCTGGGCACAAACCCGAAATGGAGGCATTGGAACGATTGTTGCTCCATGCAAAGCTATATGAGCTGGTATCCGGAATTTGCAAAAGAATTTTTCCATTGCAAGTTCCTGTACAGGTGGTATCAATTTTAGCAGTGACATTGATATTGGCGACCTGGCAAAAGGTACAACTGAGGTCACGAATGGGTTCAGTGGTTTTGCGAAATTGATATGGGAAAATTAAGCCATCATTCGATCTTTCAAAGCTAAGTGGCTTTTTTTGAAATGTAATAGGGTTGAATCTGAGACTTAAATTTCTAACGCGCAGGCATGCTGGCGGATTGATAAAATTGCCATCAGGGCCAATTCCTGCAATGACTACACCTTGGGTATTTGAGCTGGTCAAGGTGCCTAGCATAGTAATCTTGTCAGGCTCAACCACAAAGTCGTTGATGTCGAAAACGCCATTTGGATCCACACTTTCGTAAACTCTTGAAGAAATCAGGTCTCCATTGTGACTTAGGTTGATTAATACTATACCTTTCACCTGGCTATTTTCTACCAATTGTCCGCCCATCAAAAAGCCATTGGCAACGCTTGTCATCTTGATGGCTAAGATTTCCTGAGCAGGAGTGGTGCTTAAAATTTCAAAAGACCTCCTGGGGTTTCCTAATGAGTCTCCAAGCATAATTGCTGTTCGGTATGGGCTTAAATTGCATTCATTTCGATTGAACCAGATCGTACTTAACAAATTATTTGGATTATTCAGACTTGCATTGATTCTTAAAAGAATGGCATTTACAGGAAAATCAGGACTGGAATAAGTCCAAAGGGAAATATTGTTAAAATTCTTATCCATTGAGCCAGCAATAGGAGCTTGGTTATTGGTCCCCCCGCAAGGCTGAACAATACTTATACCGCCGAAAAACAACTTTTTGTTGACAGCTTCCATGCAATAGATTAGGTCTGTTGTGCCAATGCTTTCTTGAGAAAATGCGATTTGGTTTAATAGGTTTCCTTTTACATCCGTTTTAATAAAATGGAAGTCTAAATCAGGGCGTCCGCATGCAGCATGGCGCGAGTCCCCACCAATAATCAGCGTAGAATCACTATCTGGATAAAAACAAGTAAAAAGCCCAAGGTCGTTTGTCCGATCAGAACAGTGCCTATAATAATTGCTCCAAGATACATTCTTATTCCGGTAGCGGTATGCATTTTCAGAAAGTAAGTCGTCTTCAACCCTACTCCCTCCTCCAATGATGTAATCGTCAGGGCCAATTTCATGGGCAAAAAGAGTAGCTTCCAAAGCATTTGTACTGATGCGAGTGATTTCTTTATTTACCACTTCGCCATTCCTTATTTCTAAAAAGGCGATACCTCTGTTGATGTTTGCTACTACAAAATATTCATTGGTTTTGTCTCTTTTTTTGATGATTTTAGAACCTGTGATGGGGTCCCCACTTCCATTGACCATAACGAATTGTGGTAATGCTAT
The DNA here is from genome assembly GCA_013299105.1 of Chitinophagales bacterium. Classification (GTDB taxonomy): domain Bacteria; phylum Bacteroidota; class Bacteroidia; order Chitinophagales; family Saprospiraceae; genus Haliscomenobacter. The sequence continues at coordinate 211,016 of JAAFJY010000008.1, read as the reverse complement.
TGTTGGGCATAGAATGAGTAGGAAAATTATGTTTAGCTTCATGGTAAGCAATTTGTATTGAGAAATAATATTTTATCAGACCGATGATGATGATTGTGGTCTTGAAGTTGAATGGACTTCTAAACTGATAGATTACTTTGTTAAAATAACAAAACAGCTGATTGATTTTAAACACACATTTTTAGTAACGAAAGTGTGAATAACAATCACACAAATATAGTGTTTATTAAATTTCCTGCTATGCAATCTATATATTTTTTGACGGGTTTAAGTCAAATTGATGTAAGAATCAAGGAATGCAGAAATTTTTCACCCGAAAATAATTTGTTAAGCTACATTTGCATCAATCAATGCGAAAAATCATGGAGTAGCATCTTGGGGAATTTTATCTGGGTTTTATTTGTTTATTGGTTGTGGCATTTAGCGTATGGACATAAATACTACGCAACTCCTATGTTTTAATAGTAATCAAATCTACGTCATATGTTTAAACACTTGTTATTCTTATTATTGCTTTGCTCCTTCAAAGAAGTGGTAGCACAAAATTTATCTCCTACTGTGGTTAATTCTAGTGGAGGAGTTATCATTAACCAGAGTCATAGTCTAGAGTGGTCATTAGGAGAAGTTTCGGTTACTACGATCAACAGTAATGACAATCTCTTGTCACAAGGCTTTTTACAGCCTATCATTTCGGGTACGGTCCCAGCAAAGGACTTGTTTGATGAAAGTAAGTTCAAGGCTTATCCCAATCCAGTTTCTGCTGAATTAATCATGGAAACCGACCTCAAAGAAATTGCTTCAGTGGCGGTATTTGACCTTGCGGGGAAACTCCTGATGAAAACGGCTTTTCAAACCCGTTTGGATTTAAAGCACCTGAATAGGGGACTCTATGTTGTTGCCTTGTTTAATAAACAGGCTCAATTTTTACATGCTTTGAAAATTACCAAAATTTAATGATCATGAAAAAGTCTTTTACGTTATTTTGTTTTGTTGTGTTGACTGTTTTACTTTCTGCACAATCTCCACAAAAATTCAACTATCAAGCGGTTGCCCGAAGCGCTCAAGGAACTGTTTTGCCCAATCAAAATGTGCGCGTTAGGGCCAGCATCGTTGACAGTACGCTGAACGGCCGTACGATTTACAGTGAAATACATAGTGTAGTGACCAATCAATTGGGCCTCTTCAACCTAGCCATCGGTGGTGGAACGGCTTCAACTGGTACCATGAACAGTATCAATTGGACTCGAAACGACAAGTTCCTTCGCATTGAATTCGATCCCACTGGGGGCCCCAATTTTACCCTCTCAGGCATTACTCAGCTTCTGAGTGTACCTTTTGCCTTGAATGCGAATACGGCAAGTCTTGCAAATAGGGCTGTTCTAGCTGATAGTGCAAGGAGTGCAAGATCCGCAGTGATTGCAAATACCGCCAATATTGCGAATTTGGCAAATGTTTCTAGCACCGCTTTATTTGCTGACAGTTCAAGGACTTCAAGATCTGCTGCGAGCGCAATAAAGGCGACTAGTGCTGTCTTGGCTGATAGTGCAAAGTCTTCAAGGACTTCTATAATTGCAACTACTGCTCTAAATGCATTCTGGACCAAAGAAAACTATACCGGATTGCCAGTTCCTTACATTGGTTATCATTTGGGAGAACCACATTCAGCTCAGGTTACGAAGGCTTCTTCAGGCTTTACTTTCGCGCCTGTCGAAGGTAATGGACACACTTCGATAGAGGTTAGGCAGAAGGACCCGGGAAAGTTTGTGTACATGGATTTTACTGCTGGGGAAGGCGATTACAAGGCCAGGTTAGCATATAACCTTTACGAGCCCGAATCATTTAGTATCACTTCAGTCAGGGGACCGGCTATGATCATTAGTAAGGAAGCTAGAATAGGCATGAATCGCACTCCAAATTACATTGGCAACCCTAATTATGCTGCCGACAACAATGTAACTTTGCAAGTACGAGGAGATATTCTTACGACTGGTGGAGCTGGCGCTTCAAGAGGAAGGATACTTTTTGACAATTCTAATCACCAAATCATGCGTGATGTGAATAACAACTTGATCCTGAACACCGCTTCCTCTTTCAATACCCCCAATATCATCCTCCTAGACGGAGCACGTGCAGCCGATGGCATCGCAACCAATACTGGCAATGTGGGTATCAATACTGCTAACCCCAAGTCCAAGTTACAAGTGACCAATGGAGACGTTTATATCGAAACGGCCTCGCGTGGGGTCATCATGAAATCACCGGATGGCAATTGCTGGCGGATGACGGTGACGAACAGTGGTCAGCCGCAATTTACGCAAATTGCTTGTCCACAGTAAGTACCTGATTCCGAGGAAAACAATAGCTCCTGCCTTAAACAAAGGCAGGAGCTATTGTTTTCCTTGCGCCAAGGATGAGTGTTACCCCCCCATCCGCAAAATCTTAATCTCCACCCGTTGATTCTTCAACCTCCCTTCAGGCGTCGAATTGGTGGCAATGGGGAACAAGCGGCCATAGCCTTTGTGCAAGACCCTTTTAGCCTCAATCCCTTTGCCAATCAAATAATCGGCTACCGACTTGGCACGAGTGGTGGAGAGTTTATTGCAAAAATCATCCTGACACAAGCCGTTGGTATGACCACCAATTTCTACAGATACGCTGGGGTTGTCCATCAAAAAGTCATAGACCTCATCTAAAATGGGCTTGAATGCATCATTCAAGCGGGTACTGTCTGTTTCAAATTGCAGTTTCTCGATGCGGATGGCTTGGCCATTGCGCAGTTGAGCGGCGTTGAGCTCTGGGATGTTTTTCACGCCAATGGTCACTTCACCGCTCACGCTGCATCCATTGGCATCCGTCACAGTGACTTTGTGAAGTCCTGCGTTTAGTTTGCGGGCAGTGGGCAGGGTTTCGCCGCTGTCCCAACTGAAATTGAGGGTTCCATTGCCACCTTTGGCTTGGATGGTTGCGCTGCCATCGGTATTGGTTTCCGAGCTGGCTCCGATCTTGCGGGCCAGGCCAACGCTCAGTTGCTCAGGTTGTTTAATTACGATGCTGCTGCTGCGTTGGGCACCTGCGGCATCGGTCACGGTTACTTGGAATTCACCAACCCCCACTTGTGCTTCGGGATTGTTTTCACCAGCCTTGCTCCATTGGTATTTAAAGGGGCCTTTGCCGCCTTGTACCTCGGCAACAATTTTAGCATCATTGGCTCCGTGGCATTTAAGCGGCGTTTTTTCTACCAATTTCACCTCCAGTGGCAAAATATTCTCGGTAATGTCCACCGTTGCTGTGCTGCTACATCCCTTGCGATCTGTGACCGTTACGCTGTGTTTACCTGGCGTAAGGGTGCTGGCGGTTGTACTGGCTTCGCCACTGTCCCATTTGAAAACCAAATTGCCGTTGCCACCAGTTGCTACGGCGGTGGCTTTACCGTTGGCTTGGTTGGCACTTGCAGATGCAATGACGTTGATTTTTACACTGATCGGCGCGGGGCCGTTCAAGGTGTAAGCCCCCGTTGCAGTTTTGCCACTGGCATCATTTACTGTCACCAAATAAGTGCCAGCCGCTACACCAGCGGGCTCTTGACCGCTCATACTTGGGGCATTCCACTGGAAATTATAGGGCTTTTTACCACCACTTACTTCTACCGCTAAAGCCCCTGTTTTGTCGTCTGGGCAATTGGGCTCGGTTTTCGTGCTGATTTTTACCACCCGTAAAGGGAGAATGTTTTCATCTACATCAGCACTTTTTTCGGTTCTGCAACCTTTGGCATCCGTGATGACAACATTAATTTTCCCAACGCCCAAGCCTGCGATTTTTTCTTTGGTTTCCCCATTGTTCCACTTGATGGAGTAAGGGGGAAGACCGCCAAAAACCTGGACCTGGGCCTGTCCATTTTTCTCACCAGTAGTGGCATTGTTGAGGATATTGATGCTGGCGGTGAGGGCTTCAGGAGCATTGATGGTAATGGCACCGCTGGCCGATTTTCCACTGGCATCGCTGACCGTCACCAGGTAATCGCCGGCTCCCAGGCCATTTGGCTGTTCGCCTCGTGTGCTGGCTTCGCTCCATTGAAAGTTGAAGGGTGCTTTTCCACCACTCACTTCAACTTGTAGGGCTGCCGTTTTTTCATCGGCACAGTTCAGCTCTTTTTTTACTTTCAGGGTGATCGCCAAGGGCAGTACATTTTCACTGATCTCCACTTCTGCGCTGTTGCTGCAACCTTTGGCATCCGTTACGCTGACCCGGTGCTTTCCAGGAGCCAATGTAGTGGCAGTTGCAGTTGTTTCACCATTGTCCCACTTGTAGCTGAGGGTGCCAGTACCGCCATTGGCCGAAGCCAGGGCTTTGCCGTCACTTTTACCAGTGCTGGTGGGGGCTTGGGCGGTGGCTTTGAGTTGAATGGGCGCAGGGTTGGCTATTTTGTATTCAGCTGAAATCAATTTCCCAGTAGCATCTGTGATGTTCACTTGATAATCACCTGCTGGCAAGTTTTGAGCGGCATTGCCACTCAGTCCAGGAGTGTTCCATTGATAAGTGAAGGGTGCTTTGCCGCCATTTACTTCTACGGCCAAGGCCGCTGTTTTATCTCCATTGCAGTTCAAACCAGCTTTGAGGCTGATCAGTGCATTCATTGGAAGGATGTTTTCGATCATTTGAATGGAAGCAGTGGCGGTACAACCACGTCCGTCGCTCAAGCTAGCAGTATGTCTGCCCGGGCCTAATTTACTAGCAACAGCAGTGCTTTCACCGTTGTCCCATTGATAGGTGTATTTGCCATCACCACCAGTAGCCTGCATGGTCGCCTTGCCATCGGTATTGCCCGCTGATACGGCTCCCTGGATCGAGACTTTGACTTCCAAAGGCTCAGGCTGTTGCAATTTGGCATTGGCCACTACGCTTTTGCCAGTAGCATCCGTGACCGAAACCTGGTAGCTCGCTGCAGTCAGTCCATTGGCTTCTTCACGGTTCAGATTGCCATCGTGTTCCCATTTAAATGTGAAAGGCGCTTTACCGCCATTTACCTCCACGGCCAAAATGCCATTGCGGTCGCCAGTACACCTCAAAGGGCTTTTTTCTTTCAATACCGCCGTCAAAGGCAGGATGTTTTCGGTGATCTCGATGCTGGCATTGGCTTGGCATCCGTTGGCATCCACAATTTTTAAGGTTTGGGTGCCTGCTGGCAGTTGGATGGCCGCTTGGCCAGTTTCGCCATTGCTCCATGCGTAGGAATAAGGCGCGGTACCGCCAGTGATCTGCACCGAAGCCTTGCCATCCTTACCGCCAATCGACGCAGGAGCCTCTACTTTGATACTTGGTGTGATGGCCAGAGGTTGATCGACCAGCAAGCTGGTCTCCGCTTTTTGGCCATTGACATCGGTCACGGTCACTTTGTATTCGGCAGCGACCAGGTTGTTGCTTTGTTCAGCGCTATTGCCATTGCTCCATTGGTATTGGTAAGGCCCTTTTCCACCCGTCACATTGGCTTTTAGGCTCGCATTTTTGTCTCCGGGGCATTTGATTTTTTCATTTTGGGCCAAAACGACTTTCAAGGCACTCATCTTTTGGCTGATGATGATGCTGCCAGTGCCTTTGCAACCGCGTTTGTCGGTTACAGTTACAGCATGGGTCCCTTCTTTGAGTTTTTTCGCTTGTTGGGTATTTTCACCATTGTCCCAGAGGTAAGTAAAAATGGGACTCCCGCCTTTAACTACAATATTCGCTGAACCATCGGCTGCATTGGCACCACTTTCCTCGTTCACCTGGGTCAATTCCAAGGTAATGCGGGGGTCGGCGATTTTGATCCGTCCGGTTTTTTGCAAACCGGTAGCGTCAGTCACCGAAATGGTATATTCTCCAGGGCCCATATTACTCAAGGCTTCGCTCTGCTGGCCACTGCTCCATGCATATTTATAAGGTGCTTTGCCACCTGTTACTTTAGCTTTGACATTGGCATCTTGGCCGTTTCCGGCGCAATTGAGGTCTTTTTCTACCAAACAATTGACCGTCATTGCGTCAGCTTTTTCTATCAAATACAACCCTTTGTCTGCTGTACCTGCCCAGAGTGCGCCGTCTTGGTCCATTTTGAGGAAGCTGGCCAATTGGCTGGTGTAATACTGGGCCGGGCCAAAGTTTTGGTGTTGGTCCAATTCCATGTCGTAGCGGCATAAAATTTCGGAAGCGATCCACAAGCGCCCCTTGTCGTCGATGGACAAATCGCTGACCGCACCTTCTACCAGGTAGTTGTCCAAATCAACAGTTTCCCACTTGTTTTTGCTGTTGACCCGCCAGATGTCACCTTCGGCCAAAACATACACATAAGGAGCGTATTCATGGATGCGCTGCACATTGAAATGGGGTTGGATCATGTCAAACTTCCCTGTCTGTCCACTCAGCAGTCCTTCTTCAGTCCCGATCCAGAATTTGCCAAATTTATCGGTGAAAATATTGGTAACGTGGTTCGAGTTGAACCTGGAATTGCTCTTGTTGTAAGTGGCTACAATTTGTAGTTGGGGCTTGGTTTTGAGTTCAAAAAGGCCGTGTTCAGCGGTACCCAGCCACAAAACATCACGTTTTGCTTCATAGTAACCACAGGTGATGGCCTCTTCTCCATCTAGTTTTAACTTGCTGATTTTGTTCAAGTCATCGGCTTTCCAACGGATGTCGGAATTGCCGCCTGAATAGGCCAAGAGGCTACGCTCCCCGACGTCGAGTTTAAGTGGTTCGGCCAAATCAATGGCTTTGAGCGCCCAGACCTGCACACCGTCGCCGATGAATTTTTGGTTGTTTTCGTCCACATGCACGTTGCGGATGGGGCGATTGGTTTCAATGGCCAAACACCGGGCCACTTTCATGGGGTCCACCTGGGCAAAAAGTAAATTGAACGTTGAGGTCAATAACAGCAGTAAAAAAGCACGCAGCACCGTAAACATGTTCATGTCCATTCTAACTTGGAAAAAAGGCCAATAACAGGGAATTCGAATCCTGGCATTTGACCAAAAGTCGGCACAATAACGAAAAAAACCTCGAAAAAGTGTGATTGTCCTTACCGTAAAGCCTGATAAACGCTTGCCCGGAATTTTCGTACAAAATCGCTGTAATGGGCATAAGGGTGTACATTGGTGAACACCAGCATGATTAGGTCTTCTTTGGCATCAATGGTGTATTCTGAACAGTACATGCCACCCCAAGTTACCGCCCCCGGAGTTGCGTTGTCGCCATAGTGCGAATCGGGGCCGATCACCTGCAAACCCAGGCTAAAACCGTCATTGCGGTCCCAGACCCGGTAATCGCCGATTTGGTTGCGGAAAAACAGCTCACAAGTGCTGCGACTCAGCAGGCGATTGCCATTGAAAGTACCTTTGTTGAGCACGAACTGGCACAAACGGGCATAGTCACGAATGGTACTGACCAAGCCCGCTCCGCCAGAGTAAAAGGTTTTGGCCCCCTGGGTCGCAAATTTTCGGTAAGTCTCGTTGCTATTGACCGTTAATGGATCACTCTCCTGGCCTTTGGAGTACAATTCGACTAAGCGACCAGCTTTTTCAACGGGCAGGTAGAAATAAGTATCCATCATGTCGAGTGGTATAAAAATGCGCTCGCGAAAAAAAGCAGCCAGTGTTTTTCCAGATACCACCTCTACTAATCTACCCAGCACATCGCTGTTCAAACCATAGGTAAACCCCATCCCTGGATCATGCAAAAGCGGACGAGCGGCAATTTTATCCACCACGTTTTTCAAGGTATCAGCCTCCATTGAGGCAAAAAATGGGACTTTGTAAGTAGGGTCCTCTTGCAAGGGATGCTCATAAGGAATGCCGGCAGTATGGGTCAACAATTGGCGAATAGTAATGGCTCCTTTGGCGGGGCGAAGTTCATGACTGCCATCCTCTTTTGTGACCAGAACTTTGGGATTGGCAAAAGTTGGAATGTAGCGCGCAATGGGCTCGTCAAGGTAAAATTTACCTTCCTCCATCAGCATCAGCACAGCAATGGAAGTGACCAGTTTTGACTGCGAAGCGATGCGAAAAATATCGTCTTTTTGCAAAGGCATTTTGGCATCCAGGTTACGGAATCCATAGGCCTGGTGATGGACGATTTTACCACCTTTGGCTACAAAGGTCACTGCATTGGGTGCTTTGCCAGACTTGATGAAATCTTGCATCAGATTGTCGAGCCGTTTTAGCCGATCTTTGTCAAATCCTGCGCTTTCGGGGGTAGGTGCGGGCAAGAATGCCGCAACTTGAGCCCGGACGGAAACAATAATGAAGGTGAAAACTAGAATGGAAAGGATGGATTTCATGAATTGTAGATGTTTGATACATCAAATATGCAAATTTTGGGACAATTCCCCAAAGTGGCCACTTTTTATTCGGAACCAAGCCAAAGTTACAACACTGATTGCCGCAAAGCCAATACTAGTTGGCAAAATCCAAGACGACAAGGCATAAATACCACCACTTTGCATCCAGTAAAAACCCAGTGGAATGGACAGCAAGCGCAAGCATTCTAAAGCCCAGAGCCAGGCACCGTTTTTTTCAAATAAAAAACCAAACATCAAAGTCGTAAAGGCTATCCAAAGCCCAAAAACCACTTTCAAACCTAGCCCAAACTCCCCATTTTTGAACAAATAAAGCGAGTTGATGGCCAAGGCCGCAAAAAACTGTACCAATATATAAAGATTGAAAACCCAAACTTTGGGCTCCAGGTTGTATTTTTGGTAATCGGCAGCCACTTTAGGGGCAGCTTGAAAACCTCCCAGGTAATCGGGATACCAACCCGGTGGCATGAACAGAATTTTCAAGCCATCCGAAACCGACCTGACTTTTCGCAAAGCCTTAAAAAGCTCAACGTAGTGGCTGAAATTGACCCAAACCGGGTTCCAGGTATTAACAGGTTTGGTTACACCGTAGTGAGGCCGTTCTTCCTCCACTTGAAAGGTGCCAAAAAGTCGGTCCCAAATGATGAAAACTCCAGCGTAGTTTTTATCGAGGTACTTGGGGTCGCGCCCATGATGCACGCGGTGGTGCGATGGAGTGTTGAAAATGTACTCAATCCAAGCCGGAAAACGATTGATGTGCTCGGTGTGGATCCAAAATTGGTACAAGAGGTTCAATCCACCCGCCAAGGCCAAGTGGATCGGATCAAAACCCAGAACGCCTAGCGGAAGGTACAGCGGAAAACCCCATAGAATGGCGGTGGAACTTTGTCGCAAAGCCACCGATAAGTTGTACTCCTCGCTTTGGTGATGCACCGAATGGCCACCCCAAAACAAGCTCACTACATGGGCAAAGCGGTGTTCCCAGTAGTAGCAAAAGTCCCAAAGGATAAAAATCAGGGCGAAATTTAGCCAATCGCGCTCCAAATGCCAAAGCGCCCAGTGTTCATACACATAAGTATAGGCCCCGATTTTGAGTAAGTGCATAAAGGTGTGCGACAATTGCTGCAAAGTACCTGTACTGATGTTGGTAATGGCGTCGTTGAAACGGTAGCTGCGGCGGCGCATGACCGACTCGAACACCAACTCTACCGCCATCAAGCTGAAATACATGGGAATGGCAATGACAACTGGACTAAGATTCATACAATCACTTTGAGAGGCAAAATTAGCGAAATTTCGCTGTAAAAAATTCTCATTCGCAGCCACAAAATTTGGTATTTTTCGGCCCAGCAAGTTCTTTTGCAAATAATATCTGGAACTTGTACTCACAACCAAACCAAACAATCCAATGAAACTCACACCATTTGCTCGTATCCTGATTGCCTGTTTATTGGCTTTGGGGGCATTTTTTGCATTTAGAAAATTGGCACCGCAATTTCAAAAAGGTGGTGACAAAACTGAAGTTACCGATCACAGCGGCCATGACCAAGGCAATGAAGATGTTGCGGATGTAAAATCGCCTACAAAAAATACGGAGGAGGCCGATGAGCCAGTCACCTCCAATCGCAGCAAGTTCAGTTACCTGCCTGCCGCTCCGGTGAACGGAAAGCTAAAAGGCATTGTAGTGGTGGGAGCTGCGGGTTTTGATTCCTTTATCATTGAGGTGGATGATGAAGGCAACTGGAAACTGGAGAAAGCTGAATTTGGCTCCAGTTTGGTGTACGAAAACATGGCCAGCGACGAGGACATTCGGGGTGGCTTGCGCAATTACATCGGCAAAATGCTGAATTATGGCGTGAATGGCCGAGATATTCACTTCGTAGTGAGCTCTGGGGCGATCAAAGAACCCAACATGCAGAAGATCGCTGCGGGTTTGAAATCCTTGAAGTATGTAGTAAACCCAGTTACAGCGGAACAAGAAGCGGAATACGGATTCAAGGTAGCTGTACCCAAAATGTACAGCGGTGAAGCCTTCATGATGGACATCGGCTCCGGCAATACCAAGGTAGCCTGGATGCAAAATGGGCAATTGAAAACAGGCGAAACTTATGGGGCCAAGTATTTTCAAAACAACGTAAGTGACGCTACTGCTTATGAAGAAGCTACTGCTATTGCGGCGCAAATCCCTACCAAAAATCGCAAGACTTGCTTCATCATCGGTGGAGTGCCTTTTGACATGGCCAAAACAACCCGTGTAGGCAAGGAGCGTTATACCACGCTTAATGCACCAGGTACTTATAAAATTGACGGCGGAAAAATGAAGTCCGGTGTAAACATCTACAAGGCTTTTGCCGATGAAACGGGTTGCAAAACCTTCGTTTTCGACTGGGATGCCAATTTTTCGATTGGCTTTTTGCTTAGTTTGACGAAGTAAAGGTCCTGATTTGAAGTTTGTAGAGACAGGATACGCCCTGTCTAAAGTAACATTTGCTGCTGCCTGGGTGTCATTCCTCAGGCAGCAGCAAAAATGGTTCCCAAGATTTCAACCAAGTGGCATCCAGATAAGGAAAAGTAGCTTGAATATCAGCGAAATGTTGTTTTGACCCTTTCTTCTTGGTGCTCAAATCGGGCTTGAAGCACCTTTCGACCCGCTCAGCTGGGGGTTCCCGATCTTCAAACAAGTCTTCCATCAATTCGTTCCAAAGATCATACCTGCTCAAGAGGCACAAATGATCGGGCACTTCCAGTTCCAGTAGTACGATTCCACCTGCGATTTCGATATCACTTAGCAGGTTCCTGCCGCATTCATCATCCGGCTTGCCGTGTAATTTTTTGACCGAATGCCAGGCCCACACTGGCGCAGAATCCAACATGAGATAACCCAGGGCCTTTTGCTTTTCCCACATCCAGTGGTAGGCTTTTTTCCAGAAGGAATCGGGCCAGGTAGGGTAGTGGGGGAGGTTGGATTTGAGGGTATGGAGGACCGAAATGGTCTGGTAGGTCCACAAGCGCATAAATTTACAACCTATACACCTCTAACCCAGCCTTAGCAGGCATGCAAGCTGCTGATTTTTCGCCTTCAGCCACTACATAATACTGCAAGGTAGTGGCTGAGGGCACTTCTAGGCTGTACTGGCCTTCGGGCTCGGCTTTGCACTCACTTTTTTCGTATAGCCCCAGCGGGGTTTTGCGCCAAAAAACGTATACTTTTTGAGCGCCAGTGGCATTGATTTTTACTTTTACCCCAGCGGTGCTTTTTTCGTGAGTTACACTTTTGATACTGGCCTCTTCAAACCAAAGGTAGGGCGTGTTTTTCAACACTTCTTTGCGGGCTTCCATCAATTCGCTGATGCCGATGATGGGGGTGCCAGCTGCATCGGTGGTTTCGCTGATGTTGGCAGTGAAGGCTTTGTCGCTGTACAATTTGTACTTGTCTTCTTTTACGTGCGGGGCGATGAAGGCCTGCCATTCTTTGGCGCGTTTCAAATAGAGACCATTTTCGATGTAATCGCGGTACAAGGTGCGGCAATGGGCCAAGTACATCTTGCGGTAAAGGTTGTTGGCCATCAATTTGGTGATCAGCGGACGGTTGGGGTTGCCTTCTTTGTGGTGGACGAAAAGGTGGAAATTTTTCAACTCTTCGTCATTCAAAACCTTGCTGCCGGGCATGAGGCGAAAGCCCCCAAAAGCCAGGTTAAGGTCCCACAATACTGGGTGAATGCCACCCAGGGTATCTTTGTACAAGTAGTAATTTTGACAAAAGGCACCCACATAGCTGTCCAAATTAACCAAGACATTGTTGATGGCCAACATCCACAGGGCTTGGTCAATGTCCATCAGTTTGTCGAGCTTCTCCGGATTTTTATTCAAATCTCGGACAAAACTTACCAAATCCAGGGCAGCCTCCGGCGTGCTGTATTCATATATGTAGTTGTAGCAAGTGGTATCCTCCCCCAGGTAAGTCAAGGAACATTTGTCACTTTCGGGGCATTTGCTGGGGCGGGTTGCAGTCCAGTCAGGGTCGCCTTTGATGATAGGACCATTGTGTCCGCCGAAATGCCGATCCAGGAAGGGGCCTTCGATTGATTCAGTGTTGGTGTACAGGCCAAGGTAAGTGTCATTTACATAGACCTTGGCAAAATTGGCCTTGGGCGCGGGCACGTAGTTGCGGGCAATCTCGTAAGCCAAAACCTCGCGCACCAAGCTGGGATCGCGAAATCCATTGGCCAGTTTCAATACGGTATAGCCACCCGGCAATTTTTTGGTTTTGTCGGTGTAGTTGATTTTGATGTTGAAGGGCAATTTGAGCATGCCCGTTTTTTTTACGTTGTTGTATGAGCTATTGCCCTTGTAGCGCACCCCAACCCCATTGTATTTGACCCCATTTACCGTCACATCTGCCGTCAGGCGCATCTCTGGGTGAGTGCTTTTGAGCGAATCCAAGACTTCTTTCCACTTGGGGTTTTTGAATTGGATCCGCACCTCCGTGATTTTTTTGGGGTCGTAAAGGTCTTGGGCTGAAAGTTTAGCCACAAAAAACAAGCAAGCAAAGAATAAGCGAATGGACATAATGGTATTTAAATTGCTATGAAAACGAAAAGCCAATGAACATTGAAACCGAGGTCTTGAGTCTCTCCTCAACCTATCAACTACTTATTGATTTCCTCCAAACTGCTGTGATGCCTTTCAAACATGTACAGCTGCGGAGAATGAGAAATGGCTTTGAAGCTCTCGGCCATGATGTAATACTCTACGTGTGCCCCTGGGTTTTGTGGTTTCAGTACCGCCTTGTAAGTTGCATCATTGTTTTTATCCTCCATCAGCATTTCTTTGAAGGCTTCATGGGGGCTGAAACGGTAGAAAATTTTCACCTTTTGAGGAAAATCAACCACTTTGGCGGAAACATTAAACTCACTCAATTGGGTCGCCACAAACTTTTCTCGGCCTTTCACCTTCACCTCAGTGATACTGGGTGGTACATTGATCAATGCGGGGTGCTTGCGCAAAAAGCGGATTCTTTCGTTCATCAACTCCACGATGCCAGGAATTTGTGTCACTTTGCCAATGGTGGCGATCAAGCTCCGGTCAGCATCACTCATGGGGTAATATTTGTTTTTGTCGTTGTTCAAGGCCGGGCGGATAAATTCCTGTAATTGCTTGGCCTGGGTTTCGTACGAACCATTCAGAAGCTCGTTGTACAAGATACTGCGCAAATGGCTGTGGTAAAGTTTTAAGTTAAAATCATTGCTCAATAGCCGGTTGATCAAAGGCTTGAAAGTGTTGTTGGCGTGCAAATCAGGGTCTAATTGTTGAAGTGCGGCAAAGCCCAAGTCTGCACCATTGCCCAGGCCTGGATTTTTGAAAGTACCAAAAATGAAATTGAAATCGCCAATAAAGGGAGTAAAACGCTCTTCCTGATCTTTGTACAGGTAAAATGCTCGGCTGACACCACCACTGTAGCTGTATAGATTGACAAAAACGTTGTTGTAGGCCAGCATCCATAAGGTGCGATCTACATCCAGAAATTCTTCTAATTGTGCATTGGGTTGGTTGAGTTTTTTGGTAAATTCAATCAAATCTTTGTAACCATCACCCTGCATTACCTTATAATAATCGCTATAACAAGCCTCAACTTTCTCCACTTGCAAACTGCCAAATCCACTTGGCGAGCAGCCCGTGCGCAAAGCGTTTTCCTTTTTAGGCGGCGGACAATAGTACAAAGAACCTTGATCTGAAGAGAAATAACGCTTCAGAAAAGGCGATTCAAAAGGCTCCACATTGACCAATAAACCATAAGGTTGCCCATTGATACTGACCTGGGCATAATTGGCTTTAGGAGCAGGCATATACTTGCGGGCAATAGAGGCTCCAAGTACTTCTCTTACCATACTTGGGTCGCGCAGCGCCGAGGAGAGATGAATGCTGCGATAACCCGCATGGTTGAACGACTTGTCAACATGATCAAGCTGTAAGTGCAGAGAGTTGCGAGGGCTAGCAGGTGAAAATCCGTAATCACTTGCTATCCGGACTCCTACTAGTCCGAACTTTACGCCGTTGACACTCAGCTGCGCGTTTAAGAGGTTTTCACCATTGAAACGCAAGGAATCTAGCTGACGGGCCCAATCTTTAGGCTCAAACTGGAGCTGGATGTCTTGAATCGTTTGAGGGTCGAAAAAATCTTTGCCGCTGTTCTGGGCAAAACTGTTGCCTGCAAAGGTTACTACAAGCAAAGCTAGCAGGGTAAAAGTGTACTTCATGTTTGTAAATCAGCCTGCTTGAAAGATCCATTTTGATCAAAAAAGCAGGCGGGTTAGAGACCAGTTACTGATTGGTGGGCGAAAGCACAACTGAGCAAAGCTACTTTTGATTAAATAAAGCACTTACTGAGCAGCCATCTGCAAGTCCACGTTTAACGTAAGCCCAATGAAAAGTTACGTTGCTACCGCCTAAAAACGCAAAAAATGACCATGTAGTGAGCTCGAATGAGAAAAATGTTAATCTCTTGACAATTTTTTTTCTGCTTGCCTTGTAATTTTTTTGTTTTCACAAATCAGGATGGTTTGGGAGCGCAAAAAAATAAGGTGGTCGAATTTGGGGTCAGTGAAAAAAGATAAGCAAGTGGATGAAAGCATGTTGTGTTCTTTTTTTGGTAAATCCTGAAAACTTCGGAAAACTTTCCGTAGCTGTGTTTTTATGGTCAGTGGCGTTTATGACCGCGAAGCGGGCCGATTCTGAAATTCTTTCAAATTCTGTTTCGGTCAACGTCATGCAAGTAATTCTGTAATTCTGAAAATTCCGGTTTAGACAAAAATTCTCGCTGAATTGTGGAGATCACTTCTTCGAAGTTTTCAGTAAACCTCAAAAACAAAGATGTCCATCTTATTTTAGCTCAAATACTTAGCTCAAATGCTTTAGATCAGGATCTCATGGCTGTTGAAAAAATGCGGCACCTTTTCCAACCCATTCACCTGATGCGGCGTCTAAACTCAAAAACAAAATCCATGAAACGTATTCTGTTCAATTTTTTCCCCATCTGTTTGTGTGTTGGCATCCTCCTGTCGAGCTGTGACCCAAATGACACTGAGAATAGCCTGGACCTGCAAGGAGGCAGTAACACAGGTTTAACTGGCTTATGGTTACTCAGCAATGGTCCAAGCGACAATGCGAGCATCTCAGCTCGGGAGTCTCAACTTTCTCCAGCCCATCTCAACTTGCAAGAGGATGGTAAATTACTGGGGCATAGTTCGCGCAATATCCTGGGCGGCACTTTTAGCACAACTGGCAATGCAGGTATCGAACTCAATGTAACCCTTTCGACCCGAGTGGCTGATACGCCCTATTCTACCTGGTTTATGCAGGGATTGGACGAAGCTGATCAGTACAAATTGGAAGACAGTGACCGCCGCTTGGTATTGAAAAGCACAGTCAACAAGTCCTTGGAAATGATTTTTGTAAGGGCTAATTCGCTAGCCAAGCCCGTATTGATCAGTGCTGACACCTACAATACTGGTAGCAAAGAAGAATTCAAAGTGATTGCGGTGAGCCAAATTGGCAACTTACTTTCAATCACTGCTGCTTACAGTGGTGGTTGTGTAACGCAGGAACCGGACTTGGTTTGGGGTAAGCAGCTGGGTAAAAGTCTTCCACCCTTGGTGCCAGTCAAATTGGTATTGGGCAAAGCCGATGACTGCGAAGCCCTGCTGACCAAAACCTGGTATTTCAACCTCGAAAACCTGTTCAAAGAAACCCAATACGATGAGCTCCTCCTCTCGATTGAAGGCTTGGGCACTGGCAGCGTAAGGGTGAAAAAGCAGTAATTCATAGCCTTTGAAAAAGGGTTTGTGAATATTTTTCGCAAAAACCTGGGAAAAGCATGGCAAAGTACATATCTTTGCACCCGGTTTTGAAACAATGGGCTTCGCCGGCGTTTCAACATCAACCTAGAGAGGTGCTCGAGTGGTTGAAGAGGCACGCCTGGAAAGCGTGTACACCGCAAGGTGTCGAGGGTTCGAATCCCTTCCTCTCTGCTGGGTTAATTGCTGGGATTCAGGCAATCAAACAAATGAAAAAAGGCCCTGAGGCATTGCGCTCCAGGGCCTTTTTCACGTACTGTGATGTCGCCATTCAACGCAAGCGGTCCATTGAGCGCACCAACTTATCGTCTTTTTGCACAAAACGATAAGCAAGGATCGCAAAAATCAAGCCAGCAAATCCCAGATAGGCACCCAAACCATCATTGACCACCTGGCTGCTTTTGACCTGCCCTTCCTGCATGAACAAAACGACAGTCAGGATGGTACCAATCACTGCAGCAATCACGCTGAACATGGTCAGGCGCATTTGTAAGCTGCGGTTTTTAAACAGAAAAATAGCGATGATGGCCAAGGCTCCGGCCAGCCCAAATGTGCCCATTAACGAAACATGATCCTGAATGCCATAAGCGGCATCAGCCAGGAATGCTGAATTGCTTACTGCTTTATCCGTTTGGGCAAAAGGCAGTTTAAACAAGCTCAAAAAAGAACCACCTGCCAGGAGCAAGAAAATACTTTGAATGCGTTGTATCATTGTGTTTAATTGGGTTTATCCAATGTTTTAACGCCGCCAAAATACATCATGTTTAGCAATTCTACCCAAAATCGTTTGAGCTACTGGGAATCCTCGGTTTTTTTGCCGCCTAATCAAACTTTGGTCCTGGGCAGTGGCATCGTAGGCTTAAATGCAGCCTTGCACCTGCGGGAACTAGACCCTCAGCGGTCGATTGTAGTCATCGACAGGGGGGCTTTGCCTAGTGGAGCCAGTACCAAAAACGCTGGTTTTGCTTGCTTTGGCAGCATGACCGAGTTGTTGGAAGACCTGGAACACCGGCCAGCGTCGGAGGTATGGGCACTGGTCGAACGGCGTTTTCGCGGCTTGCAGCGCCTGCGCGAAAAACTCGGTGACGAAGCGATACGCTATGAAGCCTTGGGTGGCTATGAGGTGTTTCGGGCTGAAGAAAAAATCATTTTTGAGGCTTGCTGCGATCAACTTTCGGCTTTCAACCAAGAAGCGAAAGCCATCACTGGCATGAATGAGACCTATGTTTTAGCCAATGAAAACTTGTCAAATATGGGTTTTTCAGGCGTCGAAAACTTGATTCTCAACCGAGGCGAAGGACAAATCAACACAGGTTGGATGATGAAAAACTTGCTTCAGCGGACCTTGAATGCGGGTATCCAAGTGCTCAATGGGGTGGAGATCACCCACCTGAGCCACGATTCAAGCGGTGTTTACCTCCAAACCAGCGAGGGCTGGAATTTGCAATTTGCCGATGCAATTGTAGCCACCAATGGTTTTGCGCGCAGGCTTTTGCCCGATTTGCCCGTGACCCCGGCCCGCAACCAGGTTTTGGTGACTGAACCAATTGCGAATTTGCCCATCAAAGGCTGTTTCCACTACGATCGCGGTTATTTTTATTTTCGCGATATTGATGGGCGTATTCTTTTAGGCGGTGGCCGGAATCTCGACCCTCAAGCTGAACAAACCGACGAATTTGGCCACACGGAATTGATCAGCAATTCGTTATTGAGTTTATTGGAAACGGTGATCCTGCCAGGGCAAAAAGTGCAAATAGCCCAATGGTGGAGCGGGATTTTGGGCCTGGGTGCCGAGAAATCGCCAATCATCCGTAAATTGGGGCCTCGTTTGGCGGTAGCCGTGCGCATGGGCGGCATGGGTGTGGCCATCGGAACCCTGGTAGGGGAGGAGGCAGCGGAATTGCTGTGGGAGTGATCTTTTGACTAATGATTGTTAATCAACTTGAGTTCTGGTCTGTTCGGTATGTTTTTTGACATACGATAGACGACTCACGACTTACGACATACGATTTAGAGGCTCGCATGGAAAATTTGTCGTGTTTTAGGTTCTCGGCTGCACGATTTGGGATTTTTGAAACTCAGGTTCAAAAACTGAAATGCAAAGTAAACAAAGACATATTTCAATAAAATACCGGATCAGTCTGCTTTTGTTGTGCTGGTACGGGCTGCTGTATGCCCAAAATCCAGGTGCATCTGGATCGGGCAACAGCCTGGTGAAGGTTTTGCACTCTGACATCTTGAAGGTGGAGCAACGCAAAGAGTCGAACTGGCAGCGCCTGCGGGGCAATGTAGAACTGCGCAACGAAAACATGTTCATGTACTGCGATTCGGCGCTGATCGAAAACGAGACCCAAGTTTATGCTTACGGCAATGTGGTGATCCAGCAGGGGGACTCGCTCCAAATTTTTTCCAACGAAGCACAGTATGACGCCGAGTCAAAAATCGCCAACCTCATCGGCAATGTACTTTTGATCAATGGCAAAAAACGCTTGTATACCCGCCGACTAGACTACCGCTCCGACACCAAATTGGCTTATTTTACCACCGGAGCGACCATGCTCAGCGACTCCACCCAGTTGCGCAGCAAAGTGGGGTACTATTATGTCGATACCAAAGAAGCACAGTTTCGGGAAGAGGTAACAGTGGTGGACCCTCAATTCAAGCTCAAAGCGGATTCGCTCAACTACAATACGGACAACAAAGTGGTCCGCTTTCTAGGCCCCACGGTCATCACCACCGACAGCAGCAAGGTATACTGCGAAGCAGGTTACTACGATACCAACAACCAAAAAGCCCGCTTCACGGTTGGCCCCCAATACATCAAAGCCGAGCAAGAAGCCGAGGCCGACACCATTGATTACGACGGCAAATTGAAAATCTATACGCTCTATGGCAATGCCAGGGTGGAAGACTCAACCCGCCTCGCCTTGGGCGAGTTGATCCGCTACGATGAGCTCCAGGATACCACGTTTCTGCAAGGCAATGCCCGCTACAAGGAGGGCAAACAAGACATTGAAGCCCCGCAAATCTCCTACAACCGCAAAACCGGTACTTTTGCTACCACCGGGCGAGGTACTTTCGTTGATGGCCCTCAAATTTTGACCGCAGACCAGGTGCGGGCAGTCGATTCATCGGGCTTGGCCTTGGCCAGTGGCGATGTTGTCTGGCAAGATACCAGTGCCAAACTGGCCATCAACAGCACTTTTGCCCAATACAACAAAAAAACGGAGTACATCAAAGCCGTCGGTGGCAAAATGGGCCGACCGGAACTGATTACTGAGGTGGAGGGCGATTCCCTGTTTTTGGCAGCAGATACTCTGGTGGCGGTCAAAGCGGATACTTCCAAGCAAGACAGTTCCAGGCTGTTGCGGGCTTACCATCGGGCCAAGATTTACAAGAAGGACTTTCAAGCGGTCTCGGATTCCTTGATTTATTCCACCCGCGACTCGATGTTTGTCTTGTATGGCAATCCCATCGTGTGGTCTGATACCAGCCAGTTTACAGCTGACACCATCTATATTTTGCTGAAAAACAAAAAAATCAACCAGATCTGGCTGCGAAACAACAGTTTTCAGATCATCATATCAGATGGCAGGTTTTTCAACCAAATCAAAGCCCGCAATACCATCGCCTATTTCGTTGACAGCGACCTCAGACGCATGGATGCCTTTGGCAACGCCGAAGTGGTGTATTATGCCAAAGACGACAGTGGGGCCTACGTGGGGGTCAACAAAACGGCGTGCAGCGAGCTGGTCATTCGCTTCGGCGAGGGCAATAGCCTGGAAAAAATCACTTTCATCACCGATCCCAAGTCGGTACTGAACCCAATGGGAAAAGTGGACCACAAAACTTTGCTGTTACCCGGGTTTCGTTGGGAAATTGAAAAAAGACCCACCGAACGGGCCGATATTTTCAAGGTGGACGCGCAAACTGTTAAGGCTGTTCCGGTTAAAATACCCGTTAAGGAATTGAAAAAATGATCGTCCAAACATGTTGTGACCTTATGAAACCATGTAACACTCAAGTTCGATTCACTTGTGTTTTGTTTGTCTTTGCACTAAGCTACATCTCACCATTGGCCGCTCAAACCCCACAAGCGATGTTGCAGGATGCACAAATTGCCATCCGCAAAGGCGAGCCGAAACGAGCCATTGAGATTTACGAAAAATTGCACGAGCAGGGTTATGCAAGCGCAGCTATGTACCACAATTTGGGCTCCTTGTACTTCAAGGTGGGTAACAAAGGAGCTGCGGTTTTGGCATATGAACGTGCCCTGGCAATGGCCCCAACTGACGCACAAACCTTGGAAAACCTGGCTTTGGTGCGAGAATCACTGGAGGATCAAATCGACCAATCGCTGCAGCCCAATCTGGGAGCCCGCCTGCTGAATCCTCAATGGACTTTGGGTCGCAACACCCTGGCTTTTGGAGCCACTTTTTTACTTTGGTTGGGCTTGGGCTTGTTGTTTTTGCCCCGTTTTTGGTCAAAAATACCTACTCAAAAATGGATGCCGGGAGTAGCTTGGACCGCTTTGGGTTTGTCCTTGTTGTTATTTGTAGCCGCAAGTTTTGCTTTCTACCAAACCGAAAAACGCCCAGCTGCCGTGGTGATCAGCAGCGAAACGCCCATGCATTTGGCACCCGAAAAAATCAGCAAAGAGGTGCGTAAAATCCATGAGGGCTTGAAATTGTCAATTCTCGACCAAATCGGCGGATGGTACCAGGTGCGCCTCAGCAATGGTGACGAAGGCTGGGTGATGGGAAAGGATTTGGTGAGGATATAGGTGGCCAGTCTGGACCCTTGCAAATGGAAGTAAGTCACATTGATAGTAGCGTAACTCAAGCTTTTTTTGAAAATAATTGATTTAAAATGTAGTTTAAATACATTTATTGTTATATTTACGCCCGCAACACATCTTATATGGAACAAGAAAACAAAATAGTAGTCTTTCAAGAGAAAGGAATCCGTCGAGTTTGGCACAATGAGGAATGGTATTATTCGGTCTTGGATGTAATTGAGATACTTTCTGAGACATCAAACGCAACTGATTATTTTAAAAAGATGCGTCAACGCGATGATCAGTTAAAATCCTACGTAGGGACAAATTGTCCCCAGATAGAAATGGAAGGAGAGAAGGGGAAGAAACGGAAAACAATAGCTGCCAACAATGAGGCCCTATTTCGAATCATCCAATCGATACCTTCTCCGAAGGCAGAACCTTTTAAACTTTGGCTGGCCAAACTTGGAAAAGATAGGTTGTTGGAAATTGAAGACCCCGAACGTGCAGCGTTACGAGCTCGGGAATATTACCAAGTACTGGGGTATAGTGAAGAATGGATTGAGCGGCGGATGCAATCTATTGCGATCCGTACCCAATTGACTGATGAATGGAAGAATAGAGGAGTGAATGAAGGTCTGGAGTATGCGATTCTCACAGGAGAAATAAGTAAAGCTACTTTTGGCCTTATTCCTATGGAATACAAGAAATTCAAAGGTCTGAAAAATGAAAACCTTCGTGACCATATGACTGGGCTTGAGTTGATCTTCACCATGCTTGGGGAGGAAAGTACGCGGATTGAAGCTATAAAAACAGATGCATTAGGTTTTGTTGAAAATCGTGATGCCGCTCAGAAAGGAGGACGTTC
The DNA here is from genome assembly GCA_013299105.1 of Chitinophagales bacterium. Lineage (GTDB taxonomy): Bacteria > Bacteroidota > Bacteroidia > Chitinophagales > Saprospiraceae > Haliscomenobacter. The sequence goes on along the minus strand of JAAFJY010000008.1, from coordinate 189,198 downwards.
AGCTGGAAAAGCGCTCAAAGCTTATGAAGAGGATTCTGGTGAAAAAGTTGTGACCAATGAAAATTTCAAGCAACAGATAAAAGAAGCAAAAAAACGTCAACACTTACCAGATAATAGAGACAAAGAGTAGCTAAACTTCACTCCATCAATACCCCCTTTGCTTGAGGCCCGCAACAAAACAATAAATCCAAAACACTCAATTCGGGCAGAAAACCTTGGCGGTCTTCAAACACTTGGCCGTATTTGATGGTTGGTTCAAGTTCGCTTGTACCATTATTTTTGGGTAAAATGGTATGGCACAAATTGAGCACTCCAGGGTCCCCATTTTGCCTGAAATCACTGCTCAAGCCCAGTTCTGTTTCCAATTTCAACAACTTTACGAACTGCCGGAGCAGCTTTTGGTTAAAATCAAAAAGCCTGGTCTCCTCATTCTCCAGCCAAAACGGAGCCAATTTGGGGCCATAGTGATCGAAAAAAGGCGCACTCCGATAGGCCAGATTGATGGTCTTCCAATGTTGCTGGGGCCAGGCCGTTTTCAGGTCCATTTCTACTTCGCGAATGGGGGTTTGCTGGTTTTTGCCCTTGGCTAGCGGAATCGACAAAACCAGGAGGCCATTGGCAGTGGCAATGTGGCAACGGTTGCGATAAGCCCCTTTTTGGTAGTTTTCGTATTGCTCAATTAGCAGCAGATCGGCCTTGGCAATGGCAGCAAAGGTTTGAATAGGTGGACAATATTGTGTTTCTAGTAAAATGGTCATCGGATCAAGCCTTTTCCAAGGTAAAGCCAAAAGTAGAACCCAAGTTGGGCGTCGAGCGCACGTTGATGCTTTGGCGGTGGGCCTCTACGATGTGTTTGACGATGGACAAGCCCAAGCCAGAGCCCCCCATGTTGCGCGAACGGCTTTTGTCAACCCGGTAAAAACGGTCAAAGACGTGGGCCAAATGCTCGCGTGGAATGCCTATTCCGTTGTCGGATACCTCGATTAGCACATGGCGGTCCATGTCGTAAAAGGCTAGGCGGGTACGGCCATTGGGGATGCCGTATTTGACAGAATTGTGTACCAAGTTGATCAGCACTTGGCGAATTTTCTCCCGATCAGCCTTTACTCTGAAATTTTGCGAAGCGCTTTCTTTAAAAATTAGTTTGATGCTGCGTTGTTTGGCCTTGCCTTCGAGCTCATCAAAAACATCCTGAGCCAATTCACGGATGTCAAAAGACTCCATTTCGAGGAGCATTACCCCAGATTCAAGTTTGGAGATCGTTTCCAGGTCTTGAATCACGGTTTGCAGGCGATCCACGTTTTTGATGGCCTTGTTTAGAAAAACGTGGTTCACTTCGGGGTCTTCTAGCCCGCCATCAAGCAGCGAATCAAGATAACCCTGGATGTTGAAAATCGGGGTTTTGAGCTCGTGGGAAATGTCACCGAGGTAATTGCGGCGGTATTCGGCCCAGGATTTGTATTTTTCAATTTCCCTTTGCTGGTCTTCGGCCCAGGCATCCACTTGCTCATTGATTTGGGCAAAAATCTGGGCGTCCATGTTGACCTTTTTACTTTTTTCGGCGGGTGCTACTTTTTCACGGTGGATGGTTTTGTAAATCAGTTTGATTTTGCGGTAAATGTAATTTTGTAGGAAAAAATAAATGATAAAGTAGGAGATGCTGAAAAAAATCAGTACCCACAAACCATAAGTAAGTTCAGGGCCAAGCTCCCAACTGAAAAATTGGATCAACAAAAAAATCAACACGCCGATACTCGTGATGATCATGGCTGCCATCAAGGCAATCTGCCTGGGCGTGAGGTTTTTAAACATAGCGAGTGCCGATTCGCGCAAAGGTAAGATCAAAACTCGAACTTATAGCCGATACCCTTAATGGTTTTGATGTAATCCTCGCCAATTTTTTCCCTCAATTTTCGGATGTGAACGTCAATGGTGCGGTTGCCGACAATTACATCGGTACCCCACACCTTGTTGAAGATTTCTTCACGGGTAAAGACTTTACCGGGTTTGGAAACCAACAAGGTCAAAAGTTCAAATTCTTTCTTGGCCAGTTCGACCATTTCGTTGCCGCGCTGTACGCTCACCTTTTCGCGATCGATGATCAAATCGCCAATTTTAAGGGCACTTTGCTCTTGCTCGTCATCCATATTCCGATCGGAACGCCGCAAAAGGGCTTTAATTCTGCTTACAAATACCCTGGGACGGATGGGTTTGTTGATGTAATCATCGCCCCCTACATCAAGGGCCGCAATTTGTGAATAGTCTTCATCGCGGGCGGTGAGAAAGGCGATGATGGTTTTGGCAAAATCAGGTTTGTTGCGCAATTGCCTGCAAACTTCCACTCCGTCCATTTTGGGCATCATGATGTCCAAAATAATCAAATCTGGTTTTTCACGCTCTGCAACGACGATGCCTTCTTCACCATTTGATGCGGTGAAGACTACAAATCCTTCTTTTTCCAGATTGTAGCGCAAGATTTCCTGAATGTCGCTTTCGTCGTCAACGACGAGGATTTTGGTATTTTCCATAAACGGAGTGCTCGCTTGCGGGGGTTTAGTTTGCGAAAACTGGCCACAACAAAAGTGTATTAGACCATCACAAAGCTAAAATTAATACCGGGGCTTCTGTACACTTGATACTTTAATTTTGTGTCAACTAAAGATTAACAAATCTGACATTACAGTTTTGACTTCACTTCGTTGTAAAATTTATCAAAGCGCTTTGAGTCATTTTGCAGCATACGCATGGACTCAATATAATCTTCCTGCTTAATTTTGTAAAGCCCAAAAATTTCTTGGTAATAAACTTTTAAAAGACTATCTTTTTGACGTCCATAAACGTTTTGCACCGCCGCTTCTGCGTAGTGCATGTCAATGGTCACCAGGACTAGGGTTTTTTCTGAGATGGGCATCGGGCCACCTTTCCCACAGGCCAGAAATGAAAAAAGGAGAACCAGACCTAGGAATTTTAATTGGGGCTTCTTGAACATGCTTATCCTTGTTTTGGGTAAAAATAATCGGTAATGCGAGCCTTGCCAGGTCGGAAGTCAATCCACGTTTCAATATCCGCTTCTACTTTAAAGACCCCGCAAGTGGGGAGATTGTCGATGAGATCATTGGTGAATAGGTTGTACAATTCGGTGTAGCCAGGATTGTGCCCAAACAAGGCCACGCACTTGTAACGATCATCCAGCATTTGCACTTGGTCGATGATGGTGTCTGGGTAAGCGTGGTACAATTCCTTCTCCGTTTCAATGTCACTTTCACTTATGCCTTGGGCACTTGCAAAATAGCGGGCTGTACTAAGCGCCCTTTTGGCCGTGCTACTTAATAAATGGTCGAGTCGAATGCCATTTTCATGCAGACGGGCAGCCATGTGAGGTGCATCGCGCAATCCGCGTTCGTCCAAAGGGCGATCGTGGTCCGATAGGCTAAAGTCGGACCAACTTGATTTGGCATGGCGCACGAAAATAACGGTTTTCATCGACCTGAGTTTTTACGGTTTGGCAACTAAACGCAATTTTACGGCAAAAGTATAGCACGCTTTGCATACTTTCGTTGCCACACTGCTGCAAAAACAATCTAACAATTCAACAAACATGTATTTTCAAGGGAAAAAAGTATGGATCACGGGTGCTTCTTCTGGCATCGGCGAAGCCCTTTGTTATGAATTGGCTAGCCAAGGAGCTGAATTGATCCTCAGTGCTCGCAAAGGGAATGAATTGGAACGGGTGAAAGCCAACTGTCCAGCGGGATACAAGATTAGCTTAGTCCCGCTTGATGTGAGTGATTTTGCTAGTATTCCAGCTGTGGCCCAATCAGTTTTATCTCAAGTAGGCCACATTGATATCCTGATCAACAACGCTGGGATCTCGCAGCGCTCTTTGGCCGAAGAAACTTCCTTGTCGGTAGATCAGCGCATCATGGACGTCAATTTCATGGGCAGTGTGGCCATGACCAAGGCCCTTTTGCCACAATTCATCAGCCGCAAACAAGGTCATATCGTAGCAGTAAGTAGTGTAGTAGGCAAAGTCGGCACACCTTATCGTTCGGCTTACTCGGCTTCGAAGCACGCCATGCAAGGTTTTTTTGAAGCTTTGCGGGCTGAACTGCACTCGCGCAACATTGATGTGACCATCATCAGCCCAGGCTACGTAGCCACCCAGGTGTCGATGAATGCCCTAAAAGGCGATGGACAGGCTTACCAGCAGATGAACGAAAGCACTGAACAAGGCTTGGAAGCCAGTGTTTTTGCCAAAAAAATGCTCAGGGCCATCTCCCGCAGGCAAGAAGAGGCGTTCATCGGCAAAAAAGAAATATTAGCGATTTACTTGCGGCGTTTTTTTCCAAAATTGCTCTACCGCATTCTGCGTAATTACCGGCTGAAATGAAGAGGATTGCCTTGGTTTCCGATACCCATTCATACATGGACGATGCCATTTTGAGTTTTTGCGAAGAATGTGATGAAATTTGGCACGCTGGCGACATTGGAGCCCACATTGTCGCCGATCAATTGGAAGCAAAAAAGCCACTGAGAGCAGTTTTTGGCAACATTGACGACAGCAGCATGCAATTGCGCTACCCTGAAGACCTGCATTTTGAAGTAGAAGGACTAAAGGTCTGGATGACCCATATCGGAGGCTATCCGGGGAGGTACAGCAAGCGGGTCAAAGATGCATTTAAGCTCAATGCCCCCGGCTTGTTCATTTGTGGCCATTCGCATATCCTTAAAGCCATGCCCGACCCACAGTTTCAATTCCTCCACCTTAACCCCGGAGCTTGTGGCCAGGAAGGCTTTCACCACCTGCGCACCATGATGCGGTTTTCGATTGAAGATGGTATAGTAAAAGACTTGCAGGTGATTGAATTGGGGAGAAGAGGGAAAATTGTTAATGTTAGTTGTTAATGGTTAGTTGTTACACTCGTCAACATTGAGTTTTGTGCAAATCAACAGAAAAACTGGTCAATAAAGGTCACTTTAGGGTTTTTGAAATAGCTTGGCCTCGCCGCAGGCGGGGTGCTTTTGAGACTTTTGCCTTATTTTGGTTACTTTTGTGTTTCAAAAAATAGCATTATATGTAAAGCCCTTCCTTTTTAGAACTTTTGTTTGAAACCCTCCTGAAATACTTAGCTAAAACGAATATCTGTTTGCTCGCTGTTTTTTACGTACTATTTTTGCAACCTTTACCCCGCATAGTGTTGTTCAAAATGGGAAGACCCAACCCAAAGGGAGCGTAAAAAAATAAGGTGGACAGGTTTGGGTTTAGTGAAAAAAGAAAAGCAACTGGATGAAAGGAAGTTGTGTTCTTTTTTTGCTAAACCTCAAAAACAAAGATGTCCATCTTATTTTAGCTCAAGTACTAAATACAAATCCTGCAATGTTTGAAGAGACCTATGCAATTCGCTCAGGTACTGCGATCAGGCCAGTCCGCGAAATGCGTTTAGATATGAGTGAAAATTTGACCAAACAAGCCGAGGCTTTGATCCCCACACCTTGGGGCAATTTCCGCATGGCTGCCTATTCCAGCGACCCCGAAGATTGGATGCCGCACTTGGCTTTGATCGCTGAAAATACTGATTTTGAAAAACCAGTGTTGGTGAGGGTGCATTCAGAATGCATCACTGGTGACATGTTTGGGTCCAAGCGCTGTGACTGTGGGGAGCAACTCAGCTATGCCCTTGCTCGTATTGCCCGCGAAGGAGGGATTTTGCTCTACTTGCGCCAGGAAGGCCGGGGAATTGGCATCATCAACAAGCTCAAAGCCTATAATCTGCAAGATCTGGGCCTCAATACTGTGGATGCCAACTTGCACCTGGGCTTGGAAGTCGATGCTCGACACTACGACATCGCCATTTCCATGCTCGACGATTTGGGCATCGAAACCATCAAGCTATTGACCAACAACCCCGAAAAAATCGAAGCTTTTGAAGACTCCTCTGTCACTGTGATTGAACGCGCACCGATCGTGATGGAACCCAACGAAGATAACCTCGATTACTTGCGCACCAAGCAAGAAATTTTGGGTCACTTGTTCAAATTGTAAGACATGAAAGCGGTTTTGTTAAGTGAACATGGTCCTGTAGAAAACCTTTACCTAGGCGAAACCGAAACTCCAGAACCCGGACCCCGCCAGATCCGTATAAAAGTTGCTGCTACGGCACTTAACCGGGCTGATTTGCTGCAACGTGAAGGGAAATATCCCGCTCCCGCAGGCGAAAGCCCCATTTTAGGCTTGGAAATTGCGGGAACGGTGGACAAATTAGGTCCTGGTTCGACACGCTGGCAACCAGGGCAGCGTGTTTTTGGCCTCCTTGCTGGCGGTGGGTACGCCGAGTATGCCCTAATCGATGAAAACCTGGCCTGGCCGATCCCCGAAACCTGGTCTTTTGTCGAAGCCGCAGCCATTCCTGAAGCATTTCTGACGGCTTACCAAAGCTTGGTTTGGATTGCCAAAGTAAAAGCTACTGAAAAAGTACTGGTCCATGCTGGCGCAAGTGGAGTAGGTTCTGCAGCCATTCAATTGCTCAAGGCCTTGGGAGCTGATATAGCGGTCACCGCTTCGGCCAGCAAACACGATTTGTGCCACAAGCTTGGTGCCGATTTGTGCATCGACTACCATCAAAATGACTTTGTACAAGCTTGCCAGGATTGGGGTAATGGCAAAGGAGTGGTCGTTGTTTTGGACTTTTTAGGTGCCCAATATTGGCAAAAAAACCTGGACGTTTTGGACGTTGACGGGCGCTTGGTGATCCTGGCGCTGATGGGGGGCGCAAAAATTACGGAGAGCAACTTGAGCCACATTTTGAGGAAACGCTTGATGATCCAGGGCTCTACTTTGCGCAACCGCAGCCTGGATTACAAAATCAAACTGGCCCAGGATTTTTGGGCCTTTGCAGAACCACTTTTTGCCAATAAATCGTTTAAACCTGTCATTGATCAAATCCTTCCTTGGACCGAAGTGCAAGCCGCGCACCAGCGCATGGAGCAGAACCTGAATGCTGGAAAAATCGTCCTGAGCATCGATTGATCTCCTCAACCTCTAACCTTCTCAACTCAACCTCATTTCCATCCCACAAAAGGAAACTGAAAAGGCGATTGCACCATTTTTTGAAAATATTCCAATTCAATGAAGCCTTTATCAGCAGCTATTTTGGCCAATTGTCGGTATGAGTTGAACATTTGAATATTGTAAGCTGATTCTTTTTCCACAAATTCTTCCAGACGGCGCAATGGGCGGATGTGCTGCACATTGCGGATGAAAATGGCTACAATTCGGCCTGGATAAGCTTGGTCGATCTCGTGATAAAGGTAGGGGTCTTTTTCTGCATTGTCGCCAATAAGGATGAATTGCATCTCCGGATAAGCTTCTAAAATGCTGATGATGCTTTCTTTTTTGTGCCCCAAATCGCGGGGGTGCAATTTGTAAGGGATGCCGATATCGCGCAGCAAGAGCGGTGCTTTGGGCAAATCATGAAAATTCAAATAAGCCTTTACCAGTCCATAAATGTTGCGAGGACTATTCGATACATAAAAAATAGGTTGGAAGCCTTGGTCGTTGACACCTCTATTCAAAGCGCGGAAAAAGGCAGCTACTTGGTCGAAAACCCTGCGCCTGTGAGCACTTTTGAACAAAGTATTGTAGATGGCCCGCCATTTGAGCAAGGAATACACGCCCGTTTCGATCACCGTATCGTCAAGGTCAGAAATGACTCCCAGTTTTGCATCCTTGGGGGGGAACAAAACAGAAGTCGTCGCTTCAAGTTCCAAGTCATCGGTCCAAGGGGTTTCCAATAGGGTGATCTTTACCGTCTGCCAGGGGTCATCATCTGGCAAAAGCAATGGCGGGTCCAATTTGGCGTTAAGGGTAAAGTAACCTTCTTGGTCTGTGACCAAATCGAATTGATGTTCCGAAATGTCAACCCTCAAAACAGCATTAGGGATTTCATCGGTCTCGAAGCGGATGTAATTGTGCAACAACTGGTGGAAAATGGTCCTGCGAGGTCCCATGCGCAAGCGCTTTTTTACCAAAACGCGACCTTGCAGGAAAATATAATCGCTGCGCCCGAAACCCCGATATGGAACGATTTTGATCGGAAGCTTGGCCCCTTTTCCCGTCACTTTCAACAAGCGAAAACGCAGGTCATCGACAAAATGGTCGAGCCGACTCAAGAGCTTGATGAAAATTTTGGGTGTTGGCATGGTGAAAATAGATGCTAGACAGGTATAAACTCTGCATTTAGGATTTGTGCTAGAATAAGATAAGCCCTTACCTTACTTTTTTAAGCTCCTAAAATGGAAGAAAAAAATACCTTGTCACAAATTTTTGGCTAAAATTGGGAGAATCTTCCGATTTTTTCTGCGTAAAACGTAAAAGATGAGAAAAATTTGGTTTTTGCTCCTGCTGTTGGCAGGTTTTATTGAAATGAACGCCCAGGGAAACCCTTTGCCCGAAGCAAGTCCGGCTGAAGTTGCAAGCGTGGACGCGATTGTTAAATCTCTCTACGATGTCATTTCCGGCCCGGCAGGCCAAGCACGCAACTGGAATAAATTTCGCTCTTTGTTTCGCCCGGAGGCTCGCTTGACTTCTATTGGCAAGGACGCTGCTGGGAAATCGCGCCTGCTGACAATGGCCCAAGAAGATTACATCCGCAATGCTGGAGCCACTTTTATGGAAAAAGGCTTTTTTGAAAAAGAATTGGGCCGCAGCACTGAAAAATATGGCGACATGGTGCACCTACTCAGTGCTTACGAAACCCGCTTCACGCCAGACGGAAAAATCGAAGCACGGGGGGTGAACAGCATTCAGCTTTTGCAAAAAGATGGCCGCTATTGGATCGTAAACATCATGTGGGTGAAGGAAACGCCTGAAAATCCGATCCCAGAAAAATTGTTGAAAAAAGGATAGTTTTTTGCCCATCCCGATACAACGATTTTGCAAATTATTGCATCTATTGAAGTGCTTAAGAAGCGTAAAAAAATAAGGCGGACGGGTTTGGGTTTAGTGAAAAAAGATAAGCAACTGACTGGAAGGAAGTTGTGTTCTTTTTTTGCTAAACCTCAGAAACAAAGATGTCAATCTTATTTTAGCTCAAATACTTAGTTATGCCAATGAATTGTAGTTCCATGAATTAAAATTTGCATTTTTTAACCCTCGTAAATATATTTTTGCCATGAAAAAACTATTGAACCTGTATGTACTACTGGTACTGAGTACTTGTTTAGTTGCCCAAAATGCACCCACTGACAAGATTCCTCTAAACCCGGCAGTCATCAAAGGAAAACTGGCCAATGGCCTCACTTACTATATCCAAACCAACAAAAAGCCTGAGAAAAAAGTAGAATTGCGCCTGGCTGTCAACGCCGGCTCTATTCTGGAAACCGAAGCCCAGCGCGGCTTGGCCCACTTCTGCGAGCACATGGCCTTCAATGGCACCAAGAATTTTAAGAAAAACGAACTGGTCAATTTTCTTGAGTTGATGGGCGTGCAATTTGGCGCGGATCTGAATGCCTACACTTCTTTTGACGAAACGGTGTACATCCTGCCCATTCCTACCGACAAACCCGAAAACCTAGCCAAAGGCTTCCAGGTCTTGGAAGATTGGGCCCACAATTGCTTGTACGATCCAGTGGAAATCGACAAGGAACGCGGGGTGGTATTGGAAGAGTCGCGACAAGGCAAAGGCGCTGGAGAACGTTTACAAAACCTTGTGCTACCAAAACTTTTCCCAGCATCCCGTTATGCTGAACGGATTCCCATCGGCAAAGATGAGGTGATCAAAAATGCCTCGTATCAAACCATCAAAAGTTTTTATACCAACTGGTACCGCCCGAATCTGATGTCTGTAGTGGTCGCGGGTGACATCGATAGCAAAGAAGCCCTTGCTTTGATCAATAAACACTTTGGTAAGCTCGTCAATCCAGTAAAAGCCTCCCAGCGTGAAACGTATGGAGTAAGTTCATTGGCCAAAACCGAGGCGATCGTATTTACAGACAAAGAGATCAGTTCCAAGAGATTGGAGGTATATTTCGATTGTAGGAAAGAAGCCCAATCTGGTGACTTAGCTTCCTACCATAATTACTTGCTGACGCGTTTGTTTTCGAGTATGCTTAACGGTCGTTTTGCCGAATTGTCCCAAAGTGCCAATCCTCCATTTACCGGCGCTTTTGCGGGGGATGCAGGCCTGGCACGAAATTATGCTAATTTTAGCCTGAGTTGTGGGATCAGTAACCAAGGTGTTGAAGCATCGATGAATGCCATCATGGGAGTGCTTATTCAAGCTCAAAAATATGGCTTCACTGAGGCTGAACTGGAACGCAGCAAGAAAAACATGCTGGTACGAATGGAAAGGTTCGTCAAAGAAAAAGACAAAACCGAATCTGCCGATTATGCCGATGAATTGGTAGCCCACTTTTTGCAAAATGAACCAGTCCCAGGTGTTGAAAAAGAGCTGGAGTACCAAAAGGCTTTTTTTCCAAAAGTTACCCTAGCTGATGTAAACAAAATACTGACTACGCTCAAATTGGATGGCAACAAGCTAATCGTATTGTCCGCCCCTGAAAAAAGCGATTTGGTGTTACCTGACAATGCGGGGCTCTTAGCCATGTTTCAAAAAGCCAACCAACAAGTTGTCAAGCCTTTTGAAGAGAAAAAATTAGCCACTAGTCTGATGCGTAAATTACCTAGCGGAGGCAGTATTGTGGAAGAAAAGAAAAATGAACTTTTGGGTACTACCGAGCTCAAATTGAGCAACGGGGTAACAGTGACTTTGAAAAAGACCGATTTCAAAAATGATGAGGTTCAAATGTCCAGTGTTAGAAGTGGTGGGTATACCAACTTCCCCATTGAAGACAAACAAAATGGCGCTTACATTACAGCAGTGGTTCGGGAAATGGGCATGGGAGAATTCAATCCTATTGATTTGCGAAAAGTCAATACTGGCAAGATCGCCAATTGTTCTGCCTCGATCAGTTCTACCAGCAACGGATGCAGGGGTGCCAGTAGTGTTACGGATTTTGAAACCATGCTGCAAATGGCTTATTTGTTGGTCACCTCTCCACGCAAGGATGAAGCTTTGTTTGAAGCTTACAAGAACAAGCAAAATGCTGCGCTTTCATCCATGTCAGCCAATCCTCAATTTGTATTCAGCGACTCAATCAGTAAATTTAGGTATCCAAGTCCCTGGAGAATGTCTCTATTACCCACCAAGAAAGACTACGATCAAATGGGTTTGGATCGGGCTTTGGAAATCTATAAGGCCTGTATTGGTGATGCAACTGGAGCTCACTTTACCTTTGTGGGCAGTATTGATGAAGCAAAAATGAAACCTTTGATCGCTCAGTACATTGGCAGCTTACCAGTTTCTGGAAAAACGATGAAAGAATTGGACAATGGGATGCGACCCAATGGCGGTAAAACGAGCCTGGAGATCAATAAAGGCGCTGAGCAAAAAAGCCAAATCGTGATGAATTGGTTTGGGGAACAGCCCTATACTGATGATCTGGCCCTGCAAATTTCTGTATTATCTGAGGTGCTCAATTTTAGAGTAATTGATAAAATGCGGGAAGAAATGGGGGCAATTTATAGTGGCGGGTTTTCAGGCCGCTTGCTCAAACGCCCCTACCAGTATTTTACAATGGTGTTGAATTTGCCTTGTGGTCCAGAGAATGTAGACAAGTTGGTCACCGCAACTGAAACCGAAGTTCAAAACTTGGTGGAAAAAGGTCCAACTGAGGAAGAGCTAGCGAAAGTAAAACAGCAACGCTTGGAGAAAAACCGTGAATATATGAAAGACAACGGCACTTGGATCGGAGAGTTGGAGCGGATCAATTTTTACCAGGCGGATGCCGATCGCTTCCTCAACGAAATGAAATACGTCAACGCCCTTACCGCTGACAACATCAAACAAGCCGCCAAAATCGTCTTTGGTGGCCCCAATCGTTTCAAAGGAGTGCTTTATCCTGAAAAAAAGTAAGATAAGGTTTAGGAGTTGAGAAGTTGAGAAGATGGGCTTTCGAGCAAGATTTTTCTCGTTACCAACTCACATCACCAATCAAACCGGTGATGGAATTTTAAAAAAACCTGGTGTCCGGCTCGATTTCGGACACCAGGTTTTTTTCGTTTTTGATTTTCCTTTTTTCCTTCTGGCTTTTTTTTATCATTTTGCAGCAAGGAACAGAAAAGAAATAAAGTGGACATCTTTGATTTTTGATTAAGCCCTGTGGGTGGCAACGTTATAGCCAAAATCATGGTCAAAGTCATGCTGGAAATCAGTAAGATAGGGTGTGGAGTGTGTAAGTGTGAGTTCGGGTGGGGGACTTCGAACATAAGTTTCGTCTCCAATTGAAAACGTGGTTTCTTCACACTCAAACCCAAACAAGCACACCCAAACCCAATTTCATCCGTGTTCCCAATTGGCCTCGCACAGCGAGGCAACGAAGATGTCTACTTTATTTAATCTGCGGCCCCAAGCTAAGTTCACATCAAAAACCTACAACTCATGCGCAGTCAAAATTGGTTTGGCAAAACCGGTAAGGATGGCTTCATTTACCGCGCCTGGATGAAAAACCAGGGCATTCCAGACCATGAATTCAAAGGAAAACCAGTCATTGGCATCTGCAACACCTGGTCTGAATTTACCCCTTGTAACGCCCACTTCAGAGAACTGGCCGAGTCGGTCAAACACGGGGTGTATGAAGCTGGTGGTTTTCCAGTCGAGTTTCCAGTCATGTCTTTGGGCGAAACCCTCATCAAACCCACTGCCATGTTGTACCGCAACCTGGCCAGCATGGACGTAGAAGAGTCCATCCGTGCCAACCCAATGGACGCGGTGGTGCTGCTCTGCGGTTGTGACAAAACAACTCCATCCTTGGTAATGGGCGCTTGCAGCGTCAACATACCTACCATCGTTGTATCCGGCGGGCCAATGCTGACGGGCAAATACCAGGGCCGTGACATCGGCACCAGTGATGTATGGCGCTTCAACGAAGCCGAGCGCAGCGGTAAAATGACCCTCGACGAAATGGCCGAAGCCGAAGCTTGCATGTGCCGCAGCCGGGGGCATTGTGCGGTGATGGGCACTGCCTCAACGATGGCTTGTATGGTCGAAGCCCTGGGTTTGAGCCTACCAGGCAACGCAGCGATCCCTGCCGCAGACGCCCGCCGCAAGGTTTTGGCCCATTTGTCGGGTATACGCATCGTGGAAATGGCCAAAGAACAATTGCTGTTGAGCCAAATCCTGACCCGCGAAGCTTTTGAAAACGCCATCAAAGTCAATGCTGCAATCGGTGGTTCTACCAACGCGGTGATTCACTTGCTGGCAATGGCAGGCCGGATCGGCGTGGACCTCAAGTTGTCCGATTTTGATGACTTGTCGCGTGGGGTGCCGCTTTTGGCCAATTTGCACCCATCTGGCAATTATTTCATGGAAGATTTCTACTACGCTGGGGGCCTTCCGGCCATCATGAGCGGTATGGGCGACTTGCTCTACCCTGCGCTAACAGTGAATGGCAAAGACATTGTGAGCAACAGTAAAAACGCTAAATCTTACCAAAGCGATGTGATTGGTAGCCTGGATGAGCCCTTCAATCCACTTTCTGGAATCGTGGTTTTGCAAGGCAACCTATGTGAAAACGGGGCCGTACTCAAACCCTCGGCCGCTACTCCAGCCTTGATGAAGCACCGGGGCAAAGCAGTGGTCTTTGAAACCATTGAAGACTTCCACCACCGCATCGACGATCCAGACCTGGATGTGGATGCTACCTCCATTTTGGTCCTCAAAAACGTAGGCCCCAAGGGTTATCCCGGTATGCCCGAAGTAGGCAACATGACCTTGCCCAAAAAGCTGCTCCAGCAGGGCGTGACCGACATGGTGCGCATCTCGGATGGGCGCATGAGTGGTACTGGCTTCGGCACCGTGGTTCTTCACGTGAGTCCTGAAGCAGCTGCTGGCGGAATTTTTGCCTTGGTACAAGACGGCGATTGGATTGAATTAGACGTAGACAAGCGCAGCCTGAACTTGGAGGTGAGCGATGAAGAACTGGCCCAACGCCGGGCCCAATGGCAAGCCCCCGCTTTCCAAACCAGGGGGTATGTGCATTTGTACCAACACCATGTGGAACAGGCACACTTGGGTGCCGACCTGGACTTCCTGCGGGGCTGTTCGGGCAGCGAAGTGACCCGTGATTCACATTGATCGATTATGCAACTCGTCAAACCGTTTTCGGAATCGGTGGCCATTGTCACCGGAGCAGGGCAGGGGATCGGCTTGGAAATCGCCAAAACCCTGGCCAAAAAAGGCGTTTCAGTGGTGCTCAATGACCTTGATGCCACCTTGGCCGACGCTGGAGCAAAGGAGCTTGAGGCGGCTGGGGGTACTTGCCTGGCTTTTCCAGGCGATGTCAGCCAAGTCGAATGCATTGAAAAAATGGTGGCAAAAACGATCGAGCGCTTCGGATGCCTCGATTTGGTCGTTGCCAATGCGGGCATTACCCTTTTCGGTGATTTTTTGACTTACCCTGAAAAAGATTTTACTTCGGTGACGGAACTCAACCTGCGTGGCAGTTTTTTCCTGGCTCAAAAAGCAGCCTTGCAAATGATCAAACAGGGTTGGGGAGGCAGCATTTTGTTCATGTCTTCGGTGGTAGGGCACCAGGCCCACAAAAACCTCGGCGCGTATGCCATGACCAAGGCCGCGCTGGAGATGCTGGCCAAAAACCTGGTCGTGGAGTTGGCCCCTTATGGGATCAGCTCAAACGCCATTGCACCAGGTGCCACCATGACCGAACGCACCGCTGAAGACTCCAACTACGAGAAAACCTGGTCGAAAATTACCCCGATGGGGCGGCCAGCTACCGTAAAAGACATCGCTGAAACGGCGGTTTTCCTCGTTTCGCCCGAAGCCAGGCATATTTCCGGCCAGAGCTTGGTGGTGGATGGTGGCTGGATTGCGGTGAGTTTGCAACCGGAATAAACTTTAAGCACCTGTTGTTGGTTGGAGTAGGTAAGTTCTCAATCCGCATTTCAGCAAGTATTTTTTTTGTCTAGGCAACAATGGCAAATTCTCGTGAGCACGTTGCAAACGTGCGGAAGCCCGGTGTCGGTCAGGAGACCCGACACCAGCACAACGCTAAATTGACGCTGGTTCACGGTCTCTGACCGGAACCATCTTACACGCGTTTGTAACGCGTAAACGGATTTCAGTGGATTGAGAACTTACTGGAGTAGTATTCAAACCACTAACATCAAAAGAAAGACACATCATGAACAAACGCAATTTTCTCAAAAGCGGCATCCTTTTACTAGCCGCATCCCTATTTCGCACTCCTCAAGCGCAAGCCAGCGAAGATTTGGATCAATGGGAGCCCGATGACCAACAGGCAACCGGACCATTTACCTTGCCGCCTTTGCCCTATGCCACTGATGCGTTGGAACCGCATTTCGACAAAATGACCATGGAAATCCACCACGGTCGCCACCACAATGCCTATGTGACCAACCTGAACAAGGCCGTAACCGGAACTGCTTTCGCGAGCATGAGCATTGAAGCCATGATGGCCGCCATCACGACCAAAGACAATGTGGCCCTGCGCAACAACGGTGGCGGTCATTACAACCACAGCTTGTTTTGGAACCTCTTGTCGCCCAAAGGCGGTGGCCAGCCTAGTGGTGATTTGGCCAAGGCCATTGACGCCAAGTTTGGCAGTTTCGACAAGTTCAAAGAAGCTTTTTCGGCGGAAGGTGTGGGCCGTTTTGGCTCTGGTTGGGCCTGGTTGATGCTCAGCAGCAAGGGTGAATTGGTTTTGGGCTCCACTGCCAATCAAGACAATCCATTGATGGCCAAAATCAACAAAAAACAGGTAGGTACGCCGATTCTCGCCCTCGATGTGTGGGAGCATGCCTACTACCTCAAGTACCAAAACAAACGCGCCGATTACATCAAAGCCTTCTGGAATTTGGTGAACTGGGAGGAAGTGAGCAAGCGTTATGCTGCGGCGAAAGGATAAAAACAAAGGCCCGTTTCTATATGGTGAGAAACGGGCCTTTCAACTTTTGCTAGTCCATCAAAGGCAATGATTTAATAGAAAAATCTTTTGATTTCAGTCTTGCATTTAGGACTACTCAAATACTTAAATGTCTTTACTGCTTATTTCCCCACAAAATTGGGAAACTAGCCGAAGTATAATGTGAAAACTTCTTATCGCTGCTGAGTTTTGGCTGGTATTGACGGATGAAGGAGCCGAAGAAAGCCTTCATTTCCTCAGGCTTGATGAAGCGCGAATCGGGCATTAAAAAATACCCAACGCGGTTGATGCTGCCATTTTCGTTCCAAAAGACGTGCAAGTAAATCTTCACACCGTTGATGTTGAAATTGCTTTGATTGGCGTGTTCCTGGATCGATTTCAACAAGTCAAACCAATTGCTCAGGGTTTGCTTCATGTCATTATTGGAAACGATCAACAGGCCACGGGTGTGCTCCTGGGTCAGCTTTTCATAGGCTGCTTCGTCCTTGCCGAGTTCGAAGACCAAGCTTGCAGAATTGTTGCTGTTGTTTTGAGCAACCAGGGTTTGGGCCAGGGCCAAGCCAGCTACAAATAAAATAGTCATTGGAAGAAAACGCATGTTCAAGGATTTTTTATGGAAATGAATTCCTGAGTTAAGGTAAAAGCATGGGAGTCTTGTACGGCTAAAACCACTACATTGAGACGCAATTTTGTCGTGCACGATACTAAACAATGTAGAGAAAACTCATTTTTTCTTCCACCAGCATGAAAATTAATTCCAAAGATAAGCCCAAAAACCATTACAGCGCTTCATTTTTACCGATAAATGCAACAAAAAGGTCCTCTCATCCAATAATTTGTGCTGTAAGTCGGAAAAAATTGCCAAAGTGAAGATTTTTACTGCAAATTTGTATCCAGAGAAAGCATTCATGCGTCTCAACAAAAAAGGAAAACACTGATATGGTCATAGATGTCATTTTATTGATTGTGGTCATGACCTCATTTTGGTTTGGCTATTCTCGCGGAATCATTCAAACCGTGGTGCGCTACGTCTCCATTTTTGTAGGACTGATGGCGAGTTTTCGATTTACCCCAGCTATGACTGGATTCCTCAAAGATATTTCGGGTTCAAGTGGGCCCATGATGTTTTTGGCGGGGTTCTTGCTTACCCTGTTTTTGACGATGATCCTTTTGCGCATGATTGGCCGAGGGGTAGAAGGCGTTTTGGAAAGCATCAACATCAACTTCATCAACCAAATCCTTGGAGGCCTGGTGTCAATGGCCCTTGGTGTGCTGATTTACAGCGTCCTATTGATGTTCGTATTGAGCTCTTCCACCCGCGATGTTGAAATGGCCACCTTAGATTCTCAAACCTACCCTTACCTCAAAGGCTATCCAAGCAGGGCTTGGAGTGTAATCAAAAAATTGGGCCCAACCGTCACCAATTTCAAAGATTTCACCATTGACGTTTTGGATGATGTGGAAAACATGACCCAAAAAAGCGAAACTGAAAGTTTTTATGACACCGATGACAAAGCCGTTGACCCCAATCCGTATGAAGAGCGCGATTTGAGCGAAGAACCGGAGGAGGAGTCGCGACAAGTTTATTAATGGTTAGTTGTTAATGGTTAATGGTTAATGGTTAATGGTTAATGGTTAGTTGTTAATGGGGCTTGCTGGTAACAAAATAACTGTCTATTTTCATTGGTGAAAATTCTATCTAGTACCATTGTCTGGGCCTCCTAGACCGCGAAGCGGGCCAATTCTCTAATTCTTTTAAATTCTTGTTTTGGTCAACACCACACAAGAAATTCTGCAATTCTGCAAATTCTGATTTAGACAAAATTCTGGTTTAGAAAAAAAGTAGCGTTGGGAATGGTTTATTATTTCGCTCCCCTTGTACCAGCCCCAATCCGCCTTACAAAATCCGCTTCAAAAGCTTGTTCAAAATAAACATCACCGTCTTGTTGTAAGGCGGATAGATCATGCTCATGGTACCAAAATTGCGCTTGATCACCGATTTTTCATTGGAAAAAGCCACGAAACCATAGTAGCCCATGTACTTGCCAATGCCGCTGTTGTTGACGCCCCCAAATGGCAAATGCGGATTGGCATAACCCAGCAAGAAATCGTTTACCACGGTGCTTCCTGCGCTAGTGTTTTCCAAAATATAGTCGATAAAAGCCTTGCTGCGTGCGCCAATGTACAGGGTCAGCGGCTTAGGTCGCTTGAGAATGGTTCGGACGGCATCTTCGTTGTTGGCATATGTTACCAATGGCAAAACTGGCCCAAAAATTTCTTCTTCCATGATCAGCATGTCATCGCTCACATTGCCCAGCAGGGTAGGGGGCACCAGCCTTTCTTCAGGGATCCAGCGTCCACCTAGCAATTCTACCGCACCTTTACTGATGGCATCGTCGTACAAGCGGCGAATGCGCTGGTAGTGCCGATCATTGACGATGCGGCAATAGTCAGGGTTGTCGGCAATTCCACTTTCTATCGCACCTGGGTAGAGTTTTTCGATCCCAGCCCGATAAGCTTGGATGAATTGTTCTTTTTGGGCTTCGTTGACCAAGGCATAGTCGGGTGCGATGCAAGTTTGACCATTGTTCAGGCATTTTGCCCAAGCCATTTTGTAGGCTACATCCTCCACATTGGCTGAGACGTCAACAATGGCGGGTGATTTTCCACCTAGTTCCAGGGTAACTGAAGTGAGATTTTTAGCCGCCGCAGCCATTACGATTTTACCCACTTGAGGACTTCCCGTAAAAAAAATATGGTCGAAAGGCAAATCCAAGAGGATTTTCGCCGTGCTGGCATCCCCTTCAATCATGACCACTTCCTCCTCTGGAAATAATTCGGTGATCATTTTTTTCATGAACGCCGAGGTATGTGGGGTCATCTCTGAGGGCTTTAAAATGGCCGTATTGCCCGCCGCAATGGCATACAGCAATGGCGAAAACATCAGATTGAAAGGATAATTCCAGGGTGCAATGATCAGACAAACGCCCTTGGCCTCGAATTGTACATAACTTTGGGTGCCCGCCAAGAGCAAGGGCGCACTGGCTTTTTCCGGGCGCATCCAGCGCGCCAATTCGCGGTAAGCATGGCGAGCGTGCTGGGTGATGACCCCAATTTCTGAAATCAAAACCTCAGCCTCCGATTTGCGAAAATCGGCATACATGGCATCCTTCAAGCCCTTCATTTTAGCATCGTCTTCTACATAACGGATGATGCGTTGAATGCGCTCACGCCGCTCGGCCACACTCAGGTGTTTTTGGCGTTGCGCTTGCGCTTGCTGCTTCACAAAAACTTCCTGAATGGCAATTGCTGGATCTGTTGAAACCGCGATCATGGCTTACTGAGTTGAAAGGTTGAAAAGTTGAAAGGTTGAAGAGAGAGCCTACTTAAAACGTTCGATGTTGTAGTTCTTCATCAGTGTTTTTTCGTAGCTACTGGGCCAAAGTCGGGCAATGAAGTCCATAAATTTTGCATCCTTGCCGATGACCACCCGTTTCTTTTTGCTTTCAATGCCGCTCAGGATCTGGATAGCGGCATCTCGTGCCGAGGTGATGGCCATTTTGTCGAAAGCCTTGCTGAATTTTTCCAGGGCTGCTTGGTTGTCGGTTGGCGCATTGCGGGCAATATTGGTGGCGATGCCACCAGGGTGGATGCAAGTTACGGCAATATTAGTCGGCCTGAGCTCTTGGCGCAAGATTTCAGTGAAACCCCTTACCGCAAACTTTGACATTACATACGGTGCCTGATCAGGATAAGCCACAATGCCAAAAATACTGGAAATATTGACCAAAGAGGCTTCTGGCCGGGCTTTGAGGTGGGGTAAAAAAGCCTTACAGCCATAAACCACCCCCCACATGTTGACGTCGATGATCTTCTCGAACTGCTCGTAGCTCAAGCTTTCTGCTTTTTGGGGTAAAAGTGAGATGCCGGCGTTATTGACCACGATGTCCACCTGCCCAAAACGCTGGGCTGTTTCCTCTGCAAAGGCATAAACCGCTTCCCGGTCGGCCACACTGAAGGCCCTTCCGCCTGCTTTACCGCCTGCTTTTTCGACCATGTCGATGGTTTCTTGCAAAGTCGCTTCATTCCAGTCGTTCAGCACCACTGTTGCTCCTCGTGCAGCCAGCAATAAGGCCAATTCTCGGCCCATTAGCCTGCGCCAGTGATTACGGCGACTTTGTTTTGAAAGTTTTTCACTTTGTAGTACGTGGTTTAAGGGAGCGTAAAAAAATAAGGTGGATAGATTTGGGTTTAGCGAGAAAAGAGAACTACCAGTTTAAACAACTGGATGAAAGGAAGTTGTGTTCTTTTTTTGCTAAACCTCAAAAGCAAATGTGTCCATCTTATTTTAGCTCAAATACTAACCTGTTTTTTATTCCCAAATAACTGGTGCTTTTGCGTTACCCCAAGTTTCATATTGCGCTTCATATCTACGGTGCAACACGTCTCGGCGGATTTTCATCGTCGGGGTCAACAAACCGTTTTCAATTAGCCAGGGTTCCTTGGTCAAAACCACGGCGCTTACCCGTTCGTAATTGGATAAGTTGGCATTGATTTCTTTTAAAGTCTCGCTGATGGCTGTTTCTACCTCGTCTTTTTCAGCTTGTTTTCCAAGGTCGGACAATACGGCCAAAGCCAAGGGTTGTGGTTGGGCCAAACCCACCACACAAACTTGTTCGATAAAGGTGTTTTGGGCAAAACCCATTTCGATTGGCGCAGGAACGATGTATTTCCCCTTGGCTGATTTGAAGGTGTCGCTCACCCGGCCCGTCAGTTTGAGAAAACCTTCTGGCGTCATTTCGCCTTGGTCGCCTGTGTGTAACCACCCGTCGCGCAACACTTGAGCGGTTTTCTCGGAGTCATTGTAGTAACCCAGCATTACCCAAGGGGCTTTCATGCACACTTCACCCGTTTCGGCATCAATTTTGATTTGGACATTCGGCAGGGGTTTGCCAACTACACCTCCTGGCTTGAGTTGGTCGGCAGGCATGAGGGTGCAACCACCTGTGTTTTCGGTCATGGCATACACCTCTTGCAATTTCAAGCCGATTTTAAGGAAAAACTGCTTCACTGCTTCGGGGGTAGGAGCTGCTCCGGTAAGCATGATCCTTGCCTTTGAGAGCCCCAAGCCTGTCTTGATTTTGTTGCGGATCAAATTGCCAATGTAAGGGAGTTTTAGCAGGAAATTCAAACGCTTTTCTGGCATCCGGGCCAAAATTCCCAGGTAAAATTTGCTCCAAATGCGCGGTACTGCCATGAACAGAGTTGGCTGGGTAGCTTGCAGGTTTTTGGCAAAAGAATCGATCGATTCGGCAAAAGAAATAGTGCCACCCGTCAGTAAGCAAGCAATCTCGACAATCACCCGCTCTGCAATGTGATTGAGCGGCAGAAAGGAGAAAAAGCGGTGTTCATTTCCTTCGAAAATCTTCAAGTCTCCATTTACTTTTTCATTGTACAAAAGGGCCGCCGGGTGCCGATGACTGAGCATCACACCCTTGGGTGCTCCTGTCGTGCCAGAGGTGAAAATCACGGTCCAAAGGTCATCGAGATCGGGTGAGGGATTGCCTGTCAAAGGCTCGGTTTTGGCAATGAGTTCGTCCCAGTCCAGTCCTTGATCAATTTGCGCATTGCCAGCGTATTGCGGAAAACGGATGAGTTGCAGGCCTTCGATGAGGCCCGTTTTCATTTGATCCCATTCGTCCAGCTTGCCGATAAAGCACAATTTTGCGTCGCTGGCCTGCAAGACTTCCTTGAGTTGTTGGCCAGTAAGATTCGGGTAAAATGGTGTAGAAACAAAGCCCCCCATCGCAATGGCCAGGTCGGCAAGGATCCAGTGGTAGCAATTTTTCGAGACAATTCCCACCTTGTCGCCCGGCTGAAGTCCCAAGTCTTGCATTGCGCGGGCTATGCGGCGGACCTGATCACCAGCTGCACGCCAAGTGATGTTGTGCCAAGCATCACCAGTTGGTTGACGCATAAAAATGGCATCCGGCGTTTCGGCTTCATACTGGTAGAAGTAGTCGAGAAAGCCGATCAAGGGCGTATTGTGGTCGATAATCATAACAAGGTTGAGGAGTTGAGAAGTTGAGGAGTTTAGACGGGAACGACCTTACAACTCATATTGTCCACGCTCAATGAAATACTCCGCTACCTCTCTGCGAACAGCTTTGAGGTTGAACGGTTCATAGGCGCACAGGGCTTCCAAGGTACGCAGCAGTTTTGGATTTTCCAGCGCAAAACAGATTTCCTGTCCAGCTTGACGAAAAACAGGGAGGCTACGTTGCAACTGGATTTGGCAGAGCTGCTTTCGCAATGGGTAGGAGCTTTGACCCTGGGCTTTTTCGCTGCGCAAATAGCAAGACTCCAAAGCGTAAACCTGGATGGCCATGTCGGCCAGCTGCATCAGGATTTCCTGCTCTTCTTTGAGATGAGGCAAGAGTTTTTGGGCAACCGCTCCGGCTGTGATCAGGAATCCTTTTTTCAGCTTATCAATTGCTTCGGGCAGGCTTTTAGAAGGCTCAAACAGCTCAGGTTGTTCTTTCAGCGCTTGTTTGGCGGCAAGTGCGCCATTGGCCAGGTCGAGTTGACCCTGCATGGCCTTGCGCAGCAGCATGTCGATGCTCAACATGCGGTTGATCTCGTTGGTGCCTTCGTAAATGCGGTTGATGCGCGAGTTGCGGTACATGGTTTCGATCGGTGATTCAGCAGAGTACCCCATGCCGCCGTGAATTTGCAAGCTTTCGTCGATGATGAAATCTTCCGCTTCGGTGTTGTGGACCTTGGCCATCGCGCACTCCATCGCAAACTCGGCAATCGACTTGAATTTGGCTTCCAAAGTCGAACTTCCTCCTTCCATCAATGCATCATATTGCTGGTCGATGGCCCCGGCAATGCGATAGGAAATGGACTCCATCGTGTAAATCCGGCTGCCCATTTCAGCAATTTTGTGCTGGATCGCCCCAAAACTGCCCAAGGTTTTGCCAAATTGAACCCTTTCCTTGGCGTACTGCACGCCAGCTTTGAATCCGCGTTTGGCCTTGCCCGTTACCGAGGCCGACATTTTGATGCGGCCAGTGTTGAGCACATTCAGGGCGATTTTGAAACCCTGACCACGCTCACCCAGTAAGTTTTCAAGGGGTACAGGCACATTTTCAAAAAACACTTGCCTGGTGGACGAGCCCTTGATGCCCATTTTTTTCTCCTCGGCCCCCAGGCGGATGCCGCCAAAGGCTTTTTCCACGATAAAACAGGACAAGTTTGGGTCGTTTTCGATTTTGGCAAAAACAAAAAACAAGTCAGCGAACCCCGAATTGGTGATCCACATTTTTTGCCCGTCCAGCACATAATGGCTGCCATCGGCAGACAAAACAGCCTGGGTTTTGCCCGAATTGGCATCTGATCCAGCTCCAGGTTCGGTGAGGCAATAGCAAGACTTGATGGCTGCGGAAACGATGCCTGGCAAGTACTTCGCTTTTTGATAATCATTGCCATAAAGCAAGAGTGGGGCCACTCCCAAGCTGGTTTGTACTCCAATCGACAAGCCAAAGGACCAGGCATTGTAAGCAATTTCTCCAAAAGCCAATTGGGTGCGAAAATCGGCTTCAAAGCCTCCGTATGCTTCGGGCACCCCTACACCTAGGAATCCCATTTCGCCCATTTCTTCGAGCAAACCTGGGGCAATTTCGTGGCCTTTTTCGCTGTCAAAATCCTGGTAACGGCTTTCTACTTTTTGCTGCAAAAAATCCTGTACGCTTTTGCGCAGCAACAACTGTTCTTCCGTGAAATCGTCAGGAGAAAAGACATTTGTGGGGTCTTCATCTACGAGCAGAAACGCTCCTCCTCTGAGGTTTTGCTTGGTCGTGGTCATGGTTAGGGATTTTAAAATTACAGGACGAATTGTTGGCCGTATAGACGCTGCCCCCCGTCGATATAAATGGTTTCGCCAGTAATGTAAGTAGCAAAAGGACTTAGCAAAAAAGCGGCCAAATAAGCCACTTCATCGACCCCGCCCAGACGTTTGGCAGGAATCGTATCGGCCAGCCCTTTCAAGATGTCCGGCGGATATTGGTCCAAACCCGTGGACTGGATGATGCCGGGCGCAATGGCGTTGACCCTGATTTGGTACTTGCTCCATTCCACGGCCAGGGTTTTGGTCAGGTTATCGACGCCGGCTCGGGCGGCACCCGTATGCGCCATGCCTGGAAAACCCCGAAAAATATTGGCGATGATGTTGACGATCGCGCCTTCTTTTTGCGGAATGAAAAAAGCCTGGGCCATGTTTTGGCTGGTGTACCAAGTGCCATTGAGGTTGTTGTTGATCACCGCGTTCCAGCCTTTTTCGCTGATGTCCTCGGCCAGGGAGGGGAACTGCCCGCCTGCGTTGTTGACCAGAAGGTCAAGACGGCCACTTTCAGTTTTTATTTTTTCTGCCAGGTCTTTGGATTGCTGCGATTCGCGGATGTCGCAAACTGCGTATTGGCAGTCGCCCAGTTTGCTGAGTTTCTCAACCGCTTTTTGCAGTTTATCCTCCTTGCGGGAGGCGATGTAAACTTTGGCTCCAGCCTGCAAGAGTTGCTCGGCGATGGCGTAGCCTATGCCGCTGCCACCACCTGTGACCAGCGCAGTTTTTCCTTCAAAAGTATTATTCGCTAAAAAAGTCAGGCTCATATTTGATTTGCTGTGGTGTCGGAAATGATTTGCACTGGAATGCCTTGGAAAACCGCGTTGCCAGTTAGCCCTTCAACCTCCAAATCATCGGTCAGGATGTTGACGTTTACGCCGGGAAACTGATTGGCCAAGTCCAGTTGCGTGCCCTCCATGCCGTGCCCCCAGCCGTGCGGGATGCTGATGGTGCCAGGCAGGATGTCTTCGCAGAGATCAACTCGGATCTTGATTTCGCCCGTTTTGGAGCGAATGGTGACCACTTGTTCATCGACAATGCCATGTTTTGTGGCATCATTGGGATGGATTTGGGCCAAGCAGGTGTCGCCTTTTTTCATCAAACGTGCATAGTTGTGAAACCAGGAGTTGTTAGAATTCAACTGCCTGCGCCCAAAAAGCAGCAGCGTATCGGGGTCTTTTGATTCGGCCTGCATCAAGTCCTGCACCCTGGGCAAGTCTTTGACGATATTGGCTGGAACCAGGTTGATTTTTTTGTCTTTGGTGAAAAGCCTACCCGGCAAACGAGGCTCCAATGCCCCCAAGTCAATGCCATGCGGCCGTTTTTTTAAAGCAGCCAGGCTCAAGCCATTGATTTGCCCAAATCGGCCGCCCCACACCCCATAAGGCCCAATGCGCAGGGCCAAATCCAGGCGGCGTTCAGGCGTGAGGTAGTCAAAAATCAAGTGTTTGAAGCCCGCCCAGAAGCCCATTTTTTCTTTTTCCAGCCGTTTTTGCAAGGCGTAAAGGATTTCCCAATCGTAGCGCATGTTGGCTTTTTTGGGAAAAACCGCAGGGGAAAAATTGGCCATGTTGCGAATGGCCACGATGGCCAGCACAAAGTCGTAGTGAATGACCTCAAGGCCAGTGGCTGGGGGTAAAATCAGATTGGCGTGGCGCGTGGTCTCGTTCAGGTACAAGTCGATGGCGATCATGTAGTCCAGTTGCCCCAAGGCACGGTCCAGTTTTGGGCCATTGGGCGTGGACAAAACCGGGTTACCTGCTACCGTGACCAGGCATTTGATCTGTCCTTCACCAGGGGTCAGGATCTCGTCGGCCAGGGTCGTAGCGGGCAAGTCGCCAGCCACTTCGGGTAGACCGCGTACCCGACTTTTCCAGCGCAGGGCCTTGGCTTCGTGTTTGAGCAAAGACAAAAAATCAATCGCGGGCTTCGTGAACATCACCCCACCAGCCCGATCCAAGTTGCCGCTGAGGATGTTGAGGCACAAAATTAACCATTGGCAGAGGGTGCCATAAGCCTGGGTACTCACCCCCAAACGGCCATAACAAATGGCAGATTTGGCTTGTGAAAACTCGCGTGCGAGGAGGCGAATATCCTGTGCTGAAATACCACAATTTACAGCCACAGTCTCAGGTGAGTATGGCAGAACAAGTTGCTCCAATTCCTGGTATCCATGAATGAAAGGCTGCCGATTCAGCTTGTTTTGCGGGAATAATTTTTCGGCAAAAAAGGTATGGACCAGCGCCAGTAGGAGCAATACATCGGTTCCAGGAATGATCGCCAAGTGCTCATCAGCGGCCTTCGCCGTCAGGGTTTTGCGGGGATCAATGACCACCACTTTGCCACCCCGCGCCTGCAAATCCTCCAGTTTTTGGCGGATGTCGGGTGTAGACATGATGCTGCCGTTCGACACCAGTGGATTGGCTCCGATGATCAAGAAGTATTTGGTTCTTTCAAGATCGGGCACCGTAAACATGGCCTGGTGGCCAAACATTTCCCCGTTCATGAACATTTGGGGTAGTTGATCCAGGGAATGCGAGGCGAAACGATTGCGGGTGCCCACCGCGTTCATGAAATCGTACAAGTACAAGATGGTACCCGTGTTGTGTACCGTAGGGTTGCCCGTATAAATGCCAACAGCATCGCGGCCATGCTCTTTTTGAATGCGGATGATTTGGTCGCCCGCTTCTTGCAGTGCTTCTTCCCAAGAAATGGCCTCCCAGCCGTTTTCGGTACGGCGCATGGGCTGGCGCAGGCGATTGGGGTCGGCATGGATGTCTTGCAAGGCTACGGCTTTGGGGCAGATGTGACCCTTGCTGTACACGTCTTTTTCGTCGCCACGGATACTCAATACTTCGCCTTTGAGGGTGCTGATCTCCAGGCCGCACATGGCTTCACAGAGGTGGCAAGTCCGGTAATGGGTTTTGGTCAGGTCCTTGAGAAGAGCCTGTTCTTTCCGTATTTGGTGCTGTCTAAACAAATCCATTCCCGATCAATTTGAGGCTCTTAACAATTGGCCATAAGCCTGAGCAATACCTAAGTCCGTAGTGAATTTTCCATTTTTCCAAGCCACTTTGCCATTCACCATCACCATTGGCACGGCTGCATCATTTCTGCGCACCAGGCGTTTGAAACTGGGTAAACCCGGCATGGGGGCCTCCTGCATCACGTCTAGGTCGTCGTTCAGGTAATTGGGGTCAACCAAAACCAAGTCAGCCTTTTTGCCCACTTCAATGCTGCCTACATTGGGCAAAAGGAACCAATCGGCCAAGTCTTTGCTCACTTTTTTCACGGCTTGACCGATGCTGAGGCTGCTTTGGCCTTCTTTGCGACGCTCTTCTACGAATTTGAGTAAACGCAGGCCAAAATTGTAATGGGCCATGTTTTTCAAATGCGCCCCCGCGTCGCTGAAACCAATGTGGCAATCGGGGTGCTGCACAATCCAGTTCAGCTCCTCAATGCGGTCGTTGCCCACCACGGTGTACCAGTGCAAGTCATTGCCATATTGTGAAATGAGGTCGAGAAAATAGTCGATCTCGTCGCGACCTTGTTCCTTGGCCAATTCTCGGAAAGAACGACCTTCAAGGCTCGTATTGGGGCATTTAACGATGCTGGTATCGCGTAATTTGCGGTGAAAAACCCGGGGCATGAACTTGGCCTGCCACTGGCTGCGGAACTTGTTGCGGTAACGCCGATTGGTCAGCAACTCGCGCCTTTCTACCACTTCTTGCAAGTGTAAATAAGCAGTACCACTTTCAAATTCTTCAAAAAAGGGCGAGTCAAAACCGTGCGTCACCACGTCAAAGGGCTCTGGTAAACCTTGAAACTTGACTTCTGCGCCCAAGAATTTATTGGCCAAGCGAGCCGAGTTGCCAAAAACACGGTGAATTCCCCTGGCCGCCTTCCCATCAATCATGGCCAGCATGGAAGTCTTCAAACCTTTGCCGCTGCGTTTGCGGCTTTCGAGGATAAAACTGAAGAAGGTAAGCGGATTGGCCGTATTGGGCACGGTTTGCAGGATACGCTCGCGCTTGCGCAGGGATTTGAACAAGTATTGGTACTCTTTCCAGTCGGCAAAAACCGAGGGTGTGGGACGGGAGCGGAATTCTGAGCCGTCCATTTTGTCAAACTCCAACATATTGACTGAAAGCCCCAGATAGCCTTGGTCCAGGGCCTCGTTGAGAATGCCGTCCATTTTTTTTAACTCCTCTGGGCTGGGTCGGTTGTCGTGACTCAGACTGCGGCCCAGGCCCATCACGTAAGATCGGATGGTGGAATGGCCCAAAAACAAGGCAATGTTTGGGCCTAAATTGAGTTTTTCCAAGTGCGCGAAATAGCTGCTAGGCGAGTCCCAGTCTTTTTTGGCCACCAGCATGTCCTTGATGTAAGCACTGGGAATTCCCTCCACCCGCGTGAACATGTCCGACAGCTCTTCTGGATTGCCCATTACCATGCTGATGCCACAACTGCCCATCAGGGTGGTGGTCACGCCATGTCGCAGCGACTCGTCAAGGCTGGGGTTAATCTCGATCTCGCCATCGTAATGCGTATGGATGTCGATGAAACCTGGCATGAGCCATTTCCCACTGGCATCGATTCGACAGCAATCAGGGCCGGGATTCAGCTCGTGTTTGCTGATGGCTTTGATCAGGCCATTTTCCAGTAGTACATGCCCAAGGTAGCCTTCGCCGCCCAGGCCGTCAAAAATCGTTGCGTTGTGGAGGTAGGTTTGCATGGTGTTATTGGTTATGGGTTATGGGTGGTGACTCACTGGCAAGTTTTGAGTTAGTTCGGGCACTATTGTGCACGTTTGGAATTGTTAATTCGAAGGGCAAGCCAAAAGCGTAAATTTTTTCATCAGCGCCAGCATAGGCTTCCCGCAAGTGGCCTTGGGCCTTTAAATTTTCCATCACTTCCGGCAGCTTTCGCACGGGACTCAGGCAGATGTCCTGGTCCTCGGCCAAAGCTACCCATTCGGCCTGGGTTTTTTCACGGAAAAGCTTCTCTACTTCATTTTTTGGAAAAAGATGGATCGACAACTCTAGCGGATTACTCCGAATCCAATCGGTTTTGTCAACCAGTAGGCAGAAGTTTTTCCAAAATTTCATTTCCAGGGCACCCAATGCAATCCATTCACCATCAGCACATTGATAGAGGTTGTAATTGATCAAATCACCATTGAGTACTTTCATGGCATAGGGATCCAAGCCTCCAAAATACTGGCTGCCTGGAATCGTGAGCAAAGGCAAAATACCTTGGTACATGCCCACGTCGAAGTAGCCGCCAAGGCCCGTTTTAGCTTTGTTCAACAAGCCCGCCAGGCAAGCCATCACCGCGCCATAAGCCCCGCCTGCAATGTCGGCAATTTGAAAACCTGGGATCACGGGCTTGCCATTTTCATCGGTATTCAGGCTCAAGAGGCCACTTTCGGCCAGGTAGTTGAGGTCGTGTCCGGCTGCTTGGGCCAAGTCACTATTTTGCCCGTACCCACTCAGCGAAATGTAAACGATGCCTGGATTGATGGCCTTGACTTGCTCGTAACCAAGACCAAGGGCATCCATCACGCCGGGTCTGAATTGCTCAATCAGCACATCTGCTTTTTCGACCAGCGCTGTGATTTCTGCCCGTCCTGCTTCGCTTTCATAATCGAGCTCTTGCACCAGCTTGTTGTAGTTCAACATGCGGTACAAGCTGGACAAACCATCCACAAAAGGTGGCTGAAACTTGGCCAGATCCCCCCGCTTGGGGTGCTCGATCTTGATGATTTTTGCCCCCAACAAAGCCAATTGCTGGGTAGCCAAAGGCCCGGGTAGCAAGCGAGTGAAATCAACAATGGTGCAATCGTTCAGCATGGTTCTTTGGAAGTTCTTTTCAACATTTCAACATTTCAACCCTTCAACTTGTCAACTCACTTGTAAGCCGTAGCGTATTTCACATCGTCAATCGCCATTTTGGCAATGATTTCCCGCAAAATTTCAGAAGTGCCACCAGCAATCGTCCCGGCACGGGTATCGCGGTAAGCCCTGGCAATGGGGTATTCTTCCATGTAGCCATAACCACCGAAAACTTGCAGGCACTCATCGGCTACTTTTTTCTGCAATTCCGAAGCGTGTAGCTTGACCATCGAGGCCTCTTTGACCGCAAATTCACCTTGCACAAACTGCCAGGCCGTGTGGTAAGTCAGGTGCCTGGAGGCTTCCACTTCAGTCATCAGGTCGGCCATGCGATGGCGCAGGGCCTGGTACTTGGCAATCGGGCGACCAAAAACTTCTCGCTCTTGCATGTACTTCAAGGCCATGCCGATCATGCCGTCCATGGCTCCGACCGCCAAAACGCCGCCCACCAGGCGTTCCAACTGAAAACTGTCCATGATGTAGTAAAAGCCCATGCCTTCAGAGCCGATCAGGTTTTCTTTGGGCACTTTTACGTTGTCGAAATGGATTTCTGCGGTATCCGAACTGTGCCAGCCCATCTTTTTGAGCTTGGAGCGCTTCACGCCGGGGGTATCACCTTCAATGATCAAAAGACTCAATCCATCTCCAGTTTTGACCAAAGCAGTGATGAAATCGGCGTAAAAACCATTGGAAATAAAGGTTTTGGAACCATTGACCAGGTAATGATCACCCTCCAAAACCGCCGAAGTGCGAATGCCTTGCACGTTGGAACCCGCGTCGGGTTCGGATACGCCCAGGGCGGCGATTTTCTCGCCAGCGATGCCCGGTGCCAGGTATTTTTCCTTTTGTAAAGCCGATCCAGCGCGGGCAATGTGGTTCAAAGCCATGTACTCGTGTACGCTGATGGCACAGCTGAACCCGCCATTGCCAGAACGGGCCAATTCTTCCAGAAAAACCAAGGAGTAGAAAAAATCACTGTCGCTGCCGCCGTATTTTTCTTCGTGGCAAAGGCCGAGATAGCCCATCTCGCCCATTTTTTGCCAGGCCCAGCGCGGAATTTGCTCGTTTGCTTCCCACTCGTTGTAGTGTGGCGCGATTTCTTTTTGCAAAAAATCCCGCACACTTTGGCGAAACAGTTCGTGTTCAGTTTGGAAATAAGGAGATTTCATAGTGGTTGAGGAGTTGAGAAGTTGAGGGGTTGAGAAGTGGCCCCTAAACTTCTAGAGTTGTTAATTGAACAGTTGAGTTCTGGATGTATAGCTTGTTTTTTGACTTACGACTTACGAGTGACAACTTACGACTTACGAAGTGGGGCTCGCTGACAAGATTTTAGGTTACTTGAGTATTCGTTTGCACGGTTCAGGTTTTTGAAAACATGCAAAATTTGATCAAAAAACCGTAACAAGTCATTTAAAAACAGCGAATTTTTCCAGAATGCACGGGTTTAATCGCGAAAAATTGGCAACTGCAATTTTGATTTTTGCGGGGTCAACGTCATGCTGGAAATCCGTAAGAAAGGGTGTGAAGTGTGTAAGTGTGAGTTCGGGTGTGGGCTTCGAGATTAAGTTTAGTCTTCAATTGAAAACGAGGTTTCTTCACACTCAAACCCACACAAGCACACCCAAACCCAATTTTATCCGTGTTCCCAAATGCACCGCGAAGCGGGGCAAAGCATTTGCCAAATGCTTACAATTTATTATCCGTGGCTTCAAGGATAAAACTTCTGCCCTTCGGCTGCACGCTTGCGAAGGCTGTCGGGCACCGCAAAACGAGCCCCAAATCGCTGGGTGAAATCGTCACATTCGGCTACAAATTGGGCCAAGCCCACATAATCCATGTAACTGAATACCCCACCCGTGTAAGGCGGGAAACCAAAGCCAAGCAGTGAACCTACGTCGCCATCTTTTGTACTGCGCAACACATTTTCCTCCAGGCAGCGGTAGCTTTCCAAGGCCATGATGTGGAGGAGGCGTTTGCCCACGGTGTCTTTGTCGAGGTAATCGACATTGTTGGGAAACAAATCTTTCAGGCCAGGCCAGAGCTCTTTTTTGCCCCCAGCAGGGTAGTCGTAGAAGCCTTTGCCGTTCTTTTTGCCCTCGCGGCCATGATCTTTGACCATTTTTTGGTACAAATCGTACATGCGGCGGGTCGAATCCGACATCTTGGGCATGTTTTCCATCACGTGAATCCCCAAAGTCAGGCTCACCTCGTCGGTTACAGCGAGTGGCCCAACGGGCATGCCCAGGGTTTTGGCCACGTTTTCGATCATGGTGGCGGGCACCCCTTCTTCGAGCAGCAAAGCTCCCTCACCCGTGTAAGTGCCGAATACCCGTGAGGTGAAAAAGCCCTGGCTGTCGTTGACCACAATCGGCACTTTGTCGATTTGGGTCACGTAGTCGATGGCCGCAGCGATGGCGCGTTCGCTGGTTTTTTCGCCCACGATGATTTCCACCAATGGCATTTTGTCCACTGGAGAGAAAAAGTGGATGCCGATGAAATTTTCGGGCCGGGCCGAAGCCTGGGCCAAGGTACTGATCGGTAGGGTAGAGGTGTTGGAAGCGTAAATTTTATCGGCCCCCAAAACCGCTTCGGTCTCTTTGGTGACCTGCGCTTTCAGTTGCGGGTTTTCAAAAACCGCTTCGATCACCAGGTCGCAATCCAACATACTCAGCGGATCGGCAGTGGCGTGGATGCGGGCCAATTGCTCTTCCAATTGCTCGGCGTTGATGCGGCCTTTGTTTTTTAGGTCGCTCAAGAGTTTTTCGGAGTAAGCCTTGCCTTTTTCGGCGTTTTCCTGGCTGGCGTCTTTGAGTACCACCTCCATGCCTGCTTTGGCCGACACATAAGCAATGCCCGCGCCCATCATGCCTGCGCCCAGAATGCCGAGTTTGTTGACCTTGTAGAACTCATGGCCCTGTGGTTTGGCCTTGCCTTTTTTGGCCTCATTGACAAAAAAGAAGCCTGTGCGGATCAAGTTTTGGGCCTCTGGGCTGTAAAACGCCTTGACAAAGTAGCGGGCTTCAACTTCCAAAGCCCGGTCGATGGGCAGTTCGATGGCGTCGTGGATCACACTCATGGCGTATTGGGCACCAGGGTAGTGGCCGTGGGTTTTCTTGCGCAAGTTGCCGATGCCGCCGACCATGGTTTGCACGCCATTGGGGGTCATCAGGCCGCCGCCGGGCATGCGGTGCTTGGGGTCGTCCCAGGGCTGGGTGCTTTTGCCAGCTTCGAGTATCCATTTTTTGGCCGCTGGAAACAATTCTTCGGAGCTGTCCACCAAGGCGTCGATCAAGCCATCGCTTTTGGCCTTGTCGGGGCGCAATTGTTGGGCCTGCAAAATGACCAACAAGGCGGGTTGAATCCCGATCAACTTGGGCAAGCGCAAAGTACCGCCAAAACCAGGGAACATGCCAAGTTGTACCTCCGGAAAGCCAATCTTGATTTTGGGATTGTTCACCGCGATCCGGTAATGGCAGGTCAATGCCAGCTCGTAGCCGCCGCCGAGGGCATTGCCATTGATGGCTGCCACGAAGGGTTTGCCGCTTTTTTCCAGGGCGCGAAAGGCTTGGTGCGCTTGTAAAATGCCCTTGAGCATCAATTCACGGTCAGCAGGCGGGTTGCCAAGGAATTTCAAATCGGCACCAGCCACCCAGTCCTTGCGAGCTGAAGTAACTACGATGCCTTTGACTTCAGGATCGGCGATCAAAGCCTGGGCGGCTTCCACATAAGCCTGCATGAAGTCGTTGCTGAATAGGTTGGTAGGCGCATCTACTTGGTTGATGCACAAGTTGGCGATGCCCTCAC
Organism: Chitinophagales bacterium; assembly: GCA_013299105.1. GTDB lineage: Bacteria > Bacteroidota > Bacteroidia > Chitinophagales > Saprospiraceae > Haliscomenobacter. Next base: position 155,580 of record JAAFJY010000008.1, on the reverse strand, counting down.
TGTCGATGTCGACGGAAAGCTGATTATTGATGATGGCGCTGGTTGTCATGACGATTGGTTTGGGAATAAAAGAATCAAATGCGTTCAATGATGGTCGCAATGCCCATGCCCCCGCCGATGCAGAGGGTCACGAGACCAGTGGTTTTGTTTTGGCGCTCCAACTCATCGATCAAGGTACTGAGCAACATGCAACCCGTGGCCCCAAGCGGGTGGCCCAGTGAAATGGCCCCGCCATTCACGTTGACCTTGTCGTGCGGAACGCCCAGATCGTCCATAAAACGCAAGGGTACCACCGCAAAAGCCTCGTTCACTTCGTATAAGTCGATATCACTGGCTTGCATCCCTGCTTTTTGCAAAGCCAAACGACTGGCAGGCGCTGGACCAACGAGCATCATCGTTGGGTCGGTGCCATACACCGCCATCGAGCGGATGCGGGCGCGGGGTTTGAGGCCCAGTTTTTCGCCTGCGGTTTCGTTGCCGATCAGGGCAATCGCGGCTCCGTCCACAATGGCTGAGGAGTTGCCAGCGTGGTGGATGTGATTGATGTGATCCACTTCAGGATAGCGGTCGATGGCAACTGCGTTGAAGCCGCCCATTTCTCCGATCATGGCAAAAGCTGGATCGAGTTTAGCCAAAGCCTCGGCGGTGGTTTCAGGTCGGATGTTTTCGTCGTTGTCGAGTACGGTGAAGCCATTGATGTCTTTCACCGTCACCCTGGACCTATTGAAACGGCCTTCGCTTTGTGCCACGGCTGCTCTTTGCTGAGAAATGGCGGCAAATGCATCCGCATCAGGCCGGGAATAACCATATTTACTGGCAATCAAGTCGGCGGAAATGCCTTGAGGCACAAACAGACCGGGCAGGGCCACGGCAGGATCCATCGCCATTGCGCCGCCGTCGCTGCCCATTTTTACCCGCGACATGGATTCCACGCCACCTGCGATCAAGAGGTCTTTGAAACCAGATTTGACATAAGCCGCAGCTTGGTTCACCGCTTCGAGGCCCGATCCGCAAAAGCGATTGAGGGTTACGCCACAAAGCTGGTCGCCATAACCCGATTGCTGGGCGGCGGTTTTGGCAATATTGGCCCCTTGGTCCATGACTTGGGTCACGCAACCGAGGATCAGGTCTTCTACCAGCTCAGTTTTGAGTTGGTGGCGCTGGCGCAATTCGTCCAGCAAAGTGACGGTCAGGTGGGTGGGGGTGATGCCCAGTAAAGCACCCTTGTTATTGCCCCGCCCGCGAACGGTGCGCAGGGCGTCGAAAATGTATGCTTCCATTTTATGGTTTGGTTGGTTAAGTCAATTGTGGTTAAACCATTTCTTTCAAAGGCAAAGCCAAAGTTTGTCGGGCTTCTTCAATGCTGGCCACTTCAAAACCCAGGGTTCGGACCAGTTTGGCTGCCTCGGCTACGGCTTCGCCATTGGATTTGGCCAAGTCGCCATTGGGCATGTACAGGTTGTCTTCCAAGCCTACCCGCACGTTGCCGCCCATGCTGATGGCTGCGGCCACCATGCGCCATTGTTTGGCCCCGATGCCGATTACTTGCCAATGCGAACCAGTGGGCAATTGCCTTACTTGGTGTACCAGGTTTTCGGTAGTAGCTGGAATGCCGCCCAAAACGCCCATGATGAGGCTGAATTGCAGGGGAGGCTCAAGTAAACCCATGTCGATCAAGGGTTGGGCGTTGTTGATGTGCCCGGTATCAAAGCACTCCATTTCGGCGCGGGTGCCTGCTTTTTTCATGCGTTCCAGGAAAAAAGAAATGTCTTTGAAGGGGTTGGCAAACACGTGGTCGTGGTAAAAAGCCTTGTGCTTGCGCGAGTAAATGGCGTAGTTCATCGAACCCATGTTCAGGGCTGCCAGGTCGGGTTTGAGGGCGTCGATGTGGTGGATGCGCTGCTCGTTGGGGATGCCAATGGCTCCTGTGCTGTAATTGATGATCACCTCCGGGCAGCGTTTTTTTACTTCTTCATCGATCCGGGTATAGGTTTCCACGTCAAAAGCCGGAAAACCATTTTCCTGCCGGGCGTGGATGTGCAAAATGCTGGCTCCCGCATCCACCGCCCTGTGGCCTTCTTCGGCAATCTCTTCAGGGGTGTAAGGAATATAAGGGGATTGTTGCCGGGTGGCTAAAACCCCAGTTAAGGCAGCGGTGATGATGATTTTTTCGGACATGGCGAGCTGATTTTGGTTTTTGATGGTTGAGGTTTATTCAGGTGCAACTTGCAAAATGACCTTGCCTCGGGCCCTTTTGCTTTCTTGGTACTGGTGGGCCGCTACGACTTCTGCTAAGGGGTAAACCCGGTCGATAATGGGTTTTACAGCACCGCTCTCTACCCAAGAATTGAGCAAAAGCAGGTCCTCTCTGCGTGACTTTACCACTACCACCCGGTTGCGCCTTTTGGCAAAAGGGTTGATTTGTTGTAAGAAGTTTAAGGGGCTTGGTATGGTAGTGACATGCATGCCTTTTTCCGTGATTTGGTGCCAAACTTTGCCCAAAGGCATGTTGCCATACACGTCAAAAAAGAGGTCAAATTGCTGGCCCAATTTGCGGATGTCGGTTTTGGTGTAATCAAACACCTCATCGGCACCCAAGGATGCGACCATTTCGGTGTTGCGAAAACTACAGGATGCACTGATTTTTAAGCCCATCACCTTGGCAATTTGTACCGCCAATTGCCCTACACCACCCGATGCGCCGTGGATGAATACACTTTGCCCAGCTTGCATATTGGCCAGGTCGCGCATCGCTTGCATCGCGGTTTGAGCTGCTAGCGGCAGGGCAGCTGACTGCTGAAAATTGAGCGTTGTAGGCATGTGGGCAATGGAATCGGCTTTCACCACTATATATTCCGCACAAGCCCCACCGACAAAGGTGGGCGAAAAACCATAAACGAGGTCGTTGACCTTGATGTTATTTACTTTTTTACCAATATTTTTTACTCCGCCAGCAAAATCTGATCCAGGTATTTTAGGAAAACGAAAACCCGTTACTGGCCACATGTGGCCGGAGCGGATCACGTAGTCGATCGGGTTGAGGGCAGCGGCTTTGATTTCGACCAAAACTTCGCCTTCTCCGGGCTCTGGGATGGGCCTTTCGGCCATTTGCATTACCTCAGCAGGCCCATATTTGGGGTAAATGATGGCTTTCATTCTCCGGTCCATTGTGCAGCGCGTTTTTCGCGAAAAGCCATGATGCCTTCCATGGCGTCGCGGGTTTGTAAGGTTTCTTTGAGTTTTTCCAGCAAAAAAGTATGCTGATTGCCCAGGCCATTTTTGCGCAAATGGTCATAAGCTTCCAAACCCTTGCGGATGGCGGTGGGGGAATTCTTGAGCAATTCTGCCAATAATTCCTGCAAATCGGCCTCTAATTCTTCGCTGGTGCTCAGGTGAGTAACCAAGCCATATTCCAAAGCCTGCTCCACGGTCAAGCTGTGCCCACGGATGCACCAGTCGATGACTTTTCGTGCAGGCATGACCTCCAACAAACTGGCCATGACTTGGAATGGGAAAAGGCCCCGTTTTACTTCCGGAAGGCTCAATTTGATGTGATTGGCCGCAACGACATAGGTGCAAGCCGCCAAAATCAGGAACCCACCTGCCAATACATCCCCGTTGACCAGTGCAATGCAGGGTTTGTACAATTGATTGAACAGCTCCGCGATTAAAATTTCGCCATCAGGAGCAGGGATTTTAGAGTCACGGTCCTCCGCGTCGCCAGCGAAAGCTTTGAGGTCGGCCCCTGCACAAAACACATCGCCTTTGGCCTTGATGACCACCGCCCAAACGCCAGTTGAACTTGCCGCATAACGCAGGGCAAAAGCCATTTCCACGACCATTTGTGGGTGCAAGGCGTTCTTTTTTTCTGCCCGATCCAGGCAGATGTGCAGCACCTGCCCCACTTGTTTTACTTGCAAGTAGGCAAAGTCGCTGGGTGAAAAAAGACTCAATTGCTCGGAGGAATAGTGCATATGGACTCAGTTTTGGGTGTTTTCCTGAATATTCAATAAGGTGAAACCCGCTTCGATGCGCTGGCCACTTTCGACAAAAACCTCTTCCACTTCGCCATCAGTATTGGCGGCGATGGTGTTTTCCATTTTCATCGAAGAAAGGACCAATAAGCTTTGACCAGACTTAACCAGATCGCCTTTTTTGACTAAAACCATGATCACCTCGCCGGGCATAGGCGATTGGTAGCCTCCCGCAGCGCTTTCGCTCACTGGAATTGGGTGGCGGGGCAAGCGTTCTAATTTGAGGTGGCCAAAACCTGGTACTTGCACAAAACACACTGTCCCTTTTTCGATGATGTGCCAGTGCTGTTGTTGGCCATTGATCTCAGCACGGATGGGGCCTTGATCTGCTTGGAGTAGCTTGACTTTGAAGCTTTTTTCGCCCAAATTGACGCTAAACTGCCCATTTTCATAGCGATAAGCCAAGTCGTATTTTTCCTCGCCAAGCTGGAATTGCTCTTTTTGGGGCTGGTAAAAACTGTTGCGCCAGCCCGAAGGCAGGTTTTTAAAGAGGTCTCGGCCAGTTTCCCTTTGCTGCCATCCTTTCAAAGCACTTGCAATCAAGGCTTGTTCCACGACCGCTTCAGAAGGTTGGCTCATGGCTACGGGTTCCAGGTGGTTTTGGATGAAATGGGTATCGTATTCGCCCGCCTGAAACCGGGGATTTTCCAACAAACGGATCAGAAAAGACTGGTTGGTAGTCAAACCCACGCAGGTCAAGTTGCTAAGGGCGTAGTGCATTTTCCTTTGCGCACTGGCCCGATCGGCAGCATGAGTGATGACCTTGGCGATCATCGGATCGTAAAAAATCGACACTTCTGTACCCGTTTCTACCGCTGAATCAACCCTCAGGCCATCGACTTGAGGGATGTTCCACTTTTCAATTTTTCCCGTTGCGGGTAAAAAATTGCGCGCCGGATCTTCGGCGTACAAGCGGCATTCGATGGCGTAACCACTGGCTTTTACCTCATGTTGTTGCAGCGGCAAAGCTTTGCCTTCTGCGGCCAGGATTTGCCATTCCACCAGGTCCAGACCCGTGATGGCTTCGGTTACTGGGTGTTCGACTTGCAGGCGGGTATTGACTTCGAGGAAATAATACTCGCCTTCTTTGACCCAAATGAACTCGACGGTGCCCGCATTGTCGTAGCGAATGGCACGGGCGGCAGTTACGGCAGCCTGGCCCATTGTTTCGCGCATTGTTTCGCTCAAAACTGGGGATGGACTTTCTTCAACGATTTTTTGGTAGCGCCGTTGAATGCTGCATTCGCGTTCAAGCAGGTGAATGGCATTGCCCGTTTGGTCGCCAAAAATTTGAAACTCAATGTGTCGGGCCGAGGGGAAATATTTTTCGATCAGCAGTTCATCATCGCCAAAACTGCTCATCGCCTCGCGCTTGGCCCCCGCAATGGCGGCTTCCAGTTCCGATGCTTGCTGCACAATCCTCATGCCCTTGCCGCCGCCGCCAGCGGCTGCTTTGAGCAACAAGGGGAAGCCAATTTTCAGGCTTTCAGCTTTCAACTTCGCCTCGCTTTGATCCTCGCCACGATAGCCAGGGATGACTGGTACTCCATGCTCGGCCATGATGGCCTTGGCCTGGGATTTGGAGCCCATTGCCTGGATTGCAGCGGGATTGGGGCCGATAAAAACGAGCCCAGCTTCTATTACTTTTTGGGCAAAACCAGCATTTTCGGACAAAAAACCATAGCCTGGGTGAATGGCATTTGCACCTGCCGATTGGGCCAATTCGATCAAAAGATCTTGCCGCAAATAAGACTCAGCAGCAGGGCTGGGACCCAAATGTAGGGCCAAATCCGCCATTTTTACATAAGGTGCATCCTGGTCAGCATCCGAATACACTGCAATGCTGCGAATGCCCAAGCGCTGGCAAGTGCGAATGGTGCGGGCGGCGATTTCGCCCCGGTTGGCAATCAGGATGCTGCGGATGGTTTTCATGCTTCGATGGTGCTTAAAGCGGGTTTCAAGGTCGTAGGTGCATCGGCAGGAATTTGTTTTTGCAAAGCATGAACAAACTCATGAAAATGCACTTCGATGGTATGCCTTTTGGCCGGAATGAAGTCTTTGTTGATCTTATCTGAGTCTTTTTCGGCCAGTTCAGCGATGTTTTTGGGCATTTTCCAGCGCCCCATCACGTAATTGGCCGCCAGTTTGGCCTGCAAGTCGCTGGCGGGCCAAATGGCCCCCTGGGGCTGAAACAAGCCGATGAAAACTAAACTTGGGTGCTGTGGATGGAACATGCGTAACCACAAGGGCACCCGGTCCGCTTCTTCGTAGTTGATGAAATCTGGGGTAAAAAACGGGGTGCTGATTTTGTAACCCGTTGCTGCTACAATCACATCGTATTCTTCACTCAAGCCATTGCTGAACGTGATGTTTTTGCCCTCGATTTTGGTGATGACCGACCTTGGGTGCACCTTGCCATGCCTGATCTTGTACAACAGCTCAGAATTGATGGTTGGGTGTGCGCCAATGACGGGATAGTCGGGGTCGGGCAGACCGTATTCGCTGTACTTGCCTACTTGGATGCGCAGGCTGAGTTTGCGCAACCAGGCTGCGAGGGGTTTGGGTACCCAAAGCATGTCTTTGTTGAAAGTATCGGTGGGTTTACCCAGAAAAAACTTGGGCACGATGTACTGGGCCCGCCTTACGCTGATGCCCACTTTGCTGGCTACCCGGCTGATTTCGACCGCGCAATCGCAACCGGAATTGCCTGCGCCGATGACCAGTACTTTCTGGTCTTTGAAAGGAGCCGCAGTTTTGTAATGGTGCGAATGCAGGTATTGTCCGCTGAACTGGCCAGGTAAATCTGGGTGCCGGGGCACATTGTGGTGGCCGTTGGCGATGAACAAGTAGTCGAATTCCTCACTGCTGCCCTCTGCCAGGCTTACGCGCCAGCGCTCGCCTGCGATTTTTTCGACCTTGCTAACCTTGGTATTGAACTGAATGTAGTCATACAAGCCAAAATGCCGGGCATAAGACTGGAAATAGCGCAAAAGCTGGTCATGCGATGGGTAATCGGGATAATCATCCGGCATGGGATAGTCGATGTACTCCGAGAGGGTTTTTGAGCTGATGATGTGGGTGGTTTCGCAGACGCTCGAATGAGATTCCTGCGGCGAGTACAACCAATTTCCCCCAATTTCGTGGTTTTGTTCGTAGCAGACCACGTCCTTTACCCCTGCTTGCAACAAGTTTTTGATGGCCGTAATGCCTGAACAACCCGCACCGATGACACAAACACGCATTTTTTAGATTTTTTAAAAATTTAGGGGCTTAGAAGTTGAGCAGTTGAGAAGGAGGACCTACACAATTCCCAGTTTAGACATTATCCGTCGATTTCATGCCTATTAAAACTGAAACCTTTGATTTTTGTCTCTAAATAAAAAGAGTGTCGCTCGTACAAGTCTCCAGACTTGTACGTCTATGTCTGCGTCTCTGACGCATGAAGAAGGCGTGACATTTTATTTGCAACATATTGATAGTCAAATTTTTAATCAAAAATTTGCCAAACGTCAGAGACGTGTAAATAATGGTACAAATCTGGAGACTTGTACCAGCGCACCGCTCTCTTTAGTATTATCGAAGCCTCTTTTGACCTCAAATTCTAAGCAAAAGGATTTCTCACGAAGCCCTCTTTTCAACCCTTCAACATTTCAACTACACTACATTCTGAATACACCATACTTTCCAGTACTCTCCCAAGCCTGATTGTTGACCACCGCCAGGCAAAAGCCAAGGTAATTGCGGGTTTCTCTGGGATCGATGAGGCCATCGTCCCACAGTTGCCCTGTGGAGTACCAGGCGTTGGAGGTTTTATCCACTTCGGCTTGCATGAACATTTGCATGGCTTTGAATTGCTCTTCGTCAAAAGGCAAACCTGCTTTTTGGGCGGCCTCCCTTTGGATCGTTTCCATGACCCCGCTGAGTTGTTCCGGACCCATGACGGCGATTTTGGAGTTGGGATAGGCAAACAGGAAACGTGGCTTGTAAGCCCGTCCCATCATGGCATAATTGCCTGCGCCATACGAGGCCCCGATCATGACCGTGATGGCAGGCACTTCGCTATTCGAGACCGCGTTGATCAATTTGGCCCCGTGTTTGATGATGCCTTCTTGTTCATATTGTTTTCCCACCATGAATCCAGTAATGTTTTGCAGGAAAAGCAGGGGGGTATTTTGCTGGTTGCACAATTGGATGAAATGGGCTCCCTTGTTGGCCGCGTCGGAAAACAACACGCCATTGTTGCCCAAAATCCCGACTGGATAGCCGTGTAAATCGGCAAAACCGCAAACCAAAGTCGGCCCAAACTCCGGCTTGAACTCCGAAAAACGGCTGCCATCGCAAATTCGGGCGATCAACTCCCTTGCATCGAAGGGTTTTTTGATGTCAGGCGAAACGATGCCCAGGATTTCTGCTGCATCGTACAAGGGTTCGTCAACTTGGGATGGAGGGACGATTTGTGGACTGGGCTGGGGCAATCGGCTCACAATCTCGCGGGCCAGGCGAATGCCATCGTATTCGTCTTGCGCCAGGTAGTCGGCAACCCCGGAAACGCGGCTGTGCATTTCAGCTCCACCGAGGGTTTCATCGTCTACGATTTCGTTGGTGGCCATTTTGACCAAAGGTGGTCCGGCCAGAAAAACCTTGGCTTTGCCTTTCACAAAAACCGAATAGTCCGACATACCAGGCACATAAGCGCCGCCTGCGGTGCTGTTGCCAAAAACCACGCTGATGTTGCACAGGCCCATTTTCGAGCGACGGGTAATTTCCCGAAAACTGGCCCCGCCGTAGTTGAAAATCGTGTGCTGTTCTGGCAAATTGGCTCCGGCTGATTCGACCAGGTTGATCACTGGCAAGCCATTTTCGGTAGCTATTTCGCTCAAACGCAAGCTTTTTTGCAGGGTTGCATAATCTACGGCTCCGCCCTTGTTGGTGCCTACGTTGGAAATAATCATGCACATGTGCCTACTCACCAGGCCAATGCCGCCCACGGTAGTGCCACCGGGACCAAAACCTTTGCCACCCAAGCCAGCCAGTGGCAACAATTCCAGGAAAGGAGAGTCTTGGTCCAGGGTCAGCTCCAGGCGCTCGCGGGCCAGGAGTTTGCCTTCTTGGCGGGCTTTGGCGAGGTGTTTTTCCTGGCCTTGAAACTGGCTTTCCTGCATTTTTTTGGCCAATTCGTCCAGCAAGACCTTCATGCCTTCCTGGTTGCTGCGAAACTGATCGCTGAGTGGGTTGATTTTGCTGCGAATGGCTTGCATGGGATACCTATTATATGCTAGCGGCTGTTGCCGAATGAAGTTTCATCAATTGGTGCTTGCCCTTTTCGGTAAGGTGGGGATACACCAAGTCCCAGACGCTGCGGCGCACTTCTTCCACCTCAAGTTCCGCATCTTGTCCACGCAGCATTTTTTGCTCCAACCAAAAATTCATCAGCATCCAAACGGTGTGGGCCAGGCGTTGGAATTGGCCTGGGGTTTGCTCTGGCTGGCAGTTGCCATTGCCAACCGAGAGGTCAATGACGGCTTTGACGTACTTGATCGAGCTCTCAAAGTATTGCCGCTGGAGTTGGGCGATATCGGGATAGTTGCGCAAAATATGGGCCGCATCCAGCTGAAAAAACAAGTATTTGCTGCCAATTTTCAGCAAGGGTTGGATTTGTTGGTTGATGTTCTCGAAGGTGGGAATCTGTTGCACTCCACGCAGGATTTCATCGCGTTCGGCTTCCATTTGCCGGAAAGCCTCCATGATGATGTAGTCATGGTTGGCGAAATGATAGGCCAAATTACCAGGGCTCATGTCCAAGACTTGCCCAATCTCGCGTAGGCTTACATTGCTAACGCCTTTCTCGTTGTAGAGTGAGATGGCGGCTTCAACAATGCGTTGTTTGGTGCTTTTGCTGCTTTGCATGAATTGAATTGGGCTGACCTTTTTATTTTCAACCACAATATTGGTTTTTTGTTCTAGAAATGCAAATAAAATTAGAACAAGTGTACTAAAATGGCGATTTGATTTGGGAAGTAGCTTGAATGATCAGAATTTTTGTCTAAACCAGAATTTGCAGGATTACAAAATTATAGAATTTCTTGCGTGACGTTGACCAATTTTGTCAAAACTAGAATTTGAAAGAATTAGAGAATTGGCCCGCTTTTCGGTCATCAACGCTTCATATTCACCATGAAAATCACAAAATTCTCAGCTACGGAAACTTCTCCGAAGTTTTCAGTATTTTTTATTTATACGAAACCAGAGCTTGACCAACAAAGGCAAGGGCTGTGATCAAATCCTACGATTTTGCTTGAAAGTGCAGTTCCAAGGAACAACGGGAATCCACCAAACTCGCTCCTTTGTTGCTCAAACAGTGGTGGCTTCTGATCCGTCGCGCTTTAAAGCGCCCTTTCGCAAAATTGAGATTTGCTCAAGGCCCGTTTAAGCTCCGATCAAGTAGCTGTGAAAAAGCTTGACTTTTTACATCAGATTGGAGCCGCACCCTATTAAATTCAACAAATGCGCAATGAGGCTTTCTGCTATGCGTTCTTTTTTTCTACCTCCCCCTCGGCTTCTTTGACGCCCCCTTCTAGTGCCTTACCTGAATACAATTCTTAAACTCCTTTTATGATGCTTGCGCGGTTTAAGCCAAATACCTCACAGACATAACGCTGGCTGCCAAACCCCAAACTCAGGTATTCTTGACTAATAAACAGCCTTCTGGCCCTTTCTGGCATTTGACTAGTGGTACGAAGTACAAATACCCCCTAGGTTCCAGGCAGGCTAATTGGCTTTGTAGCAAGACGAGAGGAGAGAAAATAGTGGACCATTTGACTGACGAACAACGCAGCTACGGAGACAAAGAGCCCCTGGAACTTGGGGCAGATTTACAATTTGGACCACTAGGGGCTTGGTGTTTGCTCCCTAAAACCTCTGTGCTGTAGGGTTCGATCGATTTTTTTTATACCTTTGATTTGACCAATTCAGGTATAAAGACAATCATTATTTGGTATGATTTATTTTGACCCGTTGTTAAGGGAGCGTAAAAAAATAAGGTGGACAGGTTTGGGTTTAGTGAAAAAAGAAAACTACCTGTTTAAGCATCTGGATGAAAGGAAGTTGTCTTCTTTTTTTTGCTAAACCTCAAAAACAAAGATGTCCATCTTATTTTAGCTCATATACTAATTGACTTTATGGAAGTAAAACCCATCACCAGCGAAACCATCATCAGGGTCAGCTTGCAATTTTTGCGCCGACACTACCGCGAACGCCCCCGCAAGGGCGATTTTCGCGAAGAAACCCATTTGCGGGGCCTGGGTGGTTTGGTGGTAGATGGGCAACTGTCGTACGAAGAAGAAGACAGCAATCGCAACGTAGTTATTACTTTTGAAGCCACCGATTATTTCAGTAGGGATGAGCTTAGGTTTCAACCTTTGCGCCCATTGCGCTGGTGGGATGCCATTGCCTGGGGTTTTTTAATCACTGCGGTTTTGATGGTTTTTGCCCATTTAGAACATTGGTTGAAACCTGTTTTTCATTACTTTTGGTTGGGTTTTGCTGCAATCGTGGGGTCGGTTGTACTTTTCTCGTTGGTGGTGTTCTTCCTGTTCAGACGCTGGCGGCGCTACCGCTACATTTATGCCATCCAGCAATTCAACCAATATTATGTCGATGACCAATGGATGGCTTTCGCCTGGGATGTATTCAATGGTCCGGCTGATCCTTATTTTATTGAATTGCAAAAACAATGTGTGGTCAATGGCTATGGCCTGATTGAAGTTGATTCGGATGAAAGGGTACACTTGCATGTAGTGCCTAGTGTTGATGATTCCGCATTTCTATTGAGAAGGCAAGTGGTACAATTTTTTCGGCAAAATGATTTTGGTAAGTTTGTTCAAAACCGCTTCAGTACCAAATCCTGGCGAGAACAATTCCGCTGGATGGATGATATTCCCTATTTTCCTGAGTTCAAAAAATGGCTTCGATCCCTGGATGTTTTTCCAAAAGTCAGCATTAATTTGCCTGTCAATAATTGGTACCAGCAACTTGGAGACTGGTTCAATCGGGTACAGTTGATGGAAAGGCTGGGCAATAAAAATGATGTCAACCGCTTCAAAAGACCTGTTTACAACCAAATCGGGGTCATTTTGGCTTCCATTCTGCTCATCAGCACCTTCACCTGGATGCAGTATCGCGTGCGCCCCATTAAAGTGGTGGACGAATTGACTTACGAACAGGAAATGCTGCGTAAGCGAGGTGAACTTGAGATCAATAGGCCGTATGGTGAGGAGATTCAGGGAGACTACCAAACCTCCTATGATTCTTTGGCGAAATTCAATCCCAAGACCCAACCTTATATCAGTGGAGAGGGGCTGCCGGAGATCGAAAAACCCAAAAACTTTCGCGAAGAAATTGTGGTGTACACTCCTGAAGGCTTCATCCATTACCCCTGCCAGCGTTTGTATGGGCAGGGGAGTGTGCGTTACTTGGTGAGCCTGGGAACCTATCAGAAAATTGAGCCACTGAAAGCTGCCATCATCCGCTGTCGCAAGCAAGGCATCAAAGTCAACGGGATGTGGTCGTCCTGCTTTTTTGGCAATGGAACAGCGTACCTGGTTTTTTTAGAAGACCTCTACACGGCCCGCCATGAAGCCGAATTGGCAGCCCTGGATTTGCAAAAAGAGCTGCGTCGGCTGCAAATTAGAGCTACGGTCAAAATTTTTGAAATCCTTTAAAATATTGATTGTCAAATTTTTATACACTTTTTGACAAATGGTAAATGTTAAAGTTCTTGCGGGGCATCAACATTACACTTACCTTGCTGCCCAGTACGGATAATTAGCCTTTGCCCAAATTTTTCATCATTTTTTTGTTAGAGGATGTTTAAATTTAGGATTGAAGTCAAAAATGAGCACATTTTCGTCCAGTCGAGGCGCAAAAAGCGGAGTTATGCAGCGCATAATGAGCATTTTTGGAACGAAGAATGGGCAGAAAGGGGCCATTTCGGGGCAAGCAAAAATTTTTAAACATACTCTTAATCCCATTTTTGTTTTAAATACATCCCATGAACAGATTATTACTCTTGTTCGGCCTGCGGTCGAGCTATCCTTCTCTATTTGTGTTTTTGCTGCTGATTTTTGGTGCATCCACTACAATGTTTGCCCAAACTGAGTGTGCTTGCATCAGGGTCAATGTGACAATGGATGCCAACTGCAAATTCAAACTCGAAAAGCGCCTGGTCACTGATGGCAATTGCACCGCCAGGGTGGTGGTCAAAGACACTGACCAAAGCAATGGCGACATCATCGACTGCCCAGGCACCTGGGAGTATGTGTTGCTGGATGCCAATGGGCAGATTCGTTGTTGGAATTATGTCGTTGCTGAAGACAAGACTGGTCCGAAGGTAGGCATCAATTATTTCGACAACAAACAGATTTGGTGCTTTGAGGCCAATTTTGCGCTCAACAACCCCAAAACGATTGGTCGTTATGGCGAAAAAAGAAGCATCAACCAAACTCCCATTGGAAACACGCCCGGCCACACCATTTTGCCTGGTGGGAATGAAGATGAAATCATCAATATGGGTTGGGTCACTTTTAATGATGGCTGTGTTGACTGCGGATGCTCCGTGACCACCAAATGGAGCGACCGTCTGGTCAATTATGGTTGTGATTCGCTTGCCAAAAAAGGTCTTTCTGGCCGCATTTTCCGCGATTGGGTAAGTACCGATTGTCGAGGCAACAGTACCTCTTTCACCCAGGTTTTTGAGGTGCGTCGCCCAACGATTGACCTCTTCAAATTCAAAGCCGCCAACCCAGGCGGCAAATACGACCACCAACTCACTTACCAATCCTGCACCGCCGATAAAAGCCTGATCAAAAAAGAAGACTGGATGCCCCGCATTCCGAGTTCTTTCTTCTCCAGCGATGCACCTAAATACGAAAAATGGTTTCCGCTCGACGAAGTGGAATGCAACTATTCGGTGCAGATCAAGGACACCGAATTCCCGGTTTGTGAAGGAAAAGGGGTTAAAATCGACCGCGAGATCTACATTTTTGACTGGTGTGCGGGCAAAGTGATCGACACCTTGCATGTATTGATCAAAATTGGCGACTTCAGTGGACCAACGCTTGCTAAACCTACTGCACCAATCGTCGTTTCTACTGGACCTGCCGCTTGTACTGCCTCCATACCCGTCACTGCGGCTCGCTTGAAAAGCGACCTGGGCATCAACATCGTTGACAATTGTGGCCTGGCCAACGTAAGCGTGAAAGTAAAAACCAAGGACCGCATCGTCAAAGGCATCGTCATTGCCACCAACGTGTGGGACCTGATTGCTTACCCAACGGCCAATGGTGTGATGAGCGGTCTGCCCCTGGGCCGTCACCGCCTGATCATCGAAGCATTCGACGGGTGCTACAATGCCATGAAAGACTCGGTGGAGTTTGATGTGGTGGACAAAATCGCCCCCGTGATGAAGTGCGATGACGAACTCAATGTGACCCTGTCCAACGCCAACGGTTACCTGAATGGTTATGCCAAAGTAACCGCTGCTGACATCAACGAGGGTTCATGGGACAACTGCGACCTGCTTTGGGTCAAGGTACGCCGCAACTACAATGTCGATTGCAAAGAAGACTTAATCGCCAAAGGTTACGACCTCAATGGCGATGGGAAATTGGATGAAGACGACGGTTTTGAGCAAGTTAACGGCAAGTGGATGACGCCCTTGGCCGATTTTGTAGAGTTTTTCTGCTGCGATGTAGCCGAAGAAGTCACGGTGGAACTCTGGGGTCAAGACCGCTCAGGCAACCGCAGTTTCTGCTGGATGAACCTCAACATTGAAGACAAAGTTGCACCCACTTGCATGGCTCCTGAGCCTGTGACGATCCTGTGCACCGATAAAAACCTGGGCCTGATCGACAGCAAAGCCCGCTCGGCAGTAGCCTTTGGCGATGTGCGCATCATGAGCGGCAATGATTGTGCGGCGCTGGACACCACTTACCGCACGGTGAAAAACCTGAAATGTGGTTATGGCACCATCGAGCGTATTTGGACTTTGACCAAAAAGACTTCCAAGGGTGATTTGAGTACTGAATGTCGTCAAATCATCACGATTCGCCCCATTTTTGCCTACACCCTTTGTTTCCCCAAAGATGTGGAGGTGCGTGATTGCAAGGCCCCATTCATCGATACTTTGATTGCTGACGAACAAGGTTGCGACATTCTTGCAGTGAACGTGACCGACAAACGCTACGATGCTGCCGATGGCGAGTGCTACAAGATTTTCCGCACTTACACGGTGATCGATTGGTGTGCTTACGATGAAAAAATTTGTGGTCCAGATCCAATGGCACCTGGTATTGTGAATGTGGTGCCTCGCAACCCGGCTGACCGCTTCAATTCGGCAATTAATTTTGATAACCCAACCAACGCAGCAGTCTTCAGCCGCTCCAGGCCGATTTATGTGTTGATGGACAACGGAGGAGCTTGGTATTCCCTTGATTTGATTCCTGGTAATGGCACAGTTTCTAACCACAGCGGCACTTCCAAGACTTACAACGACATGAAAATTCCAGTGAATTTGTGCAATGAGCGCACCATTTCACACTCCTGGATGTACACCCAAATCATCAAGGTGTACGACGATGTAGCGCCAGAAATTAGCTTCAAACGCGATACCATTTGCACTGATCCCACTTCTTGTCTGGCGAGGGTCCGTATCCCGTTCAAAGCCAAAGACAATTGCAGCGAGCGCATCGAATTGGAAAGAACCCAGGTGATGCTGGCTCCTTTCCAAACTACCACTGGGCCCTACATCATGTCGGATAGCAAGGATTTCACCTTTGGCTTTGAAGACGATGGCAAAGGCAACATGGCCGTAAGCGTGACCAAGGTACCCGAAGGCTTGCACGACCTGATTGTGGTGGTGCGCGATGCTTGTGGCAATTTGACCCGCCCCACCCGCATTCCGTTTTTTGTCAAAGACTGCAAGGCTCCAGCGCCGATTTGTGTGAACGGCCTCAGCACGGAACTCATGCCGGATGGCAGTGGCGGTGGAATGATTACGGTGTGGGCCAACGACTTCATTGCATCCAAGATTTTCGATTGCAACGGGCAAGGTCCTGAAACCCTAAATGGCCAAAAACTGGTTACCAAGTACTCGATCAACCGCGTGAAAGAACCCGTGAAGCAAGACCAAACTGCACTTACCTTCTCCTGTGCCGACAAAGACAAGACGATCAATGTCGAAATCCACGCTTGGGACAACAAGGGCAACCACGACTTTTGCATTACCTATGTGTTGATCCAAGACAACCGCAAAGTATGCCCAAGTGGCAGTACCAATGGCGTAGGAGGCGACATCTCTACGGACAATGGCAAACCCGTGCCTGGTGTAGATGTTAACCTGGGCGGCAGTACCCAGGACCAGCAAAAATCCAATGGATCGGGCCTTTACAAATTTAACAACCTCTTGAAAGGCGGTGATTACAGCATCGCGCCCAAGTTGGACAAAGATGTACGCAATGGCGTGACCACTTTCGACTTGGTGATCATCCAGAAGCACATCCTGGGTATTGACCCGATCACCAGCCCGTTCCGCCAAATTGCGGCGGACGTGAATGGCTCAAATTCGATCACGACCATCGACTTGATCCAAATCCGCAAACTGATCCTGAATGTTGACGACAGTTTCAAAGGCTCACCTAGCTGGAAGTTCATCGACTCCAAGTATAAGTTCTCGGACCCAGGCAACCCTTGGAAAACCGAAATCTCGGAAGTGGTCAACATCAACAACATCAACGGCAACGTGGAGGCAGATTTTGTAGCTGTCAAAATGGGCGACGTGAACGGTTCCGTAGTGCCTGCAGGCGCAGATGGTTTCTCCAGCGGAGAAGTGCGCAGCGGAAAGACTTGGAACTTGAATGTCCAAAACCAAGCCATGCAAGCTGGTCAAATCCTTGAAGTACCCGTTTTTGCCAAAGACTTGGCAACTGTACAAGGTTTCCAATTTACGCTGCAAGTCAAGGGAGCTGAAATCCTGGGCATCGAGCCAAGGATGTTGAGTGCAGAAAACCTTGGTGTTTTTGCAAAAGAAGGCATGGTTACGGCCAGTTGGACTAAAATGGATGCCAAGCGTAGCGATGAAGCCCTGTTTACGCTCAAGCTCCGCGCCAATCGCCAGCATGACTTGAAAGAGATCTTGGCAATTAGCAGCCGTTTGACCTCACAAGAGGCTTATGGCACAAGCAATGAGCTGATGGACGTGGTTTTGCAGGTGGACCAAGCTCCGCTCAACGCTGCTAAATTCCAACTGCTGCAAAACCAGCCCAACCCTTTCCGCGAGGAAACCAATGTCAGCTTCTACCTACCCAAAGCGGCTAAAGCGACTTTGACGGTTCGGGATGTAAAAGGTAGCCTAGTTTACCGTTTCCAGGGCGAGTTCAGTCAGGGGCAGCAACAAATTGTCCTCACGAAGGCTGATTTGAAGGCCGCATCAGGCGTTTTGTACTACACTTTGGAAAGCGCCGATTTTACCGAGACTAAGAAGATGGTTTTGTTGGCTGAATAGTGGCTGGCAGAACGTTAAATGAACCGAGAAGGGCCTGTTCGCACGTTGTGGACAGGCCCTTCTTGAACCTTGGCTACAAAGCTTGGGCTTCTTGCGAAGCCATAAGTTTGACAAGGGACTTCAGGATGCCAGATTTTTGTCTAAACTTGAATTTGAGAATTACAGAATTGCTGGACACTTCGGAGACGTTTCTTTAGTTGTGATTTTTGTCATGAACATGATTGCTACCATGAAGTTGACTGACCAACGTTAGGGACTTACAGCCCCGCTAAACACGATGTTGACACCTATGCGACCGACGTTAGGGGCCTACAGCCCGCCAGAATGGTGTTTTTGGATATTCTACTCCAGACAAAAAAGTCTCACTAGGCTTCTGTAACCGACGTGGCAAATAATTCCCCGAAGTTTTCAGAAATTCTGGTTTAGGGAGCGTAAAAAAATAAGGTGGACAGGTTTGGGTTTAGTGAAAAAAGATCACTACCTGTTTAAGCAACTGGATGAAAGGATTTGTGTTCTTTTTTTCCTAAACCTCAAAAACAAAGATGTCCATCTTATTTTAGCTCAAATACTTAGACAAAAAATGTGGCTCAAATAAAAAATACCTCGCTTGATTGTTCAGAACGGGTTCTCCGAAGTTTTCAATAATTGCCAACTCAAAACAAAAGAGTAAATAACGGTTCAAAAATAAACCTTCCCAGTTTTTAAGACACACGCATGTCAACGTAACGGTCAACGTCATGCTGGAAATCCGCGAAAATCCGCGTCATCCGCGTCATCCGCGTGCTAAAACCCGCCTCGCGCAGCGAGGCAACGCAGTTGCAATTTGGAAAGGTTTATTTGTGGCTTGTTACTAAGTACAGCGTTTTTTAAGTTCTTGAAATTATCTGCCCTATTGATTGGTAGAGGTGAATAGGTTAAAAGGATTGACGCGCTTAAAGCTTCAATTCAAAAACTTGTTTTCGATGGTTTAGCGAACTTAAAAAACAAACTACTAAGCCCACACTCATAACCCATAATTCATAACTCATAACTAAAAAAAGGGCCTGTCCAATAACTCTCGAACAGGTCCTTCTCTCTTCAACCTTTCAACCTTTCAACTTTTCAACCAAACATCATCCCTCAAAGTGCAAAGAAATCGTAAAAGTCCTTGAAAGTAGCTTTTCCAAAACCGTTGATTCTTGCAATTTTTCGTTGTAAATCAGGGTGTTGCCAATGCCTTGGGAGATTTTTAACTCAGGCGAGAAAATGAAAAAAGGGAAGAAAAATTGCATCCCTGCGCCATATTCAAACTGAAAATCGGAAGGTGCAATTTTGACAAGGGTTTCGGCTTGTTTGGTGCGTGAATCGCTGGCCACGTCGAAAGAATATTTCATGCCTGCCACTACAAACACGCGCTTGTCGTGAAAAGGTGCGGACTTGTAACGCACATGAAAAGGAATTTCTACGAAAACCGATTCTACGGTGCGCTGGCTGAAGTTGCGGATGCGGGCTGTGTTGGTGTATTCGATGTTTCGTTCGGCAAAAGATAGGGTAGGGAGGAAGCGAAAATCGAAATATTCCCCGATCTTGAGGTTGGTTACGATGCCCAAGTTGAACCCCGGCCCAGTCACCGATTCAACGGTACGAATGCTGTCGCTCATCAAAAAATCTTTGGAGCGGAAAGGCTTGTAATTCGAACTGTTGATGCCCAGGGTAATACCGAAATAATATGGTTTTTGGTTAAAATCCAAGAAGTTGGGGTTGCCGCGATATTTCTGGGCATTTGCTGCGCCCACACACAAAATCAACAGCGCAATTACTTGTAACCCACGTAAATAGAACAAACCCCCAGCGTTAATGCGATGCATTGGTTCGATTTGAATCCGGTTTTCTCCAGAATGTTGATGAAATCTTGGCCTTCAGGAAAAGCCTGTACCGACTCGTACAAATAAGCATAGGCACGCTCATCCTTGGAGGTTAAACGACCAACTGCGGGCAACAGGTATTTGAAGTAAGCATTAAAAATCAGATTGAAGGGGAAAACCTTGGGCTTGGAGAACTCCAGAACGACCATTTTTCCACCTGGTTTGAGCACTCGATACATTTCAGCGAGGCCTTTTTCCAGGTCTTCGAAGTTCCGCACCCCAAAAGCCGCGGTCACTACATCAAAGCTTTCGGTATCAATATTCAAAGCTTGCGAATCGCCATCTTTGAGGTGTACGATGTTTTGCAAACCCTTGTCGCGCACCTTGATGCGGCCAATCTCCAGCATTTTAGGAGCGATATCCACGCCTACGACTTCTTCTAGTTTCAATGTCTTGGCCATTTGAATGGCTAAGTCTGCGGTGCCCGTGGCAATATCCAGTACCCGCTTTGGATTCGCAGCGGCCACCTGGGCAATGGTCTTTTTGCGCCAACCCCGGTCAATCCCCAAGGAGAGGAAGTGATTCAGGAAGTCGTAATAAGGAGCGATACGGTCAAACATTTTTGACACTTGCCGGGTCTTGGATTCCCGGTCATTGTAAGGATTGACGCTATTGGGCATGTTGAATGCAACTAGTTTAGCACTTTGGACGATATCAGCACGAAAAGTCTCGGTTTTGAACAAAGTGGGACAAAATTAAGGGGATTTTTGAGATTGTACACGAAATTATCAAAAGCTATTTAGACAAAAACTGTGCAAAATTCGTGAAAAAAGAACCACAATTACTTCTCAGAATATTTAGAAAATCAGGCAAAAAGCCTTACCTTTGACCTTCTAAAATGCCATATAGTATTTGAGCTAATATGCTCCCTTTGGCATAACAGTTTGCAACAAAGAACGAGGTAGTAGAATGTTGGGAGGTAGAGGTGGTTTGTTGCTGCTCATTCCTGCCTGATGTTCATTCGTTTGAACCGAATTAAATCTTTACATGTCTTCAGATCAGCGTATCATTCCGGTCAACATTGAGGATCAGATGAAATCGGCCTACATCGACTATTCCATGTCGGTGATCGTGTCGCGTGCTTTGCCCGATGTACGGGACGGCCTCAAACCCGTGCAGCGCCGGGTAATGTTTGGAATGTCGGAACTAGGCCTTTCTTACAACAAAGCCCACAAAAAATCGGCGCGTATTGTAGGGGAAGTGATGGGTAAATACCACCCGCACGGCGACTCCTCGGTATACGACACCATGGTGCGCATGGCCCAGGATTGGTCCTTGCGTTACCCCTTGGTTGACCCTCAAGGCAACTTTGGCAACATCGACGGTGATGGGCCCGCAGCCATGCGTTACACCGAAGCCCGCTTGCGCCGCATTTCCGATGAGATGTTGTCGGATATCGACAAGGATACCGTCGATTTTACCGCCAACTTCGACGACTCGCTGGAGGAACCCAGCGTTTTGCCGACTCAATTCCCCACTTTGCTGGTGAATGGTGCTACTGGGATTGCGGTAGGGATGGCCACCAACATGATGCCGCACAACCTGAGCGAAGTCATTGATGGTACCATTGCTACCATCGAAAACCCTGAAATCAGCATTGACGAGCTGATGAACTATATCAAGGCCCCTGATTTCCCAACTGGAGGTATCATTTATGGCACCTCTGGCATCCGCGAGGGTTTTATGACCGGAAGGGGTAGGGTAGTGTTGCGGGGAAAAACCGAGATTGAAACTACTAAAACGGGCAAAGAGCAAATCATCATTACTGAAGTGCCTTACATGGTGAGCATCTCCAACCTGGTTGAAAAAATCGCCGAGTTGGTCAATGACAAACGCATTGAGGGCATTTCTGACATCACCAACGAATCGAACCGGGAAGGTATCCGGGTGGTGGTGGACATTAAGCGCGACGCAATTGCCAAGGTGGTGTTGAGCCAGTTGTACAAATACACGCCGCTGCAATCTTCTTACGGGATCAACAACGTGGCCTTGGTTGGTGGCCGCCCATATACCCTTAATCTCAAAGACCTGATTTCGGAATTTGTCAAGTTCCGGATCGAAGTAGTGGTGCGCCGCACCAAATTCGAACTGCGCAAAGCCGAAGAGCGCGCTCATATCCTGGAAGGCTTGCTCATTGCGCTAGATCACCTCGACGAAGTAATCGCCTTGATCCGCGGCTCGCGTACCCCTGACGAAGCCCGCGAAGGCTTGATGAGCAAATTTGCCTTGAGTGAAATTCAAGCCAAAGCAATCCTCGACATGCGTTTGCAGCGCCTTACCGGCCTGGAACGCGACAAGTTGAAGCAGGAATACGAGGAGGTTCGTAAAATGATTGAGCACTACCAGTCGATTTTGGCTAGCGAGGAACTGCAAAAAGAGATCATCAAAGGCGAACTCACCGAGATCAAGAACAACTTTGGGGACGCCCGCCGCACCGAAATCGAAATGGCGGATGGCGAGATCAACCTCGAAGACATGATCAAGGAAGAGGAAGTGGTGATCACCATTTCTCACCTGGGTTACATCAAACGTACACCAGTTTCTGAATTCCGCCAGCAAAGCAGGGGGGGCCGGGGCTCCAGGGGCTCCAAAACCCGTGATGAGGACTTCATTGAGCAAATGTTTGTGACCAATACCCACAACTACCTCTTGCTCTTTACTGAAGCAGGTCGTTGTTATTGGTTGAAAGGCTATGAAATTCCCGAAGCGCCAAAAACTTCTACTGGCCGTGCGATTCAGAATATCTTGGCCATGCCCAAGGAAGACAAGGTCCGCGCCTTTATCATTGTAGAAAACCTCACAGACAAGGATTTTCTCGACAACCACTACATCATGTTCTGCACCCGCCAAGGGGTGATCAAGAAAACCCCGCTGGAAGCTTTTTCTCGCCCACGGGCAGGAGGCATCAATGCCATCACCATCAATGAAGGCGATAACTTACTCGAAGCTCGACTGACGGGTGGCAGCCACGAAGTGTTCCTGGCTAGCAAAAATGGCTATGCGGTGCGTTTCAACGAATCAACCGTGCGTTCAATGGGCCGTAGCGCCGCTGGGGTAAGGGGGATGTCTTTGGCTGAAAACAAAAATGATGCCGTAGTTGGCATGGTTTGTGTAGCACCTGATGACAAGATTTCGACGATTCTGGTTGTTTCTGAAAAAGGCAACGGCAAGCGTTCAGAAGTAGAGGAATACCGCTTGACCAACCGGGGCGGTAAAGGCGTGAAAACCATGCAAATCACCGATAAAACTGGAGCACTGGTCGCCATCAAGCTCGTACTCGACGATGACGACCTGATGATCACCAACCGTTCGGGCATTACCATTCGCATTGCCGTCAACGGAATGCGGGTAATGGGTCGTGCTACCCAGGGTGTAAGGGTCATTCGATTGGACGAAGACGATGAAATCGCGGATGTAGCAGTGGTAGCTCACGATGCCAGCGAGGAAGCTGAAGCACCTGAAAATGGCGAAGTGATGGAGGAACAAATTGAAAACTTGGATGCCGCTGAGGACAATGAAGTAGCGCCAACGGAAGGTGAAAAGCAGGAATAACTAGTTTTTCCTTACTTTTGCTTAGCTTTTGCTTAAATATTCCTTAAAATCGTGACAACTCTGTGCCTTTTTTAAGACACAACGTCATAATTGTGGTAAAAAAACAAAACCGTTTCTGACATGAAAAAACTGTTTTTCCTTACGCTGTCCTTGATCTTTGTTTTGAGCGCAGGTTTTGCGCAGGACGCTGAAAAGGATTACAAGGATGCCAAAAAAGCATTCAACACCTACATGCTCGATCCAACCGCCAACAAGCCAAAATTGAAAGATGCGGTTGATGCTATTGACCGCGCAATGGGCGATGCAGCCATCCAAAAATTGGCTGATGCCTGGATCACCAAAGGCAAAATCTACAACGAAATTGCCTCGCAAATCACCGTCATTCGTCAAACCAACCTGGGTAAAATCGAAGACCTCCCCGCAGTTGCCAACCCGGCGGTACAAGCGGCCAAAGCATTTATGGAGGCTATCCCCGTTGCTTTGAAAAAGTTTGAAACCAAAGACGCCCTCACTGGCTTGCAAGCTACTCAAAGTAACTTGAGTAATTTTGGTATTGTAGCATACGAAGGTGAAAAATATCAGGATGCCTACGACAACTTCAGCCTAGTGTTGAGCTCGCATGAGTTGTTGAAAAAGAACGCGACCAAAAGTGCTTTGGATGCTGACACAGATATGAATAACCAATTGTACATTACCGGCTTGGCAGCATTGGGCAATAAAAAAACTGAGGTCGCCAAACCTTTGTTCGAGCAGTTGTACAAGGCTAAATTTGACAAAGCGGCCATCTATGAAGCTTTGTACCAAATTGAAGCAGAAAAAGATGCCAACGCTGCTTATGTTTACTTGGATGAAGGCCGTAAACTCTTTCCCGACGAAACTTCTTTGATTTTTGCCGACATCAATCACCACTTGAAGCTCGGTAAACTGGATGCTTTGATCGACAAACTGAAGACCGCTATCGCCAAAGAACCCAATAACGTATCATTGTACACCGTACTGGGTAGCGTTTACGACAACTTGTACCAGAAAACGGTGGATGCCGACAAGGCTAAAGCAGATGAATACTTCAAGGCTGCCTTGGATTATTACAACCAAGCTGCTGCAAAAGATCCTAAAAATGTTGATGCAGTTTACAGTATTGGTGCCCTGTACTACAACGTAGCTGCTACGATCACCCAGAAGATGAATGCGCTGGAAAATGATTACACCAAAGAAGGCTTGAAAAAGTACAAAGAAATGCGCGACCAAGTGTTCGCTGAATTTGACAAAGCCCTGCCTTATTTCAAAAAAGCAGAGTCACTGGATGCCAACGACGAAAACACTTTGATCGCTTTGAAGGAAATTTTTGCCAAGAAAAACGACTTGACGGTCTCCAGCGAATTCAAAAAGCGCTTGGAAACCATAAAAGGCGGGGGCAAAAATGCCAAGTCCTACTTCAATGAATAAGGACTAAGGCTAATCGCCAATAAAAAACCGGAGATCAAGGATACTACCTCGATCTCCGGTTTTTTTTAGAGCTTCATTGAAAATCTATAAGCCAAAGTTGCAGAAAACAATCGCAAGCTTAATTTAACCATTAACCATTAACCATTAACCATTAACCATTAACCATTAACCACTAACCATTAACCACTAACCATTAACCATTAACCATTAACCATTAACCATTAACCATTAACCATTAACCATGAACAACTAACTAATAAACTTGTACCCTACACCCCGGATCGAATGGAAATAGATCGGGTTTTTGGAGTCTCCTTCAAAGTTGCGGCGGAATTTGAGGATGAAGTTGTCGATTGTACGGGTGCTAGGGTACACATCATAACCCCAAACCGATTGTAGGATTTGTTGGCGAGAAACCACTTCATTGCGACGGTCAATCAGCAATTTTAGTAGCATCGCTTCTTTCTTGGTTAAGGTAAATCCACCTTGTAGACCTTCTGCCTCGTAGGTGATGAAGTTGATGCGGTTGTCACCAAATTCGTATAGTTCAGGTGTATTTTCTGGAGATTTACTGGTGCGTTTGATCAAGTTGTTGATGCGTAGGAGTAGTTCTTCCAACACAAATGGCTTGACTAAATAATCATCTGCTCCTTTCTTGAGACCAGAAATGCGGTCGCCCACCGCGTCTTTGGCCGTCAGGAAAATGATCGGAACTTCCATGTCGGTGAGTCGAATTTGCTCACAAATTTGGAAGCCGTCAATTTCTGGCAGCATCACGTCCAGGATAATCAGGTCAAAATGTTGTTCATGGAAGAGTTTGATCGATTCTTTGCCGTTGCCAGTGGCCACGACTTCAAAGTTTTCCATTTCCAAGTTGAGCTTCACCACATCGCGGATGTTCTCTTCGTCTTCAACTAGTAAAATGCGCATCATAACAATAAGGGCAATAAAAAGTGACAAAATTATACAGGCTCCAGTTCGTCCACGGGTAAACGAATTTCGAAAATAGTGCCTTTGGGAACATTATCGATGACTTCGATCCGTCCACCGTGGGCTTTCACGATTTGTTCAACGATAAACAAACCCAATCCAGTACCTTTGGTGGTGCGGGTTTCCTCGCTGCCCACCCGGTAGAATTTTTTAAAGATATTGGCCTTTTCCCCATCTGCAATGCCAATGCCTTGATCGGCGATGGTGATGACCACTTCTCCACCTTCATCTTCAATTAAGTGAGTCTCGATTTGCGGTTTGGCGGGCCGAGAGTATTTTACGGCATTTTCCAGTAAGTTCAAAGCAACAGAGGTCAAGCCCATTTTGTCACCACCCACATAAGGCAAGTCTTTGATTTGTGACAATTTGAATTCCGCATCGGGGTATTTGGTCCTCAGTTTTTCGATGATGGTTTCCAGGAGTTCTCCCAGGTCCAAGGGCTCCTTGTTGGGAGTATAAGTTGATTCCAAACGCGCTGAGAGCAACAAGTCAGTTACCAGTTCATTGAGCCTTTCGGTTTCTTTGAGCGAATTGGTCTGAAGTTTCAGGTTTTGCTCTTTGCTCAAATCGCGCTTGATCATGGTTTCCAAAGCCAGGCGAATAGAGGCAATTGGCGATTTTAGCTCGTGGGTAATCGACAACAAAAAGTTCCTGCGTTCGCGAATGGCCTCCATTTCTTTGTTGTAGCCTCTGCGAATGAAGTACATACCCAATACCAAACTGAACAAAAACACCGCACCTTCTCCAATGATCATGTAGCGTTGTCGGTTGTGGTAGGTATGCAAATCCCGGTATTCAGGTAAGTGATAAGGCTGATCACCTTTTTTAAAGGTACCCTTGTCCAGTGCTTTTTCTTCTAATAAAGCCACCTTGGCTACAAAGGCCTCATTGTTTTTATTGTACAAGAGCACCGTCCACCAGCTCAAAGCCAATGCCATGTAGCCAATCACAAATAGTGAAAAGCGAAACAAACGCCGGTTTTTCTTGTCAACACTCATGTTTATTCAGCTCAGTTTATGCCCAATTCACAAGGTCCATTGCCGCTTTAAATGCGGTCAGTGCTTGTTCTAAATCGGCCTGGGTATGGGCCGCAGAAATAAAGCCAACTTCGTATCCCGATGGCCCCAAATAAACCCCACGCTTGAGCAACTCTAGGTGCAGGGTTTTGAATTTGTCCATCGACTTGGGGTCGATTTGGTCTGCATTAACGATCCGGTCCCGACTGAATGCAATCCAAAAAATGGAACCCACCCTTGGGAAACTTATGTCGTAACCCTTTAGTTTAGCATAGGCTCTTAATTCTTTTACGAGAAACCTGGTCTTTTGGTTGAGCCCTTTGTAAAAATTAGGGTTTAAAAGTTGGCTAGCTGCCGCATAACCTGCGGCCATTGCTACTGGATTTCCGGATAAAGTACCAGCTTGATAAACCGCACCTTCAGGAGAAATATTGCTCATCAGTTTTGCACTCGCACCGTAAGCGCCGACGGGCATTCCTCCACCGATTATTTTACCAAAGGTAATAATATCTGGTTGGATTCTAAATAAACCAGCCGCACCTGCGAAACCAACACGGAAACCAGAAATAACCTCGTCAAAAATTAGTAAGATACCGTGCTTGGTACACACTTCACGAAGAAATCGCAGAAATGAATGTCTTTGCAGTAGTAAACCATTGTTGGCTGGAATGGGCTCAACGATGATGCAAGCAATGTCATTACCCTGGGTGGCGATGATTTCATTGACTTTTTCGCGGTCATTCAATGGTGATACAATGGTCTGCTCAGCAAAAGCTGCCGGAATACCAGCCGAAGTACTGACCCCAAAAGTGACCAGGCCCGAACCAGCCTTGACCATCAAAGCATCCACGTGCCCGTGGTAGCAACCCTCAAATTTGAGCACTTTGCTGCGCCCAGTAGCCCCTCGCGCGAGGCGCAAGGCCGACATCACGGCTTCGGTGCCTGAGCTGACGAAACGGATTTTTTCGAGGTAAGGGTGGTTGTCGATGATGAGCTTGCCCAGTTGATTTTCCAAGCGGGTCGGCGCACCAAAGGAGGTTCCGTTCTCCACCGCTGCAAAAATTGCCTCTTTGATTTTGGCATTGTTGTGCCCCAAAATAAGTGGCCCCCAGGAGGCGCAAAAGTCAATGTATTCGTGCCCGTCTTCGTCCCAAATGCGGCTGCCATCGCCTTTTTTGATGAACAAAGGTGGACCCAATACCGACTTGAATGCACGGACTGGTGAATTGACGCCGCCAGGGAATAATTTTTTCGCTTCTTCAAAAAGTGCCGCCGATTGGGCACGCTCGTGATCGATCTTCGGAGTCATGGTTGGTTTTAAAACTTAGCCCAAATGTACTAAAAAGTCGGTGCTAACAAATGGCCCAAAGCAGGTATGACGCTAAAATGAGAATTGTGGCATGAAAAGATGTTAGGATGAAAATTAGCAACCCAGTTGCTTTTTTAAATTTAAGCACGTATTTTTGTTGCTATGCAGCAAGGTTTTGAAAAAAACTTGCGATCATTCAACTCTGCTTAAAGCTTGAGTTGATTAAGTTCACTGTTTTAAAATCATTCCCTATGAAACTCAAGCTTCCTCATTTTCTTTCGGTTTTACCCGGTTTTACCCGGTTTTACCCGGTTTTACATTTCAAAAAATCAAATAATTTCTCTAATTACTTGACCTAAGCCGCTTCATTTTCTTGTTTGGCTTGTCTTTTATTCTTGCAGTAAGGGTTTTTTTGTATTAGTAGACTTCTTTTTTGTGTTTTCCAGGTAACCATTTTTCATTTTGCTTAGGGTTCGACAAAAACCTACGCAAATACTCTTTTTTGATGCTTTAGTAGAAGCCCAATTACTGTAGCCTTATCCAGCGATAGTATTTCCACGATTGTAACCAGCACCTATTTGTGCACCTTAATACTTGTACCATATGTCACATCCAATCATCAAAGAAAAGCTCAATCAGCTTTTAGAAATCCTCCGTTCACATATCGAGGTGAGTTTAGCAATGCTTTGTGAAGTTTTGGCCATTTCCAGGCGTACTTTGGAACGCTACATTGAAATATTGGAAGAATTTGGTCACGAGATCATTTACAACAAAGGCCAGAAATCTTTCACTTTGGTCAAAATAACGTAAGAGTATGTTTAAATATTGGAGGTTTAGTCGGAAAACGAGTCAAATTTAGACTAATCGAGGTAGGAAAAGCGGAGTTATGCAGCGCATAATGAGCATTTTCCTAACGAAGAGTAGTCGAAATTGGGCCGTTTTACGGCAAACAAATAATTTTAAACATACTCTAAGCTCCTCAATATGAAAAAGCACCATTCCCACGCCTTTATTGATAGGCACCGTCGCTTGGAGCGCCTAAAAGTGCTCATTTTTAGAGGATACAGCGTGAAAGAGCTGGCTGGAATACTCGATGTACATGAACGTACTGTAATCCGTGATATTGATGAATTGAGGGTACAGGAAAAATGGGAAATTACTTATGACTTTAAGTTGAAGAAGTTTATTATCAAGAAGGAGTAAAGTTGGAACGATATGCTAAAATGCTGTTTTGTAAAGCTCCACTTGGTCAAAATATTCGTTTGATGATTGGAAAGTGGAATTTTATCAATTTGGCATTTGCCCATCTTCTCAACCTCTCAACTCCTCAACTTTTAAGATTTTTTTGACTCTCTTTTTTATTTGGCGTTTTTTGTCTTAGGGTCGGATTAATTTTGTGATAGCGCTGGTTTTTCGCTAGAAAGTTCTTTATGCTAGGACTATGATATAATTAGGGAAACCGCATTCGTTCATGGATAGAGGAATTCTTTTAATCAATAATTCTTTATCTGTGATTCACACTCAACTCGTTTTTTCTAACCAATTAAAATGTATAAACATGAAGTCAATTTCTTTTGAGCAAATGGCGAAGGTCACTGGTGGCGAATCATCTTATTGCGTAACATTGAAGTTAATACTAGTTAATAATTGTATTACTGGTGGAGCACAAGCTGGAGCGCAGTACGGATTTAATACTGGCGGATGCACTGGTAGTTTCAATGATTTTTGGTCTTTTGGCCAGCGTTACTGTTAAGTGCTTTGAATCTAAGTAAACGCGCAATTAATAACTGTCACCTGGCTCTTATTAATTGCGCGTCATTGTATTTCTGTTATTTCCCACACTAATAGTATGCTAATTAATCATTTGTTTTTTGGTGTTGAACATCTGGTTAAAAGCTTAAATAGTAAAAAAATGGTTGCTACTTTAATTTTAAACCAGAACAGAATAAAAAGACACAACCTTTTATTCGTTGAGAAGAAATATTGGAAGATCAAAAATAAACTAATTCAATTATTTTTGCTCCCAGTTTTTTTATTCTCAACTATTAATTTTTCATTTGCACAAAACAAACAACTAAACGGCAGAATTATCGACAAACAAACCAATGCTTCCATTGCATTTGCTCATGTTGGAATCCCTCAAATTGGCATAGGTGTCGTCTCAAATGAATCGGGGCGTTTTTCATTTTATTATCCACAAAGTGCCGAAAACGATACCTTGTTGATTAGCTTCCTTGGGTACAGGACTAAGCAAATAGTAATAAAAAATTATTCGAAATTAACTCAAAATGATACTTTGAAGATTGAACTGATTCCAGATATTATTAGCTTACAAGAGATTGTTATTTTCAACAATACAGATTCTGCAAAAAAAATATTAAAAAAAGCTATTGATCGGTTCAAAAAAAATTACCCTACGAAACCTTTTCAAATGAACGCTTTCTTTCGGGAAAAAGTACAAAATAGAGATGATTATCGTTTTACACAACTTTTTGAAGGGATGCTTGATATTAGAGATTGGGGAATTAAGTCAGACCCTAAAAAGATTCGTATTCGATTAAACGAATTTAGGAAGAGCGATGATTATGCAAAGAGAGGGTTTTCCCTTTGGGAGCGGAAAAAAATATTTGGCGAGGAGAATGATTTGTACGATATTCTCATTCAGGATCCAATAAGAATACACCTTATTAATAAAATTGAACGATCTGACGTAGGTGGAATAGTAGCTTATGGAGGCTCCTTTAGAAATGAATTGGAAGTGATCCTTACTGAGCCTAAGAGTACTATTCGTATAGTAGATGTTACATCTTATGATGGAGAACCCGTTTTTAATTTGAAATTCCGTTACTATAGTCGAACTGGGAACTTATTTGTAAATTGCAATGATTACGGGATTCATCACATAGATATGTATTATTCTAATCTAACTTCCATAGAGTCGTTACCCGAGCACCTAAGGAGGTCTGCTGAAGAATCTAGCAAAAGCACTCATTTTGAGGAACAATACATGGATAAATTAAATATAGATTACCAAAAAATAAAAGGGAAATACTACTTGTCTTTTATCAATTGGTTAACCCTCGGAGATTCTCGGCAAAGCAATGTCAGTCAAGGTAAAAAAACTTATAGTTATAAAACATGTACTTTGATGATCAATTCTATACAAACGGAAAGGGATGAAATGGATAAAATTAAGCCCCGGGAAACTATTGATAGAGATGAGAATATAAGTAAAACAAAGGCTAAGTATAATGAGGAGTTCTGGCGAAACTATAATATTCTCCTTGCCTCTCCTATAGAAGCTAAAGTCATTAGGGATCTAACATTTAAAGAATCACTGGAGGAGCAATATAAAAAGAACTAAATAAAAAAAGTAGTAAACTAAGTAACAATCAAAAACTAAGTTCACGATTTGGTAGTCATCCAAATGTAATGCTGATTAGCTCTAATCGCCTTGAAATAGCCTAACAAATCCAATGAGCTAGCCTTACATCTGTTGCACTACCCACGATTTTAACGGCACTGGTGCCATAATACAGTGAAGTTATTTTTCAACTAATACAAAGATACGCATGGAGACAATTCTTCAAATAAAAAATCGCTACTGGCTTTTTCTAATCCTTCCAGCACTAATGTTTAGTACCAGGTATATTCTATACTTTTGGTTACGAGCACCCATGCTAAAAGAAGAAGATATTACGAACAACGTAACTTTCAGTAGTTTTATGGTATACAACTGCATGTTAGGCATTGGTATCATGTTGTTATATGTCTTTATGTTCTTTGTGTTGCTAAAAGGCATTTCCTACCTCTGGGCTGACCTTGACAATCGCAAATTGTTGAAAATAATTTTGATTGCCTACTGCGCTTTTTTTGTGCCAGATATTGTCCGGGTGATCTATTTTTCTTTTTTCCATGCCGATTTCGCCCTTGGTGAGATGAAGGATTTCAACCGGGTGTTTTATTTGGAGCAAGAATCCAACACATTTGAGCTAGGCGATGATGTCTTCAGGATTATTCTCTCATCTATCAGCTATTTCGACCTGATCTTTTTTGTAGTGGTTTTTTTATTGAGTGATTATGTATTTGACACCATCTCTACTAGGTCATTGGCTATTATCTCTTTTTTAATGGCCATCGTCTATTTCAGTATCACAATCGCCATGACTTTAATGATGGTTTAAAAATATCAAGCATGAAAAAGAAAAGAAGCTTGGGCATCGTCTATTTTTTGCTGATCATGGCCTTGCCACTGGTAGCGGTGTATTTTGCCCTGTCAAAAAGCAAAAAACTGGCTGAAGGAAAAAGCTCCAGGAGCAATACGGCTATCAGTGATTTCAAACTTTACAAAAGAGACAGTACGCTCTATAAATTTGAAAAGAGCGACAAAAATGTAGTCATGGTTTTGTTCAACCCGGGTTGCGAAATTTGTCAATCAGCAATCCGGGAAATCCATGAAAATTTTCACCTCTTTGCTGATTCAAGGATTATTTTCATCGGACCTAACATCAAAGACGCCTATTCCCTTTTGCAGAACCAAGACCACGATTTTCTAGCCAAGGAGAACGTCAACTTTCTGCACGATCCATATGGTTCTGTACACGTAAAGCTAAAAATCAAGTCTTCCTCAGCCATCATTACCTTCGATGAGGCTGGTCGTATCCACAAGATATACGAAGGTTATGAATCCATTGATAACATTGACCTGCGTTTTTGAGAGATGAAAATGCTATTCTGGATACCATCTGCCAGCGGACATACTGTTGCCTGTCAGCCTCTCTTGCACATTTGCAATGCAGCGAATTTGGAATTGGCCTTTGTTTCTGAGAAAGACGGCTCTTATTTCATCAGCAAACAGACCAGTGTTTCAAGCACTGGTTTTCTTTTCCAAAATAAGGAACTTGAAAGAGAGCATGGTTTCCATGAATCAATGCTGGATCTTTTTGGAGATTGGTTATCAGACAAAAACTACAAGATTTTTGCAAACCAAATCCAGCATTTGGAACAACAGATAGTGGCCTACAATCCTGATCTTGTGCTCATCGACAGTTTTTTGTCGCGTTTCTATTTTGCCCTACCGTCTTTTCAGTCTAAAATGGTGCTGTTCAACACGCAAATGAACAATTACAGAGACCAAAAACTGCCGCCCCTGAATTCAAGCTTGCTTTATGAGGGCTCAATTTTCAACCAATTGGTCATTTCGATGGCATGGATTAGGATAAATATTGAAAAAGCGCTGCGTCCATTTCATACTTTTTGGCAAGATTCTTGGATTACCGCCAAAAGATTTGCCCAAAAAAATGGATACAGCACCAAGGACGCGATTTGGTACAACAAGTGTTTTCACCCAGGGATAAAAAACATACCAGAGCTTATTCTCGGCTACCAGTCCTTTGATTTTCCGCGCAGCAAACCAAAAGTTGAGCAGCATTACCTGGCCATTCAATACAATCCGCAGCCAAACTTCGCTCAAAATGAACTCGAAATCCACGACCAGCTTGTCTTGGTGAAGGAAAAAGGAAATTTCTCTAAACTTGTTTTTTGCGCATTAGGCACTTTGAGCGCTACCCACAACAAGAAAGGAAGCGTCATGGTGTTGAAGAAATTGGTTAAGCTTTTTCAAAATCGCCCCGAATGGTGCCTCGTCATTGCTTCCAATTCATTTCACAGGGAACTCAAAGAAAGCCAGGGGCAAAACATCCTCGTTTACGAAACCATCGCCCAGGTAAAATCGCTTCCCTTGTTCGACTTGATGATTACCCATGCTGGGGCGAACTCGGTGTATGAATGTATCCACAATGAAGTCCCCATGCTGGCCCTGCCCTTGAATGCCCGATGGGATCAAAATGGCAATGCTGCAAGGATTGTTTACCATAATATTGGCTTGCGGGCGAATGTGAATAGGGCCAGCACAAAAGAGCTGGATGGCAAAATCAAAAGCTTGCTCACAGAACCTGCATTCAAACAAAACATCAAAGCCTTGAAAGCTAAAATGGTACAAGAGGAGCAGCGGGTCGAGGTCATCCCCTTGCTCCGATCTTTGGGGGGCAGATAGCCTATTTGACATAACCATAAAACGAAACCAATGAACCTGAAAAACATCCAAAAATATCACGTAAAACAAAGAGACAGCAGTGATTGTGGGCCAGCCTGTGTAAAAAGTGTATTGCGTTACTTCCAGTCGGATGCAACCATTGAAGCCATCCGAAATCTATCGGGTACCAATACGCAGGGTACCTCATTGCTTGGGCTTTACCAAGCAAGTGCACAACTTGGGTTGAATGCAGAAGGATACGAATCGGATGTGGAACACTTGAAGGCTTGTGCTGACATTGGCATTTTGCATGTATCCAAAGAAAACAACCAGGCCCATTTTCTGGTTTCTTACGGATTTGATTCAGGTACTGGAAAGTTTTTAATTGGCGATCCAGCCGAGGCTAGTGTAAGGTTGATCAGCCCACAAGATTTAAGCTCGATTTGGCTTTCAAAGACCTTATTGCTGTTGAAACCCAACGAGGCCCTCTTGAAAAAGGAGAACTTGGGTAGCAAAAAAGTAAGGTGGTTCAGAACCTTGATTTTAGAAGACAAAAATTTATTGTTATTTTTCTTCTCCTTTGGGGTGTTGATCGCAATATTGAGTATTTCAACGGCAATCTTTTCACAGCGATTGCTCGATAAAATCATTCCATCCAAGGATTTTAGCAAGGTATTCGTCGCATTGTTTGTACTTTTTTTCTTGTTCTCGATCAAGGCTTTGTTTGCCTATACCAGGTCATTGATGCTGGTGCGGCAAGGGCGCGATTTCAACATCAGGACCCTGGATTTTTTCTTTTCAAGGTTGCTCAACTTGCCTAAATCCTTTTTTCTTAATCGCAAGGTAGGGGATTTGATTGCGAGGATGAACGATACTCAAAGGATTCAGCGTACTATTTCAACGCTGATCAGTCAGGCTTCTATTGACATTTTGGTGGGTTTGGTGGCCATTTTTGCCATCTTTTTTACAATTGGCAAATCGGCCTGGTGAGTTTACTGTGGTTTCCGATGTTTTATTTTCTGTTTCATGTATATAAGCCTAAACTCATCAAAGCTCAGTATGAGACGATGAATCTGAATGGCATGAACGAAAGTCAGTTCATCGACACCATGCAAGGAATGGATGAAATCAAGCGAAAAAACAAGCAAAGTGTATTTTTTCAAATGACCCGAGGGATCTATCAACAACTGCATCAAGTAGGCTATAACCTTGCCATTTTGAACACGAACTTCAAGATCAAAATAGACATACTAAGCAGCTTAACCCTGATAATCGTGTTGAGTTGGTGTGCCTACCTAATGCTCAATGGTCATATGACTGCGGGTACCCTGATTGCCATTTTGCAACTGACAGGGATGGTAACCAACGCTACGGTCAGTTTTTCACAAATTCTCATCGGCATTGAAGAAGCCAAGATCGCTTTTGATCGGATGTTTGAATTTACTGCCATCGAGCACGAATCAGGACCCCCAAAAAAAGAGGCGGATGAGCAGATTCTGGACATCGAAACGCTTGAGGTTAAAGATTTGCTGTTCAGGTTTCCAGGCAAATCGGCTTTGCTCAAAAACTTCTCCTTCAAGGTTGTAAAAGGAGAAAGTGTTGCATTCATCGGTGAAAATGGCTGTGGAAAAAGTACGTTGATGTACATCTTACAAAAGTTTTTCGCCATCGAAAGTGGAGAAATATTGGTGAATGGTACAAATCTGGATCAAATTGGTCTTAATAACTGGCGGTCCTTGATTGGTGTGGTTTCACAGGAAACCAAAATATTCAATGCATCTTTGATTGACAATATCCTCTTGGGTGAAGAAATTCAGGACGCTCAGCAAGTTGAACACTTCTTTAGTCATTTTGGATTTGATGTTTTCTTTCAACAATTTCCCAATGGATACGCTACCATGCTTGGTGAATCGGGCTTGGCGATTTCTGGAGGCCAAAAACAAATCATCGGGCTTGCACGAGCACTTGTTCACCAGCCCAGGTTGCTTCTATTGGATGAACCCACCTCCGCGTTGGACAACAATACAGAAGCGTTTATGCTCCAACTTTTGCAAAAAATCAAACCAAATTGTATAGTGGTTTTGTTTACGCACCACTCAAATATTGCTAGAAAAATGGACCGCATTTACGTCATTGAGCAAGGGACGATTGGCGTACAAGGAGTTCATGATGAATTGCTCTTATCTGAAAATTTATATGCGCGGAGTTGGTATAAATTGTTTGAGTGAGTGGATTGGGGTGCAACGCAGTTATGAAGCTAAAATCAAGGTACAAACCATTCCCTTTAAACCATGTTATTTTGCATAAACTGACGTTTTTCTCCAATAAACTATTGATAATGAACAGAAAAGGGTGTATTTTTGATCTCGACAGTGCAGGTGGTTTTTAGATTTTGCACTGGTCTTCAAGCCAGACATCGGAATACATGATCAGAGTAGTGCTCGAAACACACTCTTTTTGCCTATTTACACCTAACAAACCTTCATTCCGATGAGAAAAAGAACCATTTTGACTTTTGTACTGCTTGGTCAGCTACTCTTTGCCGCCGCCCAGCATGTCCACACTCCCTTTTGCGCCAACGACTATTTTGACCCTAATCAGCACGTTTTCCATAGCCAGTTGCGATCGGGTGCTCCCGAAGCCAAAATCTCTTACATCGACAACATCGCGGTGGTGATGGAGTACCCCTCGGTGTATGACGTACACCCCACCCACGATGCGGTCAAATACCCCAACATGCGGGTACAACCGGGGGTGTTTGACCTCAATACGATCATGCCACAATTGAGGAAGGCGGTCACTGCTTCCGAATACGATTTTGTGTTGATGTACTCACTGCGTGAACTCCCAGGTTGGATTCATTCTGGCGGGCGCATGTTTGTGCCTGCCAGAAATATCGGTCAAAACAATTCGCAATACACTACTACTTCTACTGCGCATGCAGGTTGGACTAAACTGCGCTCCGCACCGCACATGAACGACCTGGCCTTTTTGACCAAAAACATAGAGTTCCCTCCCAACTACAACAGTACTTTGACCGCTTTTCATGAAATGGGGCATTATTTTGGGGTACAACTTACTGCCAATGCCAGTGTCGGCCCCGCTACCTGGGATGCCAGTAAGCACCCCATCACCTGGCTATCTGGCTGCTGCGCCCACTGGTCTTGGAACTGGACCAAAGACGCCAATGGAACCTGGCCGGGAATCATGTATTCTGGGGCTACTGACCCCAAATTCAATGCTTACGACTTGTACACGATGGGTTTGATGGACTATATGGAGGCTTCCAAAATCAATTACACCATCTACGAAAACAACAAACCGACTGCGCAACACACCATTAAATTGGACGACTTTATCGCGGCCCTGAAACTCGCCAATGATGGCCGCTATGAAGGCGATGGCAGGCGCATTCCCAGCCTGGACCCCAAAATGAAAGACATCAAAGTACTTTTGGTTGTCATCAAAGGCAAGGACGAAGCAATGGATGCAACTGACTTGACACTCATTCGCAAATTGGCTGCTGACCTGCCCAATGACTGGAAAACCGCAACCTGGGGCCGCTCACAGGTCACCGCGAAATTATTGGGGGCTACCCCTGTGATTGACTTGCCCACGGCTCAGTTCAATTTATTCCCAAATCCAGTGCAAGACAGGGTGCTGCTGCAAGCTCATGAAGCACTGCCTGGTAATGAAGCATACCAATATTTTCTGCGTGATTTGCACGGTAGAGTTGTCAATTTCGGGAAAATGCCTTTATCGGGCAAACTTGAATTGGATATGTCCGACCTAAGTCCAGGCTTTTACAGCCTTCAAGTGCGCAATGAACGCTACCAATATACCACCAAGTTGGTCAAGCAATAGTGCTCTAACAGTTCTGAACTGTTGTTTTTGCCAAAAATAGGCCGCTATTTTTCAGAAAAAGGTAGCGGCCTGTTATACCTTTGCGGAAATTT
Organism: Chitinophagales bacterium; assembly: GCA_013299105.1. Taxonomy (GTDB): domain Bacteria; phylum Bacteroidota; class Bacteroidia; order Chitinophagales; family Saprospiraceae; genus Haliscomenobacter. The sequence goes on along the minus strand of JAAFJY010000008.1, from coordinate 117,781 downwards.
TGCGGACCTTTTTGCCCCGCAATTTGCAAAACATGGAAACAAGCAACGCACAAATATTAAAACTGGAATTGCTCTGGTGGCTTTTGACTTTCTTAATTGCAGTCCTCATCATGGCACCCATTTATTTTTACATTGATGACTATCGGTTTTGGAACTTGAGTATCCTGTTCATCTTTGTTTTTGTTACCATTACGCGGTACATTTTTTTGTTGAAAACCACTTTTTTGGCCAAGTTGCAGGTCCTTAAAATCGCCTTGGTCTTTGTGGTTATTCCGGTCATTTTCATGTTTATCCAGGAACTAAATCGCTATCAGGTTATCCTGGACAATTCTGAGCCAGAGTACATCGTAGGTTTGTTGCCGCAAAAAACCATGTACGCCATGCTGCAGTACACCCGGTCAGTGATGTTGCTTTTTGGGGTAGGCAGCATCATTAGTTTGATCGTTTTGCCTTTTCGATTGATCATTTCGGTATGGCGGTACCGGAATTTGGGCAAGGCTTGATCTATTCGTACTGTTTCACCCCCTCATAAATCAAATACTGCGCCAGGATGTAAGTGCCCATGATCAAAAAGGACGCGTTGGAAACGGGGTATCCAAATTTGTTCAAAGCGATCAGGCTATCCGAAACGACAAATAGAACCGTACCGGGCACTAGCCAGGCATAAGCTTTGCTGCGGATCACTCCCCACAAGTTCTGCGCGCTCAAGGACATGGTAGCCAGCACCAGGCCATATGCCAAAACCGGAACGCGCAAAGCACCTGCTTGGGGCCAAATGCTGTAAATCATCCATCCCACAAACAACAACAAGGGCAGTGCAAACCAAGGCTTTTTCGAAAACAAACCCGCTCGACCGGCTCGCCAATGCTCAAATGCAGCAATAAAACAACAATGGGCTGCCAGGAAACTTAACAAACCCATCACGAAAAATGGTGCAATTCCCCCCCAAGCGCTTGGAATCATCATCAGCAACACGTCACCCAGCCAGGAAAAGGCAAATGCGGCAGCAATGAGATTTTTAAAACGCGGACTTAAAACGCTAATCCTGCTCCAGGCAAAAAAAAGTGTCGATAAAAGCAGGGGTTTGCTCAAAAATACCAGGGTAAGGTCTGAATCCAAGGTAGCGCGTATGTTCAACCCTGCAGCCAGGAAATACAAGATCAAGGCTCGTTTTTCGATATTTGATACCATAACTCAACAATAAATGCATTTTACATGACTAGATACGATTTTTTTACCTAGCTTAGATTCTTTATAGGGTTTTGTCAATTTAGTTTATGCAAAAATATGCACTGGTAACGGGGGGGTCTTCGGGTATTGGCTTAGAAATCAGTAAGTTATTGGCTGCTGAAGGATATGGCTTGCTCATTGTTGCCAAACCAGACTACGAGTTGGCCCAAGCCAAGGCTGGCCTGGAAAAATTATTTGCAGGACTCATGGTACATACTTTGGCTCTGGATTTGTCGCTAAGAACCAGTGCTGAACAGGTGTACAATTGGGCCGAACAAAAAGTGGGAACAGTTGAAATATTGGTCAACAATGCTGGTTTTGGCACCTACGGGTTCATCAATGACATTGACCTAGAACAAGACACTGCCATGCTTGATTTGCATGTAATAACTCTTTACCGCCTGACCCGTTTGTTTTTAAAAGACATGTTCGCCAACAACCAGGGGCGAATCATGAACCTGTCTTCTGTCTCAGCCTTCCAGCCCAACCCATTTCTGCAAACTTACGGAGCCAGCAAAGCTTTTGTGTACCAATTCAGCCAGGCAATTGCTTACGAATTGAGAGAAAAAGGTTCAGCTGTTAGGGTTACAGCAGTGTGCCCGCCACCAGTCAAAAATACTGCTTTTCAACATGCAGCGGGTATGGATCGTACCAATACATTTGACAATTGGATGGTTCTCACGCCCGAAAAAGTGGCTTTGGATGCTTATCGAGGAATGAAGGCGGGTAAAGCGGTGGTAATTCCAGGCCCCTGGTATTTTCCGATTGCGCAAAGCTTGACTGGCTTGCTGCCCAATGCTTTGATCATTCGAATGTCCAGGTATTATTTACAAACCCGATAAACTTTACATTATGCCAATTTGGATGCTAAGGATTTTTATGTTCCATGCTGCGGTCGAAGTATTGGTTGGTATCACCCTCATGTTTGCACCCGGTATCATGAACCGACTTTTTGCCCCTGATTTTATTGCTGGCACGATGGGCATCGCATTTGTGCAGATGTACGGGCTCATGGCCTTTGGTTTTGGGGTGTATTGTTACTTGGCTAGCCAGTGGCTCGACATCAAGGATCATATCCGGTGTGCCATTCAGTGCACTATTTTTCATTTTTTCATCACTGCTCAGATGACGGTATCTCCTTTACTAAAAGGTGCTGTTGCGTATCATGCGGCGATGGGAGTAGCTTTTTTGGTGATTTCTTTTCACTCTTACCGAGCTTTCGTACGCATCCTCGTTGAAAAAGAAGCTCAAGAACAAGATAAAGAGAATTGAAGTCGGCATTCATTGGTCGAAAGTAAAAACTTGGTCAGTGGCCTCGAATTAAAGATCGGCGAAGAGCCGCTTGTGGAGTCAAATCCTAGCATCACCAAAAAACGGCCTCATTGGGGCCGAAGCGAGGGCGGTGTAAACATTTGCAGTCAAAAAATAAATTCCTGAAAAGCTCCAACCAGATATAGTAACCTGCGTTTTACTCTAGAAACATCCATCCACCATGAAGCAATATTTTTTCAACGAAGACCACGAACTATTCCGTCAGGGCTTGCGCGATTTTTTACAAAAAGAAGTCCTTCCCAATATCGATGAATGGGAAGATGCGGGGCAAATTCCAAAAGATTTGTGGACAAAGTTTGGAGATATGGGCTACTTGGGGCTCAATTATCCAGAAACTTATGGCGGCATGGAGGCCGATTTTTTCTTCTCGGTAGTGTTTTTGGAAGAAATAGCGCGTTGTTTTTCGGGAGGTTTTACCATCACCCCAAGTGTTCAGCAATACATGGCTTCGCCATATGTATACAAGCACGGTTCCGATTTTTTGAAAGAAAAGTACCTTAGAAAAGCCATTTCGGGCGAAATGATCTGCTCCATTGCGATTTCAGAACCGGGTGCGGGATCAGATGTAGCGAATATTCAAACCCGCGCCGAACGGAGAGGCGATCATTATGTGGTGAATGGTGCTAAAACTTTCATCACCAACGGTTATTACGGTGATTTCCTGATCACAGTGGTCAAAACAGATCCCAATGCAGGAGTTGCTGGGGTGAGCTTACTCATCATCGACCGCAATGCTCAAGGTGTGTCAGCTCGCAAGCTCAAAAAATTGGGTTGGCACGCATCCGATACCGCTGAATTGAATTTTGACGAAGTAAAAGTACCACTTGAAAACCTGATCGGTGAAGAAGGAAAGGGCTTTTACTACCTCATGGGGGGCTTGCAAGTTGAACGCCTGGCTGGGGCCATCAGTGCCATTTCAGGTAGCGAGCATGCATTGGAATACACCATGCAATACATGAGCGAAAGGGAAGCTTTTGGCCGTTCGATCAATAAATTTCAAGTCTTGAGGCACCGGATCGCCCAGTTGGCCGCAGAAATTGAATCCACCAAAGCTTTCGTGTACCTGGTTTGCAAAATGGAACAAGATGGACAATATGCAGTTAAAGAAAGCAGCATGGCCAAGCTACTGGCCACCGAATTGTCGGACAAAGTTATGACCCAATGCTTGCAATGTTTTGGTGGGTATGGTTACATGGAGGAATACAAAATTGCCCGCATGTTCCGCGACAGCCGCATCGGCACCATCGGGGGAGGAACCAGTGAAATCATGCGCGAAATCATTGCTAAAATGGTGATCGACGAAAAATCCTACCAAAAAACAAGCCCAGGCGAACAAGCGAGTACTACTAAAGCTGCTTTAAACAGCCCCCCTCATGCTGCTCAAGCTGCTCCAATGGGCGGATTGGCCCAAATTTTGCCCATCATCGAAAAAAGGGCCACTCAAGCCAAAGCATTGGGCTCCCGCCTCAAATTTGACTTTGGAGACCAACACCTGCTCCTTGATGGATATGGGGACCAAAACCAAGTGAGTACTGAAGATGGAGAAGCAGATTGTACTGTCGCCCTAAGCCTGGCTGATTTCGAAGCCATGATGCAAGGCAAATTGAACCCCATGACCGCATTGATGAGTGGAAAAATGGAAATCAAAGGCGACATGGCTGTGGCGATGAAATTGCAAGGAATTTTGGGAGGAAAATGAGAGCGATCAAAATAGCAGCTGCTCAAATTGCGCCAATCGCGGGCAATATTCAACAAAACATTAAAAAGCACGGCACCTTGATCCAACAAGCTGCTGAAAAAAGTGCTGACCTGGTGTTTTTTCCTGAACTTTCTTTGACGGGCTATGAACCAAGGTTAGTAAAAAAATTGGCTATGCAGGCCGATGACCCCAGATTGGAAGTTTTTCAGCGTTTGAGCAATCAGTATGACATGGTCATTGGGGTAGGTTTTCCGTCTTCGTGCCCCGAAGGTATCAGGATCAGTATGCTCTTTTTTCAAGCTGGCCAAGCCCCGGTGCTCTATTCCAAACAGCATCTCCATGCCGATGAACTACCATTTTTTGTGCCTGGAAATGAGCAGGTTGTTCTAAAAATTAAGGGTTTTACCATTGCGCCAGCCATTTGTTACGAGTCGCTTTTGCATGAGCACGCTGAAAGTGTGGTGAAAAAAGGTGCCCAAATTTACTTGGCGAGCGTAGCCAAGTCAGCCCAAGGTTTGGCGAAAGCCTACCTGCATTATCCTGAAATTTCAAAGCAATTTGCACTGAATGTTGTCATGGCCAATTGTGTTGGGCCAAGTGATGATTTTGTGAGTGCGGGCGGATCCGGTTGTTGGGGTCAAGGTGAATTTACTATTGGTGGAGAAAGTGATGTATTGATGATGGCCCAGTTCGGTGAATCATGAATGGTGGTTCTATGCAAAAGTAGTGTTGAAAATCTTGTTGTATCATGTCAAAATCAATGGCTTAAAACAGTGCAAACCCAAGAATGGTTGAGAAAAGAGCGTTAAATTTTCGCCAATGTAAATTTCTTTAGAAAGTAAGCAACAATATTTGGCGATCGTATGGATTTACCAATTCTCTGATTAATTTGGCGTGGTTTTTTACCTTTTTATTAAGCACAATTCTAGTTTTTATGAAAAAAGCCTACTGTTTACACCCGCTCAGGTTAATCCTGGTGCTGGTGCTTGCACTTGTGGGTACGGGAGTTTTTGCTCAACGTACCATTACAGGCAAAGTCATCGCAGGCGATGACGGCACTGGATTGATTGGAGCGACCATCTTGGCCAAAGGCACCACCGCTGGTGCCGCGACTGAAATTGATGGATCTTTTACATTGCAACTTCCTGCGGGAGCCGACATCCTGATTGTTTCATCGGTGGGTTATGTCACCCAAGAGATTTCTTCTGCCGGATTGTCATCCATTGACATTACCCTGCAACCCGATGTAACTACCTTGAGCGAAGCGGTGGTCACCGGATATGGTAGCCAAACCAAGCGTGATATTACGGGTGCGGTTTCTACCATCAACACCAAAGATTTGCTTTCAGTGCCGGCAGCCAATGTAGCTCAAGCTATGCAAGGCCGCGTAGCTGGGGTAAATGTAAGCAACGACAACTCGCCAGGTGGTGGGGTAATGGTGCGCATCCGTGGTTTTGGGACCATCAACGATAACTCACCGTTGTTTGTAGTTGATGGTGTGCCTACCAAGGGCAACCTGAATACGCTGAACCTGAACGACATCGAAACCATTCAAATCCTGAAAGACGCTTCTGCTGCCTCGATTTATGGTTCTCGTGCGGGCAATGGGGTTGTGATCATCACCACCAAGCGTGGCAAAGCTGGTAAGCCCAAGTTCACTTATGATGCTTACTATGGCCGCCAAAATGCGATCAAGTTTTTGGACTTGATTAACCCTACTGAATACGCCAACCTGCTCTGGGAATCGCGCATCAATGCCGAAAACAACAACTTGCTGGTGGACGGTAAAATCAGTGACCCAAGCAAAGTAGTTTTTCCTAACATCCCAATGTTTGGTGGACCAGCAGCTACGCCTACGCTTCCTGATTACATTTTTCCAGTGAACGGAAAAGAAGGCCAGGTCAATGAGGCTGCCTACAGCGTGACACCGAAAAACCTGATCACCAAAGCCAACAAGCAAGGTACCGATTGGATGGACGCAATCTTTGATGCTGCGCCGATCCAAAACCACCAAATTGGGGTAAGTGGAGCTTCCGATCAAGCGCGTTACGCCATGTCCTTGAACTATTTCGACCAACAAGGGATCATGAAGTTTACAGGGTACAAGCGCTATTCGCTGCGGGCCAATACCGAGTTCAATGTAAGCAAGCGTATTCGCATCGGAGAAAACTTCCAGTTGGCTTACGGCGAGCAAATTGGTCAGCCCAACGGCAACCAAAGTGAAAGCAACCCAATTTCTTTCGCTTACCGGATGCCACCGATCGTGCCTTTGACCGACATCAGAGGTTACTTTGCAGGTCCGCCAACCGTACTCGACAATTCGCGTAACCCACTGGCAGAATTGGACCGCAACAAGGACAACGTGAACAAGGAAACCCGCCTTTTCGGTAGTGCTTATGCCGAGGTGGACATTCTTAAAAACCTAACTGCACGTTCGCAGTTTGGAATCGACTACAACCTTTTCAACCTGCGCCGCTTCCGGGCCAATGACCCTGAATCTGCGGAGCCAGTTGGAGCGGATGTGTTGACGGTGTTTAACAATTACGAGTCAACCTGGACTTGGTACAACACCCTGAATTATAACCTTGAATTGGGTGAAAAACACCGGTTCAATGTATTAGTGGGTACCGAAGCTATCAAAAACTACTTCGAGTTCTTCACTGCTGAACGCAATGGTTTTGCTTCTACTGCCTTACCTAACCGCTACCTCAGCGCTGGCCGTTCAGGGATCAACAACTCTGGTGGCGCATCTGAATGGCGCTTGGCTTCCGAGTTTGCGCGGTTGAACTATTCTTTTGACAACAAGTACTTGATCGATGCAACGGTACGCCGTGACCGTTCTTCTCGTTTTGCACCAGAGTTTCGCACAGCAGTTTTTCCTGCAGTGAGTGCAGGCTGGGTCTTGTCAGAAGAAGCTTTCCTGGCTGACGCCAAATGGCTTACTTTTGCCAAAGTACGTGTAGGTTGGGGCCAAACGGGTAACCAGGAAATTGGTAACTACAATGCTTTCTCTACTTATGCGACTTCACCAGAATCGTCTTTCTACGATTTGGCAGGTTCTCGCACCTCTTCTCAGCAAGGTTACGAATTGGGCCAATTTGGCAACTCTCGCGCCAAGTGGGAGACAACTACCTCACTCAATGCAGGTCTTGACCTGACCTTGCTCAATGGTAAATTGGATGTTAACTTCGATTGGTACACCCGTACCACGTCTGACATGCTTTTTCCCGTAGAAGTACAATTCACCCAAGGAGTGGCTATCAACCCATTCCAGAATATCGGTGAAATGGAAAACAAGGGCATTGACCTAGCTTTGAACTACCGCAACAAGAGCAGCAATGGCAATTTCCGTTACAGCATTGGCGGTAACTTTTCTACCTACAAAAACACCGTGATCAAAACCACAGGTGACCCACGTACCCAGTACTTTGGGTTCTCCAACCTGCGCTTGCCAACGGGTACGGTTTCTGTTACCCAGCAAGGTTTCCCGCTGGCTTCGTTCTTTGGTTACGAGATCCTGGGTATTTTCCAAACTGACAAAGAGGCTACTGAAGCGCCCGTGCAGTTTGGTGGTGGTGCGATGAACAAAGCTGGTGCTTTCCGTTACCGCGACGTCAATGGCGACGGCGTGATCAACCCCGCCGACCGTGGCATCATCGGCAATCCACACCCTGACTTCATGTATGGCATCAACTTGAGCCTGGGCTACAAGAACTTCCAGTTGGACGTATTTGGCCAAGGGGTACAAGGCAATGAACTATTCAACTACGTGCGTTACTGGACCGACTTCCCAACCTTTGGTGGCAACCGCAGCCAACGCATGTTGGAGCGGAGCTGGCGCCCTGGCAGCACCAATGCCTTGCTGCCGATTCCACGTTCGAATGACGTAATCAGCTCAAATCCTTCCACGTACTACCTGGAAGATGGTTCTTACTTCCGCCTCAAAAACGTGCAGTTGACCTACACTATTCCTACCAAGTTGACGGATAAAGCTGGTTTGGGTGCTTGTCGCGTCTGGGTGCAGGGCCAAAACGTGTTGACCATCACCAAATACGAAGGACTTGATCCTGAAGTTAACCTCCGCAACTTTGCAGCGGGTTCTGATCGCCAATTGGGTGTGGACGAAGGGTCTTATCCTGCATTCCGTTCAACCAACTTTGGCGTAAGCATCAGTTTCTAATCCGTTCGGCGATTTTGCGATCTAAACAACGCAGAAACTGTTTACTTTTAAACAACCTAAATGACCAATGTCATGAAAAAAATAAAGGTTTTCGCAGCATTACTGGCCGCTTCTTTAGGCGTCGTATCCTGCAATGAAGATTTTTTAACAGTAACCCCTCTGGGTGTTTTGAGTGAAGGCACTTTGTCGAATGCAGCAGGTGTCAACTTTGTGTTGACTGGTGCATACTCTCTGCTGGATGGGGTGCAGACCAACGTAGGTTCTGCTTTTCCAGACTGGACGGGTTCTGCCGACAATTGGGTGTATGGTTCCGTAGCTTCTGATGATGCCTACAAGGGGTCCAACGCTGGCGACCAACCTGAAATCTCACTCATTGAGGCTTATACCCATACGGGTGACTTGACCCACTTCCGCGGCAAGTGGCGGGCAGTTTACGATGGAATTGCACGTACCAACGATGTGATCCAATTGGTGGAAAAAGCAACGGACATGACCGATGTGCAGAAGACTCAAGCTGTTGCCCAGGCTCGGTTCCTTCGTGGTCATTATCACTTTGAAGCACGTAAGATGTTCAAAAACGTGCCTTATATTGATGATAAAACCTACAGCTCAGGTGATGCGAACAGCACCAAGCTACCCAATGACAAGGAGATCTGGCCAAATATCGAAACCGACTTGAAGTTTGCTTATGACAACCTACCTAACCGCTGGGCGGGTGCTCCAGGTCGTGTGACCAAATGGGCTGCTGGAGCCACGTTGGCCAAAGCGATGATGTTCCAAAATAAATTTGCTGATGCCAAAACGATTTTGGAAGCCATCGTGGCCAATGGTGGTTACACTTTGGTGGCTCGCTACCATGATAATTTCCGCGCACCAACCAACAACAACACGGAGTCTATTTTTGAAATCCAGCACTCGGTGAATGATGGTGCAGCGATTTCTAACAACGGAAACCGGGGGCATACCCTCAATTTTCCTTATGGTGGGGGTGCATTGACTACCTGCTGCGGCTTTTTCCAGCCTTCACAGAACCTGGTGAATGCCTTCAAGACCAATGCTGATGGCTTGCCTTTCTTGGATGACTTCAACGCAGTTGATGTACCAGGCAACAACTCTCAGACCTTTACAGGCAACCTAGATCCACGTCTTGACTGGACCGTTGGGCGTGATGGTGTGCCTTATTTGGATTGGGGCATTCACAATCCAGAATATGTGCGCGACCGTGCCTACGCTGGTCCGTTCACGCCCAAGAAAAGCTCACCTTACCGCTCCGAAAACGGTACTTTGACTTGGACGGGTAATCCACGTATGAACGCCAACAACTACCGTATTATTCGCCTCTCTCACGTATTGTTGTGGTTGGCAGAATGCGAAGTAGAAGCAGGAAACTTGGAACGCGCCCGAGCTTTGGTCAACCAGATTCGCCGCCGCGCTGCCAATGCCGATGGTTTTGTGAAACTAGCCAATGGCAGCAATGCAGGAAACTATGTGATCCGCGAATACACCGCTACCTGGACCGACAAAGCTACTGCCCAAAAAGCAGTGCGTTTCGAGCAGCGCCTGGAATTTGCGATGGAAGGCCATCGCTTCTTTGACTTGGTGCGTTGGGGCATAGCTGACCAGGTGATCAACGATTACCTCACCGTAGAGCAAACCCGCCGTACTTACCTGCGCGGAGCTAAGTTTGTGAAAGGCAAGCACGAATACTTTCCGATTCCCAACCAGGAAATCCTGAACTCTGCCAAAGATGGTCAGGCTACCCTGAAGCAGAACCCTGGATTTTAATTTTAGTTGAAGAGTTTAGATGTTGAAATGTTGAAGAGTGGACATCACTTTTCAACTTTTCAACATTTCAACATTCGACTTTACTACTCTTTTCTAACCTCATAACCTACAATTGCTTTGGAAAGAAGAACCGCCATCAAAAGCGTTGCGCTCTTGCTGGGAGGAGCCCTCTCCGGCCCGACGCTCTCGGCCATGGCCATCCGCAATGGTGAGCTACAACCCGATTGGGTGCCTGGAGCGCTGAATTTCACCGCCGATCAACAAGCCCTGTTGGCTGAAATCGCGGAGACCATCATCCCAACTACCTCTACACCCGGAGCCAAGGCAGCAGGTGTAGGGCCTTTCATCGAGTTGATGATCAAGGATTGCTACCTGCCAGCTCAACAGCAGCATTTCATGAAAGGCTTGGGGGATATTGATGCCGAAAGCATGAAAAACCACGGCAAAAACTACGTCAGCTTGAGCAATGAGCAACGCATTGCTGTCATGACAACTTTTGAACAAAAAGCTGCTGACGAGCGCAAACAAGCCGCCGCCAACGTGGTAAAAGCCGATGTGGACGCTGAAACTGGCAACGTCAAAGAAGTGAAAGCCAAGGCTTCCGATCCATTGGTGCCATTTTTCTCTTTGGCCAAAGAGCTGACCTTGTTGGGCTATTTCTCCTCTGAAATTGGTGCGACCAAAGCTTTGCGCTACGTAGCCGTCCCTGGACGATTCGAGGGAAGTGTGCCGTACAAAAAAGGGGACAAGGCCTGGGCGACCTAGCACGTGTATCTAACATGTTTTAGGAACTTTTTTTCAAATCCACAAGCAATTTTCACAATGAACATAGTTGGACAGGAAAAGGCCAAATCTACTTTCGACGCCATTGTAGTCGGCTCCGGGATATCTGGGGGCTGGGCTGCCAAAGAGTTGTGCGAAAAAGGCCTTAAAGTGTTGATGTTAGAGCGTGGCCGCGACATCAAGCACATCGAAGGATATGATACTGCCATGAAAGACCCCTGGGAGTTTCCACACCGAGGTCGGGTGGACAATGTATCACGCGAGGAATATTGGGCCAGTATGCGTACAGGTTATACCGCCAACGAACCTACGCGTTACCTGTTTGAAAACGACAAAGAAAACCCATACCTCGAAAAACGTCCCTTTGATTGGATCAGGGGTTACCACCTCGGAGGTCGCTCGCTGATGTGGGGCCGCCAGAGTTACCGTTTGGGCGACCTTGATTTCACCGCTAACGCTGAAGACGGTCACGGCGTTGACTGGCCAATCCGTTATGCCGATATTGCACCTTGGTATGATTATGTAGAGCGCTTCGCTGGCATTTCTGGTCAGGCTGAAGGCTGGGGCCAATTGCCTGATGGCCAATTTCTCAAGCCAATGGACATGACGGTTGTTGAAAAACACGTCAAAGACTCCATGATGAAAACATTTGGCCGGGGCATGACCATTGGACGCACTGCGATTTTGACTGCTCCGACCAAAATTCAGACCGATTTGGGGCGTGGACAATGCCAATCGCGTAATTTGTGCTCTCGTGGTTGCCCATTTGGAGGATACTTCAGCACGCAGTCGGCTACTTTACCAGCGGCTGTGAAAACCAAAAAATTGACACTGATTACTGATAAAATCGTGTACAATGTCATTTTTGATGAAAAGAAAAACAAAGCCATTGGAGTAAGGGTCATTGACCAAAACACGATGGAGCAAAAAGAATACTACGCCAAAATCATTTTTCTTAACGCTTCGTCCATTAACTCGGCTTGGTTGTTGTTGAATTCTACCTCTGCTCGTTTTCCCAACGGCTTGGGCAATGATTCAGACCAAGTGGGGCGCAACATCATGGATCACCATTTGGGTGCAGGCGCCTCGGGCGAGTTTGAAGGTTGGGAAGATCAATATGTATATGGTCGCCGTGCCAACGGAATTTACGTACCACGTTTTGCCAACTGGGGCAAAGACAAGCGCAAAGATTTCGTGCGTGGCTTTGGCTACCAGGGTGGGGGCTCGCGCGATTCTTGGGGGCGTGGCAATGGCCTGAAAGGCTTCGGAGCCGACTTCAAAGAGCAACTCACTGAACCTGGAAAATGGAGCATAAACCTGGGAGGCTTTGGTGAAACCTTACCCGATCCAAATAACCGAATGCGCTTGTCGGATAAAAAAGACAAATGGGGCTTGCCGATTGTGGAGTTTGATGCCGCCTGGGGCCCAAATGCCCTTCAAATGCGCAAAGCCATGATTAGCGATGCTGCCGAAATGTTGGAAGCCGCAGGAGCTAAAAACATCCGCACCCGCGACGAGTTTTTCAAAAACCCCGGCATCGGCATCCACGAAATGGGGACTGCTCGCATGGGCCGCGACCCCAAAACTTCGGTTTTGAACCAGTGGAACCAAATCTGGGCCTGCCCCAACGTCTTCATGACCGATGGTGCTTTTATGGCGTCCTCTTCTTGCGTCAATCCGTCACTCACCTACATGGCCATGACTGCTCGCGCGGCAGACTATGCCGTAAAGGAGTTGAAAAAGCGCAATTTGTAATTGCAATCTGAAATATTAATACGGCCCTCATGCTAATCGGTGTGAGGGCCGTTTTTTTTGAGCAGTAGAGCACTACAAAAAAACGAAGATCGCAGACCAATGAGGTTTGTCTTATCTTGTAGCCTTACAGGCTTAAGATGGGGGATCCATGAAAAATTTGTAAGCAATGCAACAGGTACTTATGGAAAAAAGAACAACCTTGTGTTTTGGAAAAGGGCAAAGGAATAGGAAGTTTTGGTAAGCACAGGTAAGAACTTGACCTAAACGCTCGTAGTTGTAGACCAAAAAGAGATGGTCCTGAAAGGATAAATGAAAGGATAGTGTAATGTTAAATAGACCATTTTTAAATTCAAAAATAAATTGGTTTATTTTTTTCGAAGAATTGAAATAAACTGAACAACAACCCTTGACTTGAGTAGTAACTAAAAGACAATGAATATGTTATACAAATAAAATGAAAATTGGAGGGAATAAATCGCAGTTTTGGAACAGTAAATCTAGCCTTGCAGCGTTTAAACCTGCACTGGGTGCAGCTCCAAGCCGATGTAAGTTCGAGTTTTTAGAGGATGCCGCTGGGGTTCAAACGGGCCTTGAGCAAATCCCGATTTTGCGAAAGGGCGCTGTAAAGCGCGACAGATCAGAAGCCACCACTGTTTGAGCGACGAAGGAGCGAGTTTGGTGGATTCCCGTTGTTCCTTAGAGCTGGCGTTTCAAGCAAAATGGCAGGATTTGATCACAGCCCTTGACTTTTTTGTTTCTTTTTTGTCAAGCTGATGTTTCGCGTAAATAAAAAATAAGAAAACGAAGTAAAAACCTGCTTTTATTTTGTTTACACTCAATATACAGAGTGAAACGAAATTTAATTTTTAATTAACGTTTTGACAAATGTTAAAAATCCCAATAAGAAAACTTTATCCTGATTTTGACCTATAAAAATCCGGATTATTGGGCAAAGAAGCGGTCATTTTCATTTTTGTTAAAATTTTGCGCGAAACCTGAGGTCAAGAAAAAAAGAAAAAGGACATTATATTGAAAATGAATTTATTGAGTCATGGGTGCTTTTTTCTTTCAAAAGTACATCAAACGGGAGCCGCACCCCCTGCACTTGCTGAGAAGCTTCGCCAACCCAAAATAACGAGATAAACTGATACAGACTCTAAATTCAAACTAGTATCTGCACGTCTCTGATCTTAACCTAAGTTCAACAACGTTGCCCGACCCATAAAGAATCAAATTTGCCAATTTTTTGAAATTGCCCACCAGGCACAACCAGGTTGTTGATTACCCAGGTCGGACCAAAATCTTTTTTATTGGGCCGATAATCGTGAAAAATAATGTAGCCGCCAATTTTTACTTTGTGGGCAAAATGAGTAAAATCAAATTCAGCGCCTTCGCGGCTGTGGTCGCCATCAATGAAGAGTAAATCCAGGCTCTGGTCTTCAAATTCATTGACAAAAGCAGCACTGTAGCCCACCAAGGCTTTTACATTCTGGACTACCCCCAAGCGTTCTAAATTGGCTTGATATTGTTCGAGCAGGCTTAATTCGCCTTTTTTTTCCGAATACTCGGCCAGACTATCCGATTCTCCTGCTGCATTGAAAGGGTCAATCGAAATGACCTGGGCCTGAGGAGCACCTTTGGCCAGGCAGAAAGTACTTTTGCCTTTCCAACAGCCGATCTCTAAAATCGTTCCTCCGCTTGGTACTTTTTTGGCAAAATGATACAAGTGAGTTGCTTCTCCTTCCGATAGCCAGCCTTGGATACTTTGGTAAGCTTGGATTTGGGAAAGGAGGAGCTTTTTGCGGATGTAGGTGATCAGCAAGTCCATGTGTAGAGATAGGGTGTAATAATGCAATTGGTGGGGCGAAGATACGGATTATTGCCCGGATTTTGAGTAAAACAAAAGCACCGCACCCATCCAAATCCGTCCACCTTATTTTTTTCAGCTCCCTAAAAGCAGAAACCCGAACCAAGTGATACCTGATTCGGGTTTTTGTTTTTTTTTACTCAAAACTGAGGGTAAGGTTAATTTCTCTTGGCCTCCAAAAATTTCAGAGAAACGGAATTGATGCAGTAACGCAGGCCGGTTGGCTCAGGACCATCGTTGAAAACATGTCCCAAATGACCACCACAACGAGCGCAGTTGACTTCAATACGCATCATACCGTAGCTGTTGTCAGAAACTTGAACCACGTTTCCTCGCATGTACTCATCCGAAAAACTTGGCCAACCAGTGCCTGAATCGAATTTTTTATCAGATTCAAACAGTGGTAGCTCACAAGCCCGGCAAGAATAGGTACCTTCCTCGTGATGGTCCCAATATTTGCCAGAAAAGGCCCGTTCGGTGCCAGCTTGGCGAAGTACATGGAACTCCATCGCATCAAGTTCGGTTTTCCACTCCTCCTCTGTTTTGATAACCGGACCGATCACTCGCCCTTCCAAAGAAACAAACTCAGCCTTTGGATTGATTTTGGGCCTTGTGTGCTGACCCGACTGAGAACTGTTGCATGACAAGAGACCGAGTGTTGCAATCAGAATAGATAGGATTGCATAAGTTCGCATACAGTGTGTTTTTGAAAAGATTAGCAATATGGATTGAAGTTTTTGTTGAATGCTGGTGACGTATGGCAGGATCTTATTGTATTGGGTGATTTTGTAACACTTGGTCAAAAATAGCATAAATTTGAAAATCGCGCATGTTTACCCGCAGAAGTTGGCAGATTACAATTTATTTACGCTTTTTTTGACGAAAACGTGGCTGATTCCACTCTTCTTTCTGTGCAAATTCTACAATATTTCGGATCATGGCCATCATGCTAAGGAAAACCAGGTAGCCAAAACTAACCACAATAAAAATCCACCAGTAGGAGCCCGCTTCGCCCAAACTCAAACCGGAAAGCAGGTAAGCCAGCATAGCCGATACAAATCCCAAGCCTAGGAAACTATACACCGAGCGACTCCAGTATTGCAACATACTAGCGCTGGAAAGAGAGATGATGCTATTGAAAAGAGCAAAGACCAACATGAAAGCAGCAGCTGTGAGCCAGGGAAAGCGCTCCTCGATGTCAGCACCAGCCCAAGCGCAGATTTTGGCCACCAGATTGACCAATACGACAGCTGCGAGGGTGATGGCAGCTTGTATGAATGGATTGCCGAATTTGCCCAAAGGGGCTTGTTGTACTTGCGTCATGGGCAATAAATGAGGGAGTAGGGTAAAAAGTTCAAAACGAAGCTGGAATAAGCATTTTTTTGACAAATTCAATCAAAGGCGCTTCTTTTCAACATTTCAACCCTTCCACCTTTCAACTAAATCACAATTTCTCCAAACAAGTCATATTCCGTAGCCTCTATGATTTTCACTTGGGCGAAGTCACCAATCCGGGCGTATTGTTTTTTTGCTTTGACCAGTACTTCGTTGTCTACTTCGGGCGAATCGCCTTCGGTGCGGCCAACGAAATATTGACCTTCCTTGCGGTCGAAAAGGGTTTTAAAGGTTCTGCCCACTTTGGCCAGGTTTTTCTGGTGTGAGATTTCCTGTTGAATGTCCATCAAGGTTTGGGCGCGTTCAGCTTTTACTTCTGCGGGGATATCGTCTTCGTAATCGTAGGCGCGGGTGCTTTCTTCATGTGAGTACTGGAAAACGCCCAGGCGGTCGAACTGCATTTCCTCCGCAAAATCGCAGAGCTCCTGAAACTCCTGTTCAGTTTCACCGGGGAAACCAACCAGCATGGTGGTGCGGAGGGTCAGGTTGGGTACGCGCTCACGGGCAAGATAGACCAAGTCAATGGTTTCTTCGCGGGTGATTTGGCGGCGCATGCGCTCCAGTACGCCATTTGAAGCGTGCTGCAAGGGCATGTCGAGGTAGTTGCAAATCTCAGGGCGCTCAGCCATCACGTCAAAAATTTCTGCTGGAAACTTGCTGGGGTAGGCATAGTGCAGGCGGATCCATTCGATACCGTCCACGTCAGCCAGAGCGTGAAGCAGGCGCGGCAACTCGCGTTTTTTGTACAGGTCTAAGCCGTAATAGGTCAATTCCTGGGCAATCAGCATGATTTCTTTCACCCCGCGACGGGCCAGGTTTTGGGCTTCGCGCACCAGTTCTTCGATGGGGCGCGACACATGGCCTCCGCGCATCAACGGAATGGCACAAAAGGAGCAGGTGCGGTTGCAACCCTCGCCGATTTTGAGGTAAGCGTAGTGCTGCGGGGTAGTGATCAGGCGTTCACCGATCAGTTCGTGCTTGTAGTCAGCGTTGAGCTTGGCCAGCAGGCCGGGTAGTTCGAGGGTGCCAAAATAGGCATCGACTTCTGGGATTTCGACCTCCAGGTCTTCTTTGTACCGTTGTGAAAGGCAGCCTGTGACGTACAGTTTTTCGATGCCACCTTGTTTTTTGATATCAGCATACTCCAGGATGGTGTCGATGGATTCCTGCTTGGCCAGGTCAATGAAGCCGCAAGTGTTGATGATCACCACATTGGCGTCGTCGTTTTGGCTTTCGTGGCTCACTTCAAAGTCATTGCCCCGCAATTGGGTGATCAGGTTTTCGGAGTCCACCAGGTTTTTCGAGCACCCCAGGGTGATGACATTCACCTTGTCCTTTCGCAGCGTTTTGGTCTTCATCTTGTACCTAATTCCTGTTTTTGAAGGGGCAAAGGTAACAATTTTTCGCTGTAATGTTTACGTGAACAGGCTTGGGTATGTTTGTGAAACCCTTTTTTTACCTCATCACACCCTAGCATAGCCCAACCTTTGCAAAAACTCCACCTTATAATAGGTATCCAGACCGCTCAAAGCTACCGTACCTGCGCCTTGCAGGTCGAGATTGCCCTGCTCGTCCACGCTGCCATCGGGTAGGATCAACTCGGTAATCTGGCCCACGATCATAATGGTATTGTTCGCCTTGATATGGTATTCCTCGATGTACTTCAAGCCCATTTTGATCGGCGACTCGGCCACGTAAGGGGCATTGATGCCCTCGCGCCATTCTGGTGTCAGTCCCGCCATTTCAAATTCTGAAACTCCATCGGGGTAGCTGGCGGAGGTTTGGTGGGCGGCAGCAACCATGCTGTGGTGTACGTGGTTGATGGTGAAGTGGGGATTTTGTCGGATGTTTTTGTAAGTATGCCGGGTGGTTTTTAGGTCCCCATCCACGGGGCGGGTCACCAGGCTAATGAGGGGTGGAGCCGAGCCCAGGTGGACCGCTGAAGAAAAAATGGCCAAGTTGGGCACCCCATCGTCGCCCATCGTACCGATAAGGTTAGCGCTTTTAAAACCCGTGATGGCATTGACGAGGGTCAGACGCGGGATACGAGGCAGTTTTTCAAGCTCGGAAAGTGTTAAGATCATGGTTTAGAGTTGATTGACCTTATTTTTGTAAATATTGGCCTGCTCTAAGGTTTTGGCCCGCTCATCAGGGTCCATTTTATCCCAGAGTTGATAGGCCATGCCGATGCGGGGATTGGATCGCAGCTTGTCGCGGTGGCGATCGTAAAAATCCCAATAAAGGCTGTTGAACGGACAAGCCTTGGGGCCATGTCGCAGGCTCCGGTCGTAGTGGCAAGTGCTGCAATGATCGCCCATCTTGTGTACATAATTGGCACTCGACACATAGGGCTTGGTACCCACAATGCCGCCATCGGCAAACTGGCTCATGCCACGGGTGTTGGTGATTTCGACCCACTCAATGGCGTCCATATAGATACCCAGGTACCAGGCATCAACCTCATCGGGGTGTACGCCAAGGAGCAGCGCAAAATTGCCCGTGACCATCAATCGCTGGATGTGGTGGGCATAAGCCCGCTCTAAAGATTGGGTGATGGCTTTGTGTAGGCAATGCATTTTGGTTTCCCCGGTCCAGTACCAACTGGGCAATGGCGCTTGGTGATCGAAATAGTTCAATGTCTGGTACACTGGCATCTTCGCCCAATACACGCCCCGCATGTACTCGCGCCAACCGATGATCTGTCGTACAAAACCCTCCAGGGCCGAATAAGGCACCAATTGGGGCTGTTTTTGCCAAAATGCAATCGCTGCATCCACCACTTCCTGTGGGCTGATGAGTTTTACATTCATTGAGAAAGAAAGCCGCGAGTGAAAAAGCAGCCAGTGCTCATTACTAAGGGCATCTTGGTAATCGCCGAAGTGTTGTAAGCGGATCTGGACGAAATGCTGCAATAAGTCCAGGCTTTCAGCGCGGGTAAGGGGCCAGTCGAATTGCTTGGGGTCCACGGTGCCGATACAAACTATGCCCTGGTTTTGAATGAGCTGGTACAAGTCGCTTAGATCCCTCGGAAAAAGCTTGTAAGCCGGTATGACAAAACCTTTCGGCAGTTTTTTGCGGTTTTGCTCATCATAGTTCCATTGACCAGTGAGTGGGGTTTTACCATCGACCTCCATCAAAACCTGGTACTTTTCACGTATTTTGCGGTAAAAAGCTTCCATGAGGAAGGTCTTTTTGCCTTGAAACTGGGTGGCCAGGGCTTCGCGGTTGCTGTAAAAATGCTCGCTTTCCACAGCCTTGGAGGGGATGTTCAGTCGCTGGCAAAAAGCCTTCAAGTGCTCATCCACTCGCCATTCGTCGGGTAATTGGTACTCAAAACATTCGATTCGATAGGCGTCGATTAGCGCATGGCAGTTGTCGGCAAAAACTTGTTGATTGTCGGAGTCATCAAGTTTGAAGTAGTGAATATGGTGTCCTCTGTCCCGTACTTCTTTCGCAAACAAACGCATCGCTGCAAAAAAGCCCAGCACTTTTTGGACGTGGTGCTGCACGTAGTCGGTTTCGCTGTGCAATTCCATCATCACGTAGAGGACATCATCGCTGGTGGTTTCAAACCAGGAATGCTGAACATTGAGCTGGTCGCCCAAGATTAAGCGCAGTGTGCTAAATTTTTGCATTTTTTACTAAAAACAAGCACAACAAGCTTCCTTATAGTTTGTTTACCGATGGCAAAAATTAAACGCACTTATGCAAAAAACATACATTGTGGTAGGCGGTAGTACGGGCATTGGCCTTGCTTTGACCCGCAGTTTGAGCATGGCCGGACACCGGATCCTGGTTTATTCGCGCACCGCAGAGCAGCTGGCCGGCTTGTCTGGTGTCGAGCACATCGCATTGGACGTTGTACAACAAGATTTTCCTACGGAGAGCCTTCCTGCACAAGTACATGGCTTGGCGTATTGCCCGGGTAGCATCAACCTAAGGGCTTTTTCCTCGCTGAAACCTGAAAGTTTTCGGGAAGATTTAGAAATCAACCTCTTGGGAGCCGTTAAAAGCATCCAAGCCGCTCTAAAGGCTTTGAAAAATACCCCTGATAGCAGCATTGTCCTTTTCAGTACGGTGGCGGTGGGTCTCGGCATGCCTTTTCATGCCAGCGTGTCCGCAGCCAAGGGCGCAATAGAGGGTCTGACCCGTTCCCTGGCCGCTGAATTGGCACCCAATATCCGGGTCAATTGCATTGCACCTTCTTTAACCGATACGCCATTGGCCGCCCGTTTGCTCAATAGCGACGACAAGCGTGAAGCCTCGGCGGCGCGGCATCCGCTCAAAAAAGTAGGCAGTCCGGAAGAAATCGCAGCCTTGGCTAAGTTTTTACTTTCTGACGATGCCGCTTGGATCACTGGTCAGGTGATGCACCAAGATGGGGGGATGAGCGCAGTGAAGGTTTAGTTGAAAGATTGAAATAAGGGCTTGTTTCTTTAAGTACAATAGACGGCATACGAAATACGACATATGATTTAGCGGCTCGCTGGAGAGATTTGTCGCATTTCGGTTCGTCTTTTGCACGGTTTAGGATTTCTGAAATCTAAAATTGATGAATTCTTGCCTACTTTGGATGTTTAAAAAGCGTTCATGACCGTTCGCCGTGTCACGCCTTGGCGTGAAAGCGAGCGAATTTTCTAATTCTTTAAAATCCTTGTTTTGGTCGACGTTACTCAATAAATTCTGTAATTCTGCAATTCAGATAACTCTGGTTCAGACAAAAAAATCCCAATGAAAAAACCAAAAAAAGAAAACCTCCCTGAAAAGACCTGTCCAGTTTGTGGTTTGCCATTTGCATGGCGCAAAAAATGGGAAAAAAACTGGGAAAAGGTCCAATATTGCAGCGAGCGCTGCCGCCGAAACAAAGATAAAAAGACATCATGAACCCATTTAAGAACTTAAACGAAGCAGAAATCGACCGGATCATCGAAATGGCCTGGGAGGATCGCACCCCTTTTGAAGCCATCGAAACCCAATTTGGCCTCAGCGAGAGCCAAGTCATTGACCTGATGCGCCGCGAAATGCACCCACGTAATTGGCGCAAGTGGCGTGCCCGTGTACAAGGTCGAAAAACTAAACACCAGGAATTGAGGGGTGATGAAGTAACCCGTTTCAAATGCAATCGACAAAGAAGAATCAGTATGAACGGGATTGCCAAGCGGAGTTAGTTGTTAATGGTTAGTTGTTAATGGTTAATTGTTAATGGTTAGTTGTTGTGTATAGGGCTTGCGTAAAAATAAAGAGAACAAGTTGAGGCAATGATGCTCGACTTGTTCTCTCCATTTAATAGTTTTTCAAAAAACCTTAGCGGGCGTCCCAGTTGATTTCTGACTGGCGCTTGGAAACTTGGGTGTAGATCGTGCCACCATCGCGCAAATCTACGTTGGTTGCATTCAAGCGCCCAGTTCGGCGCAGGTCGATCCAGCGGTGACCGCCTTCAGCCCACAATGAATAACGGCGCTGCGCCAATACTTCATCGATCAGGGCATCTAGGGTCGTAGCGCCTGCGTAGTTGGGTAAGCCCCATGCATTTCGTACGATATTGATGCCACGGGTGGCTTCAGCAGTATTGTTGGCGCGAGCCTGTGCTTCGGCATAAATCAGGATCAACTCCTCGTTGCGGATGAAAGGCACCGCAGTGGTATTGGTACGCCAGCGGGCATCTTGGTACTCACCCGGAATGGGGTTTTGCGAGCGGTCGCGGATATCTGAACTGATCACACGGTTGTTTACGCGACGTACTACTTTACCGAGGCGCAAGTCGCCAGGGGTGGCGTCTTCAATCCAGTCGGGGTGGCAAATCAGGATGGTCTGGGTAGCCACATCGAAAGGATAAAACAATGGGTTGTTGATATCGGGCGCTTCGCCGAAGGTCAATACGGGGCCGATATTCATCTTGGTGGCCGCATTGGCTGCCGTCACATCCAAGTCCATAAATGAAGCCTGCAACGCAGTCAAGGCTCCTGGTCCATCTGCAGCATAAATGGCGGCACGAGCCGCAATAGCGCGGTTCACGCGGGCCATTTGAGCAGGTGTGGCAAAGCCCATGGTCAAGCGGAAATTGAAAGTGGCACCTGCTGCCTGCAAGTCTGCAAAACCTTCATCGAGGGTTTTGCGAATAAAAGCCAATGCATCGTTGTAAGGTACAATCGGCCCAGGTTTGAGTGGGTCGTTTACGTCGATGCGAATACCATTTTGGTACTGCTGCATCAATGGCCACAGCAATTGAAACCCTTTGATGGTTTTGGCAAAACCAGCATAACCGCGTTTTTGTTCGTCGGTGATATTGGTCGAAGCATTGGCCGCATCGATCAGCACGTTGGCTTGTTTTACCGCACCAAAAGGGGCGACATAGGTGTTTCCTGATCCAAAAAAATCGGGATAGGTCTCTTTGATCGTCACCCCCAGCCACTCACGGGCAAAACGAGGGTCGGAAGCATTGTAAAAGAAAACCTCCCGGCCAAAGACCCCAAACATTTGGACTGCATTGTCGAAAAAAGTCCGGTTCCGGGCTTCAAGTCCCGTAATCAAGGTTTGCAATTGCGGGGTAGTCGCATTGCTCAGCACACTGCCCAAAGAGGGGTTGTTGGGATCGACTACTTCTTCGACCTCACATGCGCTGATGATAAAAAACAAGCCGATTACAGCTATTGTTTTATAGACAAAACGATTCATCGTCGTTTAATTTTTAGTGAATAGAATCTGGCTGATTCGCCAAAGTGCCTGAAAAAATGACTGCTTGGAAAATTGATTGAAGAATATTTTTCATCTCAAGCTTTCAACTTTTCAACATTTCAACGATCGCTCTAGAAATCCATTTTCAAATGAAAGAACATGCGGCGGGCACTTGGATAAGGTGTAACCTCAATGCTACCCGCGATTGCTTGGATACCAAAGTTGGACACTTCGGGGTCGTAGCTGCGGTAATTGGTCCAAAGCAGGAAATTATTGCCCGAAACCCCAATTTTCATGCGCTTCACAAAGTTGTTGGCCAAAGGCTTGGGGAAGGTATAGTACAAGCCAATTTCCCGCAACTTCAGGTAGCTGGTGGGCTGGATATATATCCCTGTGTTGGTACCTTGGGCGGTCAAGCGGTTGCGGCCGTCGGGGCCTTCTACTCCATCCTTGTCTTGACTCCAGTCAGGTGAGGTACCACCTACATCCAAGAGGAATTCAGTCAAGTTGATGTTGGTACCACCTTTTTGGTAGTGGAACAAGAAATTGAAATCAAAATGCTTCAAGAAACGGAAATTGTTGGCCCAAGACATTTGGAAATCGGGTTGGCGATCGCCAAATACGGTCAAATTCAAAGGATTGGCGGTATTACGAGGACTTGCTCCAACTACTGCAGTAGGAGAGAAGCCTTCAGCCAAGAGGTAAGTACCCAATGAAGGGCCAAAACCGCCCACTGTACGCACCGGAATGCGCAAATCGGTGATTTCAGAAGCGTTTTTCCACCACAACAGTTTGGTAAACCAATCGAGGTTTTGGGTGCGCACCACATTGTAGCCCAAGCCCAGTTCTAACCCACGGTTTACCAGATCGGCAGCATTGGTGGCGATAGCGGTGATCCCAGTTGATTCGGCAGGAGCCAAGTCAAAGATCAGGTCGCGTACTTGCTTGTTGTAGGCCGTCACTTCCAGGGTCAGGCGGTTATTGAACATCGCCAAATCGACGCCAAATTCTAATTCGGCAGCAGTTTCTGGTACCAAGTTGGGGTCTACTGCACGTGCACTTACCTGTCCCCCGAGGCTGCCTGTGATCAACTGAGGAACCAGTGATTCAAAGGTCACACCAAAATTGGGTAAGCCCCCCGTTTCGCCATATGCGGCGCGGAGTTTAAACTGATTGACCGCGCTAAATTTCCAAAAATCAAACTTGGTCAGGTTGATCGCAGTCGAAACCTTGGGGAAAGCGTAGTATTTATCCTGGTCGCGATTGAGGGTCGATTTGTCAAAACGCAAGCCGGCAGAGACGTTAATACGGTCTTTCCAGTTGAAATCTTGCTGGGCTATCCAACCTACGTCGGTGGTGCGTTGGTCGATTTGAGATTCAACGGATTGCACCCGACCCCAACGAAGGTTGGTTTGACCACCCGACAAGCCGCGGCCACGGTTTAGGATGTAGTCAGAAGCGAAGTCCAAGCGTACCCCACCTACCGTGGTGTTGGAGCTGATGTCCCCCAATTCGGTGTTGTAAGTCAGGAAAGCCTGGAGGTTGGTGTTCAGGTTGTCGTTGTAGCCGTGCATCACGTCGCCAGGGTTGGCCGTAGCGCGTTGGTGTTGCATGATTTCGGGGAAATACACGAGGGAAATACCGCTCAGGTAGTCTACCCCACCATTGGCCTTGAAGCGCAAGTTAGATTTTGCACCCCGGTAAATGTCCCATTCCAAGTTGGCAGCGGTGATGAAGCGGTCAACTTTCTGGTTGTTTTTGCCCAAATCACGGATCGCAATCGGGTTGTCGTTGAAATAGGGGTTGGTAGGATAAACCCCCTGGGCATTGGGGAACAGGTTCGCATAACTTGGTGTATAGGCGATGTTGTAACCAATCGAGCCCCCAGTGTTGTTCTGATTACCAGTAAAACCACGGTCGTTATCAGAACGAGAATAAGAGCTGTTCAGCGATACTTTGACTCGGTCGCCAATTTTGTGGTCAAGGTTGGCACGCACGTTGTAACGCTGGAAATCGGTAAACTTGATGATCCCTGTTTCAGATTGTATGCCCCCGGAAACGAAGAATTGGGTTTTTTGGTTGCCACCACTCAAGCTGAGCTGGGTATTGGACAAAACCCCCGTTTCGCCATAAAAGAATTGTTCCCAATCAGTGACGCGGTTTTCGGCTACGGCTGCACGGTACAAGTCCAATTGGGCTGGAGCACGAGTGCCGTAGAAAGTATTGATTTTGGCCTCATTCCAAGGCTCAAAGCCCAAAAGATTTTGCGCCTTGGCAAAGCCCATGTCCTGACTGAGAGATACTTTGGTTTGGCCAGCTGCGCCACGCTTGGTGGTGATGATGATTACCCCGGCGTTGGCGCGGGTTCCGTAAATAGCCGCAGCAGAAGGGCCTTTCAGGATTTCCATCCGCTCGATGTCGTCAGGGTTGATGTCGGCGATGCGGTTAGCAGCATCGTCTTGGTTACCCCCGGCGGCTCCACCCCCTGCACCATTGACCTGGGTTCGGCCCGTACGGATGGTCGAGTTATCTACATAAACCCCGTCGATGATGTACAAAGGCTGAGAAGAACCCGAACCAAGGGTCGATACTCCTCGAAACTGCATGTTGATACCACCGCCAGGTGCACCACCATTCGAGTTGATGGTGACACCAGGAATTTTGCCAAACAAGGCATTGTCCAAGGTTTGTGGATTGGTGTTGCCCACCAGTTCATCAGCTTTGATGGTGGTCACCGCATTGCCTGAATTCGAGCGTTTGATGCCAGATGCAAGGCCTGTTACCACCACTTCATCGAGCCGGGCAATGTCTGAGCCCATGACCAGATTGAGGGTGGCATTGTCGCGGCTGACTTTTTCTTCAATGGTTTTAAATCCGGTGTAAGACAATTGTAAAGCGGCAGATTCGCCGGGAATGTCGAGGCTAAATTTGCCCTCGAGATCGGTAACGGTACCTTTCAGGGTCCCTTTGACGGCTACAGATACACCAATTAAGGCTTCTCCTTTGTCGTCTTTTACAGTTCCATTAACCGTAAACTGGGCCAGCAATGCCCCTGAACAGAACATTGCGACAAGTACCAAAACGCAGGTTTTGGTAAACCATGATTTCATAATCAAGTGAGTTTGGTGAAAAATAGGTGAATCAGCAGTGGCCTCTCAAAAGGTCAGAACTGCTTTATCATTGCGAACAAAAATTACGTGTATTTTCAGCGTTCACTACACATGCTGAAAATTTTTATTTTGCAAAAAGTGGTTTGGAAATGAAAATATAGTAGGCGTGGAGATTTTTTCATACTAAAATTTTGAAGTGATTGAAATGGACAAGACAAAAACCTGAACCCTGTAAATCGAAAAAGGTTCGTCTGAAAGACCGTAAAAACCAAAGGGAAGTCGCCTGATGGTAAAAATAGCTGCTAAATATGTCGGCTAATTTGCAAAAAAGATACCAATAATGTGTTTCAATCATACCAACGGTGTGCCTCAATTGGCAGTCTAAGAAAGTATTTAAAACGCCATCTTTTGGTGCCATACTGCATCAGTTTTTGAGACAATAGCTCTGATTAAGCCCTCAAAAATTGCTCTAATCGGAGACTCGAAACCTGATCAGAGAATGAGACGGATCCCTTCATTTATAGCGGTTTAAAGTGGTTTCTAAACAAATATGAAGCTTGAAAAAGATGAAAAAAATAATTGTCTTAATGGTCGTTTTTGGCCTGCTGGCCTGTCAGCAGGAACG
The DNA here is from genome assembly GCA_013299105.1 of Chitinophagales bacterium. GTDB lineage: Bacteria > Bacteroidota > Bacteroidia > Chitinophagales > Saprospiraceae > Haliscomenobacter. Next base: position 91,345 of record JAAFJY010000008.1, on the reverse strand, counting down.
GACTTGGGGTCCTGAATGGATGGAAGGTACTGTGATCAGATCAGTCAAGGCCCAAGACTGTGGCGAAGGGCATGTGATAGCGATAGAAGGTACTGAATATTTTAGCCTCTCACCCATCTTGGCGCTTTTGAAGCGTGAATTTCCACTTTGTGAAGATGCGCCGTGCCTCAAAATACCAGTGAGACTGCGGGCAATACCGATCAAGTCCAGTTGTCCCGGATATAAAAACATGGTGACAGTACTGGAGATCAAGTTCCGGTAAAAAGCATAAGTTCTGGTAGCCTTGGGAGGGAGCTTACTCAAATATCCCCCTGAAAGCGTCCTGGTTCACATTCCTGCATCAAGCGATAAATGTTCATGAATACATCCTCCGGATTGGGCTTGGAGAAATAATCCCCATCCGAACCGTAAGGCGGACGGTGGGCTTTGGCACTGATACAAATGGGTTGGGTATCGGTATATTTGTAAGCACCTTGCACATCTAGTACTTCGCGTAGCATATATCCTGTAGCACCACCAGGCACGTCTTCATCGAGAAATACTACCCGATTGGTTTTTTTGACCGATTCCAGGATATGGGCATGGATGTCGAAAGGCAAAAGGGTTTGTACGTCAATCAATTCCACGCTGATGCCTACTTTTTCCAATAAAGTGATGCCTTCTTGAGCCACCCGCACACAGGAACCATAAGTAACCAGGGTTACATCTGTTCCTTTTTGTAATATTTCGGGAATGCCCAAGGGCACGGTCATCTCACTGATGTTGTCGGGCAAGGTTTCTTTGAGGCGATAGCCATTGAGGCATTCGATTACCAATCCGGGGTCGTCGGATTGGAGTAAGGTATTGTACATGCCTGCGGCTTGGGTCATGTTGCGAGGTACACATACATACATGCCCCGCAGGGCATTGATGATCATTCCCATCGGCGATCCGGAATGCCAAATGCCTTCCAGGCGATGGCCGCGTGAACGGACGATCATGGGGCAAGCTTGAATTCCGTTGGTGCGGTAGCGCAGTGAAGCCACATCGTCAGAAAGGGGCTCAAGGCCATAGAGCAGATAATCAAGGTACTGAATTTCGGCAATTGGGCGCAGGCCCCGCATGGCCATTCCCTGGGCGGTACCCATGATGCTCCATTCGCGAATGCCCGTGTCGAATACGCGTTCAATGCCATATTTTTTCTGCAGACCTGCAAAACCCTGGTTTACATCGCCAATATTGCCTACGTCCTCACCAAAGGCAAATACGCGTGGATTTTTTTCAATGGTGGCATCAAAAAAGGCATTGAGAATCTCAAAACCGTTTTTGACGGGCGAATCTTCTGAAAATACTGGAGCGACTACGGGCACTTTCAAAGCAGCATTTGGCGTGTCGCTGTACAGATGAGTGTGAAACTTGTGCTGAGCTTCAGTTTCCACACTTTTTATCCAGCGCTGTAAAAGGCTGCGTTCTGGGGAATTTTCTCCCAAAGTGGTAAACAAAATACGGCGAGCGTTTTGTAGCAGCTCGCTGTTCAGCGGGCTGATCATCTCTTTTTGATCATTCAGCAAATGGGTTACTTGTGGATGGCTGGTGGCAATGTTTTGATAGATTTCTTCCAGTTCACGTTTTTGCTGATTTACTGGAGCCATGAAGGCTTTCCAGGCCCGGTCACGTGCTTCTTTGACTTGCTTACGAGCTTGGTCGCGGATTTGCTTGACTTGCTCTTTTGTGATCATTCCCTGTTCAAGAATCCATTCTTCCATCACTTTGATGCAGTCCATTTCTTTTTCCCATTCCAAGCGCTCGCGCGACTTGTAGCGTTCATGCGAGCCTGAAGTGGAATGCCCCTGCGGTTGAGTGACTTCTTTTACATGGATTAGTGTAGGGGCATGACTTTGGCGCATTTCATACGCCGTTTGGGTGTACAATTTTAAGAGGCCGGGATAGTCCCATGCTTTGGCCTCTAGGATTTGTACGCCTGGGCCTTTTTCATCGGGATTAAAACCCTTGAGCACCGCAGAAATGTCACTTTTCGTAGTTTGGTATTCAGAGGGCACTGAAATCCCATAACCATCATCCCAGATTGAAATCATCAATGGGACTTGAGTGACCCCGGCGGCGTTGATGACTTCCCAAAAAATCCCCTCGGAAGTACTGGCGTCGCCGATGGTACAAAAACATATTTCAGCACCATTTTCCGAAAAACGTGCATCAATAGCGAATTCATTTTGCCGATAAACCTTGGAAGCGTAGGCCAGTCCAAGTGCACGTGCCATTTGACCAGCCGTGCAGCTCACATCCGAAGCAGTATTGTATTGGGCCAATTGGGGAAGCCATTCGCCCGTTTGAGCGTCTACGATGGCTGTGGCGAAATGATTGTTCATTTGCCGACCACCCGAGAAAGGATCGTTGTAGTGGTCAGTATAAAGTTGGGCAAAATATTGCTCTACAGAACTGGTGCCGAGGGCAAACATCAGGGTTTGGTCGCGATAATATCCCGAACGCCAATCACCTTTGCGAAAAGCACGAGCCATAGCTACTTGAGGTACTTCTTTGCCATCCCCAGTTACAGCGAATTTGGCTTTTCCTGTTAGCACCTCCTTGCGGGCCAATAAACTGACCTCCCGGCTGATGCAACAGATCCGATAATCCTCCAATATTTCCTCTCGGCTGATTGGAAAGTCAAGATTGGATTTTCCAGCGGATTTCTTTTTAACATTACCCACCATCGATCTTGATGCGTCTGGTTAGTGGAAACGGTAACCTGGAAATAATTCCGGGCCCGATATGTTTTGAGACCTGGCATAGAACACGATTACGTGCCTATGGTTCATGGGGATTTGCGGGTCAAAAATAGCAATAATGTGAGATAAAAATAGATACAGATCTTTCTTGTCGGTAAAAGCAAGCAGAAAAGCGACTATTTACCTGAAGCTCAGAAGTATGAAAATTTTGTAGGCGAAGCCACACGCCATTTTACCATTGGAAGATCTCTAAAAAACACAAAATAAAAAAAGCCGTACATCAAATTGTACGGCTCGTCACTAGCAATGATAATAATTCCACGAAAAAAAATCTTTTTAACTGAGGCGGTTTGAAAGGTACACGTCGATAGTGCAGCGGAGTACAAATTTAACGCATACCTTTCAAATATTAGTACGTATTTGGGAAAATATTATTTTAGAACTTCAAATTTTTCCCCAACTACGCCATTTTTCGTATAAGCCTTTACAAAGTAAATGCCATTGTTCCAATCGCTTACGTTGATTTCGGCGTACGGGTTGCCGTTGCCAACAATTTCTTGCAACATACTACCCATCGCGTTGAAAATTTGGAGGCGCTGAATATCCTGATCAGTTTTAAAGTCAATTCTGATGGTATTGATCGCAGGATTGGGATAAATGCGAGCAATTGGATTTCGCTTTTGCTGGGCTAAGGGACGGCCATTGATCCCATTGTAAGGCTTATTGGTATCTTCTTTGCGCTTGATCTGTATTTGATAAGGCGCTATGGTGATGCCAAATTGTTCGCCATTAGGGCCAATGCCGATGGCGGTGCCGCCTGGGAATTCGATGTAGGAGGGGCCTTGCTGATCAGTAGCTCCTACGCCATCAATGATATCGACCACAATACCTTTGCCACGTGCGATGCGACCACGACCGCTGACTGGCTTGCGGTTTACCCTGGTCAGTGCGGCTTCGACAGCACCCGGATTGCTTTTGGTCATTGATACCACTGCGGAGTTGTAGGCCAACCAGCTTTGGTCATCAAAGATAATGTCAAAACTTTTGAAGAAATCCTTATTATAAGGTACATTCATCACCATGCCATAGAAATCAATCACTGGAGTTTTGCTGTCTCCCATTACCAACTCGAAGTTGAAAGTGCCTCCTGGCTCTACTTCAGTGTCTCCTTTGATGCGTACATCATAAAGGTTGTAGGGCAATTGTGTAGGAATGATGGCTTTGGTTTTTCCATAGAACTTTCCAATGGCAGTAGTATCAGCGGCGGTGATAAAACCATCGCCATCACTGTCCATATTCTCCAGATCAGGACCACTGTAATAAGGATTGCCCCACTTCGCCGCAGACTGCCCATACCACTGGTTGGCATCGACTTGGCTGCGCTTAGGGCCAATCTCACCTAGGGTTTGTCCAAGTGACAGCAAATCTCCTAAGCTAACGATGCCATCACGGTTCATGTCGCCTGCCCAAACGCAATCAGCGAAACAGGATGGCCCACCGTTTGGATTGGAGATATTCAGGATATTGACTTCAATTTTTACGGTGCGGCGATTTTTGCAATTCGCACTTTCACCAGCAGTACAGTATGAAACTTCAAACTCATCAGTACCGCTCGCCGTGTTGCTTGGGATATAAAGCAGCAAATTGTGCCCTTGAACGCGCTGGCCCAGGATCATGCTGTCGACAGGACCTTGCAAATAGACAACTTTCCCTTTGAGGCTTTGCTTTTGCACCCGGAACTGGAAATCACTGACCGGAGCATTGTATGAGATAACCAATGGTGTAGCCTTTGGTGTATTCATTACAAATTTTGGCGCAGCGGGCTCATAATTGCTTACATAAACCAATACTTTGGCAACTTCAGGCGCGCCCCCACAGCCGGGAGGGTAGGAGGTGTAGGTAAACTCGTCCACACCAATGAACCCATTTGGCGCGCGATAGCTGACAATACCCTTGTTGCGTTCGTCATATGTGATGCGGCCGAATTTGGCCTGTGCAACACTGATACAACCTGCACCATAACCGTAGGAATCATTTTTCAATACGTCAATCTCAATGCTTTTGCCTGGTAAGACGTCACCACGGTCATTGAAGGCGTACTTGTTGCGTACCCGGTCAAGAACCGTAACCTCCAATACGATTTTAGCACTTCCATCCTGAAAGATCAGAAAGTCCTTGCCGCTGAAATTGTTGTTTGGACGATAGGTTGGAACATCCGTTTTGTTGTCAAATAAGCCATTCAAAGGCTGTTCAACCAGCGTGTAAACGGCTGGGATCAAAACGTCCAAAAGGTCATTCTTTACCGTAAAAACCCGAAAAGTATCAGGCTTGCTACGGTCTTGACGATCCACGAAAATACTAACCGAACCTTGGTCGCAAGCGCCAGTTTTGTCGCAAACGGTATAAATCAACTTGGAAATACCAGAAAATCCTGGTGCTGCTTTGAAATCGACATTTGGAGAACCTTCGGTGAAACTGGCTGTACCATTGTTAGTGGCTGCGATACCCATGAGCTTCAATCCCCCTACGTCAGATTTGTCATTGCCCAATACATTGAGCGAGATGGATGCGCCGTTGGAAGGCATGTAATACAAATCATCAATGGCATCTACTTTTGACAAACGAACAGTAACAGCAACGAAAACTTCTTGGTAACAATCACTACCGCCAATGCAGGTTCTGACGTTGTAAGCGAAAGTATCTCTTCCGATGAATCCAGCTTTAGGTGTATAAATAATGGTGAATAGAGAACCTTTGTCAGCTGGAACTGTGAGGCTTTCATCGAGAACAGCAGTACCGTTTTTGGCCTGCGAAATTACTTTTCCTGGAGAGCTGAGGCCCTGAAAAAAGAACTTGCCGCGGGTGTCCTTGACAACATCCAGTTCCCTGAAGGTCTTGGTTTGCGCCCCCAGCGTTACCGGCACCAAGAGCAGCAAAAGCACTCCGGCTAGTAAGCTAAAAACAGTTTTTGGTAAAAATACATTCATGGTTTCGTGGATTTTTCATCATTGCTAGAAAACGCTGGGGCAATATTTGGCGCTAAGATACATGCTCCTTGGGTTTTATGCTAATCTTTTGGAGAAAAAGTACACATTTTATTATTCCCATTTTTTACGTAGCTTTGTGAATACCTTATTGGGGGTATTTTGGGGTAAAAAATTGAATGTCAAAGAATTGAGGCGTGAATTGAAGCGTTCTTGTGAAGAAAACATCGCCGTGAATCAAGGCTAGTTTCGCGACTTATGCAGCTTGTGCGGCAAAATATTTTTTCCCTGGTTACAAGGAAGAATCAAAAAACGATGCAAGACACCAAGGTATACAAAATTTTGTCGCAGTTTAGTAAGATTGAACAGAATCGCTTACGCAAGTTCATTCAATCTCCATACTTCAATCGGGATGAAGTAATCAACGACCTAAATGAGTTGATTCTGGACGACATCAACCGAAATTCCGGTCAAGTTTATGAAAAGGACAAAGTGTGGAAAAGTTTGGGACTGAACATGCCTTACGATGACGTGAGAATGAGAAAATATTACTCGGATTTGTTGAAGTTGGTCGAAGAGTTTTTGGTACAGCAAGCTTTTGAGAACGATTTGGCTGGCCGTCAAGCTTACCTCATTCAGTCTTTGCGCAAAAAGAAACTCAACGCTTTGCACAAGTCAGTGGTCAGAAACGTAGACCAATTACCCGAAAGAAACCCCTATCGCGATTCTCAGTTTTTTCATGGGCAATACTTGGTGGAATCCAATTTTGAAAAATACCTCGATTCCTTGGAGCAAACCAAAACTGAAAAAACCAACCTGGAAAAAATCAGTCACAACCTCGACGTTTTTTACCTAGGTGAAAAATTACGGATCATGTGCAGCGTTTCCTCCAAGAAAAGATTAGCTAAAGGGGAATACGATATCAACTTGGTCAATGAAGTACTTAGTATTGCAGAGCGAGAAGATTTCATGTCTACTCCTTTGATCGCTATATATTTACAAATATTAAAAATGTCTGAATTTCCAGACGAACTGAAACATTACGAGCGATTTAAAGAATTGGTAAAAGAGTACTCTGCTTTGTTCGACAAAGAAGAAGCAAAGAGTTTTTACGATGGTGCACAAAACTATTGCATCTCGCAGCTCAACCGAGGCGGTAGTCATTTTTCAAAGGAATACTTACAGTTGTTCAAAGAAATGTTGGAAAAAGACTTGGTGCTCAAAGACGGAGCTTTGGAATCGCAGGTTTTTAGAAACGTAGTCACCGTAGGCTTGCGCTCTGGCGACTTTGCTTATATCGAGCAGTTTATCCAAGATTTTAAATCTAAACTTCCGGCTGATGTGCAGGAAAACGTGTATTCTTTTAGCATCGCACAGCTTTATTTTTACCAAAAAAAATACCACAAAGTACTCCAAACCCTACAATCGGTGGAGTACGCCGATTACACTTTCAACATCAACTCCAAGAACTTTTTACTGGTAACTTATTACGAAATGGACGAGCAGGAACCGTTGCTCGCTCTTTTAGAAAGTATGCGCGTATACCTCAATCGCAACACCGAAATCCCTGAAAACCGCAAAATCAACTTCAAAAACCTGATCAAGTACACTAAAAAGCTCATGAGCCTGCCACCAGGCAGCCGCAAGGCGGTTGAAGAGCTGAAGAAGGAGGTGCAAGCTACGGGCACCATTGCCTCGCGCGACTGGCTGTTGGAGAAAATTGCGGAGAGGGAGCGAGAGCGTAGATAAGCTGTTATTGGGGCTTTGTTTTTTGAAGGTTTAAGACTGTTTTTCTGTTGACCATCTATGCACGATCAAAGTATGATGAGGACAAAGGTGACCCCCTAAGGAGAGAGGATATTCCCGAAAATCAGACACTCTTCACGTCTTCGTGCATTTTCTTCGCCAACTCTTGCGCCCGTGCGAGGGTGGGAGCCTCGGCGTAAATGCGAATAATGGGCTCGGTGTTGGACTTACGCAGGTGAACCCAGGCATCGGGGAAGTCGATTTTCAGGCCATCGATGCTGCTGTGTTCCTCGTGTTGGTATTTTCTCTCCAATGCCACCAAAATAGCGTCTACGTCCAAATCAGGACTCAATACGATTTTGTCCTTGACCATTTCGTAATGTGGCAATTTGGCCCTTAGCGCGGAGGCTTTGCCGCCGAATGTTGACAAGGCCGACAAAAACAAAGCGATGCCTGCCAAAGCATCGCGGCCATAGTGCAGTTCTGGTACGATGATGCCACCATTGCCTTCGCCACCCATCACTGCGTTTACCGCTTTCATTTTTTCCACCACATTTACTTCACCTACCGCTGCTGCATGGTACTCGCCGCCGTATTTATGGGTCACATCGCGCAGGGCGCGTGAAGAAGACAGGTTAGAAACGGTGTTGCCGACGCCATGCTGGAGGTAAAAATCCGCAATGGCTACCAAAGTGTATTCTTCACCAAAGGGACTGCCATCTTCGCAAATCAGGGCCAGGCGATCTACATCGGGGTCTACGGAAATACCCAAGTCAGCCCCATGTTTTACCACTGCGACTGAGAGGTCTTTTAAGTGCTCGGGTAGCGGCTCAGGGTTGTGGGCAAAGTGGCCATTGGGTTCGCCATTGATCAGGATGCACTCGCAACCCAATTGCGCCAACAAAGCAGGAACCGCAATGGCACCGCTGGAATTGACCGGATCGACTACAATTTTGAATTTGCGCTCACGGGTGGCCTCCAGTTTCACTTTTTCCAAAGCACAAACAGCTTCAAGGTGCTGCTCCAAAGCGATGGAATTAGTTGTGACCTGGCCCAGTTTCTCAACTGGCGCGTAAACTATCTCGCCACTTGCGATGATTTCCAAAATCCTGGCACCATCAGCAGCGGAGATGAATTCACCTTTTTCGTTCAAAAACTTCAAAGCATTCCATTCACCAGGATTGTGACTTGCGGTAATGATGATACCTGCACCAGCACGCTCAGCAACTACCGCCATTTCAACTGTTGGAGTGGTAGACAAACCTAGGTCAACGACCTCAATTCCGAGGCCAACAAGCGTATTGATCACCAAGCTTGATACCATTGGGCCCGAAACCCGGGCGTCGCGACCAATCACGATTTTAGCAGGGTTATTACCTTGCAACAACCAAGTGCCTAGTCCCGCTGCACAGGAAACAATGTCTTCAGGACTGAGGTTTTCGCCCGCTTTTCCTCCAATGGTACCGCGAATGCCGGAAATGGATTTGATCAATGGCATGGTTTGTCTTTTTTGCGGGGCGAAGATAGCAATTTAGTTTACAGGTTGAAAAGTTGAGGGGTTGAAAAGCAGGACTCCAGTTCCTACTTCTCAACCCCTCAACTTCTCCACTTCTCTACTAAAATCAGCTCTTAGGTTTGGCCTCTTTCATCATGATCGCGTCCATGCCTTTTTCCCGTACTTGCTTGTTGAACTCAGGTAAAAGGGTGCTTTTGACTTGTTCAAATTTGCCCAGTTCAGAGTTGATTTTTTGCGTCATGTCATCCTTCACTTCCTTGGCTTGTTTGGTAGGTTTGAAATCGCCACCACCACTCACTGAGCCCACGTAAGCCAGTTTGTTACTTAATTTGATCGGGAAGTTGAGCGGGTCTTGACCACTGCGGTTTTTGGTCTGGTACAGCTCGTTTTCGATCTTGGAAATTTCTTTTTCGATTTCGTTGGCTTTGTCGATCAAGGGCTTCATTTCAGGACTGTCTTTCCACAGTTCCTTGAAGTGATTCAACTGGCGCTTGATGGTGCGGATGTCCAGAATGGTTTGGTGGGCTTCGCTCACTTTGTCGCGAATGCCGGTCAAAAAGTCAAATTGCTCTTGTAAGTCCGCCAATGAAGACTCACTGCGCGGGTCTTTGAGGATTTCAAACTCAATTTCCTGGGTTTCCTTGCCCACTTGCAGTTTGGCTTTGTATTTGCCAGGCACTGCCTTTGGCCCAACTGTGCCGCCAGCCCACAGGATCATACCTTCGAAGCGGGTTGCATCGGGGTAGCGTATGTTCCAGTTGAAGGTATTGCCACCTGCTTTGAGTTCGGGTATTTTTTGGTTTTCTTCCTTGGCCTTGGTCGAATATTCCTTGATCAGCTTGCCGCCCATTTCCATGATGCTCAGCTTCACTTCTACCGAATCGGCTGGTTTGTTTTTCAGGTAGTAGTGGAAAGTGACACCGCCAGGGTGATTGGCCCCTTCGGTTTTGGATGCTCCTCCACGGAAACCACCGCCGCCATCCATGCGATAAGAAGCAATGGGGCGGAACAAGTGGAAGTTACTGCTGGCAATTTGCGTACTGAGCTGGTGCAATGGCGTGATGTCGTCGATCAACCAAAAGCTACGGCCTTGGGTAGCAGCGATCAGGTTGTCGTTTTTGATCGTCAGGTCGGTGATGGGCACGATGGGCAAGTTCAATTGGAAGGCTTGCCAGTTGGCACCATTGTCGAAGGAGATGTACATACCGGTTTCGGTACCTGCATACAACAAGCCTTGGCGCTTGGGATCGGCCCGGCATACGCGGGTGAAATGCTCCGCAGCGATGCCATTGGTGATTTTGGTCCAGGTTTTGCCGTAATCCTTGGTGTAATATATATAAGGTGTGTAGTCGCCTAATTTGTAGCGGGTAGCGGCTACGTACAAACCACCTTTGGTAAAAGGATCAGGTTCGACACTGTTGATCATGCTGAATTCGGGCATGCCAGCAGGGGTTACATTGGTCCAGTTTTTGCCGCCATCACGAGACACCTGGATCAAACCATCGTCAGAACCCGTCCAGAGCAGGTCTTTTTCGTAGGGAGACTCACAAGCGGCAAAAATGGTGCAGTAATATTCTACGCCAGTGTTGTCTTGGGTAATCGGGCCACCCGATGATTTTTGCTTGGCCTTGTCGTTGCGGGTCAAGTCCGGGCTGATGGTATTCCAGGAAGCGCCACCATCCATCGTGGTGTGCAAATGCTGCGAAGCAACATACAGTTTCTTGGGATCGTGGGGTGAGAAGAAAATCGGGAAATTCCACTGAAAACGGTACTTCATGGCTTCTACGCCAGCTCCCATGATGTTGTCGGGCCATACATCGATAGATTGCTCTTGCTTGGTGCGGTGGTTGACGCGGGTCAGGTAGCCGCCGTAGCTGCCGCCGTATACCACATCGTTGTCGAGCGGATCTACGGCCAGGTGTGCACTTTCACCGCCTGCTGATTCTTCCCATTGGCGCTCGCCGATGCTTGCGCCCTCGCTGCGATGCTGGATTCTCACTGTAGAATTGTCTTGTTGAGCGCCATAAATGCGGTATGGGAATGCATTATCGGTCGTTACGCGATAATATTGGGCTGTAGGTTGATTGTAGTAAGTGCTCCAGTTTGCTCCGCCATCAAATGAAACCTGGGCCCCGCCATCGTCAGCAATGATCATCCTTTGATTGTCTTCGGGTGCGATCCACAGGTCATGGTGGTCACCATGAGGGGCATTGGATGAAGCAAAAGTACGGCCACCATCGGTTGACTTGTGGTAGCTTACGTTCATCACATAAACGGTGTTTTCGTCCTTGGTGTCGGCATAGATACGGGTGTAGTACCAGGCTCTTTGGCGCAAGGCACGGTCTTCGTTGATTTTACGCCAGGTCATGCCGCCATCTTCGGAGCGATAAATGCCACCTTCGGCGGCTTCGATCAAAGCCCAAACGCGTTCGGTGTTTATGGGCGAAACAGCAATACCAATGATGCCATGTGGGCCTTTGGGCAAACCTTTTTTGTCCATTAGGTTTACCCAGGTATCGCCACCGTCGGTGCTTTTCCATAGGGTCGAGCCTTCACCACCACTATCGAGGCTGTAAGGGGTGCGGCGTACTCGCCAGGTACTGGCATACAAAATACGGGGGTTGCCTGGATCCATGATCAGGTCCACTGCACCTGCATCGGCATTGGCGAAGAGAATGCGTTCCCAGGTTTTGCCGCCGTCTTTACTACGGTAAACTCCACGTTCTTCACTCGACTTGAACAAGTCACCCATCACTGCTGCATACACCACATCAGGATTTTTTGGGTGAATACGGATGCGACCAATGTGGCGAGATTTTTCCAAGCCCATGTTTTTCCAGGTCTTGCCCGCGTCTTGGCTGCGCCATAGGCCATAGCCGAAAGAAACGTTACCCCGCACGGTTTTTTCACCACCACCTACATAGATTACGTTGTTGTCGTACTCCGAAACGGCCACTGCACCAATTGAACCGCCAAAGAAACCATCGCTGATGTTTTCCCAAGTTTGGCCGCCGTCTTTGGTGCGCCACACACCGCCACCTACACTGCCAAAATAAAAGAGATTGGGTTTGCCTGGCACCCCGGTCACGGTACATGAGCGACCACCGCGATAAGGGCCAATTGAGCGCCACTTGATGGAGTTGTAAAGATTTTCAGTATAGGTATTTTGTACCACAGGGGTGCTGGCTGGAGTTGCTGTTACAGGAACAGATTTGCTCGCTTTTTTCTGGCCAAATGCCACTGTATTACCTGCAATTAGCAGCAAAAGGACAAGTAAACGGGTCAGGATTTTCATACTAAATTCTTGGTTAAAAGGCCCATTGGACCAATGAATTTGATTAGAGTGGCCCTAAAATATAAAAAAAGCCGCATCAAGTTGTGATGCGGCAAATTGGTCAAGAGAAAATCTCGCCTTGTTGGTTTCTTTGTCAGTCGGGTGTTGCTTACAAGAGCGCCTTGGCGGCGACGAAATACAAAAACAGGTCGATGAAAAGCAAAGTGCTAAAATTAGGCACGATGCCCAAAAAATGTCATTTCAACTAAAAAACTGTATTGAAAAGCCTGCATCAATCGGCTTGCAAGGTGATTTTGCGGCCTACTTTTTTTTCTCCATGTCGAATGACCAAGAAATAAGTGCCAGCACCATTTTTTAACACATCGATATCGTCTGAAAAATCGCCACTAAAATTACCCAGGTCGTATTCATAAATGACACGGCCACTACTGTTGTACAATTTGACTTCGGTGTCTCCTTTCTCATTCAGTTTGAACCTGACCTTTAATCCCTCGCTGTTGATCGAAAGCGAAAAACCATCGAGTTTTAGGGCTCCCATGCCCTGGGTATTGAGGCCCTTGCTACCCAGTCGTTCTAGGTCATCACTGCTGATTTCGTTAAGGCTCATTTTGGTGGTGCTGGGGTTGAGGCGTGGTGTAGGTGCAGAAGCTGATTTTTCGCGGGTAGGATAGCTCCTGGTAATTGATTCCCTACGCTCGTCAAACCAAGAGGAGGAGCGGGTTTCACGCTCGCGGTCGCAAGGGGACTTGATGGCTTTGGTGGCACTCATTTTTTTGCCATCGTGCAAAAACTCCACCGTAACATTGCTTTTGGCTTTCACCAAACGCAAAGCGCCAGTCAAATCGCTCCAATCCACAATTTGATAGCCATTGATACTTAGGATTTCATCGCCGTCTTCTAGCCCTAGTTCATCAGCGGTAGTATTGGAAATAACGTCTACTTCTAAGCCTTTAGAGCCGTAGTTGTCGTGGGACTGTTGCACGCCCAAGAAAGCTTTGTCACACTCATCGTACCCTTCATAAGTGCGCGTATCGCTTTTAGGAACAAAAGTCAGGGCAATGGTTTTGTCTTGCCCCTTGCGGATCAGGTGAACATTTACTTTTTGTCCAACCTTGTACTTGCTTAGGATGAAATAGATGTTTTGATCTTCACCAACGCGGTACTCGTCAATGCCATAGATATAATCAAGGGGTTGAATGCCTGCCTTTTGAGCCCCAGAGTTTTCATAAACTGAAGCTACATAACTGCCATAATGGTTAGTAAATCCCATTTTTTTGGCTTTTTCTCGCGACATGCTGCCCAAAGTGATGCCCAAAAAAGCACTGCTGCTGTTTTGGCTGCGATCCCAATCCATGTCAAAATTCAAGCCACGGAGAGAACGTAAAGCCCTTGGGCCATCCCAGTTGTCCCAGCGGCTGTAAGATTCATACCTGCGATCATCTTCGTGTCCAATCGGGCCTTTCAAGTTGAGGGTTTCATTGTTGCGACGGACTTGGAGTTCAAGTTGATCGCCGGGTTTCATGGCACCAATCACCGCCTTGAGATCGGTCCAGTCAATGACCGTGCGTCCGTTCATGGCGGTGATGATGTCATCGTCTTTTAAGCCCATCTTATCTGCGCTACTACCTTCTGAAACCGAAACGCGGATGCCTACGGCGTCTTCATCGTCATCTTCATTGTCGACGCCTAAAAAAGCATTGCTATCTTCATCATCTTCTAATTGGTTTTCATCCATAAATATTACTTCGCTGTGCATTTCCTGCCCATTGCGGTAGTAGTGGATGGTAGCTTTTGCGCCTGGTTCATAAATGCTGAGTAGATCGTGCAAATTGGTGTCTTCATCCATTTTGTGCTGGTCAATGCCAACAATATAATCCAGTGCTTTCAGTCCCGCTTTTTCAGCCGCAGAGCCCGCAATGACCTTAGTGATGTATGAGCCATAAGGATGTTTGGCCCCAATCAATTCAGCTTTGCGGTCACTGATTTCTTCAGTCTGAACACCGAGATAAGCACGATCAGGTAATTTCAGGCCAGTTGTAACTTTGGCCGAAACTGGCATTATGGGTAGCAAAAGGGGGAGAAAAAAAAGTTGTAGGTAAATCAATAAACGTTTCATACAAGTCTCGTTTTGCCTCAATGACATATCCTTCTTTGCAAGGTTGCATGGTGAAGAAATTTTTTTCACAACTTCATGTACAGCATGTTAACTTTGAACCCAAATAACCTCTATATGTCTTTTAACTCCCGTGGATTCACCGCTATCTTGGTTATCCTTTGCTGTTTTACCGCTTGTCAAAGTCAAAAAAAACTTGCTGCCCCAATGGAAGCTTACCCGGCTGCGCCTGAAGAGAAACGCTCTTTGTTTCACATCCCTGTGCAATTGAACATTGCTGACTTGGAGAATACACTTAACCAAGAACTACAAGGCGTTTTGTTCAATGACCAAAGTTTTGAAGACGGAGACAACCTCAAATTACAGGCCACTAAACTAGATCGCATTCTATTCAAAGCAGACAACAAGTCTATTTCTTACTCCTTGCCCCTCGCTTTGAAAATTCAATACAATGCAGGCATCTTAGGAATCATGGACGCCAAGGGCGACATAGCGGTGGACCTGCGCAGTGAATACCTCATCCAGCCAGATTGGAAAGTAGTGACGAAAACCGAGATCGTTAGCCACCGTTGGCTGAGAAAACCAGTTTTGCAAGTGGGAGGAATCAACTTGCCAGTGGGCTACTTGGTTGATGCGGTATTAAAGAACACCAAAAAATCGCTGGGTCGAGAAATTGACGATATTCTGCACGATTACCTGGGTTTGAGCCGAGTAGTGAGCGATACTTGGGATGTATTGTTTCAGCCCATCCTTGTTTCACCTGAATACAGCGCTTGGATGGTGTTCAACCCTACCAGCATCGGTATGACTCCGGTTGGCGTGCAAAACAACACAATAAACACTACAATTGCCATTGAAGCTAAACCTATGGTCAGCGTTGGCCCACGCCCTGAAGTAAATGAAAGTGAGAAACTGCCGCCACTGACCCTTTTTGGCCCCCTTGAACCCGGCATCGACCTGAGCATCAACACCACCGTAGCCTGGGAAGAAGCCGAGCGCATCGCCAAAGCACAAGTCGTGGGCGAAACCTACTCCTCCGGCAAGCGCAAAGTGACAGTGGAAGACCTCAAATTGTTTGGTCAAAACGGAAAAGTCATAGTCAATACCCGCCTCTCTGGCAGTTACAATGGCAGCATCTACCTGAGTGGAACGCCCGAATTGGATCAAAATACCAACAAAATCAAGGTCAATAACCTCGATTTTACCCTGGAAACCAAGAGCTTTTTGGCAAAAGGTGGGGCTTGGCTGCTCAAATCAACCATTAAAAACCGCATTCAAGACAACATGAACTTCTTATTGGGCTACAACCTGGAAGAAATGAAAAACATGCTGCAATCCGAGCTCAATAACTTCAAAATAGGTGGCGGATTGAAAGTAGACAGCAAGGTGAATAACCTGAAAATTGGTCAATTGCAACTGACTCCAGGTGGGTTTTTCATTGGGCTGGACATCAACGGGAACCTTAAAGTGACGGTGGACCCAAAGCGGAAGTGAGGCGGGTTTGTTGTAGCTTACTTCTTCCGCTTCAACTTCAATACCCGTTCATTACCCCCATCATTCATGCGCAGGTGCAATGAATCTGCACTCAGAACCAAAATTTCTACTGCTTTCTCTTCCGGTTTTTCGGCCAAACGATCAGTCGTGAAGAGGTATTTGTTGTACACCGAATAGTCGCCAGCTTCTTTGTGCAGCAGGGTGCCTTCAAATTTATACTTCTTGTTTTTGTCAAAGGAAAATTTTAGGATTTTAGGATCAATCTTCAAAGTGTCCTCACCTTGGGTGATGAGCGCTCCTTCCCAATTGCCCACGATGTCGCGTTGCTTGAATTTTGAACAAGCCACCATCAGGCCCATTGCCAGGAACAAGGCTACGTATACCACTTTATTGAGCTGCATGTCTTCTATTTTGGCGCGAAAATAAGCTGAGTTTGCCAAATAGGATAGGGAAGTAGGCACTTTACTTGCGCTTGTCCCAATTCTACTGTATTTTTGCGCGTTATTTTATAGTTTGTACTGCCTTGTTTTGTGCAAATCAATTTAGCAATGCACAAAACAAGGCAGCACGCGGTATCATGCAGCTATGGTAAAAATCGAAAATGTTGAGCTAGGAGCCTTCCCACTTTTGCTGGCACCCATGGAGGATGTGAGTGATCCGCCATTCCGGGCCTTGTGCAAAAAACATGGGGCAGACATGATGTACACCGAGTTTATCTCCGTGGAAGGTCTGATCCGTGATGCTGAAAAAAGTTTACAGAAGCTGGATATTTACGATTACGAGCGGCCTATTGGGGTGCAAATTTTCGGCGCTGAACTGGATTCAATGATGAAAGCGGCTGAAATTGTAGAAGCCGCCCAGCCCGAAGTATTGGACATCAATTATGGTTGTCCGGTACAAAAAGTGGTGTGTAAAATGGCAGGGGCAGGCATCCTGCGCGACGTCAAAAAAATGGTGGAGCTCACCAAGGCAGTTGTGGATTCCACCAACTTGCCCGTGACGGTCAAAACCCGCTTGGGTTGGGACCACAGCACCATTTTCATCGAAGAAGTTGCTGAACGCCTGCAAGACGTTGGCATCAAGGCGTTGACCATTCACGCCCGAACCCGCGCCCAAATGTACAAGGGGGAGGCCGATTGGGAATGGATCAATAAAGTCAAAGCCAACCCACGCCTAAAAATCCCGGTCTTTGGCAATGGTGACGTAGATTCGCCGCAAAAAGCCTTGGAATACCGCCAAAAGTACAATGTGGATGGCATCATGATTGGCCGCGCCAGCATTGGTTACCCCTGGATTTTCCGCGAAATCAAGCATTATTTTGAAACTGGTGAATTACTGGCTCCTCCCAGCGTAAACGAAAGGGTAGAAGCGGTCAAACAGCATTTGCAACATTCAATTGAGTGGAAAGGAGAAAAGGTGGGCGTGGTTGAAATGCGCCGCCACTACACCAATTATTTCCGAGGTTTTCCAAATATCAAAGAATTTCGCAGCCAATTGGTGAGCCTGGAAAACCCAGATGACCTTTTTGAGGTGCTTTACCAAATCGAAATGGCTTACGGAGAAACCGAATTGGAGCCTGCTTACTAACACCTGCTATTAGCCTTACCGTGGTATTTAAGATCGAGGACAAGGAACGGAAAATATTGGAACTCGTCAGCCGAGTGGCCAAAGGAATGGATGTACCTGCTTACGTAGTGGGTGGGTATGTCCGTGATCGGCTTTTGGCAAGGCCATCCAAGGATTTAGACGTGGTTTGCATTGGCAGTGGTGTCGATCTGGCTGAAAAGGTGGCTTATGAGTTACATCCCATTCCTAGGGTAACTGTTTTTCGTCGTTTCGGCACGGCCATGTTGAAGCACGGTGACCTCGAAATTGAGTTCGTAGGTGCCCGTAAAGAATCTTATCGCCACGACTCTCGCAAACCCGCAGTGGAAGAAGGCAGCCTTGAAGACGATCAAAATCGCCGTGATTTTACGATCAACGCCCTTGCGGTAAGTCTCAAAGACGAAGACTTTGGCCGCATCATTGACCCTTTCAATGGCTTAAGGGATCTCGAAAGCAAAATCATTCGCACGCCTTTAGAGCCTGGCAAAACTTTTTCAGACGACCCCCTGCGGATGTTGCGGGCCATTCGGTTTGCCTGTCAGTTGGATTTCAGCATCGAAGCTACTACTTTCCAAGCCATTGGGAAGTACAAAGACCGCATCAAAATAATATCACAAGAGCGCATTGCGACCGAGTTGAACAAAATCATCCTTTCGCCCAAGCCCTCTATCGGATTCAAGCATTTGTTCGATACAGGTTTACTCAAGCTGATTTTTCCAGAGATGGCCGCCTTGCAAGGGGTCGAAGTGAAAAATGGCCGTGCCCACAAGGATAATTTTTACCATACGCTGGAAGTGTTGGATAACCTCAGCAAAAAAACAGATGATCTCTGGTTGCGTTGGGCAGCCATCATGCACGACATTGCCAAACCACCAACCAAGCGCTTTGAGCCGGAACACGGCTGGACTTTTCATGGCCACGAGGTACTGGGGGCCAACATGGTACCTAACATTTTCCGCAGGCTGAAACTGCCAACAGACCACAAAATGAAGTATGTGCAAAAGCTGGTTCGCCTGCATTTGCGCCCAATCAGCCTGACCAAAGAGGAAATTACCGATTCGGCCATGCGCCGCTTATTGGTAGATGCGGACGAGGACCTGGAAGACCTGATGTTGCTTTGTGAAGCCGATATTACCTCAAAGAACCCCACTAAGGTCAAGCGCTACCTCGAAAACTATGAGCTCGTGAGGGAACGCCTAGAGGCCGTAGAAGCCCGTGACCACTTGCGCAACTGGCAGCCACCAATCACGGGCGAAATCATCATGGAAACCTTCAAGTTGGAACCTTCATCTCAAGTTGGCATCATTAAAAACGCGGTTCGCGAAGCCATTTTGGAAGGCATCATTCCCAATGAGTACGAAGCAGCCTTTGCTTATATGCTAGAAAAAGGCAAAGAAGCAGGCTTGTAGGGGACTCGAAAATACGTTGTTTTTATTTTTTGAAGCCCTCCGCAGTAAGCGTTCAAAAAAATTACAAAAAAATATTGTGTAGAATACTTGTTTGACCGCATAAAATATTATTTTTAGGCAACTTATCACACATCATTCCGACTGGTTTTGTAGAACCATCCCTTCCCTAGAGCATATTGGACCTGGATTTAATCGCATCTAATCGCATCACGATAACCCGTTAGCCTATGTCGACAGCAACACGGATACTCCTTATTTTGCTGGCCTTGGCGCTTTATTACTTCGGCTTACTCAATTTTTGCTCTCGGCAAATTTGCGAAGCCTGTGGTACCAAAGACACCAGTGCCGCTGCTGTACCAAATCAAATGGACAGCTTGGGACCTCGTTTCCCCATCAATTTCCAAGCCCAGGACATGAAGCCAGTCCAAGGGCCTGGATTCGATTCTCTGATTACTTCGGTGATGGCTGGCAACAGTGACACCAGTATTTTGGAAATCATTGGTTTGTACTACGAAAATGAGCCCAAACCAGCTGGTCACGAAAACATGGGCTTGGCCCGTGCAGCGCAAATTCGAGACCAATTCTTCACCTCTAGACCCGAAGAAAGGGTCCGGCTTCACGCTCGCAAACTCAGCGGCGACGCGCCAAGTTCTGGCTATTTCAATGCCTCGGAATTCGGATGGCTTTCGATGAAGAAAATCATCCCTGAAACGGTGGAAGAAGTTGCCGATGGGGCAATTATCCGTTTTCCCTTCGCTTCTACCGAGAAGGATTATGACCCCAAGGTTGAAAAATACCTCCAGGATTTGGCCAAAAAGGTGATCAAATCCGGCGAGAAAATCTCTCTTACTGGGCATACCGACAATGTAGGCGATGATCCCTACAACGTCAAGCTAGGCCAAAATCGCGCTATGCAAATTAGGGGCATTCTGATGAAACTAGGGGTGAAATCCACTCAAATCAGCACCAGCTCCAAAGGCGAATCTGAACCTGTGGCCCCGAATACGACCGACGAAAACCGGCACGAAAACCGCCGGGTAGAGGTCAAGCTCATCAAATAAGCATCAAAACCAAAATCGACTACCATGTTACTCCTCAATATGCTTTTACACATCCCGATGAATTGCTGGCTGCCGCTTTTGCTGGCCTGTATTTTGCCCTTCATTTTGGGCTGGTTATTTGGCTCTCTTTTGCGTGGCAAAGGTGGCCAGGCAAGTACTGCAGTTGGCAGCTCAGGCGCTTATGGTGGTGCGCTGCAAGCTCAATTGGACGAAGCAGTACACCGTGCCAGCGATTACGAGAAAACCAACGTGGACCTCAAATACAAGCTAGAAGAATGCCAAAAGGAAAGCCAGGCTTATCACGATAAATTGATGCACGCCGATGCCGATGTGGCTGGTTTGAGGGCAAAAATCGCGGTCATGCAGGCACAAGCACTGCAAGCAGCCGCCCCAGCAGCCGCAGCTATCTCGGCTGCGGTTGCTGCGCCTGCTCCTGAAATGAGCGCGGACTTGCAACCTGCAAGCGGCATCGCTTATGGCACCATTTTCGCCGCTGACAATTTGCAAATCGTAGAAGGTATCGGGCCAAAAGTGAATGAACTGCTGGCTAAAAATGGCATCAGCACTTGGGCTGATTTGGCTACTAAAACACCAGACGACATCCGCCCCATTTTGGAAGCGGCAGGCTCTGCTTACAAAATGATGGACCCAAGCACCTGGCCAAAGCAAGCCGAATTGGCAGCTTCGGGCAATTGGACTGGTCTGGTGGAGTACCAAAAAGCCCTGGATACGGGCAAAACCAACGCTACTGGCCTCACTCCGGCCAAAGTAGAAGAAATGGCTTTGAAAATCCTCGGCTTCAGCAACAATCCAGAAGACCTAAAGATCGTAGAAGGCATCGGTCCAAAGATCGAAGAATTGCTGAAAAACGCGGGCATCATGACTTGGGTGGATCTCGCTGCCGCGCCGGTCGACCGTCTGCAAGGTATCCTGGACCAAGCTGGAGATGCTTACCGCCTCGCCAAGCCCGATACCTGGCCCAAACAAGCCGAATTGGCCGCCAACGGCCAATGGGGCGAGTTGAAAACTTACCAAGAGTTTTTATCAGGGGGCAAAGATCCGTCTTAGGGCCGCAGATTAAATAAATTGGACATCTTCGTTGCCTCGCTGCGCGAGGCTAGTTGGGAACACGGATGAAACTGATAAAACTGATTTTCACTGATTTCCAACATGATTTTGACCGTGATTTTGGCGATAAGGTTGCCACGTAAAGGGCTTAATCAAAATTCATAGATGTCCACTTTATTTCTTTCCTGTTCCTTAGGGAGCATATTTTAGCTCAAATATTTAGCACACTCCCATTTAACCACCACCATAGGTTTTTGAGGCCTTTTTCAACTCAAAACCATTTTGAAATGGATTAGAACCAAATAGTTTGGAAGGGAAGCAAAAACTGCTTCCCTTTTTTGTATTTTGTGCTGCTTTTAAACATCGAAAACATGAAAAAATTCCAATATTTCAGGCAGATTTCGATCTGCTTTTTGGCGGCATTCGCACTTAGCATCCTTTCAGGTTTTGCTCAAAACAACAATCCTGCCGCGCAGGGATTCAATCAAAGCGGCTCTGACCCTAAAGCCATTGCGATTGCCGATGAAGTAATGGCAGCGATGGGTGGCAGAAAAGCCTGGGACAAAACCCGCTACATTCATTGGACTTTTTTTGGCCGCAGGAACCTGCTTTGGGACAAAAAGAAAGAAATGGCCCGCATTGAAATGGTAGGAGAGGAGACGGTTTACATCGTTAACCTCAAAGACGAAACTGGCCAATTTACCTTCAAAGGGCAGGCCAAAACGGCCCCTGATTCGATCAAAAAATACGGCCACATGGCCAAATCGATCTGGATCAACGATTCCTATTGGCTGGTCATGCCATTCAAGTTGAAAGACTCAGGCTTGACGCTCAAGTACAAAGGCGAGCAAAATACCAGCGATGGCCGTCCTGCCGAGGTGTTGGAAATGACTTTTGCAGGAGTAGGTCGCACCCCGGACAACAAATACCTGGTGTACGTGGACAAACAAAGCCGTCTGGTCACGGAATGGAGCTATTTTCAAAAAGCCAGCGACGAAAAACCCATGTTCACCAATACCTGGGAAAATTACCAGGAAATGGGCGGCATCAAACTCTCGGACTCCCGCGGAAAACGCAAGCTCGACAACGTGAAAGTCCTCAAAACGGTGCCGAAAGAGGCGTTTATTTCAACTTCAGCACTCAAACTTTAGCAGGTAAAACAATCGACAAAGCCGATGGCAAAATCCTGATTTTTACGGGTGCTTCACCCAGGAATTCGCCATCGGCTTCGACGTAGATTTTATCATCACCGAGTGGTTTTATTTCAATTTCAGTGCTTTGATAAAGCTTGATTTGCGGGTGATTTGCTATTTTCCCGCTAAAGAACTTTGGCGTACTTTTGATCACGTTCCACTTTGATACTTCTCCTGCAATCGTTAAGCCAATCAGGCCATCATCCGGCAGGGCTTGGGGTACGAATTGCATGCCACCTCCCGAATATTTGCAAATTCCGGCATTGATCGTGTAGCATTTTTGCTCCACCTTTTGGCCATTAAAATCAATGCGGCAAGGACCCGGCTGGTATTGAAACAAACAACGAATCACCCACCATAAGTAAGCCAATTTACCTTTGGGCCGGGGTGTTATCAAGCTCATGGCCCGTACCACGAATGCGTCGTAACAAAAGCCCGCAATGTTGATGAAATAGCGATTTTCAGTACCGTGGGAACCTTGGTATTCCAAAAAACCGACGTCGTGAAGCCTGGCAACTGAATGAAAAATTTGCGGCAACCACTTCTTCCAATTCACGGGGATTTGGTGGGTTTTGATCCAATCATTTCCGGTTCCTACGGGCAGCAAAGCATAAGTCAGGGTTTTGGGGTCGACGATTTTTTGGCTCATCAGGCCATTGATCGCTTCGTGGTTGGTGCCATCACCGCCTACTGCGATGAATTTTCGAAATCCCGCATTGATCGCTTCGCGGACCATGCTCGTGGCGTGACCTGGTGCAATGGTGAAATTCGCGGAGAAATCTATTCCCAGTTTATTGAGTTCCGCTTCGATCTGCGGCCAGGTTTTCTTGACTTTCCCGCCGCCCGCCGCAGGATTGAGCACGATGAACCAAGTGTCCATAAGGGTTGAAGGTGGATTGAGTTAAAAAGAATGTTCAAATGTAAAGAAAAGCATGGCATTTTCAGTTTTTCAATTTGGGGATGATGCTTAGGGCCGCAGATTAAATAAAGTAGACATCTTCGTTGCCTCGCTATGCGAGGCCAATTGGGAACACGGATGAAACGGATAAAACTGATTTTCACTGATTTCCAGCATGATTTTGACCATGATTTTGACTATAACCTTGCCACACAAAGGGCTTAATCCAAAGTCAAAGTTGTCCACTTTATTTCTTTTCTGTTCCTTAAATCCTCGGAGAAGTTTCCGTAGCTGAGAATTTTGCGATTTTAATGGCAAATATGAAGCGTGTATGACCACGAAGTGGGCCAATTCAATAATTCTTTCAAATTCTGGCTTAGAGCCGCAGATTAAATAAAGTAGACATCTTCGTTGCCTCGCTGTGCGAGGCCAGTTGGGAACACGGATGAAACTGGGTTTGGGTGTGTTTGTTTGGGTGGGAGTGTGAGAAAACCCCGTTTTCAAGCGATCGAGATAAAAGTAAAAGCTCGAAGCTCCCACACCCGAACTCACACTTACACACTCCACACCCTTTCTTACGGATTTCCAGCATGACGTTGACCATGATGTTGACAACTGGCAATTAAAAAATTGGTAAGGTTTATTTTTGAACCGTTACTAAATATGAAGCGTGTATGACCGCAAAGCGGGCCAATTCTATAATTCTTTCAAATTCTGTCTCAGTCAACATCACGCAAGAAATTCTGTAATTCTGTAATTCTGTAATTCTGGTTTAGACAAAAAAGTCTCGCTTATTGAGACCGCCTTTCTCCAAAGTTTTCAGAAGATAAAAATGGCAAAACTCCACTTGGGCTTGCCACAAATTGCCAAACTCCCTGAATTTGTCTTTTTTTGCGAAAAATCAACAAAGATGAGCCTTTCACAACGCGACCTGGAAAAAGTATGGCACCCTTATACCCAAATGAAGACTGCTGCGCCGCCCATTGCAATCGTTTCAGGGAGAGGGGCCGAGTTGGTGGATGAGGATGGCAAAGTTTACATCGACGCCATTTCATCCTGGTGGACCAATATTCACGGCCATTCCCACCCGCATTTGGCTCAAAAAGTATTTGAACAAGCCCAAAAACTGGAGCACGTCATTTTTGGCGGTTTTACCCACCCCTCAGCAGTGGAGTTGGCCGAAAGGCTTTTGCCCATTTTGCCGCCCAACCAAGCCCGCATTTTTTTCACGGACAATGGTTCAACTGCTGTGGAAGTGGGCGTGAAAATGGCCATTCAATACTTTTTTAACCAAGGAATCGCCAAAAAACGCATCGTGGCTTTTGACCTGGCGTATCACGGCGATACTTTTGGAGCCATGTCGGTAGGGGGTGATTTGTCGTTTTACACGGCCTTCCAAGATTTCCTTTTTGAAGTGGAACGCATCCCTGTACCTATTCCGGGGCAGGAAACTGCTTGTTTTGAGGCTTTTGAAAAAATATTGCAAAAGGGCGACGTGGCAGGCTTCTTGTTTGAGCCCCTGATCCTGGGTTCGGCGGGCATGTTGATGTACCAGCCAATGGTACTGGATCGCTTGATGAAAATGGCCCACGAACACGGCGCTTTGTGTATTGCCGATGAGGTGATGACTGGTTTTGGCCGTACCGGACGTTTTTTTGCGACCGATCATTGTGAAGAAAAACCCGACATCATCGCCTTGTCCAAAGGCTTGACAGGCGGCATGTTGCCGATGGCCCTGACCACTTGTACCGATGCCGTTTTTCAAGCTTTTTACCAAGACGAAAAAAGCAAAGCCCTTTACCACGGGCATTCTTTTACGGGCAATCCGATCGGTTGCGCGGCGGCACTAGCGAGTTTGGACTTGTTGCTCGATCCAGCTTGCATGGCCAATATCCAGCGCATCGAAAGCCGCCATGCAGCATTTTTAGCCAAAATCAAAAACCACCCAAGCCTCTTGTACACCCGCCAACAAGGCACCATCATTGCACTGGAATTCAAGACGGGTGAAAACTCCGGTTATTTTAACAATTTACGCGACCGCCTTTACTTGTTTTTCTTGGAACGGGGTTTAATTTTGCGGCCCTTGGGCAACGTGGTGTACTTCCTGCCACCTTATTGCATCACCGACGAACAAATGGATCGCGTGTATGCAGCCCTGAAAGAGGCTTTGGAGGAATTTGCGGGAGGATAACAACAACATGGCGAAAACACATAGAATAGGCATCACGGGTTGGGGCAGCATTTCGGCCCTGGGTTTCGACCCCTGGCAAGCCTATCAACATACCACTCAACACCACCTCACCCAGGACGCTTATGGCAACTGGCTGGGGCGCTTGCCATTTGCTGCGGAAGCCAGGGTGACCAAGTTGTGTGTGCAAAACAAGTACTACACCCAGGTCGATCGCTCGGTTTTGCTGGCCATCACCGCCGCTGAACAAGCCATGCGCATGTCTGACTGGGACAAATCGGGCGGCTTGGGCATCCAAATCGGCTCATCACGCGGGGCCACCAATACCTGGGAATACCACTATCAGCAATTTGAGGGCAACAGCGAAATTGGGCTTTCGCCCTTGGCGTCACCACTGACTACCTTGGGCAATGTGTCGTCTTGGGTGTCGTATCATTTGCAGCAAGGCGATATGGTGGTCGATCACTCGGTGACTTGCAGCACGGCCTTGCATGCCATCCTCAGCGGCATTACTTGGCTGGAAAGTGGCCGGGTACAACGCTACCTGGCAGGCGGCACCGAAGCGCCTTTGACCCCATTTACCATCTCACAAATGCGGGCCTTGCGCCTGATTACTGATGTGGAGGACGAGCCTTATCCGGTGCGTGCCCTCGATACTGAGAAGAAACGCAACGGCATGGCCCTGGGCGAAGGGGCCGTCTGTTTTTGCCTCGAAAAAGACCCTGAGCAAGCCTATGCCTACATCGAAGGCATAGGGTTTTCGACCGAATGGGCGGGCAGCCCCACTGGCGTGAGCCGGGAAGCAGGGGCCTTGCAAAGGTCGATGCGCATGGCTTTGAACGAAGCAGGTTTGAGCACGGTTGATGCGGTGATTGCCCATGCACCGGGAACTATCCAGGGCGATAAAGCCGAATTAGAAGCCATTCGTCACGTTTTGGGCGAAAAAGTGCTGATCAGCAACAACAAGTGGAAATTGGGGCATACCCTCGGCGCTTCGGGGGGGCTGAGTGTGGAATTTGGACTATTGATGTTATTGCAGCGCCAATTTATCGGAATTCCCTATCTTGCGCCACGCGAGGCCAAGGCTCCCGAAACCATCATGGTCAATGGCATGGGTTTTGGTGGAAACGCGGTGAGTATTTTGCTGCGTAAGGGAGCGTAAAAAAATAAGGAAAACGGATTTGGGTTTAGTGAAAAAAGAAAAGCAACTGACTGAAAGGAAGGTGCGTTCTTTTTTTGCTAAACCTCAAAAGCAAATTTGTTTACCTTATTTTAGCTCAAATACTAAGAGCAATCGGGCAGTTCGCTAGACGCCTTCTTATTTTTTGAAAAAATCAAGCCATCTAATGGTTGCCAATAAAAAAGTATGGACCCTGGAAGAGGTCCATGAATTGTACAATACTCCACTGCTGGAGTTGGTTTACCGTGCTGCCACCGTACACCGGCAGCACCACAATCCACGCGAGGTACAAATCAGTACCTTGGTTTCGATCAAAACGGGTGGTTGTCCTGAGGATTGCGCCTATTGCCCGCAAGCAGCCCGCTATGCCACTGGGGTCGAAAACAACGACTTGTTGAGCGTAGAAACTGTGCGCTCGGCGGCCATGCAAGCCCAGGCCATTGGCGCTTCGCGTTTGTGCATGGGCGCTGCCTGGCGCAATGTCAAGGACGACGAAGACTTCGACCACGTGGTAGAATTGGTCAAAACCGTGCGCGAACTCGACATGGAAGTGTGTTGTACCCTGGGTATGCTCAGCGAAAACCAAGCCAAGCGCCTCGCCAAAGCTGGTTTGTATGCCTACAACCACAACCTCGATACTTCGGAAGAATACTACGACGACATCATCTCCACCCGCAGTTACGACGACCGCCTGAAGACCTTGTCCAACGTGCGCAAGGCCAACCTGACCGTTTGTTCAGGTGGCATCATCGGCATGGGCGAATCGGTGGAAGACCGCTGCAAAATGTTACTGACCCTGGCTGGCCTCAGTCCGCAACCCGATTCAGTGCCCATCAATGCCCTGGTGGCCGTAGAAGGTACGCCAATGGAGCATTTGAAACCAATCGGCATTTGGGAAATGGTGCGCATGGTCGCCGTTACCCGCATCGTGATGCCCGATACGGTGGTGCGCCTGTCGGCTGGCCGAACCGAAATGAGCCAGGAAGGCCAGGCTTTGTGCTTCTTGGCGGGAGCGGGTTCGATTTTTGCTGGCGACAAACTCTTGACCACCCCCAACCCAGACGCTTACGAGGACATGGACATGTTCAAAGAGCTGGGTTTGATCCCTAAAAAGCCTTTTACGGATGGTTTTGTGCCTCAGATCGAAGAAATAAACGAAGATTTGAGCTCCAACCCTGATGACTTGAGGTGGTCTCGCCCCGGACATACCATTGAAGCCAACGTGCAGTACACCAAATTGGGCAAGGAAAAACGCAAAGCCCAGGAATAATCTCGGAGTGATTCAAACAAACTTGTATGGAAATGAGAAAAAAAATCGTAGCGGGCAACTGGAAAATGAACAAGTCTTACAACGATGGCTTGGTCCTTTGCTACGACATCCTAGATAAAGTCGCCGAACCAAAAGCGACGGTGGTTTTTTGCACCCCATTCATTCATTTGTATGCGGTAAATGAGGTATTGAAAAACCGCGAAGGCTTTTTCTTAGGTGCACAAAACTGCCACCAGGAAGACAAAGGGGCTTATACGGGTGAAACCTCAATCGAAATGCTGCAATCGGTAGGCGTGGACTACGTGATCCTGGGCCATTCCGAGCGCCGCGAATATTTTGGCGAATCGGATGCCTTGTTGGCGCAAAAAACCAACAAGGTGCTGAGTAATGGACTGACCCCCATTTTCTGCTGCGGCGAAAGCCTGGACATCCGTGACGCGGGCTCCCATGTAGCCCATGTGAACGCCCAAATCGAAGCAGGGCTCTTTCACCTCGGCGCTGAGGAGATGGAAAAAGTGGTGATCGCTTACGAACCCATTTGGGCCATTGGCACGGGCCGCACTGCGTCTCCGGCCCAAGCGCAGGAAATGCACGCGGCCATTCGGAGCTTGATTGCGGGCAAATATGGCGCTGATTTGGCCAATAGCATCAGCATTCTGTACGGTGGCAGCGTAAATGCCGCCAATGCCAAAGAACTCTTCTCTCAACCTGACGTGGACGGCGGACTCGTCGGTGGCGCCTCTTTGAAGGCGGATGAATTTGCAACGATCATCAACAGCTTTTAGTTGAAAAGTTGAAATGTTGAAGAGAAAGGGGCTACATGTTGAATTTCACGTAGCCCCTTTCTTTTCAACATTTCAACCCTAAACATTTCAACCAACATGCCCCATTATCGCCATGTACACCAAAGCACCAGCAAAAAAGCCAGCCAAAGCCAGCCAGGTCACTCGTTTGAGATACCAGAAAAAATTGATGTTTTCCATGCCCATTGCCGCTACACCCGCAGCAGATCCTATGATTAAAGCGCTGCCTCCAGTACCAGCAGCATACGCCAAAAACTCCCAAAAATAGTGGTCAGTAGGGTAGGTGTCAAGGCTGTACATGCCTTGAGCGGCGGCTACGAGTGGAACATTGTCAACAATGGCCGAAAGCAAGCCAATCGACATTACCACAATGGATTCGTTGCCAATGGTTTGGTCCAGCCATTGGGCTACATGTGGCAGGATTTCTGCACTTTGCAAGCAAGCCACACTCAGCAAGATGCCCATGAAAAAAAGGATGCTTGGAGTGTCAATTTTCTGCAATGCCTTGGATGGACTCAAGCGTTTGCGTTCGTCCTCTTCTTTGCGGCGGTGCAAACGCTCGATGATCCCCCAAACCAAGCCTACCCCCAGCAACATGCCCAGAAAAGGCGGCAAGTGAGTCACCGTTTTGAAAATCGGTACAAAAATCAGTACTGCGACGCTCAAAAAAAGCACCAATTTTTGCTCACGAGGATTGGTCGGACCGCCTTGATCCATTTCATCTTCGTTGGGACTTACTTCGCCCCGAACTCTCCATGTGAGTAAAAGCAATGGGACCAGCAAGCACACCAAACTAGGCAAAAACAATTCCTTGACAATATTGACTGCGGTGACTTGGCCGCCGATCCACAGCATGGTAGTCGTCACATCGCCAATCGGCGACCATGCTCCGCCCGCATTCGAAGAAATGACTACAATGCCCGCAAACAGCCAGCGGTCTTCGTCATTGTCGATCATTTTTTGCAAAAGCGAAACCATCACAATGGCGGTGGTGAGGTTGTCCAAAACCGCCGAAAGGAAAAAGGTCGTCAAGCCAACGATCCAGAGGAGTTTGGCCTTGTTTTTGGTTTTGATGCGCGTGACAATCAATTCAAAGCCATGATGGGCGTCGATCACTTCCACCAGGGTCATGGCCCCCAGCAAAAAGAATAAGATACCCGAAATTTCACCCAAGTGTTCGGCCAAGTGGTGGCCCAGCACATGTTTGTCGGGTTCAAAAAAAGCGAAAATGGTCCAGCACAAAGCCCCGGTCAAGAGCGCCGAAGCTGCCTTGTTGATGACCAACTTGTGCTCCATCACGATGCTGATGTAACCAAGGATAAAGACAATGAGAATAGCAGTTTCCATGAAAAGGGTGCTTGTTTGTTTGGTGTTGGGGGTGAAGGTAGGGGTTTTTTCGCTTTACCCCCGCATCCTCCCAAAAGCCCCGCCCAATTTTTCCACAATATCTCCCGCCAAAAGGGCCTCGTGGCCCAGGCTGGCAGCCGCCAAATCACCTGCAAGCCCGTGCAAGTAGATGCCCAGACAAGCAGTCGTTTCGGTGTCGTAACCTTGGGCCAAAAGGCTCGTCAGGATGCCCGTGAGCACGTCGCCGCTGCCCGCTGTGGCCATGCCAGGGTTGCCAGTGGAGTTGAAAAACACCCGGCCATCGGGCGTGCTCAAAGTGGTGAAAGCCCCTTTGCGGATGATGAAAATGCCGTGTTCGGCTGATTTTTGTTGCTGGAGGTGCAGGGTGGCAAAATCGTCGCTGGTTTGGCCGAAAAGGCGGGCGAATTCCTTGGGGTGCGGGGTGATGATGCAGCCTTGGGGCAAGCGGTGTTGCCAGCCCTGAGCCGCGATGATGTTCAAGGCATCGGCGTCGATGACCAGGGGTTTTTGGCCGATTTCGCGCAAGAAGTCTTCCAAAGCGCGCACCGAATGCTCTTTTTGACCCAAACCACTGCCAATGCCCACCGCCGCATACTTGTCCATCGCTGGAAATTCAGAAAAATTGAATTGGTGCCGGTCCACGCTGACCATTGCTTCGGGCAAGCCCATTTGCAGGATCGGATAGGCACAACTGGGCGCATGGATGGTGAGCAAACCTACCCCGCTGCGCAAAGTGGCCCGGCCACTCAGCAGGGCCGCACCCACCATGCCATAACTTCCCACAATCAACAAGGCATGGCCAAAAAGGCCCTTGTGGGCGTGGCGGGGCCGTTTTTTCAAAACCCCATGCAGCAGTTTTTCGTCGATATAATAATAAGGCGTGATCGCCTCGTTCAGGAATCCTGGGTGCAGGCCAATTGATCGCACTTCCCAATCCCCAACTGCGGGTTCGTTGTCAGGCAGCAAAAAAGCCAGTTTTAGCACCTCAAAACCCAAGGTATAATCCGCATGGAAGCAGGGACCACTAGTTTTGCCATCCACATTCAAACCACTTGGGGTGTCGATGGCAATTTTAGGCCCCGGATGGGCGGACAAGTGGGTCAAAAACTCCCCCCAATAGCCCTCCAAAGGCCGATTGATGCCCGTGCCCAAAATGGCGTCGATCACAATTTCAGCAGCTGGAATACCGGGAAAAGCATCATTTTCATGAAGGTCCAAAACCGAGACTTCGTCATATTTGGGCAAGCGCTCCAAATTTGTGAGGTGGTCTGGACTGAACTGCGTACCCAAATGGCAACGGTAAACTTTTACCTCATAAAACCGCCGATTCAGGATCCTTGCCACCGCCAGGCCATCGCCGCCATTGTTGCCGAGACCGCAAAAAACATGGATGGTTGTCGCTGCAGGCCTGGGCGGAAACTTCTCTTGCAACCAATCGCAAAAGGCTTCCGAAGCCCGCTCCATGAGGTCAATCGAGGCAATGGGTTCGTGTTGGATGGTGTAGGCATCCCAATCGCGAATTTGTTGAGCGCTGAGGATTTTCATTGGTATTTTAGGATTTGGCAGGGCAAATTAGGAAAAAACCAAGGCTTGATGAAGCCCTTTTACCTTACTTTTGCCAAAAATTCATCCCTTTCATGCAATTGATCGTCATTGGCGGGGGCGCGGCGGGTTTTTTTGCAGCAATCCATGCAGCATTGAGCAACCCCAAAGCCAAAGTCATCATCCTGGAAAAAAGCAAGGAGGTTTTGAGCAAAGTCAAAATCTCTGGCGGTGGTCGTTGCAATGTCACCCATGCATGTTACGATCCAAGGGAGCTGACCAAACACTACCCCAGGGGCGAACGCGAATTGCTCGGCCCTTTCCACCATTTCGCTTGCGGCGATACCATTTCCTGGTTTGCAGAACGTGGGGTGGACTTGAAAACGGAGGACGATGGCCGCATTTTTCCAGTTACCGACAATTCTCAAACCATCGTCGATTGCTTGACCAATGCGGCCAAACGAGCTGGGGTGCAGGTTTTTTTGCAACAGCCCGTTAAGTCATTGACTCCGCCAAGGGATACGGTAAGCCATTGGACCATCGAAACAACCCAACAGAAAATTGCCGCCGACCGGATTTTGGTCGCCACGGGCAGCAGTCCCGCCATGTGGAAGGTTTTGGCAGATTTGGGGCACCGCATCGTTGAGCCCGTGCCTTCTTTGTTCACTTTCAATACCAAAGACCCACGATTGAAAGACTTGTTGGGTATTTCTGTGCCCGAAGCAAAAGTCTATTTGGAAGGCAGTAAACTCCAGACCGAAGGCCCCTTGCTGATCACCCATTGGGGCTTGAGTGGGCCAGCTGTTTTGAAACTCTCCGCTTGGGGTGCTAGAGAATTGGCCGAGAAACAATACCACTTTTCGATCCGCATCAATTGGACGGGTTGGGACATTGATGATGTGAAAGCCGAGTTGGAACAACTCAAGCAAAATGAAGGCAAAAAAGCCTGTGCTGCCAATTCCAAATTTGGTTTGCCCAGCCGTTTGTGGAAAAGCTTGGTTCAAGCCAGCTGCATTGGCCCCGAAAAACGCTGGGGCGATTTGAACAAGCATGAGTTGGGTAAGTTAGAAACGGAGCTCGCACAAGGCCAGTTTCAAATCAACGGCAAAAGTACCTTCAAGGAAGAGTTCGTGACCGCTGGTGGAGTGGACCTGCGAGAAATCAACTTCAAGACCTTTGGTAGCAAATTATTTCCTGGCCTTTATTTCGCGGGTGAAGTTTTGGACGTTGACGCCATTACGGGCGGCTTCAATTTCCAGGCAGCCTGGAGTGGGGGTAAAATTGCTGGGACGGAAGCGGTGAGGGATTAGCGCTTGCGCTTCAATTTTTTCTTGGGCTTGCCAAACAAATCGGTTTTGCCGTGCTTGCTGGGGGCTTTTTCCAGGTTCATTTTGGCGTGGGCCTCGTTCGCCGGGCAACCAGAGCCACGGGCACAGGACACTCCGCTCATCCCGATGATCAAGCCAAGGAAGAGTGTAAAAAACCAATTGTTGGCTGTTTTTTGAAAAGTTTTAGCACCACTCGACACCATAATTAGCTGCTTTTGCGTTCAAGGTTCCAATGTTTTCAAGGCATATGGGGATTGAGTTCCCTTTTTTGCTTTGAAACCACTAGCAAAATGACAGCTTTAGGCAAAAAATTGTCTGTTCTATGAAATAAATGCAGAACAGACCAGCAAAATCAGGCTTTTTGGGCTTTTTCGTCTCAAAAATTTTGGTTTTACAAAGCAGAGCGGCTACCTTTGGAGCCCAATAAAACCTAACAGATAGGACTGGGATTGTTTCATCATTATGGTAAGTCAAAAATAAAGGTCACTTGTGTAAATACATTTTATGATTCACCACAGGTTACGTTTGTTTTTTGGAGTTATACTTATTTCATCAAACCCTGTAACTGTCTTCGAAAGCGTCAATAAACTTCTGATTGGAAAACCTAAGTCCTTCCATGCTTTAGTTTCAATGACTTCGCAGGCCGTTACTAAAACCCTTTGAAATGAATAAAGGAGATCTGGTAAACAAGATTGCCGAAGGCGCAAAAATCACTAAGGCTCAAGCAGCTGATGCATTAGATGCTGTAATCAGTGGCATTTCCGACGAACTGAAAGCTGGTGGCAAGGTGACTTTGATTGGTTTTGGCACTTTCTCAGTATCCACGCGCGAAGCACGCACTGGCCGTAACCCATCAACCGGCGCATCGATCACCATCGCTGCAAAAAAACAGGTTAAGTTCAAACCTGGTAAAGAATTGGGAGACTCAGTAAACTAATCATTTGCTGACCAAGTAACCATACTTTTTACTGTAAATATTTAGGTCAGTGGTTTCGAGATAAAAAAGATGACGATTTTTCGTCAGCCGAGCCTGCTTTTTGAAGGCGATGCCCGAGCATCGGCTGAAAAAAGAGGCGAAGGACCACCGAAAAACGGCCTTTTTTGGCCGAAATAAGAACGACTTAAATCTTTATCTTTTTAAGAGGGCAGTTTTGGGTAAAACCTAGCTGCCCTCTTGGCGTTTATTGAAGAATCCAGCAAATCAAATTATACAAAGCCTGACATGAAATCCATACCACCTATTCTCTGGAAGCCTAGTGCTGAAAGTATCCAGCAGTCCAACCTGAAAAAATACCAGGCTTTTCTTGCGAATGACCCCCGCTATGCCTTTGATTTAAATGACTACACCGCCATGTGGAAATGGTCGGTAGCTGACCCAACGCGGTTTTGGGAATCTTTGGTACACTATTTCCATCTTGACTGGGAGTACAAGGAAGTTTTGACAGGTAAAATGCCCGAAGCCAAATGGTTCAATGGGGCACAATTGAACTATGCCGAACAGGTTTTTGTCCGACAAAGCGGACAAAATCCCATGCTTCTCTTTCAATCCGAGCGCGAATCACTGCAAGTTTTTGAAAAAAGCACCATAGAAAAACAAGTGGCCGCCCTGCAAATACACTTGCGCAAGCTGGGAGTTGTGAAAGGTGATCGGGTAGTGGGGTACTTGCCCAATTGCCCCCAGACCACAGTTGCTTTTTTGGCTTGTGCTTCACTGGGGGCGATCTGGTCTTGTTGCTCGCCCGATTTTGGGGTAAAAAGCGTGCTGGAGCGATTTCAGCAAATTCAACCCAAAGTCCTGATCGGGGTGAATGCCTATCTATATGGTGGGAAAAGTTTTGAAAGAAATGCAGAACTACAGGCTTTGAAAGAAGGCTTGGGGGAATTGGCGGCATTGATTCAAGTGCCCTATTTGCTAGAAATACCCCTTGATCCAACTTTTGAAAACTGGGAGGAAATTGTCAATACATCCATCCACTCGCCTCTGACATTTGAAGCTGTAGAATTCAGTCATCCAATGTGGATCCTGTATTCTTCTGGAACCACAGGCCTGCCCAAACCCATTACACACTCGCATGGCGGCATGTTGCTGGAGCACCTCAAGTACCTTACTTTTCACAACGATGTAAAACCTGGAGAGCGCTTTTTCTGGTATTCGACCACGGGTTGGATGATGTGGAATTTTGTGCAAGCCTCCATGCTGGCCGGAGCCACAGCGGTTTTGTACGACGGCAGTCCCGGTTTTCCCAACATGAATAGCCTGTGGGAAATGGCAAAAAATGCGGGAGTGCATCATTTTGGTACCAGCGCGGCCTTTGTTTTGGCTTGTATGAAAGCGGAAATCAGCCCCATTGACCTGAATTTGCAAGACTTGCGCTCCATTGGCATTACGGGATCACCTTTGCCGCCGGAGGGTTTTCGTTGGTTGTCAGAAAAAGTCAAACCTGGGATTTGGGCCTGTTCCATGAGCGGGGGCACTGACGTGTGCACGGCTTTTGTGGGGGGAAACCCTTGGTGGCCCGTGTACGAGGGTGAAATTCAATGCCGCACCTTGGGTTGCGCGATGGAATCTTGGGATGAACAAGGCAACGCAATCTTGAATGGAGTAGGGGAAATGGTCATCACCCAGCCAATGCCCTGTATGCCCATCAAGTTTTGGAACGACCCTGATTTCAAACGCTACCACAGCAGTTATTTTGAAGAATTTCCCGGCGTGTGGCGGCATGGCGATTGGCTGGAAATCACGGATCGCGGCAGTCTGCGCATCCTGGGGCGCTCGGATTCGACCCTCAATCGCCAGGGCATTCGCATTGGCACCGCTGAAATTTACCGCACCGTCGAAAAAATTCCCGAAGTATTGGACAGCCTGATTGTCAACTTGGAAAAAGAGGGCGGTGATTCGATCATGCCCTTGTTTGTGGTTTTGCCAATTGGGCAAGCCCTGGACCAAACCTTAATCGCCAAAATTAAAACGGCCTTGAAACAGGAATGCTCGCCCCGGCATGTGCCCGACCTGATCCGGCAAGTGCCCGCTATTCCTTATACTTTGAGTGGAAAAAAAATGGAAATTGCGGTGAAAAAGAAGCTTTTAGGCCTACCCTTGGACCAATCCGTGAACAAGGATGCCATGCGCAACCCGGAAGCTTTGGATGCTTTTGAGGTTTGAAACTCAAATGATTTGGAAACTTCGGAAAAATTTCGGCAGCGGCAATTTTTGTGCTGAAAATGATTGCTAGCGTGACGTTGACTGACCAACGTTAGGGGCTTACAGCCCCACCAAACATGATGTTGACCTTTATGCTACCGACCTTAGGGGCCTACAGCCCCGCTAGTATGGTGTTATTTAATTCACTGTTGGCTTATTCTGAAAAGTTCTCCGAAGTTTTCAGAATGATAAAATTGTGAATTTCTCAAAGACTTCGACATTTTCTTGCGAATTTTTTGGTGTATTCCGCATTTTATCTACCTTGGCTGCAAGATGAAAAGAACTGCGGCCATATTGCTCTTGTTTTCCATCGTGCTTAATACCCTGGTGCACGCTGGGTTGCTCGTTTTCGAGTGGCAACAAGCGCGTAAAATGGCCATTGAAGCGTTTTTTTCGCAAAATTACCGCATCATCAAGGTCCCAGCTTCGCTTTACCTGCATACCCACGATTCGGAGTTTGAAAAAGTTGAAGGCAAGTTGAACATTGACGAAGAAGTGTATCAACTGGTCAAGCAAAGGGTCAAAAACGATACTTTAGAAATATACTGCGTCCGTGACTTGCGGACCGAAAAACTGCAAGCCCAATTCCAGGATTTTATCCAAAAACAACTGGGCAATGGCGGTTTTCCACAAGATGGACCTTTGAAAAAAATGCTCAAATCTCAGTTCAAGGATTTTACCTTCAACCAGGATTTGTGCTCAATTTTTTGTCATTATTCAAGTGTTCCTGCCTGTAAAGATGCCCACAATTTTGGCCCTTGCGCCCTGAATGCCGACCAAGTCCGTGGTCGCATCCCTTCTCCACCTCCAGAGTTGTTTTCCTGAGTAACAAGCCACG
Organism: Chitinophagales bacterium; assembly: GCA_013299105.1. GTDB lineage: Bacteria > Bacteroidota > Bacteroidia > Chitinophagales > Saprospiraceae > Haliscomenobacter. The sequence goes on along the minus strand of JAAFJY010000008.1, from coordinate 54,518 downwards.
AATAAATCTTTCCAAATCGTAACTATGCTGCCTCACTGCGCGAGGCTAGTTGGGAACACGGATAAAATTGGGTTTGGGTGCTTGTGTGGGTTTGAGTGTGAAGAAACCTCGTTTTCAATTGGAGACTAAACTTAATCTCGAAGCCCACACCCGAACTCACACTTACACACTCCACACCCTTTCTTACGGATTTCCAGCATGACGTTTACCATGATGTTGACAACTGGCAATCATAAAATTGGAAATGTTTATTTTTGAACCGTTACTGATATTTTTTTGATTACCTGTCCTGTGCTCTTTTTTGCTACTGGTAATCGGATGCTATATCTCTGAACCGAAGATGCTTGGACCTATTGTTAGGGTAAGTTGATCCTTTTTTCGGAACAACCATGCTGAAGTGTTGCATTCTTTTCAACCCTTCAACATTTCAACCTTTCAACTTCTCCGGCTTCTTCCACTCACTATTCAACTATTTTGTCGTGGAAAAACAACGAAATGTACGGCTATTGGCAGCCGTCTTGACCATTTGCACCATGCATCTGGCAACCGCTTCTTTTGCCCAAACTGCCACCGATGGCTTCATCATGGAAAAAGGGCGTATTTGCATCGCTTTGCCTTATCAATCTTCCTCATGGACCGAATATTGGGAAGGAACGCTCAAACGTGAAAACCTGAACCTGGGCGAGGTCAAAACCCAGGCGCTGATGCCAATGGCCGCAGTGGGGATTCTCAATAATCTCAATGTTTTGGTGGGTCTTCCTTTTTTCAAAACCTCGGCCAGTGCTGGCAGCATGAGCGGCCACCAAGGTATTCAAGACCTGGCGTTGGGGCTCAAATACCGCGCTTTGAATCTGGGTTTGGGTGAAAGCAAGCTCGAAGGTTTTGTGACGGGCATGTTCAGCACCCCTGCTTCCAACTATTACCCGGATTTTTTACCCTTGTCGATTGGGCTCGGCTCTACCAATCTCAGTGCAAGGGGCACTTTGCATTACCAGAGCAAAATGGGGCTTTATGGCACTGCACAACTGGGCTGGACCAGAAGAAGCAACATCAAATTAGAGCGGAATTATTACTACGAAAACGGTGGCGTTTACTCCTCCGAAATGATCATGCCCAATGTGTTGGACTACAACGCCAACTTGGGTTTTTACAAAAATGGACTGCGTTTGGAACTTGGCTACAGCGTCATGAATACCCTTGGCGGGCCGGACATTCGACGCAACGACATGCCTTTGCCATGTGCCAATATGGACCTGAGCAGTGCCAGTTTTTTAGCGCAGTATTACCCCAAAGCGCTGAAAGGCATTGGGTTCATGGCAATGGGTAGTAAGGTACTTGAAGGCCGCAACGTGGGGCAAAGCACCATGCTCGGCGGAGGCATCCTGTACCAATTCCAAGCCTGGAACAAGGCCGCTAAAACTGAAAATTGATTCAGTTTTATGTTTTCATTTTTGTAATTTTTTCAAAATTCGACAACCGTGAAATTTAAATATATCTCCTTGACGATCATGGCATTGTCTTTGATGGTCTTCGCTTGTGAGAAAGAGCTTGAAATCGAGCTGAACCAAGCCGATCCCTATACTTTTGCCAATACCGACCGCAACGGCGGCAACTGGGACCCTGCATTTCTCGACGATTTCAAAACTGCACTGAGTGTTGCTTCACCTGCGGCCACCAACTCCAGCTCTTACCAAGCTGAATTGGCTGCGCTGAAAACAGCATCCGCTAATTTGACTCCTGATCAGGAAAAAGCGGTGAATTACTGGGGAGGAAATGCGGTGGTGCGTTGGAATGAAATCGCCCGCGAGATGGCGGCCAAATACAACGTTCCGCCGGCCAGTAATCCTGATGGGACTTACGGCGTGCCCAGTGCTGCCAACCCTGGGGTCTATCCGTTTTTCCCTTTTGCCAATCCACCTTACGCTGCAAGGGCTTTTGCCTACCTGAGTGCTGCCCAATTTGATGCTTTGATCGCTACCTGGCACTTCAAGGAGCAATTCAAACGCCCTGCGCCCAGTATCACCGATCCAACGATCACTTTGCGTTTGCCTAAAAATGACCTGCCTTCCTATCCTTCTGAAGATGCAGTGGTAGCAGCGGTGGCAACTGATTTGTTGATTTTTCTATTCCCATTGGAAAAAGACCTGATCCTGGCCAAGGCAGAAGAACACCGCCAGTCGCGCCTTTGGGCGGGTGCCAATACAACCAGCGATTTGCAAGCAGGCGATGCCTTGGGCAAAGCCGTTGCGGCCAAATTTCTGGCGCGCGCCAAAAGCGACGGCATGGGCAAAGCAGGCGGATCAAAAGCAATTTACGATTCGCTGGCCAATGCTGCCAAGCAAAAATGGGGTTGGAATTGGGTCAGCCTGGAGACACCCGCCCGCCCCGGCATGTTGCCGATGTATGGCCGGGTCAAGCCTTGGTGCATTCCGAATGTAGAAACGGTACGCCCAGGGCCACCGCCATTGCCTGGCTCACCAAAATTTGCTGGAGAAGCAGCCGAGGTAAAGCGCTGGCAGGAAAAACCCACCGCCGAATCGCGCCGCATTGCCAATTTTTGGGCGGATGGTCCGAGCACTTACACGCCTCCTGGCCACTGGAACCGGATTGCATCAGATTTGATTTTGCAAAATAAATTCAACCTCTTGCGCACTGCTCGTACCTTCGCTTACGTGAACATGTCGCTGCAAGACGCTGGGATTTCCTGCTGGGACACCAAGTACCATTACCATACACCTCGTCCAGCAACTGCGATCGAAGGATTGAAAACCTTGTTGGGCACGCCAAATTTCCCATCCTACACCTCTGGGCACTCCACGTTTTCGGCGGCGGCGGCTACGGTTTTGGGTTATATTTTCCCAGATCAGGCGGCTAAAATGGAGCAATTTGCCAAAGAAGCTTCCGAGTCACGGATTTATGGCGGCATTCACTACCGCTCAGATTGTGAAGTGGGCTTGCAGGTGGGTAAAAAAATTGGCGAGTACTCCAATGCGGTAGCTAAAAAAGACGGGGCGCAGTAGTTCGATTATCATAGCTTTAGTGATATTCTTGAAGCTTTGGAGAAGTCGCAGCACCATGATTTTGACGATGAAGATGTAGCGCGCCGCGTCACGCCTTGGCGTGAAAACGGGCCAATTCTCTAATTCTTTAAAATTCTTGTTTTGGTCAACATCATGCAAGAAATTCTGTAATTCTGCAATTCTGAAAATTCTGATTCAGACAAAAAATGTGGTTCAGAAAAAAAACACCTCGCTTGATTGTTCAGACCGCGTTTTTCCGAAGTTTTCAGTAATATTGTTGCAAACTTATTCCATTTTTCACACCAAAAAAACACATACAAAATGCGTTTTGGAAAACATTTACTCTTGGTTCTCGGAGTTTTTGCCCTAGGGGCTTGCAACAATGCCGCTAAGAAAGAAAAGGCCGCAGCTGAAGCTGCCGCTTCCAAAGCAGCCGATTTGGCTGCCAGCAACATGGACCTGATGCAAGGCCGCTGGTTGTCCGAAAAAGACAGCACTTATGTCCTGGAAATCAAAGGAGACCAGATGTCGCACATCAATGGTGGTAAACTGACCGTTAGCACTACTATCAAACCAGATGTAAACTGCACCAATAGCGCTTGTACCGTGAACAACGAGCAGCCAACGGGCTTCTGTTTCATCGAATCAGCACAGGACGATATGTGCCACAAACTGGTGGAATGTGATGGCGAAGTGCTCAAATACTACGGCATCGGCACCACTGGTCAGATGTTGGCGTTTAAGAAGATCAATTAATATATAGCATGTTTAAAATTATTTGTTTGCCGTAAAACGGCCCAATTTCGCCTTACCTTTCTAATAAAGGTCGTTAGGAAAATGCTCATTATGCGCTGCATAACTCCGCTTTTCCTGCTACCTTTCTTAAAAGGGTTAGTCAAAATTTGCCTCGTTTTCTGGCAAACCTCCAATATTTAAACACGCTCTTAGTCGGGAGAAGCCTCAAAGTTCAAGCCGTTCTGCAGGCTTTCGCAATTTGAGGTTTCTCCTGATCCATATAGAAAACAAGGCTGCGGTCATGAACATCAAAATGCTGTACAAAGCGGGCGGAATGGTCATTTCGCTGTTGTTCAAAGCATTGAGCGCGAGGTAAATGGCCAAAGTCCCATTGTGGATGCCAATCTCCATGCCAATGGCTACTGCATGTTTTTCAGGTACGCCTGCCATTTTGGGCAAAAAATAACCGACTGCCAGGCTCAATATGTTAAACACCAATACCGGCAAACCTATCAACTGGGTATAATGGCCGATCCGGTCCCATTCCTTGATGATCGACATGAAAATGATCAGGAAAAGAAACAAAGCCGAACCAATCCTCACTGGTTTTTCCATGCGATCGGCAAAAGTAGGCGCAAATCGCCGCAACAACATGCCAATGCCAACTGGCACCAACACAATGGCAAAAACTTCGATTACTTTTTTGAACTGCATGACAATCTCCTGATCACCTTCCATAAAAGTGGCCAGGGCAAAATTGACAATCAAGGGCAAAGTAAAGAGGGTCAAAACGCTGTTCAGGGCCGTCATGGTGATATTCAGGGCCACGTCGCCATTGGATAGGTGGCTGTAAAGGTTAGAAGTTGCACCACCCGGCGAAGCTGCTAAAAGCATCAAACCCACCGCCATTGCACCCGTCAGGCCAAAGATTTTAGCCAAAAAAAATGCACAAATGGGCAGGAAAATCATCTGACAAAAAAGCCCAACCAGCACCGACTTTGGAAAGCGGGTAACCCGTTTAAAATCCTCAATGGTGAGGGTCAATCCCAAGCCCAGCATGATGATGCCCAAGGCAAAAGGCATGATGGCGGCCAAGCCGCTTGAACTTTGCATAAAGTCGCTATTGTAGATTGTCCAAAGAAATTTCTCCTACTGTACGGCAACCAGCCAGGCGCATGGTCAGCTCAAAATCAGCCATCAAGTGTCGTAAAACTTGGTAAACACCTTGTTCGCCACCCAAGGTTAGCCCATACACATAAGGTCGGCCCAGGCCGACAGCCGAAGCACCCAAGGCCAGGGCTTTGAATACATCGGCACCCCCTCGAATGCCACTGTCCAAAATGACTGGAATCCGCCCCGCTACCGCTTTTACCACCCCAGGCAAAGCGCCAATGGCAGAAATGGAGCCATCCACCTGGCGGCCACCGTGATTAGATACCACGATGCCATCCATGCCATGATCCAGGGTTTTACTGGCATCATCGGGGTGTAAAATACCTTTGAGGATGATGGGCAAAGTGGTTTGTTCGCGCAGAAAAGCCAAATCATCCCAAGTAATGGCCGGGTTGGAATAGGTTTGCGTAAAAAGCTGTACCGCAGCCATCGGACGACCAGAACGCAGTTTTTTCACAAAACCCTTGCCAGGATAGCGCTTAACGGCACTGACTAGGCCATTTAGGAGCTCAAAACTCAGTTTTGGCCGGGGTGTTTTATTGCCTTCGGCCAATTTGGCGTCGAGCATGGCTTGAAAAACGGGGTCAGAAGTGTACTGGGCAATGCCTTTTCCTTGCAAAAAAGGCAAAAAAGCGATTTCCAAATCGCGGGTACGCCAGCCGAGCAGGGTAGTGTCGAGGGTCAACACAATCCCAGCGCAGCCACAAGCTTCGGCTCTTTTGACAAAACTGGCGACCAAATCGCGTGATTTTGACCAATACAACTGAAAAAAACGCGGCTGATCACCCATCGCTGCGGCGCAGGTCTCCATCGGCACGGAAGCTTGGTTGGAAAAAACGTAAGGAATGCCGCAAGCTGCTGCTGCTTTGGCCACTGCCTTGTCTGCCTCAGGATGCACCATTTCCAATACTCCGATGGGACAAAGCCAAAAAGGTGAGCTGAATTTTTGGCCAAAAAGTTCAATACTGGTATCGCTATCTGAAACATCACGCAGCATCCGGGGCAGGATTTTGTAGGCCTCGAAATCACTGCGGTTGCTGCGCATCGTATCTTGCAAGCCAGCCCCGCCGATGATGTAAGAAGCGGCGGAAGGGCTCATTTTTTTGGCGGCAGTGGCCTCTAATTTCACCCAATCGGGGTTGATTTCGGGCACTTTTCCGCCAAAACCGGACAAATATATCTGGGTTTGCCAATCTTGGGCTTTTAACATGGGTTGCAGGAGTTGAAAAGGAGTAAAATAGTAGTGCTATGCTCCAAATATAGGCAAAAAACCACACGGAATGCATGGATTGTCGAAAAGATATTGAAACCGATTGGGTTTGTAAAGTGTTGTTTTTGCATTGCATAGCCAACAAAAAGTCAAAGTGCTTGCATTTACCCGTTACTAAGCCCTAACTTTGCGTCCCAATTGAGGGTTTTACTCAAACAGGTCTTTTGCAACCGACCTGTATATTCTGCAAAAAATGACTTTAACCAATCATATTTTCGATCACAACCAAGCGAGCCGCAATGATGACTTTGGTGATGATCATCTCTCAGGTAATTTGGAAACGCCCTTGCGTGAAGACGCTTTTGTGCTGAACGATGCGGAGAAAATGGCCCAGATCGAAAAGCATTTTGCGGCGATCATGGACATTTTAGGCCTTGATTTGAACGATGACAGCTTGCAAGGTACGCCCCACAGAGTGGCCAAAATGTTCGTTGAAGAGGTGTTTTGGGGCCTGGATCCCGCCAAAGAACCCGACATTTCCCTGTTCGACAATCAATATGACTACCAGCGCATGTTGATTGAAAAAAACATCACGCTAAAATCAATGTGTGAGCACCACTTCATGCCCATCGAAGGGCGTGCGCACATTGCCTATGTATCGAGTGGCAAAGTAATTGGCTTGTCCAAACTCAATCGAATTGTGGACTACTATTCTCGCAGGCCCCAGGTGCAAGAAAGGTTGACCCGCCAAATTCACCAGGCATTGACCAAAATCCTCGGCACGCCTGATGTGATCGTGGTGATTGATGCTCGCCACATGTGCGTTTCGCATCGGGGCATCCAACATGACCATTCCAGCACCATCACATCTGAATACAGCGGAAGTTTTGAAAATCCCGATACGAGGGCTGAGTTTTACCAGCAAGTAAAAGCTTGATTTCGATGAAGAAAAGCGGCACGTTCGATACTTGCCCCTTTTTTTCATATCAGTATCTCTAGTTCAGCTTTTTTTTGGGTATGTTTGTTGGACTGGATCAAAGCACTTGTTGTGTTCTAGTGGTCCAGGAACGAAATAAGTGCCCATTTAAAGTGTGTTAATGCATGATTCCAGCTCGCCAATGCGTCAGGATATGCGCATCAGGGCAGTCCCCGTCAGGAGACGTGGGACTAGCGATAATGGGTTATTATTTTGTTCTCAATGCACTAGGTTATCCGACTAAACCTCCAAACACCAATCCATGATTGAAGCAATCGATGTCAAAAAATCATATGGCAATTTGCCAGTGCTCAAAGGAGTAGACCTAGTGGTCAAGCAAGCCGAGTTGGTTACCATTGTGGGCAAATCAGGGGCAGGGAAAAGCACCTTGCTTCACATTTTGGGCACTCTAGATACTGCCGACAATGGCAAGGTCATCATCAATGGTGAAGAAGTATCCAAGCTTAACGCCAAGAAACTAGCCGATTTTCGCAGCCGCAATTTGGGGTTTGTATTCCAGTTTCATCACCTTTTGCCAGAATTCACCGCCTTGGAAAATGTTTGCATTCCAGCATATATCCAAGGACAAAGTGAAGCCCCAGCCCAGGCTCGAGCCAAAGAATTGCTCGATTACCTGGGACTCAGTGCCCGATTGGACCACAAGCCCAGCCAACTTTCGGGTGGCGAGCAACAAAGGGTCGCTGTTGCAAGGGCTCTGATGAACAAACCAGCTGTGATTTTTGCCGATGAGCCCTCCGGGAACCTAGATTCAGGTTCCTCGCAGGATTTACACCAACTCTTGTTCAAATTGCGAGATGATTTTAAGCAGACTTTTATCATCGTTACCCACAACAACGAATTGGCTCGCTTGAGTGACCGTTGCCTTGTCATGACCGACGGTTTGTTGAGTAGCAATTGATTAACAGGCCAGCAAGTAACCCAAAACCTGACGTAAACAAACATGAAAACCCTATTGCTTATAGATTTGCAAAACGATTTTTGTCCTGGTGGGGCACTAGAAGTCAAAGAAGGCGACCTAGTGATCCCTATCGCCAATCAATTGCTCGATCATTTTCCATTGGTGGTTGCGACCCAAGATTGGCACCCCGCTGATCATGGTAGTTTCGCCGCTATGTATCCCTTTCGCCGCCCTGGCCAAATCATCAATCTTGATGGTTTGCAACAAGTACTTTGGCCCATCCATTGCGTGCAAGACAGCTTTGGCGCAGAACTTGTAGCTGGCCTTGAACAATCGAAAATCCACAAGATTTTTTACAAAGGGACTGAAAGCAATATCGACTCTTACAGTGGTTTTTTTGACAATGGTCACCGCAAGTCCACTGGTCTGGGCGATTTCCTGAAAGAGCAAGGAGCAACAGAAGTGTACATCCTTGGCTTAGCCACCGATTATTGCGTCAAGTTTTCTGCTTTAGATGCACTTGAGCTGGGATTCAAAGTAAGCCTGGTCGAAGATGCTTGCCGCGGTGTAAACTTGCAGGAAGGCGATGTTGAATTGGCGCTTGAAGAGATGAGAACTGCTGGAGCCCGGATTCTTCATTCAACTGAAGTGCTGGCTGAAGTTTGATCAAGTCAGCGCTATTTTTCCATGAACTTTATGTTAAGGTTGTCTAAATTTCCTGTGCTGGTAAAATTCCCCAATAAAAATGGGGTTTTTGCTGGGGGATAACATTTTTATCGTCATCCATACGTTATTGCAAAGTCGTTCAAAACTGTGCTGAACGGCTACACCAAACCATAGTTTGCTATGATCCTCAAAAAATCTATCCTGCCGCTGTTGCTGGTGCTGGGTTTGTGTCAAACCCTGTTGGCGCAACAGACTGCCGTTTACACTGATGCCAACCGCGCTTTCAAACGCGGTGTTGCGCTCTATGAGCAGGGCGTACTGGGCAAAGCCAAACGCGAGTTTCAAAAAGCCATCGACCTGAGTCTGCCAATCAACGAAGGGCGGGCAGAGGGCTTGCGTACCAGAGCTGCCTTGTACATGGCCAAGTGCGCAGTGCAATTGCGCCTCAAAGAAGGTGAGTTGATGACGATGGATTTCATTCGCACCTTCCGTCCCGATCCTGAGTACCAAGAAGCCTTGATGGACATGGGAGATTATTACTTCAATACCGAGGATTACGAAAAAGCCCTGGAGTTTTACAACGAAGTGCCAACGCTGGGGGTCACCCGCCAAGACTTGGCCCAGATGCAGTTTCGCCAAGGTTATGCCAACTTTGCTTTGAAAAATTTTGGCATTGCGCGGTCTTACTTCAAGGAAGTAGCTGAACAATCGCTGGATGGAGAGTATTATGCACCTTCTACTTACTATATGGGCTTGTGTTCGTTTTTTGAAAACGATTATGCCCAGGCTGCCAATTCCCTGCGCAACGTAGAGAGCAACCCCACTTACAAGCCCTACATTCCTTATTATTTGACGCAGATCCTTTTTGCGCAAAAAAAATACCAGGATGTAATCAGCTACGCTGAACCCAAAGTAAACGACCGGGGCGTGCGCGACCTGAAGGAAATCCAACAGCTCGTGGGCCAATCTTACTTTGAACTGGGCAATTACCAAAAAGCCCTGCCTTATTTGGAATACTACGCCGAGAACTCCAAAAAAATGCGCGAGGAAGAGCTGTACCAAATTGGCTACACCCAATACCAGGCAGGTTCTTTTCAAAAAGCGGTGAACACCCTGCGCCCACTGTCGGGAGCAGAGTCGGCAATTGGTCAATCTGCGATGTTTTACCTGGCCGATTGTTACATCAAATTGGGCCAGCGCACCAACGCTTTGAACGCTTTGGGCAGTGCCAAACGCCTCAATTTTGACCAAGCGATCAAAGAAGAAGCGACGTTCAACCATGCTAAGCTGGCCTATGAGCTCAACCAGCCCCGCGAGGCTATTGCTGACATCCAGACTTTTCAGCCCAATTCTCGCTACTACCAGGATGCCCAGCGCCTCTTAGCCGATGTGTTGATGAATTACCGCGATTACCAGCAGTCACTAGACGTTTTGAATGATGTGCGCCGCCGCAATGGTGGGCAATTGACGGCTCAACTGGTGCCTGTTTACCAAAAAGTGGCTGTTAACCGTGCCTTGCAATTGCTGCAAAACAATGAGACCCCCCAGGCCAAAGAACTACTTCAACGTTCACTTGACAACCCAGTAGACCTGCGCTACCAAACCATTGCTTATTACTGGTTGGGGGACATCGCCCACCGTGAAAAGAGCTACCAAGAAAGTACCCAATACTTGGAGCGCTTTTTGACCCAGAGCCGCAACTACAACGACTTGCCAGAGGAGTCTTCGGTGGCAACAGCCAGTTATTTGCAAGGTTACAACTACCTCAAACTCGATAATTACGAGCGGGCGCGGACGTTATTCAACGCTACTGTGGACCAGATCAACCGCAATCGAGGTGTTTATCGCAACGACAAAATCAGCAATAACCTTTTGGGTGATGCAACTCTGCGCTTGGGCGACGCCTTTTTCCGTGTCAATCAATACGATGCTGCACTGCGCTATTACAATGAGTCGATTGACCGCAAATATGCCCGTTATGATTACGCGATGTACCAAAAAGCCATCATCGAAGGTTTGAGGGGCCGCCGAACGGAGGAAATCGCCTCTTTGGAGCGTTTGTCAAGAGACTTTCCTAATTCAGAATTCGCAGACGATGCGTTATTGAGAGTAGGCCAAACTTACCTTGAAATCGGTCGACCAAATGACGCTACGCCACCTTTGCAAAATCTGATCACCAAGTACCGTGGCAAGTCGCCATTGGTCAACCAGGGCTTGCTGGCCCTAGGCTTGATCAACTACAACGGGGGCAACTTCGACGGGGCCATCAACTACTACAAGCAAGTATTCAAAAACAACCCAGAACCAGGCGAAGCCAACCAGGCACGCGCTGCACTCGAGGAAATTTACGTGAAAGACCTGGGTAAGCCCGGCGAGTACTTTGCCTTTCTGGAAACCATCCCTGGCTACAAAGTCGACAATGTAAAACGCGATTCAGTGAACTACCGCGCTGCTGAAGTCAGCTACGAAAGGGGGGATTATCCGCGTGCAATTGACGGCTTTACAAGCTACATCCGTTCTTTCCCACAAGGGGTTTACCTACCAAGTGCCTATTATTACCGCGGGGAAAGCTACTTGCTCACCCGCCAGTACAGCCAAGCCCTGAAGGATTTTGAATGGGTAGCCCAGCAAGGAACTGGTAAGTTTTACCTCAAGTCAGTGGAAAAAGCGGCAATCATCGCTTACAACCATGAGCTGGATTTCAACAAAGCTTTTAAATACTACACTGACCTGGAGCGCGCCGCTTCTGACGAGAATATGATTTTCGAAGCCCAATTAGGGGCTATGCGCAGCGCTTACCGTGCTGGTAACAAGAGCGCAGTAGGTCCTTTGGCTCAAAAAGTGGCCAATAATCCTCGTGCCAACTCTGCTCAACAAGCAACTGCCAATTTCTACATCGGTAAGCAAGCTTTTGACAACAACGATTTTAATACTGCTTTGCCAGCTTTGCAAAAAGTGATTCAACTGAGTGACACGGAGCAAACAGCTGAGGCACGGTACCTGATTGCTTTCATCGCTTATCGCCAGCGCAACCTTGATCGGGCACAGCAACTGTGCATGGAAGCCAACCAAAAAAGCAGCGACTATCCTTACTGGGTAGCGAAAAGTGTATTGCTCTTAGCAGACATTTTTACTGAAAAAGGCGACTTGTACAACGCCAAAGCAGCACTTGAGGCCTTACTGGAAAATTACAACGAGGACAAGGATCTAGTGAACCAGGCCCAAACCAAATTGGCGCAGATCAAACGCCAAATTGACCAAACCAGCCCGTTGAACCGTACGCCAGAGACCAATAAACTCGAATTCCAAAAAAGTGGTGGCAACTAAGCGCTCATTTTTTCGAGTTGAAATCTCTTAACCTTCAAGAACTACAAAACAATGGAGTTTTTAAAATATAAATTGGTCACCGCTTTTTGTTTTTTTGCGGTTTTGACTTTTGCCCAAAAAGACCTGCCGGGTGGGCAAGTAGACGTTGTAAAGCAATTCAATGCCCGTTTGATCGAAGCCGAGCGCTTTGTTTTGCCTCCTGTTTTACCACCAATTGACACCAGTACTCGCCGCCAAAATTACTATTTGCAGGCCAGGCCACTCAATGTAATTTACCCAGCACCAAGGATACGCCCTTTGGCTTGGAAAACGGACCCCGAAGCAGATACTTACAAATCTTACATCCAAGCCGGGATCGGTTACCCTAGTGCGATTTATGTAGATGCTTCACACGATTTTGTCGCTGATGAAGACCTCAACATTGGCTTGGATGTGTACCACTATTCTGCTGACAACAGTAAGCGGGTCGAAAACCAGAAATTCAGCGAATCGAATATCAACCTGAATGGGATTTATAAAACCAAAACTGGGTATTCAATCAGTGGCAATGTTGGTTACGACCTCAACACCGTACATTATTATGGTTATACTGAAAAAGCAGAGCTTGAAAACCGCCCAAATGTCCCAAGTTTTGCCGCAGAAGATGTGCGCCAGCGTTTCAAGAAGTTCTATGCCAATGCCAAAGCTTACAACATTGAGCCAACCGTAGCTGATATCAACGTTTCAGCTGAGGCGGAGCTCTATAGTTTGAGTGATAATTTTACAGCCAGAGAAACTGGATTTTTGCTGGGAGTAGGTGCCTCCAAGTGGTTTGAAAAAAAACACCCGCTGAGTATTAAGCTAGTTGCTGATTTCACAGGTTTTGAAGACACCGTCTCCCAAAGCCTGAACAACGTGTTTTTGCAACCCAATTTTTCTTACCACGGCGATCGCTTTCGTTTGAAAATTGGTGCTAACATCGCTTCTCACGAGAATGAGTTCTTCATTTACCCAGATGTAGAGGCTTCGATCAACTTGGTGGACAATCTAATTACTGCTTTTGCAGGCGGCGAAGGAGGCCTGCGCAAAAATACCTTTAGCTCCTTGACGGATTACAACCCCTTTATCGCCCCAAGGGGAATGCGCTTGGAAAACTCATTCTACAATAACTTTTATGGCGGCATCAAAGGGGAGATAAAAGGCATCAGGTACCGTGGTCAAGTTGGCTTTAAAGACGTTAAAAACTTGGCTCTGTTTACCACCAACCGGGACAGTGTACCAAGGTTCAATGTGGTTTACGACACCGCACAGATTGTTTATGTAAGTGGCGAGCTGAGTACCGACCTGATGGATAACCTGGCTTTGACCGCCAATTTTACCCAAAATTTCTTCACCATGGAAGGTGGAAACAAACCTTGGCACTTGCCTTCAGTCACCTTGAACGTTGGAGCGATTTTGCGCATGTTGGACGATAAGTTGCAAATTCGCGGCGACTTGTTCATGCAAAATGGCGTGCCTGTGCAAGAAGGGCCAACAGGCTCTCGCAATCTCAATGCCCTGGTGGACGTAAGTGCCGGAGCGCAGTACAGCGCCACCGAAAACATCGGCGTTTTCGTAAGGGTCAACAACGTGCTGAATAACCTTCGCCAGCGTTGGGAGCATTATCCAGTGATGGGCATCAATGGTTTGGTGGGCTTGACGGCTAGATTCTAAGAGTAGTTGAAAAGTTGAAGGGTTGAAATGTTAAAGAGAACCATAGCATTTTAGATCAATAGAGAAGGTCATGTGAACACGATTTTGTTCGCATGACCTTTTTAAAAGTTACATTTTGAAGTGCATTGGTCTCGAGTCTTTTCAATACTAAACTCCTCAACTACTTGATCACTTGATTCACCAAGAAAAACAGCATTAAATAGATCCACAGCGCGTCTAAAAAATGCCAATAGATGGTCAGAAGCCTCAGTTTCAATCTTTTCTCAGGATCAGAAAAATAGACCAATACACTCACCGGTTCCTTCATGTATTTTTTCGCCTGCCAAATAAAATAGCCCAGAAAGGGAATGCCACCGATGACGTGGGCAAAGTGAAGCCCTGAAATCACGTACAAATAACCCGCTGAGGTATCAGATTGCCAGCTGATGTTTTGAAAGAGCAATTGGTACCAAGCCGCCAGTTGCATGATCAGGAAAAAGAATGACAAGATCATGGTGTAGCGCAGCATTTTTTGGTACAATTCAGTATCATCGGAAAGGTAAGCTTGTTTGGCTCGAATCATGGTGAAACTACTCGCCAGCAGGATCAAAGTGTTGACAAAAAACAACCAAGGCAGGCGAAGTGCTGGCAAGTCGCTGTTGACCCGGCTGTAAATAAAGGAGACCGTAAGGGCCAAAAAAATCATACTCAAACTGATGAGCAACAAGGTCAATAGTATATTGTAAGGGTGAAAAGTGAGGTAACTTTGCTCGCTGTGTTGTTCGGATTGAGGGTTGGAAGATGGCAAATGCTCATTCATGTTGTAGCTTTGTATTGGTGGTGCTGCAAGTTAGCGGAATTGACGTTTTTCAACGCCGAAACAAAACAGCGTACCGAATAAATTGTTTGATCGATTTGCATTGTTAACTTTATACCCAGTATTTTGCAGCCAAACCCAATTGGCCGCTGCGATCGCCTATGAAAAAATGTTTCCGTTGTCAAACTCCACTGCCTACTGATGCGCGCTTTTGCTTCCATTGTGGTGCCCCACAGCCCGAATGGAACGAGTCGAAAGTGCGCACTGCAGCCGTCATTGACCTGGAGGAAGACATCGAAGCCCAATTGTCAGAAAAATTCTTCATCGCCCTCAAACTTAGGGTCGAACGCGAACACTTGGCGGAGCGCCTGCCGGAGTATTCTGAGCGTTTGTACCAATCAGGGTTTCGCGATATCATTGGCCGCCGGTTTGCGCAGGCTGCCGACCGTTTGCAACAAATGTCAATGTTGGGCATGGACCAAGCCCGTGACATCAACAACTATGTGGAAGAGCTGTATGAAGAACTGCTGGATTTTTTTGTGATTCGTTATTGCAAGGACCTGAATGAGGTGGAACTGCCCGATGCCATCCTCAAGTACCAAAGTGTGCCTTTCAGCGAGGTCAATTTGTTTGAGGTGATCAGGGATTATTTGAACCTGGGAGTGGATAAACCCGCCAATTTTTTCACCGATTTATTGCAAATGCCTTTGCCCAGGTTGAAAAATGCTTCTCAAGCCTATCTTTTTCCTTCGCATGGCGAAAAAATCATTTTGGTAGCCGATTTGAGCATCTTGGCTACGGGCAAAGAAGGTTTTGGTTTGACCGAAAGGGGATTGTATTGGAAGGCAGTTTTGCAAAAACCGCAAGTGGTGATGTACAGTTACCTGTCCGAATGCCGTCGAACTGCCGATTGGATTGAAATCAATGGCCACTTTTTTGATGCCGGAAAACCCTTGAATTTGCGCTTGCTGCGCTTGTTGGGGCGGCTTAGGTTGTGGTGCCGTTGATGGATAAAGTAGTGATAATGACCAAAGAGTTCAACATAACGGGGACCTGCATCCCGGAGCTGCATTACATGGCAGATATCTCCAGAAAGCTCAAGCCTACCCTGGATTTGGTTGAGCGAGGTAAATATTTTGTGATCAGCCGGCCTAGGCAGTACGGAAAAACTACAATCCTGGTTGGATTGCACCGCTTTTTGGCAGCTACTGAAGCTTTTTTTCCCATCAGCATTAGCTTTGAAGGCATGGGGCCCGACCAATATGCCACTGACCTCAGTTTTGGCAAATCATTCTTGAATTTGCTCAAAGCCGAGTTTTTTGAACAAGAAAAATTTGAATTGGCCACTTGGCTGGAATCCCAAATTAAAGACCTGGATGATTCTTCAAAACTGGATTTCATCATCAGTGAATTGATCCGAAAATTTCCTAAAAAAGTGGTTTTGCTCATTGATGAAGTTGACCGTAGTGGGAACAATGAAGTCTTTTTGCAGTTTCTAGGCTTGTTGCGCAGCAAATACCTTAGTGCGCTAAGGGGCAGCGGCAAAACTTTTCACAGTGTAATCCTGGCAGGTTTGCACGATGTAAAAACTTTGAAGAGCAGGCTTCGACCACACGAGGATCAGCAATTTAATTCACCCTGGAACATTGCCAGTGAATACCCGGTAGATTTGAGTTTGTCTGCCGAGGAAATCATTCCCATGTTGGAGGAATATCAAAAAGACACTTCAATTCACATGGATACGCACCAGGTAGCTCACAAACTGATGTGGCTCACATCTGGTTATCCCTTTTTAGTGAGTAAGTTGTGCAAAATGATGGCTGAAAACATCATTCCAATACGCAACAAATTTACCTGGGAAATCGAAGACCTAGAGTATGCGGCCAGTGAACTGGTAAAAGAAGGTAATACCAACTTTGATAGTTTGATCAAAAACATTGAATCGAACAAGGGTTTGCACGACTTGATTTTTGACATGATCATCAATGTCAAAACAGTTTCTTACAATGTACACAACCCGCTCATTTCCATTGGGTTGGTGCATGGAATTTTGGCCAATGGCTCAGGTTTACGGATTCATAATCGAATCTATGCCGAAGTATTGTACAATTACTTTGGCTCCAAGGTGGAAACCTCACATTTTTATAGCGGCCCCAATCCTTCCACAGCCTTTCAACTGCCCAATAGAAAATTGGACATGGGCAAAGTTCTCGCCAGGTTTCAGCAGTTCATGAAAGAACAATACAGCCGTAAGGATCGCGATTTTTTGGAAAGACATGGACGCTTGATTTTTTTGGCTTTCATCAAACCGATCATCAATGGAGGGGGCTACGACTTCAAGGAACCGGAAATTTCTGAAGAACGAAGGATTGATGTAGCCATTACTTATCATGCAGAGAAATATATAGTAGAGTTGAAAATTTGGTACGGTGAGGCAGCACATCAACAAGGATTGGAACAACTGGCAGATTACTTGGACCGACAAAACCTAAACGAAGGCTTCCTAGTGGTTTTCGACCATTCTGAAATCAAATCCTGGCAAAGCCAAATTTATCAATTGCGTAGCAAAACCATCTCGGCAGTTTGGGTGTGAGTGACAAATATCATACAAAATGGCTTAAAGTACTCCTTACTGACAACAAAGGTCCGATGCAAATTCTAAATTTGTATTACAAGTGCATTTAAAACTCAGATCCATGAAGAATTTCTTTTTTACCGCCGTTTTATTTTTAGTAGCAAATGTCCTAAGCGCCCAATGTCCAAAACTGGTGTGGGCCGACGAATTTGAGGGCAACCAATTGGACAATACCAAATGGACCGCTCAAATTGGCACGGGTAGCGGCGGCTGGGGCAACAACGAATTGCAATACTACCGTGCCGAAAACGCTACCCTCAGCGAAGGTACCCTCAAAATTACCGCCAAACGTGAGCGTTTTGAAAACTCAAGCTACACTTCTTCTCGCTTGCGGACTTTATTCAAAGGGGATTTCAAGTATGGGCGCATGGAAGCCCGCATGAAAATGCCCATTGGCAGGGGGATCTGGCCTGCTTTTTGGATGCTCAATACCGACGACCAACGCTGGCCTCAAGGTGGTGAAATCGACATCATGGAATACCTGGGCCATGAGCCCGACATTATTTATGGGACCGTTCACTTTGGCCCAGCTTGGCCCAATAACCGCTCAATTTCTGGTAATTTCAAAAAATTAACTGGCGATTATTCCCAAAATTTTCACGTATACGCAGTGGAATGGGAAACAGATGAGATCCGCTGGTACATCGACGATGTATTGTATGCTGCGGTCAAACGCAGCCAGTTGTCCCCAAGTCCCTGGCCCTTTGACAGCCGTTTTCACATCATTCTTAACTTAGCAGTCGGGGGTACCTGGCCCGGTAGCCCCAATGCAAATACGGTTTTCCCACAAAATTTTGAAATTGATTATGTGCGGGTTTATGATGGCAATTTCACCCAGATCACGGGGAATCAGAGAGTGGCCTTCAAATCCCCCGCCGAGTCTTATACCCTGAGCAATGCCCCAACTGGTGCCAGCATCACTTGGTCGGTGCCCGCCGGAGCCCAAATTACCAGTGGACAGGGCACACCCAATATCGCCGTAAAATGGGGAGATAAATCAGGTGAAATCAGCGCTACGTTTAAAACAGCATGTGGCGATAAAACCTTAAAAATTCCCGTTTCCGTGGCTCCAGATTTTAGCAAAGCGGCCAGTTTGGAAAATTTTGACGAGTCCTCGCCATTGAGCATGACTTTTTCCAACGGAAACTTTACTGACAATTTTGCAAATCCTGCCAAAAACGCAATCAATAGCAGCAACCTTTGCGCCCGCTATGTCCGCAATGGAGGTTCTCAATACGATGTCATCGTTTACAGCGGCACTCCATTAGCCGATGTTGGGCCCTTTGTGCGCAAGGAACGCAAGTTTTTCATTGACCTTTACTCCAATGCCCCAGTAGGTACTGAGATCCTTTTTCAACTGGAAAACAGCAGCAGGGCAACCGCCGCTTATCCAGCTGGACGACACAGCCGCTACCGGGCCTACACCAGCAAGCAAAACGAATGGGAGCGCCTGGAACTGAGTTTTTTGGATCAGCCCGACGCCTCTGTACCCAACACAACGGTCAATTCCTTTGTTTTGCTGCTTGCGCCAAATACCTTTACAAACAATGTCTATCACTTGGACAACCTGGATGTTTTCAGCGCTATTGCTACCTCGATAGAATCAGTGGATGCCGAAAAGGTGATGCGGATTTACCCCAATCCAAGTAGTCGTGGCGAAGTACAACTCGAAAACTTGTATGGCAGCCCCATTTCGCAAGTCCACATTCTGAGCATGGATGGCAAATTGATTTTTGAGGATCGACAAAGTATTTTACCCAAACAAACCCGCCAACTGTCCTTGTCGAACTTACCGGCAGGTACTTATTGGACCAAGGTTTTCCTAAATGACGGTAAAATCAGCACGGGGAAATTGGTAATACACTAAAATTTCATGACCAATACCACTGAATTGGCTTTTCCCAAAGCCTATGCGGCCATCGACTCGGCCAGCCAGACCCTTGGCTTCACGATGCCATCCGACCCTTTGACTTGCACCTTGCTGAGAAGCCTGGCTGCCAGCAAACCGGGCGGAAAATTTTTGGAATTAGGCACAGGCACTGGACTTGCCACAGCTTGGATTTTGGAGGGTATGGATGAAGGCTCAAGCTTGATTTCGCTTGATTTTGACCAAACTTTACTGGATGTTGCCAAAGCCGAATTGGGAAAAGATGCTCGTTTGGAATTGGTTTGTTCCGATGGCGGAGTTTGGCTGGAGCAAAACAAAGACCTCCAATTCGATTACATCTTTGCCGATACTTGGCACGGAAAATACCTGATGCTAGACGAAACTTTGGCCATGTTGAAACCAGGTGCTTTGTACATCATTGATGACCTGTCGCCCCAAGCCAACTGGCCCGAAGGACACGCTGAAAAAGCGGAAAAACTGATCGCCTATTTAGAGTCAAGAAATGACTTGGTTTTGAGCAAATTGGCCTGGGCTTCAGGGGTGATTGTGGCGGTGAAAAAGCCAGTGTAACTCAAGCTTAGATGGCTGGTCTTTGCACTATGCCAGCATCTAATCACACCAATTCCTCAGCGTACTGGATACCTTTTGCCTTTTCAACTGGGCTGTTTTCTTGTTTGGCTAGCTTCGTCTGCAACTGTTTAGACGTTAAAGTGCTGCCATCATGGCTCCAACCTGGAGGTCCGAAAATGTACATCCAGCGCACTTTCCAGGGCTGAGATCGGTATTTTACAAATGCATCTTGGTAAATGGCGATGAACTCGTGGAAAATAACCTTGAACCAGCCGTCTTTGTCGGTAGGGGAGGTAAGGCCGTAGCGGATGGGCTCGTCTTCGCGTTCGGGCTCGAAAGTGCCGAATATTTTGTCCCAAATAATCAGCAACATGCCGATGTTTTTGTCCAGGTAGCGCACATTCGAGGCGTGGTGTACACGGTGGTGCGAGGGCGTGACCAAGAGCCATTCCAGACCCCATACTTTTTTGACCAACTCAGTATGCACCCCAATGCCATAAATTTGGGTGATCGAGAAAACCAGGAACAAGTCCTTGGCGTCGAAACCCAGCAATGGAATGGGCAGGAAAAATACAAAGCGGTAAATTGGTTCTAATACTGAGGATCGAAAACCGGTAGAAAAATTAAATTGCTCAGATGAATGGTGCGTAACATGTACAGCCCAAAAAAAACGCGAGGAATGCTCCAGGCGATGGATCCAGTAAAAACAAAAATCCTGGAGTATAAAAAGCCAAATCCAGTACCAAATCTTGTTTTCGATATGATAAACCTGGTACTTGAACACCCACATCAAGGCCAGATAGGTGGGAATGCGTCGTGTGATTACGTCCACCAGCATTTGACACAAAGTCAGGTAAACATTGGTAAACGTATCTTTCCAGGTGTAAGCCGGGCGCTCGATCCGGTTACTGAGGTAAATTTCTACTAATATCAGAATGGCGCAGACGGGAGCAGTGGCCATCACCAAGCCTCCCTCTTTGAAAAGTTCAAAAATTTTTTCCATCATGTACTTTGTCGGGTCAGAAGAGGGAAGTAGATTTTGAGTTGCAAAAATAAGGCAAATAATTTTACTTGAAAACCATTCCCAAAGATTCCGAAGAGGCACCCTCAAAACTTCTCAACTAAAAAAATCACCCTTTCCAAACCCAAACTTTCTCGCCCGTTGAGCCCTTGGTGATTTGCTTAGCCTTGCCCTGGGCTTCGAGTTTTTTCAGCTCATCGGCAATTTCTGCGGTGCTTTTGTTGGTCATTTTGGCCAGGCTGTCTTCGCTGAAGTACAAAAACTGCTTGCTGCTCATGGCTGAAGCAGCATCGACATGGGAGTCCATGAACAAGCCTTTGGAACCAATGTCAGCATTTTCGGAACCAGTTTGAGCACCAGGGTCAGTGTTCAAGGGTGCTTGGTTGTTTTCCACGATGGGCATCACCAGTTCTTCCTGCTGGGTCTGGCGAGTTTCTACTTGTTGCAAACGATTGATGATGCTGCTGGACAAGGAGTCGAGAAAACGGGTAGAAAATACTGCCGCAATTAGGCAAAACCCCGCAAAAACGAAATAATTGGTGAAGTCGATCTTGGCTTCGAGCATCAGGTTGCTGTCCACGATGTGCAAAAACAAGGGAATGGCCGCCGAGGCGATGATCCCCAAAACCAGGCTTTTTTTCCAATTGGGTGAATCGTCGGTCACAATGTAACGATTGCCCAGGCCGCCCAAGGCTCCAGCGCCCAGGATGATTACAATGAGCAGCGCAGCGTGGGATAGATCAGGATTTACTGTTCCGAAAATGGGAATCATGTTTAGGTATTTTAATGGTAAATGTATTTCAACGCATAAACAAAGGCACCACTGGTATGTCAATCGCCAGGCTCAAGCCCAAACGATAGCCCTGTCGATCGCTGATTTCAGCGCCGTTCATGCGGCTGAATTTGCGCAAGCCAGGGCCTACTTGCCCGCCCATGCTCAAGCTGTAAGGCGATTTTTTGCTGAATCCCCACACTATGTAAGCACCAGGTGCCAGGATATTGCTCCAGCTCAGTTTGGGCAAATCCGCTGCCGCATTGTCGTTCAAGCGGAAGGCGGCTAGCGCCCCCACATCGATCAAAGGCAGGTACAAGCCCAGGCTTCCGCCGCCGTTTTTGCCCATTCTACTGCTGATGTCCAAGCCCAAGGGAGCCCAAGGAGCCACCACACCTTTCACGTCGGTGATGGTTCCTGCATCGTCACTCAGGTGTTCCCAGCCCGAACTAACCCCACCATAAGTATTGATGCCAAAAGTAAAATTGTTGCGTTTTTTCATCGTGGCACTGCCTGGGGGCAGGGCGATGCTTTCGATGGCCCGCGCTACGTCATCCGAGTTTTTGGCTTCGGCTACAGTAGCCATGAAGGAACCATATTTCCAAAAAATCGAAGAAAAAGCAGTGGTGTCAGGCACTGTGATGTTCGTAGCCTGGCCATTTTTGCTCAATTTTTTCTTTTGCAAGATTTTCCAGGATAGGCGGTCGATCACATTGCCCAAGTTGATCACTGCGGCGCTGTATTCTTTGCTTTGCAGGTGCAGGTTGAGTTCGCTCATTTGGCGGATGACGAAGAGTAGGTTTTTTTCTTGTTGATTGATGGGTAAACCTGTTAAATCGGCTTTGAGTTGATAGCCAATTTCCATGACCCCAAATGCCGCATCGAACATGCGGTAGAACTGCGTGCTGCGGTTACCGCTTGAGGCATTGTCTTTGATGTTTTCAATTTCTTTGACTGCATTTTGCACCTGGTTAATGTTCATCACCAGGTCGCTGAAATGGGCTTTGAAACTGCTGAATCGCCCCCAATCGCGCTGCCGACTCTTGAGTACTTGCTGAAAATCAGTACCCGTTTTCATTTGTGGCAAAAACTGCACATCGCCGCCTTGTTCGTACAAAATGCCCATCAGCAAGCCAAAGGATTTGTTGTTGTTGAGCACTTTGAACAGGGTTTCGGGGGTACACCACACGATTTTTTTGTCCTTGGTGTACGACAGGGCATTTGTCAGCAGGTTGATGGTGCGAAAAGATCCCGACATGTTGCGCACCAATTTGCGGTCGCTGGTATCGGGCAAAGTGCTCCAACGCGTGGCCATGTCGCATTCTTCTGAAGCCAGGTAGCCCAAAGATTCTTTCAACCCAAAACCATCAACATACAGCTGCGATACCCGCATCATGTCCGAGAGCCATACGCTTTCTGCGCCGCCCAATTTGTCGGGATGAGCCCTGGCCAACATGCCCAATCCGGTGGGCATGCGTTCCAAATCCTTCACAAAATGGTCGCGCAGGTCGTCGAGGTATTTGTCAAAAAAATAGATGTCCTTGTCGATGCGGTTGAGCAGGTAGTGGGTTTGCGGGAAAAGGGTATCCAAAACCGGATAGCGCGCCAAGTCTTCTTTGAATTTGCGGAAAAACGAATTGGTCAATTCTTGTTTGGTGCGTTTGGCGATGAACTTAGCCAAACCATCGGCAAAAAAAGTGACAAAGCTACTGCCACTGACGCCAGTACTCCCGACATTTTTTCCTTCCCTGTTGTCTCCAACTGCCAAGAGCGAGAAATTGGCAGGATCGCTGAAGTCCAGGTAAGGATTGCCGCGCCAGAATTGCTGCTCGGCGGGGCCGTATTTTTTCAAAATTTCCCAAGCTTGGCTCAATGCTTGTGGGTCGGAATTTGACAACGAAACCACCTTGCCTTCGGGGTCGAAAATCAGGGCTTTGTTTTGGCTCAAGGTCAAAACATCTTCTACCAAAGACTGAGCTGAAAGGGATACAAAACCCAAGAAAGCCAATAAAAAGAAACAATTGCGGATCATGGTTTTGGGATTCAGGTGAACATGAATAAAAAACACAAAGGCTTACACCAAAATAGGATTGCCTTGCAAAACCCTCAAACCCGTTTTTCCAGCCGTGTTTGATTTAGGGAAATGCTGCTCAAAAAGTTTGCGGACCGCAGCCCGGCTGCGTGGCGAATTTTCAGGACCTAATGCTTCGAAAGACAATGCCAAAATACCCGCCATCACATACACGGACAAGCTATTGCTTGGCCCCACTTCTTTGATTTGTTCGCGGATGAAACAGCCTTGTCCGCTGAGGTTTTCCACAAAAAAATGAATACCTGGATCGTCTTTCAAAAACTCAAAACGGTCATCCAATGGTTTTGGTACATAACTTGCATTGATCACTTGCCCATGCCAACTGGGAAAAAACTTGCCCGATAAATGCTGGAAACTGCCTTCTTTTTCGTAATCCTGCATAGCCGCCAGGACCGGGATTTTACTTTCAGCCAGTGCATTGAGCACCAAATCGGCCTCGCCTTTGGTGATTTCAAAGCGGTTGATTTGGGTTTCGTCAAAGGTGAAGGAGGTGACCACAAAGTCCACTTTTAGGTCTTTGGCCAATTGTAAACCCTCAAAAAAGTCGATGAAACGGTACAAATCGGAAACGTTTCCAGCTTCCGCAAAAGTTTTGGCCGTTTTGATCAAAAACAACTCCACATCGGGAGCAATGCCTTGCACCCCATCGGTGGTGCTTTTGCCAGCCAGAAGGCTGATACCCGTGGTTCCGTGCCCCTTGTTGAGGTAGCGATCGCGCAGATCGTCCATGCCACCGCGCAGTTTGGCATCGCCAGGCAGACCCGTGTTGAACTTGTGCCCATCCAGATCGTGATGGGCCAAAGATGGATGGCTGAGGTCGAAACCTGTATCAAGCACCGCGATTTTGACACCTTTTCCAGTCTTGTTTTGCCAATCGGCAGGAAGGATGCTTTTGACTTGCTCAAGCCAGTTGAAGACAGGCATAGGATTTTAGGTTTGGTTGATGGGTTAAGCACTTTCACGGTGAAAGTTGCCCAGTTTTACGCAAAATCAAACTTAAAGTTACGCTAATTTTATTGAAAAGCAAAATAAAGGCTCTCAAATGGTCGGTTATCAGTATGTGAAATGCTACATTTGTCTGATTGCTTTCGGTTAATACTCATACTTTCATCGATGCCTTGTGTTTTGTTCAAGGCCAAAACTTCATTGTATGGAAAAGTTATACCGAAGCATTAGCTGGTTTTTTGTCCTGATTTTTTGCTTTGTCGTTTTCGCTTTTTTTCGCAGCTATTTCGCGTTTTTCCCAGCTTTTGAAGGCTCGCCTGCCTTCACTTACCGCTTGCATTTTCACGTTTTGACCTTGGTAGCCTGGTTCGCCATGCTGATTGTGCAGCCTTTGTTGATTTGGAAAGGCAAACTGGAACTACACCGAAAAGTGGGGCGCAGCTCATACATTTTGGTTCCCCTGATCCTGCTGGGTTTTATATTGGTCATCAACCAGGAACAATCGCGGGCCCAAAACCTGATCGCCTTGGCCGCCAATCTTTTTGACATCCCATTTTTTCTGGCCTTGTACGGTCTGGCCATTTATTTCCGCAAGAACGTGGCTTACCATCAACGCTTTATGATCTTGAGCGCTTTGCCTTTTATCGATCCAGCATCGGCCAGGATTGCGTTGCCGGGGGTACCGATTATTTTGGTTTTGATCTTGTTGCTACTGGCCCGTGAATACTTTGGCAAAAGAGTTTATGCACCCTATTGGATCGCTTTGGGTATTTTCTTGTTGCTATTTGGGGTTGTTGGCAATGTCTATTTCATCGATCAAAGGCCCTTGTTTGGGCTTTGGCAGTGGATTTGGGGCTGAGAAAAGAACTTTGATTCTTAGACAAATATGATTCTGATGCATCTATCCGGCTTTGCATCAAGAAACACACGCTTTGTCAAAGAACAGGAACTTTTTTAATTAACCTACCGTTTCTTTTGGCAAAAATACCCCGTCATGTACACCGAAAAAGACCTCACCCGTACCAGCAAATTCCTCAGCTTGGTACTTCGGCACAAACCAGAAACCATCGACCTGCCACTGGATGAAAATGGCTGGGCGGAGGTGGCCGTTTTGATCAAAAAAATGAAAAGTGCGGGCCACGATCTGGACTTGGACAAGCTGAAATATGTAGTTGAAAATAACAACAAGCAGCGTTTTGCTTTTGACGAAAGTGGTCGAAAAATCCGCGCCAACCAAGGACATTCCATCGACATTGACCTGGATTTAGCTCCCCAAATGCCGCCAGCAATCCTTTTTCACGGCACCGCCACCAAAAACTTGAGCTCGATTTTTGACCAAGGACTACAAAAAAGAAACCGCCAGCACGTACACCTGAGCCCAGATGAAGAAATGGCCACCAAAGTAGGTTCCAGACATGGCAATCCCGTGGTTTTGAAAATTGAAACGGGCAAGATGCATGAGGCTGGTTTCGTTTTTTACCAAAGCGATAATGGCGTTTGGCTGACCGATCAAGTACCAGTGGAATACATCTTGCCCGCTTTTTCTTAAAATCCCTTCTTTTTCATAAAAGCATCCAATTCAGCCCTGGGCACTGGCAAAGTCTGGCTATCCAGCCATTTGAAGAAGTCCTTTTTGATTTCATCGGTCCACTTTACGTCGATTTGGCCTGCGGTATATTTGCCTTCGCGTAGGCGTTGGTGACCAAAAGCATCTTGCAGGGCGATGAACTCGGCTTCTTGCACCACTTCTTCAGCCAGGTGAGCAGGTACAAAAATTACCCCTTCACGCTTGGCCAAAACCACGTCACCAGGAAAAACCGTAGCCCGGCCAATCCGGATCGGGGTATTCAAGCCCATGAGCATGGATTGAGTTAGAAACGAAGGGTCCCAACCCCGTACAAAAGCATTGAAACCTGGAATTTCTTCCAAGCCCTCAATGTCACGTACGCTGGCGTCAAAAACTACGCCGTTTTTGGATTTGGCAAAAATGGCGTTGCCCAGGTTGTCGCCGATCAAGGTGCCGTCAACAATTTTTCCATATCCATCCGCCACATACACGTCGCCAGGCGTGAGCATGTCGATGGGCCAAGAATTCATGGGGCCTTTGCGGCCTTCGCTTTGCCCTTTGTCAAGCATGCGTTTTTGGATTTCAGGACGCAGGGGCATGTACATGGCTGTGAGTGCCCGACCTGCGAAAGGCTGATTTTCGCGCAGCATCATCCAACCGCCCTCGAATTGGTTGTTGTAGCCCTTGTCGCGCAAAACACCCCAAGCTTCTTCGATCGAAACGTTTTTCATGCGCGCCAACAAGGCATCGGATACCTTGGGCCGACCATCGGCAAAACGCTCACCTTTCCACTCTTGGGTGTAAAAAATCAGTTGCTCCTTGCTGATGTTTTGAGCGAAAACACTTGTGACGAACAAGTACAAGAACAATGAAAGTATGGTGGTTTTCATCTGTAAAGAGTTTATTGCTGTTTGTTGTGATGTAAAAATCGAATGGACTCAGACGGGCCTCTCTTTCCAATATGAAGCCAACATGGATCCCGTGGTGTTCATCATTGGGCCAAAAATGGCCGAAGCAAGGCCTACTGTGGCCAATTTGCCCATCGCAAGGGCCAGGCCAGAAGCCAACCCTGCATTTTGCAGCCCTACCTCGATAGCCACTGTGCGACAAGAACGTTTGTCCAAACCACTGATTTTTGCAAACCAATACCCCACAAAGTAGCCAATGGTATTGTGCAAGAAACAAGCCAAAATCAAAAGTCCTCCGACCTGCAAAAGATTGTCGCGGCCATGCGCAGTGATGACAATGATGATCAACCCGATTGCCAGCATTGATACCAGTGGCATGACCTTGTTGAGCCAAGAAATGCGGCTACTCAAAAAGTGATTGATCGTAAAACCCAAGATGACCGGGATGATGATCATTTTACAAATGTCAATCAGCATGGCCCAAAAATCAACGGGCACCATCGCACCAGCCAGGTTTTTCATCAAAAATGGGGTCAAAACAGGTGCCAACAAAGTCGCAATCGAAGTAAGGGTAATGGACAAAGCCACATTGGCTCCTGCGATGTACGACATCACGTTGGAGGCCAAGCCCGAAGGACAGCAGCCGATCAAAATAATCCCGGCGGCAATTTCTGGTTCAAAATGGAAGATTTTGGTAAGGGTTAGTCCGGTCAAGGGCATGATGATGAATTGGGCTAAAATTCCAATCGCTACGGCCTTGGGCATTTTGACCACATCAGTAAAATCCTTGAAACTCATGGTGGTGCCCATGCCCAACATGATGATTTGCAAAAGTGGCACAATCAGTTTTTTGGAAGAAAAGTCGCTAACTCCTAAAAAATACTGTGGATATGACATCGAAACGGTGACGGCTGCCAATACCCCAACCGTAAAAACATAGCTTTTGAACCCCGGCATCTGGTTGAAACAGAAAGCCAATAAGCCAAGCCCAAGGATCAAGGCAGGTGGTGCAAAAATGATTTGCCCCATCAGAAACAAAACAATAGCCAGTGCAATGAGACCTGTGGCAATGTACAAAGTTGATTTTGCCATGAAAGCGGAATGCGAAATGAAAAAATATTCTTTTGCCGTAAGTATAGTTTATATTTTGAGAATAATGTTATTTTTAGACAATAATTTTATTCTTCAGCCTTGGCACTTATTTCACAACATAAACAGTACACAAACATGAAAACCCATCGTTTTTCACTGCCCGAACCCACGCCCACGCCTGAACACCACGAAGAGGAACAGCCCAATGGCCGTCGCGGATTCATGCGCAACTTGGGGCTTGGCGGCCTTTCATTGGCCGCTTTTACACACTCTACTTTGGGTGAAACGCTGGAAGAGTCCACGCAGAAAGTCAACAAACTTTCGGCACCAAGTGATTTGAAAATCACTGATATGCGATATTGCGTAGTCAAAGCGGAGGGCTACTGCCCCATCATCCGCATTGATACCAACCAGGGGATTTCCGGGTGGGGAGAAGTGCGCGATGGAGCCTCCTGGCGCTACGCGATGTTTTTGAAAAGCCGTTTGTTGGGGAAAAACCCTTGCAACGTAGAAATGCTCTTCAAACAGATCAAGCAGTTTGGTTTCCACGGCCGACAGGGTGGGGGAGTTTGCGGCGTGGAAATGGCCCTCTGGGACCTGGCTGGCAAGGCCTACAATGTACCCGTTTACCAACTGCTGGGCGGTAAATACCGCGACAAGGTGCGCCTGTACGCCGATACGCCAAGGGTGGACAACAAGGCCGATTTTGCCGCCAAAATGAAAGAAAGGGTCGAGCAAAAAGGCTATACCTTCTTGAAAATGGATTTCGGCATCGAATTTCTCAAAGGACAGAAAGACATGGTGGTCAATTCCAATTTTTGGGACATTGGCCGCCAGTGGGACTCTACTCCAATGAGCTATGGGGCCACCGAGCACCCATTCACAGGTATTCAAATCACCAACAAAGGGCTCGATGCCATTGCTGAATACATTGCTACGGTACGCGAAACAGTGGGTTATGACATTCCCCTGGCCTCGGATCACTACGGCCACTTCGGCGTCAATGACGTGATTCGCCTGGCCAAAAAAGTGGAACCTTATCAACTGGCTTGGCTGGAGGATGTAATTCCCTGGAAATACACCAATTTACTCAAACAAATCACCCAAGCGGTGGATGTACCGATCCTGACCGGTGAAGACATTTACTTGAAGGAAGAATTCATCAAACTCATCGATTCCAATGCCGTTGACCTGATACACCCGGATTTGGCAACATCTGGTGGCATCCTTGAAACCAAAAAAATTGGCGATTACGCAGAGGAAAAAGGAGTAGGCATGGCCATGCACTTTGCTGGAACCCCAATTTCGTTCATGGCCAACGTGCATTGCGCGGCTGCTACCCAAAACTTCATCGCCCTGGAGCACCACTCAGTGGATGTGCCGTTTTGGGAAGACTTGGTGAAAGGCATCGACAAGCCCTTGGTCAAAAAAGGCTTCGCCATCGTGCCCGAAAAACCAGGTCTGGGCGTGGAATTGAACGAAGAAGTAGCCAAGCAGCACCTGGCCGAAAAGGAATATTTCTTGCCCACGCCAGAGTGGGACAAGGATCGGAGCTGGGATCGCTTGTGGAGTTGATAAATGGTTATGAGTTATGGGTTATGGGTTATGAGTTGGGGCTGATTGGTAAGTTTTAAGGCAATTTTAGCTCCGGTTTGCACGATTTTTGAATTTTGAAAATTGCAAACCTCAACTATTTTGTTGTTGCAATTTATTGATTCACAAATGATTTGACCCAAATTCTCATCGAAATAAAAGTTGCATTCGGAGATTTATCTCTGTATGCAACTTTTTAAATAGGCTTTCAAAACGGAGTGTATTCAAAAGCTTGAGTATGTTGACCTGGATGCCAGTTGGTAAGATTAAACGTCATTTCGGAGCCGATCCCAGTGACTTTTGATTTGGCCACAAGCTCACCTCAGGAGCCGCACGGTTCAACACCACCAAGTTTGAAGTATCGCCCAAAATCTCGTCTACCAGGCCAAACTCGAGGGCCTCCTGGGCATTCAGATAGCGATCGCGGCGAAAAAACTCCTCGACTTCCTCGCGATTATGTCCGGTAAATTGTCCCATGAGGTGAAACAATTGGGCCTGGATGCGCTCCTGCTCGCGGGTAGCGATCAGCACATCCTCAGTATACCCCCTGGCCCCGCCGCCCGCCGGGTGGTTGTGGATGGTGGCATGGGGAAGGGCATAACGCTTGCCTTTGGTGCCCGCACTCAGCAAAAAAGTAGCCATGCTACCTGTAAATCCCACTGCTACCGTCGAAATCGGATTTGGAATCATGCGCATGGTATCAAAAATGGCCATGCCCGAATATACAATGCCCCCAGGGCTGTGGATGTACAAATTGATCGGCAATTTGGGATCCACGCTGCTCAAGTACAAGAGCTGCGCCACGATCAGGTTGGCACTGATGTCGTTCACATCGGTGTTCAAAAACACGATGCGTTCTTTCAGCAGAAGGCTGTAAATGTCAAATGCACGTTCGCCCCCACCGGTGTTGTCAATCACCATGGGCACCAGGCTGGACTGGACCATCATCTTTTAGTTTAAAGGTGAAATGTTGAAGGGTTGAAGAGAGAGGATTCAGTCGGGAGATTTCGAGGGGATGAAGCAAGTGGTTCGGCGCGTCAGGCCAGTAAAAGTTTCAATCAAAGGCCAAAAATATCCAGTACACTGCGCCTCCAATTGGCCTTCTTTGGATCGCTCATCAACTTTTGATAAATGGCCTCAAAAGCCTTTTTCTCCTCTTGGCGGTGAAACAAACGCAGGAGCCTGTGCAATTTCTTTTGGGCGAAAAAATCCAGGCGAAAACGGGAGTTCTCCTGCCAACGCTGCTCAAAAACCTGCGGCTCGTTTTCCTGCAATTGGCCTTGCAAGTGTTTTTCGATCAATTGGGTATCACTCCGTGAAGTCCTCATAGCTCAACGATTGTTCCTTGACGGCGTGACGCAATTTTTCCAGGCACTTGTATTTTTGTACACTTGCGCTGTGGGCATTGGCATAACCTTGAGCCTGAACTAGTTCTTCAATTTTTTGCTCCTGAAAATAAAAAGAGCGCAGGAGTTCCAGGCACTTTTTGCCCGCATTTTCCAAAAAGGCCAAAAGCCGTTTTTCCTCTACTTTGGGAAAATGGGATTCCTGGATGCCAAGTGCCAATTCAGTTTCCGTCAAAGGCAGGTGTTGTTTGGATTGTTTGCGCAACCACAAATGCCGCGCCACGCCAAACAAGTAAGCCTCTTGCGATTTTTGCAGTTCAAAGCCAGGCTTGGCGTGTTGCTCTTTCAAAATCAACAGAGCATCGTGAAATACGTCCTTGGCGTCTTCCAAATCCCCATCGCCCCGCTGCACCATACGCGCTACCGCCGGGAAGGTGTTTTCGTACAAAGCCTCCCAGGCAATGACCTGCGGCCTGCTTTGTACCATTTTTATTTCGGTCAAAAATGCGGTCATGACGGATCGTTTTATTGTAGTGCGTCTTGAGATGCAAAAATCACCCTATGATAAGAAAAAAATCGTGAATTTCCAAAAAGACCCCTGATGTTTGGGCTCTTTTCAACCTTTCAACCTTTCAACCCTTCAACTTTTCCCTTTGAATTCTCCACCCATAACAGCATATCCCTTACCTTTGCGCCACCTAACCAAATTAAAACCTATGGCCGCCACCGCCACGACAAGCATTCGTTACCAAACCGAAGGATTGAACGAAGAGACCTTGCTGATGCTTTACCGCGAAATGTTGTACCCGCGTTTGATTGAGGACAAAATGCTCAAACTACTCAGGCAAGGCCGGATCAGCAAGTGGTTCTCAGGCATTGGACAAGAAGCGATTGCGGTAGGCGCCACCCTGGCCCTTTTGCCCGACGAAATGATCTTTCCCCTGCACCGTAACCTGGGGGTTTTTACGGGACGAAAAATGCCTTTTGAGCGCTTGTTTGCCCAGTGGCAGGGCAAATACTCCGGCTACACCAAGGGCCGCGACCGCTCTTTTCACTTTGGCGCTTTGGAACACCACGTCGTGGGCATGATCTCGCACTTGGGGCCGCAATTGTCCCTGGCTACTGGCGTGGCTTTGGCCCATAAACTATCTGGCGAAGGCCGGATTTCTCTGGCTTTCAGCGGCGATGGAGCCACCAGCGAAGGCGAATTCCACGAAGCACTCAACCTGGCGGCGGTATGGCAATTGCCCGTGATTTTTTTGGTCGAAAATAATGGTTATGGCTTGTCGACGCCCAGCAATGAGCAGTTTCGTTGTGCGCAAATTGCCGACAAAGGCCCTGGTTACGGCATGAAAGCCCTGACCATCGACGGCAACAACATCGTTGAAGTATACCAAACCGTGAGCCGCCTGGCCGCCGAAATGCGCGAAAACCCCGAACCCGTTTTGCTCGAATGCATGACCTTCCGGATGAGGGGCCACGAGGAAGCATCAGGCACCAAATACGTACCAAAAGATTTGATGGACGCATGGGCCATGAAAGACCCCCTGGCAAATTTTGAGCGCCACTTACTTGAAAAAGGAGTGTTAAGTGAAAACGCCAAAAAGGAGCTCACAGCCAGTCTCAAAAAACAAATCGAAGCGGGCTTGGGCCAGGCATTTGAAGAAGCCGATCCCCAAAATCCCCTTGAAGAAGAGGTGCGCGATGTTTACGCACCTTATATATATGTACCTGCACCGCCTGCTGAAGTGGTCCACGAAAAGCGCTTCATCGATGCCATTGCCGATGGCATGGACCAAGCCATGCAAAAGCACCCGAACCTGGTGCTCATGGGCCAGGACATTGCCGAATATGGTGGGGTATTTAAAATCACCGATGGACTGTTGGCCAAGTATGGTTATGGTCGGGTGCGCAACACGCCCTTGTGCGAAAGCGCGGTGATCGGCGCAGGTTTAGGGCTGAGTTTGAAAGGCTACAAAGCGATGGTCGAAATGCAGTTTGCCGATTTTGTAACCTGCGGATTCAACCAAATCGTGAACAACCTGGCCAAATTGCACTACCGCTGGGGCGAAAAAGCCGACGTGGTAATCCGCATGCCTACTGGTGCGGGCACGGGAGCCGGGCCTTTTCACTCCCAAAGCAATGAGGCCTGGTTTTTCCATACCCCCGGCCTGAAAGTCGTGTATCCCTCAAACCCCCACGACGCCAAGGGCCTGCTCCTGGCTTCCTTCGCCGACCCCAATCCGGTGATTTATTTCGAGCACAAGGCCCTGTACCGCAGCACCAGCGGCCCGGTGCCAGAGGGCTACTACACCGAGGAAATTGGCAAAGCCGCCATTCGCCGGGAGGGGAGCACTTTGAGCATCATCACCTACGGCATGGGCGTGCATTGGGCCACAAAAGTCATCGCAGAAATGGCAGTGGACGCTGAAATTATCGACTTGCGCACCTTACTGCCCCTGGATTATGCCACGATCGAAGCCAGCGTGAAAAAGACCGGAAAAGTGTTGATCCTTCACGAAGATACCCTGCTTGGCGGCATTGGTGCCGAGTTGGCTGCCTACATCAGCGAGCATTTGTTTGAGTACCTGGATGCGCCCGTGATGCGGGAAGCGTCGGTGGATACGCCAATTCCATTTGCGGGGACTTTGGAGGGGCAGTTTTTGCCAGTGGAGCGGTTCCGGGAGAAGGTGAGGAGATTGGTGGGGTATTGAGAACAAGTCAAAGTTTCGAGAAAGAATGAAAAAAGGAATGACAAAACAAGAAGTAATCGAAAAAGGGCAGTTCGAAGTGAATGAACGTCATGCTGAGTATTCTGAATTCAAGATTAGACTCTACTTGCAGTTCTTCAGGCAAGAGCATGAAGTTCAATTTTTTCAACTACCAAGTTTAGATTCTGAACCTCAGATAACCTTAATTTCAGACATTGTGAATGATTTATTGAATTTCGACTCCGCAAACGAAGAATGGCTAAAAGATGAGATATGGAGGCATTTTAATGTTTGTATTGAAAACACAAGTTATGGTATGGTTCCTGATGAAGGATTTGATAATGAAGTGGATGCAAATAGGGCTTATTTTAAAATCCAGAACAGAGATGATGCGTATCGTGCAGTGAATTTAACTGAAATCTGGACTGATGTTGGTTTTACTAAATCCAGGTATTTTAATTTATGGTTTGATTGTCCATGGGAGGATGAACATGGCATAAAAATTGGAGTAGAAAATGGTAAGCTTCACTCTATTGAATAGGGTTCAAACAATCTAGCAGGAGGAGAGACATCTATTCCTCCTCCCACTAGAAAGGGAAATATGGTCTACCTCAAATAGCTCCCCAAGTCTCGCACTCAGTTCACCCCCAGTGCAATTTACCTACTTCATCTCCACTTTTAGCCTAAATCAGCCATAAAATACTTGGATGCATTCCGAAGTCCACACTTTTCTAAAATACTGACCAACTTTCTTTCGTCACAGGTGGATTCTTCAACGATGCCAGTTGATTCTCAAAAGCCTGTTTTCCAAGGCAGGATTCAATATTTTCAGCTGAGAAATAAATTCGTCAGGGGAATAAACTTCAATGTTGTGTTGATCCAGGATTTCTTGAGGAAAATCTTTGGTATTGAAAGTGATAATCGCACCTGCATTGCACTTTATGCCTGCTGCAAGTACATGCCTGTCATCTAAATCTGGAAGTTCAATCAAGTCAATTAATTCTTCGAATCCATGAACCTCGGCATCTGGGAATGCTGCGTTCATTACTTGGATTGTCCTTCTCAATTTCTTTTGACCTAGCTCAGGCCTGTTTAAAAGTAGGTTTCTGACCCATTCTTCCTGTATGATTTCTGACCATTTTGGCGTAAAGACTTCTAAATCCGCGAGATTGAGTAGAATATCTCGTATTGGAGCTGGATAAAGTACACATGCATCAAGCACGACTGTAAATCGAGGAGAAAAAATCATTCGTAGCCAAATTTTAACAGTTGCGCCTCTCTTGCCAAAGTGTCCAATTTCTTTCTTCTGTCTGATTTAAAATTAGCCTCATATTCTAGTAAGTCTTGCAATAAAATTCTTCTATGACTCCCAACTTTTTTATAAGGAATTTCCCCTTTCTCCAAAAGTTTTATCACATGTGGTCTGGAAACATTCAATATTTCGGCAGCCTGTTGGGTACTTATTTCAGCTTCGGTTGGAATTAGCGCAATGGATTTTCCTTGTGCCATGTTACTGATGATCGCATTCAAGAGTTTCAATGCTTTTAAAGGAATGATGACTACTTCTTCCGATCCATGGATACTAAGCTTGATGGCCTCCGTTTTGTTTTTTGAGGCTTTTTCTTCGCTTTCCGACAGTATTTTAGCAGATAAACGGGCTAGCTTTTGATCGGACTTGTTTATTTTTTGAATTATAGTACTCATGATCAATGAATTTAGGGTAGATATACAAACAAAACAAACGAAACGTAATCTTTGTTTCGTTTATTTCGTTTTTAAACGATCAGATGGTTTGGAATAGTGTAAATGCCAAGATTCCTTAGTGCTGATAATGGGCAAAAAAGTTCCAAAATTTTCTATGCGATCATCCAGCTGACATTTAATGCAACTTCCGGATAGATTTAAAATGGATTTAGGGAGCGGTCTTCGTTCACTGACTGAACCAGGGTTACATGATTTTAAATGTGTTTAGGGTACTGAACTATAACCCAGTAAAGGATTCTATTGTCTGTCTTTTGTAAAAAACCAAGTTTTACAAATCCAAGCCTCACGTCACAAGACTTGCATCATACCCCCAAAGCGAATACCTTTGTAAACGGCCCACTTTTGTCCAATTTTAAAACATCTACATGCAACACCTAAAAACAACACCCAAAAGGCCACAACCCAAACCTTGGGCAAGCCTTGGCCTTCAAATGAACCTGATTTTCTTTTTGCTCGGCACCTGCTTTTTCCTCAGCAACTGTACCAAAAAAGAGGATCAAGCAGCAAGCAGCGCTGTTGATTTTGAAAAGGAAAAAGCGGCCATCCAGGCGGTCATTGCCAAGGAGACAGAATCTTACTACAAGCAAGATTATGAAGCTTGGAAAAGCACCTACCTCCAATCTCCCGCCTTTCGAAAATTTGGCTATTGGGAAGGGTATCTCGAAAAAGTGAGGGTCAATATTGGCTTTGAATCATTGGCAGCTGAAAAGAAACAACAATTCGATGCTGATGAAACGATCTGGAAAGGTTCTACCGAGGAGCGCAAAAACGAGAATTTCCGCATCTCCAAAGACATGGCGTGGTACACCTTTGAGCAATATTCTTATGAGAAAGATACGCGTAAATTCTTAGGGAAATCACAGGAGACTCGCATCCTGGAAAAGGAAAATGGAGCGTGGAAAATTGCCTATTTGGCATTTCATTACTACCCATTGGAGGGGGAAGGGGAATAGGGCAATTTGATAACGTGAGTTCTGGGTTGTTCGGCATGTTTTTTTTGACATACGATAGCCGACATACGACTTACGACATATGATTTAGGGGCTCGCTGGGGAAATTTGTCGTGTTAGGAAGTGTCGTTCCTATGCAATTTGGGTGGAAGGATATTTCCACGTCCTTCCACCCAATTCCATTTTTAATCCTCAAACATTTCCCCAAGTCTTCCGCTCAGTTCATCCCAGTGCATTTTCCCTACTTCATCGCCACTTTTGGCTGCTTTTTTAGCCGCATCGTGGATTTTGCGCAGGTAGCCACGCGCCAGGGCTTTGATGTCGGTCTGGTCAAATTGGTCTTCCTTTAGCTCCATCACGTTTTTCAACACATCCACATAGGCACGGTGCAGGTTGCGGCGGTAGATATCCGGAGTGCGACCCGATTTCAGCTCGCTGAAAACGCTGTTGTAGGTGTCTTCAAACAACTGCTTGGGCGTGTAAGCCGAAGCTTTGTTGATCGCCTCATTTTCGATCATGCGGTTGAGGCGAGCGGCCTGGAAGAGGTTGTTTAAGCTCCCGGAATGCACGCTGCGGATGCGGTCCAGGATGCCCGTGTTTTCCAGTTTACCCAGGATGTTGGCATCGATCAACCAACTTGGGGTTTGGAATACCTGGCGATTCAGGAAGTCCACAGCGGCTTGTTGTTTTTCACGGGCTACGTGGGTGAAGATCATGCCATCTTCATCACCCGTTTTCGGGAATTCGTACACGCCGCCCACGTTGGCGGTCACGTGGCCGATGTAGCGGCGGTATTGACCCACCACATTGTCGTACAATTCATCCATTTCGGAGTAGTCCTTGCCTGCTTCTACGCTCCAGCTTTGCAGGTTTTTCATGATGAATTGCAGGTTTTTGATGCCCAGGTCGCTGGCTTTTACGGCGTCGTCGCCCACGTCCTCGGTTTGCGAGCTGGGATCAATGGGATTGCCTTGCTGGCGGCCATAACGGTAGAGCAGGTTGCCAGCGCGTTCTTTCACCCAGGCATTTAAAGTAGCTTCTTCGGCATCTGCGGATTTGGCGTTGGGAATCAGTTTGTAGCCGTACATGATCGACCACAAATCGTAAGGCCCAATGACTGGAAACACACCTACTCCTTGGTCCTCAGGCTGCGCCACGTAGTTGAAACGGGCATAATCCATGATCGAAGTCGAAACGCCCATGCGCTGCACAAAACCAGGCTTGCGCAAGGAGTCCACCGGATAGGCGGTGCTGCCGCCCATGTTGTGGGGCAAACCCAGGGTATGGCCTACCTCGTGGGCAGCCACAAAACGGATCAGTTCGCCCATCAGCTTGTCGTCAAATTTTGGTTTGCGGGCTGCCGGATTGCTGGGCGCAGTCTGGATAAAGAACCAATTGCGCAGCAAAGACATCACGTTGTGGTACCACCAAATGTCGGACTCCAAAATCTCACCCGTGCGGGGGTCGTGGATGTGTGGGCCCACGGCGTTTTGGATTTCGGTGGTGATGTAGCGCATGCAAGAGTAGCGTACATCTTCTGGGCTCCATTCGGGGTCTTGTTCTTTGGTAGGTGGGTCGGCGGCGTAAATGGCGTTTTTGAAACCAGCGGCTTCAAAGGCTTTTTGCCAATCGTTCACCCCTTGTTTGAGGTAGGGTCGCCATTTTTCAGGCGTGGCAGGGTCGATGTAATAAACGATGGGCTTGATGGGCTCCACCAATTCGCCGCGAGCATAAGCCGCTGGGTCTTTGGGTTCCAATTTCCAGCGGGTGATGAAGCGTTGTTTGGCCGCGCGCTGTTCGTCCAAGCTATAGTTGGTTTGCTGGATCGCAAAATAACCCACCCTGGCGTCGTAATTGCGGGGTTGCATGGGTTTTTCGGGCAGCAAAATGATCGACTGGTTCATCTCGACCGAGAGGGTATTGGTCAGTTCGTTGTCGGGGAGTTTGGTGCCGTTGTAGGTGAGCACATGCCGCACCTCAATGTTTTGCGGGTAGCTGTTCACGTGGTTGATGAAGCTTCGCTTGGTATCGAGCGAAGTGACCTCAAAAGTTTTGCGCTCTTCTTTGCTCAATGGGCCGATCATTGGCACATCGGAATTGAATAGCGAGGTGACATCAATGACCACATTCGCCGAATCTTTGCTGTAAGTAGCGATGTCGAAGGTCATGATCACGGGCTCGAAGTTGTTGTTCTTGACCGAAATCGAGATGGGCTCGTGGTTGTTGGCCACATTGTTATAGGATACCGATCGCAGCAGTACTTTGTCTTCGTGTTTTTGCCAGCGGATCACCTGCTGTGGACGTGATTCCATGCCTGCACCACCAAAGTTCAGGTTTTTGACGTAACCCGAAATGCGGCTCACGATGAGCAGTTCGCGCCCAAGCAGCGTTTTGGGGATTTC
The DNA here is from genome assembly GCA_013299105.1 of Chitinophagales bacterium. GTDB lineage: Bacteria > Bacteroidota > Bacteroidia > Chitinophagales > Saprospiraceae > Haliscomenobacter. Next base: position 15,748 of record JAAFJY010000008.1, on the reverse strand, counting down.
AAAAAAGTAGGTAGTGCCAATGTGATGGACCTTGAAGAGCCCGGCGTCGCTGACAGCGTCTTTGGTGATGACTTCTTCATAGCTTTTGCCTTTGCCTTTTTTGGCATCGGCTGCGGCGGGTGTAGTTGGGGTGGCAGGTGTGGCGGACTTGGTATCTTGAGCCAATAGGTTGAGACCACTGAGTAACAACACGGCCAAGAGCAACTTTTTCATGTGAGTGCGATTTGGTGATGAGTTGGTGAAGGCCAAAAGGCCGCTTTGTACCATCAAAATAAAACAAGCCTCACCATTGTTCAGACAAATATCGACAGATGGCAGTTTTGAGCATCCAGAGAAGCACAAAGTTGCAAGCAGTAGATTTTTTATCACTTTTTTGAGAAAAGTATTCACAAGATCACGACATCTTTATTACATTTGTTTGACAACGCATTGGTCCTGCGGTTTACTTTTTTTTGAGGATGCTTAAATTCAAGACTGTAGTCAAAAATGAGCAGATTTTCTTCCAGTCGAGGCGCAAAAAGCGGAATTATGCAGCGCATAATGAGTATTTTTGGAACGAAGGGTGGGGGAAAGGGCCATTTTGGGCCAAGCAAAAATTTTTAACATACTCTTATCTGGCTTTGTGCCACTAAAACGCCTACTAACCTTGATGAGCAGTATTGTAACCCAACGTTTTATCCAATGCCACAATAAGCTCAAGGAAGAAAACCGGGTGCGCTCCAGTCGTCAGTTTGCAATGGCCTTGGAGTATTTGCCTCAGAGTTTAAGCGAAATCTTGAAAGGTCGGCGTGATGTTACTATTGACTTGCTGCGAAAAGGAGTGGAGGTTTACAAAATGAATCCACTTTTCTTGTATACAGGAGATGGTCCGTTGTTCATGACCAGCGGAGAGAACAACGACCTCAGGGTTTTGACTGTAGTGACCGATTCGCAGGACGAGGAACGAATCCTGCACGTCCCATCTGCGGCTCATACGGGGTATGCATTAGAAAGTGGCAATGCCAATTTTATGCAGCAATTGCCTAGTTTTTCACTGCCCGATTCCCGTTACAAATCACACACTCACCGTTCTTTTGAGGTTTTTGGCGATGCCATGCAGCCCACCCTGCACGAAGGTGAAAAGGTGATTTGTGCTTTTATTGAACCTTCGCTATGGGAAAATACCGTCAAGGATCAGCAACTTTATGTGGTGGTACACAAAGCAGAAGTAGCAGTTAGAAGGGTCCAAAACCGATTGAAAGACGGGAAAACCTTGGTTTTGGATGCGGACAATGCCTTCTACAAGGCTACTGAAGCAAAACTGGGTGATATTCGCGAGATCTGGCAAGTACGCAATAAAATTGGCCCGGTAGTAGCGGCCAATGGAGGCAATATGCCACACTTGCACGAAGAATTGAAAGACTTGCGGAAGCAGGTGCAAATGCAAAATGAACTCATCTCCAAATTGCTTAATAAATTAGGCTGAATCCATGACTTTGACCCCCGAAAAGGGAAGCTTGGTCGAAAATAACAAAAGTTCTTCTCGATTAGTGCATAGATTATCCACCCAAATCAAGCTTTATGCCAGCTAAAAAGAAAAAAATCAAGGGCCAAATCACCTACTTGCAACTAGAAGGCGGCATTTGGGGCATCGTTGACGACAAAGGCAACGAATGGCTGCCCATCAGCCTCCCAGCAGAATTGATGAAAAATGGCCTAAAAATCAAAGCCGAAATCCGTATCAGCGACGATTTCCTAAGTGGGGGCATGTGGGGGGTACCAGTGGAGGTGCTCAAACACGAGGTACTTAACTAACGCTGCCGTATCCAAGCATCAGTACCGGGTTTGGGTGCATTCAACACCTTTTTGTGGGTTTCAAAAAGTTCTACTGCCAACATGGCCGCTGCTTTTTCAGCAGGAGCTTGCATGTCCAGGAGTTTTTCGGGCGTATAATATTGTTTGATGAAACCCGTATCGAATTTTCCACGCTGGAAAGCTGGGTGATCACATACAAAACGGCCAAAGGGTAGGGTAGTGGCGACCCCTTCAATTTCATAATTTTCGATGGCTGCTTTTAGCCGTGCAATGGCTGCCTCACGGGTAGGGGCCCAAACGATTAATTTGGCCAGCATAGGATCATAATAGATCGGTACTTCCATGCCTTCTTCGATGCCATCGTCTACACGGATGTGCTCGCCTACTGGTTTGCGGTAGCGACTGAGCAAACCTACGCTCGGTAAAAAATTGCTTAGCGGATCCTCTGCACAAACCCTCAATTCCAGGGCGTGCCCGTTGATTTGTAAGTCGTCTTGACTAAAAGCGAGCTTTTCACCCCTTGCTACACGAATTTGTTGCTCAACTAAATCAAGCCCTGTAATCAATTCGGTCACCGGGTGCTCTACCTGCAAGCGGGTGTTCATTTCCAGGAAATAGAAATTGAGATCAGCATCTACCAAAAATTCTACGGTGCCTGCACCCAAGTAATTACAAGCACGGGCCACATCCACAGCAGCTTCGCCCATGCGGCGGCGCAGATCGGGGGTCAAAACAGCAGAAGGCGCTTCTTCAACCACTTTTTGATGTCGCCTTTGAATGCTGCATTCGCGTTCAAAAAGGTACAAAGTATTGCCATGCGCATCGGCTAGAACCTGGATTTCGATGTGGCGCGGCTCAGTAACGTATTTTTCGATGAAAACAGAACCATCGCCAAAAGCCGAGACAGCTTCACTGATGGCGCGTTCCATCTGTTCTTCAAACTCGGCTTCTTTTTCGACTACCCGCATGCCCTTGCCGCCGCCGCCCGCCGAGGCTTTGATTAAAATGGGATAGCCAACGCTGCCTGCTACCTTTTTGGCCTCTTCAATGTCGCTAATGGCATGGTCAACCCCAGGTACCATTGGAATATTGTAAGCTTTAACCGCATCTTTGGCCGCTAATTTACTGCCCATCATCTCGATGGCTTCAACTGTAGGGCCGATGAATATGATTCCGGCTTCACTAACCGCTTTGGCAAAGGCAGCATTTTCGCTCAGAAAACCATAACCCGGATGAATACCGTCCACGCCAAGCGCTTTGGCCGCCTTAATGATCTTTTCACCTTGAAGGTAAGACTGTGAAGAAGGCGCTGGACCTAACAATACAGCTTCATCTGCAAATCTGACGTGGGGAGCTTCCCTGTCTGCTTCAGAATATACAGCTACCGTACTGATTCCCATTTTCTTAGCCGTATGCATCACCCGCAATGCGATTTCGCCGCGGTTGGCTACCAAAATTTTTTTCATAAGGTCTTATTTGCTTGAATGACTGTCAAATAAACAATACAATTCCTATTATTTTCCGACATTCATGCCTCCATTTGGTAAAAAGTACACATTAAAACTTCGCTAGAGCTTGCAAATATAACAATCACTGACTAAATTTGCATTACAGTATTTTACAGTGTTCTATTGGGGGCTGCCTTCTGTGGGCAGCTTTTTTTATGCGCATACTTTAGCACACTTAATCATCACTACTGAATGAGCCATCCTGCTGCGGAGCTTTTCAATGCACTAGAAGATGCCTTAGTGCCTTTGCACGGTAAGCGTGAATCCAAAGCCATCACTCGCATTATTTTTGAGGATGCTTTCAATTGGCCTCAATACCCCAAAGATAAAATATTGAGCACGACTCAGTTTGAGCAATACCTGTTCATTGTGGACCAAATCCTTAGAGGAAGGCCTTTGCAATACGTGCTCGGTCAAGCTCATTTTTACGGACTAAAATTCAAAGTCAACCCAGCAGTTTTGATCCCCAGGCCAGAAACCGAGGAACTGGTCGATTGGGTCCTGAACACTTTCCGGGGATTACCCCAAGGCAATTTTACTTTTTTGGACATTGGTACAGGATCGGGTTGTATTCCAGTTTCGATCAAAAAGAAAAGACCAGCGGATGAGGTTTGGGGCATTGATGTCAGCCCTGAGGCCTTAGAAGTGGCGGCTGAAAATGCCCAACTCAACCAGACTCAAGTTCAATTCAAGCTCCTTGACGTGTTAGATGAGCAAAACTGGGCCTTATTACCTGTTTTTGATGCCATCATCAGCAACCCGCCTTATATTCCGCTGCGCGAAAAAGAATTGATGCCTGATTCGGTTTTGGATCATGAGCCTGAGCTAGCCTTGTTCGTGAGCGATGAAGATCCTTTGGTTTTTTACCGAAAAATTGGCCATTTAGCTGTGCAAAAACTTAAAGCACGAGGCCAATTGTTTTACGAATGCAATGAATTCAACGCCCCTCAAGTGGTCGTACTGCTTGAAGAATTGGGCTACCGCAAAATTGAATTGCGGCAAGACCTCAGCGGGAAGGATCGAATGATTCGAGCAAGCCTTTGAGCATTTCTACCAGTACTTCATTCAAATTTTTGATCGCCAAGCCAATTTCCCAGTTGGCGCGGTTGCGAGGCTCCACGTAATTGGATACGGCCCGAATTTCCAAAAAAGGCACTTGGTTCATCAGGCAGGCATAAAAAGTCGCTGCGCCTTCCATGCTTTCCAAACCACCTTGGATTCTTTTTTTCAAAGCGGCAATGCTGCTGCTGTGGCCATGTACCTTGTTGACGGTGATACCGCTGGTTTTGGGCAGAAAATCATAAGCCGCGCCAAAGGAATTGCGCATGACTCCATTTTGGAAGGGCGGAGCCAAGGGGTCGATGAGTTGCAATTGAAACAGGTCAGTAAAGCGTCCGTCGGCTTCCTCCACCCCCAGGTCGGCAAATTGCTCGCTGGTTACTTGCCAAACACTGCCCAGGGCAAACGCTTCATCCAAGGTACCAGCAATCCCGGCATTGATGACCAAATCGAAGCGTTGCAAGGCCAGGTGTCGGCCTAGTTGGTACATCGCCAAAGGGAGCCCGACACCAGTTATCAGGACATGAATCTCGGTGGATGGCAGTTGGAAAAAGGGCAAAGGCTTTTCTGCATTCGCTTCTTGTGCTGCCTGTGCCTGAGAACCCAGCCAATCAAGGGTATGCTGTAATTCAAAGTCGGTGGCACTGACCAATAAGAGTTTGCGCATAAAAAGATTCGATGAGTTTTGTCAAAAATGGCGCTGCTCTTGCAAATGTCCTGAAAAAATGCTGAAATTCGTGCCAACTAACATTTGTGACCATGAAATATTCAAAAATCATCCTCTTGTTTTTGGCAATTTTCAGTTTATCCCCTGTTTTTGGGCAAAACCTACGGGTAGGAGCCAAAGATTTTGAAATGCTGACCGCCGAAATGGACCTCAAAGTAGGCCAAAGTTATGATATTCCTGTAACCGCTCGCAACCTGGGTGGCGTGCAAGGTTTTCAATTTACTTTGTTCATTGATCCCAAGGTGGCTGAAATCACCGAATTGGAGTCGGGTTTGCTGCGCAAAGACAATTTTGGGTTTTTTGCCAAAGATGGCAACATTACTTGCAGTTGGAACGTGAGCACCCCGCTGACCGAAGACAAGCTGGACGATGTGTTGTTTACCATCAAAGTACAAGCCAAATCTAATGTTGTCCTGAGTCGTGCCATGAACATCCTCAGCCGCCCAACCGAGGCCGAGGCTTACGCGCTCAATGACGAGATGATGAACGTAAAACTCGCCTACACGCCCGCGATTGCATCCAGCAAAAAGGCTGAGTTGTTTCAAAACATGCCCAATCCATTCAAGGACGAGACCTTGATTCCATTTTACCTACCCAAAGCTGGAAAAGTGAACCTCAGCATCCGCACCGCAGATGGCCGCCAGGTTTTGCAGCAGAATGCTGATTTCAACAAAGGCATGAATCAAATTCGCCTGACCCGCGAGCAATTGCAAGGGAAGGGCTTGTTATACTACTCGCTGGAAGCTGATGGCTTTTCGGCCAGCAAGTCGATGCTATTGGTTGAATAAGGGCCACGGAAAAAATAACTTGTAAGAATTGGCAAATACTTTGCCCCGCTTCGCGGTGCAGGTTGGGAACGCGGATTTTACGGATGAAACGGATTTTCACTGTTTTCCAGCGTGACGTTGACACACGTTTAGCCTTTGTATTCGTGAAAATGGTAAGCTTTTTTTGTTACCAAGCTTTTGTGTATCTATAAAAAAATGCGAGACCTGGATTGATCCAGCATCTCGCATTTTTTATTGGGGCTCATTTCTTCATTTTCCATTGGTCACAAACCACTCATAAATCCACTCTGAAACCCGTGCCATTGTTCTGCGGGTCTGCTCATCCGATTCCCAATCTTTACTCAGGATCACCAGGCCGTATTTGCGGCCATCGGGCAATTCTACCAGGCCCGAATCGTGGCGATGTCGGGTGATCCAGCCTGTTTTGTGCGCCACTGCTACATTTGCAGGTAGTTGGGCCGGGATGGCATCGTTGAAATGCTGCTCACGCAGGACTTGCAGCATTTTTTCACAAGAAATGGGATCCAAGGCAGTTTTTTGGCCTAGTTTTTCAAACAGTAGAAGTAAATCCAAAGCATTGGTGCGGTTGTTCAAGCCTTTGGCAAAGGCTTTGTCGTCCTCTACCCCGCGCATCACTACCAGGTCTTTGATGCCAATTTGATTCAAGGTCAGGTTGATCTGCCTGGGATCAACCAATTCGATCAGTAGGTTGGTAGCCAGGTTTGAGCTACGAGTGATCATAGCATAAATCACTTCATCGATACTTGCTTTCCCGCCTAGGCGGGCATAAAGACCTAATTCTGAGTCGTCTTCTTCGGTCAAACTGTAAGGGCTGCCATCCACAATGCTTTTAAACTGGTTGTGCAAGCGGATGGAATCTTTGAGTTTAAATTTGCCCGCTGCGGCTTGCTTGTACACCTCCAGCATCACGGGCGTTTTCATGGTGCTAGCCGGGTGCAAGGTGGTTTTTTCGTTGATAAAAATAGCCGTTTGAGGGTTTTTCAAATCGCGAAAAGCCAGGAAAAACGTACCTTTTTGACGAGAGAATTCGCGCTCAATGGCTGTTTTGAGCTCGCTGAGGCTGCTAACCTTGGGTTTTGGCAAAGGATCTGACAATTGCTGACTGGACCTGAATAGCAAGTCGGCAGACATCAGGACTTTGTTTCTCAGCCGTTCGGGAAACTTCGTATTGTTCGACAAAAACTCCAAAACTTGGTTGGCTGCGGATTGGCTTTGTTGGCCGCTGAGCAAGCTGCTGGCAAAACGCCGGGGGAAGAAAATATCGCCCGTTTTTTGGATTTCTTCCATCAGCTCCAGCCCAGGGCGGATGTATTTTTCGCTGCTTTGGGCCCTCAGTGGGTGGCACAAGTAGCCTAGGGCTTCTTCTACCCAAGGCTCATATTTGCGGTTGGCTACATTTTTCAAGCTGTTGAAAAAACTATCCTGCAGGGCTGCTTGCGAAGACAAGGCCGGGCGGATAAACGCAAAGCGTTGTTTCCGATCGGGGTTGCTGATTTGGGTGGCCTGCTGCTTGAGGATGCTTTCGGCGCGATCGGTCCAACGCAGGGCCAAGGTACAAGCCAAGTCAGTTCGTTGGGTTTCCGACAAAGGCAAGCCCTGGATGTTCCAAGCCCGGGACCATATTTTTTCCAAACGGGTCAAACCCGCCCAAGTACCCGCCAAGGACTGGTAAGTTTGGAAATAAGCACTTTTGGCCGAGGATTCGGAGCTTTTTTCCATGGCATCCCAAAGGATTTCTTCGATCAAAGCAGTGTATACCTTGCGCTGATCAGGGATTAGAAAGTGCCAATACAAAGCCTCCAATTGATTGAGCAACAATTGTCGGTTAAGCGATTCATTTTCGAGCGGAATGGCCTGCAAATGGCTTTCCAGCAAGCGAAGGGGCGAAATTTTTTCTCGCACCGCCGCCTCATACAAGTTCAGTCGCACAGCTCCGCGCAAAACCGGGTCTTTGATTTTGGGGGTGTTTTCCAAAAAGTGCAGTAGCCAAACAGGAGGTAAATCAAAATAGCCGTAGGAAGCAGGATCGGTGCCCGGTAAAATTGCTGCTGGAGTAGGTACTTTGCTCAAGTCGATTTCGGTACGCTGGTTTTTGACCTCAAAGGACTGTATTTTAACCTCATTTGGATAAAAAAAGACCAATTGGCATTTTTGGTTTTTGACCTCGCCCTCGGCTTGCAAAATAATTTTGCTCAATTTATTGTTGCTGAACTCTTGCTGCACATTGAAAACGGGAATGCCTTTGACTTTGACCCACAACCTACTCCAAGTCGTGAGGTCCAGGGGCGTTTGAGCGTCGAGAATGGCGATGAGTTCGTCCCAATTGGCATTGTTGTAAGAAAATTTTTGCAAGTACTCCCGAATGCCTTTTTGAAAAGCCTGCTCGCCGATAGTTTCCTCCAATTGTCGCATCACAATCGGCGCTTTTTGGTAAATGATTCCGCCGTACAGCGAACCAGCCTCTTGCAAATTATCGAGCGTTTGCTGGATAGGGTGGCTACCCAGTGATCGATCCTCAGCATAAGCGGCGGGATGGTGGGCCAAGAGAAAACGCAAGTCGTGGTTGATTTGAGAGAACCCGGGATTCACGATTTTGGCAGCCATAAAATTAGCAAAAACCTCCTTGAGCCACACGTCATCGAACCAGCGCATGGTCACCAGGTCGCCAAACCACATGTGGGCGGTTTCGTGGGCGATCAGACTAGCGCGGGCTAATTTTTGATTATCGGTGGCGCTTTCGTCGAGCATCAGGCTGGATTCCCGGTAAAAAATCGAGCCCACGTGCTCCATGCCACCGTATTGAAAACCAGGCATCAGCGCAAAATCGAGTTTTGGAAAGGGTAGGGGAATGCCCGTGTAGTTTTCGAGCCATTGCAGGGCTTGGGCGTGCAGGTCAAAAATAGCGGAAGCATTGCGCTGCACTTTGGCCTGGTCGGTTTCGCGGTACAACATGGTCATGTTGCGGCCTGCCCTGGTTTGGGTCATTTTTTGAAAACGCCCCGCACAAAACGCAAACAAATAAGTGCTGAACACCTGTGATTGCCCCGAACTGAGCACTTTTCGCCCGGCCTGGCTGCTGTCTTGTTTTTCCCAGGCGCTGTTGTGCAAGGCTTCCCACTGGCGGGGCAGGTCGAGGCTGAGGCGGTATTGAGCTTTTAAATCAGGTTGGTCAAAACAGGGGAAAACGGTGCAAGCCCGGTCGGGTACTACCAAAGTATAAAGGTAATCCGTGCTGCGATTGAGGGATTGATTGCTTGGTGTGAAGCTGACTTGTACGTTGTTGACGCCTCTCTTTAGTCCAGTCACCGGCAAAACCAAATGACCTTGACGAAGGTCAACGTTGGTTTTTTTGCCATTCAGGTTCAGTTCACGCACCTGCGCACCAGGCCCTTTGAAATCGAGTTGCAGGGGTGTTTTTTTGTCGTTTAGCTCAAAGTTTAAACTCAGCTTTCCTTCCAGCACTTCATTGGCTTTTTCGGGAATAATAAACTCTATTTGATAATTTATTTTACTCAGACGACTTTTTCTGTCTTTGGCTAAAGCAAAAGATACACCAGGTTCGACGTTCAGGTAGGGCAATTTGGGCTGGGCCATGAGGGAGGCGGCATATAAGAAGGTGAACAACAACATGGGAATGCGCATGGATATGACGGTTTTTGGGGTGAAGATATGGAATTTAAGGCGGTAAGTTAATTTTTCAAATCATCGGCGGTCCCCCTAATGGCAGGATTTATGCCTTTTGGCATGTTTAGTTTTAAATTTTTTAATGCTTCCTTAGCTGAACCTTTACCAGGTAGTTCGTTTTCATGCGAAAAGATTTTATGCGGGTCTTTTTTCGATCTTGATGATGTTGGTGTTCTCTATTGGCCCATTTAGCGCATGTTTAAATTTTGGAGGCTTTTGCAGCGCACAATGTGCATTTTCCTAACGACCTTTTTTATGAGGGTGAGTCGAAATCGGGCCATTTTATGGCAAGCAAATAATTATAATCATGCTCTTTACAGGCTTACAGCCGTGCTTTTCGACAACTCCTGCAGGCTACTGTTTCAGGCGCAGTAGGGGGGCAATTTTATCAAAATGCTTCTAATTTTCGATCAATTTAGTCGCTAAAGGTTTGCTAATGGCAATGATCAGTAGAGGGATGGGAAATCAAAATGGCATCAACGGGCGGTTGGGCCCCAATTGATGCACAAACTTCTTGGGGCCATTGGGTACTGAACCATGAAAATATGTCGCTTTGGGGCCCAATGAGCCAAGGATTCAATAAAATGTGCTTTTGCTCAAATTGGAACAACCAGGAGCTGTCGGCATATAAATAGGGCAATTGCATGATCAAATGTAGAAAAAACTTTTTCTTGCTTTCAAAATTACTAGACTTTTGTACATTAGATTTTTGAAACACAACGGCGGAGTTTTTTACCTGATTGAGGCTTCTTTTATTGCCCTGACCCACCCAAATTGATGCTGCTGCAAAAACGACTTTTGATCGTTCAGTTTCTTTTCACAAAAACTACAACCATGATTGAATTGCAGTACCCAGTAGGTAAGCATGCCGAGCCTGCTACCATTACCACCGAACACCTCACCCAATGGATTGACTACCTCGAAGCTTTTCCTGCTGAATTTCGCAAAGCAGCTGAATCGCTTAACGCCACCCAATTGGAAACCCCTTACCGCCCCGAAGGCTGGAATGGCCGCCAGGTGATCCACCACGTGGCCGACAGCCACATGCAAGCCCTGGGCCGGGTAAAAATGGCCTTGACCGAAGACTGGCCTACGATCAAGCCTTATGAAGAGGGTGAATTTGCGCTTTTGGTTGATTATTACTTACCAATTGGGATATCACTCTCCATGATTGAGGGCATTCACCAACATTTGGTTGCGGTTTTACGCAGCATCACGGACTGGAGCAAAGGGTATGTGCACCCAGCCTATGGCAAAAAGGTAAGGTTGGATAGTTTCTTGTCTCTTTACGATTGGCATAGCCGTCATCATTTGGGACATTTGAAGATTTTGCAAAACAAATGATACCTTTGGCGCTCGCTCGGGATTGATCTGAAGCGAGTGCCAAATTTCTGATAAGATGCAATACGTAAGCTTAAAGCCCGATGGTCTGCTTTGCTCACGACTAGTGTGGGGGGTGATGAATTGGGGTGTTTGGGGCAGCCAGTTCAATACCCAAGCTATGCTGTCGTTGATCGAACAAGCGCTGGAATTGGGCTTGACTACCTTTGACCATGCAGACATCTATGGTCATTACACTACGGAAGCGGAATTTGGAGCTGCACTCAAACTCAGTCCAGCTCTGCGTCCACAGCTCCAGCTGGTGAGCAAATGTGGTATTCATTTGGTGACGCCCAATCGACCTGAAAACGTGCTCAAGTCTTATGATACCAGCAAAGGCCACATCATTGCCTCAGCGGAACGATCATTGAAAAACCTCCATACCGATTACCTCGACCTTTTGCTCATCCATCGTCCCTCACCTTTGATGAACCCGGATGAGGTCGCCGAAGCCTTCCAACAATTGAAAAAAGCTGGAAAAGTGCGGTATTTTGGTGTTTCTAACTTTACCCCTTCGCAATTTTTGATGCTACAATCGCGAACAGAACTAGTGACCAATCAAATTGAAGCCAGCCTTTTTCACCTCGACTCCATGTTTGATGGCACATTAGACCAGGCTATCCAGCACCAAAGCCGCCCGGTGGCTTGGGGGCCATTGGGTAGCGGTCAAGTTTTTGGCAAAACGGTCGATCCGCAGCACTTGAAGGTAATCGAAGCAGCTAAAAAAATCTCTCAGGCACATGGAGCTGTGTGGAGCTTGGACCAAATCCTTCTGGCCTGGTTGTTACAACACCCCGCAGGCATCCTGCCTGTTTTGGGAACCACCAAAATTGAACGCATCCAAGCCGCAAACCAAGCCCTGGATCTGACCTTGGACCAGCGTGAATGGTTTGCGCTTTTGGAAGCCGCTAGGGGGCATGAGGTGGCTTGAGTTTATCACCTCGGCTTTACTTTTCATCGACACACTTGTGGGATTTCAACTGCCCAAGTATGTCTTTCATCCATGTTTATCCCCAATTGATATAAAAATTTAGCGCTTTCGCAGGACGTTTTCTACTATTGCAGTGTCGAAAGTCAAGGAGCTTTTAGATTGGGAACCAAATGATCATTTTAATGTTGTTGCAGACAACTTATGATTTCCCCAGCTACTCCTTGTAATAAAAAATGATACTGCATGAAATCGAAATTGACGATTTTTGGCCTTTGTTGGATGTTGTGTTTGCTCACGCAAAACCTTTTTGCTCAGCAAAACTGGACTTTGGAGAAATGTGTGGAATTTGCCACTCAAAACAGCCTTTCCATCAAGCAGGCCCAAAACCAGGTCCAAAACGCTGTATTGACCCAGCGCCAAAACCTGGCTAACCGCTACCCAAGCCTAAACGCTTCGACCAATGGCAATATCCAGCTTGGCCGTACCGTAGACCCCACCACCAACAGCTTTATCCAGGCCAATTTGTCGTCCAACAGTATCAACTTGACGGCTACTTCTCCCATTTACCAGGGAGGACAGATTAGAAACAGCATCATTCAGGGACGCTATGACGTGGAGGCATTGAAAATGGATGCTGCCACTGCTGCCAACAACTTGGGATTGAATGTGGCCCTTTCTTACCTCAATGTACTCTTATCAGAAGAGCAATTGAACAATGCTAAAACTCGCCTTGCTAACTCCCGCCTACAATTGGGCCAAGCCGAAAAACTCATCGAAGCAGGTGCTCGTCCCTTGAATGAAAAACTGGACGCCCTTTCGCAGGTAGCTACCGATGAGCAGGGCGTGATTGATGCTGAAAACCAGGTTGCGATCAACTATTTGACATTGAAACAATTGTTGCAATTGGATCCCGCAACAGACTTTAAAATTGACCGTCCGCAGATCACGGTTCCTGCTGATGCCAATCCTGATGCTTATAATTTGGAAGAAATTTTCACCAACGCTTTGGGCGCTCAACCCCAAATAAAAGCTGGCGATAGGCGCCTGGAGAGTGCCAATGTAGGCATTGATCTTGCCAAAGGCGGTCGCCTGCCAACACTGGGCATTTTCGGTAACTTGAATGCTTTTGCATCTTCCCGTGCTTTCGATTTCACCAGTACCACCATGCGTGTAGGCCAAACAGCTTACATCAATGGCCAAACTGTGAATTTTGAAATCGACCAAACGATACCACAAGTAGCTGGGAGAATATCTTATTTCGATCAAATTAACCGTAACTTTGGTCAAAGTGTAGGTATCCAGTTGAGCGTTCCGATTTACAGCAACAGCCGTAACATCATCAACATCGAACGCGCAAGGCTAAATGTACACAATGTGGAACTGAATAACCAGCAGCTCCGTGTTACCCTCAAATCTGACATCCAAAACGCCATCGCTGGTGCACGCAATGCCAAACGCTCGCTGGAAGCAGCAACAGCAGCCGAAAATGCAGCAAAACTGGCTTTTGACAATGCCAAACAGCGTTACGATTTGGGAGCCATCAATGCACTTGAGTTCAATACCGCTCGCAACAACCTTGATGTGGCTCAGATTAACCTCACACGGGCTAAGTTTCAGTACTTCTTCAACGTGAAGCAGGTGGAGTTTTACCAAGGTAAAAAAATCACGCTAAACTAAATTTTTGGACAAAGCGATTGTGCATTGTTCAAGGCAATCATAAACGAAAAACCTGGGCTGAAGTACCCTTTGCCCTTTTCTGTTAAAACCATTCGATTATTGCTCCATGGGAACGAAAAAACGCAAGAATAACTGGCTCATTTATAGCCTGATCGGTTTGCTGTTACTGCTTGTCGTAGCGGCTGTGATGAAATCGCGCAACAAGCCCAAAGGCGAAAAAGTAACCGCTGAAGTGACCGAACTCCGCACCATCAAGGAAGTAGTCGCGGCCAGCGGAAAAGTATTTCCACAGACTGAGGTGAAGATCAGCTCCGACGTATCGGGTGAGATCGTGGAATTGTACATCAAAGAAGGAGACTCAGTACGCGCTGGGCAGGTGTTGGCTCGAATCGACCCAGATGTTTACCAATCACAAGTCGAGCAAGGAGTCGCTTCAATGAATGGCTCGAAGGCTCAATTGGCCAATGCCAGCGCCCAAATCGAAAACCTGCGCGGCCAACGTGAGCAGATCGTAGCGAACTTGGAAAACGCCAGAGAAATTCAAAAACGCAATGAGAAACTGTTCAAAAATGGTGTCATTTCTGAACAGGACTACCAAAACTCTCTGGCCAACCAAAAAGCCTTGGAAGCCAATCTTCGTGCATCGGATGCGGGCATTCGCTCGGCGCAAGAAAGTGCCAAAAGCGCTGAGTTTAGCTTGAAAAGCTCTGAGGCCAGCCTTAAACAGCTGAAAACCAGCCTCAAGCGTACCACAATCTACTCGCCGACCAACGGAATTGTGTCCATGTTGAACGTAGAAAAAGGCGAACGCGTAGTAGGTACCATCCAAATGGCCGGTACTGAAATGATGCGCATAGCCAACCTCAATAACATGGAAGTACGGGTGGACGTGAGCGAAAATGACATTCCACGGGTAAAGCTGGGCGACGAGGTTGCCATTGAAGTGGATGCGTACCTGGGGCGTAAATTCAGCGGTCGTGTGACCGAGATCGCCAATTCTAGCTCTAATTCTGCTACCGCGCAATTGACCAGCGACCAGATCACGAACTTTGAAGTGAGGATCAACATCGACCCTTCATCTTACCGGGATTTGATCGTGCCAGGCAAGCGGTACCCATTTCGCCCAGGTATGTCGGCTTCGGTAGAGGTCAATACCACTACATTGGAAGGCGCGGTAACCGTGCCGATTCAAGCGGTGACCACCCGTGAAAAAGACGATAAAAAAGCCAAGTCCAAAGTGGCGACTCAATCAGGATTAGAGGAAGAAGAATCCGAAATTGACGAAAATGACCTCAAAGAAGTAGTCTTTGTTGTGGGCAAAGGTGATTCCGTCAAAATGGTAGAAGTGAAAACTGGCATTCAAGACGACACCTACATCCAGGTCCTAAGTGGGGTTAAAAAAGGTGATAAAGTGGTCTCCGGACCTTATTCTACAATCGCACGTAAGTTAAAATCTGGCGATGTGGTTATTGTTGTCAAAGAAGACGAACTGTTTTCGGATGGCAAGAAAAAGAAGGACGAGAACAAGGATTAAGGTAGGTGAATACTCCTGATCGAATAAGCGCGGTAGGGAATTCAGTTTCCTTACCGCGCTTTGTTTTGTTGCTTACTGTAGTTACATCGGTTTTTGTGATCAGGACTGTTCAGCCAGGATTTGCTTGGCTGCCTCATAAATTGTAGTGTCATCCAAATGCACGATTCCGCCGTTTGGGCCAGGCTCAATGTGGATGCCGGTGGTAGCTCCTTCTTCAAATTTGGTAGCGCCGAAGTAATTTCGTACCGTTTGCTCGGCAATGTTCAATGTCTCTGCGATCTTGGCAACACTGCCGTGAGGTAGCTGGTGCTTGATCGAACGAAGTTCTTCAAAAGTGATGTTCATAGACATGAATTTTGGTTAAGAAAGAAGGGTCAACCAAACGATTAACCGCTGGAATTGCTCTTAGGGAGCGTAAAAAAATAAGGTGGACAGGTTTGGGTTTAGTGAAAAAAGAAAAGCAACTGACTGGAAGGAAGTTGTGTTCTTTTTTTGCGAAACCTCAAAAACAAAGATGTCCATTGAAGTACTCCCCAAAAACTGGACAGGTTTTATAGTGAAAAAAGGTCGTGTTATCTTCACCACCAAACATCAAAAAAATGGGACGGACACGCCGCAAATTTGGAGCCGAAGAAAAGTCCAGAA
>JAAFJY010000077.1 GCA_013299105.1 Chitinophagales bacterium | reverse complement strand
AATATGCTCAACAATAATGGAGATAAGCCAAAAGTCAGCATTAGTCGACGAATGAACAAATGTGTGCTATCAGATGAATACAGAGAAAACACCCTGAAAATGCTCAACTTTTAATGCGTTTGCCCTGCGGGAAATGGTTGCCAAATATCAATGCGGTAAAAGAAGAAATTCTGATGCATAAATTTCAAAATGAAAAAACCAGAAGCAGCTTATTCTCTATTTTGACCAAAGACGAAGCAACTATAGAATTATTGGGTGACCTAGCTAAAATTGAAAATTTAGAGGATTTAGTAAAAAAGGGACTGGAAAAACAGCAAGAAGAAGGGCGAAGAAATGCCCATATGGATTACATTACACGAATAGGTTTATTTATTCAGGATTTAATACTAAAGCAATTAGATGCTGAGTTGGTGAATCTTATAGAAATAAAGAGATCTGAAGAAGATACTCATCTGGTCACACAAGAAGAACAAAACGGTCAGGATTTTATTATCTACAAAAAAGGTCAACCTGTATATTTTATTGAAGTAAAATCAAAATGGGATGAGAATGGAAGATTTGCACTAACTAAAAATCAAACTGAAAAATGTGCAATTGAAAAATCTAGATATTCTGTTATTTCTGTGAATATTGATAGGTACAAAAAGAAGCATGATATAGATGATGAGTTAAACATTAGGTTTGAAGACTTAAATGATTTTATTCATGTAAATGATGATTTAGGTGCATATTTTGAGACATTGGTTCAAGAAAACATTTGCAAATCAGAGAGTAATGACCCAAAACTTATTGAGTTTAGAGGTAGTATTCCTCAAAGAATAATTGATACTGAAGGAAAAAAATTCGATGGGTTCATATCTGAATTAATAGAAGTATTAATGAAGTAATTATGGTAAGCAAAACAAACGAACAGGTAATAAAAATAGTAAAACGGAATAAACCGACAAATCACGGCAGACGAGGAAGCACTGGTGGTAACAACTAAGCCTTCGTTCGGCATGCAATGCCAAGAATGAAGGCCCTGTTGTACGGAACCTTTGGAAGCGATTCCAGGCGAGGGCTACTATTCTATTCTGTGATTTTCGAGTAATTTGGAGTGGCGCACTTTGGCTATAGATCAGCCAATTTTTCAAAAAGCCGGGTGCTTTCTGACAAAACCAGGGTGTTTCCTTGTCTCCAGGGCATAAATTCCCCTACCCAAAACTTAGGTGGTTTGAGGAAAAGGATAGCCAGTGCCACTACATAGCGGGCATAGTTGTTGACGGTGACCGGGCTCCGCCCGCCTCAGGGTCGAAAAGTGCCAATTGATGTCCAAGAGACGGAATTTTATTCGGTTCTCTGATCATATTTATTTTTTATAAATTCATAAGATAGCTGTAAATCGCAACTTGGGGGCTGTTTTTGCAAAAAAATTGGAAGTTCTTAATCCGTATTTTTGGGAGCGCCTTTGTTCGGAGAAGAGAGACGTTTGTAGCTCGAAAATACCAGGGTCATGTGTGCACTTTTAACGTCGCACTTCATCCGAAGTGCCAATTGAGACTCCGTCGCTGTGGCTACAAACGTCAAAGTTCTCCGAACTTTTGCTCGCCTCAAGATCAGTGGGATAATTGATTTTAGGACGACCGTTTAAAGTATCAGAAAAGCTGAGGAGGATCAACCTGATCGTTTACAGCTCCCTCAAAGGACTCCAAAGCTGACTTTTCGATTGTCTTGAATATGTGTTGAGAACTCATAAAAAAATGTAAGTTTTCAATCCTTAAATATCCGTTTACGCGTTACAAACGCGTGGAAGAGGGTTCCGGTCAGAGACCGTGAACCAGCGTCCATTGAGCATTGTGCTGGTGTCAGGTCTCCTGACCGACACCGGGCATTTGCACATTTGCAACGTGCTTACGAGAACTTTCCTTTGAAACCTTAGCCAGCGTAAGGTCCTGGTAAAACACGGATTGAGAACTTACAAAAAATCCCCTAAATTGTTGATTTGCAACAATCTAGGAGATTTTGGGGAGGGTTTTGGTATAATTCGCTTTACAAAATATGACTCTGTGACAATTTTAGCGGTAACTTTACAGAATGGAAAAGGAGCTATACGAACAAATGATAAATCTCGCTCACCTAAAAGTGGATAGCGTAGAGATGTCTGACAAAACAATTAATGTTTATT
>JAAFJY010000076.1 GCA_013299105.1 Chitinophagales bacterium | reverse complement strand
ACAATAAACATTAATTGTTTTGTCAGACATCTCTACGCTATCCACTTTTAGGTGAGCGAGATTTATCATTTGTTCGTATAGCTCCTTTTCCATTCTGTAAAGTTACCGCTAAAATTGTCACAGAGTCTTTTTTTTTCTCACCTTAAAGGTAGCACTGTTCACCATCTTTTTCTCAAATATTAGTTTTTCTCAGAGGGGGACAAATGGAAACTGCTCCCTAATCCAAGTGAAAGCCCCGCAAGCAAAAGTATCCCCCACAATATTCCTAAAAAGCTATAGTTGGCGAATAAGAAAAAACCAGCCTTTTTATGAAAATCTAGGCGTGTTGCTTCATCACTTAGATAAACATATAAATTAAGACCCATTGTGTATAAGAAGAAAAGCAGCCCACAGATAACTATTATTTTTAAGTAAATTCTTGTGAGAGATGAATTATGCTTTGAAGAAAATGCTCTCAAAAAACCAAATTTCAGCAAATGATTAATACTTTTATACTGTAAATATCCAAAAAAAGAAAACACAAGTATACTTATCCAAACAAATCGCGTACCATGTGCAATTGTGTTTTTTTGGTAAGCAAAATAGCAAAGCGACAGTATAGATGCCCAAAGAAAGTTGCCCAAAATCCTGTATAGAAAGTCAGTTAAGTATCGCATGATAGTAGTTTTTTAATTAGGGATTAGATTTTACTAATAGGTGCATCATTACTAATACTATATTTGACCAAGATCAATTTATTGGCAATTAATACTTGACCAACATGGTATCGGTTTCTATATATTTTAAAAGAAAAAATAAGGCAAATAAAATTGAGAATCACGCCAATTCCATAAAAGTTTTTTGGAGTAAACCATAATCGTGTGAAATTAGAATTAAAAGGTAAAGAAAACAGAGCAAAAATCCCCATAACACCAATAATAAAAAAGATAATCATCATAACAACTAAATAAAAAGAACCAAAATAAAGTAAAAGACAAAATAGAGCATTCTCAATAACTTCTTTACTAAATAGTCCATGTTTAAAAATACTTATAACCAAAGAAATTGTAGCAATAGACAACAAAACCCGAATTAATAGAACTAAATATGGACTATATGCTCTACTACGAATTTCAGGAGTGCCTTCAATTCTACTAAGTCTACCTGTACCACTTTCATACCATTTAGTTATCATGTGTATTTGAAAAGGAATGGACTCCCACTCATCTGTATTGAACTCAAATTGTGCATCTTCAATACACTCATACACTTTTGGGACAAATCCAATTTGTATAGCAAAGTTTAACAATCTTTCCAACATAACATTTCTTTTTAACTCAAACGAGTGCGTGACACATATAGGGAACAATCATTCGTCAAAAAGTGCGAAATCCATTGATTTGGCCAAATTACCGCACTTACTTGTGGAAAATCAAAAGGATTGACCTAAGATCATATTGTCTTTCCCCAAATTTGTCACGCACTCAACTCAAACCAATTGAAGCTTTGATTTCAGGAAGAGGGGAAAAGGTTACTTTAACGTTTACTTAGGTAACGATTAAAAATTAAATTTACGATTTCAGCGGCATCGGGTACCCTGAAACAGTGAAGTTATATTTAACCAATACTAAGAAAGAGCAGCAAAACAACCAGCACAGTAAGTATATATACAATACAAATTTAGATGATTTTTTCAAAGAAACAAATCTTCTATCATGATTTTTTCAAGTCATCTATCAGTCTTTTCAGCTTCAATCGGTCTCAACACCCAAAAAAGCCCAGCTTCCCAGCCAGGCTCTTTCGTATTTCTCTAATCGCAAACAATAAAGTTCTAATCCACCTTATCATGCAAATGCCGATTCCCCTCCGAAAATCGGGCTCATGGTCATCGCTGCTCGTCCGGCAGGAGAAGGCTTCTAGGTAGATGGGTGGACTTTGTCAAGTTGGATGCTAGACACAGATAAACGGATTTATTTTCCTTGATATACATGAAGAGCATATCATAAAAAACATAAAGTACATGTGCGTAGTATGATTAAATTTATACATTTGTATTGCAGAGCCTAAGCAAAGATTCTCTAATTCTATTTTTCTCAGATATAAACTGATCTCTTGAAACCGTACCATTTTCTTTTGATTTTTCAAGCTCCGCCAATCTACCTCCTATTAAATTTAATTGAGAAATAAATTCTGGTTCAGTTCTATTTTTTTCTAATAATTCGATCAGTTCTATTAAATTGTCCTCACGAATCAAGTTAGAGATTTTATCCTTTTCATCAAGTTCTAGTTCTAAAGGCACTTGAATTCTCACATTCAAAGATAGAGTTGAATTAGTTTCCGTTTTACTTCCTTCTTCACTCTTTAGAAAATCTCTTCCAAAATTTGTCAACACCAAATAGCATCCTCCTTTATAAAGAGACACTCTAGCGTAATTTGTGTCTTTAAAGTATTTGGAAAAGTCAAAAATATCTTCAGATGCATATTCGATATTTAACTCTGAAAGTAACATTGTTAATTCACCTTTTCTACCATCCTTTTGATTTAACTGACTAAGAATCAGTTTAGCTTTTTCCATAAAGGTCTTTCCATTATCCACTTCCAATTTTCTACTAGAGTTTTGTTTTAAGATGGAAATTTCACCTGAATAATATCTAGCGTTTTTAGGATTATCAGCTTTTAGTTCAATAGACTTGTTCACCCTTGATAATCAAATTTTTAGTATCTTTGCGTAAAAAACATGATTGACTACAAGTCGATACGAACCGACCGACAGTTTAAGGGCGCAACAGGGAAAAGTAAATCTCAATT
>JAAFJY010000075.1 GCA_013299105.1 Chitinophagales bacterium | reverse complement strand
GAATTGAGATTTACTTTTCCCTGTTGCGCCCTTAAACTGTCGGTCGGTTCGTATCGACTTGTAGTCAATCATGTTTTTTACGCAAAGATACTAAAAATTTGATTATCAAGGGTGAACAAGTCTATTTTTGAATACTCTGTTTAAAATGATTCTGTCCCCTTCAGGTATTCGTTCAGCTAAAGTCACATATCCAGTGGCTTTTGTAAATTTTTCAAATTGCTCATTGGTAACTTCTGTTTCGTCGATCCAAAACCCGCTAATTTTGACTTCATGTAAATCCTGCTCATCTTGGAGGGCTTGCCGATCTTCTCCTCCCATCTCAAAAACTCCTCTTTTTATCCATACCATTCCTGAATAATCCTTTTTTTGACGATCATTTTCTTCTATTGCTAAGGCATCATTTAGAAAGATCGAATCGTATCCTTGTAGGTTTTCACTTAGATACGATTGGAGTGTCACCTTCCTTTTTTCTTTTACATTTGATGAATCACAACAAGTAAAGACCTGCAATAGAACTAAGAGTGAAATTTGATGGATAGCAATGTTCAAATGCTTCATTTCTCTTCTATTTTTTGTACCTGAAAATGCAATTAGCAAATTACTACTTGCAGGTAGTATACCCTAAAAATTACTACTAAGTTAGCGTTTTTGATAGCTCAGAACAAGTGTACTGGTTTCATTGGCCACTTTCATTTTTTAGAAAAATATTTCTCTTGGATGATGGCCAAATAGCGCCTTGTTCTTTCCACATCTTCTTTCAAGGGGATGAAGACGTGGTGCACACCCCCATCTGGAAACAACAAAAAGAAGAAAGGATCGCTGGCATCCTTTTCAAGTTGGAGCTGGTATTTATCTTCTGCCAGGCTTGAAATAGGGAGCGTATTGAAATTCAAAATGTCTTTGAAAATCACAAAATCACGTTCATTTGCGAAGGTGCCTTCTGCTTTTGCACCGTCAACGCCAGTTGTTTTTACAAACTGGTTGAGCTCTTCAAGCGCACTCCTCACACAGGCATCACAATTCCGAAAGGAAAAACGCAGTATCAATTGTGGGGCTTGCTTTTTGATGCTCGCTTGCTCTGCTACATTTTTATTTTCGTCAATCAGGGCCCTCAAGTATAACCCGTCTTTTATAGTAGGCTCCACTGTTGGCACAGCTGCTACTTGGGCTTGCACATTGTTTTGTTGGTTGTTTTTGAGGTATTGCCACCTGATGACCAAGGCACCAATATTCACAATGGTCAGCAGGACGATGAGCAGATTAAACGGTTTCATAGTTGTACAAAATTTACCAGCATTCAGGCTTTTCTCCATTTAATTGAACTCAACTTTGATGAGAATAGGATTGTCTTCTGGCTTCATTTTGTTATATATTTTCATCAGCTCAGGCGATATTTTTTTCTTGTCTTCGGGGCTTAGGGTGGACATGATTAGTTTTATTAGGGAATGGGGCAATAAACATACGATCCCATTTGAACAGTATCCTAAAGTTGAAGAGGGCAATGGCAAACCAATTTGAGGAATGGAAACCATATTACAATTCAAAAGTGGTTTGTTTTTTTTGTTGTCGTATAAAAAAAATACATTTTGCTTATTGAACATGTAAGTAAAATATGTGTACTTGTCAGTCGTGTAAAAAAAATCTTGCAAAAAAGGTATGTTGTTATTGAATGCAATATTGATGGCGGAGCTAGAGGTTTTGTCCATTAGTGAAAGTATTTCTTTTGTTTCCATACTTTTCTCAAACTTCAATAGCTTATCAATATGATAGGTGCCATCAGTAATGTTATGAATTGTGTCGCAAAAAGGTTTGCAATAATATATCTTACCTTGGGCCTCGAATACGCTGTTTCTCAAAAAAGTACTACCAAATTTCCAAATAGGTGCCATAGCCATATCTCTGAATAAAGGCGTGTATTGATTTTTTACATTTTCACAAATAATCTGAGATCCGAATTCATTCAAATTCACATCGACTATTTGATGAGTTTTTGATCCATTTTTTAAATATGCGATATTGTCAAAATAAATTTTTGACGGGCGTTCTTGAATTAAGTTACCATTAAAATCGAACTCGAGAACAGTTTTTTTGGAGTCTTCTAAAAGCTCAATTTTTTTATTAAACGTATCTACTCCCACTGCCCTTGCAGACATATATTCTCCCGGCCCCTCTCCAGTTGGTTTAAGCTTACTTAAAAATTTCCCTCCTCTGTCAAATATCCAGAGGCAACCTGATCTAATGTTATCAACAATGAAGATGCGAGAATTGGTGAATATTATTTGTTTCGGAATCTCAGGAACAAGTGATAGTTTATTTGTTTCTAAAATAGTATAATGAACCTGATTGACTATTTTGGAGTTAAGCTGTTGGGAATATACAGCTTTCGTGTTTTGAACCAGAATTGTATCCATTTCTATTTTTTCATCACGGTTACAAGCACTGGCAAACAAAAAGATGATAAGTATTCTTATGTTTTTCATGTTTTCATATTTGATTTCGTGAGGAATTAGTAAGAAAATGGTACTTGAAGGTTTTTGAACTTTTCGACAAAACACTTAAGTGAATGTTGAGATAATAGAGACCTACGATTCAGAACATTAACTATAGAATACGGTCCTATGTTAGACTAATATTAAATATGGCCCTTACTTATCTAACATAGGAGCACACTCTGTAGAAATGTATTCTAGTTGCAATTCATCGTTGCTCCAGATGTTGTGCCACACATATTGTTACATGTTAAAGGCGTACATTGGGAAATATTTGTGCCAGTAGGACAATATCTCTCAGTAACATAGCAAGGTGCAACTGTTTTCAAATCCAGCGAAACAATGTAGCCACAATGTACTGATGCAACAAAATTACCATAACACTTTCTTCCACCACCACCACCAGGCCCTTCACCACCACTAGACGCATTTGCATCATAAGGGCTCAACAAAGCAACAGAAGTAGCAATAGCAACCGCCAGCGCAGTAACCTTTCCCCCAATTTTACGAATGCTTTTCATGAATTATTAGGTTTGAAGTTTAAAAATGTGCATCCATTAATTTACATCCTCGCATAAAAGCTTAGAAAGCAAGAATGAATGCGGAAGGACAGGCATCTTATGGCTATCCCTTTCGACAATCCAAAAATAAGGTACTTGAATGAAACAGTGACGGGACAAGATGGGACATTTTGGGACATTTTGAGACACGCCCCGGTTTAGAGTGTGTTTAAAAATTTTTGTTTGCCGTAAAACGGCCTAATTTCACCTACTCTTCGTTAGGAAAATGCTCATTATGCGCTGCATAACTCCGCTTTTCCTGCCTCGATTAGGCAAAATTTGACTCGTTTTCCGCCTAAACCTCCAATATTTAAACACACTCTTAGAAGCTGTTTAAATTTTTTTCAGCCAAATCTTGCCAAAATGATACTGATGTAAGCAAGTTTGACAAAAGAAGCGGAAGATTCAGGGTCTTTCTCATAATCTTTGGCCAATCTTCTAAAAAAATTG
>JAAFJY010000074.1 GCA_013299105.1 Chitinophagales bacterium | reverse complement strand
GGCTTCACGGATACGATTCGGGTGAAACTGAGTGCTACGGGTGGGGTTGCACCGTATGATTTCTATTTCAACGATGTGATTATTAAGGTCAGCGATGATTGTATCGAAACAGGAATTGGTGGAACTTACATTGCTCTGGACACCAACAACCTTGAATTGAAGCTGGTAGGGCTTGGTGCTGGTACCTATAAATATACTTTAGCACGGGTCATTGGTGCCAACGGGTGCATCGACACCGTTGACGCAACCGTCACGCTCACCGTCCACCCCAAACCCATCGGCGAGTCCCTGAGTAAAACGATTTCGAACTGCAACCCGGTTGATGTGGCCCTCCAGCCCCTCATCGCGTGTGAAGTCACGAGTACCTTCAAATGGTACAGCGTAGCGAGTGTTGGTTCGGCAGTAGCGTTCAACAACCCGAATGTGTTGGGTGAAACCGTCAATCCAGCGGGTACGACTTCGACAATCACTGATGTATTGACCAATACAAGTGCGGTCAACCAAACGATCATTTACCGGGTAGAACCTACCAGCGACAAAGGCTGCGCAGGCGACCCATTCTATATTTCCGTTACGGTTAAGCCCAAGACGAAGGTGAACTGCCTGGCGTGCATGAACAACGTGAACGTGAAATTAGACGCCAAGTGCCGCTTTTGGGTAAAACCCGACCACGTGATGGACGGCTTTAGCCAGTGTGAAAATGGACGTTTGCTGGAAGAAGCGCTGGAAGTGATCATCAAAGACGGCAACAGCGACAACTACGTAGACTGCGCAGGCACTTATGACTATGTGGTTTTGTTGAAAAAAGAATACGAAAACTGCTTCGACTTCACGCCTTGCTGGGGTACGATCACGGCTGAGGACAAAACACCTCCTGCGCTGATTTGCGCACCTG
This sequence comes from Chitinophagales bacterium, assembly GCA_013299105.1. Lineage (GTDB taxonomy): Bacteria > Bacteroidota > Bacteroidia > Chitinophagales > Saprospiraceae > Haliscomenobacter. The sequence continues at coordinate 4,155 of JAAFJY010000074.1, read as the reverse complement.
CCGACATTACCCTGGATTGCTACGATGTGAATTATGTGTTGAACAACCGTTTGACGATTGGCAATTTAGGAGCTTTTCGTTCTCCTCGTGCCACGGGTACGACCTTGCAAACGATCGAGAATGCAGAAGGCGAAGCTGGCACTGGCGACAACTGCCAATTGGGCCTGGTCCCTCCCAGCTTGGTTCCGGACAACATCAAAAACCTGGGTTATGCTTACTTCCGCGACAACTGCCGCGATTGTGGCTGCCGCATTTCTTTGAAGTGGACGGATAAAGCGCATTACTACACTTGCACCGATGACGAATACAAGCGCTATGGCTACTACGCCAAGATTGAGCGGGAATGGGTAGCCATCGACTGCAACGGCATGAGCACAAGTCATGTGCAAAACATCTACTTCAAGCGGCCAAAAGTGAGCGACTTTGTGTTCAACGGCCCCAAGGAAGGCAAGTACGACCGGGTAGTGACCTACCAATCGTGTAGCCCTGACAAGAGCCTGATCAAGAAGGAAGATGTGACGCCTTTTGTGTGCAGTTTCTTCAATACTTCTGACAACCCACGCTGCTTGTTCATCGACCAGGTTGAATGTGGTTATTCGGTGCAGATCAAGGACACCGAATTCCCGGTTTGCGATGGTAAGGGAGTAAAAATCGACCGCGAAATTTATGTATTCGACTGGTGCAAAGGTGGCATTGTTGACACCTTCCATGTGTTGATCAAGATTGGTGATTTCCAAGGACCAAAGCTCACGGCCAATACGCCGATCACGGTATCAACAGGTCCGATGAATTGTACTGGCTCGATCCCTACCACAGCTGCTCGCCTGAAAACGGACATGGGCATCACGATCAGCGACAATTGCACCCTGGCCAATGTTTCGATCAGGGTCAAAACGCGCGACCGGATCGTGAAGGGCATCATCATTGCCCAGAACGTGTGGGAAGAAATCCAATACCCAGTGATGAACGGTGTGATGAGTGGCCTGCCGGTAGGTCGCCACCGGATCATCATCGACGCTTTCGATGGTTGCTACAACGCCAGCCGCGACTCATTCTTGTTTGACGTGGTGGACAAAATCGCACCCGTGATGAAGTGCGACGACGACCTGCATGTGACCTTGTCCAATGCCAATGGCTACCTGAATGGCTACGCCAGGGTAACGGCCAAGGACATCGACGAAGGCAGTTTTGACAACTGCGATTTGAAGTGGATCAAGGTGCGCAGGTCATACAATCCTGCCTGCAAGGGAGACCTGATCACCAAGGGCTACGACCTGAATGCCGACGGTGAGTTGGACGACAAGGACGGCTTCAGCCTAGTGAATGGCAAGTGGATGACCCCGCTGGCGGATGCAGTAGAATTCTTCTGCTGCGATGTAGCAGATTCGGTAACGGTGGAACTGTGGGGAGAAGACTGGAGTGGCAACCGCAACTATTGCTGGATGACGATCAGTCTGGAAGACAAGGTGGCTCCCACCTGCCAGGCACCTGACAACGTGACGATCTACTGCGATGACAAGCGCCTGGGCACGATCGATAGCAAGACCCAATCGGCTTTGGCCTTCGGGGATGTGATCATCACTTCGGGCAACGATTGTGTGAAACTGGATACGGTTTACACGGTGGTCAAGAAACTGAAGTGTGGTTATGGCACGATTGAAAGAATCTGGACCTTGACCAAAACGACAAGCAAAGGCAAGATCAGCACCGAGTGCAAACAATTGATCACAATCCGTCCAGTACACGAATACGACATCCGCTTCCCAGTGGATGTGGACCAAAGAGATTGTGTCAAACCGATCATCGATACGCTGCTCACCGACGAGTTGTTCTGTGACATCCTGGCGGTGAACATCACTGACAAGCGTTACGACGCCTCGAACGATGAGTGCTACAAAATCTTCCGCACTTACACGGTGATCAACTGGTGTGCCTACGACGACAAGTGTGGCGATCCAATGGCCGCAGGCAATGTGTATGTGGTAGACCGCAAGTGGACGGACAATGGCCGCTTGCCAGTGTGGATGCTGGTGCGCGATCGCAACCGCGATGGGGACGAGGAATTCTTCTTGTCACGCAACCGTACACCAAGAGAAGGAGACTTGGGAGACGGCTTGGTAAGTCCGATTGGTACGCCAACGGGTGTACAAAACGATGAGGATGTAACCAAGTACATGCCTTATTGCAAACTTTCGGATGAATACTACCACTCGTTCATGTACACCCAAATCATCAAAGTGTACGACGATGTGGCTCCGGTAATCAGCTTCAAGCGGGATACGTTCTGCACCAGCCCAGTGACTTGTGTGGCGAATGTGAAGATTCCATTCACGGCTACGGACAACTGCACGGACCGTTTGGAATTGGAGCGCAGCCAGGTAGTGGTAGCACCTTTCCAAACGACGACGGGACCATACATCCCTTCAAACAGCCGCGACTACATCTTCAGCTTTGAAGACGATGGCAAAGGCAAGATGTCGGTGAGTGTAACCAACCTGCCTGAAGGCTTGCACGACCTGATCGTGGTGGTGAGAGACGAGTGTGGCAACCTGACCCGTCCAACGAGGATTCCATTCCTGGTACGCGACTGCAAGGCTCCGGCTCCGATCTGTATCAATGGCTTGTCAACTGAGTTGATGCCGGTTGTACAACCTGATGGCAACGGTGGTGGCATGATGGCAGTATGGGCGAATGACTTCATTGCCTCGAAAATCTACGATTGCAACGGCCAGGGACCAGAAACCCAGGCCGGACTGAAACTGGTGACCAAGTACTCGATCAACCGGGTAGGCCAGCCAGTGAAGGAAGACCAAACGGGCTTGACCTTTACTTGTGCTGACAAGGACAAAACGATCAACGTGGAAATCCACGCTTGGGACTCGAAGGGCAACCACGACTTCTGTGTGACCTATGTGCTGATCCAGGACAACCGCAAGGTGTGCCCAAGTGGTGCCACAAACACGGACAACGAAGTGAACGGGGTGGTATCGACCGAAGATGCCAAGCCAGTGCAGGGAGTTGAGGTGAATGTAAGTGGTGACAAGACGGACAAGAAAACTACCCCCAACAGTGGTTTGTACGGCTTCAATAGCTTGCTGAAGGGTGGCGATTACACGATTGCACCACAGTTGGACAAAGACGCCAGAAATGGGGTATCAACCTTCGACTTGGTGTTGATCCAGAAGCACATTTTGGGCATCCAGCCGATCACCAGCCCGATCAAGTTGATCGCAGCGGATGTGAACAGCTCGAAGAGTGTGACCACAATCGACCTGATCCAAATCAGAAAGATCATCCTGAACATCGACGACAGCTTCAAGGGCAGTCCAAGTTGGAAGTTTATTGATGCCAAATACAAGTTTGACGAAAGCACCAACCCATGGAAGAACGAAATTCCTGAGGTGGTGAACGTGAACGACTTGGACGGCAAGGTGCAAGCCGACTTCATCGCCATCAAAATGGGTGATGTGAATGGTTCAGCGGCAACGATCCAAGGGGCAACGACGAGTGAAGTACGCTCTGGCAAAGACTTCATCCTCCAAACCAATGAGTTGGAAATGAAGGCAGGCCAGGTTTACGACGTGCTGATCAAAGCCAGCGACTTGCCAAAGGTACAGGGCTTCCAGTTTACGCTGGGGGTGCAGAATGCCGAGATCGTAGGCATTGACTACGGCATCATGAAGAGTGAAAACTTCGGTGTATTTGCCAAAGAAGGCATGATTACTGGCAGCTGGAACAATTCAAATGGTGCTGTGGCCAGTGCAGAAGGCTTGTTTATCCTAAAGTTGCGTGCTGCCAAGGACCAGTCCTTGAGCGAGGTGCTGAACATTTCCAGCCGCTTGACGGCACAGGAAGCTTACGGGGTATCTGATGAAATCATGGACCTGAAGTTGAGCTTTAGCAAGACCATCGCCAGCGACCAGGCTCGCCTGGATCAAAACCAGCCCAACCCCTTTGCGGAGGAGACTTTGATTGGCTTTTTCCTGCCCAAGGCAGCGCAAGCCACGATCACGGTCCGCGATGTTAAAGGTGCTTTGATCTACCGCACCCAGGGCGATTATGCCAAGGGTGTGAACCAAGTGAGGTTGACGAAGCAGGACTTGAAAGCCAGTGGAGTCTTGTACTACACGCTGGAGACGGAAGATTTTACCGCAA
>JAAFJY010000073.1 GCA_013299105.1 Chitinophagales bacterium | reverse complement strand
AATTTTTTTAGACGATTGGCCAAAGATTATGAGAAAGACCCTGAATCTTCCGCTTCTTTTGTCAAACTTGCTTACATCAGTATCATTTTGGCAAGATTTGGCTGAAAAAAATTTAAACAGCTTCTAAGGCTTTCAGTGAATAACCCAATGCTCAAAGCTACTATTGCCATCTGTCCGGGGGGAAAGGGCTTTTTAGGCGAAATTCGTAAAACACCGCGATTGACAATCCATCCCGCATTTTCTACAATTCATGACAAACTGACTTTTGCACCGCAGACAATCGCCCTATCTTTGTCCCATCAAGTTAACGGGTGCGGCTCCCGTTTGATGTATGTTTGAACGAAAAGTATACTCAAGTCTAATGTATTGGTTTTCAAAATAATGCGCTTTTTCTTTTTTTCTTGACAAAAAAAGAAACAAAAAAGTCAAGGGCTGTGATCAAATCCTGCGATTTTGCTTGAAAGTTCTGGTGGGAATCCACCAAACTCGCTCCTTCGTCGCTCAGACAGTGGTGGCTTCTGATCCGCCGCGCTTTAAAGCGCCCTTTCGCAAAATCGGGATTTGCTCAAGGCCCATTGGGGCTCCGATCAAAGTATCAGAGAAAAGCTTGACTTTTTACATCAGATTGGAGCCGCACCCAAGTTAACCCCCAATTTTTTCACCTATCCAATACTGCACTTGTTAAGTCCAAAACCACATGTACTTGTGAGTACTTAGGTGCTCATGGGCAAAGGGTTTGGTTTGTATTTACTACCACGCTTTATTTTTTAAACCTACTCGTCAGAGCCGATTTCTCTGCGAACCATTAAAATTCTTATTTATGCAAATTCAGTATCCGCACACCATCGAGAGTTGCATTGGTGAAAAAATCACCTTTATACGTGCAGAAAACGACCCGGAGGGCGAAAAAGTCTTCGTCGAAAATTGGGTGCAACCGGGACGTGGCCCCCTCATGCACACCCATTTTTTGCAAGAGGAATCGCTCACTGTTGTCAGTGGTACAATCGGGTACCAGTTGTTTGGAGGCCCCGAGCAATTTGCCGGTCCGGGCGAAACTGTATTGTTCATGCGCAACATCCCCCATCGCTTCTGGAATGCTGGTAACGACATCCTCCACTGTACTGGCTATGTCAGCCCGGCCAACACGGTAGTTTATTTTTTGACAGCCTTATTTGCTGCTCAAAACAAATCGGGCAGCGAGCGCCCCGAAACCTTCGACGGAGCCTACCTGCTCACCCGCTACAGCGGCGAATACGACCTGGCGGAGTTGCCCAGCTTTGTAAAAAAAGTCATTTTCCCGCTGATCGTTTTTGTCGGCAAGCTGCTCGGCAAATACCCGCATTTTAAAGATGCGCCCAAGTCGGTGAGAGGGTGATGGCAAATTCTGAAGTTCACACCCAGAAACTGGACAGCTAAATAAGGAACAGGAAAAAAATGGACATCTTTGACTTTTGAATATTTGCATGGCACGCAATAGCAGGCAAAAACCATTTCCTCAGCGGCCCAAAACCCAACAAAAAAGACCTTGCAAGCCAACAAGCCAACAAGGTCTTTTTTGATCGAAAGGGCAGCCTCGATGGGGCGGATTACTTACTGTGTCAGCAGCTGTTCAGTGCCAGCACTTGAACCGCCGACCATCAGGGCAGCAACGATGCACAATACAAAGAGTGCAGCAGCCAAACCCCAGGTAACTTTTTCAACGATTTCGGTAGAACCAGCAGCACCAAAGAGTTGGTTGGCCTGGCTTCCGCCAAAAGTGGAGTCCACGCCACCACCTTTTGGATTTTGGATCAAGATAATCGCGATCAACAGAAAACTGATCAGCGCAATCAATATTGTGAGGATAACCATGACAAAATAGTTAGAATCATTGCAAATGCGGGTGCAAAGAAAAGATTTTTTTGATAAAAAATAGCTACGATAGCCCGAAAAAATTGAAATCAACCCATCATACCCTTTATTTCTTCAATTTTTTCGGTAAAAACGGCACTTTTATCGGGTTCCTTGTGCATCAATCTTTGGTAAACCTCGATGGCTTTGTGGTATTGTTTTTGCGAAACCAGCAGCTTTGCCCAAGTTTCGGAAGCGATGCCATCTTTGTCGACCATGCTTTTCATAGCCTCTTTTGAGGTTTGATCCTCACCCAGGTTGGGTTTTCGATGGGTACTGGGCTGAAATGCCATGAGTTGGGCCAAATGTTGTCCCAAAGCTTCATCTTGGTTGTGCTGCCAGGATTGAAAAGCTGCTTTTGGCAAGGGTTTTGGTGTTGGTCGTGCTGGAGTAAGTGGTGCTGGATTTTCAAATTCTTCCACCAAGGGCTCGGCTGGAATGGTGGTATTTGCACCGGGAAGCTCTTCTTCAATATAAGGTAGCGGTGATTCGATGTCCCCACTGGCCAAAGTTGGAGCCTCACTCAAGGCTTCCAATTGTTCTTCCAGGTCGAGGTCGTCATCAGGAATACTGGGGATTTCGTGGTGGGCAAAAATGGATTGTTCTTCTTCCACCCTGGTAGCAAGGGCCATTTGCTCGCTAAGAGGGACGCTGCTTTCGTCGAAATTGCCCAATGCGATTTTTTCCAAATCCTCCCGAACGGAATTGAGGTCTCTCAGTTCTAGGTAATCCTCGGCCATGCGCACCGCTTCGAGGGCAAATTCCCCTTTTTTCTCGCGCAAACGCTGTACTTTTTGCTGTAAAAAACTGCGGTCAACGGAATAAAGGGCTGCTTTGGCTAGTTGGGTTTGGTCTTCGCCTTGTCCTTCCAGGATCAATTTTTCCTGCAAGAGAATTTGTATATTTTGAGCATAGGGATATTGCAGCGCCAGTGTACGCAACTCCTCGACAGGCATTTGGTACAGGCGGGAATAGTGCTTCAACAATTCCTTGTAAGTCTCCCCGTTCATGATTTTTTGCTTTCCTAGGCCAAATATACGCAAAAAAGTGGCAATGATGCAAGTAATGCGCCACAAATAAACCACGTCAATTTGCAAGTACCTTGCTCCGCTTTTCCACAGTTTTTTCGCCCCGCTGTGCGGGATGGGAACACAGATGAAACGGATTCAACGAATTTTCACGGATTGCCAACATGATTTTGACCGTTATTTTGACCATGACGTTGACATTTGTTGCGATCAATATCCGTGATTGGAAATATTAAACCACTTTAGGTTTTGACAAACTAATTTTCTAATGTCATGACTCACGGCAGGAGCTTATCAATTAAAAATTTCAAAAACCTCAAACCGTGCAAACGAGCACCTAAAAATAGGACAAATTTCCCCAGCGAGCCTCTAAATCATATGTCGTAAGTCGTATGTCGTCTTTCGTATGTCAAAAAACATACCGAACAAACCAGGACTCACGTTGACCAATGATTTACACAAAACCAGTCGCGGACGAGTATAGCTTTTTTTGAACCGTTACTTACTCAGCGTTCCTACGATTCCTCCTTCCTGCCCTCCCAGATCACCTCCTGCACCCCTAAATCCAAGGCAATTTTGCGAGACAATACAAAGAGGTAGTCGGACAAGCGGTTCAAATAGCGCAAAATGATGGGGTCAACGGCTTCTTCGGTAGCAAGGGCAGATGCCAAGCGCTCGGCCCTGCGACAGACTGTGCGGGCCACATGGGCCTGAGAAACAGACGAATGACCACCCGGTAAAATGAAATTTTTCAAGGGGGGCAAAGCGGCTTCCATTTGGTCGATGGCTTGCTCCAGTAGTTCAATGTCGCTCTCGTGCAAATCGGGCGTGGCCAAAGGTTGTTCGGGGTCACTGGCCAGGTTAGCACCTACCGTAAACAAGCGATTTTGCACCTCAAACAACAAATTGCGGATGCCAGGATTGACCAAAGCATCCCTCAACAAGCCCAAAAAAGAGTTGAGTTCGTCGACGGTGCCGTAAGTTTCGATGCGCAAATGGTGTTTGGGGAGGCGTTTTCCGCCAAACAGGCTGGTTTCTCCGCCATCGCCGGTTTTGGTGTAGATTTTATAAGCCATCGGCCAAGTATTTAATGCAAAAAACAGCTTTGTGGGGATAAGGTTGTTCTTTCGGTATTAAATTTCCTTTGATTTCCTTTGCAGCCGAGGGAAAAATTCCTTTTTTTATCCATTCAAACACCATTTTGCTAAAAACAAACGAAAAACACCACTATGGGTACTGCTTTTGAAACGCTCGATTGGATTGTCATTGGGCTTTATTTTATCGCGCTACTTGGCATTGCTGTCTGGGTTGTTACCCGCAAAACTTCCACCACTGAAGATTATTTTCTCGCTGGTCGCAACATTGGCTGGTTTGTGATTGGAGCTTCGATTTTTGCCTCCAACATCGGTTCCGAGCACGTTGTGGGCTTGGCTGGTTCCGGAGCTGGCGGACGCATCCCCTTGCTCATTTACGAACTGCATGCCTGGATTGTATTGCTCATGGGCTGGGTCTTCCTGCCCTTTTACATTCGCAGTGGCATTTTCACCACGCCTGAGTTCCTGGAACGGCGCTTCAACGCCAATACGCGTTGGTTTTTGAGCGTTTTTTCGCTCTTGGCTTATGTGCTCACCAAAGTATCGGTGACGGTGTATGCTGGTGGGATTGTGATTGCCCAATTGCTCAACATCAATTTTTGGACCGGAGCTTTGATTACCGTGGTTTTGACTGGTTTTTACACCATTTTGGGTGGGATGCGTGCCGTGGTTTATACCGAAGCCATGCAAACCGTAGTGTTGGTGGTTGGCGCAACTACTTTGACGATCATCGGCCTCAACTCGGTAGGCGGTTGGAGCGGCTTGCAGGAGTCGCTTGAGCCTGGTTACCTGAACATGTGGCGGTCATCCAGCGATCCAGATTTCCCTTGGCCTAGCCTGGTGTTTACCAGCAGTGTGGTGGGAATTTGGTATTGGTGTACCGATCAATACATCGTGCAGCGGGCCATTTCGGCACCCAATATCAGCGAGGGTAGGAGAGGGGCCATTTTTGGGGGCTTGCTCAAACTGCTGCCTGTTTTCTTGTTTTTGATCCCTGGGGTAGTGGCTTTGGCCCTCAAAAATCGGGGTGAACTGGATTGGGACAGCCCCGACAAAGCTTTTGCCGCCTTGTTGATGGCCAAAACGCCCACGGGATTAAAGGGTTTGGTTGCAGCGGGTTTGTTGGCGGCTTTGATGAGTTCTCTGGCCTCGGTATTCAACTCCTGCTCGACTCTGTTTACGGTAGACATTTACAAAAAATTGTACCCCAATACGCCCGAGAAAAAGCTGCTCAACATTGGTCGGATCGCTACCACTGTGGTCGTTATTCTGGGCATCGCCTGGATTCCGATCATGATGAACATCTCTGGCGCATTGTACGAATACTTGCAATCGGTACAAGCTTACATCGCCCCCCCAATCGCTGTGATTTTCGTGCTGGGTATTTTTTTCAAGCGCATCAATAGCAAGGGCGCTCTGGCCACCCTGTTCGCTGGTTTGGCAATGGTGATCATCCGCCTGGGTTTAGAATTGAGCAAGGATTCGCTGACTCCGGGCTCTTTCCTGCATACTTTCGGCACGGTCAACTTCCTTACTTTTGGCGTGTGGCTGACCCTGTTTTCAATCCTGGTATGTGTGGTGGTGAGCTTGTTGACCCCAGCGCCAAGCCAGGCCAGCATTGAAGGTTTGACCTATGGCACCTTGACTGCCGAGCAACGCGAGTCCAATCGCAACAGCTACAACATCTGGGATATTGTAGTGACTGTGGTGGTTTTGGCGATTGTAGCTGGGGTGATGCTGACTTTTAGGGGATGAGTTTAGTTATGAGTTATGAATTGGGGTGTTAAAAATAGCGAAAAAACTTCCCCCCATTTTTAAGTTCCCTCTTTTTGTTGGTTCCAGGTTTTGACTTGTTTATAAGTCACCTCTTCAAAGCTTTTGACTAAGTTTTTGGCATCTAA
>JAAFJY010000072.1 GCA_013299105.1 Chitinophagales bacterium | reverse complement strand
AATGGCTCGCAAATCATAACGCTGGACGAGCAGGCAGGGATGAAACAAGGGCAAACTATGCCAGGAGCTTATTATGCGTGGTGGATCCTTGACGGGGCGCTGTGGATCATCCAGAATAAAACTTTAAAAAAGTTCCAGCCTCAAAGGTATCTGAACAAGGAGCCTGCTGATATCCAATGGCCTTTGGAAACCTTTTGTTCTCAAAATGAACTAGACTGTATTAAAAGCGTATTCATTGATCGGAGCGGCATGCTTTGGGTAGGCACAGAAGGCTTTGGCGTTTTTAAGATCAATACCCAAAATCCCACCTTCCGAAGGTATCTTCCCAATATCTCCCAACGCAAGATCTTCGAAACACCGGAGGGCAAATTCACCACTTCTGCCGGACCTGGTAAACTATACCAATCTGTTTATTTTGACCAAAGCACGCCTGATCAGTCTCTGTCATCGCTTCATCATGGATATACACAACCCTTAACCGTACTGTATGATCAGGTCGGCAATTGCTGGTCATACGGTGCTGACTCGTTGCTGTACCGCAGAGATGCCCTTACCAAGGCCCTTCAGACATTTCCATTGAAAGGGCGTGGCTTGTGCCTCGACGCAAAAAACAAGATACTCAGTGTCAGTGAATCGGGTTTGCACGGGCTTGATCCCGCGACGGGCCAATCTCGGTTATTCGCCTTCAAAACACCCCTGCTACAGCGTTCTGAATTTTCTCATTTCCTTTGGAAAGACGCCGAATCTACGATTTGGATATTTGGGTTTGAAGGATTAGTTAAAGCAATCCCGTCCGATGCCGGCTATCAATTTGAATACTTCGTCAATAACCCGAAAGACCGCACTTCCTTATCCTCTAATACGGTACTCAGTGCCGCCGACGATCCCCTCGAACCCAATCGTTACCTCTGGCTGGGTACTAATGCAGGGCTAAATCGCTTAGACAAAAAAACAGGGAAATTCAAACAATACAGTATCGCGCAGGGGCTTCCCGACAATGTGGTATATGGCGTTTTGGCAGAAAATACACCAAAAGACAGCGCCAAGCCCGGATTTATCTGGCTGAGTACCAACAAAGGGTTGTGCCGCTTCGATGTGCGCGCCGAAACGACCAAGAGATTTACGGTTGCCGATGGCTTGCAGGACAATGAATTCAACAGTTCGAGTTACCTGAAAACCCACAATGGCACTCTAATTTTCGGGGGGGTAAAGGGTCTGACCGTATTTCACCCGGACAGCCTGCGGTTTAATCCATTCATTCCTCAAACCCGTATCGTTGGCTTGCATGTCAACAACCAGCCATTCAATATGAGCGGACAATCGTCCATCACGCTCACACACGATCAAAACCTGCTCACCTTTGATTTTGCATCGCTTGAATTTACCAATCCGGCACAGAACCTGTACCGCTATCAACTCGTGGGCGTAGATAAAGACTGGGTGCCCTTGGGAAATAAAAACAACATCCAGTTTGCCAATCTTGCTTCCGGCACCTATACGTTCAAGGTGCTGGGCAGCAACAATGCCGGTGTCTGGAGTGCACAGCCCGCCGAACTGCGGTTTACCATCCGGCCACCGTGGTGGGCTTCCTGGTGGGCCTGGCTGCTGTATCTTGGAATATTGGCAGCAGGGGCTTGGCGATATTACCAATACTTGCTCAATCGGCGCTTGTCGGAGCAGGAAAAACGGCGCTTGAAAGAACTCGACGACTTCAAAACCCGATTTTTTACCAATATCACCCACGAATTCAGAACGCCGCTCACGGTCATACTGGGCATGAGCGAACAGTTGGCAAAAGACGAAATCGACGGTCCTAAACGCAATAAACTCGGCCTGATCAAACGCAGCGGAGAAAATCTGCTCCGACTTATCAATCAGATTCTGGATCTGACTAAACTGGATTCCAATACCTTGAAAATGAATTATGTTCAAGGCGATATTCTGACGTTCATCCAGTACATTACCGAAAGCCTGCACTCGTTAGCCAACGCGCAGAACCTGATGCTCCGCCTCGAAAGTGAACAATCGAAGATCGTGATAGATTACGATCCCGAGCGTTTTTTACAAATCATCCACAATCTATTGTCGAATGCCATCAAATTTACGCCTTCAGGCGGCAAAGTGGTCATTCGGACTACTGTAGAGTTGGCAGGTTTTAGAAACCTGCCAACTCTTAATATCGCGGTAACTGATTCGGGCGCAGGAATCCCTCCCGAGGAACTGCCGCATTTGTTCGAACGATTTTTTCAAGCCAGAAACCAAGAACACGCCAAGGCTGGCGGGACGGGCATTGGACTGTCACTTACCCGCGAATTGGTCAAAGCGATGGGCGGCGAGATTTCGGTGGAAAGCAGCGTAGGCGTAGGCAGTACTTTTTTGGTGCGTTTGCCGATCACTAACAATAGTGCATTGGCCGCATCAGGGGACAACGTTAAGATAGAAACCTGGAAGCCATCCCTTGCAAAACCACAAATAACGCGCCCTGAGGAGCCAGTGCAAAATCATCCCCTCACTGCGCCAACCGTCCTGTTGGTAGAAGACAACCCGGATGTAGTGGAATACCTCAATGCCTGCCTTAAAGAACACTATCACCTCGATTTTGCCTACAACGGCCAGGCTGGCATAGACATGGCACTTGAAAACGTACCTGATCTCATCGTCAGCGACGTGATGATGCCGTATAAAGATGGCTTTGAAGTGTTGGAAAACCTGAAAAACGACGAACGCACGAGCCATATTCCGATTGTTTTGCTGACCGCTAAGGCCGATATACAGAGTCGGCTGGCTGGACTGCGCAAAGGAGCAGATGCCTATTTGTCCAAGCCTTTTCATCAGGAAGAATTATTGGTAACATTAGAAAACCTGCTCGAATCACGGCGGAAGTTACAGGCTAAGTACCAGCAAAATGTGCTTTTAATCACAGCACCCGCTGTTACGGAACCTGACCCGGAGGACAGTTTCCTACAAAAAGTTCGAGCCGTGGTGGAAAAAAACCTTTCCGATGCTGATTTTGAAATGCCGCAACTTGAACGCGCCCTTGCGATGAGTCGCAGCCAGATATTCCGCAAAATCAAAGCATTGACGGGCAAATCGCCCAGCCTGTTTATTCGCTCCATTCGCCTACACCATGGCAAACAAATGCTTCTGAACACCGCGCTCACGGTTTCTGAAATTGCGTACGAGGTGGGCTTTTCTTCGCTCAATTACTTCTCCGATGCATTTTTTGAAGAATTTGGAGAACGCCCCTTGAAGGCGCGGGGCGGAGGAGAATAGACATTATACAGAATTATTTCAAGATTTTCAGGGTTTTTCATTTGATGTTGGATGTTCCATCTTCCAGCAAAAAATTGTCATGCCCAATTTGTCGATGCAACATCTAAAATTCTCATTATAAGCCAGTTATCTTCCAGTCGCCTCCTCCGGTGCATCATAATCAGTAGAGGAAATTTCCTGTACGCAACCTCAACGGTAGTGTTTGAACGATGATTGGTAGCCCGCCGCTCTGGCCTGCCCACACCTTTGTTGCAGTTCCAAAAGGAGCCGATTAACATATCAAAAACAAATTTTTTAAAACATGAGAAATCTATTTTTTATCGCGGCGCTGTTGTGTGCCTCAGTCAACATTGCTTCTGCACAAGTTGTGGCACATGATAATGCCGAAAGAGACCTGAAAACGGTGCAGGATGCCCGCAGCGCTTACCTGAAAGGCGACTGGGCCGCTCTTCAGGCGCTGCATACTCCCAACGCTATGGCTTACGGCGTGGCAGGCCGGGATTCTTTGACCGGAACCGAACTGATCCAATACTGGAAAACAGTACGAGAGTCGGGCGTAACAGTAGCCTTAGGGAAAGGCCCTGTGTTGCCGTTAAACATGGCCGATGGGCCACAAAAGGGCGATTGGGTCTTTGAATGGAATCAACACACCACCACTAAGGATGGTAAAAAAGTAATGTTTCCGTTCCACATTGTGTACAGTATGAAAGAGGGTAAAATAGCGCGCGTCTTCTATTACTACAATGAGGCGGCAATCATGAAGCAGGAAGGCTGGAAGTTCACACCGCCGAACAAGTAACTCCCTTTATCACAAGTGAACTTTAGTAAGGACCAGGGAGCGTTTTGAGGTGACAAATGGTGCCGCAGTATTGGTAGAACGCAACGTCTATGAAAACAATCCGGCCTCTCCAATTGTCATGACCAAAATGACCAAATATGACGGTAGCGGCAACCTGGTGGAGGTAACCAATATCGAAAATTTGGATGACAACGGCAGTAGCAAATGGGTAACTGCCAATAAAGACGGTAAGGTCATAAAAACAGAAATTTGGAAGTGCAACGACAAAAGCGCAACCCGTCAATTCGTTGATGCTTTCCCCTATTTGTGGCGACACAGACGCACTGAATATACCGTAACCATGGCTGATGGCACGGTGGATGCCAGCTCTAACAAAGACGAAAATCCTGTTTACAATGCCCAAGGGTACATAACCAGCGTCACCACGCGATATACCGACGGGCGTGTATCTAATTTCAGGTATGAGTACGAATGCCAGTAGTCCAACGCGGTAAGGGGAGTGTCTCGATGAGGGCCACTCCTTTTATTTACCAATGAACTTTAGACACATGTTTTTTTCATTCAGATTTTTCAGTACCGCTATCCTATCTATTTGGATTTGCTGAAAGCCAGCCATCTTGGCCTATATCGGATTGTTTGTTTTTTCTCTAATTTGTGCTAACTACCGTACTACCGCAACTAACGAGTATATCAAACCCGCAATGCGGGTTTTGGATAGTCGTTAGTTGCGTGTATTTCCGCTTTGTCAGCAATTCAATCATCACCCTCATAGTTTGCAAAAAAACACCTCGCATACAAATATAAGTCCGCTTTGCAAACTTTGCAAATTTCCGTGCATTATATTTTCAAATCATCAATCGGGCTCTTGATCCTATCCCAGCCCTTGTGCGTAATGAGGGTGTATATTTCAGTAACATTACTTCTAATCGCCGCATTTTCGGCAAGCGACGGTTCGCTGCATTTACACAGGTTGATACAAATTAATATGTGGTAAAAAATCAAAATCTCGCAAATTATAGGTGTAAAGCGGTATCTGATGAACTACTGCTGTTGCTCCGATGATGGCATCGGGTATCTGTAGTCCGTGACTGAGTTGTATATCTCTATAAATTCAATTGCCTTTATTGATATGGCCTCATCAATCTGAACAATATCGTAGTACTTAATTTTCTTTTTCATGCGCGCCAATTCGTATTTGTTGCCCATACCCTGGAAAAGTTCCATCACGGTTATAGCAGAAAATACGACCTCATCGAGACCAATTTTACTTAGCTGGTCAATTGTATCTTGGCGGCCATTGAAAGCACTGATAAAAATATTGGTATCACAAAGTACCATATCAAATGTTCCAGTTACGCTTCCAAGCAGTTGAACGAACTTGTTCAAGCGTTCTCGGTTTACCTTGCCATATGCCAAAAAGTGCTCTTGGATCTAACTTTTTGTCGCCTTTGGTGATGACAGGCTGGGGCTTAGGCGGAGCTCCATTTATATTTACATTTTTGATATCCAGCGACTTGAGTACTTGCAGTAGTTGCTCAACTTCTTGTATGCCAGATGTTTCGATTGTAATGATCATGCACAAGATTTTAAACAAAAATAAGGCTTTTTTTAAAAATTTCCAAGTGTGCTTTTGTATCTGTCGCTGGTGAGGATGGGCGCATAGCGACTGGTGTGTTTGCAGGCTGGTCGTTCGGAGGTATAGATAGCCTGCTGTCGCTGCACAGATTCCGTAGTGTATCAACTATAATGCCGATGTGCTCTGAAATCCCATGAAGTAGCCTTAAATCTGAAGCACTACCCACTCAATTTGGAAATCTCCACCAGGCGAGCTTTGTTATTACCAATCTCTAATTTCATCAACTTTGGAGCAAAAAAATCAAATTCTTGTCTCCCAAATATCAAGATTTCGCCAATCTTACTTTTCCTATTAGACTTGTTCACCCTTGATAATCAAATTTTTAGTATCTTTGTGTAAAAAACATGATTGACTACAAGTCGATACGAACCGACCGACAGTTTAAGGGCGCAACAGGGAAAAGTAAATCTAAAT
>JAAFJY010000071.1 GCA_013299105.1 Chitinophagales bacterium | reverse complement strand
AGAAGGGAATAACAATATTCTAAGAACAGTAAAAAGGTTCACCTTTAATATGACTAATTTTGAACACTTCAGGGCAAGATGCTTTGCCTTCAAAAATTAATTGCCGCTAAAATTGTCACAGAGCCAATTTCTTAACTTTGAAAACAACCTGACTTCATTTTTTGCGTAAATTAATGGTATATTACTTCATTTCTCTACCCCACAAACCTCAACATTGCCAAAATACCACTTAGATCGCAATTTTATCATCATATTTCTCTTGCTGGGATTTGTTGGGTTGAAGGCCTCACCCCAACAAGCCCTTGCCTATTGGACCGTGCAATTTTCGAGTCCCAGCGGTTTTTATGAACAAGCAGTGGAGGTCCAACTCTCAGCGCCCAAGGGTTGTGAAATCTACTTTACTTATGATGGGGCTTGGCCTTCCAGAAAAGCACATCGCTATACCCAGCCTTTTTTGCTGCGCCAAAGTCGGGTCATTCGGGCGGTGGCATACCGAGGCAAGCAAGCCGGGCCATGCAGTGGGGCCTCTTACCTGATCAATGAACCCGCCAGCAGTTTGCCCATTGTGTCGATTGGCTTGGGTTCGGGTACTTTGTTTGACCCTCAAAAAGGGCTTTTCACGCGGGGCAGCCGCAGAGAGGTGGTCGGGCATATTGATTTTTTTGACCAAGAGGGGAAGAACTACTTCAATGGCTTGATCGGCTTTCGGCTTTTCGGCGGCATCAGCCGCATGTGGCCCCAAAAATCACTGGCGTTGGTGGCCCGCAAGGCTTATGGACAAAAACGGATCTCATACCCCATTTTTGGCGAGCATGGCCCGGAGCGCTTCAAGCACCTGGTCCTGCGAAATGGAGGCAGCGATTGGGGCCGGGCGCAGTTTCGCGATGGCCTGATCACCAGCATCGCCGCCAAGTGGGAAGTGGATGTGCAGGCTTACCAACCTGCCCACGTTTACATCAACGGCAAGTACTGGGGCATGTACGACCTGCGGGAAAAAATCAACCGTTTTTTCCTCAACGACCACCACAACATCGACAAGGACAGCATCGACCTGATGGAGCATTATTGGACCCGGCGCTGTGGGTCCCGTCGCAAGTGGGTACAACTGCTGAATTTTGTAGAAACCCATGACCTCAGCCAAGCCGAAAACTATGCCTGGGTGCTGGGCGAGATGGACATCATGAGCTTCATCGACCACCAAATCGCCCAGATTTACTTCGACAACCGCGATGCTGGCGGCAATATCCGCTACTGGCGGCCCCAAACGCCGGACGGGCGCTGGCGCTGGATCTTGTTCGATACCGATTTTGGCATGGGGCTGCACGATCCACAGGCTTATGCTTTCAACAGCCTGGCTTTTCACACCGCCGCCAATGGGCCGAAATGGCCCAATCCGCCCTGGAGTACCTTGTTTTTGCGGAAACTACTGGCCAATTCCCATTTCAAACGCGCTTTTTTGAACCGTTTTGCCGACCGCCTCAATACCGATTTGCGGGCTGAAAAGGTGGTGGTCAAAGTAGATTCCATTGCTCAAATGCTCGCCCCGGAAATGCCCCGTCACCAGCAGCGTTGGCACATCAGCCCCAAAACCTGGGCCAGGCAGGTGGGTACCGTGCGGCAGTTTGCCCAAGAGCGGCCCTACCACATGCAGCAGCATTTGGTGCAGCTTTTCAAAACAGGACAGCCCAAAAAACTGGAAATCGAACCCAGTGAAGGCGGCCAAGTGCTGCTCAATGACAACTTGTACTTGTCGGAACGATTCAAAGGCGACTATTTTGCCAAGGTGCCACTACGGCTTCAAGCCATGCCACAGCCTGGCTATCGTTTTTCGCATTGGCGGGGTTTGCGGCGAAAAAAGGAAGATGCGGTGTTGTCCTTGCGATTGGAAGAAGAAAACACCAGGCTACAAGCCGTTTTCAAAAAATTCAAGCATCCCCTGGCCAAAGCGCTCCTCATCAACGAAACCTGCCCCGCTAACCCCAAAAGCGGCGACTGGATCGAATTGTACAACCCCGGCCGGGAGGCCCTGCCGATCAGCAATTGGCAAATCAGAGACCGGGATGGCAAAAAATTCAGATTGCCTGCTTTGATTTTGCCCCCCAAGGCTTATCTGGTATTGGTACAAAAAGAAGAGGGTTTTCGCAACACTTTCCCGGAGTGCCGCAATGTAGTGCCTGGCATGGCCCTCGGCTTGAACAAACGCCGGGAGCACTTGCAACTGCTCACGCCGGATGGCACGGTGGTTGACGAGTATCGGTACGAATTGCCGCCGCAAGACAGCATTTTTACCTACGCCCGCGCCTTGCCTGAGCCTGGAACGGGTGCCAAATGGCAGCTCCAGCAAGGCCCCGGAAGCCCCGGTGGCCCCAATCCTTTTTACCTCAAAGCCCGCCTGCGGAGCAAGCAAGCAAGTTGGCTGCGCTTGGGGGTGATTGCTGCGGTGTTGTTGATTTTGGGGAATTTTGTGGCGAGGAGGAAAAGTTAGTGACAAGCCACGAATAAACCTTACCAAATCGCAACTTCGTTGCCTCGCTGCGCGAGGCCATTTTTGGAACACGGATGACACGGATTAAGCGGATTTTCATCTGTAAAATCCATGTTCCCATCCCGCGAAGCGGGGCAAAGTATTTGCCAATTCTTACAAGTTATTTTTTCCGTGGCGCTTAGTACAGCGTTTTTTAAGTTCTCGTAATTAACTCCTCTACTGATTGGTGGAGGTGAATCGGCAAAAGGGCTGATATGCTTACCTTTTTAATGCCAAAATTCATTTACGATGGTTTAGCGAACTTAAAAAACAAACTACTTAGAGGCATAAAAAAACGCGATCACCAAAGCAGCAATCGCGTTATGTCGTGGGATTAGTATGTGTTCTAGTGTTGAAGGCGTGGTGCCTTCGCAGCGGATTCTAGTAAAAAAGGGGTTATCCTGGAGTTTGAAGAAAAATGCTGGGGATAGTTGATTGGGAATACCGAAGTTTACTGATCTGTCATCACGCTGCTACCGCAAAGTGACGAACGACTTGGAGATTGGTAGCCGGATTGGAGATCAAGTCCACATTCACGGTACAATTTTCGTATTGAAAAGCATAGGTTTGCTGTACGTGGGTAGGGTTCAACTTGGCCATGCGGACCACTTTGGCACCCAGGTAAGCGCCTACTTCTTCGCTCAGGTTGTTCAGCAGCATTTGCACCTCGCTTAGGAGGTTGCTGGTTTCTTGGTTCAGGAGGCCGATCGTAAGGGCCATTTTGATTTTTCGGATGTTCATGACTTTGGATATGTGCATTGGGTTCGGGAATAAGTACGCTTCAAAGGGGGATTTGGATTTTTCGGGTTTAGTTTTTTTCAAGCATCCAGCTTCCTTTTGCTTCGTACCGTTGATGTCAAAATTGAAGTTGTTGAACTTCGTAGGTGTCAAACTACAATCATTAAACTGGGTTTAGTGGGTGGTTGTTGCCTGGTATTCTATTAAGGTTTCGTTAATGTTTTTAGCCGACATTTAAAAAACCTTAACACTTTGCCATTTGGTGTTTGCCGAATTTTTGTTCAGATCTACTTTTAAATCTGAGTTTTGGAGAAATCTTACGCTTTGGGGGCCAAAAAAGTCGAAATTTTTGTTGGCGACTTCTTTTTCGACTTGCTTTAAGTCAAAATGCGCTTTTCGTAAAAAGTTACAGTCGGGTGATTTCAAATACATAGATGCAATGCACCGTCAAAAAGGTTGGCGAAAGGGCTGATTATTTTTCACTTTTCCCTGTTGACAACCTAAAGATGCACACTTTCTTTCCATACCCCCACTCGAAAATGTGTGAATGGCGGAAAAAATGGGATGAAACGGGCAGATTGGTTAGTGAAGTGTAAATCAAGGGGCGTTCTGCCAAGGGAGGTTCCGGATTCTACGTTTACTAAACTTTTGAAGTTTGGTAAACGTAGAATCCGGAATCAATACGCTCAGAAATTTCTACAATCAGAAAAATCCTATACCAGGGTTGTCAATTTCATTGTGAAACATCGGCAAAGCACTTTTAGCAAGAATCGGGTTGCTCAATTTCATCCCTAAAATTACCTTTGCGCACATGGCACAATCACTCGAATTCATCCCAGCGAAACCCAGCGATGCGCCCCTCATCGGGCAACTCGGCTGGATCACATTTGCCGAGACTTTTGGGCATTTTTTTACCCCAAGCCAATTGGAGGGCTATCTTCGCAGCGCTTTTTTACCTGAAAAAATTGCCAACGAAATAGCAGATACCCAGCAGCCGTATTTCTTGTCTTATTGGGAAGGCTTACCCGTGGGTTATGGCAAATTGAAAGCTAATTTTGGTCCAAATGGGCAAGCAAGCGAGGCTTGCTGGCAGTTGCAAAGAATTTATGTGCAAAAGGAGTTTTTGCCAAAAAAAATTGGAGCGCCCTTGCAAGATCACCTACTGGCTTATGCCCGACAAAATGGTGCCAAGCGCCTGTGGCTCTACGTACACCATGCCAACGAACGAGCGATTCAGTTTTATTTGCGCACTGGCTGGAGCGAGACCCGCCGCGACCAAGTAAAATTTGGCGAAGCTTCATTCGAGTTTTTGCTCATGGAGATTGAACTTTGATCAGCCTTTTTCACCTATTTTACAAAAAACATGCAAGAACACAGCCTTGACCCCCAGAATTGGGAAGAATTTCGCCAATTGGCCCACCAAATGCTCGACGATGCCATTGATTATATGCGTGACGTGGGCGAGCGCCCGGTATGGAAAAAAGTGCCCGCAAGCACCCACGCCCTGACCCAGGAGCCCTTGCCGCAAGAAGGCCAGGACGCAGCGGAGGTTTACGCAACTTTCAAGGAACACATCCTGCCCTACACCAAGGGCAATATCCACCCACGCTTTTTCTCCTGGGTGCAAGGCACGGGCGTGCCCATGGGCGTTATGGCTGACTTGCTGGCCTCGACCATGAACCCCAATGTGGCCATTGGCGACCACGCAGCCATGTACGTGGATCAGCAAGTGATCAATTGGTGCAAAAGCCTGTTTGATTTCCCAGAAACTGCCAGTGGCATGCTGGTAAGCGGGGGGACGATTGCCAACTTAACGGGTTTGACGGTGGCCCGCAATAGTTTTTTGGAGGGGGTGCGCGACAAAGGCTTGAGTGCCTTTCCCCAATTGGTGGTGTACAGCTCGGTCGAAACCCACTCTTGCAATCAAAAGGCGGTGGAAGTACTGGGCATCGGCAATGATTTTTTTCGCCGTATTCCAGTTGATGAAAACTACCGCATCCGTATTCCCGAACTGAAAGCTCAAATTGCTGCGGACCGGGCAGCAGGCTTGACCCCATTTTGCATCATCGGCAATACTGGCACGGTGAACACTGGTGCCATTGACCCCATCGGCGACTTGCTGGCCATTGCTCGCGCTGAAGGCATGTGGCTGCACGTGGACGGCGCTTTTGGTGCCCTTGCTTATTTGGTACCCGAATACCAGGAAGAAGTCAAAGCCTTGTCGGAAGTTGACAGCATGGGTTTTGACCTGCACAAGTGGTTGTACCTGCCTTATGAAATTGGTTGTGCTTTGATCCGAGACAAAGACAAGCACCGTGCAGCATTCTCCTTGCAACCTACTTACCTGAACAACCACGATCGTGGCTTGTCTGCCGGACCTGATCCCACGACCAACTATGGCATTGAACTTTCGCGGGGTTTCAAGGCGCTCAAAGCCTGGATGTCGATCAAAAATCACGGCATCGAAAAATTCAAGACTTTGATCGCTCAAAACATCCAACAGTGCCGTTATTTGGGCCAATTGATCGAAAATAATCCTCAGCTGGAACTATTGGCCCCGATCCCGCTGAATGTGGTGTGTTTTCGCTTCAACCCCAGCGGCAAAACCCAAGCCGAGCTGAACGACCTGAACAAGGAATTGCTGATGCGCCTGCACGAAAGTGGCGTGGCAGCACCTTCCAATACTTTGTTGAATGGCAATTACGCCATCCGGGTAGCACATGTGAATTTCCGCACCCGCCAAAGCGACATGGATTTATTGGTGGAAACGGTTTTGCTCATCGGGCAGGAGATGGTTAATGGTTAATGGTTAATGGTTAATGGTTAATGGTTAATGGTTAATGGTTAATGGTTAATGGTTAATGGTTAATGGTTAATGGTTAATGGTTAATGGTTAATGGTTAATGGTTAATGGTTA
>JAAFJY010000070.1 GCA_013299105.1 Chitinophagales bacterium | reverse complement strand
TTTGAAGAAGTTGTTCCCAGCACTTGGGAAATAGGCCTATTCATCACGTTACATTATTGTTTTTTAACGTCATTTTTTCATATATACAACCTCTTTTTTTGTCCAACGGATGGGGAGTACTTCAGGACATTGCGTCATCAAAGCCCAGAACTGCCGTTTCCCAAAATTAGAACGCATCCGAGGCACCTTGTCGATTGATGCACCCAACCCATTTTTCCCAAAGTTAGAAGTAATTGATGGCAACTGCAAAATCAGGACCGAAGAGGCCCAAGTACCACAATTGAGGTGGGTAAAAGGCAACTTGAGGGTGATCGGAAGCTTAATCCCACCATCTCTGTTCACGGTGGATGGAAAAGTTGCGGTGGCCAAAGCCAGGTCCGAGTCCTATCAAAGAGTCAAACCGCATTTTGAATCGAGCGGCTATTGCATTTTAGACCTGGAAGACCAATGGTTGGTCCCCGCTGGGTACACGGGGGTGGTGTATATTCTTGGTGAAAGGCTCACTTTTACCGCCAGTTTTAACGGTGCGGGCATGATGATCCTGAGCAGGGGGCTTACTTTTTTAAACACCACTGAACTCCGAGCCATCAGCATCATTTCCAAAAAATCGAGCCGTGCTGCGGATATAATCAATTTCCCTAAGCTCGAAATCGTACATAAAAACCTGCACATCAGGTGCAATGGGGTGCAGTTTCCGATCCTGAAGGAAGTGAATGACATCCTCCTGGTAGAACAGGACGGGGACGTCGTTTTGGACGAGCTCCAAATTGTGAAATCCATCCACGTTCACAATCAGATTCCGAGCACTTTCCATAAACTGCATACGGTACAAAGCGCATTTAGTTGTTACACGACGACCAATGCCGAAGGAGCGTCCTGTTTTCCTGCACTGCGCAAAATTGGCAGAGGCATTCACTTGCAGGAGCATGTCAATCTCCCAGCTTTGGAGGAAATCGACGAGATCGTTTTTCTCGATTGCAACAAGGTTTTCGACAGCATCCGCAGCATTGGCATTTTGCACATTGAAGACAGTGTGCAGCATTCTTTGTTGAGCCGAATGCCCAACTTGCAAAAAGTACACAAAGCTCTTGCGCACCCGCTGCTCAGTGATGCGATGGACTTGGTTGAAAATGTTTTTTGCCACATCCGCGAAAGCATGTGGGTGTCCGAGCACCTGTTTTGCTTCAATACGATCAATGAAGAACCCTATTTCCCCATTGACCAACTGGTAGCCATCCTGAAAATGCGCCACAACAGCTACCAAAATTTCCTGACCCGCGAATACGAGCGCGAGTGGCAGCAAGATCCCTTCTTGGCCCCTGTACTAGAAGCCATCCAAAATGGCTGGGAGCAGGTCAAAACCTTCACTTTTGAAGATATTTTCCGGCTTGAATCCCGCAACTTGCGGCGTTTTTGCTTCAACTACATAGGAGTAGCTGCCATGATGGAAGCCCTGGAGGCCAAACGCCTGCATACTGCTGGGGTCGAAATGCACTATTTCCGCTACGACGAGGAGGGCCACAAAATCCCTTTCTCCAAGCACAACATCTACGAGGTTTACGAAGCCGAAGTGGACAGGTTTGAAGATTTGATCACCCGGCGCGGCACCGAAAAGGTTTATGCCGTAAAATGCTGGTGTACCTCCACCGACAAAGAGCACTGGCTGTGGATCGAAGAGCAATACAAAGAAGATCCCCTGGCCGCCATTGCCTCCACTTTCCGCATCCACGAGAACGTAATCCCCCACATCAAGTGCCTAAAACGCCAGGGCGACGTGATGATTTGCGAGATGAAGGAGCAGGTGATTCCTGAGGGGGCGGTTAGGCCCTTGACCAAGGAGGAGTATTTTGGGTTGTTGGAAGTAGAAAGTTGAGATGAATTTCCCCCAATAATTTCGTTTCTTCACCACTTAGTTTTTGAGGTTTAGCAAAAAAAGAACACAACTTCCTTTCATCCAGTTGCTTTTCTTTTTTCACTAAACCCAAACCTGTTTACCTTATTTTTTTACGCTCTCCCACATTCTTCACTCCCACCCTTTCACCATGAAAAAAATCGTCTTCATTTTCCTGTTGGCAATCAGCAGCCTGAATATTTGGGCCCAAAAAAGCGCCAGCATCAGTTTTGAACAAGTCATTTCGCTGCGCAATGTAGGCGGGGCGCTGCTTTCGCCCGATGGACAGCACGTCATTTACACTGTCACCACCACCGATTGGAAAGAAAACGGCTACGACACCGAAATCTGGCTGGCCAAAAACGGGGAAACGCCTTTTCAACTTACCCGCTCGGTCAAGGGCAGCAGCACTTCGGCGCGTTGGTCGCCGGACGGGAAATGGATTGCTTTTGCCAGTGCTCGCAACGACAAAAACCAGGTTTTTGTGATCCGCCCCAATGGCGGTGAAGCCCAACAAGTGAGTTTTGAAGACGAGGGAGTCAGCTCTTTTGAATGGGCTCCAGACGGAAAATCCTTTGCGTTGCTCAAAACCGAAGTAGAGAGCAAGGACGAAAAAAAGCTCAAGGACCGCTACGGAGCCTGGGCTGCCGATGACGAGGAATACCGCCAATCACACTTGTGGACCCTGGAGTTCAAGCCCGATTTGCCCGCTAGTCTGCCCTGCTATGAAGAGAAAAAGGACTCCACCGGCAAAAATGGCTGCATCAACCTACCCAAAGCCAAGCGCCTGACCGAAGGCAATTTTACCATCAATGGCTTTGATTGGTCCCCCGATGGGAAGTTCATCGCTTACACCCGCCAGCCCAATCCGCTGATCAATGCCTCCATTCGCAGCGACATTGAAATACTGGATGTGGCCAGCAAAAAAGTCATTTTCAGTGTCAAAAATCCGGCCAATGACAATTTTGCGGCTTGGTCGCCGGATTCCAAAAAAATCCTCTATACCAGTGGTTTGAGCGATACCATCAGCAATTATTACAAGAACAACCAGGTTTTTGTTAGCGATTTGGCTGGTGGAAAGGCTCAAAGATTGGCCGCTGATTTTGACGAAAACATTGGCGGACTCGTCTGGAACCCCACTGGCATTTATTTCACGGCTTTTCAGCGCACCCGGCGCAATATTTTTCGCATCGACCCCAACACCGGACAATGGAAAGCCTTGAACAATAACAACGAAGCAGTAGGCGGTATTTCTTTTTCACAAGACGGCAAAATCCTGGCCTATACCAGCTCTGGACCACAAAGCCTGAGCGAAGTTTTCAAGACCAGACTTGATCCCCTCTCGCCCCAGCAAATCACCCAAATGAGCGCGCAAATCAAAGATTGGGCCACCGCGCAAAGCGATGTCATCACTTGGAAAAGCAAAGACGGTGCGGAGATCGAAGGCGTTTTGCACAAGCCCAAAAACTACGATCCCAGCCGCAAATATCCCTTGTTGGTGATGATTCACGGCGGCCCTACTGGCATTGACTTGCCCACCCCTGTGACGGGACAAGTGTATCCAGTTTTACAATGGTTGGAAAAAGGGGCACTGGTTTTGCGGGTCAATTACCGGGGTTCAGCGGGGTATGGCGAAAAATTTCGCGCACTCAACGTCCGCAATTTAGGGGTGGGCGACATGTGGGACGTGATGTCTGGCGTGGATCACCTCATCGCCAAGGGCATGGTCGATCCCCAGCTCATGGGTTGCATGGGCTGGAGCCAAGGTGGGTACATCTCCGCGTTTTTGACCACCAATACCGATCGTTTCAAAGCCATTTCGGTAGGGGCGGGCATTTCCAACTGGATGACTTATTACGTCAACACCGATATTCACCCCTTCACCCGCCAATACCTGCAAGCCACCCCCTGGGACGATCCGGCGATTTACCAAAAAACCTCGCCGATGAGCAGCATCAAAAATGCCAAAACCCCAACCCTGATCCAGCACGGGGAATTCGACCGCCGGGTACCCATCGCCAATGCTTATGAGCTCTTGCAGGGTTTGCAAGACCAGGGCGTACCAGCTAAATTGTTCGTTTACAAAGGTTTCGGGCACGGCATCACCAAGCCAAAAGAACGCCTGGCCGCCCTTTGGCACAACTGGCAGTGGTTCAACCAGTACGTGTGGGGCGAAAAAGTGGAAATGGGAGAATAATGGTATTGAGCAATCTCGGTTTTTGAGGCAACGCTGGACGTTGTTGAAATGTTGAAAAGAATGGGCTCCAATCAAGAATTGGTGGGTCTGTATGTCAAAATCGTTTTTTGAGGAATGAGATTTTTAAAGTCAAAAAACAACTACCGCTGGTACATGGTGGCCTTGTTGGCCCTGGCCACCACCATCAACTACATCGACCGCAACGTGATTGCTTTCACCATGATCGATGATGGTTTTCGAAAAGAAATGCTGGGACTTGACCCCTCCCAGCCCTTGAGCGAGGCCGATGTTGACCAATTCAAGGTGCAAATGGGTTATGTGGATTGGGCTTTCAAGTGGGCCTATGGTTTGGGTTTCATCGTGGTGGGCTGGCTGATCGACCGCATTGGTACGCGCCGGGGTTTTGCCTGGTCAATTTTTGCCTGGAGCCTGGCGGGCATCAGCGTGGCCTTTACCCGTACTTTTGGCGGGCTCAGTTTGGCGCGTTTTGCACTTGGCGTAGGAGAAGCGGGGAATTATCCCTCTGGCTTGAAATCAGTGGCCGAATGGTTTCCGCAAAAAGAAAGGGCCCTGGCTACGGGCATTTTCAATTCGGGGGCCAATATTGGCATCATCGTCACTGCCTTGCTGGTGCCTTGGCTGACCTTGCAATTTGGTTGGCGGGCGGCTTTTGTGGCCACAGGCAGCTTGGGCTTGTTGCTGCTATTGCTGTGGTGGCTTTTTTACCACAAACCTGAAGAGCATCCAAAAGTAAGTGCGGAGGAATTGGCTTACATCAAAGCTGGTCAAATCGAGACCGCAGAAAAACCCATCAAAATCTCTTGGTGGCGACTGCTGGGCTATCGCCAAACCTGGGCTTTTGTGACGGGCAAGGTCATTTCCGACCCGATTTGGTTTTTCTTCTTGAGTTGGTTGCCCGATTTTTTCAATACCAACAGTCAATTTGAGCAAAAACTGGACCTCAAGACCATCGGCATCCCTTTTTTGGTTATTTACCTGGTGTCTGATCTGGGCAATATTTTTTTCGGTTGGCTGTCCTCGCGTTTTATCCAAAAAGGGTGGTCGGTCAATCGCGCCCGCAAGACTACCATGCTCATTTGTGGCATTTGTGTACTACCTGTCTGGCTAGCGCCTCTTACCAGCGATTACCGCATCGCAGTGGCCTTGTTGGGCTTGGCGACGGCGGCACACCAAGGTTTTTCGATCAACAATTTCACCATGACCACCGATTTGTTTCCCAAAAGCGTAGTGGCCTCGGTGGTTGGCATTGGCGGTTTCATGGGTGCAATGG
Organism: Chitinophagales bacterium; assembly: GCA_013299105.1. GTDB lineage: Bacteria > Bacteroidota > Bacteroidia > Chitinophagales > Saprospiraceae > Haliscomenobacter. Next base: position 1,678 of record JAAFJY010000070.1, on the reverse strand, counting down.
TGAGTGGCCTGGTGGCGGCCAGCACGGGTTGGCTGATTACCAAAATTGGCTATGCACCGCTGTTTGTGTACATCGGTATTGGTTACTTGCTGGCTTTGGGCATCATTCAATTGTTGGTGCCCAAAATGAAGAGGGTGGAGATTTAGGCGATTTGTAAATAAAAACATACCCAGTTATGACAGCAAAACAGGTTGGATTATGGATGGACATTGTTCCAAATTCGCATGCTTTTTGACGCATTAGAAGGCATACTACTGGACATGGACCCATGTTGGCATGATTTTCCGATGGAACAGGGTTACTAAAAATTCAACAAATGTTTGAATATTGTAGAATTTACCCTCTACGATTGCTAAGCCCTTGCGAAAGATCGAGACGGTTAAGGAGATCTTTCCGTCAGCATATTTTTTCCAATCACTCTTCTTTACCTGCTGATATGCTAGCAGTCCTTCGTGTATGCACATAGCGTATAAAAAAGTAAGGATAGCCATCATCAATTTAATCTTCTCTTTGGCTTTCAAATTGAGCTCTTCCAAGTTAAACCCATTTGATTTGAGATGTTTGAAACAACATTCGATGGCCCATCGAATAGGGTATTCATTGACAATTTGCTTTTTGTTGCGCAGGGTAGAAATGAAATATAGTAAGGGCTCATCAGCATCTTTTTTCGGATTTTTGAAGACCACAAAAGTATATTCTTGGCCTAGAATCACCACTCTCTTTGAGACCCCACAAGAAGCCTGCATCGGACTACAAGCTTTTCGCTCAAGGCCAATGTAGCGCAGTGCCTGTTGTGGAAATTCCTTACTTTTACTTTGACAACAGGCATCAATCTGGGTTTTGTAAACGTTCTTTTTCAGTCGAATAACAAAATCTAATCCGTTGTTTATCGGATATTTAAACCACTCTTCTCCAATATATTCACGATCAGCTAAAAGAGTCATCCCCTTTAGATCATACCACTCAAAAGCCTTCTTGAACAGTGCCTCACGTTCTGCTAAATTACTCGTTCCTTTCTTATCCAGATCTTCCCAACAGATGGGTATGGCTACTCCTTGGATCACAACCGCCAAGGTGAGAATATGAATTTTTTTATCCTTCCCTAACTCCCAACTCGTTCCATCCAATGTCAGGTATTTTGGCTTTTTCGCTTTGAGGCCAAGTATATAAAAAGTGGCACACAACAGGGCTTTGGTGATGGACTCTTTTTCTTGGTCTTCCAGCGCAAAGAAACGCGTCAGTCTTCTGTAATTTGAATCAGGCTTAGTAGTCTCACTATTTTGAAGAACTTTGCCCAACTTATCTTTTACCACATTCAAATTCGTCGTCCGTGCTTCGAAGATGCTTTGGCTTACTGCCAGCGTGGTCTGGGTAACATCATCCGCTTGATTTGAAAAAAATGATGTAACTTCGGCAGGAAATGGAAGAGGCATATTTTTGAGTTTTGGTCGACACAAATATACTGCTTTTCTTCCATTTCTCTTTTCATGTCCAGTAGTATGATTAGAAGGCTGATTTCGCGTCTAAATCACTGGTTTTCAATTAAATATTATTTTTCTTTTTTTCTTGACCTCACGTTTCGCGCAAATTTTTCGGGGTTTCCAAAAGTTGGTCATAGGCTCTGGGATTCCCTAGCAACTCCAAAATCTTGAGCTGAGTCTCCGATAAGGGGGTAAGC
>JAAFJY010000007.1 GCA_013299105.1 Chitinophagales bacterium | reverse complement strand
GCCTTGACAATGTCAGCATCGCTGATATTTAGAGTAAGCATGGGTATTTCTGTTTTGCAATCTCAAAAATACTATGTTTACTCTTTTTTATATGTCTTTTGCACAAAACTTATTGTGGCCGAGTATAGCTTTCTTTGATGGCTTGGGCTGCGGAGTTGGGCCGGCCGAAGTCCTGCAATTTAAAATCTACCGAATTGGAGTTGAAAACCGCTTCGGGTTGGAAGAAAAAATTGTCGAACTCAGCTCGTACCACCAGTCCAAAATTGATGCCATAGTTGGCGTCTTCTAGTTCCAGACGAAGGCGATTGACTCCACCGGAAGTAACATTCAGGTCTTCTACTTTAACATCGCGGCTGCTGAGTCCAGCTTTGAAACCGATGCGCACCTGTGCAGGCAGTACGATCGTGAAACAGCCCAAAGTGCTCAATAAGATCAGTTTTTTCATTGGTTTTGGTTTTAAGTGACAAGATCAACAAAAGGCATTTACCCAATGTAAGATGCAAATTGTACGCAAAACCACTATTACTTATTACATTTACCCCCAAAATGCGAGGGAAATGAGTGATGTAAAAACGGTGGAGTACAAAGGGAGTTTCCCCAATTACCGGGGCTGCCCCCAGGATGATATGCCTGAATTTGCCTTCATTGGGCGTTCAAATGTCGGCAAATCCTCACTGATCAATATGCTGGTACGCCAAAAAGAAATGGCCCGTACCTCGCAAACACCCGGCAAAACCCAGTTGATCAACTATTTTTTGGTCAACCAAAGCTGGTACATCGTCGATTTGCCTGGTTATGGTTACGCCCGGATTTCAAAAACCAAACGCAAGGAATGGGAAAAAATGATCCAGGATTACCTGCTTCATCGCACCAATCTATGCCTAGCCTTTGTATTGGTTGACGGAAAACTGCCTTCGCAGCAAGTAGATGTAGAATTCATCAACTGGCTGGGCGAAATGAGTGTTCCATTTGTACTGGTTTACACCAAAATCGAAAAACTAAAGCCCCAAGAACTGGAAGCCAACCTGCAAAGCATTCGAAGCGGTTTGCTGGAACATTGGAATGCATTGCCGCAAGAGTTCCTAAGCTCCGCAGTATCGCTGCAAGGCCGCAATGAGATTTTACAGTTTATTGAGGGTGTTTTGGGAAAACTTGATGACACCCACTAGTTCTAGGCCCCTCTTTTCAACCAATCAACTCCTCAACTCAAACCATGAGCAAAAAGGGTCCCATCGTTTTTCCACAAGTCATTGACGACATTGAGCAATGGCCGATCTATAAATTGAGCGAAGACCGCAAAGCTTTTGTCAAAGAAATCGAGGCCTTCACTTTAGAACGCATCATGCGGCGCCCGGTACAAAAAGTGACTGATTTGCTGCGTGAAGCCATTTACCAGGAGCGTATTCGCATCAAAGAAGAACCCTGGAAGGTGGATCCGCCCAAGGAACGTCAGTTTTGGAGCCGGATCAGTAAAAAACTGGTGCGTCAATCGCTCGATCGACCTGACGCCGAAGCCAAGGCCAATAACCAGGAGATACTGGAGTCGATCATCCACCGTTACAGCGAGGAGATTGTGGGTACTTTTCGCATCTCCACTTTTCTGTTTGCGCGGCGATTTCTGACCTGGTTTTTCAACCGACTTTTGCAAGCCAAACAACAGGGGTTTTGGCGGATTGGTGGGGCAAAACGGCGTTTGGCTGAAAAATTGATTGTCAAAGGGGAGCTGGAAAAAATCCGCAGTTTGTCCACCAAGGGTACTTTGGTGGTAGTGCCCACACACTTCAGCAACTTGGATTCGATTTTGATCGGCTATGTTTTGGACTTAATTCTGGGTTTACCTTCCTTTGCATATGGTGCGGGTCTCAATTTATACAATACGGGCTATACTGCCTATTTTATGAACCGCTTGGGTGCATACCGGGTAGACCGTCGCAAGAAGAACGGCATTTACCTCGAAACACTCAAGGCCATGTCAAACCTGGCTTTGCAGCGCGGTACCAATAGTTTGTTTTTTCCTGGTGGAACCCGTTCCCGCAGCGGCGCTTTGGAAGATAAATTGAAGTTGGGCCTGCTCAGTACCACCGTGGAGGCACAAAGGGCTATTTTTCAAAAAGGTGGCAAGGAAAAAATCATCATTGTGCCCTTGGTTTTGGGCTACCATTTTGTGTTGGAAGGACCTTTTTTGATCGAAAGTTACCTCAAGCAATTGGGTAAAGAGCGTTTCTTGAAATCCAAAGACAGCTCTTACAGCCCCCTCGAAATCGCCCGTTTCGTGTGGAAAGTACTGGCAGAAGGAAACGACATCGCCTTGTCTTTCGGTCAACCAATGGACGTTTTGGGCAACCCAGTTGACATTGACGGCAATAGTTTTGACCAATACGGCAATGTCATTAACATCGAAGAGTACTTCATCAGCCAAGGAAAGCTCACGGCCAATATCCAGCGCGAATCGGAATACACCAAAGACCTGGCTGAAAAAATTGTGGAGCGTTATTACAAAGACAATATCGTACTCAGCAGCCATTTGGTATCGTATGCGGCCTTCATCATGCTGCAAAAACAGAACCCAAAGCTTGATTTGTTTGGTCTTTTGCGTTTGCCAGAAGAGGATTACATTTTCTCGGCCCCGGTATTGCAAGATGTGATCGAGCAATTGCGTGAGCTCTTATTCAAAATGAAAGAAGCGGGTGAGATCAAGCTTTCGGAAGCCATTTATTGGGATTTACCCAAGCTGATCAAAGATGGTTTGACACACCTGGGAACTTTTCACGTCAAGAAGCCGCTGAAATACAATAAAAAAGGAGAAATCATCAGTGAAGACTTCAGCCTTTTGTATTATTACCACAACCGCCTGGCCAATTACAAGTTGGGTGATGAAGTCCGTTTGCAAAAAGAGGCATTGGTGATTGTGGACGAACCAGACGAATCGCTTGCTTGAAAAAGGATTAGTAACCTTGTTGAAAACCAAACCCAGGACACGTGAACTTTATCATTTTTGACCTCGAAGCCACTTGTTGGCAGGGCCGTCCGCCCTCCAAAGTGCAGGAAATCATTGAGATCGGTGCCGTAATGGTAGATGGTTATGGAGATGAGATCAGTCGGTTTAACCGTTTTGTAAGACCCATTCTCAATACCAACCTTTCTGCTTTTTGTCAGGAATTGACCAGTATCCGCCAACAAGACGTGGACCGCGCCAAGACTTTTGAGCGAGTAGCCGAAGATTTTCAGGACTGGGGCTTGATGCTGGACGAGGATTATCTGCTGTGTTCTTGGGGCGGTTTTGACAAAAAAATGCTGATCCAAGACTCCCTGCTGCACAAAATGGAACCCGACTGGGCCGAGCCCCACATCAACCTCAAGCAGCAGTACGTTGACCTAAAGCGCTTGCGTAAGCCATGCGGCCTCAAAGCGGCCGTTGAGCGGGAGGGTTTTGATTTTGATGGTACCCACCACCGAGGTATTGACGACGCGATCAACCTGGCCAAGCTATTTGTGAAATTTTTGGATGATTGGGTGTATTGAAAGAGTTGAAAAGTTGAAATATTTAAGGGTTGAAGAGAGAGGGCTTCGAGAGCTTGTTTTTTATTGAATTTTTGAAGGACAAATCCGATCAGGTAGCAGGCCAAGACAAAAAGCCTGATTGCAGAAGCAATGGTCCAATCCATTGTTCTACAGGCTGATTGTAGTCGAAATGGCCACCAGCCAATACTGTGAGGGTGGTGACCAAAGTGTAGATAGAAAGGTTGAAGAGTAAACGACGCACGGGGCGAAGGGAAAGTTTATCATCAGCGAATGACTGTAACTGTTCCAGTAAACACTCTTTTTGTTTGGTCTTCAAACTCCACATCGGCCCTCCAAGCATAAGCTCCTTGTGGCACATATTCGCCATTGAGTCGGCCGTCCCAGGCGGCGGTAGGGGTAGAGATTCCCTCTTCCTCCGCCTTCCAAACCAAAGCTCCATAGGGTGAAAAGACCCTGATCTGGTATTTTTTAATGCCAATGCCCGTTGGCTTAAACACTTGGGTTAAAGGAGCTCCATAACCGGGAGTGAAAGCATTCGGGGCATAAAAACGGGATAACCACTCGGGTTGGATAGGCTTTTTGATGGAATCAGCGCATACAAATTGACCCTGGTTGTCATTGAAAGCGATCAAGGTCGCTTCGATGGGGCGATTGATGCTGTATTCGTGAAGGGGGTTATTGGCGGTCGAAGTGTTTCCATCACCAAACTCCCATCGCAAACGATCTGCCAAGGTAGATTGGTCTGTAAATTGCACATCCCCCAGGATGTTTGGACTTAAGTTAGCTTGATAAGTGAAATCTGCCTTAGGCCGCTGGTACAAGGTGATGCTCTGTTCGCTGCTGTCACGACATAGGTTGTTGTAGATGGCGGTCAACTTAATGCGATAAGTTCCTGGTTTTTCAAAACGCAGGGTGGTGTCTTTTTTTGCAAAAGAACCAAGGTTACTCACTTGCCAACGATAAGTTAGGGCCGAAGTAGAGCGATTGATCAAGGCCAAACCAACTGGTGCACAACGATTGCTGCCTAGCTCAAAACTCGCTTGGGGTTTCCCGAAAATATCTACTGGTTTGTTGAGTGTATCCCGGCATAAAAACTCGTTATCTGCAATCAAACGTACATTAAAAACACCTGGATTTTGATAAATGTGTTCATCCTGATTTCGGCTAGAGGTTGTTCCGTCTCCATAAGTCCAACTGAAACCTTTTGCTCCGGTGCTTTCATTGAAAAACAAAACGGAGGCGGGGGTGCCACAAGCTTCGGGTTTGTCAAAATTGAACGCAGCTTTGGGTTTGGGCCAAACTTGTATGCGCAGCGAAGTGGTGTCACTGGGGCAGCCATTGTTAGTTCTGGCGATCAAAACTACCTGATATTGTCCTGCATTGCGAAACACATGCTGAACCCTTGAGGTGGTAGCAGAGTTGTTGTCAAAGCTCCAGGAAATGCTGCTGGCATGGCGTGAACTATGATTGAAATTAAAAATTGAGTTTACACAAGCCTGGGTATTGGCACTATCGATCACGGCGGTGGGGGAAAGCAATACATTCAGGTTTTGCTGTAGGGTATCCGTGCAATTGAAGGCGTTTCTGGTGATGAGTTGGATACTGGAATTACCAGCCTGACGAGGCCAAAATCGAGCATTTAGGGTACGCAAAGTATCACCTTGAAAAGTCCAAAGGTATTGCACCGCATTGCGTGATTGATTGCGTAAAACCAAAGAGTCGTGCCCCAAGCAAGCGCGTTGAGAAAGGACCGAAAAGGCGGTTTGGGGTTTGTCGTGAACAAAAATATTGAGCAAAGAAGTATCCGCTGAACAAGAATCGCGGTCAAAAACCCGGAGTCGAACGATGTAATTGCCGGGTCTTTGGAAAACGTGGGCGGTATCCCAACGCGTCACTTTTGAAGTCTGATCCCCAAAGTCCCAAAGCGCTTGCAACTGACCATTGCCAGTGCTCAAATTCTTGAAATTGACTTTTAGTGGAAAACAGCCACTCGTTCTATCAGCCTGAAAGCGTGCGGTGGGGTTGCCAATCACCTCTACTTTGCTGGAGTCCTCCGCTGGACAATTGTTGAGTGCAGAAAATACCCTCAATTTGATCCAATAAGTACCTACCGAATCAAAAGTATAGCTGGGTGAATTTTGACGAATCGTATTGGGATCATTGCCAAAGCGCCATTCACTGCCGCTGATTCCTGCTGAACGATTGATGACTTGAATGCTGCGGCCCAGACAAACGTATGGACGGTGATCAAAGGCCACTTTGGGGGCAGGTTTTACTTGAATATAGGCTGTATCGGTATCGGTTCCACAATTGGAGGCAGATAAAACAAGGGTATAACGACCAGCTTGGTCCAGCAAGAAGATAGGTTGGGCGAGTTGGCTTCCCTCGGATTTACCTCCTTCATGGATCAGTTTCCAGCTCAGTTTCGAGCCCGGAGTCACAAAACCCTTGGGCCGATAGCGGAAGGGTTGACAAACCTCAAAGGTATCTTTTTCGATAAAAGCTTTGACGTTGGGAGGGAAAACAGTGATGGTTTTTTTCAAAGAATCGCGTCCGCATTGGTTGCTAGCTCGCAACCAAACGGTGTATTGAGTGATGTCCTTTTCTCCAGTGGTGTAAACCTGGGCCGGAGGCTGTGTAAGGACAGATGACTGACCATTGCCAAAATCCCATTCCAGGCTTTGGGGATTACCCAGGGTGGTGTTGAAAAAAGACACAGTTGAAGGCGAGCACCCCTCGTCTTGGCTGATGCCGAAATTGACGATGGGGTAGGGGCGGACCTGCACCGAGTCGACTTGACGGACTTCACCGCAGAGATTTTCCACTACCAGAGTAACCTTAAAAAAAGTGTCTTTGGTGACCCGATCCAGCATAATTCGGCCAAAATTGGCCCCGCGAATGGTGTCTTTGCCCACGATCCAAAACTGAGTGATCGAATCGCCGGAGCTTTGATTGGTGACTTCCAACGCAAAAGGAGCACAGCCTCCACGACTGGGAAGACTGAAACTAGCTACTGGTGGAGTGGTGATGTAGAGGCTGCGAGTCAAGGTATCAGCGCAGTCTTCGCTTGAAATAGCGATCAGGCTCAAGTTGTAAGTCCCTTGATTTTGGTAACGGTGTTGGGGCTCCACATCCGTTTTTTCCGTCGATCCGTCGCCAAAATTCCACCTGTAACTCTTTGCACCCAGTGATAGGTTGCGCATCCGAAAGGTTTCGTTGATGCAGGGTTTTCCATCAAAAGCAAAGCCCGCGTTGGGCTTGGGCTTGATGCGAAAAGTCTGGGATTTACAGGCCTGACAGTTGGATACGGAAGCGCTTCGGAGGCAGTATTGATAGGTGTAGGTCGAATCTGTTTTCAGGTTCCGCAAATCAATGCGCCCAGTGATTGAGTCAAGGAGGGCTGGTCCCCGGAAAAAGCCATCCTCTGGTGAGCCTTTGGGCAGGGTAAACTCATTAGCGCCGAAACAAACACTGCTATTGGCACCAGCCCGGAGGTCTTTACCCAGGTCGATGACGTTGACTTTGACCGATTTTTTTTGTTCACAGTTGGTCCCTTCCTGAAAAATATAGGTGTATTCATAGTTTCCACTGCTAGCCCTTGCCAAGTCGATTTCACCAGTGGTTTGGTCAATGCCAGGGCCACTCCATTTTCCGCTGCTCAAGTTGGTGCGTAGGCGCAAGCGGCCTTCGCCGATACAGATTGAAGTATCCCTGCTGATGACCAGCGCTTGGGCCTGGACAAGACGGATTTTGAGGCTGTCGCGGATTTCGCAATCGTTGCGCTGGTAAGTGACCATCACTGAAAAGCTTCCTTCTTGCAGGTTTCCGGCGTTGAAAATCCCGCTGTTGGTATTGGTGATCCCTTGGCCTAACCAGCGAGTTTGGCCCCCGTCTGGAGTTGGGGCGTAGTTGAGCAAGCGCGGCAGGTTCACGTCCACGCTCGATACACACAAGCTCAAGGTATCAGTCAAGGTAAGGGTAGGTAGGGCTTCGACCAGAATATTGGCATTGGCTTCTACTGCACAATTATTGGCATCCACGCGGCTGTAGCGCACTTCTTGCAAGCCTACTCCGGAGATGCTGGGAGTGAAGGCCCCGCTGGTAGAATCCACTCCTTTTCCGAAAAACTTACCGCCGGGCTTGTCGACTACCAGCGGGCGGGCGCTGGCATTGATGCAAAAAGTGTCGGGGCTGAGCCTGACCGATTCTGATTGTACCACTTGGATCGTCACTTTCTCGTTGATGCTGCAAGCACCGCTTTGTTTGGCATAGGTGATTTCGTGCGAGCCTGGTCCGGCCGTTTTGGGGTCAAAAATACCCAGGTTTTTATTGGTGATGCCCTTTCCATCCCAGGTGCCACCAGTTACGTTGATTTTTAGGGTATCGGGTGAAGAACCTGTGCAAAGTGGGGCTAAAAATCCTTCGATCTTTGCGGCTTCCTTGGCCTGAATATTGATTTCGATGGAGTCACGGCCCGTTCCACAAGTACCTGACGCAAGAATTTTGACTATTTTTTTACCAGGAGTGGTAAATTCGATAGGGCCTGGTGTGGCGGTACTTGCAGTAGCAGGGGTGCCACCGTCGAAAGCCCAGGTATAAGTACTGATTTCACCCCGGTAGGTAACTTTGGGCTGATAGCTCAGCTTGTCACAGCCATCCGGTTCTTTTTCCAGACGGGCAGTTACCGAATCTTTGACTTCGATTTCAATCGATTGGCTATTGGGGCATTCGGTGGTACCTATGGAATAGTTCAGGGTGTGCTTGCCTACGGGCAGTCTTCGAGGATTCAGGATGCCTTGGGCGTTTAGTGCTGGGCTGCTCGTATTCCTGATGGTCCAAGTGCCCCCAACTGGGCTGAATTTCAGTTGTTTGGGTGTTTCATTTTGGCAAAAAGTGAGTTGGTTATCGGCTAGGTTGATGGTAGCTTTGTTGGCGATGCTGACGTCCACGGATTCCGTTTTGTCGCCACAGGCGCTTTTGATGGTCAAGCTGATCTTACCCGATTGCTCAAAGCGAACCGAGCCAAAATCGCGGCCTGAGAAGCTGGAAGGGGTGCCGTTTTCGAAGGTCCATTGGTAGGTGGAGATATCACCTTGCACATCCAATCCTATATCTCTGGTGGTAAACGAACGGGGTTCACAGGATGCCCTTGGAGCCATCATTCGAATGGTGGGTGGGGCTGAGATTTTGATAGTTTCGGTTTTGGTATCGGTACCGGGGCATACATTATCAGCGGTAAGCGTTACAGTATAATCGCCAGCTTGGAGAAAACGTAGATTGATTTCGTTCGAACTCAAATTCATCGCCTTATCGGTGAATTTCCAACGGTTAACGGTATCAAAAGGAGTGATGCGCCAAGAGATATTGCTCCATTGATTAGAGGTATTTTTTAAACTTACAATGGGATCGGGAAGACAGCCAGTTGTGGGATTGAGGTTTGATGAAAAATCGGCTTTGGGTTGGCCTACTACTCGAATCGCTTGGCTGGTGCTTGCATCACCACATTGATTAGTAGCTGTTAGTTGGATGTTGTAATTACCAGGAGTTTGATAACTGAAAGAAGGAGTTCTCAGGGTGTCAATACCAGGTGTGCTGGGCGCTCCAAAATTCCATTTGAACCTCACTCCTTGGGTCGGGCAAGTTTGATTGCCAAATGACACATTGGTTTGCTCGCAAATTTCTTGTGAGGCGGTGAATTTTGGTTTGGGTTTTAAGTTAACATATACAGGTTTTATAACAAAGTGTTTAAAGTTGGTGCAGCCTGTTGGAATGGCATCTAATCTCAGTTCTAGGTCTTTGCTTCCTGCTATGCAAGGATCTAGGTCATCCAATTTGTAAGTATGTTTCATTTCCTGTTTCTGGTAAACTGTATCTGGTCTGGTGCCGTCCCCCCAATTCATGATGTACATCATTTTGGTATGTCCATTCTCGATTGTCGTATTCTGTATGGTAATTACTTCACCTTCACAGATGTCATTTTTGAAGAGCGAAAATTCAGCGGCTACCCTTGTTGTACCAGTGCATTGTGCATAAATACCAATTGGACAAGAAATAAAAAATAGAAACACACAGATGATATAAAATATGTAATTTTTCATTGCTTAAAATTTAAAGTCTTGTACCAAATGTTTTCATACATGCGTTGTCTTGGGGAGAATGCCCAAGATGGGCACTTTAACCGTTTTTTTGACAAGGAAGAATAACTGATCCCTTCATCTTTTGCATTTTTACAAAACCAACTGCGACCCCAATGGTAAGTAAGTGAAAGTTCAAATGCAGGGCCTGCAAAGTTTTTCAATCCACTCTGATTCCACGAGTAGCAAGCACCAAGGTCAAAACGACCGACATCTTGGTCAATGATTTTTCCAAAGTCTAGGCTCAGAGACATCCAACGAGAATTGATCCCTAAATCGCTTGCCGAATTGCTATGATAAAACAATCCAAGGCTAGCGAATTGGCTGGCTCCTATTTTTATTCCACTTTCCCAATAATCCAGGCCATCTTGTTTTTGAAAAAAAAATGATGGAGATACATTTATAAAATAGTTTGACTTATTGATTGGGATATACTCTAATTTGACAAAACCATTGTAGCGATTTGGAATGTCTAATTCTAGGCCCAACAAAGAATAAGTGTGCCCATTCCTTGGGCTTCCTAAAGAGTATGCATTATGTAGAGCTCCTCCAAACTGAATGCTAAGGGAGTTAGTTGCTTCTTGATCAGCTAAATGGTGAAAAACAAACCCGATAGCTGGAGTGAAGAAAATCCTACTACTCCCATCATTTGGTGGAATGAAACTAGTTGGATTCAAATTTCCATTTGCATCGGTAAGCCCATATTTGGGGTCTAATTGATCTGAAAATACAAATCGAGTAAAATCAACAAATTTTTGACTAACCTGAAAGTTAACTCCAAAACGAAGGTTAGTTAGAGAGCTATTAATTCCAAAAGGAATAACTCCTGCTACTTTCCCACCTAGATCAAGTGTTGTCAGACGGCCGTCCCCCTCCTGATCAAATGCAAATGCAAGACCGTAATCTAATGGTTGGCATGGCAAACTCTCCTCAAAATTAATCAATCCCGTCTTAAATGGAGCAATATTCTGTTGCCCTGCACCCCATTGACTTTTGTATTTGATACCCAGGCTACGGGAGCCTTTGTAACCAGTCATGGCGGGGTTGAATTGAGATTCTGCTCCGTTGAAGTGTAGAAAGAAAGGGTCTTGAGCCTGCACAATTATGCTAAGCAAGACGAATGAAATTGCTAAGTAAAATTTGTACATGACTGTTTTTTTGGGTTTTGATAAAGTTTGTTGTGAAGATAATAACAATGTTTTTTCTTTTTGCCATTCAATTGAATTTTTTTGGATTTGAAGAAAAAATATTTCAGCAGGTAGCAAATCGATTTTGTACCTATTACCCTCAAAATCTGAAATTAATTCGGGTTAAAATTGATCAAATGCGTGAGTAATACTCATAAATCCCTGCTTGCGATGTGAAAATCACCTATGCACTGAGCCGAATAATTGAGATTGACTACTATCAAAAATCGGAATCAGAGCGAATCAGAGGAAAAATCCTGTCTAGACAGAAGGATTTTTCGGGTCGGCATCACCACAAGCGCTGCTCAAGGCATACCTCAACCTGCCACTTGCACCGCTGACTTCGACTTTGATAGAGCCGTTTGCGGTGCAGGTGGCATCTTGGGCGCTGATTGTGATATTGGCCTGGGCGTTGGCTTTGTAAACCAATAAGGTCAGGCTCAAACAGGTCAAAAAGTGGTAAATACAGTTTCGATTTTCATTTTTGAGCCTTTAGTTTTCGATATTAATCCTGCTTACTAAACATCCCACTCACTCTTCTCCCCCCTCTAGTCGAGAGAGTGACGATATACAAGCCATTGGCAAAATTGCTTACATTCAAAGTAGTCTGACTGGCTTGCATAGGTATGGCATTGACGTTTTGAGCCAAAACTTTTCGACCCAGATTGTCATGGATTTCCAGGAAAACCAGTTCTTCGGGAGAAAGGAATGTGACTGTTATTTGCGAATTGGTGGGTGAAGGGAATAAATTTTGCAAAAGCAGTCCTGCTGAAAATTGAGGATCCTTTGTCCCCACAGTTAACTTGATTTCAAAACTCAGAACAGTGGAGCAGCCCTTGTTATCGGTAATGCTTACGTTGTGTACACCTACCGGGAGGTTGGTGGCTACTGGTCCGCTTAAAGTTCTATCGTGCGACCAGGAAAAACTCAAACCTGTGCTGGTTCCATTGACTTTGATACTCGCTGTTGCATTGTTGGTGCCCGAACCGGAATTTTTGATGTTCTCCAGACTGGCGATCAAGCAACTGGGTTCTCCAGAGTATTTCATGAGCTCTATGTTGCCGACATGATCCTTGCTAAGGGTGAAAAAGCGGTAAGTGCTATCAGGATTTCCTCGGAAAGTATAGCGGGTTGTATCAATTCCTAATACCCTAGGCGAAAAAGGCCCTTTGTTGGTGGCTACATATAAGGTATAGCTTTCCAGACCCGCCCCCTTGTCTGAGCCTTCCCATTGCAAGTGATAAGTATCTCCTTTCTTGTCAACTTGAAGGATGCGGCTTTGCGGCCGATCAGCATCGATGGTGTTGAATACCGCATTGGTGACGATTGAGGGATTGTCATCAAAAAAGATTTCTGCTTTGGCATCAATAATATCACCCGTTTTGGCGGTAATCCTTGGCTGGATGGTGAAATTGACGAATCCCTCACCATTGCGCAGTAAACTGTCATTTACAGGAAGAAATCCTGTTGTTGCAGGCAGGGTACTATTTAAGCCAGTTCTAGGATCCAGGCTCTCGAAAATCCAGAATGCCCGATTCCTTTCAACATCAATTCCCGCCAATACATCCATGAATATTCCCAAAGAATCCCTGAAATCCAATCTTCGGGTATAAAAACTGGCATCTTTGGGGACTTCAAAGAAATATTTACCAAAGCCAAAACTACCCAATCGAAAACTGGCAGGATTCAAGTCACTGTCTAGTTGATGCTCAATAACTACCCTTTGCGCAGCAGCACTGGCAAATTTCGGGTCGTTTTCAAACATTATGGTGTAGGCTAAATTGGCGTTGCCTGCTACCCATTTGTCTAAGCCATAGCCCCTTGGGCCGATTATTTCATTTGGGTCGTAGGAACGGATGATGGGGATGGAAACGGTTGGAGGTGATAAATTTAGGGTGTCTCTTTTATTGTTACTTCCTGAGCCATTCAAGCATGGGGCATGTTTGTATAATTGCCAAATATCAGCATCATTAGAAATTTCTGAACCAACATTAAAGAGCCCCTCAATTATTTCATATGCTTCTTTTTGTTTTTTAGTGTCAAGAATATTATTATTTAAAGACTTTATGTGAGATTTAAACTTTAGAATGTGATCTGCTAAATAGCCATCATAGTAATTTAGTTTTGAGGCTAAAAACTGATGTTGTAATTTTAATATATCCTCTTGATATTGGTTTTTATCTGACATATATTTAATTAACTCTTTGTTTATAATTTTGTTTGGAATTTTCAATATCCAAGACAATAAATCAAACAAGTTTATAGAAAATTCATAGCATTTGAAATCTGTGCCGTATTTTTTATAGTTTTCAGAAAAAAAATTATATACATTATATCCCGTGAATGCTAAGTTTATTACTAGCCATATCCACTGTCCTTGAGGGTCTGTATATATAATTGGATTTCCTTCAGTATAAGCATATCTATTAATGCTTGATGGTCTGTTCTTATTGAATTTATATACATCTTTGCTAATAAATCTACCCACCTCAGCATCATAATACCTAGTCCGATAATAATACAAACCTGTCAAGCTATCCCGCTCCCTTCCGGTGTACAGATATGGATTCATAACAGTGCCTGTTCTGCTCATTAACTGCCCATAAGCATCATAGGTATAGGTAGCCATTGACATTTGGTTAGAACCAGTCAATGTAGTAACACTGCCCAACCCATCAGTATGGTAGGCCAAAGACTGTCCATTGCGCTCCATGCTGATCCAGGAATCCATGTTCAATGCGGCTGTATAGCGTGCCAGGGTTTGGTTGTCACCGTCTAGTTCCATCAATACGTTGTCGCCATCGTGAAAATAACGAGTGGTAGTGGCATCCAGGCTTTGGCTGATGCGATTGCCAAAAGGATCGTATTGGTACTGTACTTTTTTACCATTGGGTAGCTGCACTTCTACAAGGCGATTCTCCCCATCGTATGTATACCTGGTGAGCTGCCCTGCCTGGGTTTTACTGACCATGTTACCATTTTTATCGAATTGATAGGTGGCATTCCCGGCAGTTTGCAGGCGGTCAGCTGCGTCGTAGCTGTAGTTGGTGCTGTTGCCGTTGCGGTTTAGATTCAAGCGATTGCCTGCTCCGTCAAAGGAGTAGGATTCAATTGTACCACTTGCGTAGTTGACCCGAATGAGCCGATTGTCTCCATCGTAAACATAGTTACTTCTGCCTCCGGTGTGATCGGTCATGCTGAGTCGATTGCCATTTTTGTCGTAGGTGTATGCATAACTGGCGATCAAGGCATTCCCATTTCGGGTATGGGTCAAAGAAAGCAGACGATTGGCTCTATCGTAAGTGTAGATACTCAAGGTGCCGTTGAAATGCTGTTGTTGGAGCAAACGACCAGCATTGTTGTAAGTGAAACGAGTGCTTTCATTCCTTGGATTGGTGATTTGTACCAAACGATTATTTAGATCCCACGTGTAGTTGGTTACTCCACCATTGGGGTCGATCATTTTGGTGCGATTACCCGCTTTGTCGTATTCGTAACGAATGGATTTACCCCAGTTGTTGACCGTTTTTTCGATCAAACGATTGAGTACATCGTAGCGAAAACTTATGTTAATTTCGTTATTGGAGGTATTGATGAGATTATTATTTTCATCGTATTCGTAGTTGTCCGTATTGCCCAGGTAAGTTTTTCGAATCAGACGATTCAGTGCATCGTAAACATAAGTCGCCTTATTTCCATTGGCATCTGCTTTCAGGACCACGTTGCCGTTTCCGTCATAATCGTATTTGGTTAGGAAGCCCAATGCATCGCGTTCCTCTATCAAAAGGTTACGATCATTGTACTCAAACTTACTGGTATGTTTATTGGCATCAGTTAGGGAAGTCAAGTTGTCCGTGGAACTGTAGGTGTAATTGGTTTTACCGGAAGGTGTGTTTACACCAACCAGCCTGTTGTGCTCGTCATAGGAATAAGAGCGAACATTCCCGTTGGCGTCAATTTCTTTTTGGAGGTTAGAAGTAGCATCATACTCGTAAAAAACCTGGTTGTTGACCGGGTCAATCGAGCTAACCAGTCGGTTCAATGCGTCATAAACAAAGGAATAAGTATTGCCAAGCGCATCCCTGACACTTTGCAGGTTACCTGCTTCGTCGTAGACGTAGTTTTCCTCGCCATAAGCATCACGTAAACTGGTAACCTGGTTATTGGCATTGTAAGCCATGCTGATTTGATTCCCATTCCCGTCTTTGATAGTATTTACGTTGCCCTTGCTGTCATAGGTAAAACCAATATTTACCCCTAAAGTCTGGTTCAAGGACAATAAATTCCCTTTGGGATCATAAGCCATTTTGGTTTCAGTCCCTTTTTTATCGCGGAAACTGAGCGGGCGGTTTAAATTGCTGGCAAAAGCAACCTCCTGTTTTTGCCCTAATGGATCGGTCAATAAGACTGGCCGCCCGCTGTCGTCATGGCTCATTTTTGTAGTTTGGCCATTGGCGTTTACGGTCCTTCTTAAATTGTTGTCATCATCGTATTCAAACTGTGTATTGAAGCCACAGCAACTCCCGGTTTTCTTCAGCAATCTCCCATCCTGATCATAATCGTAAGTAGTGATTTGGTCACCATTTGACTGTGATTCGGTTACATGGGTTTTGTTGAGAACTGGATTGTAATTCAAATTGGTCTTGCCAATACAAGTAGAAAGTTGAGTTACCTGTCCTGTCTCATTGTAAGTGATGGCGAGAACGTTGCCCAACTCATTCGTGATTTGATTCAAAACTCCCAGATTGGTGTCATAGCCGTAGAGAACCGAATTGTTCAATGGGTCACTCACTTTGATTAAATGCCCTTGTTTATCGTAACCATAAGAAATGCGTCTGGGGGTTTTAAAATTGGGATCGTTGATTTGAGACAAACGACCAGCAGCCCAAACTAGATTTACACGGCGATTTGAAGGATCACTGATCGCAGTAAGTTGACCATTGGTGTAAGTCAGGTTAATGGTATTACCATTCAAATCTTCTATTTTTGTTAGTTTTTTATGGGTTGCATCATCAAAGAAATATTTCATCCCCTGCTGGTTGCTCAAGGTGTAGCGCCCCTGTCCCACTTGAGTCAACATATCAAAAATACCACGCTGACCACGGTATGACCCTTGTATCAAGAAGAATGAATCTCGTCGCCCGTCAGGATGGTCAATGTACACTCCTCCCTTCCAGGTGCCATACATCATACTGTAAGAAAACATCCAACCATATCCATATCCTACATCTAAGGTGTCGCGGAAAGAGTTGTAAGAAAAACTCAAATTCAAGGACAGTCCCTGATTGGGCAAAACCAGATCGGTACGATCCAGGAATAAATTACCACTGAAAGTATTGACTTGTACGCCGTAGGGGCCCGGTGCTGGATGATTGGCTCGAGCAATGTTTTGGGCGTTCAGAATTAAAGTGAACATTACAAGCACCAAAGTCAGTATTGAAATGGAAATAGACTTGCACAACATAGCAATGAGTTTTTGTGCTGAAATCAGCATTGACAAAAATGGAAATGGGTGAGTCTGATTTAATTCAAGTTGAATTGTAGTATGGTCAAGTTCTGATTCGCCAAGGTGTAAACAGTTCTGATCACTACAGCTCCTGGCCGTAAGGCATTGGTAGGACCGTCGGTTTCACTGAATTCCAATTTAAGCTCCTGGGTGTCTTTTTGGACATCACTGTTGGAGAGACCTAAAGGGGCACCGTTTAAGCTGCTTAAAAACCGTTTTGGTATGGGTACATCAACATTTCCTGCGTTTTCAAATCGCAGGGTAATTGGTATCACTTGGTTCGGTCGGGCGGATGAAGGATGGATGGCTTCAAAGGCAAGAGGATCGTCAGTGTCGAGTAAATAAGTATTAGAGCCATCGCCAACGCTACAAGTTACTTGAAGCGAATTGGTAGAAGAGCTGCTTTGGACAACCTCAAATGCCTCTTTCAATCTAACGGTATCGCCAAAAATATTTTTCCCAAACACATCATATTTGCCGATTTTTGCACCCTTGAGATTGAAGGTGGCAAAGGCTTCAACGCTGTTTTTGACTTTAAGCGCCGACGAACGGATCATACCCAAAGTTTTGTCTTCAAGCCATATCTGCATGCCATCTTCAAATTTTGTCCCCTTCAATTGAATAGTGACATTCCCAGTATTTCCCCCTTTATTGGCGTTAACAGTGTTGATGTTGAACTCAACTATTTCTGCCAAAAGCGTTACAATTTGGTTCGTTCCGAGTGGTTGAACCTGGAAAGCCATCATATAGTAAGTGCTGTCCTGTAAGATGGGTACCAGAATTTGTTGATCAGCTTTAAATGCCTGATCAAAGGCAAAATCGAAAATTGTACGATTGGGAACCAGGTTTCTTCGAAGGTACAATTCATTAATAGCCTGTTTATTCATGCTTTTTAAATTCAGTAGTAGAGTTTCGTTTTTCAATGCAATAGAAGATTCAATCCTATAGTACAAGGGCTTTTCTGCAAATAAAGTATCCACTATGGCTTTGCCAATCGGGAGCTCAGGAATGGTAATCTTTACTTTCGCATTGCTGAACTCGGTGTTGTTATCTTCGTTTTCTTCAACAAGGTTATTTAACACATCTGTTCGTACGATCAAATGGTAACCCAAATGAGAAACATTTTCCGGCCGAGCATTTAGCGTACGGGTGATTTCTCCATTGCCAGGTAGCGCAATATTACCTTCTAATGCTCCCAGTAGTTGATCATTTGCATCCCATATTGTATCCAGCGACAGATAGACCAGCTCGCGCATGAATCCGGCAATTGGGTTGATCCCCCTGTTTTGTAATCGCCAGTTAACATTGAGTATTTTTCCAATTCTTACTTCAGGAGTACTGGATATTGCGGTCACTTTCAAATCCGCAGGAAGAGGCTGTTGCACCACAATAAAAGTGGAAGCCAGGTTATTGGTTTTGGTCGATTCCGCTACACGATTGTTGTAATCTGTAAAACCTAAAACCAAGTAGTTACCTTTTGCATTTATGGGCGCAAAAACTTGCAAAGAATCAGAATAGGTGACATTGGCCTTTAGTTCGATTTTTTTATTGGTCTGACCAAGTGAAAAATCACTACCTAAGACCAAGTCTTCAGACAATACAAACAAATCTCCCCAATTTACTTTAACTATACCCGGACCATTATTTCTGACCGTATAGCGAATTCTAAAAGGTTGTCCAGCTTGAACTTGTGAAGGTGTGGCGATTGCGATCATTTCCAAATCAGCAGCAGCTGGAAAGACAATGGTAGTGTTTCCTGAATTACCATTCTGATTCGCCCCAATTTTGATGATTGTAGCATTGTCATCAAATCGGGCATCTCGATTGGTATTTTCAGGGTCGCTTACAATAATCAAAAAAAACGTTCCACGGATGTTATTTGGCAGTGAGAATCGCTCCTTGCGGGAGTAACTCTCCCCAGCTTCCAGTTTATTGTTGTTCGACCATCTACTTACCAAAATATCATTGTTCAGGCTCAACAATGAATCTGTGGAGAGATAAAGTCTGTCTTCCCAAATTGATGAATTAGTAGGTCCATTGCCAGTGTTTAATACTGTCCATGTTAAAGTGCTGCTTTCGCCAGGAGAGACTGAGTTTGGGGCGATGACATTTCGTAAATTGATATTGCTGAATGTACTGTTGTTGACTTGGATTGTATAAGGTCCTGAACTGACTAGGTTGTTGTTTTCTCCGGTATTTTCGAACAGTTGATTTTTTGCATCCGTTACAAAATGCAAGTAATAGTTGCCCGTTACTAATCTTGACGGCACAATTATGGATACTGAGTCAAGATAAGATTGGCCCACAGGGACTTGTTTGCTTCTGACTTTTGAGGCTAAACTTATAGCATTAGTGGGGCTAAAGCTTGCACTTGATGAGAGATAAACCTGATCTGACCATTCACCAATTGCCATTGTATTGCCATTGTTTCGAACCCTGTAGTTTATTTCGAGGGTAGCTCCAATTTGCAGGTTGCCGGTTACACCGATGCTGGATGCAACCAAGTCTGGAAAACTTGCCTCAGTGATAGTGATGACTTGCTTACTGATGCTGAGATTGTCACTTAAACGCCCAGCTTCATGGACTCGAGAATCTGCGTTGGTATTGACAAGAACGTAGTACGTACCAGCCATTAAATTCAGCGGAAGTGTAACCGATCTTTGCCGATTCATGCTATTGTTGGTAAGCAAAGTACTGCTTCCTGAAATACTCCCAATTTGGATGGGATTGGCTCCAGTAGGAGAAGTAGACAGGCTAATAGCGTCAAAAAGATTTTGATTCAACAGTGCACCTGAGCCAGCATTGTTTACTTTCCAGGTAACATTGATGTTTTGTCCAGCGATTGCCTGAGATGGATTGCTCACATCACTGGCCTGAAGATTGGCGGCTTGAATGAGAATAGCTCTGGAGACAAGGTTGTTGTTTTCATTGGCCTCAATCACCTGTCGATTTTCATCAGCGACGACCACCAGAAAGTAGTTTCCACTGATGTTTCTTGGGATGTTTATGCTTGCTGAGCCACTATAAGAAATGCTGGTGTTTAACAATCCCCGACGATTGAATTCTCCTAACTTAATGGCATTGCTCAAGCTATTGCCACTGCTGCTCAGGTAGATCGCATCGATACTTTGTTGATTCATGTTCGCACCTAGATTCTGACCTGTCCATTGCACATTGATGTTTTGGCCATTGCTCACAATAGCGCTGAATGTGGGATTCTGAACGATCAAATCGGGCTGTGGTGTCAAGATGACACGAACTGGGGAAGAGAAACTCACATTGTTGTCTTCAAAGAAATGCTCGTACTCCTGGTTTCGGAAGTCGGTTGACACAATTATATATATGGTGTCACCAAAGCTTTTGGGCATTTCCACATCCACAGTGCGCTGGTAAGTTGCGTTTACCACTAATTCACCCTGAAAGAATTCTGATGCCAATAATTTCCAGTTTCGATTATTGGGATTTGGATCGGTAGAAAAATACACCCGATCTTCCCAAGATTTTGAACGGGTATTTCCCAGCCCCTGGTTCTTTACCGTCCAACTGACTTTTCCAGTTGTTCCTGAGAAAATATTGCCAGCGACCCCAGGTGGTATGATGTTGGTGACTTTCAAATCTGATGGTGGAGTAAGCCTAACTACTACTCTGCTTTGGCTCAATGCAAGGTTGTTGCTTTCATTTGATTCAGCAACGGCATTAAAACCGTCTGCAATAACCAAAATAAAATATTCACCCTCTATCCCTTCTGGCAAAGTTGCATTGAGTGAATTTGAATAAGTTTGGTTCGTGCCAAGTGTACTCAGACTTGGTACTGCCCCTAGATAATAATCATCGTTACTCACACTGCCATCATTTGACAGATAGACAGCATCGTTCCACCTAATCTGGGCGGGTGTTGCAGTTGTACTAATGTTTCGAGTTTCCCAGCGAACACTCAAGTTGCTTCCTGAAAAAACAGCTTGACTGGGACCGACAACTGCTTGTGGTCGAAGATCTGAATTTGGAAGTGTAAAAAAACTTTGTGTTACTGAAAATGGCCCTTCATTGCAGTTGCGAGACCTTACTTTCCAACGATAGGTAGTGCCCGGAGTTAAATTGCTGATGCTTATACCAAGGGTACTCAAATCGCGATACTGAGGTGAAAGTGGTTCTGTTTGACCATCTCGCCAGATGAATACATCATACAATGTTGCATTGATACCCGGTGTCCAAGATAATTGCACTGGCATTGCGACTCGATTAAATCCATTAATAGGTAAAAGATTTTGAGCTGCGCCAGGGATCACATTAGGGGCCAGGAAAATGGTTTTGCTGAGCTCATAACTGCATTTGGCTGCATTACTTACGGTAACACTATACGTTGTGGTTGAAGTCGGAGTTACCATTATTGAAGATGTAGTTGCTCCATTGGACCATCGAAAGCTGGTACCATTTGTTACCCACAGTGTCTCGCTATTGCCAGTGCATATTGTACCATTTCCCCGTGAGTTGATATCAGGTAAAGGTAGCATTCTAACCGTGATATAGTTTATTGGGCTGTTGCAACCATTGGGGCCTAATTGTTGAACCCCTATAGTTGTTGTACTCGCCAAGGTAATTGATGATGACCTGAATCCGTTGGTCCATCGAATATTACTTGAAATGTTTGGAGTCAAAGTAATACTCTGCCCTTCACAAAAGTTGAGATCAGGATTACTTGCTTGTATAGTTGGGGTCTGAGGAAGTGGTATAACCGTTACGGTAATGGTGTCAACATCGACACAAGTAGGAAAATCTCCCGTGACTGTCACCGTATAAGTCTTTGAGGAATTGATGTTGTCAAACAATCGCTGATTGGTTGATCCATTGCTCCATAAAAATTTTGTTCCTTGGTTGACAAAAATATCAACCGTTTGTTTTTCGCAGATGGTGCTTTGTCCACGCCAGGTAGCGTTGTAAGCAGGCAAATTTTCGACTTGTAGGGAGAGCTCATCGTTTGCCTTGTTTTGGTCATTGGCTAACTGTGTTCCAACTCGAAATGTATAATTCCCCGATGCATTGAAATCATAGGTAGTGTTAAATGAAAACTCAATGCTTCCGCCTGCTGGTACTATTTGATTGCCAACGTTTTGTTGAATGATTTGACTGTTATTGACTTGGTATTGTATGTTGAAATTAGATTGAGCCCTGGTTCCATAGTTGTTTATTTTGACTGTTACACGTTGATTTTTGCCCAATTGACACCCCTTGCTTGGGCTAATTAATTGGGTAACAGCCAAATCATTTTCATAGTTTTGGTTGATGTAATAGAATTTTATATAGTCAATTTCACCAGCAAATTCACCATAGGGACCATCATCTATATAGAAATGTAAAGTGTTGAATTTGAAGTTGTTTCTATTAAAATCGCCTAGAAATTTACCATTTACAAAGATAAACTGTTTTTCTCCAATCTTTCTAAAAGTAAAGGTCTGAAATCCGTGATTTATTATTTGTTTGTATAGGTCTTTTCTTTTTGGAAAGCTTAGACCTCCAGAATAAGTGTCCCAGAAGAAGGATAACCTGCTATTTCCCCAATACGCCCAATTTTGTTCTTGGTCATCACTGAGGGCAGTTGAAACTCCATCGGGGTTTACTAATGTTAAGCGAGAACGAATCTCAAGTTCATAATCCCTGGTTTGATCAAAGTCAATTTTTTTGCTTAGACTTCTATAAAAGCTGTTATCAAATTTAAGCAAACCGTTAGAGATTTCTGCATTCCGACCCTCGGCTTTTAATGGCCAATTGTTTCGGTTGTCATCAAAGTTGTCTGAAAAGATATTTTGTTTAATTGCATTTGCATATTGTAAAAACTCTGGGTCTGGTGCCAATTCCTCCGGTTTTAATTTCCGTACAAAAATTCTTCCGGGATTGCAATCTGGGGCAACCCATCTGCCATCTAAGAAACTACTGCTATTGCTCCTGATTAATTTTAGGTTACCTGTTTTAAAACACCAACGCGAATATACTCTTGAGTAAAGTACTTCTTTTTCTATAAATTGAAAGTTATCGCCATTTATCATGGCCTCGAAGGTGAGGTGTCCAGTAGCGTTTCGATTACCCTGTTCACTGATTATTGTCACTCCAGTAACATTGTTCCCTGTTGCTTGAAGAACCTCTAATTCAAAGTCCCAAGTCCTGCTACCATCTTGCTCAAGATACCCTACCCATTTTCCCAACAAAGAATTATCTGCATTGGAAAATCCACATGCTGTATTTTGGAAACCCTGCATCGTGCTGCTCACTGGATTTTGCGAACTCCCCAAGGACAAATCCAGCCCATTTTTTGAGCAATCAGCAAATACATTGTTTAAAGGCTCATTAAATTTGTAGTATGCAAGCAAGCCGGGCTCTTGTCCACTTAAGCCTCTGCGGAAATTATTTGCAATTTCACTGGCCGTTCGGTTAGACCCCCATAGTCTAAACTCGTCCAGTTGACCATTAAAAAAATGATTACTAGCAAAACCACGAATTTGCTTTCCTATTACCAGCCTAACATTACTCAAAGTTGATGAAGGTTGACTACCTGTTACATCTTTGGCACCCCGACTTTCACCATTGATGTATAGATTGATTTTTCTGGTCAAATGATCATACGTGTATGCTAGGTGATACCAGGTATTAGGGTTTGGGTCGAAATCATATAAGAAATTCGATTCGTTGTTTTCGCCACCTCTTGCAAAAGAATATCCAAGTACCAATTTTTTGTTGGCTAAACTATAGGCACTACCATTGTTGTACCACATCCATAGTTTCGTTGTTGAATTGTTGCCTACTTCCGCAATAAAATCAATGTCTCCAGTTCGATTGCTATTGAATCTGGCCCAAGTTTCAATAGTGAAAGACTGAAATGGAGACAACATCTCATCGGAGACACATTCTCTGAAGTCCTGAGCACCATTGAGTACTAACACATTGTTTTGCCCACTCAATATTGTTGAAACAAGAGCCAAGAGGGAAATCAGTGCATGAGTTTTCATAATAATTTGACTTTTAGTGAAATCAAAACAAGTAATCTCCAATCACCTGTATTAGGTTGTCGAGTGCTGAGAAATGAAGATGCGAACTATTTGAATTTAAATTGGGTGATTGCAATATCATCACCTCTGGCCGTACTCAACATAGCCCAGATTTCTTTCCCATTGGGGTGGAAGTATGACCTAGGATAATAGCCTTTCTTGTTTAAGGTGCCACAAGTTTCACTGAAATTGAACTTGGTTTGAGTACCTCCTGAAAATGGCAGAGGAGAATAGTAACCTTTATAGGCATCGGCACTGCCATTTAGCCAAATATTACCCTTGGAGTCTGGAAATAGGTCTGAGGCGGATTCTACCCATGTCGTTTTTCCAGAAACAGGATCAAATTCCCAGAAACGCCCCCAATCACATAAGTAAATTTGACCTGTTTTTGGAGATATGATTACTTCAGAGGAGTTTCCAGGAGAAGGGGCGGAAAACAAACGATAGTTTTTAGGTTTTTTTAAAGAATATACTTCATCAGTTATTGTCCATTCCATAACTTTAGTTCTCCCTGAAATGTAAATTTTCTTATTGTCATTTGAAATGGCCAAATTTTCATACCTGTTGATGGTAGTTGATTCAAAATCACCTACAACACTGCAATCAAATTCATGTAAATAAGCCACTTTGTTTTTTGCACTATATTGGTATAAAGCAGCTCTGGTATAACCCCAAACATCACCATTTTGGGCAATGACTAGATCAAACCCCCGAAATCGTTCAGCCAATAGGTCAGTCTTGTTTTTGGAATCATTCCAAACAACCAACCCAGTACTTTCAATCAGATAAAGTGTGTTTCCTTTTGCAGCTATGGCATAGGCGACATTGTTATACACCTTTTCTACAATTCCTCTTCGAATCCGGAAAAGCTGAAAATCGGTATTGGTAAAAAAAACGTCACCGTTATCCAAAATTGCCATTTGGCATAGCAGCGTATTGTTGACAGCCTTAACCTCTGTACCTGTAAAAGTCTTGATGTTAAATGCGCAACTTTCATCCTTGGGTTGGCCAATGCCTTCATCGCCCAATATGGAACAGGTATTTAGGACGACCAGTAATCCACCAAACAGAAAATAGTTTAAAGCCTGATGAAATAGCGACGAAATGGTTTTATTGTAGTTCTGCATGTGTCTTGATTTGTGGTTTGTGAATTAGGGTCTATTGAATCACTTAAGGCCTTGGCAACTTTCACCTGATATTAATTATTGATGAAAGTTTTCAAAAAAGCCAAGCTTTGTGAATGATTGGCTGGGTTCATTTGGCAAACAACATTGTTGGATCAGCTTCTTTCACAAAACTTGGCAAAAAATGCTAGCTATAAAGCAATTCCCAATGTGAAATTCAAGATTGGAAGAATGCCTAATGGAACGGGTTCGTCGTAAAATTCGCGAGTGGTTTGACCATTCTCTACGCTGATGTAATCACCTTTGATGTTGCCAACCGGAAGACCAGCCCCTATTTCCAATCCAAACATGAATGCGCCCTTCCCTGCATTGGTGCCTAAGCGAAAATTTGCGGTGTTTACGCTGATTTTACCTTTTGCTGCTGAATCCGAGCCACTCTCGTAACTGCTGGAAGCGCCAATCTGTGCATAGCTAGCACCCAGGTAAAATCCACGGGCTCGTTCATCGCTTCTGGGGTAAAAATTGGCACCAATAGACAAGTAGCCGTAATTGGCTTCTACATCACCATCAAGCTCTAGTGTTTCTCCGAGGATTCCACCCAATGGAATTTTAGAAAAATCGACAGCGATGCTAAAGTTGCGTTTGCCCACAGGAAGTACAAACTCGCCGTGACCGCCTGCTACATTTGGCAACAATCCTCGTAACCCCAAACGCACATATTGGGTAGATTGAGCTTGAAGATTTGTACCCGCGATGACGCCAAGTAGCAGCAAATTGAATTTGCACAAACAGAGAATCTTTTTCATAGTTTTTGTATTTGTTAAAAATGAGCTTTTGAACCACGTTCCAGTATTTACTGGTAGCTATTTTGGGTTTAAAGGACTAATCACTACCTGGTCTATTGATCTTTCAATCCTAGACAAATTCAGTTTAGCATTTTATGTTTACTGAACCACTACTTGCAAGTGTTGATAAGGCTTGTAAGCGTAGCTTTCGCCGATTTTAATGCTGCAATGCTTCCAAAGCGCATGAAACATTCACTTAAATACTCATCTCTTCCTCCTGAACTCCTGAGTATTGATTTTTCTCGAGAACGGGTTGAAAGTGATAGTATGATTTCTTTACCCCTCACACTATACTTAAGTAGCTTTGGATCAATGTCTTTTAATCCAAATTGATATTGCAATTCTTTAGTGCCTTTACTGCCGATTTCCATTTGAGTCAGTGAAATCTCACATGCGTTCCCTTCGTTTGCCATATCCAGCATCTGATCGAAATCGAGATATAAAGCATCGATTGCCTCCAGCGTGTTTTTCAACCATTTAAAATCTTGCACTTTGACATCTTTTTTTGAATGGTTGATCAGGGCTTCTATTGCCAACTTTGCTTGCCTTAGGTTTTCTACTTCATTGAAATAGAATTCTATCTTATTGGTGTATGCTTGGAGCTCGCCATTC
Organism: Chitinophagales bacterium; assembly: GCA_013299105.1. Lineage (GTDB taxonomy): Bacteria > Bacteroidota > Bacteroidia > Chitinophagales > Saprospiraceae > Haliscomenobacter. The sequence goes on along the minus strand of JAAFJY010000007.1, from coordinate 195,349 downwards.
TTTTGGACCTGGATGAAATTATCATCGTTCTTAACCTGGTAACTCAAGACAATGAGCTCTCCTTCGCTAGAGATGTTTGCCGTTTTTTCATCTAGGTCACTCCATTCAAATTGGTATTCAGTTACTGTGCTACCTTTGGTATTGTCACGAACATGCGTCAGTTTTTCTTCTTCGGCCCCTACAATCGATTGCCCAATTTTTGTCTTTGGCAAATCTAGGTTTACAACCTTATGTTTTAGGAGTTTGACTGCTTCGCTTGTTCCATCAAGTGGTTTAAGCCTGCTTTTGGCATTTTCAATGGCCAATGGTATGATGCGTTGAAGCAAGCGTTGCGTCTTTTGAGCAGACTCGATATCTTGAACTTGGAATATTAATTCATCACTCCATGATTTAAATACGTCATCAAAAAACACTTTAATGAGCCCCTCTTTTTTAACCGTTTTGGTAATGACTCTGATGGCATTGCCACTCATTTGTAGTACAGTGCTTTTTGAATCCAAGTCACTTGCATGAAATTGATAAGAGATAGGAGCTGAGGTGCCCTTTGGGGTGGTCTCTTCTGTCATGCATCCCATCAAATCCTTCAGTTCATCATCTGCTGTAAGAGTTTGGTGGAATGAAGTGCCTTTTTCAAATTCAACATTTTGAATCGTTTGACCTAAAAGACTAACCATCGCAGAATAGTCATTTGGGATGTTCAGTGATTTTTCCCAAAGCTGCAAGGCTAGCCTTGCAGCTTTTTTAAGTGAGTCAGAAACGAATCTTGCATCTTGTAAGGAGTTAAATGCCACTGAAAAATCTTCTTCATAATTTGTCGATTGTTCATTTATGGTGTTTTGAATCAATTTTTGATTCCGAAACACTCTGCCTGAAACACTATGGCCCCCAGTTGAATTCCAACGAATTAAGTTAGGATCGATATCAGCTAAATTGAATTGACTTAATCGGTCGCTTCCTCGTCCTTTAGTATCTCGGGAGTTTTGTTCAAGCTTAATTAGCCAAGGCTTCTCTGCATCAAATTCAAGTTTTTGAGCCATTGAACCTTTTTCAAATTCAATGGCTCCAACTTTTGACTGAACAGCTGATAGCAATTGCTGGAGGTCTTTAGCGTTCTGAGCATTCAAGTTTACAGCATTAAGTGCTAAAAACATCCACACAAAAAGGCTCAGGGACGACGGCTTGAATATGGGTTGGTTCGTTTTCATGGTTTGTGAAATTAACTTATTCCAAAAAGTTTTGACGAGACAAGTAGAGTGCAACTTCATGAGCAGTTCGGAAATTTGCTTGTTCAAACAGTTTCCTTCCACGAGCCAGAATATTGCGGCAATGACCTTCTACGGTTCGTACTGAAATGTCAAGTGCTATGGCAATCAATTGAGCATTGGCTTGTTGTTCAATTAGTGATTTTAATATCGATTGCTGGTATTTTGTAAATCGAAGTCGTTCAAAAACTTCTTTTTTTACAGCCTTCAACCAATCATCGATCATCACCCATTCCTGAGATATTATAAAGCCATTTTGACCAATTAAATTCACCTGTAGCGGCTCGTTTTTATAAGTTCCCAATACATGCCCCCACAGGAAAATCAATTTACCAGGTTCCATGTCATTGGGTTGAAATGGTTCTACACTGAAATAAGTCAGCGCATATCCATTTTCTTCATCATTACTGATCCTCAAGGATGTTTGAATGCCTAGCAAAAACAGACCTTGATGATTCCACATGCACTGTTGAATTTCCTCCGACCAGTGCTTTTTCATCGCGTTGATGTAAATCTCCAGTAGCCTATGATGATCTTTTGGGCACAATTCCATCAACTCATTAATGGATAGGACCTTACCCTTTCCTAGCCCCAATAGTTCTGCTCCAAGTGCAATGATTTGATTGATCTGCTCAATATTGAGAACCAATAGGATCGACCTAGGGGGTAATTGATCATTCTGTTTCAGCCATTGAGATAGCAAAATATCTTTGATCAATTCGCTTGAAAAATGTGTGCTCAAGACTGCATTTTGACCAAGTAGGATTTGAGTTTCTTTAGACATATCCGGGAATTATTATCATTGATGTTACCGCTCCATATCGAATGAATGGTTAGATATTCATAACCAATTGATTAGAATGATTAGCTCTCATCAAAATTTAATGAGAGCTAATTTCTAAAGACTGATTAATTATTATCTCCGACCATACTTACTAGTCATTCTCGATTTTGAGCTACTTTTGCCAAATGACAATCCTACTCGATAAATCCCTGACTCGCTTGCTCCAAATTCACCAAACACACCAACTTTGCTGAAATGGTAGCGTACACCAATTGATGGTCTAACTGCGAACTCAAGCGCTAGATCTTGCACATTTTTGATCAAACTATTGCTTCGGAAAACTCCTGAGCCATATGTACCATAGAGCCCTAACCCTACATTTCCATAGACATCTAAGCCATCAGGTAAACCAGAGCCACTTTCGGAAAGTATGCCGCCTAAGGAGACCCCAAATCGTTTGAAAAATGCAGCTTCAACAGAACCCACAGCTCCGCCTGCACCGTACAAAGTCACTCCAAAGAAGCTACCTTGGCGCAACCAATCTGCACCGATCATGCCAGATAAAAATGATCTATCACTGGCCAGAGAAATCGAGGGTACTGTGGTTGGGAGTCTTGTATTGAGCACTCTTAAGCGCCCAGGACCAACCCCCAGGGTTCTGAATTTTTCGAAATCTTCCAGTGATGTACCAATTGGTTTTGGAATAGGTTGAGGCATTAGTGGATCCCCAACAAGTGGTTGCGCTTCCGAAATATTGATGAGCAGCATTGCGAAGCAACAAGCCAAAATGAGTTTTAGAAATTTCATAGTTTTGTTTTTTTAACATACTATCAGGTAGAATTTTTTTGCTACCTTTACCAATGTGCTTTCGAGGTAATTCTGAACGTTCACATTGTCTTAGGAAGCAGGTGTTTTACCTGTTTTTAACAAGTACAAAATTAGGTTGTCGGTGATTTTGATGAAAAAAGCAGGACAGGCGAATTTTTCTCTATTTTGCACACGGTTTTTTATTAATCAATTGTAAATCAATTTTTTAACCTATTTCGACGATGGAAATTCAGTCCTTGTGTAATCTTTTATCTACATTAGAAGGCCAAGAATGGGAAGATTTTTCTAAATTTTTAAAAGTAGATTACTTGCATGAAACTAAATTAAAGCAGGATCAACTGCAATATGTTGAACAGTTGGCCACGATAATCAAGAAAGAAAGAGTTAATGTTGTAATCTCCGAGAACACCCGTTTAGGGCGAAATCAAACAAAGGCAGCTAAAAACCTTCACCAACTGTTTCATGAATTCAAGGTATGGGAGCGCATAAAAAAAAGCCCCTCAACGAAGTTGGAGAAAATAAAATATGATTTTGAAACACAAGCAAAAACTGAGCCTAAGCCCCTAGAAAGTATCATAAAGGAACTAACCCAGAAACCCAATAAAGAAGATCAGGACTTCATGCACCTAGCGGAGTTCGAAGAACTCAGGTATTTTTCCCTCAGCACAAAGGATAAAGCAAATAGTGCTAATTTGGAAAATGCATTAAACAACTACAGCGTCTTCTACTTGATCCATGCACTACGTTTAATTTCCCAAGCTTATGCTCATGCGTTTTCTTTTGATTCTATTGTCGATCAGGGTTCATATTTACCTCTGGTTGAATTGATGAAGTTGGCTGTTTTGTATCAAGATAAACATCCAGCTATATGTCTTTATAAACTGCTCATCCAGGGCTATCAGCAAAATGATCAAGCTACAATTGAGCGCTTACATCTCTATTTCAATGAACAGCATCATCAATTGAGCATTGATGATGTATCATTAATTGGAATGGAGCTGCACACCTTGTTGATTGATGCCTATGAAAAAACTGGAGATAAGAAGTTTCAACAGCACTTATTTTCCCTATACCAGATTTTTTCTCAGTATGAGGACGTCATTAGAGTCTATCTGCAAAATGAACTGTTTTTATCAAACATTGCGGGCATAGCGGCAAGTGTAGGAGAAATAGAGTGGGCACAAGAAATGATCAATACGGCGATTCCGTATTACCCTGATAATGATAGAGCCCAAGCAAGAGCATTGGCAAATACCCGATTATTTTTATCGAGTGGTAATTTGATAAATGCTAACGAATCCTTTAAGTATCTCAATACTTTTAAAGAGGTTATTAGGATTAAAATGGTTGTTTTTACTTGTGGTACCATACTATCACTCTATGATGCAGAAAACAATTTGAAAAATATAAACTATACTGCGCTCACCGACGATGGCTTAAGAAAAATCCATAAAAGGCACTTGACTTTACTTGAAAAGTATCTCTATCAATTCTCTCAAGCCCTGAATCGAGATGAACAGGCTAGTGAAGAAAGAAAAGAAAGTTTCAAAAATTTCATCCATTTCGTCCACGAGATTAAGCACAAATATTTGAAACAAGAGTGCAAACCAGACAATTTGGCTAAAATAGCACTTCAGATTAAAGCCTGTAAACAAGTTAGTTCTAAAGGCTGGCTTTTGGATTTTATTAATACCAGAGTGTAACCAACAATGCTGTTACACCCTGGTGAATGAAGTAAATAAGTGATGTGCAGATTAGATGATTGCAGTTATAACACCACTTCAACAATTCCAACTTTGACACCTAATGCGATCAAAAGCGCAATGGTGACAGGATCGAGTTGCTGAATTTCGTGTTCGCCTTGGTTAAAGGCATAGAATGGGCTGGAAGGCACGCGCGGCGTACCAGCGGATGCTTGCGTTTTCATGACAAGTCCAGGTTAAGAGTGATGAGAAATTGACTTGCTATTGTTTTGTTAGCAAGGCCATGATTCAGCACCCATCTCGCGCGCCGATGAATGCTTGGAAGCGGTATAAAGAGTCTTGATCAGGAAAAATTTGCAATAAATTATCCATAGACCTTTTCTCGATGTGTTGAGTTTTGTTATATTTGCTCAGCACCGTATCGCTTCTATTTACTCAATACTGGTGTTGAACTTATTCTGTGACAAGCATTGCTCACTTTTTTTAAAATAAATTTATGCTCAAGTCGTCTTCATTGCCCTTGTTGCTGATTTTCAGCATTTTGATTGGATTTTCCTGTTGCAAAAATTTTAAGTCAGAATCAAGAATTGCCGAAGAAATGAGTAGATATGACACAATGGACAGCACTTTACTGGCTAAAGTCATTGATTCTTTGTCTTCTTTGAAGAAAGAAGAGTCTAATTATCTCTTTTTAGCTAAAGCTTACCGGATGAGAGGTGATGCAAGAGCAGATTTGGGTTTATCAGATTATTTTAAGGCAGTAGCTCTTTTCGATCAGTATAGAAAAAAAAGGAATTTGGATCGTATAGAGGAAGCGGAGTTATTGAACTACTTAGGATATTACTATCAATCCATTGCTTTTGATCCCGCTAAATCAAATAAATATTTCATTGCAAGTAATAAGCTTAACAAGGAGGCTGGTAAATCAAGAGCAATAGAGATTGCAAAGAATCTTTCTAATTTAGCCTTAAATGAGTTGATTGGAGGGAATCTTAAGACAGTAGGAAAACTTCTAAACGAAGCTGAGAAAATTTTTAATTTCTATCCGATAACTCCATCAGATAGAATGGATCGGCTCGGGTTTAAAAACATGAAAGGCAATTACCATAAGCTTATTGCTGATAGCCTCTTTTTGATCGGAGAATTAAAGGCTGCCACAAAAGAAGCAAGAGAAGCGAAGTCGCTATATCTGTCTAATTTTAAAGAATTAAAAGCTTCAATAAATCAAGAGAATATCGGATTTTGTGTATTGAGTGCATTCAATTTAATTTCTTGTGTATCTGGGCGCAGTGAATCTTTTACTTCGCCAGGGGATACTATTCAATATTATTCTAATAAAATACTCTCCATCTCACCTCAAACAAAAAAGACTGAAATTGAGAATAAACTAGCCCCTTATAAAGCATTAATGTTTTCTTATAAAGGTAACCACGTTGATGCTATAAATCTTATTGAGAAAATTTTCAATGAAGATATTTCAAAAGGGCGATATGATGAAATAACAGTTAATCCTATTAATCTTGAGCATCCGCTAAACTCACTTATGATTAGAAATATGATAAAAAATAGGTATGCACAAACCTCTCGAAGTGCACTCAATTTTCGAGAAGCAATTAAATCGTCTAAAGAAAATCTTGGTATAGTGGTGAAAAAGCGAAAAAGTTTAGTCAAAGGTGCTAGTCAGGAAATGATTTCGATTGAAAATCATACCAAACCTGAATTGGCACTTGACAATGTATTTGGATTATGGATGGTCGAAGGAAAAGATACTGTAAATCCTCACGCCATTAACGAAGGCCTGGAGATACTGGCTATTCAAAAAGGACAATTGCTTAAACAGCAATTGCAAAATGTAAGGATTAAGCAAATCGGTAGCTATAAGGATAAGAATAGTCCTGCTTATTGGGACTTTTACTTCCAAAACTTGATGAATGATACAGAAGGCGCTGAAAAAGAAAATTCTGAAGCAGTACAACGATATAATCATTTCAAAGATACGCTCAAGTTCAGTACTAGTCTTGCATCCAGAGCTTATTACATAGACCAATTCATTGAGCTCAAACCCACTATCAATGATGTTCGCAGGCTTCTTCCCTCTCCTCGCTCGGCTTATGTAGAATACCAAACTTTTTACCAGCATAGTTATGTGATAGTCATTACGAAGAAATATGCAAAAATGTTCGAGTTGCCTATTGATCAAAAATTCCGCAGATGTCTTGATAAATATCAGTTATCCAAGGCAAGTTATTCTAATGGCTATGATGGAACATTTGCTCAATTATATAATTACCTTGTTTTGCCGATTAAGTCCTTTCTTGATGCTAACAGTATTGATGAATTGGTCCTTGTACCAGATAACAACCTTTCTGATGTAGTTTTTGAGGGATTATTCTCCTCTCCTGGCGGAGATCAAAGCAATCTACTCGTACATAATTATGCAATGAGTTATCATTATTCCTTATCCAGCTGGATGCTACAGGCTCAAATTGAGATGAAAAAGAAAGGGACAGAAAAAAATGTTGGTGCATTTATTGCAACACCATCAAACGATGAAAGTTATTGGGCCGCGTGCGGTTCTTCAAGTTTACCAAAATTGAATAAAATGAGCAGACAATTGAATAAAGGAACAAATGACCAGGTGTTTCTCAATTGCACCCGGAACAAATTCATTAAAGAAAGTAAGCATTTTAGAATTTTGCAAATGACAATGCATGGTTGTTATGATGAAAATAAAGGCGAACCCTACCTAGTATTTGCTCCGGGAAAAATCAAAGACAGGTTATACATGAAGGAAATTTACGAGCAACAAATCAATGCTCAATTGGTAGTTATGGCAAGTTGTTTTACCGCTGATGGGGAGGCTGGAAGTTTTGAAGGGGCAAAAAGTATTGCCAGGGCATTTTTATTCAGCGGATGTCCTAGGGTTATTGCTGGAATCAATAAGGTATCAGATGAATCTAGTGCAGAGATTCTTAAGTCCTTTTATCATTACTTAGATCAAAATCATTCTCCTACAAAAGCATTACAAAAAGCAAAACTTGACTACATCAAGGCTCATCCTAGTAGTCATCCAAATCTTTGGACAAGTTTGGTTTTTATCGGCGACCCAAGGTGGCAAAACTGATTAAAATCTCCGCTTTAGCACTTTTTTCAGTTTTTTCTGTAAGTTTTCAGGCAAAGCAGGTTTTACTTCGGGGTGAGCTAGGAGCAATTCCTCTGCAGCTTGATTTTGGTCTGTTTTTACATAGGCATAGATCAACCAAGTTACGCTTGATTTTATTTCAAAATTTTTCTCAACGGCACACTTTAACTTAGGTATAGCTTCTGAATATTTTGAAGAATGGCCGGCCAAAATTAGGCCTTGCCAGAATTGTAAGTCTTCATTGCTACAGGGCTCACTGGTTTTGCGCGCTTCATATTCTTGGTTCAATTTAGTTAGTGCTTCCTTGTATTTTTTCTGTAAAATATCTTGTTCCCAAGTTGCACCGCCAGCTGCTCTTAGGTATTTTACATTTGAATTTACAGTGTTCGAAAGTAGTTCTTTTTGTTCTTGATCAACAAAAAATTTAGGAACCAAGTAAAAAATGAGTAAAATAATTGCCGCTGTCGCTGCTATGGAAGTATTTCTTATGACCTTAAGTTTTCTTTTTTGTCGTTTTACCTCCTCGATCAAGCGCTTTTTATCAGCATCTGTGAAGTTGTTTTTGATCACTCTTTTGGTAGCTATAATAAAAGCCATCTGATCAACTAAGTCTTGGTCAGTACGAAGCTGTTGATCAAATGCTTTTTTTTCTTGTTCATTCATTTTACCTTCTAAAAAAAGTAAAATGTTATTCGTATTATCGTTCTGTTGCTTCATAACTTACGATTGTTGTGGTTCCAATAGTGATCCCTAAGTTTGGCTCTACATCTGCTAACTTTTTGTTTTACTGCATCAAGAGTTAAATTGGGTTCTTGCAGTGCTTCTTGAATTCCTTCTAAATCATAACCATCATTCTCAGACATATATGTCAGTATTAGTTGGCACTCAGGGCTTAATTTTCGGATGCAAGCTAAAAGAAAATCTTGGTCTTCTAATTGTCTAACGAAACTATCTTCTATAAGGTTTAGGCTTTCTTCGCTTAATGATTCTAAGGCAACATACGTATGCCTCATTTCTTTTTTGACTGCATCTATAAAGGCATTCTCCAATGCCTTTTCAAAATATGGAAGTAATCCCATTTTGGCATTGAAATCATTTTCTTTCCATTTTTTTATACATTTTGAGAATGCATCATTAAAGGCCACTCTTATGAGCGCCTCATTAGAGTTTATATTTTTGTACGTGAGTTTATTAAAACGACTATATAGATAGTTTTCAGTATTGGTTACTAGATTTTTGTCATCAGTTCGCAATAAGACTAAAAGATTGCTATCCCAAAAAAGAGCAAAATTGTCAACAGCAAGTTTAGGATTATCTGGGCAGTCATCTAAGGCCTTCAAAAAATTTTTCCAAGTACTATACGCGTTTTCGAAAGAAAAGATAGTATCTATATTTTTATCATAATACACTAATTTTTTTTTCGAATCATCGGCTATATTGAGGTCTTTACAAATATGCTCAAGCATTTTATGCTCTGTTCTGAATAAATCCCAAGCTGTTTTTAATGATTCTTTACTGGACATGGCAAAAAATTTATTAGCAACTGTAAAATATGATTTAAATTACACCAAGCAAATTAATCATCTTTCGATTTTTGATAAAAGTTGACAAAGTGCTCCATTTGGTCAGTTTAGGCTGATCAATCACTAGCAACTTTTACTAACCCAAAACTCAACAACCATGCAAAAATTGTTAAACCTAGGGCTTTTGTTCTCTTTCATGTTTTTGGCGGTTAATTGGGGCTCAGCTCAAACAAAGCCATTTAGCAAAGGAAAAATTTATAAGATGGCAGATCTTGAGTTTTTGAAACATCAATTGAAAACTAATAAACAAGTACCTGATCTGAGCGAAACACCTAGTGAAAAATCAAGCCTGAAAGAAGGCAATGTATCCAAAACTGAAGAAGCTGAATCAGAAATCCATGCAGCGGTGAATCCTCTTGATTCAAACAACATGATAGTGGCCACCATGCAGGTGACTACTACTAACACAAATCCATTATTTGCTTCCAGCGAAGTTGATATAATTATCTATACAACTAAAGACGGTGGTAAGACCTGGAGACTTAACCAATTTAACCCGATGGGATCTACACCTATTAACATCGTAAATGGTGGAGGTGACCCTATTGTTGTGTTTGATCACGAGGGAAAAGCTCACCTATCATTCCTCAGAATAGAATTTGTACTGCTTCAACTCAAATTTGTAGCTAAAATGGGGTATGCTGTATCTTCGGACGGAGGCATCACCTGGATGCCTAAAAATGACATTGATGAGGTTGCTTTTGTTAGCTTTACTGACCCTAGTAGAAAAATTCTGGATAAAGAATGGATGGCCGCTGACCAACATAGTAGCAACAATAAAGGAAGTGTATATTGTGCTTACACCGAGATAAATATCCAAGATACAACCTATAACCTTTATGTAAAAAGGAAATTGCCAAAAGCTGATGCATTTGAAACCACACGAATTCCTGTTACTAAAAGCAACTTTGCATTTGCACATTTTTCAAGTTTGGAGGTCGATAGAAAAGGTGTAGTACACCTAGCCTTTGTTGGGGCGAAACCTGAAGACGACGTATTGTCATTATTTTACTGCAACTCTCAAGATGGTGGGAAAAGTTTTTCTACTCCAAAAAAACTCATAGAAGTTACAGTCCCTTGTTTTCCTGCAGAGCAGCAATCTAAATGCAGTGTTGTGGGTTTTGAGGATCGACTGCTTTATCACTGTCCAATCATCGCAGTCGATAAGTCTGGTAAATCAACAGATGGAAATATTTATTTAAGTTGGACTGGCTTAGATAATTATAACCTGAACTCTTCCAGAAATCCAAGATCAGGAATGGATGTTTTTCTGCTTCGGAGTACCGATGGTGGAAAGAACTGGAGTTCACCTTACAAGTTAAATCGTGATGCCAACGGAAATAATGATCAGTTTTATTCAAGTCTATATGTAAGTCCAAAAGGGGCTTTAATAGCTACATGGTATGATCGCCGTGAAGATAAGGATAACAAACTTGGACGCTATTATTTTACCACTTCATGTGATGGTGGAAAGACATTTACTACCGAGATTCCGTTAAGCTCTGAACCAATGGATTTCTCACAGATAGGTAAGAAAAATGGAGGATTCGGAATAGGTGAATACACACAAGTTGTAGCAACTAATTCGACAGCTTTTCCTTTCTGGGCCGATGGAAGGTCAAACAATGGCAACCTTGAAGTCATGACTAGCCCAATAACATTGAATTGTGCCCAAACAGTAGCTATTAGAAGGATACAAACCTTGACAAATGATTTGATCGTAAATAAGATATATCCTAACCCAACTAAAGATATTGTTTCAGTGGATCTTGAAAGTGCAAAGAGTGGAGACATTGAACTTCATATTTTTGCCTTGGACGGTAAATTGATTCAGTCAACTAAAATTCAACGGTTCGCAATAGGCAAGCAAGAGGTAAACCTTTCATTGTCAGGTGTTCCTTCAGGCCAATACTGGTTAGTAGTAAAACAAGGTGTAAATAAAGTGGTCGAAGTAGTCAGCAAACTTTGACTAGAACGAATAAGTTCCCCTCACTCCCCGCCACCCCAACAACCCCAAAATCAATCCCCCCATCCCAATCACCCCAAACATCATCCCCCACACCCAAGCAAAAGTAACCCCCAAAATACACCCCAAACTAAGCCCCAAAATCCCCTTCTCCACACCCCGAAAACCAGTAAACTGGAATACATTTACATACATCGCCACCCAAGCCAGTGCTGCCGGATAAGTGGTCAGTGCTGGCCAAAAGGGGGCAATCAGTGCTGCCAGGATACCCAAACCCAGGCCCACAAAAGCCCATTTGGATTGGGGGAAAAGCACATTGACCCGCGGCGGCAGCTTTACCTCCGCTTCCGGCAAAAGGAAAAAGCGCAGGCTTTTCCATTCGCCCAGCAAGGCCAGCAGGTTGAGCAGGCTCAAGAAGGCATTGACATAAGGCGTACCCTGCCAGTGCTGCGAGGTGGTGACCAGCAAAATGCTGAGATTGATGGGCAGGAGCATGACCAAGCCCAACAGCGAAAAACGCTGGGACATCACCAAAAAGCCCACCAGCACCTGCGAATACGCAATGAAATAGCCAAACAATGTCAGGTCGTACTCAGCCAGTTGTTTGATCAAATAAGGTGGGCCGATCAATTGTGCAAATTGCCCATCGCTGAGCTTGCACAAGCCCGATGAAGCAAACACATAGCCCAGGAAAAGGCGGATCAGGAGTAGGTAAAAGTCGAGGGTTTTCATACCCTAAATGTAATTGTACGGTGAAGTATCGTCACTTTTTTTCTGTGAAATGCCCCATTTGCAGGACGAAAAGTCGGCATGAAGGGTCCACTTTAAGTCGATCAAAATTCAAGCCTACTAACAATGCTAGATCGGAGGGGGAATGGGCCCAGCCCTTGATTTTTTTGTTTCTTTTTTGATCAAGCAAAAAAGAAAGAAGCTATTTATTTGAAAACCAAATGATTAGAAGGCGTGTTCGTTATGGCAAAGCAAAAGCCACGTAGCTATCCCCCTTCTTAGTCCCCATCTTGGCCCCACCGCAGGCAATCACCACGTATTGTTTGCCATTTACCTCGTAAGTAGAAGGCGTGGCATAACCGCCTGCGGGCAGTTGGTATTGCCAGAGTTCCTTGCCTGAATTGACGTTGAAAGCCCGGAATTTTTCATCCTTGCTGGCCCCAATAAACAACACATTGCCCGCCGTGACCAAGGGGCCGCCGTAGTTTTCGGTGCCGGTGGGAGCCACGCCCTTGGCGCTGAGTTCCTTGAATTCGCCCAGGGGCACTTGCCAGCGGTATTCGCCTGTGTTGAGGTCCAAGGCGATGAGCTTGCCCCAAGGTGGGGAGATGGCCGGGTAGCCTTTTTTGTCCAAAAAGCGGTTGTAACCGTTGAAGGTGTAAGGTATGGTGTTTGGATCTTGACCCCCAACTGATTTTTTTGTTTTGGCGGCCTTGCCTTTTTCGCCAAACAGGAACGCAACAATGGCGGCTTTGTCTTTTTTGGACAGATTGGGAAAGCCTGGCATCATGCCTTTTCCCGTGTAAATGACATTGCTCACAAATTCCTTGTTGCGGCGATTTTCGATGCCCAGCAGGTTGGGGAAGGCCCCTGAAGCATCGCCTTTGCGGTCTTTGCCGTGGCAAGCCGAGCAGTAAGTACGGTAGGCTTGTTCTCCTGCGCTGAGTTGGCCATCGGGTTTGGCTACTTCACTCATCGACATGATCCAGGGCATTTCATTGGCATTGAAATACAAAATGCCTTGTGGATCAGCCGCCGCGCCTCCCCATTCGGCACCGCCGTCAAAACCCGGCAATACAATCGTTCCCTGCTCGCTGATGGGAGTGAACAGGTGCTGCGAACGGGTGGTCAAAAAACGGGTTCTCAGCTCTGCTTTGTCTTCTGAATGCGGATTGATGTCGTCAACCGTGAAGCGCTGGCGTACGAAGGGAACAGGAATTTTGGGTTTGGGCTGGGTCGGCCAGGTTTTTTCCCCTGGCAAGTCACTTTCCGGCACTTTTTCTTCTTCGATGGGGAACAATGGTTTGCCATTTTCGCGGTCAAACAGGAAAACGTAGCCATGCTTGGTGGTCTGGGCCACCGCATCTACTTTTTTACCCTCGTGATTGACGGTCAGCAGGGTTGGCGGGCTGGGCAGGTCGCGGTCCCAAATGTCGTGATGGATGAATTGGTAATGCCAGATTCTTTTGCCCGTTTTGGCATCGAGGGCCAAAAGGCAGTTGGAAAAAAGGTTTTGGCCATGCCTTTTCCCACCATAAAAATCAGGGGTACTTGATCCGGTGGGTGCATACAAGATGCCCCGTTTGCGGTCGATGGCCATGCCCGTCCAGCAATTGGCCCCGCCGATGCTGGGGTGGCGCTCATTGGGCCAGGTATCGGCACCGTATTCGCCGGGATCAGGGATGGTTTTGAAGACCCAAACCAAGGCTCCAGTCTGCAAATCGAAGGCCCGGATGTAGCCCATCGCCGCATCGGCTCCTTCCGACAGGCGGGAGCCCACAATCAACAAGTTTTCAAAAACTGCACCAGGAGTAGTAGCGACCACGAATTTCTTTTCGGCCTCCGGTCCCAAACCTGTTTTGAGGCTGATTTTGCCCTTGTCGCCAAAACTGGCTACGGGTTTGCCCGTTTTGGCATCCAAAGCGTACAGCCAGGGGCCAACGCTGAAGTAAATGCGGCCTGCACCATCCGTTTCGGCATAAATAACCCCGCGATTGGTGTTGAACCAGGTGGCTTCGGAGGCATCTTTGAAGCGCCAGATTTCTTTGCCCGTGCTCGCTTCGAGCGCAAAAACCTGCACGGAAGCCGTGGTGGCATACAAAACCCCATTGACGATGATGGGATTGCACTGCATTTGGCCCGTGGTATCTTTGGTATGGTATTCCCAGGCGGGTTTGAGCTGGGTCACATTTTGGGTATTGATCTGGTTGAGCGTGGAATAGTGGTTGCGCTCTGGCCCGCCCAAGTATTCGGGCCATTCGGTATTGAGATTGGGTAGTTGTAGGGCCAGGAAGAGCAGGCCACCCAGGCTTGCTAATGCCAATAATGCTTTGGTCATGGTGTGTTTGTTTATAGTATTGGGGTAAAGTTAAGGGGAAAAGTTGAAAAGTTGAAGGGATGAGAAGAACCCAAGCTTGCATTTTAAAAACTACCCAACTCCCGATACACCTCACTCATCGGCAAGCCCATGATGTTGGAAAAAGTGCCTTCAATTTTAAGGATTTTGCACAAGCCGATCCACTCCTGGATGGCGTAAGCCCCGGCCTTGTCGTAGGGTTGGTATTGGTCGATGTAAAAGTCAATTTCTGCGGGGCTCAAGGTATCGAAATAAACCCTGGCTTCGGCGGCAAAAACTTTCTTTTGGGTTTTCGACAACAAACATACGCCCGTGATCACGCGGTGCATATTGCCGGACAATTGCCCCAAAATGTGTTGCGCGTCGGTCCGGTCGCTGGGTTTGCCAAAAATGGTATCGCCCAAAATCACTACGCTGTCGGCAGCCAGCACTATTTCATCGTTTTCGATGAAACCACGGGCCGCTTCGGCTTTTTTTTCGGCCAAAAAAGGGGCTACCTCGTCCAAGGGCATGGTTTCGGGGTAGTCTTCGTCCACGTGGGTGGCATTGACTACAAAAGAAAATCCGGCTTCGGCCAGCAGTTGGCTGCGGCGGGGTGAAGCCGAGGCCAGGATGATTTTTTTATCTTGAAACATAGGTCGAATCTCAGAACGTCAAGGCAAAAGTGGGCTTTTGGGAATGGGCGTGGGGTCGATTTGCAGGCTACGCGCCGCAGCATCGGCGTCGGCAGTTTGCATTTGTACGAGCTTGCGGCCCAGGTAGGCATCCGAAAAGTCAATGCGAATTTGCACCCACATCGGCAAGTGATCGCTCATCTGAAAAGTACGCCACTGCTTGTAGTAAGTACTGGGGTCTTTGCGAGGTACACCTTCTTTATTGACTTTATAGGCAGCGCCCATCAGTGGGATGTAAGTTTCTTCGTCTTCATCGCGGAAAACCACGTCGAAAAAATTGAAAATCCCCGCTTGCCCTGCCCTTTCGAAGCGGTCGTCGCGCACTTTGAAGGCAATTTGATCATAGAATTTGTCGCGAGCGATGTTGCTGGGCAATTCTTGCAATTCTTTGGGCACGGTAAAGCCATTTTCAGTCAGGGCTTTCATGGTGCTGTCGCTGGTGGAGAAGATGTTGAAATCCCCCAGAAGGATAAAATTGCGCGACCAAGCAGTAGGGTCCTCACTTTGATCCGACAAAAATTTGGCTACCGCTTTGATCTCCTCCACTCTGGTTGGATCCTCGGCTTTGGCATCGCCATAATAAATGTGTACAGTGGTGAGCACAAAATTGGTCCAACCACTTTTGAAACCTACCGCCAAGGGGGTACGTGAGAGTTGACGCGAGGGTTTGATTTCGCGTTTGCCACCCGCTCCTTTGACGAATTGATCAGGAATGACGATTTCGCTGGCCAGGCCACCAAAAGTCACTTTGCGGGTATCGTACAAAAACGCCAGGCGCTCCTTGTTGCCAGCGGAACCCATGGTTTCGTCGGTGAAAATGAATTTCCAATCGGGCCCCAGGATGCGTTGTACCTGGTTGAGGGCTTCTAAATCCCGATAAACCTCTTGCAGGGCAATCAGGTCAAAGTGGGAGAGAATCTCGGCAATATAGTAGTATGATTCAGCCGTGCGGCCCCCAAACTTAGGGCTGTCAAATTCGCGGATATTCCAGGTGGCGAGCAGTAGGGTGCGCTCCAAGTCGCGGGGTGGTACTTCTTTTTTCAGTTGCTTGCGCAATTCGAGCAGGCGATCCACACCCCGCTGCGATTCTTCGTTGTGGAGGCTGGTAAGGTTTCGGTAAAACGGCATTGGGATAGGTGAGTTGAGAGGTTGAGAGGTTTAGAAGTTGAGGAGATTATTCACCTCCTCAACTAAAAAATTATTTTTTCTGAGCCTTTACATAATCGTCCAGGCTGAGTTTGCTGAAATGGCCTTCTCCGGCCCATTTTAGCTCAGGAATGAGTTGCTCAGGCGTTTTGTAGCCGGGTGAGACGGCGATGCGGGCTTGCTTTTCGTCGAGAAAAACAAAGGAAGGGTAGCCTAACTTACCGTCTAATAGGGCATAAGCCAATTCATGGACCCCACTGTTGCCCGAAACGATGTATTTGAAGGTGTGGCCATTGAACACCACGTCTTCTTTCTGTTCAGCGTTGAATTTGACGGCGTAAAAGTGTTTGTTCATCACTTCCGCTACCTTGGGGTCGGTAAACGTACCTGCATCCATGCGCTTGCACCAGCCGCACCAGTCGGTATAGCAATCGACATAAATTTTCTTGGGCGCTTTTTTTTGCAAAGCAATGGCTTGCTGCCAGGTCATCCATTTGATGGTAGCAGGCTCGGTTTTGAAGGCTGAAACACTCGGATTCATCACAAAAGAATAGAGCCCTCCTGCCAAAATCAGCAGCAAAAGACTACCCAAAAGAACTTTTTTCATGGAAATTGTTTTGTAGTTAGTTCAGCAGAAACTGCATAAGAAAACGCATCCCTCAAAGTTAAGTTGTTTTGGACAAACCAGCAGGGGGAATTTCTGAAAACTTTGGAGAAAGAAGGTCTCGACAATCAAGCGAGGTATTCTTGATATGAACCACATTTTTGTCTAAACCAGAATTTTCAGGATTTCAGAATTACAGAATTTCTTGCGTGACGTTGAACAAGCCTAAATTTGAAAGAATTTTCAGAATTGGCCCGCTTTGCGGTCATGAACGCTTCATGTTCATCATTAAATTCACAAAATTCTCAGCTGCGGAAATTTCTCCGAAGTTTTAGGGATTTATATAATGTCAGCACAAGACCAATGAAACACAAAATTGTATTGGCCATCGGGGGCTCCAGTGGTGCACTTTATGCCAAATTGTTGATGGACAGGCTCTTGACTTTACAGGAGCAGTGGTCTGCCGTAGGCGTGGTGATGAGCAGCAATGCCCAGTACAATTGGGAGTACGAATTGGGCAACAAGGACTACGAAAACTATCCTTTTGATTTTTATGAAAAAAATGATTTCCAAGCACCATTCGCCTCAGGATCAGCACGGTACAATGTAATGATCGCTTGCCCTTGCTCGATGGGCCTGTTGGCGAGGATTGCTACGGGTACCTCCAGCGATCTGAGCACCAGGGCTGCGGATGTAATCCTGAAAGAACGGAGAAAGTTGATTTTAGTGGTTCGTGAAACGCCTTATAACCTCATCCACTTGCGCAACATGACCACCGTGACGGAAGCTGGCGGCATCATTTGTCCGGCTACTCCTTCGTTTTATTCCCGACCAGAAACGATTGAAGCGGCGGCTTTGACGGTGGTGGACCGGGTTTTGGATTTGGCGGGGTTGGAACTCAGGACTTATCGGTGGAATGAGGGCGATTAGCGTTATGAGTTATGGATTATGGGATGGCAAAAGATTAAGTTATAAAAATTGGCTCCACCGATTTTGAGTTAATTGTGGTCAACGTTACGGTCAAAATCATGTTGGAAATCTGTGGAAATCCGTTTTATCCGTGTTCCCAACCAGCACCGCGTAGCGGGGCAAAGCATTTGCCAATTTTACAAGTTATTTTTCTGTGGCCCCTATGAGTGGGCGGGACACTTTTCAACATTTCAACTTATCCACCCTTCAACCTTTTCCGCTACCGCTGAATCACAATCCGCTGGGTAGCAGACGATTGGCGGTTGCGCAAGCGAACGAGATACACCCCCGGTGGAAAATTAGAACAGTCGATAGGCCACTCGGCGAAGGGTTCCTTGATCTCGATGTTGCGCATCAACTGGCCATTGCTGCTGTAAACGTCGATGCTGCCCTCTTCGATGATGTCCGACAAACGCACTCGCACCAAACCAGTGCTAGGCACAGGCTCAACACCGAACAAAATGCCATTCAGCTCCAACAAATTGCTGCGGAAAATCACAAAAGACTGTACTTCGGAACTCTTTTCACCACATTCGCAACTGGCTTTTACCCGCCAAAAATAGCGGCCTGCGGGCAGGGTTTCGGCCAATTGATAGCTGTTGGTTTTGAGCTCGGATTTTAAGATAATATCCTGGAAATTGGCATCCTTAGCGATGTCCAAGAGGTAAGAACGGATATTGAGGTTGGCATTCCAATTTAGCCTCGGTAGCTCGTCCAATAAATACGCCTTGTCGCCAGGTTGTTGCAGCAATGGAGCTACTGGAAGTCCTAAAATTCTGAAAATCAGCCTGCTGCTGTCCCTGAAGCTTCCCTGGTTTGATGAAATTGTCAGCCTGTAATCACCTGGCGGCAGGTTTTTCAAAGCTGTAGAATTGATTTGCAACAATGCTCCGGGGGTGATGTTGCGCGGATCTTGTGAAAACCTAAGGGTCAAGGGCAAATTAGGTGAAAGTCGATAACTAAGATTAACTTGGCCAGTGTAACCCTCGCCCACCCGCAAGTTTATCCGGAGTGAATCACTGGGGCAGATGTTGGTACTTTGGGCCAAAAGGCTCAGTTTGGTATTTGGCGCGATGGTAAAGCTGAACGTTTCGCCGGGGGTGCCGCTGGTATCGCAGAGGTTAACCGCATTTACCCGCCAAAAGAAAGTACCTTGTAAATCCAGTCGGTTAAGTTGGAAAACGGTGTCGAAATGCTCAAAGCGCCCCAGGATATTGCGAAATTGGGCATCGCGGGCAATGCTAATTTTATAACCAGTAGCGCCCTGAACTTTCCTCCAGCGAAAGTTAACAGGCAACTCAACGCCTTGTGATCCGTTGCTTGGGCCGATCACACGCACCACTTCGGGCTTGCGAACAATATTCAGAAAAAGCAAACGGCTGGTGGTGTCTTTGTCGATCACCGCCAATACGGTGATGGGATAAAAACCCGCGATCATGTTGGCGTTGGCGCTGATGCTCAAGCGGGTTTGGCCACTTGTTGATGGATTTTCTGAAAAAACTGCGTTGATGCCTTTGGGCAAATTGAGCAGGCTAAAACGAGTAGAAACAGGACTGATAGTGCTCAGGCGGAGGCTCCAGACCGCAGTGCCAGGCACACAAATTTGTCGATTTTCCAAGTCGGTTTCAATGGCCAGGCGGCATTGGTATTCCCAGCGCCCGCTCAGGTCGGGGGCTCTGCTGCCGAGGGGGTCCAGCCAGTCGCGCAAACGGTTATTGGAGCTGCCTCCACCCTCCCAAGAGCTTTTGATGGCTCCAAAAGAATCATAGCCTCCATTGCCACAAGCGGCGGTGCCACCGTGTAACTGGCCTACCGCTTGTGCTCGGTTGTTGAAAAGTGGTGCACCAGAACTGCCATCTTCGGTACTGCCCACGTCCCAGCGGGGAACCAGGAGGTGATTGCCCGTTGCAATTGAGGTAGATTGTCCCCAATTGCCCCAATAGCTAGCTTGGCCCGAATAAGAAAAACGTTTTTCATCGGTGCCTGCGTGGTGGATACAAGCCACCCCACCAGTGGCGGGTATCTCGTCGCGAGCCCACCCTGCGTAGTATGCATTGGCTCCCTCAACAACGGGGTCGTCGAGTTCTAGTAAGGTAAAATCAGTGCTGCGAAAAGTAGCCCTTTGGATGGTGCCCGTATTGAAAACATTGAATTTTCCATCTCCACTGCGTGCATTTTCAGTAGTATTGGCGGGGCGACAACGGCTGTTTTGGTAATTCCAATACACTACCAAGGAGGGAGCATCGCTACCACGGTTTTGGCAATGCCAAGCGGTGACAAAATAGGGCTTGCAGTCTTGTTTGGTATTGTTTACCAAAAAACCCGTGCAAATGCCAGTCCCCTTGAGCGAAATCAAGCCCACTGAACTGATTACATTTCGGTAAGCACTGATTTGAGGCGCTCCATTGCTTTCGCCACAAGCCACGTCAATGTGGCAATCGGCGGAAAAGACGGTCTTGAAATTGATGAAATCGTGGTTGATATTGCTCAATAGGATGTCCAAGTCCCGACGAACGGGTTTGGGCAAGGTGATTTCTAATAAAACCGCGTCACCTTCTACGACGGGGGTCCACAATTCGCCGTGCTCTTCATTGTCGGCGGGGGTAAAAGGGCCTGTTTTTTCGCCAGTTTTGCGACTGGTAAGGGTGAAGATTGCGCCACGGGGCAATGCAAAACGATTGAACCCAAAATTGAGTGAGTATGCTCCCGGTGATTCCACCAATAATCGCCAACGGCTCATGTTACCAGGCAAGTCATCCCAACGGCCATCTCTTTCAGGGGTGATGTTGACGCCCAAACTTTTGGCAAACTGTGGTACGCGTTCAGGACTTCCGCGTTGGGCCAACTCCTGGCTGCGAAGCTCCTCATTGTTGATTTGGGGTAAACGCAGACGGGTGCTGCGCCGCTCTTGTTCCCAGGAGATTTGGTCTTTGGTCATAGGTTCCTGCGCCCATGCCATTGGCATTAAGCTCAAGAAAAAAAACAGAATTGGGTATGACTTCGCGTTCATAATCATTATTGATGCTTCGGTCGGGAACAAGCTGAGGCGGTGAATAAATGTACAGTTTTTTTTGAAATCGGATTGAAGTAAATAATGGACAAGGGCCCAAGATGTTCAATTGAGTAGCGAAGATGACAGAAATTTATCTGCAAATTTACTGACTAGATTTATTTTGCAGTCAAAACCAGGTCAATGATAAAGATTTTAGAGCTTGAGATCATACTACAAGGCCAAATCGCAAGAATTGCTCGATTTAAACACAGATTGTAGTTTAACACTAGTATTTTCGGCTTTATCTCTATATTTTTGACAGTTAAAGCCAAATTATGCAGAAAGTATTTATCGGTCGTGAAACGGAGAAGAGTATATTAATTGATGCTTACCAACACCATGATTCCAGGTTTGTAGCCGTATTTGGGCGCAGAAGGGTAGGCAAAACCTTCTTGATTAGGCAATGCCTGGCTGATAAAATTACTTTTCAGGTGACCGCTTTCGCCAATGAGGGTACAAAACAGTAAATCCTCAATTTTCACACGGCGATGTTGCGACAAGGGGCAAAAGTGAGTGGAGTACCCAAAAATTGGTTTTTTGCATTTCAAAACCTCATTGACTGTTTAGAAGCCTCACCTTTGGAAAAGAAAGTGGTGTTTTTTGATGAACTCCCTTGGCTGGCTACCAAAAAATCCGACTTCTTATCTTCTTTAGAGCATTTTTGGAACAGTTGGGCTTCGGCACGACAGGATATTTTACTTGTTGCTTGTGGATCTTCGGCATCGTGGATGATCAATGAATTGTTTAAAAATAGGGGGGGCTTGCACAATCGAGTTAATGACCGCATCCGCTTGGAACCTTTTACTTTACAGGAAACGGAATCCTTTCTCAAGCACAAGAACCCTGCAATAGATCGTTATTCCATTACGATGCTATACATGGTGATGGGAGGAATACCTTATCATTTGGACGCGATTAAGGAGCATGAAAGCGCGATGCAAAGCATTGAACGCATCTGTTTTACCAAAGACGGGGTTCTCATGGAGAATTTTCTTTTTTACTGCAATCCCTTTTTAATCAGGCTGAACAGCACATCAGTGTTTTAATCGCCCTTGCAAGCAAAAACAAAGGATTGACCTGTAAAGAAATCATCTCCAGCACGCAATTACACAACAGTGGACGCTTGACCACCATTCTCAGTGAGTTAGAAGAAAGTGGATTCATTCAACCTTATGCTCCTTTTGGTAAAAATAAAATAGATGCCCTTTATCGGTTGAGTGACTTTTCTACCGCTTTCTATTTCAAATTCATTCACAACAGCAGTTTACTTGATGAAAACAACTGGCTAAACGCTTTAGAAACTGGACAGTACCATGCCTGGAAAGGCTTCGCTTTTGAGCAAATTTACCTCAACCATGTTCGTCAAATCAAGCGTGCAATGGGCATCCAAGGCATTGTTTCTTATGCCTTGTCTTGGCAGGATACAAGCGAAAACCAAGGTGCCCAAATTGATTTACTGATCGACCGTAAAGACCGAGTCATCAATGTTTTTGAGTTGAAATTCTCGGAAAATCCCCATGCCATTACGTAGGCATATGCTGCAAAGTTAGCCAACAAATTCAGCGTTTTTAAAGAAGTGACCAAGACCAAGAAAGCGATTTATTTAACCATGCTGACCCCTTTTGGCTTATTTCCCAACTCCTATTCTGCCGCGACGGTGCAGCAGAGTTTTGATTTGGATGTATTGTTTTCGTAAATTCTGCTCATTCCTCATTCATACACATGAAAAATACCATTATCCTAGCAATAGCCTTCTTCTTTCTGGCAAAACCAAGGCTTTTGATTTTCTTTGTCACGTCGCCTCGTCAAGGCTTCGCAAAATAAATATACTTGTTGATTTTCTTGCGGATGCCGATCTGGATGCCTTGGTTCCAGTTGCGCTGGTCGATGGCATAATCTGCATAGGTAATGCTGCTCGGACGGCGCAAGATGTAAGGCTCAATCACCACGCGCAAGGTAGGTGAGAGCGGCGCACTCAAAGCCACGCTGCCATAATAAGCCAAACCCAGGCGGTTGCGATAAGCTGGATAAGAGTCGGGCGTTTTACTCGAAAACTCAACTGGACCGCTTAAATCGGGGGCCAAAAACTGGCCTTCCTGGTTGAAAGCCATATTGAGCAAAACTCCGGCATTGGCTGAGAGGGTCAACTGGCCGATTCTGTTGTTTTCGTAACCCAACAACATTGGAATATCCACTGAGCGAAAGCGATTGGTCCATTCTTTGCCCTGTAATTGTACGACCTCAGCATAAGCTGCGTAACGAATTCCACTGCGCACGGCAAAACCATCGATAGATATCATCGAAAAACGCAAGTTGGAACTGAACCCATCTTGTATGTTTTCGGCATTTTGGCGGGCCTCGCGATAAGTTTCGAATTCTGGCGCACGAGCCTCTAAGCTACGGCCATTGAAGTCGAAACCTGCAAAGCCTTCGCCATACACCCGCCAACCGCGTTGCTTGGGCTTGATCAAGGGCGCAAACACGGGAAGGGGCTGCATTTCCAAAGCTTGTGGAGCTTTGGTAGTGATAGTTGCCCAAGTGCCCAATGGCCTGTTGATTTCAGCTTCAGTTTGCGTTTCACTGGCCTCAGTCGCAAGATTTTGCGTTTGGCTTGGTACTTCAGTTATTGTAAATGAACCTGCTTCCGTTTTAATCGATTCAACTCCAGCGAGCTTCGCACCATCAACGTCTAGTGTGTTCTGCCCAGTGTTTAAAGCCGAAGAAACGGTCCTTAGCTGCGCTTCTGGTAGGGCTTTATTTTGCAGAATATCACCTTTGGGTAGTCGAGCAACAGGCTCATTTTGGGCACTTGGGGCATTCCGTGAAGCCTGATCGCTCGTAGCAGAAACAACCTGATGCTCAGTCGCCGATCCAGCTGGTGTACTTTGATCGGCACTTTTTTGCGCTTTTTCAGCCACCACAAGGTGTTCGATGCTTGGTGAAAACAAGTCCAACTGGTCATCGTTTGGTGCAACCCAAAACCACAAGGCAGTACCCAAGAGGAGCAACAAAGCGGTGGCACTCCAGTAGATCCAACGTTTTTTGCGCTGTTCTTGGCCTTGAGCAGCCTGGCGTTGGGCATCAATTTTATCAAACAAGTGCATGGGCGGCTCCAACTCATGGTGCTGTAAGCGATCCTGAAACACTTGATCGATGGGATGGCGCTGGTTCATACGGCGATGCTTTGTAGATGTTCAACCATACTTTGCAACATTTTTCTGGCTTTGACCAATTGTGAGCGGGAAGTACTTTCTTGTACCCCCAGCAATTCGGCGATTTCTGCGTGGTTGTATCCTTCAATGGCATATAGGTTAAAAACCACCTTGTATCCTTCCGGCAATTGGGCAATGAGTTTCAACAATTCAGCTTCTCCCAATTGGGCATAAACGCCAGGGTCAGTCGAAGAAAAATCTTCGCGGATCTCCATGCCGTACTGCTCGTGGGTAAAGCTTTTGCGGTCAATGTTTTTTAGGGCAGTATTCACGACGATGCGCCGAATCCAGCCCTCCAAAGACCCCTTGTTTTGGAACTGTGCCAGGTGATCGAATACTTTGATGAAGGCGTCTTGGAGCAGGTCCTCTGCTTCCATTTGGTGCCGAGCATAACGCATACAAACCACCAACATCTTTCCTGCGTATCGGCGAAAAAGCTCTTGTTGGCATTCCCTGCGTTGCCTTACACATCCCTCTATCAGTTCGTTTTCTGTCACAGTTCTGCTGGGTGTCTTGTAAATTTAGAGTAAACAAAGCTTAAAAATGCTGCCTGATGCCATGAAAAACCTGAAAATTCACTGGTCAGACTTTGCAAAAGTACAACAACAATCCGGTTGCGGTATGTGGATGGATGAATTCTCCGCGCTGCCAGGCCATTTTAACTTTTTCGGTATCCCAGAGCTCAATTTCAACGGCCTCGCCCTGGTCCAAATCGGTATCGTGCAAAGGTTCACAATCCAAGGCCAGCCAATGATAAATGTAGGAATTCATAAATACGGGGTTGGAAGCCACTTTGCCGAGGTAAATCCAGTGCTGACTGGCAAAACCCGTTTCTTCTCTTAATTCACGCTCGGCTGCATCCTGGTGATCTTCACCTGGATCGACAATGCCGCCGGGCAGTTCCAGGGTTTCCTCGCGGGTACCCACCCGAAACTGCCGGGCCAGGATCATTTGCCCTGTCTTGGTGATGGCCACCACATTGGCCGCGTCTGGTGAGTCGAGTACAATCATGCGCTCGACGGCCTGGTTGCGTGGGTTTTTTAAGTAGTCAAAGCGGGCCTGGAAGAGTTTGAGGTCCGGGCCCGCTTCAGAGCGTTCTAGGGTCCATTGGAGTGAAGTGCTGTCTTGCATGCTTTTGTCTTGGGTTCTTCTTTTCTTCCCAAAGTACAGTAATTCGCAGCTAAAAAGGTATTTACAACCTAACATTCCTCAAAAATCGACTCCCAAAACTTTCTCCATCTGCTTTTCATTCACACGATCGGGGATCATTCTGAACAAGCTATTGCGTACCCGCACCAGGATCGGATTGCCTAACTGTGCAATTTTACCCATTTGCCAAGATCCATTGACGATGAAATGGGTGCGGGGTAAACGCCTTTTTTCAAAAGCCAGGAAAGCTGATTCTACCTTGTCTTGTGCACTAAGTTCATCAGCCAATATCACTGCGTCTTCAATGGCTTGGCAAGCGCCTTGGCCCATGTTGGGGGTAGTGGCGTGGGCTGCGTCGCCGATCAGGAGGATGCGACCATAGGCGAATTTTGAAATTGGTTTGAGGTCGATGATGTCATGCCAGAGCAGTTGCTCATCAGGGGTATGGGCTAAAATTTCGGGAATGGGATGGTGAAAACCTTTGAATTGTTTCACTAAGTCAGCAGATCGCCAAGCGCTCATTTTAGCATCTTGCACGGGGCCATTGACGCAAGCAAACCAATAAATACGGTCATCGGCCAGAGGCACAATGCCGATGCGGCCCTTGGAACCCCAGGTTTCAGTGGCTTCATTCATGGCCAATCCGGGGGTGTCGATCACCGCTCGCCAGCAAGTGTAACCCGCATATCTTGGCGCTGAATTAGGCACCAATTGCCTGCGGATAGCCGAATGGATGCCATCTGCCACGATCAAATAGTCGCTCAGGTGACTACTGCCGTCTTTGAAATGAACCAAGACTTGATCGCCTATGTTTTCCACTCGAACGGCGGCTTTGTTGACGTGTAAACAAGTGGGATCAATTTCTTCCAGTAATACTTGGTGCAATGCTGGGCGGTGAATCGAAAAATTATGTGTGCCGTATTTTTCTGAAAGACCCTGAGCATCAGCCTGGGTAATGACCTTTCCCCACTGGTCGAGGATGCTGAAACTGGGCAAAATCCGGCCACGTTCAATGATTTTCTCCGCCAACCCCAGCTTTTTGTAAGCTTTTATGGCGTTGGCAGCCAGTACAAGCCCCGCACCCAGTGGTTTAATCTCTGGCGCTGATTCAAAAATGCTGACTTGGAAACCCTTTTGTTTTAGGGCTACGGCGGTGCTCAATCCGGCAATTCCGCCGCCGATGATAGTAAAATGTTTGGACGACATATGAAGTTTGGGTTAGTGTGTGGATTTGGGGGGGTAAGTGATTTTGTTTGAGTTAGAGGTGTGGGGTTTGATGTTCCAAAATTACACTATGGTGCAGGCCTTTATCAAGCAAACTTGGATGAATTGCTTTTCTGGGAACATGAATTGGGGAAAATGTGCTTTGAATGTAGTCTTTTTCTCCCCCTTTCGGAGGATTTTTTAGGCACTACTTGTAAGGAGGATGTACAGAATGAAAGTAGTATTGATCTTTGCATCAGATTCAGTCCCGTGCAAATGAGCTTTGGTATCTCCAAGGCGACAATTCGAAGCTTTCAGCAAAGACTAAAAACCAATAGCTTTGTTCTTGAGCGTTTTATCCCCAGTCAGTTGATTTTTATGCAATTTTGACACTTAAAACAATGCAAAAAATGAAAAAAATACTTTTGATCGTGCTGGCATTAGGGCTCATCGGTGGCGGATATGGCTATTATCTGTTCAACAAACCCGTCGGCAGTACCAGCGGTAAAAAAGCCAATTTGGCGATTGAAGCCACGGTTCTTTACAATGCTTTTCAAGCCGACGAAGCCAAAGCCAACGAACAATATGTAGGCAAAATAGTAGCCGTAAGTGGACAAGTGCAAGAAGCCAAAACGGTAGACGGTACGACTAAAGTTACCCTGGCTGTAAAAGATGGGGCGGGCGTACTTTGTGAATTTGAAGCCCAGGCCCAGGCCGAGGGCATTAAACCCCAGGATAAAATCAGCATCAAAGGCGAGTGCGCTGGTGCCGATCTGGATGGAACCATTCTCATTTCGCGTTGCGTCATGATCAAGGAATAAACCAATGACAATGAAAAAATTACTACTGTTCGCCCTGCTCTTTTGCGCAATGGGCACCTCAACACTTTTTGCTCAAAACAAGGAAGAAGGAAGTCTCCTAGATCAATTGGGTGAAGAAAAAACAACCGACAAAGTCACCAATGGCTTCAAAAGCCCCAGGGTGATCAACAGCCACAGCATGGAAATGCTGGCCCCGGCTACGATGGATTTTCGCATTTTGCACCGTTTTGGGCGCATCAGCGATGGTTTTTACAACCTTTTTGGCTTGGACAATGCCACCATGCGGATGGGTTTTGACTTTGGCATCACCAAAAACCTAATGGCTGGGATTGGCCGCAGCACCTCCAAAAAAGAAATGGATGCTTTTGTAAAGTACCGTTTGCTTTGGCAATCAGAGGGTGAAAAAAACATGCCTTTTTCGCTGGTTTGGGTCAGCGGTGTAACGCGCAATGGCCTGAAAAGCCCATTCGACAATGCGGAGATTCCCGTTACCTTCAGCAATCGCCTGAGTTATTACCATGCAGTCATCATTGGCCGTAAATTCAGCGATAATTTTACGTTGCAACTGGAACCCACGATGGTCCACCGCAACATCGTTGAAAGCCAGCAAATACCCAATAACCTTTATGCGCTGGGCGTAGGTGGCCGCTACAAATTCACCAAGCGGATGGCGCTGACCTGGGATTACAGTTACATCCTCAACAGTGTGCCTGGTCGGAATTCGTCCCACAATCCACTTTCCATTGGCTTGGATATCGAAACGGGTGGCCACGTGTTTCAACTCCACTTCTCCAACGCGGTGGGCATGAATGAACGTGCTTACATCAGTGATGAAAATGGCAACTGGGCCGATGGGCAAATCCAGTTTGGTTTCAATCTTTCCAGGGTGTTCCAACTCAAGAAGAAGAGCCTGGAGTAATATCGAGGCTTACGCTTGCTAAACTTCAAAAGTTTGGTAAGCGTAAGCCTGTCCTCCGTTTACTAAACTCCAAAAGTTTAGCAAACGTGATTGCGGAGCTCTGTTAACAAAAAACGAATGGACCAGTTTCAGATAATCTTTGGGCTGGTTTTGCGTCAAAATCACAACAACCCCTTTTGAACAACATCAATCATTTACCATGACTATGAAAAGCCTTTTCAGCTTCCTGTTTTTGTGCAGTTTGAGCAGTGCAGTTTTTGCGCAGCAATACTTCACCCGCGACGCTATTGTGCGTTTTGACGCAACTGCGGCCAATTCTCCCGAAACCATCCAAGCGGTTTCCAAGTCTAATTCCTGCGTGTTGACCAACGAAGGCAATGTGGAAATGGCTGTTTTGATCAAAAACTTCCAGTTTGAACGCGCCTTGATGCAGGAACACTTCAACGAAAACTACATGGAAAGCACCAAATACCCCAAAGCGGTGTTCAAAGGAAAAATTGACAACATGTCTGCGGTCAAATTGGACAAAGATGGCACTTACAAGGCCAATGTCAGCGGTGCCATGACCATCCACGGTGTAACGAAGAATATCAACACACCAGTGGACTTGGTCGTCAAAGGCGACAAAATCAGTGCCAAACTGGCTTTCTCAGTTCAATTGGCAGATTACAAAATCACCATTCCGAACTTGGTAGCTGATAAGGTTGGCAAAACTGCCAGTATCAAGTTGGAAGCTGAACTGGTACCTTTGAAGAAGTAATGGGGCTCGTTTTGTTGAAAAAAATCGCCAAGAGGACACATCGTCCTCTTGGCGATTTTTTTTGGTAACATGAATCACTTATCGTCCTCGGTTTTTACCCTTTTTTGCTCATCTTCTGTACTGTTGGTCCTTTTTCGAGCATCTTTCAAAACTTTGTTCCCAAAGCTTTGGCTCCAACTGAGGCGTAAAATGCTGGTTTCCCACCTGGCTGTCACGTTCAAATTCATATTTTTAAAGTCAGTGGCTCCTTGCCAATATTTGAACAAGGGATCGGTCCAGGCTAAACGCAGACGAGAGCGGCTTTCTGTAAACTTTTTTTGTAGTGATAAGGTAGAGCCATACAAAGCCTGGTGGCTCATCAGTCCATCAATGCCCTTGGATTGGTACCAACCAGTACCTTCAAAGCTCAGGTTTTTGGGTAGTTTGATGCTCAATTGCAAAAAGTAATTGGTTGACCAGGCTTTGGCTACATAAACTTCGCTCAAAAAGGTTGCATTGTATTCATTGTACAAAAACGAAACGCCACCAATGCCCGATAATTTTTTCCCAACAACAATGGGGAAATAAACACTGGCGTCAAAGTTACGCAAGGTGCCCAAATTAGCACTGTACGTGTAGGTAGTCTGCTCGGCATCGTTTTGTTCAGTCACTCGGCTGATGGGATCCCGGCTAACATTGTAACTATAGGTCATGAATGGTTGTCCGTCGTAAGCAAGTCGAAACTTGTACGTATCGGTGAGTTGTGGCCTCAATTCCGTATTTCCTCTGCGGAAGGTAAAAGGATCCATGTACATTACAAAAGGATTGAGGTCTTGATAAACTGGTCGGTCGATCCTGCGGCTGTAGGACAAATGAGCAACCATTTTATCTACCAAAACGGGCCGTGAAATGAACAGACTGGGAAATAATTGTTGGTAGTTTCGTTGAAAACTGCTGTTGTCCAAAGCCTGGTTTTTTCCCGACAGTGCGGTTGCTTCAAATCTCAAGCCAGCTTGCACACTGAATTTTCCGAATTTGTGCAAAAGAT
The DNA here is from genome assembly GCA_013299105.1 of Chitinophagales bacterium. Taxonomy (GTDB): domain Bacteria; phylum Bacteroidota; class Bacteroidia; order Chitinophagales; family Saprospiraceae; genus Haliscomenobacter. Next base: position 165,460 of record JAAFJY010000007.1, on the reverse strand, counting down.
TGGCATAAGCTGCGCTGATCTGTTCGTCGTAAATGAAATGGTTGGACCTACGTTGGTCATTTTCCCATTTGTCATCCAGCGATTGTTCGAATTTGAGGTCGCTATCGATGTGGGCCTGGCTCCATTTTGCGCCCAAATCAAGGCTGGTTTTGGAGTTGATAGGATAGCTGTAATCAGTTTTGGCGGACCAAATTCCAGTGATCGTAGGTTGGGTATTTCTAAAAGGTAGCGGTATACCTTGCCTTGCCCCTTTGAGTAAATCGGAATGCTGATTGACCAATAGGCCAACAATATAATCGGAACGATCCAGGTCAAAAGACCATTCATGGCCAGTAGTGTCAAACTTGTGTCGATAATTGAGATTGAGTGCAGATGTGCGCCAATTGCGCTCGCCGATATTGATGGTGTTGAGTTGTTGTTGGTAAGCGACGTTTTCGGGCAACACATCAGTGAGTGTTTGCTGATCACTAGCGGTATTTCCTTGATTGCCCGAAGCCAAAATACCGATGGTATTTTTTTTATTGAGAAACAAGTCAATTCCCATGCGTAAATTACCCGCTAGCGTATTGAAATTTCGATCGCCGTCTTGGGAAAATTGCGTACTTCCAACCCAACGAGAAAGGGTGTTTCCGTCGAAACTATGCCGTAAATTTCCACCGATGTTGCCAAATACGTTGATGATGCCTTTGCGGTGATTCAATGCAAGAGAGGCATTCGATTTTTCAAAACGACCATAACCTGCGGCCAGGCTGTAGCTGCCATTGGTGCCCAAGTTGGCATTCTTTTTCAAAACTACATTGATGATGCCGTTGCTGCCAGCTGCATCGTAACGTGCCCCTGGATTGCTGATCACCTCAATGCGCTCGATCATACTGCCTGGCATGTCTTTCAGGAAAGTGCTGAAATCACTGTAGCCACTTGGGCGACCATCCACGTGTATGTTTACCCCTTCGCGACCATTGAGCCTTACACTTTCATTGATTACCAATACGCCTGGGATCATTTGCAAGAGTTCGATAGTCGAACTACCTTCTCCTGCTCCACTACTGGCTACATTGAAAATGAGGCGATCTCCTTTGTATTCGAGGTTACGTTGTACGGCTTTGACCACGACTTCATTCAGTTGATGAACCTCTTCCTGCATTGTTTGTGTGGGGCTACTGACAGTAGAACGCAGGCTAGTCAAGTCAAAATCCTCACTTTTTGTAGTAGTAAAACCGATCATGGAAAATGTGAGGTGATAAGTGCCGTATGGAACCTGTTTCAGGCTAAATTTGCCATCTAAACCGCTGAAAGTCCCTGTAATCAGCACAGAGTCCTGGCTGCGGATGAGGCTGACGTTGACCCCTGGCAAGGCTTGTTTTTGCTGATCGATGATTAAGCCTTCGACGTTGGCTTGGGCGTGTAACTTTACGCTGCACATAATCAGTAATAATGCCAGATAGAATTGTACTATCGTGTAATATCCTGTAATAGAATGGCTCTTCCACCGAACAAAGATACCAGATGGTGTGCCAAGAGCCTTAGAAAATTCAGAAGTCGATTTCATAGTGCTAGTCTTGTGATGAAAAAGAATACTTGGATTGCCTGTCAATCTGTTTAGTAGTGGGCAGGAGTTGTGGATTGATTTGATTCAATAAATTCAAAATCAGTTGCGTAGCAAGTGAAGCTGTGAGCCCGCCGGGATCTTTTTTTATATTTACTTCTACAAAATCAAGCCCGATGATTTGCCTTTGTCCTAACTTTAGTAAATTGAATAAGTCAAGCACTTCACCAAAGGTAAAACCATTCGGAACCGGGGTGTTGGTTCCTGGTGCCAATGACGGATCCATTACATCAATGTCAAAAGTGATGTAACAAGGGATGTCAAGGGAGATGTCTAAAATCTGATGTTGCAGAATTGCATTTTTTAATTCATTCACCCAAAAGGTCTTGAGCTTAGGCTTGTCTTGATGAGTGATGTTGTTGATGCCTCGGATACCAAATTGATAATAATGGGTGATTTGTGGGATTTTTAGGCAATGGCTTACAAAATTCCCGTGGTGGTGAATGTTATCCACTTGCAGTAATGGGTCGAAAGCAGATGAATATACATCCGTATGGGCATCAAAATGAAAGACCTGAAACTCATTGTAACACGTACTGGCTGCTTGAATGATGGGCAAACTCAAGGAGTGGTCTCCACCAATAGAGAATGGCACATAGCCTGCGGAGAACAACTCGCCCAGCAGTGTTTTTATTTTAGCAAGAATATGCCGCCTGGATTCATAAGGATGACAAAGGATATCACCTCCATCTTTGAGCAGGTTTTCCTTAACCAACGCTGCAAGGTTTTGTACGGATAGGTTTTCGCCTAGCGCGCTCATGTTTACCCAGCTTTTACCGCTCAAGTCAATGCCATACATGTCACTCAATTGCCTCAATCGACTGGGGAAGCCTTTGACTTCTGGGGATTCGGTATTTCCGCCAGCGAATGGTACACCGATCATAACAACCTGTGGAGACTGTTGCCCATCCAGGTTTGGTAGCCCGAAGTAACTAGGCTTGTTGGGTATGCGTAGTACGGCTTCAATTTCCCGGTGAAGATAGTCCACCAGTAGGCCTTTGGACCAAAGTTCATGGATACTCAACTTCATTGCTGAGCTTAAAGACAATTGCTCAATGAATTGAGGCTCCTGAAAGAAATCGAGAACTGTGACAGTCTTTTTGCACACTTTGAATTGACGACCACTCAGGGAATGGATCAAGGTTACCCCATCACGATCCTCATCAGTTATTTTGAGGTACGCTGATTTTATTAGTTGTTTGGGAAATTCAGTTTGCATACTTTCTAAATTTAAAAGTTGGAGCAAAGCGTAAATAGACGATCATCCAGCAGAAAAGCAAGACTATAATTGGTCCTGCCAATTGTTTCCAGGCGTGGAAATCATTCCACTCAAAGGGTCCAATTTCTTGTAGGCTATGCCAAAAACTCAGGTGAGTACGGACAATGAATTGCAATAACAAGTACCATACGAACACCATGAATACAAAATATGAAATGGTGTAAGTAAATAACGGCGGGGAGGAGAGTCCTTTAAAATTGGTTTTTAGCCTGGATTTAAATAAAAATTTGGGGAGAGCAAAAAATAAGCTTCTCAATAATTCATTGCTTTGTTGTCTCAAATTAGGAAGCTTGAAAAAATCGCTGTAAATCCAATAGCCATCAAATTTGAAAAAGGGATTGATATTGTACAGGCTAATCAAAATATTAAATCCTATGATGCGGAGCATGAAGCTGACCGTTGGAGGTGAATTTTGAAATAGAAATAGAATGCCCATCATTAGGAGATTGATCAGCAACTGGAGGTAAATTCCACCCAGGTTGATGACAATGCGCTGCTGACGTTGTAGTGACCAAATAGCTGTCAAGTCAGTAAAAAAGGCTGGGAAAACAAAGTAAATGCCTACTCCAATTTTGCCAGGTGCTTTGCCCATCACCATTGAAGCCGTGGCGTGGCCAAACTCATGTAAGAGCAAGAATCCAAATATGGCTAGCAGATAGCCTAAATAAACTTCGGTTTCCAAGTGTCCTTGACCTTTGAAATGGATTGTTTTAGATTTGACTAAAAACCAAAAAGCACTGTTCAAAGCGACGGATAAAACAAGTAGAGGGTAAAAAATTCGAGGATTGAAAAGAAAAGCAAGCATCTTAGCAATTGGAAGAATTGCTGTCGGATGAACTAGCGTGAATAGTTCTTTAACAGATTTCTTTTTGGGAGGAGTTTGGTTTTCTAACAATGGAAGTACTTGTTCTGTTAAATGATCGCTTATAACCCGAAGGTCATGCGTTGAGAGATCAATGGTGGGGAATGCCAGTTCCAAAGATGTTCCCAGATCAGTACTTTTTTTAATGCTATTCAATACCAGATAAGAGACCTGGTCGATCTGATAATATTGTTCTTGAAAAATGAGTAAATACCGATTTGATTCCGGTATTTCCAGGGTGAAATCAAAAGCAGCAAGCTTTGCAGCTAACGCTTCAAAATCAAGAGCTGGAATGGGTTGCTGCGTTTTCATATTGCAATTGATGTGGTTTGAATAATGGTCGGTGTTGCCAGATGTTGCAAGGAAGATTGATAATGGGCAGGAGCTGCCTATTCGGAATACTCCATGCCCAAAATCAATCACTTTATGCTGCTATTATTCAGCTGAAGTTTCAGCCTCGGCTGACTTGCACTTGGCCATTGCTGCGGCTTCAACCTCTTCTAAGCTTGAATCGCCAATGGTGGCAACAGACAATTCCTGGCGGGTTTCGAGTTCTTCGATGCTCAGGCTTTGGTTCAGGTCAAAATTGTTGGTTTCCATGTTTAAAAATTGTTGTGGTTAGAAAATGAGTTAGATGGTCAGAAATGATTAAGACTCTTTGGTTTCAGTCTTTGCTTTTTCTTCTGACTTGCACTTGGCCATGGCCGCAGCGTCAGCTTCTTCGAGGCTTGCATCGCTGATTGTGGCAACAGACAGTTCCTGACGGGCTTCGAGTTCTTCGATGTTCAGGCTTTGGTTCAGGTCAAAATTGTTGGTTTCCATGTTTAAAAATTGTTGTGGTTAGAAAATGGGTTTGAATAATCAGAAATGCTTAAGACTCTTTGGTTTCAGTCTTTGCTTTTTCTTCTGACTTGCACTTGGCCATTGCAGCGGCTTCAGCTTCTTCGAGGCTTGCATCGCTGATCGTAGCAACTGACAATTCCTGACGGGCTTCGAGTTCTTCGATGTTCAGGCTTTGGTTCAGGTCAAAATTGTTGGTTTCCATGTTTAAAAATTGTTGTGGTTAGAAAATGGGTTTGATGATTAGAAAGGCTTAAGACTCCTTGGTCTCAGTCTTTGCCTTTTCTTCTGACTTGCACTTGGCCATGGCCGCAGCGTCAGCTTCTTCGAGGCTTGCATCGCTAATGGTGGCAACAGACAGTTCCTGACGGGCTTCGAGTTCTTCGATGTTCAGGCTTTGGTTCAGGTCAAAATTGTTGGTTTCCATAAAAAATAGATTAGGTTAGTAAATAAGGTGATGTTTTGTAGGGATTTAGTTTAGGTAGTTTTTTCCTGCTCAGCACCAGTATCTGAGTTTTCAGAGCATTTACAACGGCAGGCCATTGCATCTACACCCTCTGGTGCCTCAGTTTGATCTAGGGCAATAGACATTTCCTGTCTGGTTTCTAATTCGCGGATACTCAGCCCGCCTTCTAGGTTGAAAATGTTGTTTTCCATGATTGGCGTTTTTTGATGTTTTGTTATGCTTCGACCAAAAGCCCTAATTGGCTGGCTCCAGCTGAATGATAGTGTTATTGGATACTGTGAAAATGGTTTTATTGAATTCGGGTGGAGAACCGAAAATACCTTTGACTCCATTTGAAAACCCATAGCTTTCAGCGGGAATTCCAAGGCTATTGGCGTCCATTTTACCATTGCCATTTTGGTCGTGGAAAAATTTCGCAGCATACTTTCCAGCGCTTTGATTTTCAAATTTTATGCTGCATTGATTTTCTTGCACTTTAAGCATTGCGCTTGCTACAACTTTTTTTTCCTCATTGAGCAGTAGTACTCCAACTTTTCCTTCATTCGTAGTTAGGTTGACCACTTTGATTTGGATGGAGATCGATTCATGACTAGTTTGGGCAAATGCATTCAGCCCGATGCATAGAAAATATGCAATTTTGTAGTGATGAGTTTTCATGACAATTGTATTGAGGTGAATGAATTGGATTTAGCAATCTGTGTTTTGTAATGGACCTGGTCAAGATCAATAAGGATCTCTCGACTGAGTAATTGCTTGATAAGGCCTGGTGTTAATTCAACTTGTGGCTTTACCCCGTTTTGGAGTCGAGGCCAGTAGCTACTCAATGTATGGACCTGTTCAATCGACAAAGGGTAGGTCTGTTGTGTGACATAATCGAGTAAGTAGCCAGCATTTTCATGGATGTAAACTCCAAAGCGATCTTCGTTAAAAGTTAGCTTGGTGGCGTTGGTATTGGGCTCGAAAAAACAGGACTCCTGCTTTATACGGGACAAACTTTCAGTATCCAGCTGCAAATGAATACTCGACCAATGGTCCCATTGCAAGGGAAATTGCTTGAGGTGGATCTCCAGAATGTCAAATAATTTTTGCATAATTTCTTGACAAACTTTTGATCTCGGTGCCTTTTTTGCTGGCTGGATGGGGGCACAAAACTTCAAGAGAATTTCATTCTTACATTCTCGGTAAGAAATGATTGGGTAGATTGGTTCTTGAAAAAGATTAGCAAAAAATGCTGGTCCTTGTCTTACATAAATATGTTGACCCAGAAATTTGACTCTGCTGGTGCGTTCGTCCTGACGTGATTGACCACCTGTTCCTGTGTTGCCATCTGCATAAATCACCAAGGAATATCCATTTCGAAAATCTTTAGCCATTTTAGCAGCAGCATTGAAATCACTGGAGTTGATGATGTTAATTTGAGTTTGTAAACCATACATTTCAGCGATTTTATCCAAGGTTTGTAACATTTCATTGCGTTGTGCAGTGTAAACCTGATTGTTGACTACCAGTGAAAATTTCACGCCAACTCGTGTCAGTAAGCCCAATAAAGCCCGGTAAGACCCTAGATGAAAGGTCGAATACAGTCTTGGGTGTTTGGGATCATTTAAGATTTCCTCAAAGTGACCACTGATCTTGATGTCAGCAGCCCGTTCAGGTGATACATGATCCAAGTGGGCGGCAGTTCGATAAGCCAAGTATTGCCTGAAGCAAGTCTCTGGGTTTTTACCATCTAAAAATTGAGGTAAAAATGTTTTGATATTGGCAATCGCATTGCAGTAGGTTTTGATTTCCATCTTTGCTTTAAGCTGACCGACTTGTTGGTCAACTTGTGCATGTAAATCTGCTAGTCTTCCTTCAAAATTTTTTAGGTTCATGATGGATTAAGATTTGAGGATTCCTCAATGGGGAGCCCCTTGAATTGGAAATATTGCTTACTAGTGATTTCAAAAGTGACAAAGGTGTCTTTATCCAGTAAGTAATATTGAGATTTACCCATACGGAAAAGCCCAAATCTTTCATCATCAAATGAACCATCTTCTCCTATTGGCTTGGCAGCAGCAGCATGCGCTGTAATTGAGGTCAGGTCCAAGTATTTATGGACATACAGCCACCCTTCCCATTGTAATGGATACTGCCAAAGAAACTCTTCCAGAAGCGAGTACAATTGCTTGGTAACCTTTTCGCAATAATTCTTTTGATCAGCAATATTGTCAATGGCCTTGATGGGGGCGCCGAAGTACATGTTGAGATCGCTATCTGTTTCTCGATAACTAATCGTTGGAATGATAGGGGCACCACTTAGTTGAGACAATAGCGCAATACCCTGGCGAACCAACATATCTTGGCCCAAAAATTTCAACTTAATGAGTTGATGGTCTTGGCGATAAACGCCACCTACACCAGTATTTCCATCCAGATAGATAATCAGCGAGCGGCCTCGTTTGAGTTGGCGCAACATCTCGAGGGTAGAAGTAAAGTCCTCTGCATTGATCAATTCAAAGTTTGAGGAAGTATTAAAATACTTACATACACTTCGAACTGATTGCTTGATTTCCTCATGCTGTTCTGCATAGACTTTTTGGTCAATAACCAGGCTGAATGGCTTTCCGCGCTTGGCTAGATGGCCTATGATTGCGCGATAAGAACCCAGATGATAAGTACAATATATGGCTGCTCCTTGGAGTTGTATTTCCTCTAACCAGGCACCACTGTATTTTACATCATTCAATATCTCCGGATAGTGTGGATCTAACAATGCGATACCACGTATTTTGAGCATCTTCGAGAATAGATCAGTTGCTGATTCTATTTCAAACAAGTCAGGCATCATTTTTCGGAAATTAGCAATTGTAAAAGCATACCTCATCAAGGTTCCTTTTTCAAACATGCGTTTGATCCGTTCGTCTATCAATTGCGCATATTTGTTTATTTCCTGGTTATACGATTCAATATATGGTTTCATAATCTGAGTTTCTTGCCAGTACTTTTTGATGTACTTTTGTTACTGAAATGGTACCAGATACGAAGGTTTTATCGCCGTAATAGGCCCGAACTTTCATAAATAATGAGTTACTGAATTCACGGGTTGTCACAGCCTCAAAAAAGACTTCAGAATCTGGAAAAACAGGGTGCTTAAACCTCGTTTCAGCTGACCCCAATACCCCTAGCATTCCATTGCCTGGATTAGGTATGAGCTCATTTCCAGGGTTCCAAGCTTGATGGTTCAATTCAAGGAAAACAGAACTGGCCTGTGCCAAGCCTTCCACTAGAAACACCCCAGGTAAAATGGGGAAGCTTGGAAAATGCCCCCTAAAAACCTGTTCATCACTACCCAAATAAGCATAAGCCAAAATGCGCTTGCTGGGTGTGTATTCTAAAATTTCATCCAGAATCAGGATTGGGTAACGATGAGGAATGAGTTGTTTTATTTGATTTTGACTGAGTAAGCATGTCATGGCAGTGGTATTTAAAGTATTACTTCTAAATCGAGAACCATCATATAGGAGATTGGATCTGTAACTCCAATTGCAACGGGATAGCTGGTTTTCAGAGGATTTTCATCCTTTTTTAGTTTAGCTTCCCGGATCGCGGTCAAGAGCGCAATTCCACCAGCTGTACTATCACAAGTACCAAATTGAAGTGCTAATTTTTCGCACGGTACAGGGATTTCCATTATGCTTTCGACTTCTTTTTCCCGTTGAAGTCCAAGCCCCGCTAAGTATATTTTCTCCCATTTATTTTGTTGAGGTAAATCTTCCAAAAGGGTAGCCATGAGCAGTTCATTGCTCACTTCCTCAATACCTTGAGCAGCTTGCAGGTCGTGCAAAAAAGCCAAAGGTTTCAATTGGTGAATAGTTGCCTGCGGTGTTGTGGTCAAGACTACACTTACACCATGCGATCTTGGTGTATGATTAGAATGATCTTTTGGGTTCAGGCTTTTTAAAATGGAATCGTAGTAATAGGTTTGATGATCGGTAGCACAGACCACTGCAAAATCTATCATTCCATTTTCAAGGTGTAATTTTGCCAGGTACAAAGCTTGAACAAAACCACTACTTCCACCACATACCGATACGTTTGGCCCTACAATGTTTTCTCTAATTGCAAAGTAACTGGCCGAAGCATTCGCCAAGGTATTGGGGGCCCTCATTGGGCTTACATGATCGGCTCCATCTACTTTGGCACTTATGTCAAAATGAAAAGCTTCTTCCAAATTGGCCAGTTCGGAGCCGTCGTAAATTCCAATTCTACCACGGTGTTCGGCTAGTTGGGGTAACAGTTTCGCATCTTCCAGGCTTTGATAAGCCAGGTTGCAAAACATGATAGAGGATGTACCAACGAACTTTAGGCCATTTTTACCTAAATAATTTTGTGGGTCAAATTCTAGCATTGTGTAGTGCTGGTTTTCAGCTTGAAAATGTTCATTAAACCCTTCCAATCCGGTACCTTGAGGGGAGATGAACCCCGTCCCAATAATGGCTACTTTTGAATCTAGGTTATGCATGGTTTGCTATTTTTATAGGTTCAAATTGGCTGAAAAGGACACTACAAATGTTTCCTCCAAAACCAAATGCATTGCTGAGTACGGTTTTCACTCCTTTACTTCGGGCTTCATTTGGAATCACATCTAGGATTCCACTATACGCTGAATCAACAGCTTTTGTATTGATGGTGGGAGGAATGATTTTTTCTTGGATGCTCATTACTGCGGCAATAGCTTCTAGTGAACTTGCTGCCCCCATGCAATGCCCCAACATTGATTTCAAACCACTAATGGGAATCGAGCTTAGGGATTGTCCAAAAACGCTCATTAACGCTTTGGCTTCCTGGCTATCATTCGCTAGAGTACCCGTTCCGTGGGCACTAATCAGGTCCACAGAACATTTTTCGATGCCTGCAAAGTGAATAGCCTGTTGCATTGCAAGGGCAGCACCTTTACCCTCTGGATCTGGTGCGACCCGATGGTGAGCATCACAGGCCAAGCCATATCCCTTGATTTCTGCATAGATTTTGGCTCCTCTTGCCAACGCATGCTCTAAGTCCTCAAGCAACAGCATACCGGCACCTTCACCCACAACCATGCCCGATCGTTCCTGGTCGAAAGGGCGGCAGTCTCGATAAGTCATGCCACCCAAACGATAAAATATCGTGTAGCAAGAGCGGGTAAAACCATCTGCGCCACCTGCCAATGCAATGGGTGTTTGTCCCGATTGAATCATCGAAAAAGCCGTGCCTAGTGCATAATTACCAGCAGCACAAGCGGTTGGAATAACCATGTTGTACCCTTGGAATTTTAAGGTTTTTGCCAACACCGCACTTAGGCGAATTGGGCGAACTCTAGCTAAGGTATCAATAGCAGCCGCTGAGAATTTATCTTCAGGACTACAAATGTCATCTTCGTTGACAGTGCGTTCAATCAAGTCCTGATTCCCACTGGTCGTCCCGACAATTACTGCATACCGATTAGGTAAAGTAATATGATCCAAATGGGCATCTGCTAAACAATCCTGTGCAGCTTTAATCGCATAGTTAATGGCTTGACTCTCTCCTTTCATTGTAGGGCATTGAGTACTTTCCCATTTCACCTCAGCTGAAAGGGTGTCGCCTTTATATGCGTCAGCAGGGAGTTTGCTGAGTCGACTTACCCCAGTTTTACCTTGGATCAAAGCATTCCAAAAGCTGTTCAAATCGTTGCCCAGTGGCGATACCACTCCCAGGCCAGTTATGACTACTCGTCTCATGGCAGTAGGTTTTTACATGTTGTTCAAGAATGATAAAAGGGGTATTAGCAGGTTATGCCGCCGTCCACTGCGATGGTCTGTCCTGTAAGGTAATTGCAATCGTCGGATAGCAAAAATGCAGTGAGATTAGCTATTTCTTGAGGCGACCCCAAGCGCTTTAACGGGATATTTTGCTTCAATTTTTGCTTGACAGGCTCTTCCATGTGCTCAAACATTTCGGTCTCAATATACCCAGGTGCGAGTGCATTTACTTGGATGTTGAATGGTGCATACTCTATGGCCAAGGTGCGGGTTAGGGCCATCAATCCTCCCTTACTGGCACTGTAGTTGGCCTGTCCCTTCATACCACGCAAACCCGATACAGATGACATGTTGACAATTTTGCCTCGACCAGTTCGAATCGCATTTTGCAAGTATGCCTTACTGGTATAAAATACACCATTCAAATTAGTACTGATCACTTGGGCCCAGTCTTGATCACTCATTTTGAAAAAAGGACGGTCCAGGGTGATTCCAGCGTTGTTGACTATTCCATCCAGTTTCCCGAAATGTGCAACTACCGCTTTCATCAAAGGGGCTGCGGAGGATGGATCAGCTACATCCGTTTGGAAAGCCACAGCTTCGCCCTTTCCTTTTTGATTAATACTCGCTGCCAATGATTCAGCTTTTGCTAAATTGTGCAAGCAAGTAAATCCGACTTTGGCACCCTTTTCGCACAGTTTCTCAACTATGGCTTTCCCCAGGCCCCGGCTCCCGCCAGTCACCAGAAAAACTTTGTCTTCTAAATTCATGACCCGTGATTATTGCTTTCAAATACCAGCTTAATGATACACTAGGAGTTGACAGTTGCAACGGTTTCTTCATAACCTTGTAGCAAAGCAACAATGTTATTTGGAGTGGTCATCAGTAAGAGTTGCTCTTCATTGAGTTCTACTCCAAATTCTTTTTCGAGTTCTACCAGGATTTGCAGTCCCATCAAAGAATCTACCCCCAGCTCGTAGGGTAAACTTGCATCATTACCAATAGAAGAAGGATCAAGTTCCGCTACTTCAGCGATGATTCCTTTGACTTTTTCGAGTACTTGGTTCTTGTCTTGCATGGTTCGTTATTTTTGAAGCCTTGAAAATTTGCTTGTTTGATGTTGTAAAATTGCATCCCTTTTCGGGCTGAAACCAGGCAGTATTTTCGCTAAAATGCGCACCCTAAATCGAGTTGATTAAAATATTTTAATACAATTATTTGCTAATCAATATTTTATGATTTAAAAAATAATAATTTTTAAATTTTGCCAATTTCTTTTTTATGGTAAAATTCGCTGCTGAACGAACATGGTATGCTGAACTAGCTTTGATTATCAACCCATTTGTGATTTTTGAGCCCCATTCCGGAAGCAATCCCCCTTTGGTTTGAGCCTAAATCTGGGGACTATTAGCCTCGTTGATCGTGATGTAGGCGACCTGCGAAGCAAGTCTCATTCTCTCATTCTTTTAAATTCTTGTTTAGAAAGAATTGGTCAACGTCACACAAGAAATTCTGAAAATTCTAGTATAGACAAAAAATTTTAAATGTACTTCAAATCACATCAAACCCAAAAAGAGTAGATACAGCATCAAAAGGATTCTTTTGTTTTTCAAAAATTGGTTCAAAAATACGCATTGCTTTTAGCATACTTTAGTTGTTTTGGACCCAAAATTCTGGTCGACGATCTAAGAGCGTGGCTAAATTTCTTTGTTTGCCATAAAACAGCCCAATATCGACTCACCTTCATAAAAAAAGGTCGGTAGGAAAATGCCCATTATGCGTTGTACAACTTCGCTATTCTACTACCTTGCTGTAAATTGTATCTTCATCGCCATGAAAAAGAGACCTTTCAGCCCAAACAGGAGGGCCTAAACCTTCGTTTTTAGTTTAAAATAGAGTAACTATCCAGCCGGTTCCCATTTTGGCCAAAAAAGGTCGCTTTTCCGCCACTCTTCGCCTCTTTTGGCGAAGGTAGCTTGGGCTACCCCCGCCAAAAGTAGGCGCGATTGACAAAAAATCACCTACTTTTTGTCTCAAAACCACTCGGCTGGATAGTTACAAAATAGATGTTTGTGTGGTTGTTTCGGAGTAAAGGATTATGATCGGAGAAATCACGTTTTTTTTTATTTAATATCTTACGGATTGAATAACAATTTATTGAGATTATTTGGTCTGAAATTGAGCGCAATTCCTGTAAATATATTGACAAATTGATCTGAATTTACTATTTTTGTATAAAAGCTTGCTTTTCATGAGCTTAGACTTCCAGTATTTTTTCTCAATGGAGCAATTGATTTAAATCCTCAGCTAAGGGAGCGTAAAAAAACAAAGTAAACCAGTTTGGGTTTGGTGAAAAAGAAAGACAACTGAATGAAAGGAGCTGTTTTCTTTTTTTACTAATCCTCAAGAGCAAAGTTGTTTACCTTATTTTAGCTCAGACACTAAGAAACTGTTTTAAGGTCCATAGGGTGTTTTAAAACAGGTTCTAAGCATAAATTTTGCCCTTCAACATTATTTGAAACGATTTTCACAAATTGCCTTTTTTTGGAAGGAGGTAAAAGCGACTTCATTTGATCTTAAGGTAATCGCTCCAATAAATTATCAACACCTCGGCCGGGTCGCAGATCTAAATTAATCAATCTCATGATAATTGCTGGCTGTAGCCTAGTTGGCTTAGCTGGAGTAAGATAAAATGTTGACGCTGAATGCGTACAGCATTCCTTATTACTGTGTTTAGCAGTCATTTTTTCATTTTGGTATGCTGATGTTATTCGCAAGCACTTTTCTTACCGAGAAACATCAATTTGCCAGGAAGGTCCCTTAATGCTTGTTTATGGATATCATCAATGAATTGGTTACCATTTTAGAACACCACCAAGTAAGAAATATTCCTGTTTTAGAAGGAAATTCAAATGGTGATGGTACCAATAAATTTTTAGAATTGTTCAGGTTTATTCAACAAAACCAACTGGTAGATGCTGAAAACCTGGCGGCTTTACTGGGTACTCAACCAGATGCCCCCAATTTAGTAAAATCAGTCAAAGATCTGAAAAAACGGCTACGTAATTCCCTATTGTTTATTGAGATTAATCAATCAGAAGTTCAAGATTCCGAGCGGATCCGTTATTTGTGCTGGCAACGATTGGCAGTGATTAAATTCCTATCTAGCCTTAATGGTAATCGGACCATGTCTCAGATGGGGATTCAATTATTGCAAGTAGGAATAGAACATGAAATCACCAGTTTGAATATTTCAATCGGAATGCATTTGCGGCAATACTTCGCAGTGCATGTTGGTGATGAAAAACAATTTCAGCATTATGCAAATTTCGTTTCCCAAGAGCTGAAAAAACTAGAGCTGGAAGCAAAAGCTACTAATGAGGTCCAGACCTTTGTGATGATGACTCAAAACCCAGGGTTTAATCACCAAGATTTGGTAGCATTTGTTGGTTCAAAGAACCAACAAATAAGATGTACTGAGCAAGAAAACATGACAAATGTGCTATCTTTCTGTTTAGCTTTTTTCAAATTGCAAGAGGCGATATTGAATGAAAAATGGAATTCAGCGTATCGGATTGCACTATGCGAAATTACAAGACTAGCTGCCCACAAAGCTACCCTGCAGCAAATGAAGGTCTTTTTTGAAAATCAAGCAGCTCTGGTGTCGTTTAATCAAAGAAAATATGAAGAAGGCACTGTATTGATAAAAAAGAATCTAAATTTATTTATGCCGGGATCTTTCTTGTGGTTCAGTCAACATTCTTTTCTGGTTGAACAGCTTCTACACCAGGGACAACTTGAATCAGCTTGGGCGATTTTTAAGACCTTTCAAAATCTTGAAGGAACTGTCATTCTGCCAGATAAATTGAAATTGAAATGGAATATTTTTAAATTGTATTTTTTATTGTCAACCGACTTGAAGTGTCTAAATTTATCACCCAGAGAAAAAGGCGAGTTACAAAAGATCAAGCAACTTTCTTATTTTCACGATTTGCCAATTGAAGAAATTCAATGGATTACGGAAGAAATTTCAGTATTGATTTTCCAGCTAATTAATTGCTTCCGTCAAGGTTTTTTTGATCGAATGAATACCCGCATCGACTTGATTGAGCAAAAGATCAATGATTTGAACGACCTGTACCTCCTCAATCGAGTTGGACTTTTACTGGCACAACTCAAAGCCATACAAAGTAAACAGCACAATTGTGTTGAAATTCTGACCCGTGAGTGGTCCGCGCATGACTTAAATTTTAGCCACCGTTTTACTTCGCTTGAAGTTATTCCTTTTTCTATGCTTATCAATGCTGTTTATAAAAACCAGTTGGGCCAGGAAGCAAAAGATATTGGTTTAAATAAAAATTCAAAACGCAATGCCCAGATACAAACGAACCTACAGACATGGTTTCACGCCACTACTACCGAAACTAAGTCGATATGAAGGAGATTCTTGAATATTTCGTAGCGCTGGATGGCTACAAAATCAGGCAGCTTGAAGTCATCGTAAATGACACCTCACCTGAAGCAGTATCACGTTATCGAGATACCTACCATGAGCTACTTAAAAAGTCCGTTTGTTCTGAAAAAGAAGTGGCCGATTTTGTTCAGATGGACCCCAGTGGCAAAGCATTTCGACGGTTCAAGCATGAGCTCAAGAAAAGACTATATAACCTTGTCCTTTTCATCAACCGTAAAAGGCCAGAATACAGCCCCGCTCAGAACGCTTATTTTTTGTGCTGGCAAAAAATGGCCATCATGAAAACGGCCATTGGCCGCGACTTAACACTAAGCCCATCTAGCATTGGCCTGGAAATTGTTGAACTAGCCCAACAATACGATTTGGTGGACTTGGGTTTGGAAGCAGCACGCTACCTCCAGTATTATTACAGTATGGTTGCAGCTTCGCCAAAAGAATACCACTATTTTCTTGAGATTGCGAACCACCAACAACGTTTACTAATTGCAGAAAACCAGGCGTTAGAGGCTTATCAAGCACTCATTTTACCTTACACTTTGGGTAAGTCAAATAAAAAGCAACTGAATGAAGTTGCTAGGAAATACCTGGAAATATTGAGACCATATGCTGAGTATGCGAATACCCAACTGTTCATTGCCGCCTATTATTTTGTCGCTTTATTTGAGCACCTGAATTCTTTCGATTGGCAATCGGGTTACCACATGGCAACTTTGGCGATCCAAAGGTTACAAGAAAAAACAGGCGTTAGCAATCGGATCGTCAATCTTTTTAGGAGCAATCAAATCATATGCCTCACCATGATGGAGCGATATTCCGAGGCGCTTTATTTCATTGAACAGAGCTTGGAAGTGGCCATACCAGGTGGATCAGACTGGCTATTTGGCCATAAAGACAAGGTATTGATCTTGATGAAAATGAGAAAATACCAGGAAGCTTGGGAGGTGATGAAAAAAATATTGGAAGAACCTTCTCTGCGTTTTTTTTCCGATGCTCACCAAGAGAACGTTCTGATCTATGTAGCCCATTTTAGTCTTTTGCAAGTACTTGGTAAAATTGAAGCACCTGGTATTGATGATTACTGGGGCGGGAAGTTCAAGCTGCAAAAATTTTTGAACGAAGTACCGATCGCTTCAAAAGATAAAAAGGGTTTTAATATCCCTATTTTGGTGTTGCAAGTCTTCTTTTTATTGAAAATGCAGCGATATGATGAAGTTGAAATACGAATTGAAAGCTTACGCAAGTACCGATCAAGGCATTTCAATACTTCAAGTGAACTACCCAGACCATCTGCTTTTATTCGCGTGTTGCAGGTGATGCTTCAGGTTGGATTTTTGAAGGACCCTTTTCAACGAAAAACATCTGCGCTTGCCAAGTGGTTATTGGAATCAAAGCATCAAGCCAGTGAGCAGTACTTCGAGATAGAAATTATTTCCTATGAAGTACTCTGGGAATGGTCTTTAGAACTATTGGATTAACCTAATCTTATCTGGTCTGCTGATTCAAAAGCTCATGCGAATATTCACGTCTGGCATGAACCTGATTTGATGCTCAGTATATATTTTTTGGGTTTTTATGTCATATCTCACTGCTAGTGGATTGATGTGGGCTGTGGTGTTCAAGAAATCTATGTAGGATTCTAAGCCCCAATTTCCTTTCTTGGGAGCAGTACGATAACCAATTCTTACATCCATCCGAAAAACATTGGGAAAATGGTTTTGGTAAGCATTTTTAAAATCCAGCACTTCATCTGCATTCAGCTTTGACCGTTCCAAATCAATGGGGATATAATAGGCTCCACCAGCCCATATAGTGTGCAATCCAAGTGACCATACCCGGCGTTTTTCATTTTTCCACTCCTTGCCAATCGTTAAATTCAGAATGAAGCGGTTGTTGAAAGCCGTATTTCGGAGTAGTCCATCGCTGCCTCGGTATTTTGAATCCATCAAAGTTACTGCCAATGTGCTGTAATATTTATCACTGAATCTTTTTTCGATGCTGAGTTCGATGCCCTGGTTGAAACCTTTGCCTTTCCCCTGCAAAGAATCTCTGGCGGTATACCTGAACTGATTGCCAAGATTCAAACTGGAGTAATGCGTAGGACTTTGTTCAATGGCCGCTCGATTCAGAAACTGATGATAAGTACTAAGCTTAATGTTCCAGTTTTGTTTACTGAGGGATAAATAATCAAGTGCCCAAGTTTGACTCTCTAAGAGTGGAAGCATCTTATTGGGCCATTGCAAACTGGTATTGGATTGAATGCTAGCAAAAGCAATCGGGCTGGCCAGAGCTTGGTGTTGCATGGCATAAGCCAAGGCTACTTGGTGCCCCTTGCCAGGCCGCCAAAGAAAATTTAAACGAGGCTCCCAAACCCAGTGTTGGTTCCAATCCCAATACATGCTGCGCACACAAGTCGTCGATTTAAGCTTTGGAGTCCAGTTGTACTCCCATTGTAAGTAACTCTGCCAAAGTATCGATCCTGCGGCTGCGTCTCTTTGATCTTCCCAAATACTACTTGGAAGCAGTTTTCCATTTTTGAAATTTACCTGCGTATAATCCAATTGCATACCCAGCTCTAGGTTTGAATTGGGACGAATACGCTGTCTAAAAAAAGTGTTCCAACTTATTTTTTGTTCCTTTTCTTGTAGGTTGTAAAGCAGTGCAGCTGTTTCACGGTCGGTTCTAAGCTCTTTGCGATAGGTACTGTTCAAATTATTAATGACAACGGTACTGGATAGCAGTTTTGTTTTTCCGGGATTGTACTGAAAAGCGATTCCATTGATCGACAGCCCTGATGTGGAAATACCTCGATTTTTGCCATCTGGAAATTCAATTTTTGCATTCCCTAAAATGCCAAAAGCATGAAGAGTTCCCCATTTCATGCTGCCCAAATTTAGGTGATAAGAAAAATCCTGGTACTGGGGTTGAGCACTCAACCCTGTAAGATTGAGGCCTAATCTGTCCATTGCATCCAGAAAAGAATAGCGATAACCAAACAGGATACTGCTTTTTTGATTGTTTGCAATTGGTCCCTCCACATTGGCTTCCAGGCCACTAGACCCCCCAAGCGCTATACTGGATTTCCATTTTTGGGTATTTCCATCCCGGAATTGAAGGTCGAACGCGCCACTACTCAAGTTCCCTAATTCGCCAGGAAACGCGCCTATATAAAACTTTGAAATCCCTAGCATGGTTGGATTAATTGCACTAACGGCCCCGCCTGTGCTGCCAAGAGACGAGAAGTGGTTGGGATTGACAATATTGCCCCCTCCCAGCCGCCACAATAAACCACTTGGACTGTTGCCTCGGATGATGATGTCGTTTCTACGGATGTCTGCCGGCATCACCCCTGCAAAATTTCCCGCCATGCGGGCGATGTCATTTCGATTACCAGGGACTTTTCCAATTTCACCAGGGTCAAATCTTTTGCCAGCAATGGGCTGAATAAGTTCCTGTCGGGTGTTGGTGGTGACCTCAAAAGTGCCCAAAGATTGAGCTTTCATTTCCAACTCAATCAGGATATGCTGGCTACTGGTTGTTTTAACTTGTAAACCCTTGATTTGTTGGCCCATATAGGAAACATGCGACACTTCGATGTCAATAGAAACATCGAACTTGGTTGGCCAGTTAAAATGCCCCCTTTCGTCACTCAAAATCAATTGTTCTTCACCCGCAATCAACAATTTGACATGGACACCTGCAATTGGACCTTGAGTAACCTTGTCCCGGATTGTACCAATCAATTCGGTGGATTGCAAATGGGCCTTTGTAATCACTAAAAAAGAAAGCGATAGCATAAGAAAATGCTTCATGGTATTGAATTGTAATTGACACATCAAAAAAAAAGAGGCTGGAGTTTTCCAGCCTCTTCTGGGTACACATACACAGCAGGTTCGTAATTTTAACAAAACTTGTATGGATTAATTGAGTTATGAATGCGATTGTATAGATTACCTGCTGTGTGATCTTAGTATGGTCAATTTGTTTGGGTTATCAGTTTAGAACACCAAGTCACCAGTCCGTACTCCTTTGTCGTTCAAAGGGATCGAAGTTTCTTGCTGTTCAATAGGTTCATTGCTCGGTCTTTGCTCATTTAGTTGTTCTGGTGAAAACACGAAAGAAAAAAGCGTGATCAGGTTGAGTGCGATAAAGGAGATCATAACGCTGAGTTTTTGTGGTGTAAGTATTTGATTAACAATTACAAAACTACAGCGATCGAAGCCCCGAGTCACGGCACTTTTACCTGATTAAGCCCAAAGCCGAATCTCCTTTTATTGCTTTCAGAACTGGATTTTTGACCTATGCTTATCATGCCTCTAAAGGCCAAAATGTATTTTTGGTCGAAAATGCCCGTAATCAGACTCTTTTCACTTTGACGATGGAAAAAAATAATGCATTTTTATTCTTTTTAGCTATAATAGCTTTGAATGTTGATTGGCTAATTTTGAGGTGTTTTTGAAAATTTATTCAAGTAGTGGTTGTAGTAATTTATTCATAAAAGGGAGTAAAGTTAAATTAGAAAGGGGGCTGATTTTGCGATCAGCCCCCTTTCTAAAATGATTCATTCAGACCTTAATCTGATACCTCCTTTCGGTTGTCATCCGCGATCCGGTCAATCAACTTATTGTAAGGATCAATGCCCGCTTTGACAGGTTTTTTGCCCTCCACAATGACTTTGATCGTCTGCTCACCAGCTTTCAGGCGGTGTTTTTTGAGGTAAAGCGGCACGGTAGTTTTTTTACCATTTTTGTCCACCGCTTCTTCCGCAAAGACCCCGATGTCGATGTAGTCGTTCATATTGGTGGTGGGTTTTTCGTTGCCTTTTTCATCGGCATATACCTTGCCTACCAGTACTTTTAGGCTTACTTCGTAGCGATTTTTGCCCAAATCCTTCATTTTGGCTTCCAATACCCGGTTTTCGTACAAGGTGATCTTTTTCCAGGTATCCTCCAGGTAGTAGTGCATCGAATCTGGTGTCACGCGTTTCACAAAACGGAACAAGTCGTGGCTGCCTGGGAAGGGCGGGTGCTCCACCAGCCCAAAGCTATCCCGGAAAGCGCGGATGGCTCCATTCAGGCGTTTTTCGCCAATATAGTCTTGCAGGCTGTACAAGATGATGCTTCCTTTTTGGTACCACTGGTAGCCTCGGTTGCAGTTGATGAAGGTTTGCTCTTTCTTCGATTCATTGGCCCTGCCGCGTAGGTAACCGTCCAGGTCGTATTTGAGGAAAGTGTTCAGGTTGTCTTTGCCGTACTTTTGCTGGGCGATCATCAAGGCAGAGTATTCGGCCAGTGACTCTGAAATCAGATTTGATCCCCTGGTTTTATTGGGTACCACCTGGTGGCCCCACCACTGGTGCGCCAACTCGTGGCAAGTGACATAATAAAAGTAGTCGTAGTCATTTGGGTCGCTGAAGTCGGCGTACCAACCAAAATCCTCAGAATACGGAATGGTATTCGGAAACGATTGGGCAAAGCCTGCATAACGCGGAAATTCCAAAATGCGCACCTGCCGGAACTGGTAAGGCCCAAAGTTTTCGTGGAAATAGCTCAGGCCATCTTTCATGGCGTCCATCATGCGGTCGAGGTTGTAGGTATGCTCGGCGTGGTGGTAAATTTCCAGGTTGACAGTATTGCCGCTGGGCGAGGTCCACTTGTCGCGTTTGACGGTGTAACGGGCCGAAACGACGTTGAAAAAGTAGTCGATCTTGTTGTCTTGCTTGTAGTGGAAATAGCGCCGCCCGTTTTTGGTCCACTCCTTTTGCAGATAACCCGGAGCGATGGCCAATTGATCAGGCGTAGTGCTCACAATGCATTCAAAGGTAATGAAATCGGCATCGTCATTGAACAACAAAGTCCTGCGACCCAAAGGATCGGTATGTTCGGGCAGGTTTTCGGGCTTGGCCTTGAGTTTGTTCTTTTTGCGTTTTTCGTCGCTGTCCAGTTCCCCATTGGCATCGTAACCAATGCTTGGGATGCCGCTGCTGCTGAAAGTGCCATTTTCTACAATTTCGCGGCGATACCCTTCATTCACAAAGCCCGGATTGCTGCGGGTGGTGGTGATGACCAAGGTAGCCGAGTCGCCCGGTTGCATGGTTCTCGGTAGCGTGAAGATGCGGTAGCCACTGGTGTCGGATTTGGCAAAAAACGAAAACTTGGGCTTGGGCAATAAGCTTACTTCACTCGGTTTGAGGGCTTTTCCATCAAAACTCAGCGAATAGCGCTGCCCATCGTCCGAAAGCAGGTGCAAGGTCTTGACGGGGACCTCATTTTTGTTTTTGATTTTGATGATGGCCTTCAAATCCATGCTGCGCTTTTCAGGGAAAATGTCGGCGTGTAGCATTACATCGGTGACTTTGGGCTGAGGCAGGTTCTCGTACTTTTTGAACTTTTGCTCATAGCTCACTTGCAGCTTTTCATTCTCCTTGCTGGTACGGTACTTGTTGATGCCGCTCACATTGTGGTAAATAAAGGCCCCAGCCCCCAACCAAATGGCCCCGAACGACAGGAAACCTATCGTTGCAGCCCCATTCCAGCTTTTGCGAAAGGCCGCACGGCGATTTTTGAAAGTGTCCTCCGTACCCCTGGGCCACATCAAGGCCGCCAGTAGGAGCAAAATGGCCCCAAAGGCGGTCCAATACAAGTTGAACCAGAACAGGGGCTGCATGAAATGCCCGAAATCGTTCATGTCCGAGATGGCATAGTCGGGTTTGTAGCTGTAAAAAAACAAGTTGTAGTCCATTTGCAAAGTTGATTGCAAAAGGAACATGATGATCCAAATGCCCAAACCCACAAAGTGCCCGGCAAACTTGTTGTTGACCAAAGAGTGTACAAAAAAGGCCAGCAAAGCCATCTGGAAATAGTCCCAAAACGTAATGCCATACAAGTCGATGAGGTAGTAGTGGAGCTTGTACTCAAAATGCCCGCGCAGGGTTTGCACCAACAGGCCAATGAGCATTGGAATGGTCGCCAGCAAAAGGCAAATGCCGGTGATGGAAATGAATTTGGAACCCAATTGCACCCAATTGGGAATGGGCAAGGCATCGCCGATGTTGGCAAAACCCGTGGACTTGTCGCGATGCACGGTTTCGCCCGTGTAAAACATGATCAGTATGAACACGAACAAGCTGTAGTTGTAGGTTTTGAACAACAGCATATTCATGGTCACCGGGCGGTCAGGTACGCCATATTGCAGGTTGCCGATCCAATCGTCGAGAAACAGGAACAATACCGCACCCAGAATGATGGAAACGAAGTAAGTATCCTTGATGATGTTGCGAAACTCTAGTCGGCTCAGGCTCCAGAGGTTGGACCAATCTTGTTTTTGGGAGAAAACACCAGTAATATTTGGAACCGCAGCCGAGAGCAAATGAGCAGGCGTTTTTTCATCAGGAATGCGCTTGCCACGACTAGCGGCAGCGATGAAACGCTGCAAGGAGAAACGAAAATAAGTCAATAATAAAAGGATTAGGCCCAGTCCTGGCCACAACAGTCGATTTAGCAAAAAATTCCCGGTCAGTGGGACCAATTGGGTGTTTTGCTCGGCTGGAGTCATGTATTTGACCGCATTTTGGAAAGTGTTCAGGGCAAAAGGATCGAGCAAATCTACCAGATCGCGTTTTTCCAAATCCCGCACCATAAAATTGGCTAAGAGGTAAAGGATGAAAAGCAAAATGGAGGCAGAATACAAAACCCGGTTGTTTTTAGTAAGGGCTACCAGGCTGTAAAAAACCGCGCCTGTAAAAAACATACTGGGCACAAAGATCGTCATGAAGGGCCAAAGGTAATGTGAAAGTTGATTGGGTCCGAAACGCTCGGCTTCACTCCATTCCAGAATCGGCCCCATTACAGTACCAAGTTGATAACCCAGAATTGCGCCGCTGGCGATAAAAATCAGAATGAGAAAAGAACCCCAAAAACGTCCCCAAAAATAGCCGCCACGACTGATGGGGGTTGCCAGGTAATATTCTTTGGTGTGGTGCTCAAGGTCGCGGAACAAGGGAACCCCCATCACAGCCGAGCTGATCAAAGTACAAATCATCCCCAGAATCGCAAAGAAAGTGCCAATCGCCACTGGCGAGTTGTAATTCACTTTCTCGCTGACACTTAAGCCACCATCGGCAATCAGCAGCGCAGTAATTCCAAACAAGATGCCAAAATAAGCATAGGTAGCCGGGCGGCGCAGGCGGTATTTTAGTTCAAAAGTAAAGACAGTCCAGAACATAGGGGTTTAGTTTAGAGGGTGACCAAGTCCATTTTGGACTGAATAGCATTGAAATATACGTCCTCCAGATTAGATGTCACCTGCTCAAAGCCGTTTCCAGGATTTTCTTCGCTGACGATGCGAATGCTGAGTTTGCCTTCGACCAGTTGGGTGGCAATCACCCGGTGCTGGCTGCGGTGGGCTTCCAATTCGCTTTTATGGATGGCTTTGGCCCAAATTTTACCATCGAGCAAGTGCATGGCTTGACGAGGCGCACCTTCGAGCATCACTTCACCACCGCAGATGACGGCAAAATTCTTGCAAAGGGTGGTTACGTCTTCTACGATGTGGGTACTCAGAATAACGATGGTGTTGTCGCCAATTTCGCTGAGTAGGTTGTAAAAACGGTTGCGCTCGGCGGGGTCGAGACCAGCGGTGGGCTCATCTACAATCAGGAGTTTGGGGCTGCCAAGCAGGGCTTGGGCGATGCCGAAGCGTTGCTTCATGCCCCCGGAATAAGTGCCGAGGTTGCGCTTGCGCTCTTTGTAAAGGTTTACTTTTTGCAGCAAAATTTCAACTGCTGCTTTTCTTTCTTCACGGTTGTGAATGCCTTTTAGACGGGCGATGTGGTCAAGCATCATTTCTGCACTCACACGAGGGTAAACGCCAAAATCCTGTGGCAGGTACCCCAGCACTTTGCGGAGCTCTTCATTGTTGGCCATCACGTCCAAATTGCCCAGGTGAATGCTGCCCTCATCTGCGCTTTGTAGGGTAGCAATGGTGCGCATCAGGGAGGACTTACCCGCACCATTTGGCCCAAGTAGGCCAAACATGCCCTGGGGGATGGTCAAAGAAACGTTGTTGAGGGCTTGTACCCCGTTGGCATAAGTTTTTGAGAGGTTTTTGATGACGAGCTCCATGAAGGTGGGTTATGGGTTGAATGCTTGGTTTTGACTTGGTGAAGATAAGAAATCAAAACAGAAGCAGGCCCACAACTCGCCTAAGGTACGGCTTTAATCGACCAGAATTCGATAGGATGGGATGAGGGGGGATGGGTAATTTCGCAAAAACAAAAAAAGCGCAAATCATTGTTTCCAATAAAGTGCGCTTTGTGGTGGCGGAGGAAGAGGAACCGGAACCTTGTTTAAGCATGGCAAATAGTGATATGGAAATAAGGCTATCAATCAGTTTTTTATAAAATCAACTTGCTAAAATAGGCCATAATCTACCATGAAAAGCCAGCGCCAAACGACATAAAAAGCGCAACTCTGCTAATTTTTCCTATACCTTTGGACTATTCAAAAAGCAAAAAATATGCCAAGGGTTTTAGTTCCAAAAGTTCGGTTCAATCTGAATCAAGTTGAAAATGGCGAGGGGTACGTACTTGCTATTTTCAGATACAGCAAAGGCGTTTTGCGGTTCAATCCAGGGGCCAAGGTTGAAGTAAAATATTGGGATGCCAAAGCCCAGCGAGCTAGGTACACTCCCAAACATCCTGAATACCCACACGTCAACCAACTCTTGAATGAAGTTGACAGCGTTATCACTCGCATTTACTGGGAAACCAACGGCGGGTTGCCCGTTGAGGATTTCCGTAAAGAAACCTTTTTCAGGCTTGGCAGGATTGAGAAGCCTAAAGAGGAAAAAATAACAACCCTCACAGCGTTTGCAAACTTGTACGTTGAGGAAAGAAAGAACAGCATTGGGGCCAAAAGAGGTATCAAGGTTGTTTTGAACACCGTTGCAGGGCACTTGTCGAACTTTAGTCAAACGGAACGTTTCAACATGGAGTTTGAACGGATCGACCACAATTTTTTTAAACGCTTCAAAAACTGGATGTACAGCCCGCCGCGTGAATTTTCGGCCAACTATGCAAACAAGGTTTTTGCAGTTGTTCGGCAATTGATGGCAGAGGCCAAGCGGCGAAAGCTTCACAGCAATGAGGATTACAAGGACTTCACAGTAAAAAAAGAAGAAGTTACACACATTGCCCTTGACTGGCTGGAACTGAAAACTTTGTACGACTTGGATTTGTCAGCAAATACCCGGTTGGAGCGTGTAAGAGATATTTTTTTAATCGGCTGTTACACCGGGCTTCGCTACTCTGATTTTAGCCGCATCAAACCGGAAAACTTCATTGAGGTTGAAGGGGAAAAAATGCTTGAGATAACAACCCAGAAGAAAAGCGAACGCGTAACAATTCCTTTTCAGCCTGAACTTACCTACCTGCTTACAAAGTACGATTTCAACCCGCCCAAAATATCAGGGCAAAAGCTGAATGAATACTTGAAGGAATTGGGAGAACTGGCAGGGATGACGGAAAAGATACTTGTGATAACCAACAAGGCTGGGAATAAAGTTGAAAGCCTGGTTGAAAAGTACAAGCTGATAACTACCCACGTAGCCCGCCGATCATTCGCCACAAACTTGTTCCTGCTTGGAGTGCCCGCAATCAACATCATGAAAATCACCGGGCATACCACAGAAAAAATGTTCATGGGCTATATCCGTGTCGATGGAAGAAAAAACGCGCAACTGATGTCAAAGGAAATAGCCCAGAAAAGAAAGGAGCGACAAGAACAGGATAAGAAACAAGACCAGCCAGACAAGGACCAAGAAAAAAAATAAATGTTTTTTCCAGCGTCACTTTCGTCACTTGCGTCACTTTTTGACGATTTCATAACCACTAAAACATAAATCATGCACAACAGTAATTTTTTCGACCAACTCAGAAATGAGTTTTTGCGCTGCTACCCTGAAAACTCTGAGCAGCAAGTTTGGCAAGTTTACCGCCTTGCTTTAGAATCAGAAGCTTACGCAGACTTAAATGAGCATGAACGCTCGAACCTATTCTTTGGGCTTCAAAGTCTGATAGAGCTTAAAAGGCTTGTACACAACTATGTCGCCCAGGCTGACCCGGAATTTGCAAGGCCATTTTTGGCAAAGCAAGCTGAACAAAGCCCGCTGATCTGATTGGCCAATTCCTAACCACAAAAACGAATCGACATGTACACAGAAGATTTGATTCAATCACTAAGGAATGAAGCCCAACGCGCAACAGTTAACCAGGTGGAAAAAACCCTGCTTGATCTTCAACAGTGGGCAATGTGTACGGAAATTTGGGCCGAAATGTCGGGCGCTGAACGCTGTGAAATGTTCGCTGACATTCGGGCAATGATTGAACTAAAACGCACAGTTAACGAACTGGAACAAGCCAAGCAGTTAATCAAGTGGCAAAACCAGTAAGCAGCCACTAAGAAATGAAAAACCCGCCCTGATGCCTTCGACAGCTAAACCAGGACGGGAATTGTTCACCAATTTTATACAAAAGTATGAAAACGTTTTTCACCTTGCCTACTGACAAGGATTTTTTCAACCGCTATGCCCGATTAATACCCGCCTTGAAGCTATCCGGGTACTTTGGCCAAGTGGTTAGCGGCCTCACTGAGATAGGCGCAATCTATGCCGCCATTTATGCCAGCCTTTTGTTTTTCTCTGAGCAATACGCCACCACCGGGGCCGTTTTTGGGGCCATTATCGGCACGGCAATCATTGAAATAGGTTTGCGGGTTTTGCTGCCTTATTCAGCCCGCGCCGTCCTTTACAAACGGTTCCAAGGGCTTGACTTGGTTATTTCAGTCATCGTATTTGTCGCTTGCGCCGTCCTTTTGTCCCTGGGTACACTGATGTCATATCATGGCAGCCGGGATATAGTGGACAGTTTCAAGCCCGAACCAAAGCTAAAGAGCAGCCAAGCCGATGAAACCAGGTATAACCAGGTGCAACAAACCGCTTTTGCTCAGTTCAGGCAAGACAGCGCCGAAATAGCAGGGAGATACAGCGCCCAGATAGCCGCAACCAAGGCACAATACAGCGCCCAGGCAGAGCAGCACAAAGGCGCGTTGAATGCCCTGGAACGCCGCGAAAAGTCCGGGCAATCATTCAGTACTGCCAAAGGACAGGCACGGGCAAAGGTGGCCCAAATCGAAGCCGAACAAGCCGCCAAGCTTGCCGAACTGACAGCCGCCCAGGGCCGGGAAATGAGCGAAGCGGTAAACAGACGGAACCAAGCCACCAGCACAGCCAGCCAGGAACTAAGCCAGGCAAAGAACAAGATCGAAGGAGAAAACAGCAAACTTGTAAGCGATGGGGAAAGCAAGCTGAAACGCTACAAAGGCGGGTTTTCCTACTTCACCCTGATTTGTCATTTGATATTGCTGGTATCAATCTTTGTCGATGAAGTCCACAAGAAAGGCAGCGGTATTGAGCAAAAGGTATTGCCGACTCAATACGATTTCTCCGACTCAATTGGGGGTGAACTTTGGCACGCTCTGAGCAGCAAGGCAAACCAGTACATCCGGGAAAGGATACGCCGCATTGAAGAAAGCACACCGCCGCCACCTTTGCCGATTTCGCCCAATGAACTGTTTGCCCTGGACAACCTGAACCAGCCAGTTTATAGCGTTGACTTTGAGCAGCTACCCGCCGCGTATCAAAACGTAAGGATAACAGCCCGCGCACCTGTTCAGCAACTTGCAGCACCCGGCACACCCGCCGCCGCTTTGGCCACCATGTCCAGCGCTTCACCCATCGCAGCACATACAACAAGCCAGGCCGCACACCTGGTAAGTGGGGACGCTGAACAAATGGCTTTTCAGTATCTCAATGCTGCTATTCAATTGGCCGCGTCCGGTCTGGATGATGCTGCCCAGGAAATGAGGCTGAAAGCTGAACAGGTGCTACAAATGTACCTTGGAAAAGATGCCAGCGCCCCGAATGTCGAAGCCCTCAAAAGGCAGTGCATTGAGCACTTAGAAGGGAAAGCGGAAAACCCATTTTCACACCACCACCGCAAACCAATAGGCTTTGTAAGTGCTCCAGGTGGAACGCAAGCCCAGGGAGATGCTAACGCAATGCGTTATAGTGCAAGCCCAACAGCGGGTACCGGAACAAGCCCAGGGGCACAAAATCCGGTTGTCCTGGATGCAAGTTTGAAAGCTTGTGAAAATTGCGGAACTTCGTACAAACCTCGCACCACCTGGCAAAAGTTTTGCTCTGATGCTTGCCGGGAAAGCCACCACGAAGCAAGGCACGACGGCCAAAAATTCAAGCCTGGAGAATACCGCAAGGCCAAGGGGCCAAAAGGACGGAAATAATTTGCAAAACAAAGGCAGGGTGTACATTTGGAACCGTTCACCCTGCCTAAACTTCAAAAAGCATGGACAAAGATAGGATAATTCAACTTGTTGAGCAAGCCGTCGAAATTTCGCATGGGCGATACCAAAAGTTTTACGAAATAGTTGGACCAATTCCACAAATCCAAATTGATGAAGCTTTAGATACATGGGTCTCTTATGTTGAGGATCATAAGGAAAGCTTAAAATCTGGGTTGCTTCACACAAGTACTATTATTGCTGATGCAAAAAGATACTTGGATCAATATGAAGAAGGAACTATCAAATTTGGAAATAGCCTCGAAAAGTTAAACATTTTTTACCCTGAATTGTGGCAGTTTGGGGAGTTTCATCTGATCGCGGGTAAATTGGTATGTCAGGAATTTATTGTTTGGTTGAAAAGTTTGGCAGTCATTGAAACCGATGATATACACGAATTGACTAATTTAGAACTAGCCAGGCGCTTGATTGACCTTGCTCAGAAAAAGGCAAGAATTGAATTTGATACCTGGGTAGAAGGTTACTTGTCGCAAAAACTCAAACATCGAGGTAGGTTGAAAAGCTTAGATATTTTGCGCAAAAAGCGGGTTGAACTTTCAGATTGGTATTTAAAACACAAAGAACCCGCTGTTTTTTTCGATGTAGCTAATGTTGACGAATCGACATTGCTAGGCTCTTGGAGGACTGAATTTGCAGATCACAAGCAAGGCGTTCAAACATTTATTCCAGGCAATCCAATTTACTGGTTAATTCTACTTACTGGACGCTATAAAACAAGCTACTGCATTGACCACCTTGACGCAATGTTGTCCGACAAGCTGGAAACCTGGCAAAAGAAAAAGTACCAGGGGATTGCTTTTGGTGCAAAGCTTGCAATCAAGCTCCTTTCCAATACTACGCACATACCACAAAGGGCCGTACTTGATGCCCTTGAACAAGCTAACGCCAATGATTGGCCGCAAGGTGGTAAGGACAGGGGAATGAGTCTACCGATAGAGCAGCAAAGCAGGTTAGCTGCTGAACTTGTCGAAACTTACCAGGAATTGGCAGCGCCGTCAACCGATCAACTGGAATACCTGAACAAGGTTGTGGAACAGTTTTTTGAGCAGAACCACAGTACACCACCAAGCCAGCCAGCCGCCAAGGATGAACAGGAAGTATTGAGTTTTGAAAGCATGTTTATTGATCAGTCAGGGGGAAAGACTTGCATTGCACTTTGTGAAGGTGTTGGAATACCTAACAAAGTAGCCAAGGAGAAAGCCGATAGTAAAAAGAACAGGTATAAAAACAGGTTTGCAGTTGTTTGGCAGATTCTCAAGGACAATAGACTTGTACACTCTGATTTGCCAGATCAAAAAGCATGTGAAGCTATTGCCCAGCGCTTTGGTACTTCGATTGGAAAAAATACTTGGAGTGATTGGAGTATAAGCAAAGATTCACCTCAAGCACAAACGATTTACCGGGAAACGATTAGGTATTTACCAAAATGACCGGGAGAAAGTATAGAGAAAACCACGTTATCCGGGAGTTATCCGGGAGTTATCCGGGAGTTATCCGGGACCCGGATAATACTTGCCAATGCCGCTGATCTTGCGTGAAAATTACAAACCATGCAAGACTTGATCTTTAACCTTACTAAAGGGGACTTAGAACAAATCATTGAAGACCGTGTAAGGTATTGCCTACTGACTTATTCACCTGAGCAGCCAGTCCAGACAGAACGAGCGGACAACGACCAACTACTAACCAAGAAACAAGCCGCCGACTTAATCGGGGTTTGTACAAGTACGATCGACAACAACGCACGAGCCGGGAAACTTATCCGCCGATACGTCGGCAAATCGGTACGTTTTCGCCGGGATGATGTACTAAATCTTGCAGAGGCCAAGCAGCCCCGGCAAGTAGGGCAATCACTATTAAACGGGAAAAACAAAAGGGCTTGACGCGCCAACGTCAAACCCTCCTTAAATCTTTGTACACCACAAAGATAAGGGTATTTCTTTAACCAAAAAATCTTTGTACAATGTCAAATGCAACAGCGCCACAGGGCAATGTAACGGCTGAAGAATTGGCCGCCGACCTGGCGAAAAACCAACTAAAAGCAACTACACCCACCAACCGGGATTTATTGGCCCAACTGCTTAATACCATTGCAAAACTTGACTTCAATGCAGAGTTAGGACTTGAACAAGGAGAGCAAGCCAAACAAAAACATGCTATCGTATTAATTATCGAAAAAGTGCTTGAAACGGCCAAAGCAAAGAATTGGGGGCTTGCCAAATTGTACGATTACCTTTTTTGCTTCAATGGAAAATATTGGCAAGTGATCCAAAAAGAAGAATTGAAAAATTTCTTGGGTGAAGCCGCTGCGAAAATGGGTTATTTGGTTCTGGAAACTAAGTACTACAAGTTTCGGGATGAATTGTACCAACAGTTTTCAAGTGATGCCAGTTTTTCCGCGCCCGATTCAACTAGCAATTGCACATTGATCAACTTGCAAAACGGTACGCTTGAGATAACTGGGAAAAACAAGCGCTTGCGCCTACACAAGCCCGATGATTTTTTAAGGTACGCTTTGCCCTTCAGCTTTGACCAGGATGCCACCGCGCCACAGTTTCAAAACTATTTGCTCAAGGTGCTACCTGATGAAACGTCAAGGCAAGTGCTTGCCGAATACATGGGGTACATCTTCGCCAAAGATTTGAAGCTTGAAAAAATGCTACTGCTTTACGGTGGTGGTGCAAATGGCAAGGGCGTTTTTTTCGATATTATGAACGCCTTGCTTGGTAAAGAGAACATAGGCCAATACAATTTATCCTGCCTAAGCCAAGAACATAACCGCGCCCAGATTGCAAACAAGTTGCTCAACTATGCGAGCGAAATAAATGCCAAGGGTATCGAAGTTGACCAGCTCAAAACCCTGGTTAGTGGCGAACCGATCCAAGCCAGGCAGAAATACGGCAATAGCTTCATCATGGAAGATTACGCAAGGCTTTGTTTTAACTGCAACGAACTGCCAAAAGAAGTTCAGCACAATGAAGCCTATTTTCGGCGCTTCTTGATTGTACCCTTTGATGTGACTATTTCGGAGTCAGAACGTGACCAGGGATTGGCCAAGCGGATCATTCAAAGCGAGCTTGCAGGCGTCTTGAATTGGGTTTTGGAAGGACTGGACAGGCTTATCATGCAACAACGGTTCACGGATTGCCCAAAAGCAAAAGCCGCCCTCGACCGCTACAAAAAAGAGTCTGACAGCGCTTGGCTTTTCATGGATGAGTTAGGATATAAGCCAGGGCAAGACCTTAAAACACTTGCTGACCTATACGCTGAATACCGGACGTTTTGCACCGATAGCGGTTTTCATCCCTTAACGAAAGTCAATTTTTCAAAACGAATTAAGGTGCTTGGCTTTATCTCAACAAAGCGAAATGTGGGCCAAGTCTTTTTCGTAACCAAAAGTGACGCAAGTGACGAAAATGACGCTTAAAAAAACATTTATTTTTTCTGAACGCCATGACTACACTTGAAAAATACAGACCAGGCGGCAAAAACCGCTTTACATGCCCAGGGTGTGGCAAGCCTAAAAGCTTTGTGCGCTACATTGATGAAAATGGGCATTACCTTGCAAATCATGTTGGTCGCTGCAACCGGGAAACTAGTTGCAGCTACCATTTTACCCCCAAACAATACTATGCAGATAACCCGCAAGGATTGGGAGAACATGCAGAAAAATGTGAGAATTTTAGAAAAAAAATCATGATACGACTTGAGACAGTTCCAATACTTCAAGTTCAAACCTTGCCAAATAAGTTGCTTACTGAAAGCCTAAAGCGCTCAGGATGCAATTTTATGCGCTTCCTGGCTGCTACGTTTGGGGATGAACAAGCCCAGGCATTGCGCCAACAATTCCGCATTGGTTCCAATTCTGATCAATACCAGGGCGCAACAGTTTTTTGGTATCTCGATGAACTTGGAAGCCCACACGCCGGGCAAGTCATGCAGTACGACCCCGAAACGGGCAGGCGACAAAAAACGACCTGGATACACTCAATCCTTGCGAAGCGTTACGAAACCCAGGGCCAAGCCTTGCCGACCTGGCTAAAGGAATACCAAGATCAGGCCGCAAAGTTTCCTTTTCCCTTTGGCCTGCATTTGCTCAATGAAAACCCTGGCAAGCCTTGCGCCATTGTCGAAAGCGCCAAGACGGCTATCATTATGACTGCCAAGCAACCCGCCGCCGTCTGGCTGGCAATTGGTGCAAAGGGTTTTTTGAGCGCTGAACGCCTGGAACGTCTCCAAGATCGGGACATCATTCTTTACCCTGATCTAGGTGCTTATGAAGATTGGAAAGCAAAGGCCGCCGAACTGAAAGCCCAGGGATTTAAAATACAATGTTCTGACTTGTTAGAATGCCGTGCCCAGGGCGAAGACCGTTCGCAAGGTTACGACATTGCCGACTACTTTTTAGCCCAACAAGCAGCCAGCAAACAAGCCCAGGGAACAGCCCAGGCAGAGACTCAAGATCAGCCAGAACTAGCGCCGAGGCTTGGACACATCCAAGGTTTGCCCAATTGGCTTACCCTGCACCCGGACGGCATACACGTCAAGGATATACCGCTTGAAATCTTGTCAGGATCACAGCGGCAAAGGTTTCATACTTACATCATTGATGGCATGGGCCAAAACTCCATGCTTAGGCGGGTTTGGGATTTTTATTGGCCTGACATAGTAGCCTAGGGGGACGGGGTATAAGCTGTCAGAGTAGGCCGCGCACCGCCGCTGCCGCTCTTCTCACCCACCTGGGAAAAATAAGAAGGGGGGGTAACTGGTAACAGTGAAAAAACAATGAGAAAACACGCGCTGTTACCCGGAAAAGCCCGAACTTTGAAACCAGGATTTTTTCTAAAGTAGATAAAAATAGAAAACCATGAAGGAGAAAACCGGAGGGCGTGAAAAAGGAACGCCCAACAAATTGACCAAGGAAATAAGGCAAACTTTGAAAACTGCCTTGGCTGGTCAGATTGAAAAAATTCCTGAACTTCTTGAGCAATTGCCAGATGAAAAGCGTTTAGGGTATCTGATAAAGTTGCTGCCTTACGTGTTGCCAAAAGTCGAATCAGTTGATATGCGTTCAGGGGAACCCCTTGACTTTAGCCTAAATGAATATTGAAAGTGTGGTTAATCGTTAAGTCATAGATGAACAGTATGCAGTTGAGCTAAATTCATGCAAGGAGTGTGAAAATATTTTGATATTTTTGCCATAATCAATGATAACCTAGCATGAACATACAAGAATACGTAAAACAACTCGATACCAGATACCAAACAGGCATAAGCCGCGAACACAGTTACCGAGGGGACCTGCAAACCCTGCTTTCCACCATTTTACCGGATGTGCTTGTTACCAATGAACCCGCTCGCATTGAGTGCGGCGCACCTGATTACATTTTGACCCGAAAAGATATTCCACTTGGTTACATTGAAGCAAAAGACATTGGTGTTGACCTGAAAAGCAAAACCCTGAAAGAACAGTTTGACCGCTACCGGGCTTCACTCAACAACCTCATTTTTACCGATTACCTGAACTTCCATTTTTACAAAGACGGCAACCTCATCATCCAAATTGCAATCGCCCAAATTGAAGGGGGCAAGATTGTGCCCTTGCCTGAAAACTTCGACACCTTTACCCAATTGATCAAAAACTTTGCGGCGACCATCTCCCAAAGCATCAAATCTCCTACCAAATTGGCGGAAATGATGGCTTCCAGGGCCAAGCTGATGGCTGATGTCATTGAAAAGTCTTTGAACGCCGATGATGAGCAAAAAACCCAAAGCCCGCTGAAGGGCCAAATGCTGACCTTTCAAAATGTTTTGATCCACGATATTACCAACCGGGCATTTGCTGACATTTACGCCCAAACCATTGCTTACGGCATGTTTGCGGCGCGATACCACGACCCCACTTTGCCCACCTTCAGCCGACAGGAAGCGGCGACCCTCATACCCAAAAGTAACCCCTTTTTGCGCCGCTTGTTTCAAGACATTGCAGGCTATGACCTGGACGACCGTTTGGTTTGGATTGTGGACGAATTGGTACAAATTTTCCTGGCTACCGATGTCGCGGAAATCATGCACAACTTTGGCAGCCGTACCAAGCAGGAAGACCCGGTTATCCATTTTTATGAAACCTTCCTGGCTGCTTATGACCCAGCCTTGCGCAAGGCACGCGGAGTATGGTACACCCCCGAACCCGTAGTGAATTTCATCGTGCGGGCCGTTGATGAAATCCTAAAAACGGAGTTTGGACTTGCCCAGGGTTTGGCGGATACCTCCAAGACCAAAATCAAAATAGACGTACAAGGCAAGAAAGTAGAAAAGGAAGTACACCGGGTGCAGATACTCGACCCGGCCACCGGAACGGGTACGTTTTTGGCTGAAGTGATCAAACAGATTTACCAGCGCTTTGAAGGTCAGCAAGGCATTTGGAGCAATTACGTGGAAAATAACCTGATCCCCCGCCTCAATGGCTTTGAATTGCTGATGGCCAGTTATGCAATGGCGCACCTCAAATTAGACCTGCTTTTGACTGAAACAGGCTACAAGCCTACACGGGACCAACGCCTAAGAGTTTTTCTCACCAACTCATTGGAAGAAAGCCACCCTGATGCAGGGACTTTGTTTTCACACTGGTTGAGCGATGAAGCCAACGCCGCAAACCAGATCAAAAAAGATGCCCCTGTCATGGTGGTTTTGGGGAATCCGCCCTATTCAGTGAGCAGCAGTAACAAAAGCCCCTGGATTGAAAAGCTAACCGCTGACTATAAAAAAGACCTGAACGAAAGGAACATACAGCCGCTTTCGGATGATTACATCAAGTTTATTCGATTTGGTCAACACTTCATTGATAAAAATGGAGAAGGAATATTGGCCTACATTTCCAACAACAGTTTTTTAGACGGGATCATCCACCGACAAATGAGAAAACACTTGTTGGAGAGTTTTGACAAGATTTACATTTTGGACTTACATGGCAACGCAAAAAAGAAAGAAACTGCCCCAGATGGAACACCAGATCAGAATGTTTTTGATATTATGCAGGGCGTTAGTATCAATATTTTTGTGAAGACTAAAAAAATAAATAGCAAAAACCCAAAAGGCTTTTATCATTTTGATCTGTTTAATAAACGCGAAAAAAAATACGGCTTTTTAAAAGCTAATACTCTAAATTCTATTCAATGGAAAGTACTTCAACCTGATTTTCCTAATTATTTCTTTACAATTAAAGACTTTAGGCTTCGTGATAAGTATGAGCAAGGTATTAGGCTCGATGATCTATTTAGTATAAATTCAATTGGAGTAACAACAGAAAGGGATAACATGTGTATTCATTTCAAATTATTTGAATTAGAAAAGGTACTTACCGACTTTCAGCAGAAAGAACCTAATGAGATTAGGCAGACTTACAATGAAAGACCTGATGGTCGGGATTGGAAAATGATCACTGCCAAGCAAGATGTGATGTCAGAAAAAGGGACTATTTACAGTATCAACTATCGCCCTTTTGATTCAAGAATTACCTACTACACTGGAAAGTCAAAAGGTTTCATGTCTTACCCAAGGCATGAAATTAGCCAACACCTATTGAAGGATAATGTTGCTTTAATTACTTGTAGACAGCAAAGTACTTTCGATTTCCAACACGCTTTTGTATGTAACAATCCATCCGAAGGGAATTCAATTTCTATTCAGACCAAGGAACGATCTTATGTTTTTCCGCTATACTTATACCCATCAAGTAGCCAGCAAATGTCAATTGACATTGTAGAACGCACCCCTAATTTAAATTTATCGGTTGTCCAGCAATTTGCAGATAAGGTTAGCATAGGATTTACTTATGAAAAAGATTTTAGCACCAACATATTCACCCCGATGGATTTGTTTGATTACATCTACGCCGTCCTCCATTCCCCCACCTACCGGGAAACCTACAAAGAGTTTTTGAAGATTGATTTCCCGCGTGTGCCCTATCCCAAAGATGCTGCTACTTTTTGGGCGCTGGTTGCATTAGGTGGCGAGCTGCGGTTATTGCATTTGATGGAAAGCCCCGCGCTGAACAAGTACCTCACCCAATACCCCGCTGATGGAGACAATGTGGTAGGCAAGATCAGGTATGAAAATGGCCATGTCTATATCAATGGGGCGCAACACTTCGCCAATGTGCCGCCCACTGCCTGGGAGTTTTACATAGGTGGCTACCAGCCCGCCCAAAAATGGCTGAAGGATCGCAAAGGCCGGGCTTTGGATTTTGAGGATATTTTGCACTATCAAAAAATCATTGTGGCTTTGGTCGAAACAGACCGGGTGATGAAAGAGATTGACAAGATTGATTTGGGGTAAAGCCCCCCTTTTTGGCGCGTCCGATTTGTCCAAATATTGATAGGATGCCGAACAAGTTAACGGGGTGTTGCTCAACCGTTATTGGGGTTTTTAAAAAAGCTTGAAAATATTTTTGTCAGGCTGTTTGTCCAGCTCGAAAAATGTGTACAAGTAGGTACAAATGCAACAGAAAACGAAACAATAGAAAATAAAAAAAGCGCAAAAGATTGATATTCAATCAATTGCGCTTTGTGGTGGCGGAGGAAGAGGGATTCGAACCCCCGGTACCTCTCGGTACGGCGGTTTTCAAGACCGCTGCAATCAACCGCTCTGCCATTCCTCCGGTTGATTTCTTCAAGAGTGGCGCAAAATTACAAGCCTTTGGCAAAAAAAGAAATCTTGGGCAAAAAAAGTTCCAGATTCTGGTGAATTTTTTGGGTAGGGGATTGGCCTATCACTTGTTCGGACCATCCAAATAATTGCGAATGAAGCCCTTGAGTACGGCCAGTCCCATGTTGAAGTCGGAATTGTTGTTGACCACCAGGTCTGCTTTTTCCAGATATGGCTGTACATAGCGCTCAAAAGAAGGCATCACATGGTTCTCATAGCGGTAAAGGACATCTTCGAGTGGGTAGTTGCGCTCTACTTTGTCACGTTTGATTCGGCGAATGACCTTGAGGTTCTCCTTGGCGTGCAAAAAAACCTTGAGGTCCATGAGGTCAAAGATTTTTTTGTAGTGAAAAACAAACAAACCTTCTACTACAATAACCGGGGCCGAGCAGAAAGTAAGGGTGCGCGGCACTGCTGAACCATCGTTGAATTTATATTCTAGCCTTTGGATGGTTTCACCCGCAATCAAGCGCTGGATATCATCGTGAAAAGCTTTTTTGTCGATCGACTTGGGCAAGTCAAAGTTTTCCACTCCCTGCTCATCTTTGTCTTGCTCGGAGCGGGGACGGTAATAATCGTCTTGCGAAATGACGCAGAGTTCTTGGGCGTTAAAGGGCTCGCGCAAAAGACGTACAAAGCTGGTTTTTCCCGAACCGGAGCCCCCGGTTATGCCGATGATCAGTGGTTTCATGCCTGTATGGTGTTACTTACCGTCAACAAACTTCATTCTGTATTCCGCTTTGATCCGCCCTTTGCGAATGGCTTCGAGGCGTGAACGGATGAAAGCTTTTTTCATCGGCTTGAGGTGCTCCACGAATAATATGCCGTCGGTATGGTCATATTCGTGTTGGATTACCCTGGCATTGAGCCCGTCAAAGGTCTCAGTATGCTCCACAAAGTTTTCATCCAGGTAGCGTAAGGTAATTACGCTGGGGCGATCCACATCCCCACGAATTTCGGGGATGCTCAGGCAACCTTCTTCATAAGCCCAAGGGTCTCCGGTCTCTTCAATTTTGTGAGCATTGATGAACACTTTTTTGAAACCCTGGACATCTTTGCCCCGCTCTTCCATTTGTACGGTATCGATCACAAACAATCGGATGGCTCGGCCAATTTGAGGCGCGGCTAGTCCAACCCCCTCGGCGCGGTACATGGTTTCAAACATGTCGGCGATCAGGTTTGACAGTCCTGGATAATCGGGCGTAATGTCCTCGGCTTTTTTGCGCAAAACAGGCTGCCCGTAGGCATAAATAGGTAAAATCATTGGCTAAGTTGACTTTGGGCAAGAGGGCTTTTATGAAGAGTATATTTGAATAAACATCTTCTTTAAGGCCTCTAATACTTGTATTTTTCCAAATAAGACTGCAAGATAATCACTGCACTGATTTTGTCCACCAGGGCTTTGTCTTGGCGCTTCTTTTTATTTACCCCGCTTTCTAAAATGGCACGACTGGCCATTTTGGAGGTGAAACGCTCGTCGTGTAATGTAATCTCAACTTGTGGAAACTTGGTCTGGAGTTGCGCCACCATATTGATGACCAAATGATGGACTTCAGCAGGGGTATTGTCGAGGTTTTTGGGCTCACCTACTACGAAAGTCTCCACTTCTTCGGTTTCACAATATTTTTGTAGAAAATCGAACAGCTGGTGGGTTGGGACCGTATCCAAGCCATTGGCAATGATTTGCAAGGGATCGGTCACTGCCAAACCCGTACGTTTTTTACCGTAGTCGATTGCCAAAATTCTTGCCACAAGGATGAAATTGAGCCACAAAGGTAGGAAACGTATGGCCCTAAAACAAAAAAAGTTGTCAGGTATCTGCAAAAGCATACTCCTGACAACCGTTCCCCTTTATTTACTAGAACGCTGTTCGAGTACAAATAAAACGAAGCTTTTACATTTTTCCAATACCTGCAATACAAGTTTTTGATCAAGCAGTCCAAAAACAATTTTTCTCACAGATCATAGGCGTGATTTCAGACCAATTATCATTGATAGCCTTGAACCAATTCAACGATCTTCGATAATCAACATCCCTTGAACAAATGGATCAAGGCCTTTTTTGAGCTCGGCGAAAAAACTTTCGCCGTATTTGAGCTGATAGGGTAGGAAGTTATCGGTTCGCTCTTGCAAGCCATTGTTGGGAAAGAGCTTGTCGCGCAAATTCCGAATTTGGTTGAGACTGGTTTCGTGCTTTTGCTTTTCGGCCCGCATCAGGCGGCCTTCCAATTGCTCGAGCACTTTTTCTTGTTTGACCCCTTCGGCCAAAATGGCTTTTTCGAGTGTTGGATCGACTTGTAGGGACTTTTGACGGATTTTTTCAAATAAGGCTTTTAATTGGCCCATTTCATCTGACAGGTTGAGCTCTCCTTCCGCATTTTTAGCCACATATTGACGAATTACAAGGTCGGTATCCTGCAAAAGGTCTTCGACACCCAGGCCCAATTTGTCCATTTTTTGGCAAGTGGCTTTGTCGAGCCAAAGTACTGAATTGCGGCGGATCAGCATGGGGAAATTGATGCCAAAATGTTCGAATTGGCTTTTGCGCTCCAGCCAGTAAGCGATTTCGCCACCGCCGCCCACGTAGGCCAGGTTGGGCAAAATTAATTCCTGAAACAAGGGGCGCAATACCACGTTGGGACTGAAAAACTGAGGGTTGGCCTCCAACTCTTCCTCCATCATGATGTCGCTGAAGTATAAATCGGTATTCAAGACCTGAAAGCCGTCCCCTTCCCGGATGATGCGATCGCGGCGACCGGGCTGGAGGTAAAAGAGGTTGATTTCGCGGGCGTGGGCCTGGCTGGAGAAACCCGCTTCATTGAGTTCACCTTGGGTTTTTTCGATGTAGCCTTGCGAAACCTGGCCCCACAATTCCTCGCGCATGGTCGGAATGAACAAACGTTTGAAATCCGGCTCGGCCATGTTCAGTGCTACCAAGCCATATTGGTGGAACAGGCGATGTACCAAGTCAATGCTAGCCGAACCATACCACTCGTTTTGGGTGTAGGCGTCGTGGATGGTCTGGTACAAAGTTGCGCCATTTTCACCCAAAATCGTTTTTAGTTCTTCCAAAACTGCGCTTAAACCCTTGGTCGATATGGCTCCTACCGAACCGCCAGCCGTTTCGTCTTCCCAGCGCAAGGCTTTACCAAAAAGGTTGGCGTGGTTGATTTCGGCAAAATCATGGTCTTCGCCTCCGCTCACAAACACGGGCACAAAATCATACCTAGGGAACTTGGCCTTGAGTTGTTCAGCCAAGTTAATGGTCGAAAAAATCTTATAAATGTAATACAAAGGTCCGGTGAATAGAGCAGGTTGGTGGGCTGTAACCACGGTGAAGGTATTGGGTGAAATCAGTTTTTCGATGTTTGTTTGCACCAGTGGAGCCTGCTCGCGGCCTTGGTACTGCCTTTTTAAGACCTCCACTAAAACCTCGCGAGGAGTGCTTTCATTTTGCTTGTCGGCAATGACGGCGGCAAAATTTTCGAGTGAAACGTCGTACTTGTAAAAAGGACTCAATGCGGGATTGCCAGTGGCATAAGCGACATCGGTGGCTGCCAGTTGTGGCATCGCGGTATAGGGAATCAAATGGTGTTGCATGAAGGCGAAAAACTAATTTACGGGTTGACCCGAATGGATGAGGCCAAAACCAGTCCGTGTTAATATTTTTTTGATAGATGCTAGGTTTGGCTAAATATTCATTTATTTTTACCCCCATCGCATCCTTGCAAGTAAAAGCTTGAATAAGCTTTTACTCTAACAACAAGAACTGATTCCGACGCTTCAATAATGCCTCAAAAGTCCATTTGGTTTAACACAATGCCAAGAAGAAGGGCTGAAAAGTTGTTTTTTGAGTGCCAATCAGGGTTTTGCAGCTGAAAACCGGATGCAATTTCACCATAGGTCCTTTTTTCATACCTACATCAAATGAGCCAATACATCCTCGCCCTCGACCAGGGAACGACCAGTTCACGCGCCATTCTATTCGACCAGCAAGGCAGTATCGTTGGCGTTCGCCAGCAAGAGTTTACCCAAATTTACCCCAAGCCAGGTTGGGTAGAGCACGATCCGATTGAAATTTGGCAAACCCAATACGCAGTGGCCAAAGACCTGTTGAGCCAGATGAACGTCAAAGCCAATCAAATCGCAGGCATCGGCATCACTAACCAGCGCGAAACGACTGTGGTTTGGGACAAAAAAACTGGCGAGCCCGTTTACAACGCCATCGTTTGGCAAGACCGCCGCACCGCCGCCATTTGCGACCAGCTCAAAGCCGACGGCCACGAGGCTTACGTCAAAGCCAACACCGGACTGGTAGTTGATGCTTATTTTTCAGGCACCAAAGTGAAATGGATTTTGGACAATGTGCCTGGTGCCCGCGCCCGTGCTGAAGCTGGCGACTTGTTGTTTGGCACCATTGACGCATGGTTGGTATGGAAACTGAGCGGCGGGCAAACCCACGTAACCGACTATTCCAATGCCTCGCGCACCATGCTGTTCAACATCCAAAGCCTGGTTTGGGATGAAAAAATGTTGCAGGTTTTGAGTGTACCCCAATCGGTTTTGCCCCAGGTCAAAGCTTCCAGCGAGGTGTATGCGCATACCAGCGCCGATTTGTTTGGCGAGGCCATCCCGATTGCGGGTATGGCAGGTGACCAGCAGGCGGCCTTATTTGGGCAGGGTTGCTTTGCGCCAGGAGCGGCCAAAAATACTTATGGCACGGGTTGTTTCATGCTGATGAATACGGGTGAGGAGCGCATTACTTCCAATGCAGGCTTGCTCACTACCATCGCTTGGGGCCTGAATGGCAAGGTGCATTATGCCCTCGAAGGCAGCGTGTTCATCGCCGGGGCAGCCATTCAATGGCTACGCGATGGCTTGAAAATCATCGACGAATCGCCTGATTCTGAGTTTTTTGCCATGAAAGTACCCTCGGCAGAGGGGGTGTATGTGGTGCCTGCTTTTGCTGGCTTGGGCGCACCATACTGGGACATGTACGCCCGTGGAGCCATCTTCGGCCTGACGCGAGGGACCAAAAAGTCGCACTTGATCCGCGCCACCCTGGAAGCCCTGGCTTATCAAACCAAAGACGTGCTAGGAGCGATGGAAAAAGACGCGGGTACTCCACTGACCGTCTTGCGGGTGGATGGTGGAGCATGTGCCAACAACTTGCTGATGCAGTTCCAGTCTGATATGCTGGGCGTACCCGTTGAGCGCCCCAAGATCATCGAAACCACTGCCCTCGGTGCCGCTTACCTGGCAGGCCTTGCTACCGGATTCTGGACCCTCCAGGACCTGCAGAACAAGTGGCAACTGGACCGTGCCTTCCAACCACAAATGGAGGAAAAACAACGCCAGAAACTCTATCGCGGCTGGCAAAAAGCGGTGGAAAGAAGCATGGGTTGGGAGAATGAGGAGTGAGTTATGGGTTTTGGGTTGTAGGTGATGAGTGGAGGGCCGTTGGGGAGACTTTTTGTGGTTCGGGGGATTGCGGATCACGGATTGGGTTCTCTACATGGGGGCTAAAGAATTTACTGCGGTAATTTCTGAAGATGGAACGGTATCCACATCTAAATTCTTGTAACCCTGGACTTGAGTCCGGAGGCAGTGACTACCCCTAAATTCCCATCTAAAATCGATCCAAAGGCTTGCATCCAGAGGCTTGATGGTAAAAATCAAGTAGGCAGATCTGTGAAAATCCGTATAATCAGTGTAATCCGTGTGCTAAAAACCAGCTTGCGCAGCAAGCAAAAAACTATCCGTGGAGACTCCGTGGCCACTATCCACCCACCTTCCGGTGAAACTTCAACAAATGTTGCGGGTCCTTTTCGTTGTATATGCACAAAATCAAAGTCGCCTTCTTACGGCGGTCCTCGTCAAAAAGGATTTTGACTGGGTTGTGTACGTAGCCATTGTCCTCAAACAAGAGTATTTGTTTGTTGCGGGTAGCCAGCCGAAAATGGGCCAACTCAGCAGCATCCTTGGGAATTGGCAAGTCGCCATAGCCTTCTTCTTTCAGGAATTGGCGCACCATTTCGTAGCTCTGCTCCAGGCGAGCACCCGAAAAGACGGTGCAATACTCGTAGCCATTGCTCTCGCCGCCCAAGTAGTCTTCGCCTGCTGCTGGAAAGTTTTCCCGAAGGGGCATTTTAAAAATATTTTTGTAAAAAAGGTTTTCTGCCAACAAAAATACGCATTCGCTGCCAACTTTTCGCTTTGATCGATAAAATATTTGTTCAACTCGTTTCCTACTGCTACTTTCGGCGTTGAAGGAGTTGAGAGGTTTAGAAGTTGAGAAGAGGTGACAAACCTAAAGACTTGACTCGTGATGCCTGGTTTGTCCTTTTGAAAATAAGTTACCCTTTGAAGGCAAAAAAATGGTGCCAAATCTACACTTGCCCCTCGGGAAACCCTACCCAGTTGCATACTCTTTTCAACATTTCAACGCTTCAACCTTTCAACTTCTACTCAACCCCTCAACAAAAAAGCATGACACCACTCTATAAAATCCGCGAAAAAGGCAAATTTGGCTTCATCAATCGCCAGGGCGAAACCGTGATTGAACCCCAGTACTACGAAGCAGAAGATTTTTATGCAGGTTTTTCCCGCATCCGGTTCAACGACAAATTGGTGCCGATGGATGCCTTGGGGCGGCTTTTGCTCAAGCATACCTTCAACCACGTAGGCCATTTCTGCGAGGGCCTGGCCCGGGCCCAACTGGTGCTGCGTTGGGGCTACATCGACACCCGTGGCAACCTGGCCATTGACGTACAATTCGACCAAGCAGGCGACTTTAACGAGGGTTTGGCCGCAGCAGCCAACAATGGCCTTTATGGCTTCATCAACCAGGAGGGCCATTGGGTCATCAAGCCCCAATTTGAATGGGCAGGGCCTTTTCAGCAAGGATGGGCCCCGGTGGCCTGGCTCAAGGGGGCGGGTTTTGTCGACAAGCAGGGCAAAATCGTGCTCGAATTGCCCTTCGACAAGTGCCTGCCTTTTCAAAAAGACCTGGCTGTGGTGCTGCGCAACCGCCAATGGGGCCTGATCAACCGCCAGGCTGAAGTTTTATTGCAACCACAGTTTACTTACAAAGAAGGTTTTTCCAACGGCGATTTTCACGGCGGCTTTGCTTTGGCACACCGCGACGAACTTTTTGGCTACGTCAACCTTGAGGGCCAGATCGCCATCGCGCCGCAGTACCAATCAGCGGGGACTTTTCACGAGGGCCTGGCCCCCGTGAAAGTAGACGGTACCTATGGATTTATTCGCCCTGACAACAGCACGGCTATCCCTTTTCAATACCAAAATGCAGGTATTTTTGCCGAGGATTTGGCCCCCGTTCAGGTCAATGGCTCTTGGGGTTTCATCAATG
The DNA here is from genome assembly GCA_013299105.1 of Chitinophagales bacterium. Classification (GTDB taxonomy): domain Bacteria; phylum Bacteroidota; class Bacteroidia; order Chitinophagales; family Saprospiraceae; genus Haliscomenobacter. The sequence goes on along the minus strand of JAAFJY010000007.1, from coordinate 120,660 downwards.
TGAAAGGGGACTGGGTAATCGAGCCTAAATTTGCCCAAGCATGGCCCTTTGAAAACGGCCTGGCCCGCGTAAGTACCCACACTCGTTGGGCTTATTTGGACCATACCGGCGCGGTGGTTTGGGCAGAAGTGGTGTGAGTTAGGGGGCTGCATTGGCCTAGAATCCTTTGACGAAGTTTTTTTTGTCTAAACCGGAATTTTCAGAATTACAAAATTACAGAAATACTTGCGTGATGTTGACCAAGAATGGCGTTTATGCCTAAAATACGTTGACATTAAAAGTCAACGTCACAATAGCAAATCAACCTTCAAAACCTAATTCGTAAGTCAAAACTCTCCTCATTCGACAAATCTCCCCAGCGGGCCCCAAAATCATATGTCGTATTTTGTATGTCGTCTATCGTATGTTTTAAAAAATAATAAACCCAACATTGCCCTTATTCAACTCACCTGATAAATCTTTTCAGCAAGCCTCAAATCAATTGTCTTCTATCGCGGGTCAAAAAACAACCAAACTAAAAGGTCATACCCCAAAAGCAAACCGAATCAAAAGAACTTCCCTACCTTCGCCCCTCAAAAAATCAATTTCGCCATGCCCATTTTAGCGGCTTCGCATTACGTACCGCCTTTTCCGTTTCGGAATGCCCATGTCAATACGATTTATCCGGCCTTGTTTCGGAAGGTGCCTGATGTCCATTACGAACGTGAGCGCATCTACACTCCCGATGGGGATTTTTTGGACCTGGACTGGTCTTTGGTAGGTTCGGATACTTTGTTGATTGCACTACATGGCTTGGAGGGCAATGCCGACCGGGCTTACATGCGGGGCCTGGTGCGCCGCTTCAAGCTGGGGGTCTGGGATGTACTGGCGCTTAACATGCGCGGTTGCAGCGGAGAGCCCAATCAACAGTTGCGGGCCTACCACATGGGAGCTACCGATGATTTGCAAACGGTAATCACCCACGTTGAAAACCTGGATCGCTACCGCCGCGTTGCCCTGTTGGGCTTCAGCCTGGGTGGAAATGTGACCATGCGTTATTTGGGCGAAAAAGGGGATTCGTTGTCCAAGTTGATCCACAAGGCCGCTGTTTTTTCGGTGCCTTGCCACCTACTCACGGCCAGCGCCAATTTTAACCAGCTCAAAAACCGGGTTTACCTCAAGCGTTTTTTGAAAACCCTCAACGAAAAAATGCACGACAAGGCCCGGCGCTTTCCCGATGCGTACCAGCTTCACATCGAAAGGCCGCGCAATTTTGACGAGTTTGATGAAGTATTCACCGCACCAGTGCATGGTTACCAGGGGGCCGTGGATTATTGGACCAGGGCTGGTAGCCGGGACGTTTTGCACCAAATCAAGATCCCGGCCTTGATGGTCAATGCCCAGGATGATACTTTTCTCAGCGACGAATGCTACCCAACTGAATTGGCCAAAAAATCAAACTTGTTTCACCTCATGAGCCCTCGTTTTGGTGGTCATTGTGGTTTTTACACCCCAGGGCGTCACAACATTTATTGGTCAGAGGAGCAGGCTTTTAGGTTCATTGCGGAATCGTAAGAAACCGTTTTAAAACCTCTGGGGATGACAGAAAATGTCAGATTTTGAGGGGCAGACGAAGGCAATTTTTGAGGCAATAGCCGGGGCTATTGCCTCAAAAATTGGTGCAGTATGACACCAAAAGATGGCGTTTTATGGCCCGTAGGGTGTTTTAAAACAGTTTCTAAGTTAAAGAAGCCACAACTTTTACCAGCAAAAGCAGGTCGAAATCGTTATATTTGCGTTAAAATGTAACCTTACGCGTTTATTCTTGGCCTTTTGCGCATCCTTGTAGTATCGTAAAGGGAGAATAAACCCCCGGCTGAGTGAAAACATGGATCAAAAGGAGCACCAAAAGTCAGAACACAAGCCAGTCACGCGCAAATTCAGTTGGTATGCGTGGCTGTTTTATCGTCGTGTACGGGCGATAAGTAGGGTTGTGTTGGCAACTTTGGCACTGGTCATCACTTGTTTGTTCCTGATCATTCAAGTGCCTGTGGTGCAGGATTGGCTCATTGAGCAGACCACAACAGCCCTGTCCAAAACCACCCAAACCAAAGTTGAGGTGGGCCATTTTCGCCTGGGTTTTTTCAATGACATCATCCTCAAAGACGTCTACATCGAAGACGACAATCGGGATACCCTGATTTTTGCCCATCGCTTGGTGGCCAAATTGGACCTCAGTCCCATCACCATCATCCGCAAAGGTTTGGTTTTTGACGATTTGAACTTACAAAAAGCCAGGGTTTTCATTCGCAAAGCCCCTGAGGCACAGCTCAGCAACCTTGAGCTCTTGCTGGATCGCCTGTTTCCGCCTGATGATGAGCCCAAGCCCAAAAAGCAGAAAAAACCTTTTCGTTTGGCCTTGCGAAACCTTAACTTGGACGAGGTTTCGTTTCTCAAAGACGATTTGCACCGCGGCCAAAGGATGCATATTTACGTGGGTCGTTCTCGCTTGCGCATGCAAGACATGGACTTGCCAAACAAGGAACTCAATGCGCGTTACTTGCGCATTCGTGAGCTGCGTTTTTTTATCGACGAATTGCCCTATGGACCTGGTTATGAAGAAGAACAGTCGCTTTCAGAAATGGACGAGCAAGTGCCACAAATCGACTCCAACCGCCTCGATACCAGCACCTGGAAAATCAAAGTGCGCGAAATCAGCCTAGAAGGCAGCGCGTTTCAATTGCACAATTACCGGCGGGCTCCAAAGCTTACCATTCCTCGGGATACCGTCGATTTTGAACACCTTGATGTGCGCAACATCAACATCAAAATCAGGGATTTTAGCGTAAATAAGGACGAATTTCGAGGTCGGGTGAATCGAATATCTTTGGACGAAAGTTCGGGTTTTAAACTTGAGAACCTTTCTGCTCAAGAGGCCATCGTTAGCAGCACCCAAGTGGCGCTCAATGGTGCTGCACTGGTCACGCCATACTCACAGATCGGCGATACTTTGCGGTTCAAATACAAAAGTTACGACGATTGGGGCGATTTCCCCAACAAAGTCAAATTGGATGCCAAGTTCCTCGCCTCCAGGGTGGCCATGCGCGACATCATGGCCTTTGCGTCGGACTTGACGACCAACCCTTTCTTTCGCAAAAACAAGCAAACCACTTTGCGCCTGACCGGGCATTTCTTTGGTGCGATCAATGATTTGAATGCCAATGACTTGAGTATTTTTTTGCCTGATGGAACCTATCTCAAGGGCAAATTTTCTTCCAGGGGTTTGGCTGAAAAAGACAACGAGTTGTTGATGCTGAAAATGGATCGCCTGCATACTCGAATCCAAACTTTGCGCGACCTATTGCCCAACTTTAACTTACCTAACAATTACAATAAATTAGGGAACCTGGACTATGCAGGCACATTCACAGGGTTCTTCAACAATTTTACCGTAATTGGCAACTTGCGCAGCAGCATCGGCAATGCTGACCTTAACCTGACCCTTGAAGACACTGATGACCTTGAGCGTTCGCAATACCGAGGTACGATCACCCTCAATGATTTTGACTTGGGCAAATGGACTGACAATTCCAACTTGGGCAAAATTTCACTGACTTCAAATATCCAAAACGGCAAAGGCCTGGCAGGCAAAGACGCCAGCGTAGACCTGGGAGCCGATCTGATTTCTTTTCAGTTCAAAAACTACATTTACCAAAATGTAAAAATGAAAGGCCAGCTCAAGTCGCGCAAATTTGACGGAGAGCTGGTATTTTCAGATCCCAATGTCGAATTGGATTTCAGTGGTAAAGTTGACTTTTCGGGAGATGTTCCAGAGTACCGCTTCCGCTCGTCGATCAACCGCTTGGACTTGGGTAAACTCAACCTATCCAAACAAGACATTACTTTGGCTGGTGACGTAGAGCTGGACCTCAAAGCCCGCAACTTGGCTGATTTGGTGGGCAGTGCCCGCTTCTTGGATTTTTACCTGCACAAAGATGACCAGACTTACCATTTTGAAGAAGTAGACATCAACTCGCAACTCGATACATTTGGCAATCGCCGCATGAAAGTGGCCTCTGAATTGGTTGATGCCGATTTGTACGGCAAGTTCGACATTGAAAAAGTACCAGCAGCCCTGCAAAACTTTGTGGCGGTCAATTATCCTGATTTTGCCCGGCGCTTGCGCATAAAATCAGTCGATTCACTGTCCCTTACTCAACAATTTAGCTACAATATCCATGTTAAAAACAGTGGTGGCTTGCACGAATTGCTCAGCGACGACATGGGGCCTTTCGAGGATCTGACCTTGTCTGGTGATTTTGACAATCTCCGCAGGGATTTCAAGACAACCATTACTACCCCCTCTTTTCGTTTTGGCTCCTTGGACTTTGGAACAGTTAATATTACGAGCGACATCAGCAATGGAGTGGGCTTTATCAATATTGGGGCTTTGTCGACGGTAATCAATGGCAAAACCAAGTTGTTGCCGATTGGCCTCTCACTTTTGCTGCAAAAAGATACGATTCAGTTCTACCTGGGTTACGACGAAAAGCAAGCTGCCAGCATGGCCAAAGTCAACTTGGAAGGTAAGTTTTTCATCCGGGACACCAGCACCATGCTCATGCAATTGTCGCGTACAAATGTCTCCATTCTTGGATCTACATGGTCTGTAAACGATAAAAACTCAATTGTTTTTGGCAGGGATTATATTGATATTCAGGATTTTGTATTGCTTCGCGACGACAAAGCCATCAGCCTCGAACGACTAGGCCGCAAGGGCATGCAGTTGAACATGAACAACATGGATCTGGTCCTGCTCAACGAATACCTGAACTTTGATCCCATCAAGTTTGGTGGCAACTGCGAAGTCAAAGTGCGGGTTGAAGACTTGCTGAAGCTGAATACCATTGGGGCCGAAATCACTAGTGATACTTTCCTGATGAACGGAGACGATTGGGGGGCCTTACTGGTTAATATAAGCCTTGAAGACCTCAAGCATCCCATTCATGTTTACACTTCGATCACCAAGGATACCGCCCAACTGATTGCAGAAGGCAGCTACAACCTTCAGACTTTTGGTGAAAGCAAAGAGCAAAGTGCGGGCTATTTTGACCTGAACCTCAATATCCAGTCTTTTCCGCTCAACATTGCCGAGTACTTCATTGGTGATGTTTTGAAAAATATTTACGGCTATGTGGAGGCCGATGTTCAGTTTTATGGCACCGCTAAAGCCCCCAATATTGGCGGTAAAATGTGGCTAAACAAAGGCGGCTTGACGGTCGATTTCCTAAAAACCACTTATACCTTTGGCAAGGTCCCGGTCGAAATTGACAACTACCTCTTTGACACGAGTGGGGGCATTTTGCGCGACAAAGATGGCCGCGAAGCAATGCTCGACGGAGGTATTCGCCATTACTTCCTCAAAAACTTTGGCTTCAACGCCGATTTGATCACCAGGGGTAATTTTTTGGCTCTGGACACCAAAAAAGGCGACAACACACAGTTTTATGGCCAGGCACTGGGCAATGGTCAGGTAAGTTTTGACGGCTCTTTTAAGCGCCCCGATATTTCGGTAACAGCTGAAGTAGGTCCTGGTACCAAAATCATCTTGCCAGTGAGCAACCAGCGCCAGGCCAACGAGTTGGATTTTGTGAAATTCAGCAACAACGGCCAGCAGGAGGACAAGGTGAAAACTCCAGAGGCGGAACTCAAGGGTGTAGGTATTGACATGGACATTACTGTCCTTCGCGGGGCTGAAATGCAGGTAGTGTTCAATGAGAAAAGCGGCGACATAATCAAAGGCACGGGACGGGGCAACTTGCAAATTTCGGTGCCACGAGGTGGGGCCTTCACTATGTTTGGCGACATCACCATCGACGACGGCGGCTATTTGTTCACTTTTTACAATGTGATCAACAAGGATTTTAGGGTCAAGCCGGGCGGAACCATCAGTTGGACTGGCAATCCCTATGCAGCCCAAATAGACCTAGAAGCCGAATACCGCGACCTCAATACTTCCGTGTATGGGCTTATCTCAGAGTACCTCACAGGTGCGACTGACGACATCAAAGCCCTTGCAAGTACCAGTACCAATGTAGACCTGTTGATGAAACTGCAAGGTGAACTGCTGAAGCCAGACATCAAATTCGACATTGTAATCCCCAACCTGCGCGGAGAACTCCAAACCTATACTGAAGCTAAACTCAGGGCTTTGAAACAGGACCAAAATGAGCTGAACAAGCAAGTGTTTGGCTTGATTGTAGCAGGGCAGTTCATTGCTTCTGACATCAACGTACAACAAGGCGTCGACTTTTTCTACAATACCGTCAGTGAACTCATTTCCAATCAATTGTCGGTATTGGTGACCGAATTGTTCTCTGACCTGATCGGAGAAGGAGACGTTTTTTCGGACCTCGATTTTGACATTGGCTACAACCAAAACCTCAGTCAGTCCATCAACCGGGGACAAGAACTGAATTTCAACATCAAGCCTTCCTTCCTCAACGACCGCTTGACCGTGCAAATGGGCGGCAACGTGCGCTCAATGGTCAATTTCAACAACGGTGCGGTGACTAACTCGGCAGGGACTTTTGTGGGCACTGACTTTATCATTGAGTACGCCATTACCAAGGACCGCAACCTCAAGCTGCGTTTTTTCCACAAGATAGAACCGGATTTCGGTGGTAGGCGCAATCAAATTGGGGTAGGCTTGAGTTTTCGCAAAGAGTACGACTCTTTCAGCGAGTTTTTGCGGGGTGCCAAAAGCGACTTGCGCAAAACCGCAAGGGAAGAGAAAAAAACCAAAGAAAAGGCCAGTTTGGATAGTTTGCGGACGATGAACAGGTGATTTGGGCTGTATGGCCATTTCGTTCGCGTTGCAATAGCCTATTTTTTCCTACCCTTTGGCGCTTCGAATTGGATGTATTCATAAATATCGGCCATTGAAATACCGCAGCCTAAAGATCGGAGAGGGAAGGTTTCCACTAATTCGGTGATGATGGTATCACGCCAAAGGTCAGGCTCTTCCCTGAACCTGCTTTCTACCCTGCATTGGGTGGGATCAATCAATACGTATTCACGAAAAGAATCTAGGGTTTTGTACGCACTAAATTTCTCACCACGATCGTATTTTTTCGTGCTTTTTGACAAAACCTCTACAATGAGCAGTGGATTGACCAATAGTTCATCATTGTCTCCCCAGCTTACTGGTGTTTCGCAAACAACCAAAACATCGGGATATAACGCAAAATTGAGTTGTGGAAGATACACTTTTTGCTGACCACTAAGCACCCGGTAAGTTTGAGGAAGAGATTTGACGGCAATTTTGATGGCAGTTACCGTATTGGCAATGATCGTATTGTGGGGGATGTGGGCCGTAGGTACACGTAAAATTTGGCCATTGAAATATTCATGACGTTCGGAGGATCGAGCTTCGCGTTGCAAATACTCACCCAAGGTGTACAAGCGAGGCTGTACAGGCGACTTGATCACAGCAAGCTGGTTTTCCGAACTTGGAGGATGCGTTTTCCCGGTTAAAGTATCAGTCATTGGTCTTAATTTACGCTTGCAATACAGACAAAAATACGCTTTTTTATCTAAAATGGGAACCGGCTGGATTGTTACAAAAACCATTGTTTTGTCTGAAAACTACTCGTCCAGAACTTTTCCTATTTCACAATCACCTCTTCCAAATATTCCTCCTTGAGTTCTTCATTCAAGATTTTGCGCAGTTTTTCGCGACCATAAAACAATTCCTGGCGCAGTGCAGGTGAGTCGATTACAATGAACAGTTTCTTGCGAACCAGGCGAATCTGGCGGGTATGCGATACGATAGAAGTGCCCATGAGTTTCACCCACGCGGCTTTGATCATGGCTTCATTCACGCCTTGCTTGAGGCGGTATTGGCTCATCAGCTCCAACAAGGCTTCCTTCAAAGTTTTTTCGCTGTAACCTGGCATAGAGAGCGTTAAAAAATAAAGTAAACGGATTTGGGTTTAGTGAAAAAAGAAAAGCAACTGGATGAAAGAAAGTTGCGTTCTTTTTTTGCTAAACCTCAAAAGCAAATATGTTTGCTTTATTTTAGCTCAAATACATATTTGCTTGCTTTGTCCCCAAAATTACACTTTTTTTGCGATCTCTTCAACTTTTCCACCCTTCCACTTTTCAACTTAAACCAATGAAATCCATCGGTGTGTACTGCGGAGCCAATGCTGGCGACAATCCATTGTTTACTCAAAAAGCCCAGGAATTGGGGGCCATGTTGGCCAAAGAAAGCATCACCTTGGTCTATGGTGGGGGTAAGGTGGGCCTGATGGGCGTCATTGCCGACGCAGTTTTGGAAAACGGGGGTGAAGTGATCGGGGTTATCCCGCACTTTTTATCGCACAAAGAAATTGAGCACACTGGCGTTACCCAAATGCACTACACCGAAACCATGCACGAACGCAAGATGAAAATGTACGACCTGGCCGAAGCTTTCATCGCCATGCCCGGTGGTTTTGGTACCCTAGATGAGGTATTTGAAATGGCCACTTGGTCGCAATTGGGCTTACACCAGCGTCCGATTGGATTTTTGAATACAGCAGGTTTTTACGATTCACTGCTCAGTTTTCTGGACCATGCCGTGGAGACAGATTTTCTCAAACAAGCCAACCGCGACTTGCTGGTCGACAGCGCAGATCCAGCCGATTTGATGGAAAAATTGCGAAATTACCAAGCAACTTACGTGCCTAAATGGATCAATGAGGGGGAGAGATAGTTGTTAATGGTTAGTTGTTAATGGTTAATGGTTAAATGCTGATTATGATCTTATACCAGTGGGCTCGGAAGAAAATAACCGTTTATATTCTTTGGCGGAATTTTTACCCGTTCGCGGCTTTATTATCTGGGCCTAGACCGCGAAGCGGGCCAATTCTTTAAAATTCTTGTTTTGGTCAACGCCACGCAAGAAATTCTGTAATTCTGCAATTTTATAAATTCTGGTTTAGACAAAAAAGTCGCGTTGGTAATGGCCTATTATTTCGTCCTGGAACCTAGGGGGTATTTATAATTCGTATCACTAGTTTAAAGCAGAATGGCTACCAATTGATAGAAATGTTTTGATTTTAAATTTTTGAAATAAAATGGAACTTTTTGGTTCCAAAAAATGTAGATATATTGTTCTTTGATCTGAATCTTTTTTGCACTTGATTGAAAATCTAGGACTCATTTTGTCACTCACTTTTATATACATGAAAAACATTTCCTTATTAGCATTATGCCTGCTATTGGTAGGCCGCATTTTTGCCCAAATTACTTACACGGGAGGCCCGGAAACCTTTCGGGTAGAGCAGATGCAAGCACTGGGTGATACCGTAATCGCCATTTCAGGTGACCAGGTGTATTGGTCCAGCGCGAAAAACACGGTAAAATGGTCGGCTTTGAGCCAAGGACTGTTCTCCAAGGATTCCGCAGTTTGGGATTTGAAGACTTTCAAAGGACAGTTCTTTTTGATCCAAGGCAACACCAAGGTTTTTGTGCTCAAGCCAGGTGCCAACCGTTGGCAAGACCAAAGCCAGGGCTTGCAAAAAGGCGATGAACCCGATCAATTGGTTTCACTTGAGAATCGGGAGTTGCTCCTACGGTGTTTCAACGAAAGTTTTGACGATTCCTACTCTTGGTACCAGTACGACCAATTGAATCGGCGTTGGCTGCCCATTGCCCGCAGTATGCTGTACGACCAAGAGCCTGCGTGGGTGATCCTACCCAATGGCAATATCCAAGCCTATGTGGCTGGTGATGCCATCGACAACCAATTTCGAGTGCAATACGATGCACAAGCCAAGAAATGGCAATTGACGGATACGATTTCCTGGCCTTGGTTCAAAAGTGTGATTGCTTTTTCCAATACCGAATTGTTGGCGGGCAGCTACATTGATGGCAGCGTTTTGCGCTCCACGAACGGCGGAAAAACCTGGGGCTTTGGTGGCGCAGATCAACTTCCGGTCGATGAAGGTGCGGTGAAATTTTACAAAACGAACAAGGTTGTTTACGTTTTAGCCGATGAGTACCTGGGTCGCAGCCTCGACAAAGGGCGGACCTGGATTGATGTGATTGATTTTGATTTTGCAGATGCGGATGTGCCTTTTTACCCGACTGATAGCTCATTCTTGATGGTATTTGGTGGCCTCTTGTTGGGGTACGAAGTCAGTGCGGAGCTTGAAAATGCCTTCATTTTTCAATCGAAAGCCCCTTTTTATGGCCTTGGCGCGGTAGAACTGCCACTGAATATCCTGATGTACGGGTACGGTGGGGTTGCGGGGCTGATTGAGGGCAGCGAAGAGCCTGCTTTTGCCGCCATCAACCAGGGCTTACCCAAAACGCCCGGTATTACCAATGTCCTTAAAAAAGCAGGCAGCGACCTGGTCGCTTTTTCGGATTTGGGTTTTTACAGCTACAATAAAACCCAAGGTTGGCAATTGTCGATGAGCAATGGATTGGAGCCACTGGTGCCTTACTTGCAAGGGCGTGGTTTGGCTACTTTAAAAGACACGGTGATCCTGTATGATGGGTTCGACGCCACCTTCTTGTCGCCCAACCGAGGGAAAAACTGGCTTAAAGTAGGAGCAACTCCCGATCAATTGGGTTTTCAAGGCATGGTACAGTCCAAAACCCAGGTTTTTGCGAGTTTTAGTTTTGAGTTGTACCAATGGTCGGGCAAAACGCGCGCCTGGATCGAGTTGCCACACCCCGAGGGCAACCCTTTTATTTTTGAACTGGCCATGAAAGGCGATACCCTCATGGTGGAATCACGGGGCAAGTGGTATTACTCCGTCAGTGCGGGGCAACAATGGAAAGAAATGCGGGCCCTGCCGCTGGATGCGGTTTTTTTCTACAGCTCTGAAGCGGGAGTGTACGCTACTGATTTCAGCGAAGACCTGGTGGAAATAAGGGCTGAAGGTGCTCACCGAGTCATAAATGGAGGCCCTGCCGATGAAGACCTTAGGAATGTCATCGCTAAAGATTCGTTCGTACTGGCACTCACGACTTTTAATGACGGCATCCTCTATTTCTCCAGCAATCGAGGTAAAACGTGGAAAACGGTGGATGTCACCAAAGTAGGATTGGTAGCTGATGCCCTTTTAGATGGTGATCAGGTTTATCTGGCAGGTACCAATGGCGTGTGGGTCATGCCCCTGCGCAGTCTCACCACTGGCATATTTGAGCTCAAGCCATTCGCCCAAGCAAACCTAAAAATTTGGCCCAACCCCAGCCCAGATGGCCAATACATGGTCGAGCTCCCCGAAAAAGAGACCCAAGGAGCAGTAAAAATCAAAGTATTCAATTTGCAAGGCCAATTGGTCCACCAAGACCAGGAAGTAGCCTGGAATGGGCAGTTGAACCTTGAACTGGGCAATCTGCCCAGTGGCCACTACAGCCTATTGGTCATCAATGGGCAGAAAGCCTGGTCGGCTAAATTGATCCGGCAGTAAGGGGCTATGTAAAAAATAAGACACCCAAATCCAATGTGCTTTAGCAGCGTTTTAAGTGGCTCTTTTCAACATTTCAACTCTTCAACGTTTCAACTACGAGAAGGTTAAGGTGAAATCATGAACTTGTAATTTGGGTATATTTTTATTTAGAAACTCCCTAAAAGTAAATAGGGTAGGGGACGGAATCTTGTGTTTTTCGCCCCCTATTTTCGTCGTTTAGGCGCAATGCGCGTATTTTCCTTTGAATTGTTGAGTAGAATAGTTACTTTTCAGGCAACAAGGTGCATAATAAATGATTAATGTCCCCAATCCAGGCACCTCACCTCAATGGCATTCCTACCCCACGTACTACTTTGATTTTCTCCAAAACTCTGGTGCTATGTCTTTCCTGAAAACCAGCTTATTGGGTGTATTCATGCTGCTTGTAGGTAGCGAAATGCTCTGGTCGCAAAACCGACCAGTAGAGATTTGTGAAAACGCCAAGGACGATGATGGCGACGGCCTGATCGACCTCAACGATACCGCCGATTGCAAGTGCAAGGTCCTGGCCCCGGTTTCGTTGATTCCCAATCCGTCATTTGAATCGACCAACTGTTGCCCACAGCGTAACTCACAGCTCAATTGCGCCGATACTTGGATTCAGGCTTCGGAGGCTACAACCGACTTGCTGCATACCTGCGGATGGCTGGGTTGGCCTCAATATCCGCCTCCACAACCCTTTCCTGATGGAAATTCGATCGTGGGGTTTCGCAATGGGCGCTTCAACAACAATCCCAATCCCAACTGGAAAGAATACACCGGAGCTTGTCTACTTTCGCCCCTCAAAGCCAATGTGACTTACCGCTTCAAGTTTTGGATCGGGTTTTCCAACGGCACGAATTCACCACCCACTAATGTGGTTTTTTATGGCACCCCCGATTGCAAATACCTGCCTTTTGGGCGTGGTGACCAGCAATTTGGTTGCCCTACCAATGGCCCTGGTTGGGTGGAATTGGGTAGAGTGGCCGTGTCAGGGATCAATGAATGGCGAACCTACTCGGTGACTTGTACGCCCAAGGAAGACATGTACGCGATGTGCATTGGCCCTGATTGTGTAAAACTCGAATTTCAAACCGCCGATACCTATTATTTTTTTGACAACTTGATTCTGGATGAGGTCCAGAATTTTGATTACGACATTACACCTGAAGGAAATCCCTGCGGCAAAGACTATGTTCTTAAAGTACCAGAAGTACCTGATTACCGGTACCAATGGTTCAAAAACGGCATCGCTTTGATCGGCGAAACCCAATCAAAACTCAAGGTGAAAACGGGGGAAGGAGAATACCGGGTGAGGGTAGAAAGCAAAGGTGATTGCCGCATCACCCAGATTTTTCACTACCTCAAACCGAGGGTGTTTGGGCGTGATACGGTGAGGATTTGCCCAGAGACAACCTATAAATTCAAACGGCAAATTCTTGCCCGCGAAGGTGCGTATGTCGATACTTTCGTCAACCGAGACAACTGCGACAGCATCGTTTTCTTGCAGTTGAAAATCGACTACGACTTGCAAGATAGCGTTACTGCCAGGGTTTTTGAAGGCGAAACTTACAAAGTGGTGAGCAACAAGTTTACCCGGCCAGGCAATTACATCGTCAATATCGACTCAGATACAGGCTGTGACAGCACCGTTTTTCTAGACTTGAAGTTTTTCAGAATTTACATTCCCAGCGCCTTTTCGCCCAACAACGACCGTAACAATGATGGTTTTGGCCTTCAAAGCGCAGGCGATGTGGTCCGAATACGCACCTTTCGGGTGTACAACCGCTGGGGCGACCTGGTTTTTAGGGTCAATGATGTGGATCCAAATGACCCTACGGCTTTCTGGAATGGCATGTTTCAGGGCAGAACTGCTGACAATGGTGTTTATCTCTACTATTTTGATTTGGCTTTGGTGGAAGGACGAAGTTTGGAGCGACGAGGGGAGGTGATGTTGGTGCGATAACGGTTAGTGGTTAATGGTTAATTGGAGTTCGGTGGTAAGTTCAAAGCAATTCCCCGTTTAGCTATAATCCTATGATTTTGTGCTTGATAAAGCTGGAAACTTTGGTTTTCGTCTCAAAATAGTAAGTGTACAGCTCGCACAAGTCTCCGGACTTGTACGGCTATATTTGCGTCTCTGACGCATGAAGGAGACTTGGTGACTTATATGGAACATGTTGATAGTCAAATTTTTAATAAAAATTTGTGTAAGCTCTCAATCGCTATCTCCCGATAGCGCCTTTCTTTGGAGAAGAGAGACGTTTGTAGCCTGTGGTACCGGGGCCGTGTGGGCACTTCGGATGAAGTGCGACGTTAAGTAGATTAGCTTTTAGGCGACGATGTTATATTGAGAACTTACAAATTTGTCAAACGTCAGAGACGTGTAAATAGTGGTACAAGTCTGAAGATGCTGTGTGAAAATGCAAGAAAAAGAGCAAAAAATCGACGAAAAAATTTCAGGGTGCTCATTTTCAGCTGACACAAAAATCTCTTAGTGGTACGAATTACAAATACCCCCTAGGTTGCAGGCAGGCTATTTGGCTTTGTAGCAAGGCGAGAGGAGGGAAAATAGTGGACTATTTGACCGACGAACAACGCAGCTACGGAGACAAAGAGCCCCTGGAACTTGGGGCAGATTTACAATTTGGACCACTAGGTGCACCTTGGGTCCACTTGCAATTCATTGGAATTCTGCTTACTTTTACTATCCACAAGCAAATCTTGCACCTTGGTGCTGATTATGCAGCGTAGACGGCCAAGCCCGCTCTACTTAGGCAGGGCTCCGTCCCTGCCTAATCTATTTTAGGCCACAGGAGAGCTTATCCCTGCGATTTAACTGGACGCTTGGGGGACTTGTAATCAGCTTGGTAAACTTCCTTGGAGTTGTAAACTGAATAAATCAACACAAGAAGTTTTCGCTGAGTTGCCGTGTACCCCTTCATTTTGATCCCTGTTTTCTGTTAGATCCGCTCGTATGCCTTTTGCAGGTGTGGGCAATATTTGACCGCTGTGATGGCTGGGAAAAACAGTGCCGCACGAGTAAACGAGTTCTCCTGTTTAGATATTCGGGCCCGCTCATTGACCGAGGTTCCGCTCTGCTTCGTCTTCACATCATACCCGGAGAATGAAACCAATTGGCCCTTTTTCCTGAATAAGTTGAAGCCATTGGTTTCTTCCAAGATGGCCAGTGCAGTGAGCATTGCAATGCCTGGAATGCTACAAATTTGATCAACTTTCCCTGCCAAGGCCTGGTCCGATTTGTAGCGTGTTTTCAGTTCAGCTTCAATCGCTTTGATCTGAGCATCTACCAATGTTAAGAGACCGTCGGCTCGTTCCAAGGAATTAGGATCGGGCTTGTAGGTGTGGCTACGGGCATGTTTACGATTGTTTATCATCGTTTTATAATGCATATACCCCCTTCTCTCCCGACATAAGCGCTTGATTTTCATCATCACCTCGCTGGGTGCCTTCCATTCATCCAAGCGTTTTTCCACGCCCATTCGAGCCAACATCGCCGCATCTACCTTATCGTTTCGGCTTTTCAGACCCAAACTCTTCGCATAAGCGTTGCTGCGATTGGGTAGCACCACAGACAATCGGAGTTTTTGCTGTGATAAGAAAAACGCAGCTTCTTCATAATAACTGCCAGTGGCTTCCATCACAATCTGATAGCTTGTCCCTGAACGCAAATTCTTGGCAATCCACGCTTGCAACTGTTTGTGACCACTGGCAGTGTTGGCGAAAATTCTACTTCTGCCATTCACCACTTTTCCGTCATCGTACTAATGAGACACATTGGCATCCAGCGTGTCCTTTGACCCATCTATGCCAAAGCCTTGTTTGCAAATACTTACTTGTTTCATTGGCAAATTGTTTTAAATGGCCCTGAACAAATACCGGTCACCCCGCCGTCGCCTTCTCTCGTCAATATGCTGTCTCGATTCCACCTGGGAAAGGACTTAGATGCTTTGTTCTGGCTCCAATGGGCTCCGAGGTGGGGAATCTCTCCAGATCTACATAGCGCTTGGCTTGTTTTGACTTAGATTCCTCCAGCCTTTGACCGGAAACCATAAAGTATTTGTTTCTTACCAATGTATTGCTAGTTCTCGCCCTCGAACTCAACTTTTGCTTTAGTTTTGTTCGGCTTTACAAACATACGAGACTTGTACCAGCGGCATTGCGCTGAAAACCCGTGGAAATCCGCAAGAATGGGTGTGGAGTGTGTAGGTGTGCGTTCGGGTGTGGGGCTTCGAACTTAAACTTTCGCCTTAGTCAATTGAAACCGGGGTTTGCCCACACTCACACCCCAACAAGCACACCCAAACCCAATTTTATCCGCGTGCTAAAAAAACAACTTGCGAAGCAAGCAAACAAACATCAGAGGCCACTTTCCAGCGTCACCTTAGACAGGGCATGCCCTGGAAATAGGGTGTGGAGTGTGATGGTTTGGGTTTGGGTGTGTGGGCTTCGCGCATGGCCTTTGTCACGGTCAACGTAATGTTTTCAAATCCGTGAAAATCTGCGTCATCCCTGTCATCCGCGTGCTAAAAAAGGCGGTAGTGCTACAGATGTAAGCCTAGTTCAAGGGATTTGCAAGGCCATTTCAAGGGATTGAGCGCAAATCAGCATTACATTTGAATGAGTATCCCCACCGGGGCAAGTATAGCAGGGATAGAAACCAGTTTTATTGGCCTTTATGACATACTGCACCGCATTGTCAATCTCATCCAATTCCCGTTTCAATTTGGCTTTCCGCTCCGGCGACAAGTCGTATTCTCCATCCCGTTCCACCAAAAAAGGAAGCTCATCCAGGTGGGTAGCGGCGTAGATGCCGATCAAAACGATGGCCCACCACAACCAAGGGGTGCCGTTTTTTGGGTTCGGGCGTTTGAGGAGCTGGAACAATGGGTTTGACGGGAGGTTTTTCGATGAAGGTGTTCATTCGTTGATTGTTGATGCCAATAAAATGTGGATATCAATTGCTTCTTTATCTAAGTGACAAGCCACGAATAAACCTTACCAAATCGCAACTGCGTTGCCCCGCTGCGCGAGGCTATTTTAGGAACACGGATGACACGGATTTACACGGATTTACACGGATTTCCAGCATGACGTTGACCATGATGTTGACAACTGGCAATCAAAAAACTTGGTAAGGTTTATTTTTGAACCGTTACTAAGTGCTTGCTCTAGTGCAAAAATAGATTTTATTTTTGGTAAATTTGTAAATAATGGTTATGTTTTATGACGATCTCAAAATTGAATGTAATTGAATTTTGAGATCGCTTGTTAGGAACAGGAAAGAAATAAAGTGGACATCTTTACTTTTGATTAAGCCCTTTGCGTGGCAACATAATAGTCAAAATCACGGTCAAAATCATGCTGGAAATCCCTGAAAATCAGTTTTATCCGTTTCATCCGTGTTCCCAACTAGCCTCGCGCAGCGAGGCAACGAAGATGTCTAATTTATTTAATCTGCGGCCCTTATCAAGAAATTTACGCTGCTTAATTTTGGTTAAACGCGATCAACTGATGCAACTGCTGGATGGATTTTAGATGGGAATGAGGGGGGCTTATTTTTCCCCGGACTGAAGTCCAGGGTTACAAGATTTTAGATGTAATTTCAGTTTTTTTGGAGATTTTTGACTAAACAAACACTCATCGCAACCCATATCTTGCCCATCGAGCCCCCACTCATAACTCATAATTCATAACTCCAAACCTCAGCTTAGCTTTACAGGACACACTACCCAATCCCTTTCCAAAGCTTATCAATCCCTGCTTGCCCCAATTTGCGCATCAGCGCCACATTCCGATCCGGAATCTCTAAAGTGTCCGGGTAAGTATTCACCGCCTGGGAGACTTGCTCTTCCAACAAAAAATGAAACATCGGATAAGGCGAGCGATTGGTGTAATTGGCCGGGTCATTGGGCTCGCTGTCGGCAAATTCGTAGGCCGGGTGGAAAGACGCCACCTGCAAAATGCCCTCCCAGCCTGCTTCCGCGACCAGTGTATCCAAAATTTCCAAGGCATCGAGGTAATCCGAAAAACCAGCCAGGCCATTGGGCACAATCAGCAAAGCCGTATCGGTATGGGCTTCTTGTCCCTCCACCAATTTTGCGGCGGCTGCATAGGCTTGCTCCAGAATGGGCTCAAGCTCGGTTTCGAGGCAAACTTCAAAGTGAATCCGGCCCAAAGTATATGGTTTGCGGGCAAAAGGGCACAAATTCAGCCCGATGACGAAGGTTTCGAGCCAGGCTTGGGTTTTTTGGATGTGGATTGCAGACATTTTAGTTGAAAGGTTGAAGGTTGAAATGTTGAAGAGACATGGGCTTGGGGCCACTGAAAAATAGCTTGTAAAAATTGGCGCCTTGGCTCGCTTTGCAGGAGGAAACATTGACCTATTAACTGAAAACTTCGGAGAAAGGCGGGCTCAACAATCATGCGAGGTGTTTTTTATTAACCACATTTTTTACCTGAACCAGAATTTGCTGAATTACAGAATTGCAGAATTACTTGCATGACGTTGACCGAGACAGCATTTGAAAGAATTTCAAAATCGGCCCGCTGCGCGGTCATAAACGCTACATGTTCACCATAAAAACTCAGACACAGAAAGTTCTCCGAAGTTTTCAGTATTAATGGAAATAAAATTATTTAACCATTAACCATTAACCATTAACCATTAACCATTAACCATTAACCATTAACCATTAACCATTAACCATTATCAATAGTTAAACTCAGGCTCGCCATCCACGCGCTCGTGCCAGGGCAGCCCTACTTCGCCCAATTTAGCCAAAAACGGATCGGGGTTCATTTCCTCCACGTTGAAGACCCCAGCGCCGCCCCAATGGCCTTGCAACATCATCATGGCCCCCAACATGGCTGGTACGCCCGTGGTGAAAGACACGCCTTGGGTGCCCGTTTCGCGGTAAGCATTCTGGTGCAGGCAGTTGTTCCAGATGAAGTAATCGCGGGTTTTGCCGTCTTTCAGGCCGCGAATATGGCAACCGATGGAGGTAGTGCCCGTGTAGTTTTCGCCCAGTTCGCCAGGATCAGGCAATACGGCTTTCAGGAATTCCAGCGGAATGATGTCGATGCCTTTGTATTTCACCGGGGCGATGCCCGCCATGCCGATGTTTTGGATCACCCGCAGGTGAGTCAGGTATTCATCGCCGAAAGTCATCCAGAAACGGGCGCGCTTCAGGGTAGGATAGTTCTTGACCAGCGATTCCAATTCTTCGTGGTAAATCAGGTACGAGCGTTTGGGGCCTACTTCTGGGTAGTTTACGTCTTTCCAAATCTCGTGGGGCTCGGTGTACACCCACTGGCCGTTTTCCCAGTATTTGCCCTTTTGGGTCACCTCGCGGATGTTGATTTCGGGGTTGAAATTGGTGGCAAAAGCCTTTCCGTGGCTGCCCGCGTTGGCGTCTACGATGTCGAGGTAGTGTAGCTCGTCGAAGTAGTGCTTCGCCGCATATGAGGTGAAAACACCCGTTACGCCAGGGTCGAAACCACAGCCCAATACCGCCGTCAGTCCAGCCTGCTTGAAGCGTTCCTGGTAAGCCCATTGCCAACTGTACTCAAACTTGGCTTCGTCTTTGGGCTCGTAGTTGGCCGTGTCGAGGTAATGTACTCCAGCTTCCAGACAAGCGTCCATGATCGTAAGGTCCTGGTAGGGTAGGGCCACGTGGATCACCATTTTGGGCTGGAAAGAGCGGATCAATTTCACCAATTCAGGTACATTTTCGGCGTCCACGCCAGCGGTGCTCAGGCTGGGGTGACCAGTGTCGCGCTTTACATCTGCGATGATGGTATCACACTTTGCTTTGGTGCGGCTGGCCATCAGGATTTCAGAAAAAACTTCGGGATGTTGGGCGCATTTGTAAGCCACTACTCGGCCTACACCACCAGCACCAATGATCATTACTTTGGACATGGGCAGCTTGTCGTTTTGTAGTTAGGGTTAAAACGTGGACGATTTTGCCCACGCGAGCATTGAGACGCAAAGGTAGGGATTTTGATACAGAACGCACTTGAAAACGTGGTCCAATTGCCAAAAAGGAAAGGAGATTTTCTAATCTGGAAAATCAGGGGTGGACATTTCCCAGTTTTTTTGCCTTGCATTAGCGAAAAGAGGGACTGATTTTTACGTGATCAAAAAAAGCACTTATGAAGTCAACATTTATCGGGAGTTTGATCATCGCAGTAGCTTTGACCGTACTCAATGTTTATGACAATCCAAAATACGATTTCAGCCAGTCAATGGGGACTTGGATATGGCCCTTACTCTTGCAGTTGGCAATAATACTGGTGATTTGGTTCCTTTTTGTCTTGCTATTTAACCGTTTTAGAGCCTGGGTGAACGAAAAAGGGGGAGTAAATGATGTGAAGAAGTAAATTGTCACTTCGCGTACTCTAAGCACTGATCCTGGAATATGCAAGAAACGAGGTTCTTATTGTGACTACGGTCTCAAAAATCTATTACAACTGAGGCAAAATCTTGTACGTAGTTGAGGAGACCCCAAAAAAATCTCCACCCAGTGGAACTCCTTGCTCAAAAATTTGTTCTTCTCCAAATGCCAGCCTAAAATTCCCTGGCAAGATTCGCCGCAAAAGGATAGTTTCGCGGCAAAATGTAAGAGATAGCCTGTTTTGTAACTCAAAATTAGGCTGAATACCACCAAAGCTTAGTTATGCGTCTGGAGCCAAAGGATTTTTTTGAGAAGTTGGAGTTTGACAAGGTAGTTGATCTGCTGGCTAAAGAATGTTTGGGAGAGTTGGGCCAAGCCGCCATCCGCGAGCTGCGGCCCATGACCAATTTGAGCGTCATCCAGGAAAAATTGCAGGAAGTGGCGGCTTTTAAGCTCTCCTTGGAGCAAAATGACCGCATCCCGCTGAAAACTTATTCCGATATCGCTGCCGATCTGCACTTGCTGTCCATTGAAGAGTCGGTTTTGCCCGAAGAAGGGCTGCGGCGGATCAACGTGACCCTGCAAACTGTGGGCGAGATCTACCGCTTTTTTACCCAAGCCCGCAAGGAACTGTACGCGCCTTTGTACAACATCATCCGCAACACCGATTTCGACAGCAATTTGGTGCGGGAGATCGACAAGGTGATCGACAAAGAAGGCAATATCCGCCCGGATGCCTCACCCGAACTG
Source organism: Chitinophagales bacterium (assembly GCA_013299105.1). GTDB lineage: Bacteria > Bacteroidota > Bacteroidia > Chitinophagales > Saprospiraceae > Haliscomenobacter. The sequence goes on along the minus strand of JAAFJY010000007.1, from coordinate 100,022 downwards.
GCGCGTATTTACAAAGTGATCCAGTCCAAATTCCGTGAATTGGATAAGGTATTCCGCGATTTGGCCAACGAATACCGCAACAAAGGCTGGCTGTCCGACTCGGTGGAAAGTTTTCGCAATGGCCGTCGGGTGCTCAGTGTGCCCGTTGAGCACAAGCGGAAAATCCGAGGTATCATCCATGACGAATCTGCAACGGGCCGCACCGCTTACATCGAGCCCGAACCCGTGATTGAGATCAATAACGATATTTTTGACCTCGAACAACAACAGCGCCGTGAGATTTACCGCATCCTCAAGGAGCTGAGTGGGGTTTTGCGGCCTTATGTACCGATTTTTGAGCAGTACCAGGAGTTTATGGTCATTTTTGACCAGATCCAATCCAAGGCCAGGTTGGCCCTCAAGATCAAAGGCGTGGCACCCCTGCTCAACGACGAGCCCAAGTTCGACATCCGCGAGGGCTATCACCCCTTGTTGTTGTTGCGCAACCAAGGCCAGTCCCGCAAAACGATCCCTTTCACCTTGCGTTTGGACGACAAAAACCGCATTCTCTTGCTCAGTGGCCCCAACGCTGGGGGCAAGTCGATCACCATGAAATCGGTGGGCCTTTTGCAGTTGATGCTGCAATCGGGTCTGCTCATCCCGGTCGATAAACGTTCGGAACTAGGCATTTTTCACAACTTTTTCGCCGACATTGGCGACCAGCAGTCGATCGAGGACGACCTCAGTACTTACAGTTCGCGCTTGCGCAACATGCGGATTTTTCTGGACCATGCTGACGAGCGCACCCTGGTGTTGATCGACGAATTTGGTTCGGGAACCGACCCACAAATCGGCGGAGCCATTGCGGAGGCCATTTTGTGGGAACTCAACTACCGCAAGGTGGTGGGCGTGATCACTACCCATTATTCCAACCTCAAGATTTTTGCCTTCAAAACCCAGGGAATTCTCAACGGTTCGATGGTGTTTGACAGCGACAACTTGGCTCCTACTTACGAACTCAAACCTGGTCGCCCCGGCAGTTCTTATGCTTTTGAGATCGCGGAGAAAAATGGCCTGGGTAAAAAAGTCATGGATTATGCCAAAAATCGCATTGGTAAAAACGACAAGGCCGTTGATCAACTGCTCGTTGACCTGCAACGGGAAAAACAGGAAGTAGAAGAGCGGCTGCAAGAGCTCAAAAACAAGCAAGACAACCTCGATCGCCTGATCAAGACCTACGATACCATGCAGCGCGACCTGGAATTCCGCCGCAAAAAGCAAAAGTTGGAGGTCAAAGAGCAAGCCATGCAGAGCAATGCCCAGGAAAACAAAGACCTGGAGCGCCTGGTGCGCGAACTGCGCGAAACCCGCAACCTCGAAGCCGCCGTAGAGGCCGCCAACAAGGCCCGCGAAGAAAAGAAAAAGCTGTCAGAAGAGGTGGTTCAGCTGCGTGAAGAGGTCATTTATAACCCGGCTGGCGCAAAACCAGACCGCCCAATCAAAAAAGGCGATAGTGTACGCATCAAAGCAGGCGGCGCAACGGGCGTGGTGGAAGCCATCAAAGGCGAAAAAGCAATCGTAGAAATGGGCCTCATGCGCATGACCATCCCGCTGCGCGACTTGCAACCCATCAACCCCACCATGGACCTGAGAGCGGGCAAAAGTGTGTCGATGGACACCGTGGAGAAAAACGCAACTTTTTACCCTCGCCTTGACATTCGCGGTGCTCGCTACGACGAAGCCTTGCGCATGGTCGAAGACTTCATGGACCAGGCTTTGATGACCAGTTCCAATCACTTGCAAATTGTGCATGGCAAAGGCAACGGTACTTTGCGCAAAGTGGTCAAGGACAAATTGCGGGAGTACAACGTGGAGATGGAAATCCGTCATCCGGAACCCGAAAGTGGCGGAGACGGGGTTACTTTGATTGAGTTTTTGTAATGGAAAAATAGAAAAGGGGCAAATGCGTCAGCACTTGCCCCTTTTTGATTGCTTTTGATCGACGATTATTCAAGGATAAATTTTGCTTGGTATTCATCCAGCAAAAGCTGCGCACGTTCTTCTGTTTCGCCTTGCTTGGTTAAATGGGTTTTGATGATGTTGAGGATGGTTTCTGGCTCTTCGTTGACTAGTGAGGCGATTTTATCGAATGACATTTCTTGAAGATACCATAGACTTAGGACGAATTCTTTGGCCATTTCTTCACGCCCCTCTTCACGGCCAATTTCAATGCCTTGCTTTTTTACATCGTCCAAAATTGCTTCTTGGAGTCCCACGTTTGCATTTTTTATATGGTAATGCTTATTAGTCGAATTTCGCCTGGTATTCATCCAGCAAAAGCTGCGCACTTTCTTCAGTTTCGCCTTGCTTGGTTAAATGGGCTTTGATAATCGCGATGATTGTTTCTGGTTCATCATTGATCAATGACGCGATTTTATTTAAAGACATTTCTTGAGTATCCCAAAGATTGAGAACGAATTCAATGGCCTTTTCTTCACGGCCTTCTTCACGGCCTTCTTCACGGCCTTCTTCACGGCCTTCTTCACGGCCTTCTTCACGGCCTTCTTCACGGCCAATTTCGATGCCTTGCTTTTTTACATCGTCCAAAATTGCTTCTTGGAGTCCCATCGGTACATCTGATTTGGTGAGGCTGATCAATTCTTGCTCAAAGTTAGTGAAAAAGTCTGAATTTGTAAAGGGGGTGTACAATTTGATGAAATCTATGATTGCGTCAATTTTTGTCTTTGGTATTTTTCGCAGCTGCAATCGTTCGACCAAATCCAGCTTAAAATCTATGAGTCTTTGGTCTTCCGCTGGTTTGAGGAAGTGTTGCCAAGCGGCTTCCATTACGGCTGCAAACAATAGCGGGCTTTTTGCCAATACCTCAGGTGAATGATCGCGCAAAACATAGCTCTTGAACTTGAAAATGGTGAGGGTATCCAGAAATTCATTCCGGTATTCGTCCAAATGGTATTGTCGGTTCCAATCGGTATAGACAATCAAGCAAGCTACTTCTTTGCCAAAGCGATCTTTGGTGCGATAATTGCATTCAAAAGCCCTGCGGGCAATCCACTCATCTGGATATCCCTGTATCTCGACATGGATCAAAAACCAAAATTCCTCTCCGTTTTTGAGCCACACTTTGATCAATTTATCAGCATGGCGCTTAGAACCTGCATTATCAGGTAGCAGTTTTTGCAGCTCGGTGTCCAGAAAGTCGCAACCGCGCTCAAAATCGACCAAATCAGCCAATTCAGGATAGAAAAAGAGAAGAAAATCATCCCATAAGGTTTCGATGATGCCTTTCCAGAGTGTGTCTTTAGATACGAACATAGGTGGGGAGTTAGGTGAGGTGCAAACATAAAGAATCTTGAATAAAAAACAAAAATAAGTAAAAAAATATTTTAAAATAATTTTTTGTTTTAAATTTGCAAAACACAATGAGGGGAAATTAAACAACTTTCAACTTCTGCCAAAACGCCAATGCAGCATTGATCACCCCCTCCGGGTTTTCCAGCTGCGGATAATGCCCAATGCCCTCCAGCCACACAACATCCGGATTGGGTACCAGTTCTTTGTACCGCTCGGTCATGTGGCGACCAGAGACGGGATCCTCAGGGCCATTGATCACCCGCATGGGGATTTGGGCTTGTTGCAAAGCGCCCACCCAGCGCTCGCGGTGTTTGACCCTTTCGGGCATGTATCCGATCAGTTTGTGCAAAATGCGGTTGCCGCCCTTGCGGCACAGCAGGTTCCAAAATTCATCCAATTCTTTTTCATTCGCCTGGGTATTTGGTCCCAGGATATTGTTGAAAGTACGGGCAAAACCCTTGCGCCCCAACAAAGGGCTGAGATAAGGCCCGATGGCACTATTCAGGAGTTTTTGGATCAGGCGTGGACGGTGGGTTTCGGGGAAAAGGCCACCATTGAGAAAAATGACGCTGTCGATTTCAAAACCGAGTTTGCCTTCATTTTGGCGGGCCAGTAGCTCTTGCGTCACCGTTACGCCGTAATCATGGCTGAGTATTTGCACTTTTTTGATTTGTAAACGCTGTAAAATGGCCTCGTGCAAATCGGCTTGGTCGAGAATGCTGTATTGGTAGTTGCGGGGCTTGTCTGAAAAACCAAAACCAATCATATCTGGGGCAATCACCCTGAATTTATCAATCAGGTTCGGCCAAACCCGGTACCAATCCCAGGAGGAAGTGGGGAAACCATGTATCAGCAACAGATCGGGGCCATTGCCCTCCATACGCAGGAAAATTTCGTGATCGTAGTAAGGGAATACCGCGCCAAGGGTTTGCCAATCTGTTGGTGTCATGCTGAAAATTTGGAGAAATGTAGAAAAATAAATTAAATATCAGTCACTTGTCTGATCTGCTTTTGTTCAAATTGTAACCAGCGTGCTGATTTTTTGCAAGACATACTGCCAAGTAAGCAATGTATCAAGCACAGTATATACGTAAGGCTTATTTTTGTAGGAAATACTGATTTAGACCTGTTTCGTTTGCTTACAATTGATGGATATTCCTAGTCCCTTTTTGAATTAAAGCTTGAAAACCTTAACTAATCGAGGCATAATGTACTCGTTCAAATATCCGCACATTCCTTAATTACAACACATTGTCATGAAAAAACCAATACGCACCCTACTCTCAATTGCATGTTTGCTGATTGGCAACTTTGCCTCGGCTCAACAGCAAAACTCCTTTACCATCGTCAGTCCCAATGCTACATGGTTTAGCTGGCCTGGTGAGTTCAAAGACATTACCATTACTCTGGAACCCAAAGGCGTAAATACCGAAGTCGGGCTCTATTTCAGCGTCAGTGCTGAACAGACCAATTATCCTCAAGGGTTTCAAATGGAGGCCGTGATGAATTTCAATCTTCCCGCAGGTGCCATTGTCAATGACTCGTGGTTGTGGGTGGATGGTACCATTATTCAGGCTAAAATCTTGGATGTATGGACGGCCAGTGCCATTTACGAAGGTATTGTAAACCGGCGACAAGACCCTTCGATTTTGACCAAAAGAAGTGTCAACAACGATTTTACCTTGCGCATTTTCCCGGTACCAGTGGGTACGCCCCGCAAGGTAAAACTCAGCTATCTCTTGCCAGGATTATGGAATTCTCATTCCGTGGAAAGCATCTTACCTGCCAACCTTTTTACCTCTTCGACCAGACCCATTCCAAACATCGAAGTTCGCGCTTTCCTGAATGGGCCTTGGCGCAACCCCAAGCTGGCCTCACACCCTGATGCTGTTTTTGCTGCCCGGAGCCTAGGCGGTGTAGGCACGTTCCAATACACAGTAATTAAAGGTGAAAGTCTACGTACCAACGGCTTGACTTTTTCAGTGGATTCTCCCCAGAAAAATGGCGTTTTTGTGGCCTATGCTGCGCCAAAAAATGGTGAAGGGGCCTACGAAATGGTGGTTTTACCAAAGCAATTGGTTAGTGCCGATGTGCTGAAAAAACCTCAACACTTGATGGTTTTACTCCAGTTCAATCCTGATAATTCCCCTTTCTTTAATTTGACGGAAGTCAAAAACCAATTGCGCATTTACCTGCAACGCAACCTCAGTCCGGGGGATTTTTTCAACATCATGGTGGCTTCTTCGAGCCCGAAACCCCTTCAATCTACCTGGATACCGGTTAGCTCGGAAGCCATTGCAAACGCCATTGACAAAATCAACATCGGCTCCCTTAATTTACCCGGTTTATTGGCGGTAGGGAATGAGTTTGTTAAAAGTCAAAACAAAGGCGGCACCATTTTTCTATTGGCCAATACCAGCACCGAAGGTTCTCAACGGGCAAGCAATGAACTGATGAACGACCTCAATAAAATTTGGGGGGCACAAAAAATCCCGCATTTCATTTACGACATTCAAACCCACAACATCAACTATACCTTCGTCAATTCTTTTTCTTACCTGGGCAATCAATACCTGTATCAACTATTGAGCCAACCCACCGGAGGCGAGTACCTGCGGATTGACAATTGCTGCCCCAATGCTTTTGGCAATACCCTCAATACGCTATTGACCCAGGCTACTGCCGTTAAAGCAGAAACGGATATTCACGCCTCGCTGGAATCAGGTTTTTGTTTCAACCGCTTCTCATCCAACAACCAAGAGCTCATTACCAACCTGAAAGAACCATTTGTTCAAGTGGGGAAATACCGTGGCATCTGGCCAATGGTGATCGATGTGGTAGGTAGTGCGGATGGTACAATTTTTCAACACGAAGTAAAAATTGATCAAGCCAGTGCTTATAAAATCGACAGCGCGGTTTGGGACGGATGGACTGGGGCTTACGTCCAATCTTTGGAAAGAAAGGCCAGAACCAACGTCAATATCCAAGAAATTATCCGTGCCAGCATTGGTGAGCGGGTTTTGTCCCTCTACACGGCATTTTTGGCCTTAGAACCAAGCTTGGGAGGTGAACCTTGTCTCACTTGCCAGGACCGCTCACAAGGCCCGGCCACCAGTGTTGACAATACCTTGCTCGATTCGCTGGCTTCGACCAAAGTTTTCCCGAACCCATTCAGTGATGAAGTCTCCATTCAGGTGAAATTCAAAGCATATATCGACCTAAGCGAGGCCAGCGCAGGTATTTATGATCAACTTGGACGTTTGGTGTGGCAGTTCACTGAGCTGCCAAGAGGGAAAGTCAATGAAATTCAGTTCAGTTGGAATGGTCAAAATTCAAAATCTGTCCATTTGCCAGCAGGTCTATACGTTTTTCGCTTGACTGGCCCCCAAGGGCAAGTTGGGGTGAAATTGATGAAACGATAAGGAAACACAATTCATACTTGAACGCGGGTTTGAAAGTCTCTGTCCTTTCAAACCCGCAACTTTTTTCCAGCGCTTTCTTTTTTTGGTGTTTAAAAATTGCTATCATCACCGCAACAAACAAACACCGCTGCCATGTCCAATAAAACCAATCGTCGCAATTTTTTGAAATCCAGTTCTTTACTCGGCGCAGGCATGCTCTTGCCAAATGCCAATACCCAGGCTGGTCCGAATATTCGCAAAGGTCCTCTGCTTGATAAAGTCCGGGTGGGCTTCATCGGTGTAGGGATGCGAGGCCGGGGCCACGTGGACCTGACCATGCGCCGGGCCGATTGCGAAGTGGTAGCCATTTGCGACATCGACCCCAAAGCACTGGCGGCTACCCAAAACATGCTCAGCAAAGCAGGCAAAAAAGCCGCCGCAGCTTATGGCGAAAAAGGCGAACGCGATTACAAGCGCATGCTCGACAAAGAAAAACTCGACGCTGTGATCATTGCCACGCCTTGGGAATGGCACTCGGAGCAGGCCATTGCTTGCATGAAACAGGGCATTTATGTAGGCAGTGAAGTCTGTGGAGGCTTTTCACTCGACGAATGCTGGGAACTGGTCAATGCCCACGAAGAGACTGGAACCCACTGTTTTTTCCTGGAAAATGTGTGTTACCGCCGCGATGTGCTTGCGGTGCTCAACATGGTCAAACAAAACCAGTTTGGAGAGCTCCTGCACTTGGAAGGCGGCTACCAGCACGACTTGCGCGAAGTGAAGTTCAACGATGGAGTGAATCCCTATGGAGGTGGCGTCGAGTTTGGTGACAAGGGCTTTAGCGAAGCCAAATGGCGCACCCAACACTCTTTGCACCGCAACGGTGACTTGTATCCTACCCACGGCATCGGCCCCATCGCCATGATGGCCAACATCAACCGGGGCAACCGTTTTACTTACTTGACCTCAACGGCATCGAAACCTCGCAGCCTGAATGAATTCATCGTCAAGCATCCCAAAGGCGGACCCAATCACCCCAATGCCAACTTACCTTGGAAATTGGGCGATATTGTCACTTCTGTAATTAAGTGCAATAACGGTGAGACCATGATCCTGAGCCACGATACCAACGCTCCGCGACCATACTCACTGGGCTTTCGGGTACAAGGCACCAAAGGAATTTGGATGGACGTGAACAAGTCGCTCTACATCGAAGGCAGCAGCCCCAAGGCCCACGCTTGGGAAAATGCCGATGCTGCGCTTAAAAAATACGAGCACCCCCTATGGGCCAAGTACGCCAACGATGCCGAAGGTGCGGGTCACGGTGGCATGGACTGGTTTGTGCTCAATTCGTTTTTCAACAATGTCAAAGCCAATGCCGAGGCGGAAATTGACGTATATGATGCAGCTACCTGGCTGGCCATCACCCCGCTTTCAGAGGCCAGCATTGCCACGGGTAGTACGCCGCAGGCTTTCCCGGACTTCACTCGTGGGCGTTGGATGAAGAAAAAGAATACCTTTGGCAGTATGTAGTTTAAATGTTTGAAAAGTTGAAGGGTTGAAAAGACCGGACATGTCATCAAAATTCGACGTATTTCAGCAATGATTTTTTTGCTATGCCAACATTCAATGAATTTTCCGTGCCCAGCCGCGATGCTTGGAATGTACTTTTGGAAAAAGACCTCAAAGGCCAAGCTTGGACCAATTTGCAGTGGCAAGTGGCCGACGGCTTACTGGTCAATCCCTTCTACTTAGCTGAAGACCAGGAGCCAGGTGCCTCGCTTGCAGGCAGCGGACCCGGCTGGGAAATTGGCGAGATCATTAAAGTAGAGGACTTGAAAATGGCTCATGCCCAAATCATGGAGGCCCTGGAGGGTGGGACAGAGGCTTTGGATATCCAACTGAGTCGTGATTTGTTGCCTGAAGAATGGGCTGCTTTGCTCAATGGGGTAGAATTGGCTTACATCAACCTAAATGTCAGTGCGGTAGGTGCAGAACTGAGCTTTGAATCGTTTCAAGCTGGATTTTGGCCTTTGGCTCAACAAACTGGCCAGGCCACGCAACTCCAGGGGGCATGGTCGAATCCCCAAGCCAGCCTTGAACAGCAAATCCAGGCTTTGAAATGGGGCCCAACACACCTACCAAAATTCAGGTGGTTTTCCTGTGAAACAAAGCTGAATGCTGATCCAGTGCAAGCTCCAGGCACACTCTCTGAGTTGTTGCACCAAGCCAATGTTTTTTTAGAAAAGGCGGAAAAAAGTGGACTTTCTTTGGCGCAAGCCCAATCAGCCGTGCAATTCAAAATAAAAATTGGCCGCAGCTATTTTTTGGAAATTGCAAAAATCCGGGCTTTGAAAATACTCTGGGCCAACCTACAAAAAGCCTGGAACCTGTCTATCCAGCCCGCCTATATCCAAGCCGAATTGGACCCCCAAAGCCAGGACGACAATCCCAACAACAACATGATTCGTGCAGCCACCCAGGCCATGTCGGCAGTGATTGGCGGTGCTGATACTTTATTTGTTTTGCCTGCTGACGAACAAAAAGACCCAGTTGGAACAGCATTTAGCCGCCGCATGGCCCGCAATGTGCAGCACTTGCTCAAGTTGGAATCGCACTTGGATAAAGTAGAAGACCCCGCCGCAGGTAGTTACTACATCCAACAACTTACTAATCAATTGTGTGAGTTGGTTTGGGAGCAATTGCGACAGAAAGTATGATTTGAGGATTGAAAAATAGTGCATTCTAAGAACTTCGGAGAAGTGGCCAAGCTAAGTGGATCTGACTTCGGAGAAGTCTAAAGTCAAAATAGTGTTGGTCAAAAGTGTGCATTCAGTCGTTTAGACAATGCCCCCTCAAAATACACCTCAAACTGATTCAAACCAATTTGGTGCAATAACGTGAAACTTCTACGAAGTTCCCAAGAATGAGGTGCCACCAAGTTCTATAAACGTATAACTTCTCCGAAGTTTTCAGTACATTACCTTGCTAAGCCAAACCTCTGTACATCATTCTCTCACAAAAAGTACACACTATGCTGTTACACATTAACTCCGATAACCCCGAAGGCCGCAAGATTGCTCAAGTGGTCGAAAGCTTGCGCAAAGGGGGGATTGTTATTTACCCTACAGATACTGTATATGGTTTGGGGTGTGACATCAACAACAAAGAAGCGGTGGAAAAAATTTGCCGTATCCGAGGCTTAGATCCTCGCGATGCCATGTTGTCCATCATTTGCAAAGACATCAGTCAAATTCAGGAATATGTTCAGCAAATGGACAACCCTACTTTTAAATTGCTGAAACGCAACCTACCTGGTGCCTTCACTTTTATCATGAAAGCCGCCGGGAATGTGCCTAAAATGTTCCAAAATAAAAAGAAAACCTTGGGAATTCGGGTGCCCGACCACAAAATTCCCCTCATGATTGTAGAGGAACTTGGACATCCAATTTTGACCACTTCCCTGAAATCAGATGACGAGATACTGGAATATTTTACCGACCCGGGCCTGATTTACGACGATTTCAAGAAACTAGTTGATGTGGTCATTGACAGTGGAGTGGGTGGAAATACACCTTCAACCATTGTGGATTGCACCATCGACGATCCCATCGTTACGCGGGTTGGCGCAGGGGATTTGGTGATGGTTTGAACCTTTCCAGTCGCTTGAGGTTAGGTAGCGAAAGTTTCATCATGCGCCGAACTGTTTGCCTCCTCTTTTGTCTTTTTAACCTCTCTGTTTTAGGCATTTGCCAATCTAATAACCTCTCAGACTTCAATGCCCAACGCCTGCAAAAGCAGAAGACAGGCATGTTGGTCTTGGGATCCTGGGCTTTGGGTAATATTGCCTTGAGCTCAGCCATGCTGAGTGGTGCAAAAGGCCCTGACAAAGGCTTTCACCAAATGCAGATTGGTTGGAATGTGGTCAATTTGGGAATCGCAGGCTTGGGCTATTTTTCAACGCTAAAAGCTGACCCAGCCAGTTTCGACTTGTACCAAAGCATCCAGGAGCAGCACAAGTTGCAAAAAATTCTGTTGTTCAATGCTGGCTTGGACGTAGGCTATGTGCTAGGCGGTGCGTACCTATTGGAGCGCGGTCAAAGGGTGGTCAACAATGCCGAACGCTTGCGCGGTTTTGGCCGCTCCATCATGTTGCAAGGTGGGTTCTTGTTGGTTTTCGATCTGGCTCAATTCGCTGTGCTCAGTTCGGACAATACTGAAATCAAAACCTTGTTGCAGCAGTCTGGTTTGCAACTGGGCCTTAATGGAGTAGGCTTGAATATTCGCTTTTGAGGATGCCCTTTCCTAAAATACTCAACTACTCAACTAAAAAGAGCCAAGCGTGACCTGCACACTTGGCTCTTTTTAATTTTTAAAGCTTATCAATTAAGCATAAACCGACTCTTTGCCCAATTTCTTCACCAATAGGTAATAGAAAACCGCACGGTATTTATTGCGGTTGGCAGAGCCCAATTGTGCACACACTTCAGAAAGGGCAGTATCGAGGTCTGGACCATCGCTCAAGCCCAATTTCCCAACCAGGAAATTTTTCTTTACGCGGTCCAACTCAGTTTGATCTGAACAAGAAACTTTGGAAGAATCCTCATTGTAAATTGAGGGACCGAGACCTTTGGTTACAGCAGTCAACAATGCTTCATCTACACCACTCACATCCTTGGTGGAGCCCAACATTTCTTTGTACTGGGCTAACTTTTCATCAAATTTGCTCATGCTTGGCGCTTTATGGGTTATTTGAGTTAAACAAAACAGCACTACAATTCAGGTTTTTGGTGACATTTTAGTGCCTTCTATTGAACGGCGATGAAAATAGGTAGATTTTTGGTAACACAAAATATTTTTTACCTAGTTTCGCCATTTGAGCACTAAAAATTTGCTCAAGGTGTATTTTGAACAAACTCAAACATGGAAAATAACATTGCGATGACACAAGACCACCATGAAAAACTAAAAAAGGGTGTAGTACACACGGTCTATTTCTGGCTTAAAAACTCCGAAAGTACAGAAGATCGGGCAGCATTGGTAGCGGGTCTGCACACCTTGATGGCAGTCGATGAAATCAAGCAGGCCTGGATTGGCACCCCTGCGTCTACCAAAGACCGTGCGGTGATCGACAGTTCTTATTCGGTTTCGCTCACTTTCGTGTTCGATAATGCGGCGGATCAGGATGCTTACCAGATTCATCCTGTCCACGAGCATTTTGTAGAAAGCTGCAAACACCTCTGGGAGCGGGTGCAGGTTTACGATGTAATTGCTTTTTGACAATGTTGTATCACCAAAATTCATTTAAGTTCATGAAAAGATGGTCCTTTTTTATGCTGATATTGCTCCCCTTGCTGGCAACGGCCCAAGGAAAGTCCAAAATTTTCAACGGTAAAGACCTCTCTGGTTGGACCGTTCACGGTACCGAAAAATGGTACGTGGAGGGTGGCAACATGGTTTGCGAAAGTGGCCCTGATAAGCAATATGGCTACCTTTCTACCACCAAGTCTTACCAAAACTTCGAGCTCAGCCTGGAATTCAAGCAAGAATCCAATGGCAACAGTGGGGTCTTTTTCCGCTCTAGCATCGAAGGTGTGAAAATCAGTGGCTGGCAAGTAGAAGTCGCTCCGGCCAATCAAGCAACGGGTGGCATTTACGAGTCTTATGGCCGCGGTTGGTTGATTAAACCCACCGCAGAGGCTGAAAAAGCCTTCAAGGATGGAGCCTGGAATAATTTGAAAATCAAAGTAATAGGCGATGAAGTGACGACCTGGCTCAATGGGGTGCAACAAATTTACCTCAAAGACGAAAAAATTGGCAAAGGCGTGGGTTTCGTAGCCCTGCAAATCCACGACGACGGAGGAATCAAAGTACGCTGGCGTAAGTTTAAGATGGTTGAAATGTAGTGGATTTCGACACTAATCTCGTCTTGTTCTTTCAGATCACAACAACAACACATGAACCGAATGACCTACTTGCTGCTCTGCTTCTTATGGAGCAGCGTTGTTACTTTTGCCCAAGACAGCATTCCACTGCCTCAGCACCCACGCCCTGATTTTGAGCGATCGTTGTGGAAAAACCTCAATGGCAATTGGGCCTTTGAATTTGATGCCAAAGACCGGGGAATCGTTGAAAAATGGATGTTGGGGCAAAAAAAATTCGGCCGCAGCATCAGGGTGCCTTTTCCTTGGGGCTCGGCCTTGAGCGGAGTCAAAGATGAGGCTGATATTGCCTGGTACCAGCGCAGCATCAATGTGTCGCCAGCCTGGAAAGGCCGCAAAGTTTTTCTGGTAATCGGGGCCAGTGACTGGGAAACCTCCGTATACTTAGATGGCAAACTCATCGGCAAACACCAAGGCGGCTACACCCCCAGTGAGTACGACCTGACTCCCCACGTTTTGCCTGGTAAAAACCAGCGCCTGAACATTCGGGTGGACGACAAACGCCGCGAATTTACCCTGTACGGCAAGCAAGGTTACGGTAATGCTCGTGGCATTTGGCAAACCATTTACTTGGAAGCCCGGGGCCAAAACCACTTGCAATACCTGCATTTTACCCCCGACATTGATGCAGAAAAAGTGACGGTGAAAGGTGAGTTGAGTGCGGCACCAGCTCAAGCCCTGCCCTTTAAGCTCAACATCGAAGGGCCCGGCGCACCCAAAGATTGGAGCAATAGCATTCCAGCAGGGCAAAAGCAGTTTTCTTTTGAAATTCCCATTCCCAATGCCCGGCTTTGGAGATTGGAAGATCCTTTTTTGTACCAGGTCAAAGCCAAGGTAGGGGAAGGAAGTACCAACGATCAAGTGAGCACCTATTTTGGGATGCGCAAAATCTCGGTGATGGACTTGCCTGGCACCCAGTATCCCTACATTGCCCTCAACAATGAGCCCATTTACCTGCAATTGACCCTCGACCAGTCGTATCACCCGGAGGGTTTTTACACTTTTCCTACCGATCAATTCATGAAGGAAGAAGTGTTGCGCGCTAAGCAAATTGGCCTCAATGGTATTCGCACCCACATCAAAGTGGAAGTACCGAGAAAATTGTATTGGGCCGATCGTTTGGGCGTTTTGGTCATGGCGGATTTGCCCAACTCCTGGGGACCGCCGGAGCCCAATGCGCAAGGTGAATCGGAAGCGACCTTACGGGCCATGATCCAGCGCGATTTTAACCATCCGGCTATTTTTTCTTGGATCGTATTCAACGAAACCTGGGGCCTGCGCACCAAGGTCATGGAGAACGGTAGAGAAGAAAATCGTTATTTGCCCGAAACCCAAAAATGGGTGGCTACAATGTACCGCCTCACCAAGTCGTTGGACCCCAGCCGCTTGGCAGAGGACAACTCGATTTGTTGCGGGGCGGGCCATACCGAAACCGATATCAACTCCTGGCACGAATACTTGCCAGGCTGGGCCTGGGAGGAGTACCTGGCCAATATCAATGCCAAGACTTTTGCAGGTAGCCAGCACCATTTTGAGAAAGGGTATGTGCAGGCCCGCCAGCCAAATATCAACTCGGAATGTGGCAACGTGTGGGGCTACAATGGCAGCACGGGTGACGTGGATTACAGTTGGGATTACCACCGCATGATGAATACTTTTCGCAAGTACCCAAAAGTGGCAGGCTGGTTGTACACCGAGCACCACGATGTGATCAACGAGTGGAATGGCTATTGGAAATTTGACCGCAGCAACAAATTCACGGGGCTGGAAGAAATGTTGCCTGGCATGAGCCTCAATGATTTTCATTCCGCTTTCTACATCTCGACTGGCAATGAAATCAGTCGCAGTGTGAAGCCAGGGCAAGAGGTGAAAGTGCCACTTTTTGCCTCATTTTTCAGCAACCGCACTGATCTAGGCTCGGAATTGACCCTGAAAATCAAGTTGTCGGGGGTGGATGCCCTGGGTTTGCCCAAAATCTGGTCCGAAAGCAGCCGCAGCGTGCCTTATCGCCCTTGGTTGCAACAAGCTTTGGATTCACTGAGCCTGAAAATGCCCAATGAAAAGGCGGTGGCGCATCTAAGTCTGGTTTTGCAAGACCAAGCGGGCAACGAACTCCACCACAACATCATGCACTTCGTGGTCGAAAACCCCAACCGGAGCCAGGTGAGTTTGCCCAATGGCCAAAAAGCCCAGTGGATCAGCCTGGAACCCAAGCAATTCAGTGCCGCCGAATGGAGCATGAAGCAATGGAATGTGCTCAATGGCTTGAAAGTAAACGGTGCAGGCAGTGGCTATTTTGAGTACCGCTTTCCCTGGCCCAAAGGTCAAATGCCGAATGGCGCAACTTTTGTAGCAGAACTGGGGGCCAAGCAGCTTTTTGCCAAAGACCGCGAAGGCGCCCTGAAAACCGACCTCAATTACATGCTTGGTGCGAAAGCTGACCCAAGTCAAAACGTGAATTCCTACCCCATGACGGACGAAATCCTGTTTCCAAGTAGTGTGCAGGTTTATGCCAACGGTACTTTTGCCCAACAAGTGACCCTGCCTGATGATCCAGCCGATCACCGTGGAGTTTTGAGCTGGCATTACCAGCCCCGCGAACGCAAACTCAACGAAGCGGGTTCTTACGGCTACCGAGTTGCCGTGAACATTCCCAAGGCTGCACTCGAAGCCGCCAGCAAAAGCGGCGAATTGGTCCTGCGTTTGGAAGTAAGCGACGCTTTACCCGGTGGATTGGCGGTGTATGGCGAGCGCTTTGGGCGCTTTGGCATCAATCCGGGGATCGTGATTTATTAGTTGTTAATGGTTAGTTGTTAATGGTTAGTTGTTAATGGTTAATGGTTAATGCGTTGGATGGTCTCATGTCTTGGGAGTGAGGTACAGATAAACCATGCCATTTTGCAGCTTCGTTGTCTAGGTTTAGACCGCGAAGCGGGCCAATTCTCTAATTCTTTAAAATTCTTGTTTAGAAAAAATTGCTCAACGTCACACAAGAAATTCTGTAACTCTGAAAATTCTGGTTCAGACAAAAAACTCTGGTTCAGACAAAAGACCTGGTCTAGGAATTGCGAAAAGATAAAGTAAATACGTTTGACCATGTTTTAGCTGCTTTGGAGGCAACGTCATGCTGGAAATCAGTGAAAATCAGTTTTATCTGTTACATCCGTGTTCCCAACTTGAAGCCGCGAAGCGGCGAAAGGCTTTTGTCAACTTGTTTACCCAATTTAATCAGCCGCCCTAATGAAGCTTAAAATCGGGCAAATTCAGGTCAAAGTGCTGGGTTTGCCCGATTCCTTTTACATTTGCTTCGTTTACAAAAAAACGATCGAATGCAATTGAGCCTGAAGGTAGAACATGCTGCTTTGAGCAATTATTTACAGCAGAAAGAATGGTTTGACCCCGCTGAAAAAGTGATCAGCATCTCAAAGCCCGGAGAAGGCAACATGAACAAAGTGTTGAGGGTGAAAAGTGACCAAGGAAAAAGCCTGATCCTCAAGCAGGCCAATGCCTTTGTACAAAAATACCCCAGCATTCCTGCGCCCATTGAGCGCATTGCCATTGAGGCAAAATTTTATCAGTTGGTGGCAAAATGGCCTGATTTAGCCGCTTTTTTGCCTGCATTCATCGGTTTTGACCCCGAAAATCACCTCATGGCTTTGCAAGACCTGGGGGTAGGGACTGATTTTACCAACATTTACCTAAAAGGACAAAACATCAGTCAGGACAGCCTGGGCGATGCCATTGCCTTTTTGTCCATTTTACACAACCTTGATCCGCTTGAGGCCGATCACCGCAGTTTTCCAGATAACCTAAGCTTGCGCAAGCTCAATTACGAACACCTTTTTCATTATCCCTATCTTACGGACAGTGGTTTTGACCTTGATACGGTACAAATTGGGCTACAGGCTGCTGCTTTGTCATTTCGCCGTGATGAGGAATTGAAAAAACAGGTACTCCGACTGGGCGAAATTTACCTTTCAAGCGGCCCTCAACTCCTGCATGGCGATTTTTATCCGGGGTCTTGGTTGAATACTGCCAATGGTTTCAGGGTCATCGATCCAGAGTTTTGTTATTGGGGTAGAGCGGAATATGACCTCGGCGTTTTGTTGGCCCACCTCAAAATGGCCCAGGTTCCAGAGGTCTTGTTCGACCATGCATTGCTGGCTTATCGCCGCCCAATGGGTTTTGATGAAGCCTTGGTGCCCCAGTTTGCGGGCATGGAAATCTTGCGCCGCATCATTGGTTTGGCCCAACTGCCCCTGGATTTGAGTTTGGAAGAAAGAAAAGACCTCTTGTCCCAAGCGGCTCAAATGGTCAAGACTAAAACTTTTGCAGCATGAGAAAATCAAGCAATTATTATTTCCTCTGCCTGATAGCTGGCTTGAGTTGCACTTTTTGCCAAGCGCAGGAACCCAAATTGCCCCAGGTAAAATGGTCGCAAAAAGACAAAGCAGCCACAGCCACGCGCCCTTTTGACGCTGAAACTTACTACGATAAAGTTTTGGGCGCATTGGTAGGCTCGGCCATCGGCGACGGCATGGGCGCACCCACCGAAATGTGGCACCGCGACTACATCAAACCCCAGTGGGGCTACGTGGAGGGCTTTGACCCTGTGATCCGCGAAGACTCGCCCGAAGGAACTTGGGAGGACAACATGCCCGCTGGCAGCACCACCGACGATACCCGTTGGAAACACATCAGCGCAACTTTTTTGAAAGGGAAAAAATGGGGTCTGGATTCACTCAATGCGCGTGATTTTGCCCGCTTGATCGTCAAATTGTACCAAATTGAGCTCGACAAAGCCCTGAAAGTAAAAGACGAAGCTCCTGAAATACTGGAACGTGCCCTGACCCGCAAGACCTTTTTGCAGGAATGGGCCAAGGTCTCCAAGCCATACATTGCCAATGACCTGGATGGCTACACCTACGCGCTTCATCGCTTTTATGGTGGCGAAATGAGCTGTGCGGGCATGTTGTATGCCCCTGCAATCGGTGCTTTTTACCCTGGTAATCCCGAACGCGCCTATACCGAATCCTATCGACTGGGCTTGTTCGACTTGGGTTATGCCCGCGACATCACGGGCCTGACCGGGGCTTTGGTGGCGCAAGCCATGACGCCTGGCATTGCTTTTGATCAAATTACCCAAGTGTGTCGACAAGTGGACCCTTTGCAATACGCCAATAGCCGCTTGGTAGGCCGGGTCAGTTACCGGGCTTTGAACGATGCCAAAAACATCGCATTTGAGGCTTTGCAAATTACCAAGGCCGACTCGCTCATCACAGCAAAATACCAGGATAGTCGGCGCAGTCCCTTGTTTTTGACCCAACTCGACAAGGCTTACCAATTGATGGACGCCAAATTGCAGGATACCCCTTTTCACGCTGCCGAAATCCACTTGATCAATCTTTGTGCCCTGGAGTTTTCAAAGGGTAATTTCAATGTGGCGATGGAATTTGTGGTGAATTATGGCCGCGACAACGACACCGTAGCTGCGGTAACGGGAGCGGTCTTGGGGGGCTGGCTGGGGTTCAAAAAATTGCCGGAAGATTTGAAGAAACAGGCTTTGGAAGTCAACAAAAAAGTAGTAGGTATTGATTTGGAGGAATTGGCCCGCTGGATGTGTGGTCAATGAACGGGCAAAATGAACTTGTTATGCCCTTTAGGAAAAAAAAACGCCATTTACCTCCGTTCAGGCCACATTCGGCGAATCTTAGAAACCATTCGCCATCTTTGCCGTTCCTTTGCCCCATTAACCGCTAGAAATGAAACAACTCGGATTGTGTTTGTTGGCACTCAGCCTTGTTTTTTGCCTCCAGGCACAGGATTCTCTGCACATCAAACGCACGATTAAACCGATCAAAATTGACGGTACACTTGACGATGAGGCTTGGCAAAACGCCCAGATGGTCAGTGATTTTAACCAGTTTTTCCCCTCAGATACCTCAAAAGCCGTAGCCCGAACCGAGGTGCGCATGACTTACGATGATCAATTCGTGTATGTAGGGGCCAAGGTTTATGCGTACAAGGGCAAAGGTAGTTATGTTACTCCCTCATTGAGAAGAGATTATCGGGGTGAGGCCAATGATGGCTTTACGATTACTATTGACGCATTTCAAGACCAGACCAATGCCGTTTTATTTGGGATCAACCCCTTTGGCGTACAACGAGAAGGGCTCATCGTAAATGGTGGCACCAACCGCAATGATTTCGACCAAGCCTGGGACAACCGGTGGTTTTCAGAAGCCAAAATTTATGATGGCTATTGGATTGCCGAAATGGCGATTCCTTTCAAAACCTTGCGCTACAAGCAAGGAAGTAAATGCTGGAACATCAAGTTTTATCGGGTTTCAAGTGAAGGGCCTGAGCGTTCGGTTTGGCCCAAGGTCCCTCAACAGTTTCTCATCATCAGCCAGGCATTCAGCAACCGCCTGGTGTGGGATGAACCCTTGAAAAAACCCGGTACCAACCTGGCGATCATTCCTTATGCCCTATCCAATTACAGTGAAAATCGCACTGATGGATTCAATTCCAAGAGTGGGGCGAATATCGGGGGGGATGCCAAAATAGCCGTTGGTCCGGCCTTGAACCTGGACCTGACTTTCAACCCTGATTTCTCTCAGGTTGAAGCGGATCAACAAGTGACCAACCTAGATCGTTTTGAAATCTTTTTCCCCGAAAGGCGACAGTTTTTCCTGGAAAATGCGGACTTGTTTGCTGATTTTGGCAACCAGGGATTGAGGCCTTTTTTCTCTCGCCGCATTGGCGTAGCCAGGGATACATCAACTGGGCAGGTGGTGCAAAACCCGATTTACATGGGGGCACGCCTCAGTGGAAAGTTGGACAACAACTGGCGGGTAGGCCTTTTGAGTATGCAAACGGCCCGGGATTTAGACATCGGCCAAGCCTCCACCAATTATACTGTCGGTGTGGTGCAGCGCAAGCTTTTTGCCCGCTCCAACGTGGGACTGATTGCCATCAACAAGCAATCTTTGATGGATCAAAATCTCGAAAACTTTGACCCCAGTTTCAACCGGGTAGTGGGTTTGGATTACAACCTGGCCAGTAAAGACAACAAGTGGTCGGGTAAGTTTTTTCACCACCGTTCTTTTGATCCAGACAATCCTGGAGACAATAGCGTTTCATCAGCTACCATTAGTTACAACAAAGTCAACTGGGATGCTTTTGTCACTGCCCAGGACGTGGGAGCCAATTACAATCCTGAAGTAGGTTTTGCTCGTCGCCGGGATTACCAACGCATCGCTTCTACCGTGCATTGGAAATATTATCCTAAAAAAGGGCCTTTCCAGAGCCATGGACCGGGCCTGGATTTTGACGTTTTAGGCAACCAAAAATATGGGGTCACGGATTGGGATGCCAATTTTCTATACCGTTTCCGTTTTCGCAGCACTGCTGATCTCAACCTGCGGCTGCGTAGAGAGTTCGTTTACTTGTTCTCAGCTTTTGATCCAACAAATTCAGGCGGGATAGAACTACCTGAAGGCAGTAGTTATGCTTACAACCTGGTCATGATCAATTTTATGTCTGATGCCAGGAAAAAGGTTTTTTTCAGTGCCTTTAGCCGCATTGGGAATTTCTTCAACGGCAGCCGCAATTCTCTGGAAGGAGCGATTAATTACCGCATGCAGCCTTACGGGGTGTTCGGCATCGACTTCAGTTACAATCAAGTGCGCTTGCCCCAACCTTACAGCAGCGCTAATTTTTGGTTGATTGGGCCTCGCTTCGACATCTCTTTCAGCAAAAGTGTATTCTGGACCACTTTTATCCAGTACAACAACCAGATCAACAACGTAAACATCAATTCGCGCTTGCAGTGGCGCTATCGACCAGTTTCCGACTTGTTTTTGGTTTACACCGACAACTATTTCTCCGATACTTTTGCGAACAAGAATCGAGCATTGGTGCTCAAATTTACTTATTGGTTGAATTTGTGAAGGGAGGAGCGCATAATGTTTTGGAGCGAATTGAAAATAACTCCTATTTCAAGAGACTATTTGGTTTTGTAGTAAAATTGTGCAGGCACCTTTGCCTCGTTGAGGTTAGGAGTCGTGCTCTCCTATGCACATTGAACCTTCCTGATACCTTGAGCTGGCCAGAAGACCTGACACCAGCAAAATGCTGACCGGACGGTGGTCTCAGGCCTCACGACTGGAACCCTCATCTTTGTGGTTTTTGACACATAAAATACAGGTAATCAGTGTAATAGACTCAATTTCTCAATTTTTTTTACCTATTCTTTAAAAAAAACTCACCCAAAAATTAGGATAATTGTTTTTTTTTTTTTTCAAATTTGCATTGTTAATTGAATAACATTGAAAAACATGTCTAGTTACATGGTGATCAAATCTTGAGTATTGTTTATTATCTTGCTGATTTTGAGTATTTTGTGTTAATTAGTTTTGATTTTTGAATCCGGCTCTCACATTTTTGTCTTGATTTTTTCCATCAGCAAGGTCCAGGTCTTAGGTTACACAATTCGATTGGTCCATTTTGATTAGTGCTGTAATGTACTGATCCTGAATTGATTTTGATTCGGTCAAAATCATCGAGAAGATGATTTTGTCTAGCAATATACTTGCAAATGGTGCGCATTTGTGAGGCTAAATTCTATTTGTTAAAAATAAGTTGACCTAAAATGAAGACGACCCGATTTATGGTTTCCCTGTTGTTTTGGACACTGTGCGTCACTAGTTTCGCCCAAACCAACAGCCCTGGTACCCTCAGTTTTCCCACAGGAACAGCAATGTTCAACGGGGTAGCTTATTTTTGTTTTGAAACGCCTACTATTACGGGCACTGAACCAACGCGTGCGGATCAAAGTAGCCCCGACCCACGGTGGGAAATTTCTCCTACGGGTAGCGGATCGTGGACCGTCTTTCAGATCAGTGATTTGACCAGTCAAATACCATTGGGGACCATTCGCTATGTACGACGTGGCGTGCAATACACCACAGGAGGGACCTATAATTATACCAATGTGGTAGCCCTTACTCGTCCAAGTACCCCTGTTTTGCAATTTGTCAGCCAAAGCAATCCTTCATGCGGAAGCTCAAATGGTTCATTGCAAGTACGGGATGCCAGCAACAACGAAACAGCCATTAGGCGCACGTTTTTTCTATACAAAGATGGAAATTTTGCGGATTCCAGTAGCACCGGAAGTTTCAGTAACTTGGGCCGTGGTTATTATGAGGTGAATGTAAAACTCCCTTGTTTTTCAAGCCCCTTAGGTGGTACGGTACAAAGGAGCTTGTCTGAGCCTACTACCTTCAGCGTAGCGAGTATAGTGCCCAGCAACCATACAGATTGCATTAAAGACAACATGTCGCTGGAAGTTCAAATGAGCAGTGGGGCCAATCTCAGTAATTTGGAATTCAGTATCAACAATGGGCCTTGGCAAGACAGCCGTGTTTTCAGTTTTCGTTCATCTGGTACCTTCAATCTAAGGGTGCGCAGCAAAACTACTGGCTGTATTGTCTATTACACTCAAAATATTTCAGAATTTGAAACGCCTTATGGGGGCACCTTTACCTACCTGAATTTGGGCGATTGTAGCTTGAACAACGCAAGAATGATCTGGGAAAATCCTCAGGGCAGCACGGGAGAATGTGAATATCGCCTCAACAATGGGAGTTGGTTTTTAGTCCCTGATTTTTCCAATTTAAGCACGGGGACCTATACTTTATCCGTTCGGCGTAGAAGTGGTAACGATTGTATCGTCGATTATCCGTTCAACATCAGCGAAACCCTGGGGCCTGCGATTACCCATGTATTGGTTAGTGGCGACTTGGATTGCCCCAGTGGAAATGCCTCTTTGACGGTACAAACGAATGCGAATGTTAGCGTTAGCAATATTCAGTATCGCATAAACGCAGGAACCTGGCAAAATAGCAATGTTTTCAATGGCTTAAGCTCTGGAAACTACAGTATCGAAATACGTACTACTTCTGGTTGCGCACCCTCAGTGGCTACTGCCAATAAAACCATTACAGAAACTCCTGTGGCCCAAATCAGTCAAATCAATACGGTGGCCAATGACCAGGATTGTGTTACAGGCAATTTGCAAATACAGGCAGTATTGACTACTCCGGTAGCTGGGGCGCAATATCGTTTGAATGGTGCTGGAGCCTGGCAGAGTAGTCCGATTTTCAGCAACCTCAGTTCGGGTACACATACCATTGAGGTGCGATCGCCCTACGAAGGTGGTTTTTGTACCACCAGTTTGAGCCGAGCTGTTCAAGAATTTCAAGCAGTCAACCTCACTACCCTTGCCAAAATCAACGAAATCGACTGTACTACTGGGAATGCCATCATTGAAGCCTCTCACAATGGAGGGACTTTGGGTGGCATCGAATTTCGCTTGAACAGTGGAGCCTGGCAAAGTTCCAACCGATTTACAGGCTTGGGCAATGGCACTTATACTGTTTCGATTCGCACCAGTGGAGCAGGGGGCTGTGTACTTGCTGGCAATAGCCTGCAAACGACAATTGTAGAGCGTTCTGGAAACGTAGTGATCAGCGGGGTGACAAAAAGTGGAGAAACAGATTGTACCAGAGATAACACAAGCCTGACGGTAACTTTAGCCACCACAGTTAGCCCGGTATATTATCGCATACCAGGTAAAAGAGTTTGGCAAACCTCTAATGTTTTTACAGGCCTGAATTCAGGGTCTTATGTGGTGGAAGCAAGCCCAACTAATACAGGAACTGCTTGTATTTCGCAATTTCCGATAACTGTGGATGAAAAGCTTGGATTTATTACAGGTTACACAGTTGCCAATGACAAGGATTGTCAACAATTGAATATGACTATTACCTTGCAACACAATGCAACACCTGCTAGTGGAATTCAATTCAGAAGTAGTAACGTTAGTACCTGGCAGAGTAGCCCCGTTTTCACCAACCTGGATGATTTTATAGGTTACTTTGAATACCGAACGGTAAATGGTTGTACTGGTCGTAGCCCAAACTATAACATTGTAGAACTTGGTCCTGGTTCTGGTGAGCCAAGAGTCGAAAGCCTTACCATGTTATCTGGTGAAGCTGATTGCATTGTTGGCAATACTACTATTCGCTTGAATGTGTTCAGTGATGATCCAGAAGCATCTTTTGGGGTTAGAATCAATGGGGGAGCTTGGCAAAACAGTGGCCAAAATTTTACCAATAGAAGGAGGGATTCAATACTGGCAGAGCTTCGCTTTTCTTTTGAGGATCCTACTACTAATACTTTGCGCACCTGCATCAACCAAACTAAACTCTTCGTTGACGAACACGCACCCTTAGACATCACCAACATCCAGGTGCTCAATCAAGACGATTGCTTGCTCACCAACGCACAAGCTACCATCCAACTCAAAAACAACTTCGGTAGCACCCGCTACCGCCACAACAATGGCACTTATGTAGTCGGAAATCCCACTTTTGTGAACCTAGGTTCGGGTTTGCACTTGTTTGAAGCCCTTGATGCTCGCTTGTGCAAAGATACGATGTCCATCACCATCAACGAACCTCCCCAACTGAAAATCATCACCACCACTGCCAAGGCCAACGAAACCGACTGCATCCCCAACAACGCCACAATCACCGTGAATACCACCGGAGCCAGGGGCGGCCTCAGTTACCGGGCGGGTACGGGACCCTGGTTTGGCAGCAACCCGATCAGCGGCTTGGGCACGGGCAGCTACAAAGTGATGGCCCAGGATGCGACGGGCTGCAAAGACAGCGTGAATGTAAGCATTAGCGAAAGGGCCATGCCTGCGGTGACGAAAGTACAAGACTCGGTGGCGATCTGTGCAGGTGCAAGCACCACTTTGAGCATCGACGGAGGTGGTACTTATAGTTGGAGCAATGGCTTGGGTACGGCAGCTTCGGTGAGTGTGACTCCAAATGCTACCACAACCTACACTGTGACCGTGACCCACGCGAGTAGTGGGTGTACAGTGGTAGCTACGCGGAAGGTGGTGGTGCGGTCATTGCCTGTGTTCAACGTCAACAGCGCTTCAGCTTGTGCCAATCAAACAGGTTTATTGAACGTTGGTACGCTGGAAACACTTACATACAGTTGGGGAGGGGCGGCATTTACGACCAATGGCAACATCTCTTTGGTAGCAGGTGCGAGTACTACTTTGGTAGCCAAAAACCAATGGGGATGCACCAGTCCAACCCTAACAGTAGGCGTTGGCATCATTCCAACGGGTGGCCAAATCCTCGGCCCCGATGAAGTATGCCCCGGAGTGCCTTTCACCTTGACCCTGCGGCCAAATGGTGGGCCTGATGTAAGCCAAAGCTATACGATCACCGCTCCACAGGTGATTCCAATGGCAGGCAATTCCAATGGCTGCCCTTTCACTGCCAGCAAAGCCATTGACATCAAACCCCTGCCCACCCTCCAAATCCAAGCCCCAGACTCCCTCTGCGGGGGCAGCAGCGCTACGGCCACCGCCAATGCCTCGGCGGGGGTGACTTACGCCTGGGGCACTGGTTCTGCCAGCTCTACCTTGCCGATGTACGCTGGCGAAACGATGACGGTCACCGTAACCGCCCCCAACGGCTGCAAAGCCAGCGACACCCATACCATCCGCAGCCTGCCCATCCCAGCGCCTGTGATCAGTGCCAGCGGCCCCCTCAATTGCGCGGGCGATAGCGTGACCCTGAGCGCCGCTGGACTGCTGCCAAGCACCAGCTACCAATGGAGCAATGGCAAAACCACGCCTGGCATCCGCGTAGCCCCTACTCAGATGGAAGCCTACTTGTTGACCGCCACCCGCAGTGGCTGCGTGGGCATGTCGAATATTTTGACCCTCACACCACCTACTGCCTTGAGCGTGGTGGACATGGTCGTCAATCCGCGCTGTTTTGGTACGGCTACTGGTCGCATCTCACTCACGGTGTCCGGTGGAACCCAACCTTATACTTATGCCTGGAGCAACGGCCAAACTACCGCCAGCATCCAAAACTTACCTGTTGGCCCTTATGCCGTCACCGTTACTGACGCCAATGGCTGCTCCTGGCAAAAATCTTACACCTTGCAACAGCCACCCAAACTCGGCCTTTCCTTGAGTGTGAATGGTGAAATGGACTGCTCTGCAGGCAACGCCAGCATCAAAGCCCGCAGTAGCAATGCCCAAGGTAAAGTCCAGTATCGCCTCGGCGCAGGAGCCTACGATACTACCTCGGTATTGAAAGTCCTGAGCAATGGCTTGCAAACGGTATGGGTAAAAGACTCCGTAGGCTGCGAACACTCGGATACCATTCGGGTCAATGAGCGCATTGCACCAAGCATTGACACCTTTTCAATCGTCGGAGCCAATTGCAGCCCCAAAGTTCAAGTCAATTTGCAACTCAAGCCCTCCGATGCTTGTTGGTCCAGGACTTTTGCTGTCCAGGGGCAGGCTGCGCAAAGTGGAGGCTCCTTTAGCCTTGATCCAGGGGTTTATACGGTGGTGATGAGTGCTGAAAATGGGTCTTGTTTCCCTTATGTCGATCCAAATTCACCAATTCAACCCGTCCGAATAACCACCATCTGCACAGACTCCATCCGCATCGACCTGCGGCCTTACCGCAGCATGGCCCGCTTGCAGAAAATCACCTTGCTGGACACCGCCGATTGTGTGAAGAACAACATCCTGGTAAAAATCCAGGGGGACATCAAGCACCCGGATTCGGTGGATTATGTGATCGAGGGCCGTCCTTTTCAGGCCGATTCTGTTTTCCGCAACCTCAGCCCAGGTACGTATCGGGTGGGTATTCGTTACAAATCAAGTGGCTGCATTGCTTGGGATACGATCACTATTCAAGAACACCAGCCCCTGCAAATCAGCGCTCAAAAACTCAATGACCAGGCCGATTGTATCCTTGAAAATGTAGAAGTCAATCTTTTGGCCCAAAACCAGCGGGGTCCGGTCACTTTCCGCTTGCCGAATGGCCAGGTTTTGCCACCGAGCTTTACCTCAGGCAGCCGCTTCACCAAAGTCTATGCCAGCGATTCCACCGGATGTCGGGACAGTTTGGTCTTGGATGTCAGAGATGAATTGCCCGCCGAGTGGTGGTCTTACCAACTGTTCAACACCGACGATTGCGCCCCTGGCAATGCGCGCCTGCAAATCTATTTCCCAGCTAGCATCAGCAGCAATGGCAACCCCATCGTACAGCTCAACTGGCGCAACCCACAGTCCCAACTGAGCATCGACAGCCTGCCTTTGGGCAACTCTCTGCTGCGGGTACAATTGGCAGATTGCAAAGATTCGGTCATCGTCAACGTAAAGGAGCGCAAGCTCGACATCATCGACTACCAGGTGTCGAACACTGGCGATTGCAACGACAACAACAACACCCTGCGCATTCGCGTAAGTGGGGCCAAAGGCCAAATCAGCTACCAAGTGGACAGCTCGGCAGTGCAATTCGACAGCGTTTTTGTAGGCATCAAAGCTGGCCGACACCTGATTCGGGTCAGCGATTCTACCGCTTGCAAAGACAGTTTGTGGATCACCATCCGCGACAACATCCCGTTTGAAATTGCTTCATTGGGTTTCACCACTGCTTGTGATACCGCCGACGGTCGCCTGGTTTTCCGCAGCGAAGGCAATGGCATTGCCCACCAGTATAGCATCGACGGCGGCGACACTTGGCAGTCTTCGCCCATCTTCAATGGCCTGGGCAAAGGATTTTACTACCCACGCCGCAAAACCCTGCCTTCGGGCTGCGTTGAAGTAATGGACTCCTTCCTTTTGGGCAGTGGCGATACTTGCATCCAGGTTTGCAATGGCGACTCGGTTTTTGTCGGCCAGCAGGGTTTGAATCCTTTCTGCTTAAAATGGATTCCAGAGTACGGCCTGGCCAATCCCCTGGCCTCGTACACCAAAGCCGCCCCCGATTCCAGCACCGTTTACCAATTGCTGATCACCGACGACGACGGCAATATCCTCGATACCCTCACTTACCGGGTAGAAGTCTGCCCCCGTCTGGCCATAGACCCACCGCTGCTGAATTTGTGCGAAGACAAAGACGCCAAATTGACCGTGCGCGGCGGAATCGGACCTTTTGTCTGGAAAAACGAAACTGGCCTGATCGTGGGCACCGGGCGGAGTTTTATGCCCGTTTTGCCTGGGGTCTATGAGGTTTTTCAGCAGAATCCGGGCAACAATGTCGGTTCAGCGAAAGCCACTGTTACGAAAAACCTGGTTGGTATCAAGTTGGAAATCGAACCTTCGCTGGCCTCTTTGTGCGGGGATTCCATCCGCTTGAGCGCCCCCGGGCCTTTCCACCACTTCGTCTGGAAAGATTCATTGGGTCAGGTGATCGGCAACAATTATGCCGTGATGATCAAAAAGCTCGGCAAATATACCCTGAATGCAGCCGCTGGGGTAGGCTGTACCCTGAATGCACAATCGACCGTGGTGCCCGCTGGCTTTGCCCTGCAATTATCAGCTACTGAAATCACCCTTCCGTGTACTACCCAGCGCAATCTACCCAGCCATAGCGTGATCACGCGCCGTGGAACTGGAGTAGATTCGCTGACGGTCACGGCCCCGGAGCGTTATACCTTCAGTGCGCAATGGCTGAAAGGCTGTGAAGCCTGCGGCCCCGTGCGTTTGAGCATCGAAAACGACGCTTGGTCGGGTGGTCCTTCGCCTTGCAGCAAGGTGTTGACCCGCACTTGGGTAGCCCGCGACGAATGCGGACGCCGAGTCAGTGCTACCCAAACCATTCGTTTCCAGGATACCATCCGGCCCCGGTTTGTGCAATTCCCTCCAAACGCCACCTTGGCTTGGGGGCTGCCTTTGCCAACCGAAACCCCCATCGCTACCGACAACTGTGACCTGTTGCCACGCACCACGGTGGTGATCGATTCAACCGTAACGGACAGCGTCAAAACGGTCCGCTTCCATTGGACGGCTAGGGACACTTGTGGAAATAGCATCCAACAGACCCAGACGATCACTTATCGGAAGGCAGCAGTTGAGGAAGAATACCGATTGGTGCCCAAATACAATTGCGGCGACAATTACCTGGCCAATCCGCCCAGCAACCAAAATCCGCTGCTGCTACTCCGCCCCAAAGACATTCTGGATGTTTATGGTTTTGTGGCCCAGGTGGTCAGTATCGACGGCCCCAACACCAATGCCAATGGGTTTTATTCAGGCGAAGCGGTGGCCATTATTCCTTTCGCCAACAAACCCGCTCGTTTCCGTTTCAACAACCTGCGCCTCAATACAGGCTACCAGGCCCTCTCCGGGGAAATGACTTCGATAGCTGATGGTGACTTTACGCCTCCTTCTTTTGATACTGCTCGCGCCAAACTCGACATCTGCTTGCCGCCTCCCAAAGAAGCCGCTGGCCCAAATGGCGAAAACGATGGCGGCTTTGACGAAGACGGCCGCTACGTCAATCAGCCACCATACAAAGGCTACAAACCTGGCGATCCTTTCGATCCACGCAGAGATCCCAATGGCTTCGATGCCGAGGGCAACCACATCGAAACAGGTACCAAATACAATCCCCAAGGCTGTAGTGCCCAGGGGGTGGACTCCTTGGGTAATAAATGTGACCCCCAAGGCCCTGGTCCTTACTATTGGCTGACCAGTGGATCATTGAAAGGCCCTCAAACTCCTGCTGGCATCGCTTTTGCCAATGAAGTTAGAGATACCATCCGGCCTATGGTGGTGAAGATTTTGAAAAAAATGATTGAAGAAACTGATTCTTTAATCGCCTTGCTGTCGGCTGATTGTGATTCGATTCGTAAACAGGTTGATACCGCCTTTCTAAATACGGGGCTGGAACAACGCTCTATGGTTTTTGGCTTGGGAGGCAAATATTATTCCGAGGGCTTGTCGAAAAACTACAAGCTAAGGCCAAAGTTATTACCAGAAACTGTAGCCAGAGATGGCGATCATCTTCAATTGCAACAGCGGCACATGAAACTGTTTGAGTGTGATGAAAAGTTGGCAAAATTGCATTCCCTTTTGTCCGTCTTGAAGCGCCTGGAAAAAGACCCCGAACTCAGCAATCTGGTTCGGGAAATGGTCGAACGCATCAAACGATTGGATACAACGGAGATTGCAGAATTGAAGAAGCCCGGCGGCCTATTCGATTGGCTCGAAGTCGAAGTTGGCGGCTATGCAAACAACATCAATGAATTTGAATTCCGCAGGATTGGCAGTACCGAAGCAACACCTTTACGAGAGAAAATTCGCCAATCCAGGGCCTGGGGAGCAAATCTGCGCGAAAAAACAGCAGATGAATCCCGCTTGGAAGCAGCAAAACTGCAATGGGAAAGCCTCCGCAGGGCTGAATGGGAAAATGGCGCTGAATATATAGGCGGGGTACACCGGGCGTTTTTGCTGCGCGACATCATCCGCAAACGCGAAAGCCAAGCCTTTGACCCAACCGACACCATAAAAGGGAAAGCCAGCTTTTTCCCCCTTGAGCTGAACAAGGAAATTGGAGGAAGAGACCAAACCATCATTTTTGACCAAGTCAGGATTTCGCCCAGTGGGCCGATGATCAATACTTACATCATCATCAGCTTTGGTGGGAAAGAAATTGCCTTGCGCGGTTTGGATATTCCGTTCACCCCCGCAGGCTTGTCGGCAGAAGGGAAAATTTACCTCGCCAATGCCGTTGAAATTCGCCTGAGCAACTCGGCCATGCTGGTCTTAAAACCCAACGAAACTTACGTATCCTGGGATTGCTCTGGCTTCAAAGGGGTGAAGGTGAAAGCGGTGATTGAGCTCTGCGAAAGCATCGTTGTGCCAATCGTGCCAGGCACCCAAACTGTCGATTCAAGTGGCACCCGGGTCAAAGCACATATTGATGCATTTGTAGCCGATTTCAACAACTTCGTCGTCGGCGTAACGGTCGATCCTTTTGCCATCAAGGGCTACGAAGAGTTCAAATTCACGATCACCGACGCTTATGCTGACTTTAGCGACACCGAAACGCCCAGTGTGATTCGTTTCCCCGAAGGCTACACTTTCACCAACAACAGTGGGCCAAGGTGGAGAGGAATCTACTTGGGCAATGTATCCTTCACCTTCCCCAATTTCATGGCTGGGAATAGCGTGCAGTCGATCAATATTCAAGCTGAAGAATTTATTTATGACGACCAAGGGGTAAGCGGCTATGTATTGGTCCCCAACCTGGTTCCGCTTTCACAAGGCAACTTCTCCGGCTGGGCGGGCTCGATCGACACTGCGAGTATCCGCTTCATGGCCAATCGTTTCGTTGGCGCAGGCTTGGCGGGCTATTTGCACCTGCCTTTGTTTGGCAAACCTGATGGCGAAATTGGCCCGGAAGATTGCTTCCGTTACAAGGGCATGATAGAACCGAAAAACGTGTACCGATTCCGCGTCATCCCACGCGAGGAGATGCAAATGGACTTGTTGAAAGCACAAGTTACCCTGACCAACTCCGCTGTACAAATGACCCTGGCAGGTGGACAATTCACCGCTGAAGCAATTCTAAATGGCTCGGTTCGACTTAATCCTGTTGCGGAGCGCAGTAACCCCCAAGACACGTCAAAGTCCAGTGGAAAAGGCTTCAAGATTGGGTTTTCAACGCTTCATTTTAATGGCTTGAAACTCCGTAACCGAGCACCTTATCTCAGCCCTGGCAATTGGACTTTACCTGATACCGTCGGCACTAAAACGGATGGGTTCACGACCAAGATTTCTCAACTTAAGTTTTTTACCAAGCCAAATGACGAGGCAGGGCTATCCTGCAACATGGACCTGAAATTAGCCGATGACTTCCCTATCACGGCCAGTGGTGCCTTTGAAATTTATGGCGTGTTAAAAACCGAAAACAACCGCCAGCGCTGGGTCGGCAAGGGGCTGCGATTGAATAGACTCAAGGTTAAAGGTGAGATCAAAGGAACGAGCATTGGTGGCGATATAGCCAGGTTTGACGAGTCAAACAGCAATGGTTTTGGCACGGGATATCGAGGCATCATTTTTGCAAAATTCGCCAAAATTGATGCCGGAGTTGACGTCTTGGGCCAGTTTGGAAACATGGGTACTTACAAATACTTCATGGTGGATGCAATGGCGACCTTACCTAAGCCAGGAGTCCCCTTGGGCCCAATGTTTATCCGCAAATTAGGTGGCGGGCTTTCTTATCGCATGGATCGTTCGGATGAATCTACTTTCCCAGTAGGCTGGCAAAGTCCCTCAGGAGTTAGTCCTTCGCTCACTGCTTTGGGTACCTCTTTGTCGGGCGTCCAATACTACCCCGACCCAGGCAAAGGAATTGGACTTCGCTTGGCTTTGAAGTTAACCGCTGAAAATGAAGAATCTTTTAATGCAACTGTTGGTTTAGAAGCCATCTTCAATTCCAGCGACAACAGCAATGGCGGTGGCATCAGCAAGCTGAATATTGATGGCTATATCGAATTCATGAGTGAGCCTGACCTTGCGAGCATACCCGTAAAAGGACCTGAAAGTGGTGATGCCAATCCTCAAGAAACAGTCCCTAGTCTTTCAAAGGTCTCGGGTTTCATTGGCATCAAATATAACTTTGACGAAAAGGTCTTTGACGCCAATTTCAGGGTGTTTTTCAATACACCCAACCTGAACGGCCGAGGCGACGCACAATTCCATTTCTCCAAAGAAAAATGGTTCATCAATATCGGGCACCCCACCGATACCGCTAAACGGGTGCGCCTGAACATGAAAGTGCCATTTTTGCCCCAAGACGCAGCTACCTTGAGTGCTTACTTGTGCATTGGCAACGACATCCCGCCCATGCCGCCTTTGCCCGCCTACATCCGAGACCTCACTGAGCTTGGTTTGACCCAAGGATCCGAAAGTAGCAGGGCCAGTGGCAATGGCTTCGCCTTTGGAGCTAACATCGAGTTTAATCTTGGAGAACTAAAGTTCCTGATCCTTTATGCCTCCATGCGTGCAGGCTTGGGCTTTGACCTCCAATTGCAAAAATACCAGGGGGTGAACTGTGCAGGCAGCGGTGAATTGGGCATCAATGGCTGGTATGCATCGGGTCAGATGTGGGCTTTTGTGCAGGCCGAGGTGGGCTTGTTTTCCAAAAAGCGGAACAAAAAATTCCCCATTGCCAGCGTAGCAGCCGCAGTAGCCTTGCAAGGCCAGTTGCCCAATCCGTTTTGGGCCAAGGGCAGCTTGGCGGGTAGGTATGCCATTCTGGGCGGATTGGTGAAGGGCAAGTTTAACTTCAAATTCAGCATTGGGAAAGCATGCGAAATGCTGGACGAAACTGGTCAGCCCATTGAAGAACGGGAAATTGAACTCTTGAGCGAATTGCGGCCTGCTACCGGGGCCAACCGACTCCATACCCTCACCCGCCCGCAGGCGATCTTTACTTTGCCAATCAACAAAGAAAGCAACCTGATCGACGAAGAAGGAGAGCCCTTCAATGTAAAGCCACTGATCCGAACCCTGATCCTGCGCGATTCATTGGGTCAATTGGTGGCGGGCGAGTACGAGTTGAGTGGTGACGGCCTGCAAGCAACCTTCATTCCAGCAGAGTTTCTGTCTCCCAACATGCGCTACCGTTTTGTGGCGGAAGTCTATTCCGGCAGTGGCGCAACCTTGATCCTGGACAAAGACAGCGTGTCGTTCCGTACCGGGCCGAGTACCTTGTCGATTCCGCAGGCCAACGTGGCTTACAGCTACCCGCTGGCCAACATGCAATCCTTTTACCGACTCGAAAAAGCGGATCGACAGGGGTATATCCAGCTCAAACTGGGGCAAAAAGACATCCTGGGCTTTGGCCAACCCGTATTCGCCAAGTTTCAAGGCGCGGGAGTAGATGCTACTTTCCAGGCACTCTACAACAGTGGCGAACGCCGCTTGTATTTCCAGTTACCAGCGGAAGCCATGCAGCCTTCGAGTGGCTATACCTTGACCATCGTATCAGGCGATGTCACTTTGCTGACCATTCCCTTCCGCACCAGTCGCTACGATTATTTCAAAGACAAGGTGAAAGCTTTCGAAGCGGCCGCTGGCAGCAATTGGTCGGGCATGGACCTCCAGTTCAATGCGCCGAGTGCCGAGCCCTTTGATGCGCTCGAAACCCAGCCCTTGGAAGGCAGCAAAACCGCGATGATTGGCCTGGAAATGGTGATCGACAATTACCCCTGGTTTGTGCAGCACTTTGGCAAAATGTATGGAGCAACGGGCTTCCCCAGTATGCAGAACTTTGCACCTGCTTCGCGTGAGGCCAGTGCCCAGGGTAAAAAAGGCGAAAAAGCCCTCTTGATCAACACGCCTACCAGTATGAATTGCCAATTGCACGGCGTATTGCTGCAAGACTTCAACGATTACAAGTCGAGGGCCGAACAACAGGAAGCCGAGCGCGTCAAGCGCTGTGGCGATGACCGCAGCAGCAAGGGCTGCGAACGCGATGATGCCCTGCTGAATTATGTGCGCAGCACCCCACCCAAGCCAGCAGGAGGCAGCATACCCGCCTTGGCGACTTATCGTTTGCCGGGGTCCAGTACGCCCAATTCCAACGTGTTTTTTCAGCTGATTTTCGGCGCTAATAACCAAAATTAATCATCCCCAAGTTCAACGATACAACCATGAAAAACGTACCTCACTTTTTCCCCTTTGAAAACTGGGTAAATAAACACCCAGCTACCAGCAAGCGTGCCCAGCAAGTCGCTTCCCGACTGTTTTTTTCTTTGATGATTGGCATCGTCGCGTGTTTTGGGTCGCCTTTGCTGGCCCAAAACACCAACGATACCCTGCCCGTAAGGATCAGCACCGTGGACCGGGCAGGCATCACCGACCTTACCCAAGCCCGCATCAAAACCGCAGCCAATGATTTTGCGGCCAGCCTGGTGCCTGTTTTCAACGGGATTCTGGATTTGGAGGTATATGATGAAATTTTTTACCCCAAAAACCTGTACCAGGACCCCAACTTTTTTGCCAACCAGGTGGCTGACCGCTTCAGAAACATTCCCCCCATTGCCCTGCAAGCACCCGAACTGCGCAGCGGCAATACGATCGTAGGCCAAGCCAAGATCTGGGTAATGCGCGAGTACAGCGCAGAAGGCACCAAAATGCAAGTGCGCTTTTTGGTGCGCTTGCCGAGGATCAGTTTTTTCAGCGAGACCGAACAAGCAAAAATAGAAGCAGAGCTGGTCAAGCTGGGCGAGGCTGCGGCCAGTGGTAAAGTCGGCGGAACGGCGGTGGCTGATGGGATTGATGCGATGAGGTTGATGATTTATAAACTCAATGAGACAGACACTAAAGAAGTACGAGCTTCTGAGTTGATAGATTGTGACGTAATCAAAACAGGCTTTTTCATTCTTCCATCGGGTGCTTTGGTGACTTATAATGGCCCTAAGAAACTAATACCTGCTTACACTACGTATGAAAATGATCCTAATGGTTTTCCAAGAGGATGCCTGACCTCTTTTAAGCTTGATGAAGTGCAATATGTATCTGTCTATACAATTCACAGTAAAGAGTTCTTAGGGTTCATGACATATGCCGATTATGAAGGCATCAAAAAACCTACAACTTTACCTTCGGGAGGTACCCTTGGGCAGAGTATAGTCATCTACCCTTCTACAGAAGACTTCAAAAAAAAGTCATTCAAAGGATTTACGGAAATTTCAGGGTCTGATATTGAAGTTACCATTCCATTAATAGGAGGGGGCGCTGTTCAAACATATAAATTCAAGTTCACACCGCTGTCAAAAACTGGCATATATGGTCGAATTGTCAAAAAAATTATTCCAGACAATTTATTTGTACCCTGTGATTTTTGTAGCCAATATGCCAATAGCCCAGGTAAAAGATATTATGACAGTGAAAAAGATGACGCAAATACTCCCGATGCATTGCAGAAACTTTGTGATAGAGCAAGGGCCTTTAATCTATTGGCAGGTAAAGTAGCTACCAAAGCCGATTTTAATGAGGCATACTGGAGCGATTTTATGGCAGAAGTTTATCAAGGTTCTCTCGATGAATTAGGCGTATCAATCAGCCATGAAGAGTATGTAGCAGCTTTATATGCATTTGCAAATTGGTACGAATCGGTAAAAGACACTTTGAGCACAAGTGATCAAAAAGACATATTGGTACTAAGCCTGGTGTCCCTTCCAAGCGCAGCTTTAGATCGCATCAATTGTGATACCAGGAAAAGGCTAGTGAGGATTTTATTGTCGAATCCACCGGGTAAACAATTCGCAGGAGGAGCCACTTTTCGAGCGGCTTTTCTCAAGCTTCTGTTGTCTTCATTGGCACCCGAAAAGGCGACATGTGTGATGGATGTTTTGAAGGCTAACTGTGGTTTGTGGAAGAATTTGTTTTCTGAAGAAGGTTTAGGTGAAGACCTTACAGAATATGCACAAGTAATTACTGTATTCTCCAAAGTCTACTTTAATTGGTGGAATTCTCTCAAAAGTGAGGAGCGAGTAGCCCTACACTCAAAACATGTTTTTAGACCAGGTAAGTATTTAGGCTGTAGCCCACCTAATGATAAAGTGAAATTTTCAGCAACATTGAGTAATTGTTTAATGAATGTTGATGTTAAAATACCTGTTGTAGAAACATTTATTATTGTTACTGGTGGTATTGCAAAATATACGTGTCATGATACTTTAATATCCGAAGTAAGGAATTTAAATATTTTCCAAACTATTGAGATTATTCCTACTTCCGATCATCCAACATTAGAATTTCTTAAACGAGGCAAATCAGTGATTTTACCTGCATTTGTACTTAAATTCTTGGCTGATCAGCAACTATATGAAGAAATAAAGTCAAAAGAATATCAAACCAGATTCTGGTTGAATGCCATTGCAATTGCTGCATCAGCAGGATTCTATTCTTATGTAGGTGTAGGGGCTGAATTGACTCTACAAGCAGAGATGGTAGAAAAAGTTACGCTTGCTATCGGTATTATTGCAGCTGTTTCAGACATCACTGCTGCAACCATTGAGCAAGATATCGATCTGTTGTTTCCTAACCCTGCGGATAGTGAAAAGAAAAAAGAGTTTTTAGCCACATTGCGACAGGTTAATAACTTATTGATGGTAACTGATATAGGGATCAATGGAGGTCAACTTTTGATTACCGGAATTAGAAAGCTTGGAAAATTAACCATAGATATTTCATTAGTTAAGGATGCTCCTGCTACAACGATTGCTGCATTGAGAAGATTGACTATGTATGTAAAAAATATTCATGACGTTTTTTTACTAGCTTTTGAAGCTAAACTTATACTTGTTGATGATTTTGTGACACTATTGTATATAAGTGCAAAAGGAAACACAAATTTGAATGCCTTTGATTTGGCTGCAATCCCGGCTTTGACAGAAGCATTTCTAAAGATAGGATTAGACCCTAACGCTTTACAAGGAAGTTTCTTTTTTATTGTCAGTACACTAAAAGGCTCCAACCCCCTTGCGATACTAAAAAATTTGTTGTTGCTTGTTCAAAAACTAGGCAGATCTGACCTTAACTTACTCAAACAGATTTTTAACGACTGTAGGGCAAATGATAAATTTTTGCTTTATTTATCAAAACTCAGTCCCTCTGAGCTTGAAAATGCGATTGAAAAGTATCGAAGATTTCAGGATATGCCCCTTGATGCTAGAACTAATCCAGATTATTGGGATTTGGTGGAAATGCTTGAGACTACTCCCAGGAATCCGAACGCATCAACCCTTTGGGAACATATGTTGTCAGATGGTACTATCAGGGTTCACGGCCCAAATAGCAATAAACACCCTATAAACAATACTTTGAAAGATATAAAAGGTTGTCATCATGTAGAAGGAATATCGGAATTTAATCATGTGGACTTTTACACAATACGAGTGCCTCCTCTATTGGATGCAAATAATAATCCATTATTAGATTTACCTATACCTGTAGATCCACCAAATTCAAGAGGGCATCAAACTGCAATCAAAAAGGGGTCAATTACACCATCTGGTGTTGATACAGACGTTAATTCATATCGTGCTGAAATATACGTCTGGGCAGATGTAGAAATCCCTGCAGATCCTACAGCAATCCCTCCAAGACCTATTTCAACCATGAAAGGGTGGGTTAAAAAAGTTGGAAACCCATCCGACATGTTTCCTGATAAATGGACTAAAGATAAGGTAATTAAAGAGATTGCTTATGCACGTCTCAATATGACCACAGGTAGTTGGGTTCCTCCAGGACCGGGTTTTACTAGTTCAAACACATGGGAAGGGTATGCAAGTAATGGGATGAAGATACATATGTTCATAGGAAATGCAATACCTACTAGACCAACTGCTTTACCCAGTCTAAGTGAAACTGTCAAATCTGCGTATCCACAGCCATAATACACAATAGTGTTGTATTTTTGACTTTGGGCGATTTTTTATCACATATTTGCAGTAATCTAAATCTGCTAAGAAGGAGTATTTAATTATTCATGTAGCAGATTTTTTATTAAAAAATTTTTTAAATCAAAAAAATGAAAACTTTTGTTATTCAACTTTTACATATAAATTCTGTAGCGAAACCTAACTTAGGTTTATACAGTGGAGTCCCATGTTCAAGTGAGTTTGGCAGGTGGTCGCCGCCATATGTTGATGATATGATAGATGTTTTAAAACAGTTACTTACGGGTGAAAGACTTGGCATGGGCTGGAATACAGAACTTATTGAAGGACGCTCTGGCAGAGATAGATCGGAATTTACTCTTGTTGATCAAGAAGGAGATGTTGTAATTAGTTTTGATACTTTATTTTTTATTGAACTTTTAGAAGATTGGTCTAGGTTTTATAAAAAATATAAAGATTCAAAAGAAGAGCTACTGGCGCTAAAAGATGCATTTATTGCAGCTAAATCATTTGATTTTACATGGGATTTTATTTATTATGATTTCAAGCACACCTTTGTTGATAAGGAACTGAACCTGAATATAGAAGTAATGATCAGAATCACCCCTAAAGATTTGGAACTTAGCGTTGAAGAGTTTTTGTCAATCATAAATGTAGGTTAACATGACGTTTGTTCGAATTTTTGTTTTTTGTGCTATTGCGCTCCACCTCAGCGCCCAAGCCACCCAAGTCAAAGACATCAACCCGGGTACTGCCGACGCCTATACGGATGCGTTCAGCGACCCCAGTATGCCCATCATTGTATGGCAGGGGCGGGCTTTTTTTGCCGCCAGCAATGGGGCCAATGGCCGCGAGCTGTGGGTGAGCGATGGTACCGAGGCGGGCACTGTCCAGCTCAAAGACATCAATCCTGGTGCCTTGGGCTCCAATCCAAGCGCGTTTTTTGTCTATAAAAACCGCTTGTATTTTGCCGCTACCAATGCCAGCAATAGCCGCGAGCTGTGGGTGAGCGATGGTACCGAGGCGGGTACAGTTCTCTTTCGCGACATCAGACCTGGTGCTGGTAGTAGCAGCCCGCTTTATTTTTGCCTCATGGGTGACCTGCTCTACTTTTCCGCTGCGGGCCCCAATGGCAGTGAGCTTTGGCGCACCGACGGCACCGCTCAGGGTACGCTTGAAGTGGTCGATTTACCCTCTTCCAGCAGTGGATCTGGGCCTAGCTTTATCGTTGCCATCGGCAATCGCCTGTTTTTTGAGGCCGAAAATGTCGACAATGGTAACGAGGTGTTCGTCAGCGATGGCACCACGGCAGGCACTAAAGTGCTCAAGGACATAACGGGCAATAGCCGCAGCAGTTTCCCCGAAAACCTGCGGGTAGCCAATGGCAAGTTGTATTTCAACGCCTATACCGATTTTGCGAATCGCCGCCGCGCTATTTTTGTCAGCGACGGCACCACCGAGGGCACTACCATCCTGCGCGACCAGGATGGATTCAACGACGTGCTCGAATTCAAAGGAAAGACCATCATCGCTACGGCCAACCGCCTGTTCCTCACCGACGGCACCCCTGCGGGCACCCAGCAATTGATCAACCTCGGCCTGCTTTACATCGGCAACGAGCTTAGGCAAGTGGCTGTCGTAGGTGACCTGATCTACTTCGCAGGGGAACAACA
The DNA here is from genome assembly GCA_013299105.1 of Chitinophagales bacterium. Taxonomy (GTDB): domain Bacteria; phylum Bacteroidota; class Bacteroidia; order Chitinophagales; family Saprospiraceae; genus Haliscomenobacter. Next base: position 60,335 of record JAAFJY010000007.1, on the reverse strand, counting down.
ATTCACCACAGGACAAGAATTGTACGTTTCAGACGGCACTCCAACGGGCACCAAGCTAGTCAAAGATATGTATGCTGGTTTTCTTGACGCCGAACCCAGGTGGTTCACGGTAGCGGGAAATCGTTTGTTTTATGTAAGCGATTTTAAAGACGAACTGGTCGGCACCGGATCAGAACTCGCCGAATCCAACGGCACCGCAGCGGGCACCCGGATCGTGGCGGATATTCGGCCTGGCATCCAAAGCAGTGCTCCCAGCTCTTTGGTGCTGTTGAACAACAAGACCTTGCTTTTCCTGGCCCAGACCAACGAAACCGGCCGGGAGTTGTGGAAATACACCTTTACCCCTACCACTCCTAGTCAAGACCTGAATGTAGCCCAGGATTTGCTGCAATTTTATCCCAACCCCGCCCCCAAAGGAGCCTTTCAACTCCGCAGTTTGAGGCCAGAACTGGGTACGGGCACTTGGAGCATTAGCGACCTGCAAGGCCGGGTATTGCAGCAAGAGGTTCTCAAAGCTGGCGAATCACGCAGCATTGAATTGCCAAAACTGACCCGGGGAGTCTATTTTCTCCGTTTTCTGCAAGGCAATTTTATCCAAACCGAAAAGCTGTTGATTACGGAATAACTTACCCACTACAAAATTTGACCATGAAACCAATACTCCTCCTTTTGGCTACCTTATATATAGGTGTATCCCTCAGCGCCCAGAGCGAAAATGTGAGCTTCAAGGGTGTATATCGCCAGGGCAAGGTACTGCTGCGCTGGGCCCCTGCCGATTTTGCGACCTGGCAAAAAGGCAATGCCCAAGGCTACCGCCTGGAGCGTTTTCGACTCAGCAACGGCGGCGTAGAGCAAGGTCCGGAGCAGGTCAACGCCTCGCGCCAGGTGCTCGACTCCCTGCTCAAGCCCGCCTCCGAAGCTTTTTTTGTGGCCATGTCCGATACCTGCAACGAGGCTGGAGTAGCCGCTGCGGCGCTCTATGAAAACACCTTTGAGGTAGAAACCAATACCGGAGGGAGCCAGGTTTCCCGCGCCATCAATGCCAATACCCAACAGGAAAACCGCTTTGGTTTTGGCCTTTTGGCCGCTGATGGCAAGTTTGCCGTAGCCCGTGGCATGGCCTTGGGCTATGTGGACGAAAGCCTGGCCCAGCCCGGCGAAACTTACCTGTACCGTTTGTACCTCAATTCCACAAATGCTCCCCAAACTCCCGTACTGTTGGGTGCGCTGCTGATCAGCACCGCCAGCGAGTACAGCCCACCCACCCCGCCAGCCCCCCAGACCGAGGTCAGAGCCGATCAGGTGCTCCTGAGCTGGCTCCGCGCCGGACTGGAGCAGCACTACACCACCTACAAGGTCGAATTTTCGAGCGATGGCGGCCAAAACTGGACTCCCCGCAACGCAAACCCCCTACTGAGTCCCGAAGGAGAAGGCCCTAGTGCAGCCCGGATTTTTTATGGCGACCAACTCACAGGCAGCAGCCAGGGGCAGTACCGCATCCGTGGGGTCACGCCCTTTGGTTTCAGCGGGGCTGCCTCGGCTGGCGTAAGTGTAAGCGCCAAGGCCCAGCGCCGCGAAGCCCAACCCTATGTCTTCAAAATCGAGGAGGTCAATACGGGCAGCCTAACCCTCACCTGGGAATTCCCCGATTCGCTCAACGCTGAAATCCAACGCATGGAGGTGCGCCGCTCCAGCAAGGTCGATGGGCCATTCAGCACCCTGGCCAGCGGTAGCCTGCCCGCCACTGCCCGCAGCTTTACTGATGCCGCGCCCCTGAGTTCCAACTATTATCAGGTGGTGGCCATCCACCAAAACAACTACGAAATGACCGCCTTTCCAGCCCTGGGTCAGTTGAAAGACGAAACCCCACCAGCCATCCCCACTGGCCTAAGTGGCAGTGCCAGCCTCGGCGGAGCAGTACAACTGAAATGGACCGCCAATCCCGAAGCCGATGTGAGGGGCTACCGGGTGTTCAGCTCCAATGTGCAAAGTGGCGATTTTGTGGAAGTATCCAAAGGGGTGATCCCTCGCAACAATTTTGAAGAAATCATCTCGCTCAATACCCTGAGCGAAAAAATATACTACCGCGTCAGCGCCGTCGATTTTCATGAAAACGAATCGGAAATGGGGCCAGTGCTCACGGTCCAAAAACCCGACATCGTACCACCTGCCGAGCCTATTTTGGTTGAAATCCTTCCAAACAACCAAGGCATTAGCCTGCGCTGGCTACCCAGCGTAAGCGAGGATGCCGCCCGGCATGTGATCGAACGCAAGGCCAGCAATGGCAGCGCCTGGCAAGCAGTATGGGAATCGAGTGCCAAGCTCCAGGGTGAACAAAGCTGGTTGGACACCAACCTGACCAACATTTCTACCTGGGATTACCGCCTGGTGGCTTATGATGATGCAAAACTGTTCAGCAGCACCAAGCCCAGCAGTATTAAAGCCACCACCGTCAAACGCGCAGTGCCCAGCAATACCAAAGCCGAAATTGGGGTTGCTGATGACCGTTTATTGGTGAAATTGCTCTGGCAATATCCCCAGGCTCCTCGTCCGATGGACATCCAAATCTTCAGGGCCAAAGGGCAGTTTCCACTTACCCTGCACGCGACCTTGCCGATGGAAAACACCCAGGCAGTAAGCACCTTGCCGGGCGATTTAGGTTTGTTTACGTACAAAGACAAAGACGTGAAACCTGGCAGTAGTTACCGCTATCAAATCGTGGTGCGCTTCACCGATGGAATCAGCTCACCAGCCAGCCCCGAATTCAGCATTTCCTTACAATAAATCTCCCAACGCCATGAAAAAACAAATCATATTCCTGATCTTTACCCTATGCTGCGGCACCCTAGCCCAAGCCAGTATCCGCATCATCCGCAACAACCCGGCCACTGCCACTTGCAATGGGAGCATCATCATTGAGGCCAGTGGTACGGCGGGTCCGTTTCGAGTACAGGTCAGTGGCCCCAATGGTTACCAATTCCAAAAAAACCTCAGCACGGCTACCGATTCGATCGGAGGTTTGTGCAATGGCACTTACCAGGTGCAGGTATTCAATGCTTTCGGCTGCGCCAAAACCCTGAACACTACCCTAGGGACCAGTGGATTTGTAGCCCCGGTGCTCGACCAGCGGATCGTGAGCAACCTGATGCAAGCCCGGGCTTTTCCCAACCCATTCGAGCGTACTTTTCAGGTAGAATTGCAATGGGAACAAGCCCAAAGCGCCGATTTGTTGCTCGAAGTACGCAATGCCATTGGCCAGTTGGTGGTACAGCAAAACCAGGTCGCAGTACGCGGCATCAATCGCTACCAGGTGGAAATCAAGGATGATCGATCCTTGGGCATGCTCCACGTGACCCTGCGCGATAAGAACGGCAACAGCAGTACCTTGAAAGTGGTGCAGGTGGGGGAGTGATCTTGAGTTGAAAAGTTGAAGGGTTGAAATGTTGAAAAGATGTTTCGCTCCGAACAATTTTGATGGGCAGTGAGTTTTTATGATGTGTTGATTTGCCCCCTTGAAAGAGCATTCTTTTTTTTGTGAAAACTTAGCCCAACGGTTTCGAGACAAAAAAGATGACAATTTTAGTCCCATCAAGCCATTTTTTGGAGTCGATGCCCAGCATCGGCGTAAAAAAATGGTGCAGAAGGGGCAGGAATTGGCCTTTTTTAGCCGAAATGGGAGTGGGGTAAGTTTTTACTTTTTTTTAATACTCAAGAATTTTTGAGCCTCTTCTTTTTTCTTCCACACCGATCCGATCGGGTGGGTGAAAATGGGGGAGGCTTTTTTTAGTTGAGGGGAGGGTATGAGGAGCATAGCCCAGAACAGAGGATAAGAGCAATGTCTTTTTAGTCAAGGGCAAAAAAAATTCACCTTTTTTGAACAAGTGTTCAATTTTATTTTTACTTTTGAACGATCGTTCAATTGTGAATGGTGCTTTTGTCACTAAAGTCCAAAAAATGCCCACTATCAAATCCTATCAAGCTTCGCTGCAAGGTCTTTTTGCCGAAATCGATGCCTTTGTTCAAAATCTACCCGAAGCAGCTTGCAATGCAAGACCTTCCGAAAAATGGAGCATTGGCGAAGAGGCCGAGCACCTCATTACTGCTAGCATGGGCAGCAGTGCCTTGTTTTCGAGCCCGGATGAGCGCTTGATTCCCAGTGACCATGCCTCCCGCGATGACGATGCTTTGATGGCCGAATACCAAGAGAAATTGCCTTTAGCGGGCAGTATTGGTCGTGCCATTGGGTCCAAAGCACCTACGGATTTCGCCCCCAATGATTTACAAAACCGCTTTCTGACCGCCGCTCAATTGCTGAATGCAAGCCTGGAAAATTGGGACGAGCAAAAATCCGACGCCTGGATGGTGTGGAAGCACCCCTTGTTGGGCAAAATGACGGGCCGGGAAATGGCCGCTTTCACCGTACACCATACCCAACACCATTTGAATTCGATGAAGAAGAAGTTGGAGAATATTAATGGTTAATGGTTAATTGTTAATTGTTAATTGTTAATTGTTAATTGTTAATTGTTAATTGTTAATGTGGGCCACCAATTCCCGCTTTGGCTATAATCGTTTGATTTTGTGCTTTTTTTTTAAAGCTGTGAACTTTGATTTTGGACACAAAATCAAAGGGAGAGTGCTCGTACACGTCTCCAGACTTGTACGTCTATTTCTGCGTCTCTGACGAATACAGAGACGGGATTTTTTCTTTCAATTATTTGATAATCAAATTTTTATTCATTAAAATATTCACGTCATAGACGTGCAAATATTGGTACAAGTCTCCAGGCTTGTACCAGCGCTTCGCTCTATTTTCAACTTGGCACCGCCTCTTTGAGACCTCAACACTCGCTTTTAGAGCTAAAAAACTGTGTTTTTGGTGTCCAAATTTTCATCCTGTCTTCACAAGGCCTTATTCGTCAGCAAAATATGATCCAGAGCGGGAATTACTGCTTGGTGGTGTATTATGCACTTGTTTGCACGCTTTTTGATTTTGGATTTTTGAATTCCTGCACACTCGTTTATCCTTTGGCAGGGATGTGGAGCCTGTCAACAATCCTGAGCATTCTGATTCAGAAAAAAACGTGGTAGCCAAGGTCCTGCTGGAAATCAGTAGCATCCGTCTCATTCGTGCTGCTCCACTAGCCGTGTAGCAGCGTAAAAAAACATCAAAACCAATGGCTCAAGCCAATTCAATCAGCGTCACCTCCGGCAAAATCCCGACCCGGCCTGGGTAGCCCAGGAAGCCCAGACCGCGGTTGACATACAGGTATTGCTCCCCTTTTTGGTACAAGCCTGCCCATTGCTCATACACATATTGAGATGGGCTCCAGCGCACAAAACCAGGGATCTCGATCCCGAACTGAAAACCGTGGGTGTGCCCTGAAAAAGTGACGTTGATGTCAGGATAATTGGGACGAACCTGGACATCCCAATGCGTAGGATCGTGCGAAAGCAGGAGCTTGGTCTTGATGTCCTCAGTGCCTTTGTAAGCTTCATCCAGTTTGCCGTGCTTGGGGAATTGGGGTTTAGCCGAGTAGTTTTCCACCCCCAGGATGGCCAGTTTTTCGTTATTGATGTCGAGAATGCGGTTTTCGTTGATCAACAAGTCCCAGCCCAAGCGCTTGTGTACCCCCTTGAGGCGTTCTAGGTTGGCCACTTTTGCGTTGGCGTCTTTCCAATCGTGGTAATCGCCATAATCATGGTTGCCAAAAATCGAAAAGATGCCGTATTTCGATTCAATTTTATCAAAAACATCCATGAACTGATCCATCTCGGTCGATTGATCATTGACCAGATCGCCAGTGAAAAAAACCAGGTCGGGCTTTTGTTCGTTGATCAGTTTGATCGCGTTTTTCACCGGGTCTTTGAAGGTGAAACTGCCGGAATGGATGTCCGATATTTGTACAATTTTTAAACCTTTCAAGCCTGCTGGCAAATCCTTGATCACCAGTTTTTCTTTGAACAAGCGATAGCGGTAAGGATTGGCAAAAGCCCCGTAACTGAGCGAGAAGAAAGGAATGCCGCCAATGATCAGCCCCAAACGGCTCAAAAAAGCCGAGCGACTGGGATCGTATAAACTTTCACCCTTGAATTGGTTGATGCCCAAAACCACCAAACGACGGATGTCGTCAATCAGCAACAAGGGCAAAACCACCAATTTGGACAGGTAGGAGATGAAAACCAGGGTACGGGAGTAAATCTCCATATTGTGGCTCCAGCCCGAGGCCAAGCCCCAATAGTGGGAAAACAGGTAAAAAAGCGAATAAGCGGTCAAGAACCAAAAGAAAGCATAGGCCGCAGTACGCGCATTGCCAGACCAATGCTGTGCCAACACCCTGACTGCCTGAAAAGCATACCAATCAATGGCCAATAAAACCAGAACGAAAATCGCAAATCTCATCGCGTGAAAAAGTTGGTTAAAATCTAGGGAGAACAGCTTTTGGCAATGAAACACTCCAAAGGCTTAAAGGGATGCAAAATTAGCCGTATTTTTGCCTTTTAATCGATCATCATCAAACAATGTTAGACCAAATACCCAATTTGTCGCAGTATCCGCTGAACAACTTTTTCCTGATCGCAGGCCCCTGTGCGGTAGAAAGTGAAGCACTTCTGATGGAAGTAGCTGAAAAAGTATGCAAAATCACCGAGCGTTTGCAAATCCCCTACATTTTTAAAAGTTCCTACCGCAAGGCCAATCGCTCGCGTCTGGATTCTTTTACGGGAATAGGAGATGAAGCAGCGCTGAAAATGCTCAGAAAAGTAAGCGAAACTTTCGGCATTCCAGTTACCACGGATATTCATACAGACGAAGAAGCTGCCAGAGCTGCTCAATACGTGGACGTCTTGCAAATTCCTGCCTTTCTTTGCCGCCAAACCAGCTTGTTGATCGCAGCTGCTGATACTGGCAAAGCGGTATCGGTAAAAAAAGGCCAGTTCATGAGTGCGGAAGCTATGCAGTATGCAGTGGAAAAAATCCGCCAATCGGGCAATGAAAAGGTCATGCTCATCGAACGAGGCACTACATTTGGTTACCAGGATTTGGTGATCGACTACCGGGGCATTCCGGTGATGCAATCTTTTAAGGTGCCCGTCGTTTTGGATTGCACCCACTCGCTGCAGCAGCCCAACCAGGCCAGCGGGGTCACTGGCGGGCAACCAGCATTGATCGAAACCGTAGCTAAAGCAGCCATTGCGGTGGGCACCGATGGCTTGTTCATCGAAACCCACCCCAAGCCCTCCGAAGCCAAATCGGATGGGGCCAATATGCTGCCCTTGGAGCGCTTGGAAGGCTTATTGGAGCGCTTGAGCGCAGTGAGGGATGCAATTATTTAAGTTGAAAAGTTGTAGTGTTGTCGTGTTGAAAACAGGGGCTTCGATAGTGGTCGTTCTTTTCAACATTTCAACCTTAAACATTTAAACTAAAAAAGGCATGAAGAACTTGCTTTTTTTTCTTTCAGGCCTGTTTCCTTTTCAGGCTTTTGGCCAGATCCAGCAGACTTTTCACGAAGTCATGGAGGTATCGGACTCAGTGGAGATCATTACCTATGAGTTTTACGACTCATTGGAAGTCAAAGCCTGGCCGAACAACAACCTCATGATGGAAATCATCGTGAGCCATACCAATAGCACCGATCCTTTGATGAAGGCCCTCTTCAAAGGTGGTCGTTATGCGCTAAAACCAGAGAAAAATTTACCTAACTTGAAATTGCGATTCAAATTGCGCCACCGGGGCATTATTGATGTGCCAGGGCGCGGAACAGTGGATGAAAAAGTAATGATCCGGCTTTTTATCCCTGATTCATTTGTGGAGTCAAAACCTGGCGAATGGACGCGCAAGCCGAAATAGTTGAAGTGTTTATGGTTGAAGAGTTGAAAAGAATAGCTCCGATCGAAGTCCCTCTTTTCAACCCTTCAACTTCTCAACTTTTCAACTTTTTTCAGACCTTTGCAGCTTGAACTCCACACCGAACTGTGCTACAAGAACTCGACATCAAATTATTGCCAGCCGAAGCCAATGACGAAGCCCTGGTCCGCGAACGGGTGCTGCGCAAACTCGGTTTGCCCGCCAATAAGTTGCAAGACTTGCGGGTCATTCGTCGCTCTGTTGATGCGAGGGGAGCCCAGCCCATTTTTTTGTTGCGGGTGCAAGTCGCAATTGGGGAGGCTTTTTCGCCTGAGCCTGCTATCTTGAGTTTCTTGAAACCAGTTGGGGATAAAAAGCGTGTTTTGATCGTTGGGGCAGGCCCTGCGGGCTATTATGCGGCTTTAGAACTCATCGAAAGGGGCTTTAAACCCATCGTCATCGACCGAGGCAAGGACGTACGAGCGCGTAGGCGCGACCTGCGGGCCATCCAGCAGTTTGGCGAGGTCAATCCACATTCCAATTATTGCTTTGGGGAAGGCGGTGCCGGGACTTACTCGGATGGCAAGTTGTACACCCGCTCCCACAAACGCGGCTCCATCGAAAAAGCCTTGCGTTTATTGGTCGAACATGGTGCCAATCCTGATATTTTGGTCGATTCCCACCCGCACATTGGTTCCAACAAATTGCCCAATGTGGTGGCGAACATCCGCGAAACCATCCTGCATTACGGTGGCGAGGTGCTTTTTGAGTCGCATGTCACCGATTTGATCATCGAGAAGGGCAAAATCCTAGGAGTAATCGTCAACGACAAGCAAGAATTACTTGGCGATGCGGTAGTTTTGGCCACCGGGCACTCTGCCCGCGACATTTATTATTTGTTGCAAAAGCGCAATATCCTGCTCGAAGCCAAGCCTTTCGCCCTGGGCGTTCGCATTGAGCACAGCCAGCAACTCATCGACCGATTGCAATACCGTTTAACTGATCGAGGTGAACACCTGCCCGCTGCCAGTTACAAATTGGTGACCCAAGCACAGGGCAGGGGAGTGTTCTCTTTTTGCATGTGCCCAGGTGGGCTGGTTGTGCCCGCTGCGACCGAACCCGGCGAAATCGTGGTCAATGGCATGTCGATGTCACGCCGGGATTCGCCTTATGCCAATTCTGGCACGGTTGTAGCGGTAGAATTGGAGGATCTGACCCCATTTGCCCACGAAGGGGTCTTGGCTGGCCTGGCTTTTCAAAGGGCTGTGGAGCAAGCCATGTTTAAATTTGGCGACGGTTCACAAAAAGCCCCTGCCCAACGCCTCACCGATTTCGTAGCAGGCAAAATTTCTAGCACTTTGCCAGGTACTTCATACATCCCTGGCTTGGTTGCGGCACCATTGCACGAATTGTTGCCCGCCAGTATTTACCAGCGTTTGCAGCAAGGGGTACAGGATTTTGGCCGCAAAATGAAGGGCTATTACACTGCCGATGCCAACGTAATTGGTACCGAAAGCCGTACCAGCTCGCCAGTCCGCATTCCGCGCGACCCCGATACTTATCAACATCCGACTTGCCGGGCCTTATTCCCCGCAGGCGAAGGGGCGGGTTTCGCCGGGGGTATTATTTCGGCGGCGATGGATGGGCAAAATGTGGCCGCTGCGGTGGCGCAGTATTTGGGAGGTTGACGATGGTAATGGAGCGTAAAAAAATAAGGTGGACAGGTTTTTGGTTTAGTGAAAAAAGATAAGCAACTGACTGGAAGGAAGCTGTGTTCTTTTTTTACTAAACCTCAAAAACAAAGATGTCCATCTTATTTTAGCTCAGATACTAACATACTTTCTAACAAAAAAATCCCCTTTTGGCCATCTGTATTTTGTTCCTGAACTTTTCCCAGTATCTTGCCGCCTTACCCGGAAAAACTTTAGCATGAAAGCCTTCATAGACCTTTTGGCTCGACTTTGTATCTCAGCAATTTTCTTTTACGAAGCTTATGACACCATTGCTTTTGCCAAATTAACCAAAGAAATGATGACCTCTTATGGCATCACCTGGCGACAAGATATGTTGCTTTATGGTGCAATGGTGGCCTTGGTGCTCGGGAGTTTTATGATTTTACTGGGGTATCGCTCTGGATTAGGAGCAACCTTATTGTTACTGTACTGGGTGCCTGTTACCCTAATTGTGCATTCTTTTTGGAATGATCCAATTGAGTTGCGCCGTGAGCACGCTATTCATTTTATGAAAAATGTGGCTATTTTAGGAGGACTACTTAGCGTATGGGTCAATGGCAGTGGGAGGCTTAGTATCCGTCGTTTGTTCGCTACATCTAGGGTAAGAGGAGCCTGATTTGTCAGAATTGCCTTTATCCGGTCACAGTATTGTTAAAATCATCAATAAATCGCATGAGCGTTGCGCAGTGAACATTTTTTTCGTATATTTGATAAAGTGTTTTACATGAAGGGCAAAAGCGTCTACTTTCGCTGTTGCACCCTGCATAGGGCTAACATACCATTGAAAAAATAGCGCACGCGATATTTAGTGTGTAACATCTTTGTATACGATCCACAAAAAGCCCAAATTTTTGCTTCATTGCTATTCAGTTCGTATCCGCTAAAAAAATCTATAATTTTTTAGTGTCATATCGAATTGAAAGTCAATATCTTGGCCTTTTTGATAGGTAATGTCTAGCAATAGATATAAACTAATTCCCACCTTCGGATCGTTTTATTAGACCTCTTGGCAGACCCAACTTGGATTTTCAGTCGGGTAGCTGCGTTCCTCAAGTTTTTAAACCAGCATCACGTGATCAAAGCTATTATTGTTGAAGACGAGCTCAAGGGCAGAAACAATCTAAAAAATCTTCTGGCCCGGCATTGTGAAGACATTGAAATTGTTGGCGAAGCAGGCAGCAATGCCGAAGCGGTGAGCCTCTTGTCAAATTCCGAATTGCAACCTGATTTGGCATTTTTGGACATCAGTTTGCCTGATGGTTTGGTCTTTCAATTTTTGAACCAAATCGGTAAACTTGACTTTGAGATCATTTTTGTCACCGCCTACGAAGAATATGCCATCAAGGCTTGCGAATACAGTTCAATTGGGTACATCCTAAAGCCCATTGATCCCGACGCACTCAAGGAAGCGGTTTCTCGCATCCGGTTGCGTCAGCGCAACATGATGGACAAAAGGCTGGAAATTTTCAGCTCGTATTACAACAACCCCAATGCTTTTTCAAAAATGAGCATTTCTGCGGTGGATGGCATCTATTTTGTCAACATCAAAGACATTGTTCGCTTTGAAGCAGAAGACAACTATACCCATATTTATTTACACAGTGGCGACAGGGTAACCGCCTCCCGGACCATCAAGTCGTACGAAGACTTACTAGCCCCATTCAATTTTTACCGCGTTCACAAACGCCATGTGATCAACATGAATTTCATGCGCAAATTTGTGAAAGGCGAAGGGGGCTACGTGATCATGGATGACAACATGAAAATCGAAGTTTCTCGTCGACGCAGGCCTGCATTCATGGAACAATTGAGACGCTTGCAGGAAGGGCCCGTGCAGTAATTCACTCAATTGCGCTTTTTTTACTTATGTTAAAAAGCGTGAGCAAATTATAAAACTCGCTACAAACGCTTATTTTTGTAAAATCCATTCAGTAAGTAACTGTTTACCCCGGAAAGCAGAGACCAAAATCTCTTTTGCTGTTTGTTCAGGCATTCGTGACATTTCTCGTTTTTGTAGGACTTTTCCTGCGGAGAACCTGCCTATGACCTTGGATTGCAGCACACTAGACTCTCACTCTCTTTCTGGGAGCGTCCCAAGTGCATGAACAGTGCTGAAAAGGGAGACATCCTCCTCCTGTACTGTTCAATGCCTGTTTTTTTAGCCTTTAAACAACACTCTAATGGGTAAGTCCAAAGACGAAAAAAAGAACCTGGATGACCTGAAGAAAGACCTGAAGACCGTGAAAAAAGACGATATGAAAAAAATCGTTGGCGGTAAAAAGGGTGGAAAAAACTGGAACAACGGTTGCGGGGGCATCACACCGCAATAAGCACCATTTTTTTCACTCAGGACACTGGACAATACCGCCAAGGCCTCTCCCCCCAACTGGATTTGGTCCTTGGCGGTAAACTCAACACTGATTTAGGTCAAGTATGCATCCACTTTTTTGCTCGCAGCAGTAGCTCTGTTGGTCCAGCGCAATTTCATCGCAATTTAGGGCGAGGGCAGGCTTTTACCATTTTCTAGTAAAAACTTAGAGGATGTTTAAATTTAGGATTGCAGGCAAAAATGAGCACGTTTTTGACTAGTCTAGGTACAAAAAGCGGAGTTATCCAGCGCATATGAGCATTTTTGTAACGGCCTAAATCAAGACTTAGGCGGGGCCATTTTGGACCAAGCAAAAATTTTTAAACATACTCCTAGCCATCTTTTGCAGTCGAAGCCCCGTATCGGCGGAGAAAAATGGCGCAGAGTGAGTAACTTAGTTGAATCGAAGTTGGCCTTTTTGGCCGAAATGTGAGCAGAAAAGCTTTTACATTTATTAATCTGAAGAACCCATACCTACCTCGAATATGGTGCTACCCCCACAGCTGGAAGACCTGCGCGCCCTAGAGAATAAATTGCAACAGCAGAAAGTGCCCCATCAGCGGCTGGTACTGCTTGATCGCTTACTCGCCATCTACGCTTTTACCAATCCGGTTAAAGCACAAAACCTCTTGGAAGAAGAGGCTAAGTTGCTCACAGAATTTCCCAACCAAGACATTGAACTGAATTTTCACCTCAACGCCGCCATCGTTGAGAACCAATTGTACAACTACGATGAGGCACTGATCCATTTTGAAAAACTGCTGGACCTGGTCGAAGAATGTGGAGACATCAAGCAACATGCTGAAGCGCTGATCGACTTCGCAGGCACCCAGATCAACCTCAAACAACTCAAACTGGCTGAAAAATTACTAGAAAAATCCGCCAAACTCTTGGAAGCCTTCCCCGACGAGCGCCTCAAAGCTCGCCTGACCACCCGTGAAGGTTTCATGCAATTGCACTACGCCAACTATTCGAGAGCCATTGAGCTTTTGTTGGATGCGGACCAGCAAATCATGGAGTTAGGGTCTTACATCAGCCTCAAAGACTACAACTTTCTCATCCTCATTCACACTGGGTTAGGTAATATTTATGAACGCAATGACGACCAGGAAAAAAGTGTGGCCGCTTACTTGCGGGCAGTAGAAATGGCTGAAGAACTGGACATGCGCAGCCGCCTGAGCTGGCTCAACCTCAACGTAGGCAATGGCTACTTGGCGCTCAACAACCTGGAAAGTGCTGAAATTTACTTCCGCAAAGCGGTCGAAAACAACGACGACAGCAGCCATTACGCCAAAGCCAGTGCCTTGGCCAACTTAGGGTATTGTGTTTTGCAAAAAAGACAGTTTGAAGAAGCCCTAAAAATCCTCAAAAAGGCCGAGTCACAGTTCAAAACCCAAGGGGCCGACTCCTTGGCCAACTCAGCTTTGATCGAATCTTGGCGAGGCTTGGCTTACGGTGCCTTGGGGCAAACCGATCGCGCCGTCAAGTACTTCGGCAAGGCCATCACCCTGGCTGAAGACGAGCTGGACCACAAGCGCCTGTCCAGTATTTACAAAGACCTGGCCGGGTTTTATGCCGCCCTTGAAGATTATCAAAAAGCCTACGAATGCCTGCAATTGCACAGTAAAAACGCTGAATTGTACCAACAGGAAGTAGAAACCCGCCGCCGCACCGAACTGGAGGTAAAGTACGAGGCCGAAAAACAACAAAAAGAGGCCGAAGAACTGCGCCTACAAGCTGCCAGGTTGCAGCTCAAAGCCCTGCGAGCCCAAATGAACCCCCATTTTTTGTATAACGCCCTCAACTCGATCCAGAATTTCATAACCTCCAACGAGGTAAATCACGCAGCAAAGTACCTGGCGAAATTTGCCAAGTTGATGCGCCAAAGCCTGGAATACTCTGACCTGGAGGTCATTTCCCTGGAAAAAGAAATCGCTTTTCTCAACGACTACCTTTACATCAACGAAAAACTGCGTTTTGAGGAAAAACTCAGCTATGAAATAGAAATAGACGAAGAACTGGAGGACGACATCATTGGTGTGCCGACCATGATCGTGCAACCTTATGTGGAAAATGCCATCGAACACGGCCTGCGCAACAAGCAGAACGGGAAAATTATCGTAGCATTCAGTTTGTACAATGACGATACCATCCTTTGTACCGTAGAAGACAATGGTATCGGTCGGGAACGTGCACGCCAAATGCAACTCAATGACGCCCGCTACCAAAATCACCGCTCACGGGGCACCTCAATCACCGAGCAGCGCCTACAATTGCTGTACAGCTCGCGCCAAAAACGGGTTTTTGTGGAAACCATCGACCTCAAAGATCCTGAAAATGGCCTGCCTTTGGGCACTAGGGTCGAAATTCAAATCCCGATCATGAATATCCGAAGAGGGTAGGATGGCTAACTTTTTATTGATTTTATCGCAAATTTTGACAATTAGTAAATTTTTAGTTTTAAAAGCAATTTCACATTTGTGACCTGGAAATTACCGTTCCCTAAAGAGAAGCTACCGTTTCCTAATGCTATATGTCCTGTCCTAAACGCTGTGTACTTGCATCAGCGTTATACCCTATCTTGTTCAAAGTTTTCTCATAGTATGTTTAGTTCTCCTACACTCAAGCAATGGGTGTAGGTTTTTTTTCTGCTTGTTTTTGTAGATGTGTTGTTGAGTCTGTGACGTAAATTGTATACGCTTAGTATACTGAAAACTTCGGAGAAAGGCGGTCTCAAGAATCAAGTGAGGCCTTTCTGTCTGTACCATATTTTTGTCTAAAGCAGAATTTGCAGAATTACAGAATTTCTTGCGTGATGTTGACCAAACAAGAATTTTAAAGAATTAGAGAATTAGCCCGCTTTCACGCCAAGGCGTGACACGGTGCGCCAGTCTAGGCCCAGATAATGAAGGCGTGACTGGGTAGCATTTTCACCAATGAATATAGCCAGTTTTTGTTCCCAGCCTAATAGTGACCATCCTGCATTGTGTTAACTCTGGACTTCAGTGGGGATGAAAAGCACCCCGGATTTTTCCTAAAATCTATCCGGCTTTGCATCAAAAAGCATACAACCTTCTATAAATCAGCTGCATCTATTCAGTAACTTGTAACAACTTATATTGCCTACATTTCTTTACTCTATAATTCACTGCCATGAAAAAGCCCTTATTAATCGGGTGCGGCTCCGATCTGATGTAAAAAGTCAAGCTTTTTCACAGCTACTTGATCGGAGCTTAAATGGGCCTTGAGCAAATCCCGATTTTGCGAAAGGGATGACGGATCAGAAGCCACCACTGTCTGAGCGACGAAGGAGTGAGTTTGGTGGATTCCCGTCAGCACTTTCAAGCAAAATCGTAGGATTTGATCACAGCCCTTGACTTTTTTGTTTCTTTTTTTGTCAAGAAAAAAAGAAAAAAGGCTCTATTTTGAAAACCAATACATTAGACTTCAGTGTACTTTTTCGTTCAAAAGTACATCAAACGGGAGCCGCACCCTTGTTAATCTTACTCTTCATCCCATTTGTGGTAAAAGCTCAGATTGATGAGCGCAAATACTTTGACCCAGGCATCGTCTTTGATAAATTGCAATCACTAAGAAACCGTTTTAAACCCTCTGGGGAAGACAGAAAATGTCAGATTTCGAGTGTCAGACGAAGGCAATTTTTGAGGGAATAGCCCCAGCTATTCCCTCAAAAATTGGTGCAGTATGACGCCAAAAGATGGCGTTTTATGGTCCATAGGGTGTTTTAAAACAGTTCTAACATTTGGACTGCATTACGGGGAACTGCGTTGTTGAATTTATTTCATTCATTTACTCATTTCGTTTCTGTCAAATCTACAACTTGTACTGCATCAACTCTGCGACCGAAACCTGGTATTCTAGCTCCGTTTTTAAAAAATGCAGCAAAGCATTTTGGTATAAACTCGTTTCCAAAAAATACTCAATCACCGTGATTTCACCCAAACGCAAAGCCTTGTCCAAAAGGGCAGTGTTGCTGACCGATGAAATGGCCAAGCGGTATTCATCGAGTGATTTTCGCAGCGCAGCCTGACGGTCGTACAGTTCTTTTATCTCAAAAAAATGTTCGTTCAGGTGACTTTGGATGTTCATTTCTGAAAAGGCGAGTTTGGCCTGTTCTTGTTGGGTCCGGTATTTTTGCTCCCAAATCGGCAGTGTAATCCCTGCATGGATACCGTTGAAACGCTGCCCCAAAATGCTCTGATAATGATAACCCGCCTCGAATTTTGGCTGCCGCCAAGCCTTCGTCAGTTCCAATTGTTTTTCGGTGATGCGCTTTTCCTGCTCCAAATTTTGGTGCACAGGATCGGCGACTTCATATTCCTTGTTGACGATTTCAAATGTCTGAATTTCGAGCAGCGGCGGGTAAAGCGTGTCTTGAAAAACAAGCGTTACGCCACCGTTGAGTTCAATCAAATGCGTTTGTAGTTGGTGTAGTTCGATAGCATTCTCTTGCTGCAATTGCTTAATTTCCAGTGATTGAAGCCTTGCTTTGTTGAGGTCCAAAATATTGCCGTAGCCCTGGTCGAGTTTGGTTTGGAAATCGCCCTGGAGTCTTTCCAGCTCCATTTTTCGGCGCTTGTGCTGCGCCGCTAACTTGTTCCGATACACCATTTCTAGGCAGACCAATTTTGCTTCGAGCAACAATTTTTGCCGTTGAGCGGCAATAGTTGTAAGCGAAACTGCGCCCTGCATTTCAGCAAGTTGCCGCCGTTTTTTATAAAACCCGGGTAAATCGAACGACTGTACAGCGAAAAAATCCGTCTGGTTTCCTGCCGTTGCTGGTGAACCGAAAAGGTATTGACCTTGTATGGTCGGGTTTGGTAAAGTCAAACCTGTTTTGTATTCCAGTTTTTTTGCTTCCCAAAGTTGACGGCTCGCCACGAGCGATTTGTTGTTTTTTTCAACCGAAGCCAAAACGGTTTCGACATTCGATTGAGCCAAAACTTGGCTTGAAAATGCCATTGCGATTGCTAAATTTTTAAAGTTTAATAATCGTGGAGCAAGTCTTATTAAGCTGATTTTATTGGTCATTTCAATCCCTTTTTGTTGGTGAGAAAATAGACAACTGGCACAATGAACACATTGAGTAAAGTAGAAGTCAACAAACCACCCAAAATGACTTTCGCCATAGGACTTTGGATTTCGTTGCCCGGCAAGTCCCCGGCAATCGCCAGTGGAATGAGTGCCAAACCCGCCGTCAAAGCGGTCATCAAAATCGGTGAAAGGCGGTCAACGGAGCCTTCCATCACGGTTTCTAAGAGCGACTTACCCTCTTCTTGCAAGGTTTTGTAGCGAGAAACGAGCAAAATGCCGTTGCGGGTTGCTATGCCGAAAAGGGTGATAAAACCGATGATTGCTGGAATGGACAAAATCCCGGATGTCACCCAAATGCTGAACACACCACCAATCAATGCCAGGGGTAAATTCAAAAGGATGATGGAAGCCGTTATCAGGTTCTTGAACTCCTGAAAAAGCAATAGGAAAATCACCAGTAGCGAGAGGAGTGAAGTTGCCAAAAGAGTTTTGGAGGCTTCGGCCTCTGCTTCAAACTGTCCCCCGTACTCAATGCGGTAGCCTTCGGGAAGCGTGATCTTTTCAGCAATTGTTTTTTGAATTTCTTCGACAGCAGATTTTTGGTCACGGCCAGCCACGTTGACCGAGACAACGGTTTTGCGCTGCACATTTTCCCGGTTTATCGTGTTTGGACCAGCGCTTGAAACAACATCAGCAACGTAGTTCAATGGGATTTTTCGCCCGTTTCCAGCATCAATCAGCGTGTTTCGGATGTTTTCGATGTTGCTCCGGTTGGCATCGTCGAAGCGCAGGACGAGATCGAAATTTTTGTTGCCCTCGTAAATTTCCGAAACTTTTTCGCCCGCAAACGCTACCTCCACAAACCCGTTGAACTGCCCGATGGGAATGCCATAATGGTTGAGCAAGTCGCGTTTTGCCTTGATTTGCACTTGCGGGATTTCGATTTGTTGCTCCATACTCAAATCCACTAGCCCGGAAATTGGGGTAATCGCTGATTTGATTTCGTTGGAAAGCGAAAACAGTTTGGCCAAGTCCGTCCCAAAAACCTTGATGGCAATATTCGCCCTCGTGCCGCTCAACATGTGGTCAATCCGGTGCCCGATGGGCTGCCCGATGGTGATGTTCACGCCCGAAACATTGGCGAGTTTGGAGCGGACATCCTCCATGAATTCTGCACGGCTGCGGCCTTTCAAAAGGAAAGGCGCATCAATTTCGGCGGCGTTCACTCCTTGCGCGTGTTCGTCTAGTTCGGCGCGACCTGTGCGGCGGGTAGTGACTTGGATTTCGGGTACTTTCAACAATTCCTGCTCAACGTCCGAGCCGATTTTATTGCTTTCTTCCAATGAAATACCCGGCAAACTAACGGCAGAAATAACCAGAGAACCCTCATTGAATTCAGGCAAGAAACTCCGACCGAGTTGTGAAAGTGCAAAAAACGCTGCTACCAACATCAGAAAAGAGGCGACTAAAACGGCCGTTTTTGCTTTCATTATCTGTTTCAAAACCCCCGAATAGCCACGTTGTAAATGCCAAACAAGCCAAGTTTCGCCGTGCTGCCGCTGCAACATCTTTTCGTTTGACAACAAATACGAACCCAAAACGGGAGTCAGCGTGATGCTCACCACCAGTGATGCGAACAGCGAAACGATGAACGCAATGCCCAAAGGCGCGAGCAATTTGCCCTCCATTCCCGACAGAAAAAACAGTGGCAAAAATGCCACGATGATGATGAACGTCGCATTGATGATGCTCGTTCGGATTTCCACCGAGGCATCGAACACGACTTGCAGAACCCCTTTTTTCTCCGAAATGGAAAGGGTGGCGTTCTGTTTCAGGCGTTTGAAAACATTTTCCACGTCGATGATCGCATCGTCCACGAGCGCCCCGACGGCGATGGCCATGCCGCCGAGCGACATCGTATTTATCGTGAAACCAAGCCATTTCAGGGTCAGAATGGCGACAATCAGCGAAACGGGGATTGCCAAAAGCGAAATCACCGTCGCCCGCCAATTCATCAAAAACAGGAACAGCACGACGACCACGAAAATGCTGCCTTCGTAAAGCGTCTTTTTGATGTTCGAAATGGAGGCGTTGATAAAGTCCGCCTGCCGAAAAATGCGAGTGTTGATTTTGATATCCCTTGGAAGCGTTTTCGACAAATCAGCGATGACGTCGTCAATCGTTTGCGTCAACAAAAGCGAGTTGGTGGCGGGCTGTTTCATTACGGTCATAATCACGGCGGGTTCTCCGTTTAGCGAGCCATCGCCGATTTTCGGGGCGGCGGCGATTTGTAAGACTGCCACGTCCTCAATTTTGACTACCCCCTGCGCCGTCGTTTTGATGACGGATTTTCCAAGCTCTGTCAAATCACTCGTTCTGCCCATTCCCCGCACAATGTACTCGTTGCCATATTCGTTCAAAAAGCCGCCCGAAGAATTGCCGTTTGCCTCCTTACAAGCCGCTACGAGTTCGGTAAGCGATACGCCGAAAGCTCCCATTTTTTGTGGAGAAGCCAATATTTGGTACTGCTTGTACTCACCGCCGATGACGACGACTTGCGCCACGCCGCCCGTTGCGAGCAAACGAGGGCGCAACAACCAGTCGGCCATCGTCCGCAAATCCATTTGCGAAGTCGAGTCTGCTGTCAGACTGATGAGCATGATTTCGCCCATGATGCTGGCTTGTGGTGCCATCGTTGGATTGCCCACGCCCGTAGGTAGCTGCTCGGCGACGGCGATGATTTTTTCGTTGACGATTTGCCGCGCCTTGAAAATATCGGTGTTCCACTCGAATTCAATCCAGACAATCGAGATGCCCGCCGATGAGGATGAGCGCACGCGGCGCACGTTGGTCGCGCCGTTTAAGGCGGTTTCGAGCGGGAAAGTGACCAACTTTTCGACCTCCTCCGGAGCCATGCCATGCGCTTCGGTCAGCACGACGGTCGTCGGGGCGCTTAGGTCGGGGAACACGTCCACTTCCATTTGTAAGGCGACGTAACTGCCAAAAACGAGCAGTAAAACCGTTGCGACGACGACGAGCAGGCGGTTGTGGAGTGAGAAATCAATAATCTTGTTGAGCATTTGTTATTGAATTTTCAAGGCCATCGCAAGCCGGTCAGCGACATTGTCCCAGTTGATAATTTGAAAAAGGTTATCCACGAATTCGCTCCGGCGGTTGCGGAATTTCAGGTAGTACGAGTGCTCCCAAACGTCAATCACGAGCAAGGGAATAACTCCCCATTGGGTCAGCTTTTCGTGGTTTTCGCAGCCCAAGACTGTCAATTTGTCTGTGTAAGGCTGGTAACCGAGGATTCCCCAACCATTACCGTCCACATCTTTCGAGATTTTGGCGAGGTAGGTTTTCAGTCGGTCGAAAGAGCCGAAATCCCGCTCGATGCGGCGGAGCAATTCGCCCGAAGGGTCGGATTTTTTATTCGTCAGATTCGTCCAGAAAATGGAGTGTAGGATGTGCGATGAGAGGTGGAACGAGAGTTTTTTTGTCCAAAAATCAATCGTGTCAAGGCTGTTTTCATCCATTGCCTTTTTAATCATGGACAAATCTTTGTTTGCCGCTTTGACCGCCCCTCCATGATGAAAAGTGTAGTGCAGATGCAGCGTTTCTTCGTCCATGAAAGGTTCGAGGAAGTTTTCGGAATAGGGTAGTGGCTGATGAAAAAAGTTACCATCCGCATCCACCAATTTGTCAATCCCGCTTTCGACCAGATTGTTGGCGAACACGGAATTGGGGGGAAGCAAAGTAGCTGCGCCGAGTATTGTTGAGGTCTTGAAAAAATCTTTGCGATTCATTTTTTGGAAATTTTAGGATTTGGAAAATTAATGCTCATGTCCATGTGCAGGTAGGGTACCCGAAGCGGTGGATAATTTGATTTGATAGCCGCCTCTCGTCACTACCCGTTCGCCCTCAGTGATGCCCGAAAGTACCTGTACGTTCAGCCCGTCGGAGGCCCCGATTTTGAGTTCCCGCTTTTGGAAACTTTCACCCTCCATTTGAACGTAAGCATAAAAAATGCCTTGTTCCTCCAAAAGCGCACTCATTGGGATAACCAAAGCGGGCTTTAAATCCGATTGCAAAAAGACCTCGACAACCGAACCTGGGATGAAATTACCCATGTTGTCAATCTCGAAATGGATGGGCAAAAAGGGTGAACCTGCCTCCACCGATTTTCCCGTCGAAACAACCCGCCCATTCAAATTACGGGTGCTGAAAACCTGCCCGCCGTCGGCTGTTTTGAAATTAGCGGCAGTGAAAGAGGCGAGTTTTGGGAAATATTTTTGGGAGAGATCCACCCTCAGTAAAAGCCGTTTGCTTTTTGAAATGGTCGCTAGTGGCTGCCCGGTGTTGACAAACTGCCCGTTTTCGACTAGCACGGTTTTCAAAAAACCGCCAATCGGGGCGCTAACGCTTTGTCTGTTTTGGTTGAAATTCTTGGAAACGGAGGCATTGGTGAGTTGGGTTTGGGCATTTTCGAAGCGTAGTTTGGCTTCCAAAAACTCTTTTTGAGAAATGATTTTGTCTTTCACCAATTCGCTTGCCCGGTCAAATTGCGCTTTGGCTGTCGCCAAATCTTGTTCCGCTTGCTGGACAGCTGCCCCCAAATTGCTGCGCACAACCTCGTTGTTTTTGACCGAAAAAAGCACTGTACCCGCTCCGACATTGCTACCCGCAACCAAATTTTTGGTGGAAAAAGAAACGACGCCGCTGATTTGGGTGGTCAAAACAGCTTCGTCGCCGGGCGAGGCGAGTATTTGCCCACTCGTCCTGACGAATTCTGAAAACGGCTGGATTTTTGCAGGAGCATTGGCGAATTCGACTTTCCATGCTTGTTCTTTCAGGTAGGTGATGTCGTTGCTACTTTCAGTGGATTCGGGCTGTTGTTCAATCGCCGTTTTTTCGTCGGCAAAAACGGCGACGTTTTCGAGTGTGATTTTGTCCGTGAACGCTGGCGTTTTTATGTCGAAAACGAGGCTGTAAATCCCCGCTTTTTCGGGTCTCATCCGCAGGCGGAAAATGCCCGGCACTTCGGGTTTGGTGGAAATGATGGTTTGTGAGCCTGCATTTCCGGTCAAAGTGAGGGTGATCGTACCTTCGCCAATGGCTTTAAAGAGGTCGCCAAGGGCGGTGAAATGCGCCGCAAAACGGCTCTCCTGTCCCACTACGAGTGGTTTGAACTCTACGAAAAGCTCTGTTTTGTCGGTGTAAATGGTGTACGCAAGTGCTTCAAGCGATGGCCTCTTAGGGGCGATATGGTTGCCATCAGCATCGTGTGCGTGGCCGCTTTCTGCACCATGATCGTGTATGCAGCCAAAAAGGAGGCATAAAATGGCTGCTAATGGCAGCATGATATTTTTCATTTCATCGAATTTGAATGAATGAAAAGCCAAGACCCAGCGCAGCGCAAGCAACGACAGGAAGGCAAGTCAGGAAAATGAAAAGTGAAAAATGAACCGTAAGAAAAACGGTTTCAGGATATTTTGGCCTTGGGTGGCTGCCAGATATCGCCTGAATAAAGCGAGGAGTGCCATTGTTGTGAGTGAACAATCAAGTGATTGGAAACCATTTTCAGCTTTGGGAGGGCAAGGGTGAAGTGTCGGTGCGGTAGTAAACAGAATATTTGCGCCACTGGGTTTTGCTGATCGTGGTGGTGGTGCTGAAAAGGAAGGTTTTCGTGTTCGACGTGGTCTTCCTCGTGGTGTTTGTGGTCGAAATAGTGCAACTTCACAAAACCCACGATACCGATATTTTCTTGATGGCAGATGATGTGGTGGGCAAAATGATGAAAAAATTTGCCCATTTTGAGGAGGGTCTCCATTCCCTGATTATTCGGCGAGCTGGTCACCAAAATCTGGAAGGCGAGAAAAATGGGTAAATATTTTTTCATTTCAGGGACAAAGATAGCTTTAAACTTTTTATTCGGCAGACTTTATCGATACCTCGTGAAGAATCGGAAAAAACGCCTACAAATATATGAAGCGTATAAGATTGGGTTTCGACCACCTAAACGCTACCCATTATGAGAGGAACCCGAAATTCCCTTGGTATAATGATAGAGAAATTGGCTGGAAAAAGCAAGGTCCACTGGAGAATTTTTGGTGTAGTATGACGCCAAAAGATGGCGTTTTATGGCCCATTGAGTGTTTTAAAACAGTTTCTAATGAACGGGGCAGCATATGACCTCGACTCTACCATTTATTACCTGGATAAATTGCTGGAGGTTAGGCCTGATTTGAGTGAAACGTTATTGTCCTATTCTTTTTTCACCAACTATCGTACCAGGATACATTCGGCTTTACAGAACCAAAAACAATTACACGTGTCTACTTATTCAGAGCTTTCAGGCCAAGACCGCAATTTGTTGATCAAAATTGCGCAAGGGTCCAATTCTTTCCTAAAGCCACAAATTAATTCCATGTACTTATGGCGCTTGGCATTTGAAGAACAAGAAGACATCGTTGCTTTGAAAAAGTATGCCTCACAATTTATGGATGAAGAACTTTCCCAGAAAGACTTGTTTGAGGGCAGAAGGGCAAGTTTTGGTTTGCATTTTTACCAGCTTTTAACCGCAAAAAAAGAATTTGCAATGGCAAAGGGCTTGTTGCAAAAACTGAGAGCAAGCATTCCCCTTAGTGAAAAATTGCCAAGAAATACCATGAATGTCCGCGACCAGGCTCAAAGCATCGCTTGGCACCACTTTTTGTACGCTGCTTCTTTTTACTTGGAGTCTCAGACCTTAAAGGATGGTCCGGAAAAAGAAAACCTGTTGCGACAAGCATTTGATCATTCGCCCAACATGGTTGATCAAAAGAATCTTTATGGGTATTACATGGAACCCATTTTCCTTGGATTTAAGGAAAAGACTTCTTTCAGACCAGATTACTACGAATACGTCAAATCACGAAACAAGACCAAGGAAGAATTGCTAAATATCCTTTCGCAAATGGCCCTTACTTCACCTGAATACTTGACAGAGCTGGAAAAATTTTACGAAAAAAATCAAATTCCAGGTAAATCTTTCGCACAATTTTGGTTGGATCGAATCAATTTGTTGGCCAGCGAGAGCCCGAATTTTAAACTCACTACGATCAATGGAAAAGAATTCGATTCTTCCTTGAAAAGAGGAAAATGGATATTACTGTACTTTTGGGGTACCTGGTGTACTCCTTGTCGTGCAGAGCATCCCGAGTTACAAGCTTTGAGCAAGGAAATAGAAACCAAGTATGCCGACCAAATGGAAGTATTGACCATTGCTTGTAATGATCAGCTTTCCAAAGTTGAGAAATATTTCAGCAACACCAAGTACAACTTTCCTACAGCGATGGCGGATGATGAAATTGTCGGTTTGTTCAAGGTAATGGGTTACCCTACCAAAATATTGATTACTCCACAAGGCCGGCAAATATTGTTGCCAGGTTCACAAAACTGGGCCGAATTGGTCAAAACTTATGCAAGCCTGAAATAAGGGACGCGGAAATAATAACATACAAAAACTTGGCGTCCGCCAAGCGCTGCTTTCACGCAGAGCGTGACAAGGTGCGGTGCAATGTAGCACGCGGATGAAGCGGATGACGCGGATTTTCGCGGGTTCCCAACTTGACGTTGACATCGCTTTGATCAATACATCGGTGTCAATTTTTATAATTTAATCTTTTGCTATTCTTAAGTACTGAAGAGTTCGGAGAAGTTTCAGTACTTGAGAATTTTGTAATTTTCATGCTGAATATGAAGCGTTTATGACCGCGAAGCGGGCCAATTCTCTAATTCTTTATAATTCTAGTTTTGGTCAACACCACGCAAGTAATTCTGTAATTCTGTAGTTCTGCAAATTCTGGTTTAGACAAAAAATGTGATTCAGTAAAAAATTCTTTGCTTGATTGTTCAGACCACCTTTCTCCGAGGGTTTCAGTAAGCTAAAAATGGCCTCGTACAGCGAGGCGCACTCTTCACGCAGAGCGTGACATGGTGCGAAAGCGAGGCAACGCAGTTGCGAATTGATTAGGTTAACCTGTGGCTCGTCCCCAAACCAAAAAGCGCCTTGAAGAAAAATCCCTCAAGGCGCTTTTTGATTTTGCGAAAATGCCAATTACATCATTCGAATGGCTTTCACAAAAAAGGTCAATACGAAAGGCAAGGCCAACCAGAACCACTCATCGGCCACCACAAACAGCCCAATCATGGCTGCGAGCGAGATGAAAAAGTAGATCCAGTCTTTGGTGGTAGAATTATTGGTAGTTTCCATGTTTTCCATGTTCGTGGCTTGGTTTGTTTGAAACGCCACAAAGTTAGCATACGAATAGCTGTTGTGCAAGCAAATCACCTAAAACGTGTAGTCGGCGGCATCGGAATGGCCTGCCAATCCTTTTGGCGGAAGATGCGGTTGAAATCAGCTACTTCCTGCTCGATGATGTGCTTGTAGAGGGCCTGCTTGCGGACCCAGATTTTTTTCAGGTCAATCAAGCGCAGGTTGGCACCGCCAGTCACGCGAGGATCTGGGCCGTCCACCCGGTATTTCAGGTCCACCAATTCGGCCATGAGTGGGCTGGGGAAGGCAATTAAATCAGCCCCCACCTGGTGTTCGGGCTGCAAAAGGCCTTTTTCCCATTCGTCAATTTTACTAATCAAAGCTTGACCAGCTTGCGCCAAATCAGCAGCATTGGCTTGTTTCTCGGTAGCTTGCAACCAGGCCTTGAGTTGCTGGCGCAAGTCGATCATTTGGGAGAGGTTGTCCTGCACCTCGCGGATCATTTGCTCCAGGCCCAAAAGTAGGCGATTTTGCTCGGCCAAGTCGTTTGTACTGGCTGGAATGCGAGGGTCTTGCATAACATTCGCTACAGTGATCACACTATCACTGCCATACACTAGCCGTAGTTGGTAACGTCCTGGAGGTACTATACTACCACGGAAATCGCCTGCAATGATTTGATTAGCGGGAGGGTTGGGCAAATCCATCCTGCGCAAGTCCCACATCAGTCGGTTTAGGCCTTTTTGTGGATGAGGCAAGGTACCGGGCAGCCAATAAGTGGCATCGCGGTTGAATTGGCGAATCAATTTGCCTTGTTCATCCATCACTTTCAATTTCAGGGGCGTATTTTCTTTGACTTCAGGCAAGACATAAGTGATGATCATGCCCTTGCTGGGGTGAATATTACTATACTCTAGGCGGTCCATGTCGGCACTGCGGTATGAAACTACCGGAGCATAAATTGAGAGGGATTTTTTAGAACTGGCCATCGGGTTTTTTCGCAAACACTGGATGTCGTCCAACATCCAGATTCCACGGCCAGCGGTAGCGGCGATCAGGTTGTCGGCGCGTAATTGCAAGTCGGTAATTGGACAAGCTGGCAGGTTGATTTGCAGGGCATTCCAACGACTGCCTCCGTCAAAAGAAAGGTAAAAGCCAGATTCGGTTCCAGCATACAAAAGCCCTTTTTGGATCGGATCTTCGCGCACTACCCTTACAAAATCATTGATGCCAAAACCCTGGGTGATTTTTTTCCAGGTTTCACCATAATCCGTGGTGTGGAACACGTAAGGATGGCGGTCGCCGAAGCGGAAACCCATCGCGACAACATACACACTCCCTGGGTCTTTTGCCGAAATTTCGATGCAATTGATGTAAGATTCCGGCAGCCCCGGCGGGGTGACATTGAACCAGTTTCTGCCGGCGTCACGGGTTACGTGCAGCAAGCCATCGTCGGTACCTGCCCAGATTTCGCCTGCAATGTGTGGAGAACAGGCCAAATAAGAGATGGTGTTGTAAATTTCTGCTCCGGCGGCTTCGTTGAGGAATGGGCCGCCGCCAGGGCCTTGTTTGGCTTTTTCGTTGTGGGTCAGGTCGGGGCTGATCGGCGTCCAGTTGATGCCACCGTCCGTGGATTGTAAAACTACATTGGCACCGTGAAAAAGTTGCTTTTGATTGAAAGGGTTAATAACCAAGGGGGCATTCCAATTGAAGCGGAACTTGAAATCCTGCGCATCGTTCCCGACACTGATACGGGGATAGGCCATGAGGTCCTTGCTGTGACCGGATTTGGCATCATACCTGGCAATGTTACCCTGATAATTGGTGCAATATATAGAACCAGGACTCATGGGGTCCAGGGCCACATTGGCGCTTTCGTATTCAATCAAACTTTGCCAGGCACCTGGATTGGCTCCCCAGGTATCGGCCCTGCTGCTGATGGCCAGGGTAGCAAAATCTTGTTGGGCCGAATAAATGGTCATCGGAAATTGGTAGTCCGTGGTAAGGCGGTAGAATTGTCCGGTGGGTTGGTTGGCTTGCGTGGACCAGGATTGGCCGCCATTGAAGCTGATCGTAGCACCGCCGTCATTGGCCAGGATCATGGTATTGGGGTGAATGGGGTTGATCCAGAGGTCGTGCTGATCGGGGTGTGGATTTTTGACGGTAATGAAGCTTTTGCCCCCGTCGATCGACTTCAGTAAATTGATGTTGAGTACATAAACACATTCCGCGTTTTTGGGGTCCACCTCCAACTCGGTGAAATACCAGGCGCGGGAAAAAGTATTGCGATCATTGCTGGTTTGATACCAATTGAGGCCACCATTTTCGGAGCGATAAAGCCCGCCTTTGTCCGACTCAAGCAGTGCGTACAAAATGGAAGGCTGCGAAGGGGAAACCGCAATGGCTACTTTACCTAGGTATTCTGGCAAACCAGTGCTTAGTTTTTGCCAGTTTTTGCCTCCATCAATCGACTTGTACAAGCCGGAGCCTGGCCCTCCGCTGCGAATGTGCCAGGGATTGCGTTGGTGGTCCCACATACCAGCGTATAAAATGCTGGGATTGCTGGGGTCCATGCTCAGGTCGCTGGCACCAGTGCTGGGGTTGAGGTACAGGATTTTTTCCCAGTTTTGGCCCCCATCTTTTGAAAAATACACCCCCCGTTCAACGCTGTCATTGTACAAAGCACCTTGTACGGCTACATAGACCCAATCGGGATTGCTGGGATGTACGCAAATGGAAGCAATGTGCTCAGAACTCACCAAACCCAGGTGGTCCCAGGTTTTTCCGCCGTCATTGGAGCGATAAACGCCATCGCCAGCCGAGGTCATCACGCTGCGCACGGCGTGCTCACCGGTGCCAGCATAAATCACGTCGGGATTAGAAGGTGCGATGGCCAAGGCACCAATGGAGCCCGTTTGCAAGAAACCATCCGACACGTTGTTCCAAGACATCCCCCCGTCTTCGGTTTTCCAGATGCCGCCGCCAGTAGCGCCCATGTAATACACCAGGGGATTATGGGAAAGACCCACCACTGCATTGCAACGCCCACCACGGGCAGGGCCCAGGTTGCGCCAGCTCAAACCATTGTAGTAGGATGCGTGAAAGGGTTGCAAGGCTTGACCAAAGCCCGCAAAGCGATCTTGGCCCCAGGTCGTGCTGGCAAAGCCAAGAAAGAGTGGTAGGATTAGTGCGTAAAAATGTTTTCTCATAGTTTTCGTCTAGTCGTCCTCCAAGCATAGGTTTACACTTGCCAGCTTTTTGTTAGAATCAAGACCAAAACTTGTCATCCATGGGAAGGGCGCTATGAAGACAAAAATCTCCATACTTGCCAAAAGGTAACAAGTAAGACAGTGCAATAAAATTCTTTGTGAAGTAAAACAGAATGGACGACAAACAGGACCTGATCGCAACTGATCATGTATGAAACATGTGAAGGGAGGTAGATTAGCCGGAAAAAATACACCGTCAGACCAATGGATAACCACTATTGAGCGGTGAATATTTTAACCAGTTCGTTGCCTTTCAGTATCCTAGTTCCGAAAAACTGAGCACAAGATAGGGTACTTCTTGGAATTAACCACAATTTAACGGTAGTTTTTTGGTGGGAAACGGTATTTTTTTACAAAAATGGGCTTTTTGAAGGGAGGGGAGGGCTGAAAATATTGACTTTATTGTGACGGAGGGGTGGGAGAGGCACAGTGGGAAATGCATGGTCGATGAAAATAGACCATGCATTTCCCTCACTCCGCCACCAAAAATACATGCCCCTCTTGCTCCTCTCCATTGTTCAAGCGCAGGAGATAACTGCCTTTCAGCAAGCTTTGTGGCAGCACCAAGCTGCGATTTTGCCCAGGAGCCAGGCTCCCATTCAAGAGCGCTTTGCCTGAACCCAATTCCATGATTTGGTATTGCAGGGCTTGGCTGGCCCATTTCTCCTCGATTTCGAGTTGCAGTTCTCTATTGGCCACTGGATTGGGGAAAATCCGGGCTTGCTTGGCTTGGGTATTGGCTTTGATTTGGCGGGTTGGGGTGGTGGTGGATTTGATTTTGGCTAGATATGCAGAACCACGGTCCCCATTGAAATTTCCTGCTAGAAAAAAAGTATTTTCTTTACCAGAGACTACTTGTTCATAATGAAGAAATTCAGTCGTTGGTAAAAAAGAGGAAACGAAATTCCCGTTTCGGTCAATAATTACTGCATTTTTTAATCCAGTAACACCATTGTAAGTGTTAAAAACACCACATACTAGGATTCGATTTTCCGAAAGTTGAAATAGCTTATAAACATGAGAAAGATAGTTAGGAAGGTTTTGTAGACTTGCTTTAAAGGTCGTATCAATTTGACCATCTGATTGAATTTTGAGTAAGAAAGCTTGCTCGGACCAACTACTGTTTATCCGTTTATATCCTCCGCCAACCAAGATTGTATTTGTATCTAGTGGAAGAACATCTTCTGCAAGTGCTGATTTACTGAAACTCAGATTAAAGCTTAAATCCCTTTTGCCACTGGCAAGTGCTTGGATTAAACAAGTCGTATCGCTTTTATCGTAACGTAATTGTTCTCCAAACATGATAATTTTTTGGTTGGGTAAAATTTTGAAGCCATGCATCAACTTGAGGTCGCCCATAAACGCCTGATTAAATTCGATTTCCTGTTTATTTTCAGGATTATACCGAATAAAAGCAGGCGGCGATTTGCTGTACGAGCTAATTGACTCTCCCTCAGAGGCATATACTCTCCTATGTATGTCGATCTCCAAACAATTTACAGCGGAACCATATAGCGAATAAGGAAACGGGAGGCTTCTTTTGATGATGCCATCGGGATTGACTATCTGTAAGCCATTGAGCTTACTGTCTATAACATCAGGTCTGTTTTGGCTAGCCACTAACAAGTCTCTATTTTCTAATGACTTGATGGCCCAAACTGAGCTTCTGTCACCCAAATGCAAATTGAAACTTTTGTCAATTGATCCATCATCAGGCATCAAACGAACGATGTGATTAACTTTTTCGCCATTGACTAAATTGAAAAAGCCACCTACTACAATTTTACCATCTTGTTGAGCTACCATATCGTTAATGATTCCGTTTGTATACATACCTGATTTCCAAAATGAATCTTCACTAATTTTCAGATCTGAAACTTTGCTTAAGCGTGCAAGTCCTGAAAAGAATTTGCCATCTATTTTAGAAAATAAACCACTAAGTACCAACTGACCATTTTTTTGAGTAATGCAATCAAAAACATAGCCATTGAAATTCAAGTTGCTAAGCCTGTAAATATCTCCATTGGTTTTAATGATATGTGAATTAAGGCCAACTGATAAAACTGAATTATCGTTCAGCGCAAAGATGTTTGGGTTTTGATTTTGTTCTTTTAATGACAACAATGAGATTCCATTTGGGTCGAACATTTGAAAATGAAAACCATAGTCCGTAAGTATTGCAATGAATCCATTTGGTAGTGTAATGAGTTTCCAAACTTTCAGATTAGACTCAGTATTAACTTTAGGTGCAAAGTCAGGATCAACTTTGCCCAGTGTATCGATCCTAAAGATATCTCGAGTACTATTGCCAATGTGAATATTGGTGCCACCAATAATGAGTTGATTTTTGCTTTGAGAGGCTAAACTTGTTATTTCAACCTTTTCTTGAGTTTGTGATGGCAGGATGTTGATTTTAAAGGTAGAATCTATACTTCCATCGGGCAAAATTATTTTTAAGATTAGTTTATCATCTTGTGAGTTTTGATATGAAACTCCTCCGATCAATAATTTTTGGCTTGAAATGAGCAAGCCTGATGTTAGCTCGGTTTTTTCATTTGCTAGAGATTTGTAATGCTTATCTAACTCCCCATTAGGCATTAATCTAAGTAGGTTGCCAAGGAATTGACCATTTTTATCCCAAAACCTCCCGCCAATAAGAATCTTGCCATTTTCCAAATGCTTAATGAACTTAGGATTGTTACTAATGTTATCAGGATACTTAAAACTTGGATCAAAAGTGCCATCCTCCAAAACCCGGCACATGTTTTTGACTGGATTGGTATTCAAATAAGCTGCACCTTCGAAGCCAATGAGTATTTTGCCATCACTTTGCTGTTCGAGCACATTGGCAGTGTAGGCCGCCAAAAAACTAGGCTTAAACTTTTCATCAACTACCTGGGCCGAAATTTTGAAAAAGCATACCAAAAGGAAAATCGTGTAGAGGATTTTTTTCATGGACCTAAAGTTTTTCTAATTTTGATCAAATCATCAGCAAAATAACGCTAAATCCAACATTTTAATTCCCAGGCATGGGGCTTTTTGGTATTTTTACTTGCAAAATGGTATATACTATGTCCTGAGATGGTTTGAAAACCTGGGAGCAGGCCTCAAAGTCAGCCAACTTGATGAGGTACATTAAGTGCAAATTTCTTTTCAACGACCCACCAAGCTATCCTCACCCACCACGATACTTTTTTACACCTACACCTGATCACCAAAGACAAAAAAAATGGGACACCTCGACGACCTAAGAAACCGTTTTAAAACACCCTACGGGCCATAAAACGCCATCTTTTGGCGTCATACTGCATCAATTTTAGAGGCAATAGCCCCGGCTATTGCCTCTAAAATTGCCTTCGTCTGACACTCAAAATCTGACATTTTCTGTCATCCCCAGAGGTTTTAAAACGGTTTCTAAGCTTTGATGCAAGAAAAATGAAACTCTTCTTACCTTTTTAACAATCCCGCACTCAATCCACGCCCCCACTCCTAACCATTAACAACTAACCATTAACCATTAACAACTACGCTTCCGGGTTCTTCTCCCTCACCCTCCGATAGGCCCGCGCACCCATCACCAACAAGACCATGAAACCAATGATACCCAAAAAAGCCAGGCCAAAATCGAGGGCATTGCGGTAAACTGCCAGCAAAGAAATAGCCAGTAAAAATATGGTCGGCACCTCGTTGAGCAAGCGCCATTGAAAAGCGCCTACGCTGAAATCCCCAGCTTCTAAATTGACGATGGTTTTTTTGCACCACAGCTGATAGATGGTGAGCGCAATGAGAAAAACAAGTTTCAAATGCATCCAACTGTTGGCCTTGAACCATTCCCAGCCATGCAGGTACAGCATGACCAAACCACAGGTCCAGGTCAACATCATGGCCGGGTTGCAGATGATTTTATATACCCTTTTTTCCATCAAATGAAACTGGCGGGTAAGGATGTCGCGCTCAGGTTGGGCTAGGTCTTGGGACTCGCGGTGGTACACAAACATGCGCACCAGGTAAAACAATCCAGCAAACCAAGCCACAAAGCCGACTACATGCAGCGATTTAAAAAGTAAGAACATGATAAATAGGATTAAATTCCTGCGTAACTTTGCGCTAATGTAAGCCCTAAACAGCATCAACTGTTATGAAAGCCCTCAATTTTGAAGAAACTGTGATCAATCGCAGCCACGATGTTCCCGTATTGGTCGATTTTTGGGCCGAATGGTGTGGCCCGTGCCGCGCTTTGGGTCCCATTTTGGAGCAAAGTGCCCATGAACAAAGGGGCCATTGGGATTTGGTCAAAGTCGATACCGAAGCCGAGCCAGACTTGGCCGAAGCTTTCGACATTCGCAGCATCCCTGCTGTGAAGTTGTTTTATCAGGGTGAAGTGGTGGCCGAGTTTTTGGGGGCCAAAACCAAGCCCCAACTCGACCAGTGGTTATTGGAGAATTTGCCGAACGCCAGCCGCGAAGAGTTAGGGGACATCATTGAGCGCCTGCAAGTGGGTGATCCTAGTGCCTTGCAGGATTTGGAACTGTTTTTCAAAGCCAATCCCCACAACGAAAACGCCCGCCTGACCTTGGCCCAGGAGATGGTTTTCCGCAAACCAGCCTATGCCCGCGACTTGGTGCAGCCCTTTGGCACAGGACATGCATCGGCTGAATCGGCTGGCGATATTCGCACCATCGCCGATTGGATGGAGCAAGAATTGGGTGAAGACCCGATCGCCCAAACCCTGAATTTTGCCCGCATGATGGCCCGCAAAATGGAATTGGAAGTAGCCATTCAAAAAATCATCGAAGCCGTAAATTTGGACAAGAACTACCAGCAGGAACTACCTCGGCGACTGGGCGTGGCCTTGTTCCGTACCTGGGGCAGCAGGGATGTGATCAGCCCACGCTATCGGAAGCTTTTCGACATGGCGCTTTATTGATCTTGGTTGAAAAGGCGAAGGCTGAAATGTTGAAATGTATGCATACTAATTTGGGGAAAACGGCGTTTCTTCGCCACAGCACAACTGGAAAATAATGCCAAATAGCAATCAATATGTGGCCATCATGGCCGGAGGAGTGGGAACCCGTTTTTGGCCAGCCAGCCGTACCGCCCATCCCAAACAGTTTTTGGACATCCTGGGGGTAGGTAAATCTCTGCTGCGCCTCACCTTTGAACGCTTTTTGAAGCTGTGCCCCGCCGAAAACATCTTTGTGGTGACCAACAGCCTATACCGCGATTTGGTCAAAGCGCACATCCCCGAATTGAGCGACAACCAAATCGTCTGCGAGCCTTCGCGCAACAACACCGCGCCTTGCGTAGCGTACACCGCACTCAAA
Organism: Chitinophagales bacterium; assembly: GCA_013299105.1. GTDB lineage: Bacteria > Bacteroidota > Bacteroidia > Chitinophagales > Saprospiraceae > Haliscomenobacter. Next base: position 26,483 of record JAAFJY010000007.1, on the reverse strand, counting down.
CTCCACGCCCTGAATCCCCAGGCAAACCTGGTCGTGGCCCCTTCCGATTCGATGATTTTGTTCGAGGATGCCTATATTCAAGCATTACAAGAAGCGCTGGATTTTACCGAAAAAAATGAAGCCCTCCTGACCCTGGGCGTACAACCTACTCGCCCCGACACGGGCTATGGTTACATCAATTTTGAGCAAAATGCGGTGGAAGGCCGCGTCCACAAAGTCAAACTTTTCACTGAAAAACCACCCTTGGCCCAAGCTGAAGCATTTGTGGCCAGTGGCGATTACCTTTGGAATGCTGGGATTTTTATCTGGAAAGTATCCAACCTCATCGCTGCTTTTGACAAATACGCCAGCGAAATCACCCAAATCCTAAATGAGGAGCAAGGTCATTTCAATACCACTTCCGAACAAGCTTACATTGACCGGGTTTATCCCAAAACCCCCGATATTTCCATCGACTACGCCATCATGGAAAAAGCGGACAACGTCTATACCATCCCAGCTAGTTTTGGCTGGTCAGATCTGGGCACCTGGGCCTCTTTGCACACCGAAGCAGGGAAAGATGAAAATGGAAATGCCCTCAACGCAGAGCCCCACTTGCTCTACAATGTCAACAATTGTCTCATTCGCGCACCCAAGGGCAAATTGGTGGTGATCAAAGACCTGGAAGACTACATTGTGGTCGATGAAGGCGATGTGTTGCTCATTCACCCCAAAGGTAAAGAGCAAGAGATCAAGAAGATCGTGGAAGCGGTGGGGAAAGGATTGGACAAGAACCTGGTATAGGGCCGCAGATTAAATAAATTGGACATCTTCGTTGCCTCGCTTCATGCGGAGCTTGACACAGCACGCGGAGCGTGACACGGTGCGCGAGGCTAGTTGGGAACACGGATAAAATTGGGTTTGGGTGTGTTTGTTTGGGTGTGAGTGTGAGAAAACCCTGTCTTCAGGTGATCGGAGACGAAAGTTAAGGCTCGAAGCCCTCACACTCGAACTCACACTTACACACTCCACACCCTTTCTTGCTGATTTCCAACATGATTTTGACCGTGATTTTGGCGATAAGGTTGCCACGCAAAGGGCTTAATCAAAATTTATAGATGTCCACTTTATTTCTTTCCTGTTCCATAGGCCTAAACAAAACGGAGCTCTGGGTTTGTAAAACTTGTTTGTTTAACTTGCGAATGACTATGGCCATCCTACCGTCTCAAGTCATTGAAAACAGTGGATTTTATCCAGAAATCAGGGTAAAGAAAGCAAAAAGTACGTGGTTACTTGCTCAATGATTTGGCTTGAACCACGTACTTTTTATCAACGCTATTTTAACGTGAGACTTCTACGAAGTCAGGCCTCCGAGTGGGAACTCTTGGCTACAAACGTGCAACTTCTACGAAGTTTCCAGCAATTTAGAAACTCAAACCGAACAAACGATAACTCAAAATACGACTGAACTCCATCGCGAGCCCCCTAATCATATGTCGTATGTTGTACATCGTCTATCAACAAAGCTCAACAAACCAGAACTCCCGGCTTCTGTAAACAAGCAACTAGCCCCAACCGCCTCAATCCACCCGTTTCCCTCCATCCGCTTGCTTTAGGCTATTCTCCAAGCGGCTCAACCAGGCCTTCAATTCCGCATAGCGATCATAGGCATCCTTACCAGGCTTCTGATCGCCTTGGTCCAACATGCCGCGTAGGTAGTTGATCTGGTCGATCAGGCGGGGCTGCATGTAGCGGCCCTCGGTAGTGACAAGTTCTTTTTGCAAGTCTTCCAGCATTTTGCGCTGCTTGTCTTGGTCTGAGCCGGGCTTGAGCAGGGCCAATTGGTCCTTGATTTGCTTATTGAGCTGCTGGCTGGCGCTGGCCAGGGCAATGATTTGCAAGGACAAAGTTTCGGCATCCAGCAAGTCTTTGGCACTGACGCCTGCTTTTTGAATCCTGGGATCCATCAAAAGCTGAAAACTTTGGCTTTGGCTCTGTCCGTCCACTTTGATGCGCACGGTATAAGTGCCAGGAGCCGCCATTGGCCCACCCCGGCTGCTGCGCACACCTTGTGGGTCCCAGGGCCCCAAGTGGCGCATGTCCCAGGCGAAACGGTGCAAGCCGACGGTTTTGCGCAATTGATCGCTGAAGCCTGCTACTCGAAATCCGCTGGCCATGCCGCTACTACCGTCAATGCGCAGGGTATCTTTGGAAGGGTTGGCGCTGGTCCATGCCCTGATGACTTGGCCTTGGGCATTGAGGATTTCCAAAACCACCTCACTTTGTGGGGCGATGCCCAGGTAATAATCAAAAACCACCTGCGGGGCAGGGTAGTGGGGCTCTTCTCCACGGCGGTTGCCAGCGTAGCGCATCCGGTATTGGTCTTGGGGTTTGAACAATTGCAAGGCTTGGCTTTGGTTGGTGGGTTTCCATTGCTGCAAGGCGCTGATTTTGTCCATGATCCAAAAACCCCGGCCCATGGTGGACAAAATCAAGTCACCTTGGTGGATTTTGATGTCGGTGATGGGCGTTAAAGGCAGGTTTTGCTGGAAAGACTGCCAGTTTTGTCCGTCGTCAAAAGAGATGTACATGCCGTACTCGGTGCCTGCATAGAGCAAACCTGACCGCGTTGGGTCTTCGCGTACCGTGCGCACTGGGCAATCAGCTGGCAAGCCCTTGGTGATCAGTTGCCAGCTTGCGCCGTAGTTCTCTGTTTTGTAAATGTAGGGCTGCCAGTCGTTGAGTTGGTAGCGCAAAATGGCTGCATACGCCTTGCCCGCTACGTGTGGCGAAGGGTCAATGCAATCTACCCGGCCACCTTCCGGCATTTTAGGTGTCACTTTTTGCCAGGTTTTGCCGCTGTTACGGGTCACATGGATGGGACCGTCATTGGCACCTACCCAAATCACTCCGGCTTGTTTCGACGATTCGCGTACCTCGTAAATGGTGCTGTAATATTCCTCCCCAGTTACATCGCGGGTGATCGGACTACCCGAAATGACTTGCTTGCTGGGTTCATTGGCAGTGAGATCGGGAGAAATGGTTTCCCAGGTTTTGCCCTCGTCCAGGGTACGGTGCAGGTATTGTGAGGCGTGGTAAACGATCTTGGGGTTGTGTGGGGATACATGAATCGGCGACACCCGCTGGAAGCGAAACTTCAAATCATTGGGCTTGTGGCCATAGATGTTACCTGCGCCCACGAAGTAATTCTGCTCCTGCCCAGTTTTTTTGTTGAAAACACTGAAACAACCCTTGCAATTTGCATACACCACATCTGGATTACCGGGCTTGGGCACTGCGGGGCCTGTTTCGCAGCCTCCGGTGGCCATCATCAAGCCGATGTAGCCATTCGGTGGGTCGTAAGGGGGCAAACTAGGCACCGAAATGGTTGTATTGTTGTCTTGCTGGCCAGCATATAGCCAGTATGGAAATTGGTCATCCACTTCCACTTGGTATAATTCGGAGGTGGGCTGATTGAGTTGGGTGGACCAAGTCAGGCCGCCGTCCAAGGTAACATTGGCACCGCCGTCGTTGGCTTCGATCCAGTTCAGGCTGTCTTTGGGGTTGATCCACAGGTCGTGGTCGTCACCATGTGGGGTTTGCAGCATGGTCCAACTGCGGCCAGCGTTGCGAGAGCGCCAAAACTGGGTCGCCATCACAAAAACATCATCGGCATTTTGTGGATTGGCGTGGACGTTGCAGTAGTAAAATGGTCGATCAAGCAGGGGTTTGAAGGTGCTGACTTGGGTCCAGTTTTCGCCTTCGTCATTGGAGCGGAAAAGGCCACCTTCGCCCTGTGGGGCTTCGACCAAGGCATACAAGCGTTTCGGATCGGCAGCACTGACCGCCAGGTCGATTTTGCCAATCAAGCCCATTGGTAGGCCCTTGAAAACCTTGCGCCAAGAGTTGCCCCCATCGGTTGATTTGTAAATGCCTCCTTCGCGGCCCCCGCTGATGATGCTCCAGGGTTTGCGTTCGGCCCGCCAGGCCCCTGCGTACATGATCTCTGGATTGCCAGGATGAAATTCAAAATCAGAAAAGCCGATGGTATCGTTGAGGTACAACACTTTTTCCCAATTGGCCCCGCCATTGCGGCTGCGGTAAATGCCACGATCGGGATTGGGGGCAAAAGCATTGCCAATGGCTGCTACGAAAACAATGTCGGGTGTAGAAGGATGCACTTCGATGGCGCCAATGTGAGCGGTTTTTTCCAAGCCAATATTTTTCCAAGTACGCCCACCGTCTGCACTTTTATAAATCCCTTTACCGCTGATCACATTGCTGCGCAAACCGTCCGAGCCCGTTCCCGCATACACCACCAAGGGGTTGGAGGGGGCCATGCGAATCGCTCCAATCGAAGGCGAGGCAAAAAAGCCATCCGAGACATTCTTCCAGGTATTGCCATAGTCGATGGTTTTCCACAAACCACCACCAGTGGAGCCCATGTAAAAAGTCCCTCGTAGGTTTTCATGGCCAGTTACGGTGGTAGAACGACCACCCCGGCTGGGACCTACGCTGCGGTAAGTCAAGCCCGGCATATTGGGCACCGTTTGGCTGAAAAGGCTCAGGCAAGCGCTGCAAAAAAGCAGAAAAAAATAGCAACGAAGCGGCATAATGAGAGGATTCTGGTAAATTTTTGGGGAAAATAATGCGAAAAGTTGGTTCCCTGGTATTCAATTTAACCGAATCATGCCAATTCTTTTCAACACTTCAACTTTTCATCTGCACTTGTCAACTATAAAGTGAGAATTTACCCCATCTTATACTATTTATTTTAAGCAAAACGTTAAATTTGAGTAAAAAACACACTTTTACACCACGCAAATGAAAATCACTTTACTACGCAACGCCTTTGTTTTGGCTTTTTTGGTAAATTTTGCCAGCTTGTCTGCTCAATCAGAAGTAGGCTTGGCGCGTTACTATTCAGATGCTTTGCAAGGTCAACGCACGGCCTATGGCGAAATTTACGACCGGGCACAGTTTACCTGCAATCACATCCGGTATCCTCAAGGGACCCTGCTGAATGTCACCCGTTTAGACAACAACAAATCGGTGGTAGTGCGGGTCAACGACCGTGGTCCTTTCCGCAATGATGGCAGTATCATCGACGTATCGATGGCCGCAGCTTCAGCTTTGGACCTCACCCGCGATGGTTATGCGCAAGTGAAAGTGGAGTACTATGGTTTTGGCGACAACAACGTGGCTGCCAGCAACTACAACACCATGAATGGGGCCAGCAGCAACTCTTTCGCCTACGACCGTATTTTCAACGGTGCTGGTTCGAGCAGTGACCCGCGCCCCAGCGAGTACAACGCCCCAAACCCATCGAGCTACAACAGCGGATACAGCAATGGCACGCCTGGCAGTACTTACAGTAGTGGTAGCAATAGCAACAGCTCCAACAACGGTTACAACAATGGCTACAATAACTATCCCACCAACAGCGGTACAGCCCCAAAAGGCGGAAGTGTCAGTTATGGTCCGGTGCCACCAAGTTATGACCGCCGGAATACGCCACCTGCTGGAAACTCAAATTATGGTGCTCCCAACAATAACTACAACAATGCCCCAAATTCATATAACAACCCTAACGTGCCCAGCGAGTATAGCTTCAATGGCAACTCCAATCCGAATCCAGGAGCAGTAGCCCCGGCAGCAATGCCTTCGGTAAGGGCTTTGAACCAAGTAGCGGGCTCAGGTTATACGGTACAAGTAGGTTCCTATTCTCGCGCAGACAATGCGAGTCGAGAAGTGAGTAATGCGACAAGTAAAGGTTTGAACGATGTATTTCTCGCTGAATCACCTGCCGGTAGCGGCGTAATCGTATACAAATTGATGATTGGCAAATTCGCTACCCGCGAAGAAGCAATTGCCCATGCCGCTTATTTGAAGAAGCAATTTCTTTACAATGGATTTGTGCTGAGGTTGTGATGGATTGATGTGTTTTTTATGTAAGTTCTCAATCTGTCGTTGAAGGTCAATGTCTGTCTTACGTCGTGGGATGACACGGTTCGGAATTGCTACCAAAAGGTACTCATTTATTTTGAATGAAAATTTGTTTACGCGTTACAAACGCGTGTAAGATGGTTCCGGTCAGAGACCGTGAACCAGCTTCTGTTCAGCGTTGTGCTGGTGTCAGGTCTCCTGTCCAACACCAGGCTTCTGCACGTTTTCAACGTGCTTGCGAGAACTTTCCTTTGTAAGTCCAGCATTTCTTAGGTAAGAGTACAAAAAAACGCCCCCACCAAAGGCAGGGGCGCTCACAGTCGTCATAATATGTATAGATCAGTGCTAGGTCTACTTGAGTTGGTGCTCCACTTCGCGGGGGTCCCAATCTACTTCTACGGCTAGCATTTTGCCAGCAGCATCAAAATAGAAGTGTTCGATCCCTTTGAAGCGCACCCATTTGTGGTTGTAGCTTTCGCCGTAGGCTTCCCAATGGGCGATCGCTTTGGCTTCTTGCAAATCCAGTTTTTGAACTTGGATATTGACCGAGCGGAAGGTTTTTTTGAACGATTTGAAGAAAGCACTCAATTCTGACTTGCCTTGGTACACCCTGGTGCCGATGGGGTCTTCGATGTAGCCAATGTTTTCGTCCATCAGGTTGAGCCAGCTTTGCTCATCCAGTTCGTTGATGGCTGCAAAATACGCGTCGATGCGATCTGCCATGACCTTGGTTGGTAGCTTGGCCGGATTTAATGGTCTTGGTGGTTCCTCCATTTCTTTCAATACCTGTCCCGCAATGTTGCTGTAGCGGTAATTGGTCTGGATCACCAGGTCAAAACGCGCCTGGTCCAGGCTTGGAAACAGCGGTGCCGTAAAACGACTCACCAATTGGTTGACCTCTACTCCAATCGAGCCAATACTGGCTGTACTGATGACCTTTCCTAAGAGTTTGTAGTGCAAGAAGAAGAAACCCACGAACTCACGTTCCCACGAACTGAGGGCGTCCAAAAACTGGTAATCGTATACAAACTCAGCTGGTCGATCCAGGATAGCAATCAGGTTTTTACCGCTGGCAGCCAATTGGGCTTCGTAGTGCCCAAAAAGTGACTTACTTTGGCCGTACAAGATTCTGATGCGTTGGGTTTGTCCACCACTGGCACCCCGCAAGGCCACGCGTAGGGGGTGGTAATCGGCCATCACCATGTACTCCAAAATGAGATTGTGATGCCCAAGATAGGCAAAAATCTCGGCGTTGTTTTCTAGTAATTGGGTAGCTTGATCCATGTCATTGACTTGGATGCAGTGTTCCATGTACTCAAAATTCAAACTAGCGATTTCAAACCAGCATTCGCAAACCTGGTGTACCGTCATGAACAGTTCGTCCTCTGGCCCAAAAGGACTGACAGGACGCAGGGTGCTCAAGTACTCAGGGTCAACAGCTTTTTCGTACTCGAACTCGATGCCGTTTTGGAAAAAACCTGTTTTGGCGTGGGGTACAAAATCTCGGAGCCCCAAAGCACCTTGCAAGGCAATTTCCAGTTCATTGTAGGCCAATTCGATCTCTGCCAAAAGGTTTTCGTATCCTTTGGGCAAGTGTTGCAAATTGATCAAGTTGCTAAAAACAATGGATTTTGGAGGGGTATCAACTCTTGGTACCCGACTGTGTTTTTGCAAAGTAGCCAGCAATCGCAATTGCCGGGCGATACCTTGCAAAGTGAAATGAATTTTGCGTTCAATACGGCTTGCTGCACGCTGGTCAGCAAGTAAGTTGTCGATAAGCCTCGCGCTCAACTCTACTCCCATCAATCCGAGAGAGAGCAGTTTTTGACTAGAAGAAAGGTCCTTTTTTCCTTTAGTCCACAAGCGCTCAAGCGCCGCCAACTGGACATAAATAGCATAAGGAGAGACACTACTCATAAGTACAGTGTTTGGTAGTTATGGAATGGTAAGTGCCATGATAAAGTGGAAGATCACCAGAGGGGACGCTCCAGAACAAACTTGTACCTTATTGCACTATATCTTAATTTGTCGTCTTATGTTTTCTCAAAATGGCCTGTTGTCAACTGCCTTTATGCGATCTTATGATTTGTTTGAACAAGTAAAATTCAATAGGACGATGAAAAAATAGTGAATATCTTGCAATATTACAAGTTTGGTTTACAAATTTTCATAAAAATTAACCATCAGCATACATGATGGGCTGAGCAAAGTTAGAATGGCAGTCCCAAAGCAATATTGACGTTCATATTTTTGAACCATCGATCCGGGGGGTTCCAGAAGTTGACTTTGTCCCAACGGTAAGGATACCGAATCTTCATGCCGGCATCCAGTCGAAAGATAAAATAGGTAAGGTCAACGCGCAAACCAAAACCGCTGCCAATGGCCAGTTGTTTGTAAAAAGCATCATAACGCCCCAGGTTTTCATTGGGTGATTCACGCTTGGGGTCACTTATAAAGAAAGTCGATCCAGGGGTATTTGGCTCTTCAATGAAGTTCCAAACATTGCCAGCATCTACAAACAAGGCACCATTTAAGCGCCAAAACAAATTGAAGCGATACTCTAGGTTCCCTTCCAACCACAAGTCACCGGTTCGAAAGAAATTGAGGTTAAAACCAGGTCTGGCATTCAAGGTCAGCGAATCAATGAATCCACCGGGCCCAAGGCTCCGGGCAGGCCAGGCTCGGATACTGTTGGCACCACCAATACCAAATTGTTTGATGTAAGGCACTACATTCGAAAACCCAAAAGGACGGGCAATGCCAATTCCTAAGCGGGCTACGAAACTACTGCGAGGTGTAAATTGACGGTAGTAACGGAGGTCAGTCTCCATCCGGAGGTATTGTGAAAAATCCACGCCGCCAATCTGAAAGGTGTCCTGCTGATTGGAAAAACCATTGACTACTTTGTTCAAAGCCCAAACTTCGCTGCCAGCGGTCTCAAAACTAAAATTGGCTGCCACCTTTTCGCCAAAACGGTTGGGAGTGCCTGAATAACGGTACGTAAATTCGCGAAACAATAAACTGATGATGAAGCGCCGCTCCAAACTGCGCAATACGAACTGTTGATTGATGAGTAAATCCCGATAGGCTGGCTCCAATACGGGCAAGAAATAGTCCATAGCCAGGTGATTGAGGATGTAGCGGCGCTGATTGCCTTTGCTCAAGTCAAAACCATAGCTGAGGGTGAAAATATTCCAGTTGTAATAGTCTAGGAATGAAGTGAAATTGTAGCCAGCCGAAATGCGGGTTCCAGCATTTTTGCGCAGCGAACTGTACAAATCGGTACCTTCCTGTTTTTGCTCCTTGGCAAAAGGTAGGCGATAAGCCAATTTCCACAAACCCAGGTAATCATTGAACTTGGGAATGTACAAGTCGCTATTAAGGCCAATGTCAACGGTATTCCAAAAACGGCTGGAACCGCCTAAATTGGGGTTGAATTCCGCCCCGATTCGCCCTTGGGTAATGAGGGTTTCCGCCCCATGGAACACATTTCGGTTGCGAACGACTGGCCGCAGAGAAACCCCAATCAAGTTGGTATTGCCGCCGCTGATGTTGCGGTTGGTAAAGGTAAATTCCACATCTGAACCAATTTCTAAGCGCTTATTAGGGGTCAATTCTAGGGTGATATTGAGCAATCTGGGATTGATCGGGTCTTGTTCCTGACGGATTTTGACAAATTTATACACGCCCCATGACAGCAATTCTTGGCGGGTTTCTTCGACCTCTGCCTGTTGAAATGGCTGCCCATGGTAAAACTTTATGGCATCCATGATCAACTTGGGCTTTAAATAAAAAGCCTGCGTGGTGTCCAAAAAACGAACGTTACTAATCAGGCTGTCATACAATACATATTTCTCCAGGCCTGATCGAGAGGGGTTTTTGTCCTCCGATTCAATCCCTGGAAAGTAATGGGGATACACAATAATGCTACCCACAAAGAAATTGCGGTGCACACTGTCGCCGGGAGGAGGATTGACTTTGAGCCTTACATTGGCTCTTTGGGTTTGGCGCGAGGTGTCGGCGTCAAGTGGTGCGATGTAATTCGAGAAAAAATTGGCATAGCCCTGGTTGCGCATCAAGCGTGTAATGCGTTCTTTTTCCAGTTCAAAAGTTTTGGCATTGAGTGGGGTGCCAGGCTTGAGGTAGGAATCGGCTCGATTGCTTTGTAAAATAGAGTCGATGCGCTTGTCCGGAGAAGAATAAGCATTGGAGTCAATCAAATATCGAGCACCGGGTGTGACGTCATATTGGACCCTGATCTTTTTGCGGCCTGGTTTTTCAGCGTACTCTACATCAGCATCAAAATAACCTTGGTTTTGCAAGTACCGCTCCATTGCGGTTTCTGTATCAATGCAATTTGTTTCGTTGTAAATGGCTGGTGTTTCGCCCAAAACACGCCTTTGCCAGCGGTCAAATTTTGTAGTATCGCTTGGGTCATTGGTTTTGAACCAAAACCATTCGCGAGGGATGAAGAAGAAAAGATTAGTGTTGCTCTTTTGCCGGTAGAGAGTTTCTAGCTCGTAAGCAACCAGGCGCTTGTTGTCCATTTTGCGGGCATCCTTAAGTAGGGTAGTGTTTTTTACCAGCAAGGATTCGTCAACATCCAAAAACTTCGTAGTATTACAGGCGTTCAAGGTGAGTAGCAGCAACATAAATAGGCCAAGTGGCCTTGTACCTGGGTTCGGGTTTTCCTTTTGCTGGATGGACTTTCGTGACCCAACAAGCATTGACGCCTTAACCCAGTATTTTAATTTAATGTCTAGCATGTACCCGCAAGTTTCAAAAAACAAACTCAAATATATCACTTCGTTACTAATGAAGAAAAACCGGGAAGTTACAAATCGCTTCCTGGCAGCAGGGGACAAGATTGTGCGCGAAGTACTGGAACACCAAAATTGGAACGCAGAACTGGTAATGGCTACTGCTGAATGGTGCGAAAAAAACGCCCCTTTGTGTGAAAACGCCCAGGTTGAGCTATTTACGTGTAGCGAAACCGAACTGGCCCAAGCTTCAGGCCTAAAGACTCCAAATCAGGCTATGGTAGTTGTATTGACACCAGATAATACTGCTGATTTTCAGCCACTTGATACTTTAGCTTTGTATCTTGATGGCATCCAGGATCCAGGCAATTTGGGCACCATTCTACGCATTGCCGACTGGTTTGGTATCCCCCAGGTTTTTCGTTCACCCGACACCGTGGACCTTTACAATCCCAAAGTCATCCAAGCTACCATGGGCTCTTTTTTGCGGGTAAAAAGCCCGGAAATTTCTTTGTCAGATTTGAAAAAAAATCATCCGCAGTGGACCACTTATGGGGCTTTGTTGGAAGGAATGGATGTTTTTCAAATCGAAGTCAAAGCGCCTAGCCTGCTGGTCATCGGAAATGAGGGCAGGGGCATCTCCATTAGAAACCTGACTTTAGTGGATTGTCCCATTTCTATTCTTCGGCACGCCAACGGTGGAGCAGAGTCTCTAAACGCCGCAGTGGCCACTGGCATCATTTGTGCAGCATTTAGGAGGCCAACCTGACATCATCGTGATTTTCCTACCTCAAACCACGTGCTTCTAGGTTGGCCACGTATTGGCGGATGTTCTGCAAATGTTGCTCGTATGATTCGGCGAATGCATGTAAGCCCGATTCATCACCTACCGCACAGAAATAGATGTAGTTGTTGTCAGCAGGGTTCAATACGGCATCGATGCTTGAAATAGAAGCGATCGAAATCGGCCCTGGTGGTAAACCAGCGTACATATAAGTATTGTAAGGTGAATCAAAAGTAGTATGGGCCAAGGTCACTCGCTTTGTTGTAAAATCCTTGGTGGCAAAAACAGCAGTGGGATCGGCCTGTAGTTTCATACTGATTTTCAGGCGATTGAGATAAGCCCTTGCAATGACTGGTTTTTCCTTGTTTTGTAAGGTCTCTTTCTCCACAATCGAAGCCAAGGTGTACACTTCTTCGGGCGTCATGCCCATTGCTTTGGCCTTTTTTAAGCGGCGTTCATTCCAAAAGGCTTTGTGATCGACCAACATGCGCTCCATGAAACCCTCTGGGCTGAGGTTCCAATAAACATTGTACGTATTGGGGATGAAAACGCTCATCAGGTTGTCTTGGTTAAATCCAATTTTGCTCAAATAAGCGTCATTGTGAAACAGGGCCTTCAGGCTATTTGAATCGGCTTCGATGAAGCGGGAAACTTTTACTGCCACCTCATCAACAGTACGCTCGGTAGTCAACACTACTTTGACAGGGCTCTGTTCGCCATTGCGCAATTGGCGAATCAAGCGGATCATATCCCAACCGGGCTCTACTTTGAAACGACCGCTGCGCATGGGATCGCGCTTGTATTTCATGTAATCAGCCAGCTTATTGAAGAGGCTTGTATTTTTGACAACGCCATCTTTTTTCAGCAGTGCTACCACTTCTTCATAGGTTGAATTGGTGGGGATGTGTACATAATAATCATTGCCAATCGAGGCCGGAACTTTTGAATTGCCCAATAAAAAATAATATAGTGCAACAGCACCCAGTAACATTACCAGTAGGAACAAGCCCAGTTTCTTCATTGTCGTGTGTTTTCGTAGCGTGGGTGTGTAAGGAATGGATAGAAAACTTTTGTCTTTGTATTTGAGCTAAAATAAGATGGACATCTTTGTTTTTGAGGTTTCGCAAAAAAAGAACACCACTTCCTTCCAGTCAGTTGCTAATCTTTTTTCACTAAACCCAAACCTGTCCACCTTATTTTTTTACGCTCCCTTACACCAAAGTTTTTCAAAACGTTGTAACCAATCGCTAATATTGCTCTTGGTCGTTGGGAAAATCGTTGCTTTTGACGTCTTTGATGTAGTTTTCAGTTGCAGAGAAAATTTGATCGTACAAATTGGCATACCTGCGCAGAAAACGTGGTGAAAACTCTTTGTTGATGCCCAACATGTCGTGGGTTACCAACACCTGACCATCGCAATGCTTGCCAGCACCAATACCAATGGTCGGGACGTAAAGGCTTTCGCTTACTTCTTTGGCAAAAAGCGCTGGAATTTTTTCCAGTACGATGGCAAAACAGCCTAACTCTTGTAAAAGTTTGGCATCGTCGCGCAATTTTTGGGCTTCCGCTTCTTCTTTGGCCCTTACGGCATAAGTACCAAATTTGTAGATCGACTGCGGGATTAACCCCAAGTGTCCCATCACCGGAATACCTCCGCTGAGGATGCGCTTGACCGAATCGCCAACCTCGGCACCTCCTTCCATTTTCACCGCATGGGCACCGGATTCTTTCATGATGCGAATGGCCGATTCGAGCGCCAGTTTAGAATTGCCCTGGTAGGTGCCAAAAGGCAAATCTACTACCACCAAAGCCCGGCTCACTGCTCGCACCACCGCCGAAGCGTGGTCGATCATCTGATCCAAGGTAATCGGCAGGGTAGTTTCGTGGCCGTGGATGACATTGGAGGCTGAATCGCCCACCAAAATGATGTCGATACCCGCCGCATCAACAATGGTTGAAATGGAGAAATCATAACCAGTAAGCATGGCAATTTTTTCTCCCTTGTTTTTCATCGCTTGCAGCACATGGGTGGTGATGCGCTTGACTTCCTTGTGTACCGACATTAAAATTTGATTTCGGTGGCGAAAAGAGATGCAAAGATAGCTAAAGCGATGTAATGACACACCAGGGTTTTGTTTTTGTTTTAAAAGTAGGAGAGAATGGGACAAATCCCAGGTTTGGGCGTGAAAAGGGTAGGAGAGAGGACTTCATGAAGGGAGTCGTAAAACCCATCAGGTACTCCACTGGAGTAGTTTTTTACTCAGTCGAAATTTTCTTATACGTTTTAGCAAATAAAGTTAAAGAATTTAGGGTTCATACCGTCGAAGTTTCTACCATCCTCAGAGGTTTTAGAACGTTTTCTTAACGTTTGATGAGAAAACACTTAGGTAAGGGAGCGTAAAAAATAAAGTGGACAGGTTTGGGTTTAGTCAAAAAGATAAGCAACTGGATGAAAGGATTTGTGTTCTTTTTTTGCTAAACCTCAAAAACAAAGATATCCATCTTATTTTAGCTCAAATACTAAGTTGATGCAAAGTGCCTATCCAGAAATATAACTTACTTTTGCCCGAAACAACTCACATGCAACTCCACCACAAAGTTTTGGGTGAAGGTGAACCCCTGTTGGTGCTCCACGGCCTGTTTGGTACCCTCGACAATTGGCAAACCCTGGCCAAAGTCTGGTCCGAAAAATGGCAAGTTTACCTCATTGACTTGCGCAACCACGGGCGCTCCCCCCACGTGCACAGCATCAGTTACGCTGAAATGGCGCAAGACCTGGCGGAGTTCATGGACCAAAATCGCATTTTGAAGGCACATGTCTTGGGGCACTCAATGGGCGGGAAAGTAGCAATGGAGTTCGCCCTGAATTATCCTGAACTGGTAGACAAACTCATCGTGGTGGACATCGCCCCCAAGCCCTATCCACCTGGCCATGACGATATTTTTAGGGCCCTTTTTGCCATAGACATGACCACTTTGCAAAACCGACAGGAGGCGGAGGCCATTCTGGAGCAGCACATTGATGACTGGGGGACCTGCCAATTTTTGCTCAAAAACCTCTCACGCATGCCCGAAGGCGGTTTTGAATGGAAAATGAACCTGCCAGTCCTGCACCGCGATTATGCCAATATTTTGGAAAACTTGCACTTCACTTACCCCTTTGAAGGGCCCAGCTTGTTCATTCGCGGCGAAAAGTCGCGCTATGTGCTGGATGAGGACTTCTTGAGCATCCAAGAGCATTTTCCGCGTGCAAGCCTGCAAGCCATAGCCAACGCCGGGCATTGGGTCCACGCCGATCAACCCGCCGCTTTGAGCGCCTTGGTGGTGGATTTTTTGAGCAGAATGACATGATTTTTGTCTAAGTATTTGAGCTAAAATAAGATGGACATCTTTGTTTTTGAGATTTAGCAAAAAAAGAACGCAACTTCCTTTCATCCAGTTGCTTATCTTTTTTCACTAAACCCAAACCTATCCACCTTATTTTTTACGCTCCCTAAATCATAATTTTTTTGTCTGGTGCAGCAAAGGATCTCGAGGATTACCATGATGACCTTGACCACCACGTTTTTGTCTGAACTGTGAGGACTGTGATTTTTGTGATTTACATGATCCAATTTGACGTGACCCGGCACGACCTTTTTGTATGGGGCAGGATCTTCAAATAGATCTGCCCTATACATCATAATCAACTTCATGCTAGAAGAGGGGGTAGGCCATAAATGTTGGTTTGTCAAAGTCATATTTGCCATCATGCCTTCATAAAAATCACAAAAATCATAGTTCCGGCAATCTCCGCCGCCACCAAAACCAAACGCCAAAAAACAGGGCCAAAATCCATAAGCCCGGCTCGGACATCCTCACTTGCTCTTCATTCAAATCCAGGGCTTGGTTAGCGCGCAAAACTTCGGCTTGCTTGCGGCGCAGAAGAATCCTTTGTGCTTCGGTCTCCAAAACCAGGTAGGCTGTCACTGGGCTGAGGATACCTGTTCGGAAACTGTTTTTGAGCTGGGTTTGCCAAAACCGGGGCGTTCCACCGGGGTTCAGGGTACTTTGCAAGTGCTGAGCTTGGATTTCCAGGGCATCGGAGAGTCGATTTTGGGTGATTTCTTTTTCACTTGGGGTGTTTTTCAGCAATACCAAGCGGCCTTCCGTGCCATCGGGCAAGTAAGCCTGGGCTTTTTGAGCATTGGGCCAAGCCAGGGCCTCAGTTGGTAAACCCAGGTCCAAGTCTTCGATTTTCAAGCTGCTTTTTACATCGGAAAAGGGGTGCGCCAGCAAGTCTCCGTTGGCCTCCATTTCGTAAACATTGGGCGCAAAAAGGCTCAATGCCTCCCAGTTGGCTAGATTTGAGCCCAGGATGGCTGGGCCTGCTCCATCCGAAACCAATACAATCACCGGATAAGTTTTCCGCAGCCTTTGCCGGGCTTGGTACAAAATCTGCTGGATGGCTTTCTCTGCATAAAACCCACCTTCTCTAGGTGACTCGGCCCAGGCTTTTTGCCAATTCGCCCCTTCGGCCAACTCTTGGGTTTGCCAATTGCACAAATGAAAGCGGCTGACCATGCCTTTTTCCTCCAAATTCTTCAGTCGGTATTTTACATTTTCTAAAAGCTTGGTTTTATTTTTCTGGTAAAGCGAGCAGTCTAAAACGAAGTGAAATTCAGGTCTCAACTCCACTTTTGGCAATGTACTGATCGTTTTCAGGGGCAAAAACACCGCCGATTGGTGTCGGGAATACAAGGGTTTTACTACTCTTTTTTCCAAGGATTCTTCGCTACCCAATTGTACGGTTTTGCCCCAAATCGTCAAAGTTGCAGGCTCCGGGTGCAGGATCGTAAAGCCCGTTTTACGCCTTTCCTTGCCTTGTACCGGAAAAACGCGCAGGGCAACTTCACCGTTTTGCAAATAATACACGATGCCAGGGTCGCGGGAAGTGCGCATCGAAATTTGGCGGTAAATCCAGGTGGCAGCCTTGCGTTCGGCCAGTTCGCCCTTCACTTTTTGGCCATTCAGGTACAAGTAATATTCGCTCACCGCGCCTCCAGCGGGCAACTTAAAATGCGAAGTAAACTCCTGCATGGTCTCGATGGGGTTGTAAATGTCCAGTTCGAGGGTGCTTTCCCATTGCTGGAGTTGGGCATTGAATTTACTTTGACTGCGCAGGTCTTGGAGTTTGACAAAACTGGTATCTCTGGCGGCTTCTTCCCATTCCCGGATTTGGTCAAAGGGCTGGTTTTGTTCTCCCAGGAAAACATTGGCCAGGGTTTCAGACTTGCTTTGCGACAGGCTCAGGTTATTGAGTACGATGACATTGTAGTAAAACGAGAGCAGGGGTTGACCTTTGCGCTGTTCAAAAAGATCTTGCCGTTGCTGGTTGGTCTCGGCATTGTCCAATACCCGTCGGATGCGCCAAGGGGCAATTTTTTTGGCTTTTTCATCCGACAAATCGGGCTGATACACATAATCCAAGGCCTGATCAAGGGTGCGGCGGTCCAGAATATTGGAAAAAGTAAGCCATGCAGGTATGGTCAAAAACCCACAAATCCCCGCTAAACCGATCACACTGCGGGGGAAAAATCCCTGCAAAAACTGCACATCGCGGATCAGGGTCCGGCTCTGGATCAAAAACACCGCCAAAGGGCTCAACATCAAAAAACCCAGGCCAAAAACCAGGATCACCAAGGCCGCCAAGGGCAAATAAGGCAAAAACACCAGATTAAAGTACACGATATAGCTAAAGCCCATGCTACGCAAAATGAACAGGGGCAGGCGGTAAAACACCTCGGGGCGGTCGGGTAGACAAAGCATGACTCCATTGGCCAGGGCCAGCCAGTAAAATGCGATGTGGTTGAAATTGCCGAAGATATTGGCCTGCCCCCATTTGTACCAACCATTGGTGTTCAGGAGTAAACCCAGTAAAGGAAAAGCAATAACGATGACCGCCTTGACTACTTGCAGTTGCCAAGCATTGCTGCTGCCATTCCGCAGCGCAAAAATGTACACACTGCGTCCAAAAAAGAACAGAAACAAGACCATGCACATCACTACCCCCAAGATTAAGATGTGCTGCCCGAATCCCGATTCAATCGTGGATAAAATGGGACTAATTACTTGCCCAAGCACATACATCCCCGCAGGCACAGCAAAAGCATAGAGCAAATTGTAAAAAGCTGCCGGACGACTTTCTTGCCGGGTGAAATAGACCACTGTGCCCAGCATGGCATAGGCGAGGTTAGGTACCAAAAACATCCAAGGGAAAAAATGGGCTTCATCGGGTACCATCCAACGGGGAATGTCGAAGGGTATCAGCCCGCTGTTTTCCATCGAATAAGAAAATAGCAAAGCGATGTAAGCCAGCCCTACCGCCAGGCAATAGCCAATGTGGACGCTCTTTTTCCGAAACAAAAGGAAAAGAAAATAGAGCACTTGCCCCAGAAACAAAAGCCCCAAAGCACTTGAGTAAGTGCTCCATGTTTGCAGGCATTCCCCGTCTACTTCGTGCTGAATGAGCGTGAAAATGCGGAAATACAAAGCCATCAGTACAGCTTGTGGTAACAAAGCCGCCCAAAAAATCCACCAGGGATGATTCCATTTTTCCATTTGATATTTTATTTATCTGAAGCAAGATTTACAGCATTTTAGGATTACAAGCAATTACGTAGGGCATGTAGAGACAGGGCATGCCCTGTCTCACGTAACGCTGGAAAAAATGCCTAAATTTGTTTAAACTTTCCACTCGCTGAACAAATTTTAGCAAGCGGACAACAGCTTTAAGATTTTAGTTGATGCAAAAATCTTGACCAAACATTGCTGGCACATTTGTACCAACTAGCACTTGTTCAAAATTATGTTTACCAAAAAATCAATCCAACATCACATTAGACAGGGCATGCCCTGTCTCTACAAGCCACTCTGATGCCTGTAAAATCACTGTAAAAATCTGGTTATCAGAATTTTGCAGACATTAGATTAACTTGCAACTTTCAACCTCAGTACCCGATCAAACCCCCAAAAGCCCAACACCAGCAAACTAAAATACACAAAAGTCCCCTCCACTTGGTGGGCAAAATCGCTGGCTAAAAATGGCAAGTCTGCACCCAATTTCAGCAACAAAGTCGCCCCCAAAATTCGTGCGGTATTGGCCAGCAAGCTCAAGCCATATGCACTCAATAAGGCCAGGATCAAGCCACCAAGCGGCCACTTATTTTTGCTCCTTTCTACCAAAGTGAAACAAAAAGCCGAACTGGCAATCAGCCAGAAATTGAAACCCGCACAAGATTTGTCCACCACAAATCCCTGGAAGCCCCAGCCTTCTCCTGCTTGCCAAAGCCCTGGTTCGCCAGTGAAAAAACCCAACATTTTGCCCAGCGGCCAGAGCAAAAAGCGCAGGTCCTCGGCGTCAAATCCTGGGTAGCAGGCCTTCAATCCGATGACCGCAGTAGCGACAGGCAGTAAAATGATGTATTTTTTCATAAAAGTACTTTGAAATTCAAAGTTAAGGGATAAAAAAATTCCACGCAAGGGGGGCGTGGAATTTTTTTGGTTGAGTGCCTTGAAAGAACAGCTTGTGTGGTGCTCCTCAAGCCTTCACTTTTGCTCTTCACGAGCCTATTGTGCTCAGTTTCCAATTCAACAAGGTCTCTGTTTCGCCGATTTTCATGAAATTGTTTTTCTGTAAAATGACTTGTGAAGCGATATTGTCTTTTTCGGTAGCCGCAATGATTGCATTTACGCTTGGTTGCAAGCTGGCCCAGTGAATGATTCCCCCCACTGCCTCCGTCATAAATCCTCTGCCTGTGAAATCATCATAAGTGCCATAACCAATTTCAATTTCTCCGTTTTCATTGGGCGCTCCAATGATGCAGAGATCACCTACCATGCTGTTGGCTTCCTTTGAAATGATGGTCCATAGTGTGGAGTACAAATAGTCTTTGGAAGGATCAGCTACATTTGGCAGAATCGTTTGCTCAAGGGCTTCTCGAAGTTCAGGTGAGATCGTTCTATCTGAGGCATGGAGATTCAATTCGACCTCTAAGGAGCCATCTGCTTTGATGTATTTTAGGAGTTGATCATAGGTCAAAGGTTTCAAAACAAGCCTTTCTGTTTCTATCATTTTGATTGGTGTTTAGGTGTAACATCGCTTAGAGCGTGTTTAAATATTGGAGGCTTAGTCAGAAAACGAGTCAATTTTTGACCAATCGAGGCAGGAAAAGCGGAGTTATGCAGCGCATAATGAGCATTTTCCTAACGACCTTTATAGACAGGTTGGGCGAAATTGGGCCGTTTTATGGCAAACAAAAAATTTTAAACATGCTCTTAAAATGAATGCGGATAAAACAGTAGACAACTTTTGGGGTATTCGGTGACATTCCATCTTTGACGAGCTCAAAAATTTTGACAGAGATCATATTGTGATCTAAACTATTGAAGGGCTGAAAAGCGTACTCAACCACTCAAATTGCAGCGGTCCCCATCTCTTCAACCCTTCAACATTTCAACTTTTCAACTCTATTATCATCCGTGCTTCTGCGCGAATTCCTTCATCACATCCACCAGCAACTGCACACTTTCCATCGGCAGGGCATTGTACATAGATGCCCGGAAACCACCGACCATGCGGTGGCCGCGCAGGTTATCGAGGCCCTGGGCCTTGGCAGCAGCGTCGAAAGCTTTGTCCAATTCTTCGTTGATGGCCACAAAGGTGGGGTTCATCAAGGAGCGGTCGGCTTTGTTGGTCACGGTACCATTGAACAAGGGGTTGGCATCCAGTTCATTGTAAAACAACTCTGCCTTGGCTTGATTGGCCTGGTCCATTGCGCCCAATCCACCGTTGGCCTTGATCCAACGCAGGGTGAGCATACATACGTAGATTGGGAACACTGGAGGGGTATTGTACATGCTCCCATTGTCTTCATGAATGCGGTAATCCAGCATCGAAGGCAGGGGGCGGCGTACTTTGCCCAGCAGGTCTTTGCGCACGATCACCAAGGTGGTGCCCGCAGGGCCCATGTTTTTTTGAGCACCAGCATAAATCAGGCCGAATTTTTCCATCGGAATCGGGCGGCTGAACATATCCGACGACATGTCGCATACGATCGGCTGGCTTACCTCAGGCCACCAGTGGTATTGGGTACCAAACACGGTATTGTTGCTGGTGAGGTGCAGGTACTTGGCCTCGGCAGGCACTTGCCAGTCGCGGGGGATGTAGGTGTAGTTGTCTGCTTTGGAAGAGCCCACCACTTCGACCTTGCCAAAAAGCTTCGCTTCCTTGATCGCCTTGTTGGCCCAGGTGCCCGAATCGACGTAAGCAGCGGTTTCGTCTTCGTTGAGCAGGTTCATCGGGGCCATGAAAAACTGGGTACTGGCACCACCCGACAAGAAAAGAACGGAATACTCATCGCCCAGGTTCAGGATTTCTTTCACCAAAGCTACGGCTTCATCGTAAATGGCGATGAATTGCTTGCTGCGGTGAGAAATTTCCAAAACGGAAAGGCCGATTCCATCGAGGTCCAGGACCCCTTGGGCGGCTTCTTTAATGACCGACGCGGGCAAAATAGCGGGTCCAGGACTGAAATTGTGTTTCTTCATTGGGTCAACTGTTTTGTGATTGGCAGGCCCTATCCAGTGCCTGTAACCTAAAGTGCAGCAAAAATAGGGTTATTCCTTGGACGCTGTGGGGATTTTTTTTGGGGATTTTTACGATGTGTGAGGGATGGGGGATTGTCACTGGACAAAAGTGCATGGTCTCCCTCTTCACTGTTTCTGCTAGGTCATCAATTTATTTCCTCATCGATCCTAAGTGCAGCGTTTTTTAAGTTCTTGTAATTATCTCCCTTACCATTTGGTAGAGGTGAACAGGCAAAAGGATTGACATGCTTAACGCTTCAATTCAAAACTCGATGGTTTAGCAAACTTAAAAAACAAACTACTAAGGGAGCGTAAAAAAATAAGGTGGACAGATTCGGGTTTAGTGAAAAAAGATAAACAACTGGATGAAAGGAAGTTGTGTTCGGGTGTGGCTCCCGTTTGATGTATTTTCAACGAAAAGTAAACTCAAGTCTAATGAATCAGGTTTCAAAATAAAGCCCCTTTTCTTTTTGGTAGTCATTCAAATGTAATGCTGATTTGAGCTAAAACCCCTTGAAATAGCCTAACAAATCCCATGAACTAGCCTTACATCTGTAGCACTACCCAAATCTTTATACACATTAGCATAACTCCTTGTCAAAGGATCCACACTCAAAAAGCGCCCAATGCTCGGATTGTAGATCCTAAAGCCATAGTCATAAACGTTGGCCGTGCCAAACTCATTGCTTTTGTCCAGTTCTTTGCCATTGAAGCCATAGCGGTACCCCGTACTGCTGCTCACCGTACGATTAGGCGCACCAAATGGGAAATAATCCGTCGCATCGCTGATCACGGGATCAAAAATCGTGCTGCTGAACTGGCGGCGGTCCGAGATGCTGGCGCGGACGTTGCCCAGGTGGTCGTTTACTTCGTAGCGCTTGGTGCCATAGCGCAGCAGGCGGGTACTGGCAAAATGCGGAATAGCGGGCGGGGCCGTGCTCCAACTCACCTCCGGGCGCAAAAGACCCAGGCGGCTTGAGCCGTACAGGTGGGGCGCTGGCCCAGGTGAAGGTTGAGGCGTTTTGGGTGAAGGTGGCCATTACGTTGCCTTGGATGTCGCGTACATAATAGGTATTGGTGCCTGCTCGGCTCTTTAGTACCCGGTTTTGTTGGGCATCGTAGCCGAAGTTCGTTGTAGGGGCACTGGTTACATTCACCTGACTTACTTTGCCATAGGGGGGCCAAAGGATATTACCCTGGGTAATCCCACTTTGGGCGTCTTTGATCAGGTTACCTGCGCCGTCGTAGGCGTAGTTGGCTGGCGATTGGCCGTCGAAATCGCTGCCAAAGGTACCTGCGGCTACACCGTCCACTACGTATTCCAGGCGGTTGGAGTTGGGGCATAGCACGTAGCCCATGTTGTCCATCAGCGTAGCGCTGCCCGTGCCCCAGCGTTGGTAGTTCGAGAGGTTGCCGTTGCGGTCGTAGGTGATCGACTCCTCTTTGCTGTCGGTTTGCAGGGGGGCGGATTAACCACATAAAACTCGCTTAGCTTCTTGAAGAGCCTCCATGAATAGCTCGTAGTCCAGACTCTTGATTCTGGGCTCATCAAAAAACTCTAATTTCAAGTTATCAACACCCTCATCTTGGTTCAACAAAGCAACATGATCGCCATTAATGACTATGTACGCAACCAATTGATCATAATCTATTGGACTACCAATGATTATGTAAAAGTTTTTTTTCATTATTACTGATTTGGCAGTTCCCTAAACCCATTAAAAAGCCCTTCTCTTGAGATTCCAAAACCT
Source organism: Chitinophagales bacterium (assembly GCA_013299105.1). GTDB lineage: Bacteria > Bacteroidota > Bacteroidia > Chitinophagales > Saprospiraceae > Haliscomenobacter. Next base: position 3,636 of record JAAFJY010000007.1, on the reverse strand, counting down.
CTTCCTGTTGCTTTATCAAAAATTAATTTACCTCCGTTCTCAGCATTCGTAATTATTTTTGCCTCAGCGTTCATGATTTCATTCAAAATTTTCATTCCTTCATCGTTTGCAGTTAAATGTGAAAATTTGACCGATTGAAATACCGAACCTTCTCTACCTGCGTGCTTTTGCAAGGCTCTCCCTACAACAGTCAAGCCTTGCTCTCCTAAAGGCTTAGAGGCGCTCTCCAAAATTTTTACAGACAATTTCAGAATAGCTCTAACTTCTTTCGCTAACTGAACTAAGCCAGCAGAGGGTACTAATAAATCACCAATACTTGCCACGTAGTTATTATACAAAAAATTTTGAGGTAACTGGATAGTTTTGATTGCCTTTGAGTTTTCTGCAGGGTCATCACTAAACAATGCCTCAATAGTTTTATCATATATTTGGAGCCTTTGCCTAAAAAGCTCTGGGGTTTCATTCAAATTATCTGGTACAATTTTTTTATTAAAATAGGAAATAACTTCTTGTTCTACACCTGTTGGGCGAAAACTTTTATTACCAGAATTTTGAAACACATTTAAAACTGCCGCTTGATAGATTTCGATAGTTTTTACAGCTCTTAATAATGGTATTGGAGCCATATTGTCCCTTGCCTCAACTGTACCATTAGCAGGCTCCAAGCCATCCAAATCAATCGCCTGCATCGGCGTATTCCCCGCAAACTGATAAGGGGTGTACCAATGATAGTTGCTACTCAAAGGATCCACACTCAAAAAGCGCCCAATGCTCGGATTGTATATCCTAAAACCGTAGTCATAAACGTTGGCCGTGCCAAATTCATTGTTTTTGTCCAGTTCTTTGCCATTGAAGCCATAGCGGTACCCCGTACTGCTGCTCACCGTACGATTAGGCGCACCAAAGGGGAAATAATCCGTCGCATCGCTGATCACGGGATCGAAAATCGTGCTGCTGAACTGGCGGCGGTCCGAGATGCTGGCGCGGACGTTGCCCAGGTGCATATTCTTGTTCATTCATTATGGCTAGACATCTTGCAATCAGTATGTAAAATACCTCTCCAATTGTGTACAGCCAAAATATTCATCTAAAACACCCCAAATGTCATCTGGATAGGGGACATTATATCGCTCATACTGCGCTTTTTTCAACAAAATGACATTCACATTGGGATCCGCTGGATGATAAAGCACTGGAAATCTTACCTTTTTGAGTGTGTCTTCGTCCGAATAGCTCAAGCGGTGGCAGATGTAGGAATGCTTGAAACTCCCTTGATAGGTTCGACCATTGACCTCAAATTCAAAACTTCCCCCCATGTTGGAACTCCTTCGACTGTATCCAAATCCCGTGATGTTGCCTTGGGTTAATAACCTTGACTGGTTTAACTTATTATTTTTAATCGAATCTTCATATGTCCCATAAATTACAACAGAGACAAAAATCAACACCACAATCCAGGGCCTTATATCAATGTTCAAAATTTTCATTTTTGTGCGTTTTGAGTATTAGATTTTTGTGCCTGTTCTGCTGTTTTTACAGCTGCATCATTCACAAGATTGAATATGGTACCTGTTGCAAATCCTAACATTTTCGCCCTGAAGTCATTAGATTTACGGATAAAAGGGTCAATTTTTTTCATCTGTAAATAACCCAATGAGCCCCCAACAGAAACACCAGTTAATGTCTCTGAAAATGAGTTTACTTCAAACTTATCGTCTAATGTGTATGAAAATTGATTACTTAGATAATCAACTGTAAAAGGGTTTTTGAATAAGGCATTCGTCAACCCAAAAAAATTGTAATTCCCTAAAAAAGATTTCCCTCTCTTTTCAGGATCAATTGATTGCTCAGCTTTAAACGTGACATACTGAGAAATACCATCGCTCAGCAAATTTGAAAAGCTAAATTCTATTGACAAAAGCTTCGATCGAAGCAATAATTGCCCACCAAAGGCTACTGACATTCCCAACCCTATTGCTTGAGCATTCGACCGATTCCTATAATTTTCCATCTCTATATTCGCCCATGCAATATAGTTTGCAGAATAATGATCTTCAACTTTTGTTTTTTCAAATTTTGGTGCAATATGAAGTGTAGGACCAGCACTTAAACCTGCTGGTTTATAGGGGACTGTAACTTCTTTACTATATCTATAGGCAAATGACCGCTGTGGCATGGGTCTAGAGCCAGCTTGATAAATTTGAGTAGCTGGAACTACATTTACCGTATTCCCAATAACAGGTTTGTGGTTATTCCTGATTTGCTCCATTTCTTGTGCTGTGAGTGCCTCCAACCCATCCAAATCCACTGCCCAAATCGGCGTATTACTAGCAAACTGATAAGGCGTAAGCTCAGCATAGCTCCGCGTCAACGGATCCACACTCAAAAACCGTCCAATGCTCGGATTGTATATCCTAAAGCCATAGTCATAAACGTTGGCCGTGCCAAATTCATTGCTTTTGTCCAGCTCTTTGCCATTGAAGCCATAGCGGTACCCCGTACTGCTGCTCACCGTACGATTAGGCGCACCAAAGGGGAAATAATCCGTCGCATCCGTGATCACTGGATCGAAAATCGTACTGCTGAACTGGCGGCGGTCCGAGATGCTGGCGCGGACGTTGCCCAGGTGGTCAGCGATTTCGTAGCGGTATTGACCCAGGCAGAGGTTTGTATATTAGGTTCAGTGTGGCTCAAGGCATATTTGGTTTATCGACTAATAAAAATTGAACTCGCAATCTCTAGAAGTATTTTTAAAATCAAGTTTATAAAACCAGCGTGACTTATGTTTTAATATTTCAAAGCATTCTCCCCCATTCTTTATTTTTAATTTTATATATTTATTATTAATTTCCTTTAATTCAGGCCCTATAACACTATACACTTTGATAAGTTCTAAATCTCTATCTAGTAGACAAATATCTAGTTTTTTATCAAGATTGAAGTCCCCTAAATAATAAGGTCTTGATGATATTAATTTCTCATCTATCCTTGATTCGATTTTCACCCTTTCCCAATGCCTATGATTGCTAATATTGAATAGAAATGGATAATCTCCATAATTTCTTCCATTCTTATTTTCTTTGGTTAACAGAAGAATATAGCTTTCTTTGTTGAAGATAATTTTATATATATTAGACACTTCAACCCCATAAGCAGCAGATGGGTATATATCTGTAACACAATATCGTTCATCCATAAAACTAATAGTATCCAAGTTCGTGCCATCAATCAATGTTTGTCTTAAATAATAATTAGGGTGACTATGCACTAAATTATATTCTTTGATCAGGCTATCAATTTGAAGAAATAAAAAACTACTATCGAAAACTATGTTATCCGATCTATACTCTTTCTTACCTGAACCAATGCGGGACTTTAGTTCAATAGCTTTTACAAAAGTTGTTTTGTTATGCAATTGCTTAAAATCTGTAAAAGAAACTGAGTACTCCAAATTAGGAGCATTGCATGAACTCAGTAAAATTAAAAATATTAATAAACAATAAAACAAGTTGGGTGCAGTTTCCATTTGTCCCCCACTAAATGAAGGATAATTTGCAGAAATTATCCATGAAGATTCCCCATCGTTTAGCCAAGCAAGTTGCTCGAAGCATGAACAGCTTCTCCACGTTTTCGGGA
>JAAFJY010000069.1 GCA_013299105.1 Chitinophagales bacterium | reverse complement strand
CTGGCACCAAGGGTGAGTTTACAGCTACGCCACCTGCTGCACCAAGTTTCTGCGGTGGTACGGTGACGGTGACTTACAGGGTAGTAGACCCTTTCAACTGCAATACGCAGACTTGTACCCAGACCTTTACGGTCACAGGAGCACCTAAGGTCAAGTTGAGCTGCCCTTTGCCCATGACTGTTACTTGTGCTGCCAATGTTCCAAAGCCAAATACTGCTTTGCTAACAGTCAGCAACAGTTGCCCAGGGACAGTTACGAATTGGAGCCGCGACTCGATCTACGAAATGACTTGTGTCAATAGGTTCAAGATCCGCCGCTGGTATGTGGCCACGGACGTATGTGGTAACAAGGATTCCTGCTACCAAACGATTACAGTATTTGACAACGTTCCGCCTTCAGGCACCCTCCCACCAGCGTTTGTAAAGTGTATTGATGACATATCTACACCAGACCCTTCTGCGCTTACAGACAACTGTGGAGGCAAAGTGACCCTGGAGTTTCTGCGGGATGAACCAGGTACTGGAGCAGGTTGCCCTGGCAATCCTTACAAAACAAGGCGTATCTACAAGGCAACTGACGAATGTGGCAACAGCAGTGAAATCCCACAGGACATCATTGTGGAAGACAAAATTGGTTATTCTTGCTTCCAAGAGGTGATCGTAGGTCTGGATGGCAACTGCCAATTCCAGGTCACGCCTGACATTGTCGCTGAGTATACTTGCAAGAAATACCCATCCAATGGTGGTTGGGAATTGTACGTGGAAGGCATTAATGGAATCGCTATTCCAAATAATCTTTTGACTGCCGAACACGCTGGCAAGAAGCTAAAATTCCTGATCAAGCGCAAGGGGTGCGACGAAGCACCATGCTGGGGTTATTTGATCGTGGAAGACAAGCAGCGTCCGGTATTCGTACGGGGGGAACTATCTCCAATTGACTTGGACTGCTTCGACGCGAACTATGTACTGAACAACCCATTGACTGTAGGCCGTAGAGGTGCAACTGCCAGCTTCCCGCAGACTTTGGCCGACAATACTCCAGGACATACGATCTTGAGCTTTGGCCGCACCGTATCAGACAATATCAAGAACCTGGGCTTTGCTCAGTTCGAGGCTTGCAACTGCGCTGTGGACGTGAAGTGGGTGGACCGCCTGGTGACTTATGGTTGTGATTCAGTTAAAGCCGGTCGCTTGCTGTGGGGCCGTATTTTCCGCAGATGGACAGGTATCTCTAAGTGCAATGGCATGATCAAGGACACGGTACAAGTGATCAACCTGTACCGTCCAAGAGTGAGTGATTTTGTGTTCAACGGTCCCAAGGAGGGCAAGTACGACCGGGTAGTCACCTACTCAGCTTGTACAGCAGACAAGAGCCTGATCAAGAAGGAAGATGTGACGCCTTTTGTGTGCAGTTTCTTCAATACTACTGACAACCCCCGCTGTTTGTTTCTTGATGAAGTTGAATGCAACTTCTCGGTACAAATCAAAGACACGGAATTCCCGGTCTGCGAAGGCAAAGGGGTGAAAATCGACCGGGAGATTTATGTATTCGACTGGTGCAAAGGTGGCATTGTTGACACCTTCCATGTACTGATCAAGATTGGTGATTTCCAAGCACCGACGATCACAGCCAAGACACCGATCACGGTATCGACTGGCCCGATGAACTGCACAGCTTCGATCCCAACGACCCGCGCCCGCTTAAAAACCGACATGGGCATTGACATCAGCGACAACTGCTCGGTGGCCAATGTATCGGTGCGTATTAAAACCCGCGACCGGATCGTGAAGGGTATTGTGATTGCCACCAATGTGTGGGAAGAAATCGCTTACCCAGTCATGAATGGTGTGATGAGTGGCCTGCCTATCGGTCGCCACCGGATCATCATTGATGCCTACGATGGCTGCTACAACGCCAGCCGCGACTCGTTCTTGTTTGACGTAGTCGACAAGATTGCCCCCGTGATGAAGTGCGACGATAAGTTGACGGTGAGCTTGTCCAATGCAGCGGGCTACCTGAACGGTTACGCTCGCGTGACCGCCAAAGACATCGACGAAGGCAGCTTTGACAACTGCGAACTGAAGTGGATCAAGGTACGCCGCACCTACAATGCTGATTGCAAAAATGACCTGATCGCCAAAGGTTACGACCTGAATGCCGACGGTGAGTTGGACGACAAAGACGGCTTCACGCTGGTGAATGGCAAGTGGATGACTCCGCTGTCCGATGCCATCGAATTCTTCTGCTGCGATGTATCAGCTGAAGTTACAATCGAGCTGTGGGGCGAAGACTGGAGTGGCAACCGCAACTACTGCTGGATGACGATCAGCCTGGAAGACAAGATTGCGCCCCAGTGCTTGGCTCCAGAGAACATCACGATCGACTGCGACAACAAGCGCCTGGGCACGATCGATAGCAAGACCCAATCGGCTTTGGCCTTCGGGGATGTGATCATCACTTCGGGCAACGATTGTGTGAAACTGGATACGGTTTACACGGTGGTCAAGAAACTGAAGTGTGGTTATGGCACGATTGAAAGAATCTGGACCTTGACCAAAACGACAAGCAAAGGCAAGATCAGCACCGAGTGCAAACAATTGATCACAATCCGTCCAGTACACGAATACGACATCCGCTTCCCAGTGGATGTGGACCAAAGAGATTGTGTCAAACCGATCATCGATACGCTGCTCACCGACGAGTTGTTCTGTGACATCCTGGCGGTGAACATCACTGACAAGCGTTACGACGCCTCGAACGATGAGTGCTACAAAATCTTCCGCACTTACACGGTGATCAACTGGTGTGCCTACGACGACAAGTGTGGCGATCCAATGGCCGCAGGCAATGTGTATGTGGTAGACCGCAAGTGGACGGACAATGGCCGCTTGCCAGTGTGGATGCTGGTGCGCGATCGCAACCGCGATGGGGACGAGGAATTCTTCTTGTCACGCAACCGTACACCAAGAGAAGGAGACTTGGGAGACGGCTTGGTAAGTCCGATTGGTACGCCAACGGGTGTACAAAACGATGAGGATGTAACCAAGTACATGCCTTATTGCAAACTTTCGGATGAATACTACCACTCGTTCATGTACACCCAAATCATCAAAGTGTACGACGATGTGGCTCCGGTAATCAGCTTCAAGCGGGATACGTTCTGCACCAGCCCAGTGACTTGTGTGGCGAATGTGAAGATTCCATTCACGGCTACGGACAACTGCACGGACCGACTGGAACTGGAAAGAACCCAAGTAATGGTAGCCCCCTTCCAGACCCTGACCGGACCCTACATCATGTCCAACAGCCGCGACTACATCTTCAGCTTCGAGGATGATGGCAAAGGCAAGATGGCAGTATCTGTCACCAATCTACCAGAGGGTCTGCACGACCTGATTGTGGTGGTGAGAGACGAGTGTGGCAACCTGACCCGCCCAACGAGGATTCCATTCCTGGTGCGCGACTGCAAGGCTCCAGCTCCGATCTGTATCAATGGCTTGTCAACTGAGTTGATGCCGGTTGTACAACCTGATGGCAACGGTGGTGGCATGATGGCAGTATGGGCCAATGACTTCATTGCCTCGAAGATCTACGATTGCAACGGCCAGGGACCAGAAACCCAGGCAGGCTTGAAGCTGGTGACCAAGTACTCGATCAACCGGGTAGGCCAGCCAGTGAAGGACGACCAAACGGGCTTGACCTTCACTTGTGCCGACAAGGGCAAGGTGATCAACGTAGAAATCCACGCATGGGATGAAAAGGGCAACCACGACTTCTGTGTAACCTTCATCGAAATCCAAGACAACCGCAAGGTATGCCCAAGTGGTGGAACAGGAACAACGAATGAAGGCGAGATCAACGGTTTGATTGCTACCGACGACGCCAAGCCAGTGGCTAGCGTAGAAGTAGCGATCAGTGGTGACAAGCAAGACAAGGGTACGACACCAAATAGTGGTTTGTACGGCTTCAATAGCCTGCTGAAAGGAGGTGACTTTACAATTACGCCACAGTTGGACAAAGAACACCGCAATGGGGTATCTACCTTCGACTTGATCCTGATCCAGAAGCACATTTTGGGTATCCAGGTATTGAGCAACCCTTACCGGATGATTGCAGCGGATGTGAATGGTTCTAAAACAATCACGACGCTCGACTTGATCCAAATCCGTAAGTTGATCCTGAACATCGACGAAAGCTTCAAGTCAAGCCCAAGCTGGAAGTTTGTGGATGCCAAGCACAAGTTTGAAGACGAACGCAATCCTTGGAGGAACGAAATTCCAGCCATCGTGAACGTGAACGACTTGGAAGGCAAGGTACAAGCAGACTTCATCGCCATCAAAATGGGCGATGTGAACGGCAATGCCGCGACGATCCCCGGTGTGACGAGCAGCGAAGTGCGCTCTGGTAAGGACTTTATCCTCCAAACAGATGAGCAGGAAATGAAGGCAGGTCAGATCTACGACGTGTTGATCAAAGCGAAGGATTTGCAAAAAGTCCAGGGCTTCCAGTTCACGCTGGGAGTAGAAAATGCCGAGATCGTGGGCATTGACTATGGTATACTCAAGGCTGAGAACCTGGGTGTGTTTGCTAAGCAAGGTATGATTACTGCAAGCTGGAATACCTCCTCAGGAGGTTCCGGCTCGGAAGTAGCCAGTACAGAAGGTTTGTTTACGCTGAAGCTGCGCGCTACGAAAGACCATGCGCTGAGTGAAGTGTTGAACATTACCAGCCGTTTGACTGCACAGGAAGCTTATGGTTTGGGTGACGTTACAGGTAACGAAGTCATGGACCTGAAGCTGTCTTATAACAAAGGCATCTCAAATGACAAGGCTCGCCTGGAACAGAACCAACCCAACCCCTTTGCGGAGGAAACTTTGATTGGCTTTTACCTGCCCCGGGCCGCACAAGCCACGATCACGGTCCGCGATGTGAAAGGTGCTTTGATCTATCGCACCCAGGGCGACTATGCCAAGGGGGGGAACCAAGTGAGGTTGACGAAACAGGAGTTGAAAGCAAGTGGAGTCTTGTATTACACGCTGGAGACTGAAGATTTTACTGCTACTAAGAAGATGGTGGTGTTAATCAAATAATAGACTTCATGTACGTTTAATTTATTGTTATTGAGGTCTAAAACGTCGACCAGCCATTTATGGCAACAAAAACATTGGGTCACGCTTTGAAAAGAGGGTGACCTAATGTTTTTTTTAAATGAATTAAAAAAAAAATGCTCATAAATTAGTCTAGTTAGGAATACTCTTGTACCTTCGTTTAGCATTTTTGTGTTTTGTATCTACACATTGTAGATTTCTGACGACCTTTCATTTATTGGAAATATTTACGCACTGTTTCGACTGTTTTTTGACTGTTTTTTTGCTAACAAATCTTGTCTCATGAAAAGAACTCCTACCTTTTTGCTTTGGAGTGCATTTAGTTCGACATTTCTAGTGGTTTTGCTACTTCTAGTTTTCAACGCCGAAGTACGATCTGCACCCAATGATTTCCCCATTGGCACCAACGATGGTTCAAGCATCTGCAATGCACGTACCATGGATATCCAGTGTACAAATAACGCTGCGAATACCATTGACGTTGACATCAAGAGGACCAATGCCAATTTCCCATTCCCTGCAGACTTGGCTGGCTGTGCTTCTTCAGGCGCTGCTTTTCAAACCGCTTGGGTAACCTTCACTGTAACGCCAAACACACAAACTGAATGGCGCCGTGAAGTGATGGGCAACCGCACTGCTCACTGGGCCCTGTACAAGGCTGCTAACGTGGGCGATTGTGATTCCGACCAACTGAGCTTTGTGGCTTGTGGCACCCAAACCATGGGGCCTTGGGATGATTTTCCTGATCAGGGAATCACTACACAAACCACCTACTTCCTGGCGATGTACTCGCCCAGCAACCTCACCAGAGACCTTGATGATTTGAATATCAAGCTGCGCAAGTGTGGGACTGTGGTTACCAATCCATGTACAGTTAGTGCAGGTACGCTCACTTCAAATGTAGAGGCGATTTGCGCTGGTGGGACCGTGGATTTGACCACAACGGGCACCTCAGGTTCGCTTGGCTATCTTGTTTTTCAAAACAATAGTGCCATAGGATTTTACGGGCTTTTGGCTTCCGTGGAGTTGTTCTTTACTAACACTGCAGCACCTGGTGATTACTGCGTTTACACCTTAGCCTACAATGCCCAGCTTCCTTGTAGTAATTCTCAGGGAAATACGTTGGCACAAATTATTGCAAACTGTTTTCCTGGTTCTGCCTGTTACGACATCAGTCAGCCTGTATGTATCACAGTCAATAGAGCAGTAGCTCCCATTATCGGGCCAGAAAGTCAGTTGATTTGTTTAGGTTCCGAAGCAATCATTCGCTCCACCACTCCTGCTACGGGGAGCGGTGAGTTGAGCTATCAATGGCAATTTTCAAACGCTTGTGATGGAACTTGGAAAGATATAGATGGTGCAACAGAGGATTCTTTGGCCATCAATTTTATTTTCCTTTTTGATGTTTACTTCCGCGTAATTGTAACGAGCACGATGGGCGATGAGCCTGAAATACTTTGTACTGACACCAGCAATTGTGTGTTAGTGTCACCAGTCGCAGCTTTTCTCAACAACATTGGCGAAACCCAATTTCTTTGTGAGGGCTCGCCAATTGATACGCTCGAAATTTTTGGATTTAATGACAACCGGGAAGACTCACAAAGCCCCGAAGAACCTGAACTTTCCGCGACCAATATTTTTGGAAAAGGTTATGTTGCTGTCAATGGTACGCCTAGTTTCCAATGGCAAATCAGTGATGATTGCGGCAATTTTGACGATTGGGAAGATATTCTAGGTGCTACCGACACCATTTATTTACCCACCATTACTTCAGGAGAAGCTATTTACCGCTTGGTCATGACCGTGACCAGCGGAGATATCGTCTGTCAAGATGTCTCTAATTGTGTTAAAATCAGCTTTTTCCCAAGCAATGCGGGTAGGGTCGGCTCAAGCCAAGTGCTTTGTGATCCGACCCTACTTCAAGCTTTGGCTCCTACCGGGGCCAGCCCTTGGAGCAGTGACGGTAGCGACTACCAATGGCAAGTCAGCACCGAAAGCTGCGATGGCCCTTGGGAAAACATCCCTGGTGCTACTGATAGTACTTACCTGCCCGACATCAGCTCACTCAGCCTGGGAGATACCTTGTTTTATCGCTTGACTGTAGAAGCCATCAGCGATGACATATCAGTTTGCTCCGATTCAAGTAATTGCGTTTATGTAACACTGGGAGGGAAACCAACCGGGACTATCACCATCAGCGCCGTCGAAGCCTGCGAGGGCTTCACGGATACGATTCGGGTGAAACTGAGTGCTACGGGTGGGGTTGCACCGTATGATTTCTATTTCAACGATGTGATTATTAAGGTCAGCGATGATTGTATCGAAACAGGAATTGGTGGAACT
>JAAFJY010000068.1 GCA_013299105.1 Chitinophagales bacterium | reverse complement strand
GGTCAAAAGAGCTAGACAGAACTGTTCGGTGTTGATATTTGTTTTTTGCATACATAAATATACGCAACCGATCGCAGTTCTGTCTTTTTTTTTGCGCGGAACTGGATTTATGTCCAAAGTCTAAAACCCTTCAACATTTCAACAATAACAGGGTTCTAGTGAAACCTTGAACTTGGGCCTTGGGTACATTGTATTTGTCAACGCCCATCTTTACATCACTGCTTGATCACTTTTTCCTTAATCACCTTTCCTTCCAATTCAAAACTCACTACATAAAGCCCTTTGGGTTGGGTGCTCAGGTCGATCTGCTGCACTTGGTTAGCCGTATTTCCGCTGGAGAATACGATTTGGCCGAGGGCATTGAACAACAGCACCTTGCGGATAGCGGCTGTCGCTTGCAAAGTCAATTCACTTTCGACAGGGTTGGGAAATACTTGATAGTTGGCCTGGTTTACAGCGCTTGTACTGACCGTTTTACAAGCTATTTTTGCAAAATAATGTTGGGCCAAATAGGTCTTCAGGGCCAAGGCCAATTCCACGGCAAAGTTGCTCCGGTTGCTGGCCAGGTCCCTAACTCCCATAAAATTGGCTTCAATTTGCAATGCATCAATGGCCGAATTGTCCTGCGATCCATGAATGCGGGTGATGTATCCACCATTGAAATAAGGCTCTCCCAAGCTGGGGCTCCACATCGCTGCACTGGGAACCGAAGGGTAATTCGCCTCAGCCAGCAAGGAACCCAAGGCATAAGGCCCTCGGATCAGCTGTGCCAGCTTGAGTCGCCCACGGTTGTCGCCCGCCAACCTTCGAATACTGGATGAGTTGACTTGCTGCGGAGCGGATAAGCTTACATCCGACAAACGCAAATCAAGGGTATCGAGTAAATAACCAATTTCCAAGCGCTGAATGGCATGGCCATGTCCATGCAAGTCGATGAGTAAGCCTCGTTGATGTTGGTCGCTTACTGCTTTTTTGGCTGCATTGATGAAATCATGAAACTCCCGCCAAGCCAATTCTGCGGCGGGGATCGCTTGGGCCGCTTCGACAATTTCCCGATTTGGATCTAATTTTTTGCGGTGCAAATTACTGATGATCAAGTGTGGTGCACAGCCAAACGCATTCTTGATGGCGGCATGTAGGGCGATGCCCAATTCGCGGGTATTCGCGTCCTTGACAGTAGTACAGGTGGCACAAGTGCGGTTCGGAATCTCAGTGGGTTCAAGCGAGCCCCCATGTGGCACTGAAATGATGAGGGGCAAATCCCCCGCCCAGTATTCAACGTACTGTTTGCTGCCGTAATAAATTTGACCTGCCGTATGTTGTGCATTGAGGCTGAAAGAGACAAAAAAGAGGATCAGAGTTTGTGGTATTGGGTTTTTCATGACCTTAACGTGTGTACTGTGCAATGTAATGAAAACTTCGGAGAACCCGTTCTGAACAATCAAGAGAAGTGTTTTTTATTTGAACCAGAATTATTGTCTAAACCAGAATTTTCAAAATTGTAGAATTACAGAATTTCTTGCATGACGTTAACCAAGCCAGGATTTGAAAGAATTACAGAATAGGCCCGCTTCTCGGTCTGTCGTAGTGTTCATGTGCATCATAAAAATCACATCAATCACAGTTCAGACAAGGAAGGTGTTTTTGTCTAAACCAGAATTTTCAAAATTGTAGAATTACAGAATTTCTTGCATGACGTTGACCAATTTTTTCTAAACCAGAATTTGAAAGAATTTCAGAATTGGCCCGCTTTCACGCCAAGGCGTGACACGGCGCGGTCTGGTATAGAGTTCATGTCCATCATAAAAATCACATCAATCACAGTTCAGACAAGGGAGGTGTTTTTTTCTAAACCAGAATTTTCAGAATTGCAAAATTGCAGAATTACTTGCTTGACGTTAACCAAGCCAGAATTTGAAAGAATTACAGAATAGGCCCGCTTCTCGGTCTGTCGTAGTGTTCATGTGCATCATAAAAATCACATCAATCACAGTTCAGACAAGGAAGGTGTTTTTTTCTAAACCAGAATTTTCAGAATTGCAGAATTACAGAATTTCTTGCGTGAAGTTGACCAAGCCAGAATTTGAAAGAATTACAGAATAGGCCCGCTTCGCGGTCTTGGCATGGATGCCGAAGGCGGACACTTTTGGCACTTTTGTTTCCTTTGATTCCTTTTGTGTTTCAAAAAAAACGCTTTTGCTTTTGCACAATACCTTTTGTGGTTTAAAATAATCTGTGGTCCTAAGCAAAAAATTTCAAGCCCACTCAAACATCCTTTCCTTATCTTGCTGCGTTCTTTAGAGGACCCCCCCCCAATCATCACCCACATTTTAATCGTTAAAAGCATGAAACGTTCTTTTTGGCTCCTCAGCTTTTTGTCACTCAGCCTGGTTTTCACCTCTTGGACCAGCACCCGACAAGATTTTGAAATCAGCAAAAACCTGGAAATTTTCTCCAACCTCTACAAGGAACTCAACAGTGGTTACGTGGACGAACTGGACGCGGGCAAACTGATGCGCGACGGGGTGGATGCCATGCTCAACAACCTAGACCCCTACACCAATTACATCGCTGAGTCGGACATCGAAAACTACCGCCTCAACCGCGATGCTACTTCCAATAACCTGGGTTTTGAATTCAAAAAAATTGACGAATACCCCACCGTAGTCGAATTGTACCAAGGCCAAACTGCCGATAAAGGCGGCGTAAAAATTGGCGACCAGGTCATTGCCGTGGACAACAAGGAACTGAAAAACAAAAGTGAGGATGAAATGGCCTACATCTTGCGTGGGGCAGCGGGCACACAAGTGGAACTGACCATGCGCCGGCCTGGCCAAAACTCAGATTACAAGGTCAAAATCAATCGCCAGGAGTTTGAAATTCCGAATGTGCCTTACTCTGGCTTGGTGGGCGATGACGTGGCATACATTTCCCTGACTACTTTTTCTTCGGAGGCGGGTAAAAACATTGGCGATGCCTTCCGCAACTTGCGCCGCGACAAACCCGACCTCAAAGGCGTGATCATCGACTTGCGCGGCAACGGAGGCGGTTACTTGCACGAAGCGGTCAACATTTGCAACCTTTTCATTCCTCGCAACGAGTTGGTAGTGACCAACCGGGGCAAGGTCAAGGAAAAAGACCAGGCTTTCCGCACACAGACGCCATCACTGGATGAAAAAATTCCACTGGCCGTTTTAATCGATAAATTTTCAGCTTCCGCTTCAGAAATCGTGAGTGGCACCATCCAGGATTACGACCGTGGGGTCTTGATCGGACAACGCTCTTTTGGCAAGGGTTTGGTGCAAAATACCGCTGAAATTGGCTACAACAACCGCCTGAAGCTCACCACTGCCCGTTACTACATCCCCAGTGGCCGTTGCATCCAAGGCGTTGAATACAAAAATGGCGAACCCGTGGACATTCCCGACAACCGCCGTGCGGTGTTCAAAACCCGCAATGGCCGCACCGTACTCGACGGTGGTGGTGTTGCACCTGACATCAAAATGGAGCAAGCCAACAATATTCCCGTGGTCAAGGCCCTGATGGAGCAGGACATCATCTTCCGTTATGTGACCGAATATTGCAAAGGCAAGGAAAAAATGGCCGAAATTAAAACCCTGACTTTCAACGATTTCGATGGCTTCTTGGCTTTTGTACAAAAAGAAAACTTCGTGTTCCGTACCGCTAGCGAAAAACTCCTGGAGCAGTTCAAGCAAAAAGCAATGGAAGAAGGCTACGCCATCGACAACGACATGAAAAACATGGAGACAGCTTTGAACCGCGCCCAAGTTGAGCTGATCAAAAAACACAAAGATTTGATTGTCAAGCTCATTGAAAAAGAAATTGCAGGGCGTTATTACTACGCCAATGGCCGGGTACAAATGGGCCTGCTGCGCGATCCAGAGGTATTGGAAGCCATCAAAGTGCTGAAGGACCCTGCGCGGTACCAACAGATTTTGGG
Source organism: Chitinophagales bacterium (assembly GCA_013299105.1). Taxonomy (GTDB): domain Bacteria; phylum Bacteroidota; class Bacteroidia; order Chitinophagales; family Saprospiraceae; genus Haliscomenobacter. The sequence goes on along the minus strand of JAAFJY010000068.1, from coordinate 3,682 downwards.
CAAAAAATAAGCGTTAGGGAGTTGAAATGAAAAAGGTTGAAGGGTTGAAGCGAAAGCGGCCTTTCGACCTTTTTTTGTCTAAAACGAATTTTTGTCTTAAACAGAATTTGCAGCATTACAGAATTGTAGAATTACTTGCTTGACGTTGACCCGCTTTGGATCATATTATTACTGACAAATAAGACCTTTTGAAGACAAGGCAAAAATTTGAACAGCAAAAAACACAGTTTTTTAGCACTAAAAGTGAGTGTTGAGGTCCCAGAGAGGCTGTGCCAAGTTGAAAAGAGAGCGGTGCGCTGGTACAAGTCTCCAGACTTGTACCATTATTTACACGTCTCTGACGTTTGACAAATTTTTAATAAAAATTTGACTATCAGCATATTGTGCAGAAATCGCCATGTCTCCTGCGTGCGTCAGAGACGCAAATACAGCCATACAAGTCCGGAGACTTGTACGAGCGGCGAAGTAACGAAGCTTCGAATTGGCATGGTTTATTTGTGGCTCATAGACCAGTTCAGATCCCTCAATTGTAAATAAAAAACGCGGAGAGTTTATCCGCAGCTGCACTACAACTCACCCTAACCCAATGGGCACTATATGCAGCCGGAAATTCGTGGTGTACATAACCTTTCGCTGGTACTTTCAAAGTAGCATAAGTGCTCCAGGTGTTGTTGCCCAAAACATCTACTTCAATGGTGAAGCTTAATTCCTGGTTGGCGTCGTGTTTCAGGTGCAAGACTTTTTTATCAAATCCAGTCATCAGAAAAGGGTCTGAAACCTCTCCAGCTTTTACTTTTGATTCATACCAGGGTCCTCCCCAGCCTGAGGGTTTTCCCATTTGCCACAATTCGTCAATGTTTCCAAACCACAAACCCGATTGGGGTTGGCCATTGCTGCGGTCGTTTTGATCGCCAGCCATCACAAAAAGCCCCCGCCAAAAACAGAAATCGGGCACCATGCGCAAGTGATTGCTGATGGGCCGAATGCCCATGATGTTGCCGTTGTAAGTAATGGTGGGCAGTTCATAAAAAATGCCGTGCATGTCCATCAGGTAGCGTTCGGTTTGTGCTTCGCGGATGCGCATCCATTCGGTATTCCAGGCATGGTCATAAGCATAGCTGGCTTTGGGAAGGCGATAAGTTTTCCAAATTCCGTTTTTGAAAAACTTCAAAATCACTGAGGCTCGATCCCAACCACTTGCAAAAATCACATTGCCATAAGTCGAGTTGGGCCAATGCTTGCCTGCGACTTCGACGTAAGGATTGCGGTCCAGAATGGTCCATTTCTTACCATCCCACTCGGCCAAACGCCCTGCGGCGCGCTGCCCCAGGTAATCTTGTTCATAGTATGAGTTATTGGCTACCACTACCCTCCCGCCTTGGGTAAATGCACCCTTGAAATGCACCTGTGCAGTAGGAGGAATTTCCAATTCTTTGACCAGATCAGCCACTTGCCTTGATCGCAGCGTGTAGACGTTGGTTTCAAAAAGCAAACCTTCCATACTCAGAAAATAAACCATCGAATCGGGTTTGGAAAGGTGCTCAATGGTCGCCGTCAAGCGGTGGGTTTTGAGGTCATCAATGATCCGCACCTGGCCCAAGGTGTCGATCGCATAAGGCCCAATCAAAGCTTGGTTGGAAGGATTGTGAATGTAGCGGTTGGCATAAGTTCCGGTATAACTCAGCGGGTGTTTGCGCATGACCATGTCTGCCCCAATTTCGTACAAACCCAAACGACTTCCTTTGATGTGGGCCACATATCCAATGGCCCAAAGGCGATCAGCCCAGGGTACCAAAGCGCCAATTCCCGCTTCGGAGCGGTCTTTGTAACCGCTGGAAATGGTCATTTGAGGGAAAACGCCTTTGATTTCCAAGGGATTTTGAGCAAACCCTAATTGAGCAAGTCCAAATTGAGCAATCAACATGAAAATGAATCCTAAAAGAAGGCTGTTTTTAGGTGAAAAGTGCATGAATAATAGTTTTACAGGTTGCGGATTTTAGCACACAAAAATAGGTAATGCGTAGGGGTAAACCTTAGTAATGGTTCAAAAATAAACCTTACCAATTTTTAATTGCCAGTTGTCAACATCATGGTCAACGTCGTGCTGGAAATCCGCAAGAAAGGGTGTGGAGTGTGTAAGTGTGAGTTCGGGTGTGTGGGCTTCGAGATTAAGTTTAGTCTCCAATTGAAAACGAGGTTTCTTCACACTCAAACCCAAACAAGCACACCCAAACCCAATTTCATCCGTGTTCCCAACCAGCACCGCGTGAGCGGGGCAACGCAGTTGCGATTTGGTAAGGTTTATTCGTGGCTTGTCACTTATCTTTTCATGCAAGCCTCTTTCAGCCCTTAACAAAAGAAGCGAAGTATGGCAATCGAATCGACCTCCCGGCACCAAAACATCAGTTGATTTTGCTGCAAAAGTCTTTTCCTTCCCTTCAACAGTGTATGAAATGTAATCCCTGGATTTTGTTGTTCTTGTCTCCATTGATAGCCCTTCAGATTTCCCATTCAAAATCCCCGCAATCGCAAAAATACCCACGCCTGCCCAAATCAAATTCAAAGCCACATTGGGATAAGCTTTTTTGCGGTAAGTATAGTAAGCCAAAGCCAAACTACCCGTCAAATTCAAACCCTGGTAAGTCAAGGTTTGGCTATCAATCACATTCGTACTGTTGAGGGCATAGGCCAAAATCAGGACTAAGCCTCCAAACCAACCCAGGATTTCGAGCGCGTTTAATTTTTGCATACAAGCTGAAATTTAATTGGCCCTAAAAATAAATCGAGTTCTCTGGGTTTTTCCCCTTTACCCCCCGCCAATGGTTGAGAATGAATTCCATATCAGCTTCTTTGTTGCCAGTGGGCCAAAAAGGTTCGCTGAATTTTACGATTTTATTGCCCCAATCAAGGGTCACGATCACGATGGGGATTTTTGCCCCCACGGCAATGTAATAAAACCCACTTTTGAGTTTGTCCACCTTGCCGCGGGTGCCCTCCGGAGCAATGGTGACATTGAATTCTTCTTTGTGGCTAAAAATCTCCACCACCGAATCCACATAATTAGAACTCTTGCTGCGGTCTACAGGATAACCACCCAAGGCGCGCATCACGATATTCAAGGGAAACCAAAATAAACTGTTTTTGGCGATGAACCAGGCAGGCATTTTAGCATACATGCGTTGTAGGATACCAAACAGTAAGTCCCAATTGGAAGTATGAGGTGCCACTGCAATGACATATTTCTTGACATCTTTTGGAAAACTACCTTCAGATTTCCACCCCAAAAGCTTGTAATAAATGAATCCGGCGAGTTTGCTTAACATGTAGGTAGGTTGATTTGGACAAAAGGGAAATATAGATTTGAGCTAAAATAAGGCGGACAAATTTGTTTTTGAGGTTTAGCAAAAAAAGAACACAACTTCCTTTCATCCAGTTGCTTTTCTTTTTTCACTAAACCCAAATCTGACCACCTTATTTTTTACGCTCACTATGCCTCAAATTTGCGCAATAAACTGAAGAACTAAGACAACAAACTTAATGACTTGTTCTAAATTTCTTGACTCTGTGACAATTTTAGCGGTAACTTTACAGAATGGAAAAGGAGCTATACGAACAAATGATAAATCTCGCTCACCTAAAAGTGGATAGCGTAGAGATGTCTGACAAAACAATTAATGTTTAT
>JAAFJY010000067.1 GCA_013299105.1 Chitinophagales bacterium | reverse complement strand
CTCTCAGTTTGCTTTTCCAAGCCTTATCCTTACTTTTACAATTGTCTACGGACATGGTTCCTTCTTCTTTGGTTGCTTGACAGCCCAAAAATAGGGGGAACTTTTTTTATTTTTTTTAACACCCCAACTCATGGCTATTGCAAGCGAGCCCCCCACTTCGTAAGTCGTAGGTCGTCACTCGTAAGTCGTAAGTCAACAAGAAGAACTTCGCAAATCCAAAATCTAGCATAAGTTCAGGTCTAGGCGAACACCCAAGCCTTTTTCAACTTGAAACCCAACTTGAACCTTAAATTTTACCCAACAATCTCCCCCCAATGGCGTGAAAATTGAAGTTTTGCCAACCCTGCTCCAACCCTGTCAGGTCTGATGGGTTGAAAAGGAAAGGTTTTTACGCCAGTAAATCGAAAATCAATGAAAAGTAGCGCTTTAAAAATCATGCCCTTGTGTTGCTTGTTGGGCCTGTTGTGTTTCAGTTGTAACAAGGAGGTAAGCGAAGTGAAGGCTATGGTCTTCAGTGCGGAGGTGTACCAAGCGGGCAGCAAGGAAGTATTCACGGTCAATGGTGCAAGCCAAAAAGGCAATGTACTGGAGATCAGCGGATCTTACACGGGCGGCTGTGTGGATCAGGAACCAGATTTGGTTTGGGGATTTGAAATGGGGCAGAGCCTACCACCTTTTGTACCAATAAAGTTGGTCTTGCAAAATGCCGACAATTGCGATAAACAAGTATCCAAAACCTGGCGCTTTGACTTAACAGAACTGTTCAGCATTGCCCAAGCGGATGAACTCTCTCTTTCAATTGAAGGCCTGAATTCAGGCACGATCAGGGTCAAGAAAAAATGATTTACCATGAGCAAACTATTTTTTCAATGGACCGCACTGTGCTTTTGCGCATTGCTTGGGGCATGTACCCCTGAAGAAAAAACCGAGATCAAACCAGTATTGATCAACACCGACCTTTACATGGCCGGATCCAAGGAATCTTTTTCCATTCAAGCAACCAAACAAATGGGCAATGTCCTTGAAATTACCTTTTCCTACCTAGGAGGTTGCGTGGAGCAAGAGCCTGAGTTGGTCTGGGGTAGGGGACGAGGCAATTCAATTCCCCTTACCCTTCCGCTTAAACTGATGGTCAGCAAAGCGGATGATTGTTTTTGCGTTATGACCAAAACCAGGCGCTTCGACATCAAAGCCTTGTTTGAAAATGTACCCGAGGAGGAATTAGCCCTGATGATTGAAGGCCAAAGCTGGGGCAGTTTTCTGGTGAGAAGGCCGTGAGGGAATCCTGCGAATTGTGGTGAATTCTCAATCCACTGAAGATCCGTTTACGCGTTACAAACGCGTGTAAGATGGTTCCGGTCAGATACCTGGAACCAGCGTCAATTGAGCGTTGTGCTGGTGTCATATGGGCACCAGCACAATCCCGTCGCTCTGGCTACAAACGTCAAAGTTCTCCGAACTTTTGCTCGCCTGAAGATTGGTACGGCGATTAGCATTGGACGACGTTTTATGCATTCAGAAAGCAACCAAGGGATGGCAAAAGAATAAGGTATAAAAATTGGTGCCTCTGATTTTGAGTCGAGTGAGGTCAACATCATGCTGGAAATCAGTGAAAATCCGTTTCATCCGTTTCATCCGTGTTCCCAAGCAGCACTGCGCAGCGGGGCACATTCAAGGATTGATCTTTTCCTACCCCTTCACCTTTTCCCCACGATCCCCCTTCAGCATTTCCACAAAAAAAGTAACCACGTTTTTGAAATCGCCTTTGTTGATGCGCTCATTGGTGCCGTGTACGCGCTTGAGGTCCTCGTCGTTCATGCGCACGGGTACGAAGCGGAAAATATTGTTGGTCAGGCCCGTGTAATAGCGTGAATCGGTGGCACCTACCACCAGGTTGGGCGCTACCAACACGTCCGGGAAACAACGCTTGATGCTGCGGTGGATCAGGCGAAAACCCAAAGAAGCGGTATCTGAAATGGGGGAGGGGTTGGAGTCGAACTGGCCCAGTTTTTCTACTTTGACTTGTGGGTTGTTGATCGCTTTTTTGACGTGGGCCACCACGCCTTCCACTGAATCGCCGGGCAAAATGCGGAAATTGATGCGGGCACTGGCTTCAATGGGCAATACATTGTCCTTGACTCCGGCGTTGAAAACCGTAGGCGCAATCGTGGTCCGCACCGAAGCATTGCCCGCTGGCGATTGCGAAATCATGCTGATGATTGCAGGTTTGAACAACCAACGGTTCGACATGGCCAAGCGGGTACCCAGGGGCATTTCTGGGGCCAGGTAGTCTTGCAAATGACCAATGGCACCCCCAAGACGGGCTTGAAAAGGCTTTTTCTGTAAACGGTCGATCGCCTCGGCCAACACGCCAATACTGGTTTGGGGTGGGGGCATGGAGGAATGGCCACCTTCGCCCGTAACACTCAACTCCAGGGTGGCATAGCCTTTCTCGGCTACACCCACTAGGGCAATGGGCTTCTCCAGGCCCGGAATGCCATCTGATTTGATTACGCCGCCCTCGTCAAGCACATATTCCAACTGCACTTTGCGGCTTTTCAGCAATTCAGCAATTTGCTTACCCCCTTGCAGCCCCGATACTTCTTCGTCTTGGCCAAAAGCCAGATAATAGCTGCGTTCGGGTTGGTGTCCGGTTTTCAATAAGTGCTCCACGGCTTCCAGGATGCCCATCACGGTCACCTTGTCGTCGAGGGTGCCCCTGCCATATAAGATGTCGCCGGCCATTTCGGCGGCAAAGGGTTTGTATTTCCAGATGCGCTCGGTGCCTTGGATCACGGGTACCACATCGTAATGCCCCATCAGCAAAGCGGGCTTGAGCTGCGGATTGCTGCCTTGCCAGTAGTAAAGGAGGCCGAATTGATTGACCCTTTCCAGCTTCAGCTTGCTGTGAATCAAAGGGTAGGTTTTCCCAATGTAAGCGATGAATTTCTCAAATTGCGCACTGTCCATCTGGCTGGGATCGGCGTTGGATACCGTGCGGAAACGAATGGCCTGTGCCAAATGGTTGATGATGCTGTCGGGCAATTCCAAGGGGCTGGCCGTGTTTACGCCTTGTAATTGTTTGGAGCCTTTGCGGTAGGTATTGACGAATAGAATGGCCAGTAAAACCAAAACGGCCAAAAAGAGCACAAAAGCGAAGCGTTTCATGTGAGGTAGGCGTAAAGTAAGGGAGCATAAAAAAATAAGATGGACAGGTTTGGATTTAGTGAAAAAAGAAACAACTGGATGAAAGGATTTGTGTTCTTTTTTTGCTAAACCTCAAAAACAAAGATGTCCACCTTATTTTAGCTCAGATACTAAGAATGAAATGGTGCGGAATGCTTGCACAAAGTAGCAAAAAATCTTTTTTTATTTGAACCAGAATTTTTGTCTAGACCAGAATTTTTATCTAGACCAGAATTTTCAGAATTACAGGATTACAGAATTTCTTGTGTTACGTTGACCAATTTAGAATTTGAAAGAATTTCAGAATTGGACTGCTGTGCAGTCGTAGGCGCATCATGCTGGTGGGGCTAGTGGTACGAATTACAAATACCCCCCTGGAACTTGGGGCAGATTTACAATTTGGACCACTAGTGCATTGAGAACGAAATAATAAACCATTATCGCTAGTCCCACGTCTCCTGACGGGGACTGTCCTGATGCGCGTCTCCTGACGCATTGGCGAGCTAGAATCGTGCATTAGCGCACTATAAATGGGCGCTTATTTCGTTCCTGGACCACTAGGTCCCTGATATTGGTCAATCAACGTCGCATCAGTATCATGATGCTCACAAAAATCGCAAAAATCACAGTTCAGACAAGCAGCGATTTTTTGCGTATAGCACAAAATACTCGACTCAGAGCCCAAGCACCCACACGATTGCACCCACACCCCAACTCATTCTCCTCGATACGCCCGAAAACGCTGGAAAACGCGCTCAATGAACCTTTTTTCCTCGGTGATGATCCTGGCGTCGCCCAATAATTCGTCTTCACTGGCGATTACTTTGCCGGTAGTGGTGACCAAGCCATAAGGGAAAATCACCTCAATGGGGATCATAATGCGGTCGGCTTGCTCGCTGGGTACCCTGGATTTCCAGGAAACGGTTCCTACCAAGGAGCCGTTTTCTTCGTAAGGCAGGCTTTCCAATTTTACAATTACTTTTTGCCCTACCTTGACTTTACCCGAACCATTGAAAGGCAAAGACATGCGGCCAATCACCTTGTCGCTTTTGGCCGGAATGATGGCCACCATTTCCTCACCGCTGTTGACAAAATTATTGGAGGCAACATTGGCCCCTACAATTTGGATTTGCCCCCGAATGGGTGATTCAATGATGTTGTGGCTTTTCCAGGTATTGATCCGGGCTTTGAGTTTGAAAAAACTGTCTTTGAGCATGGAATTACTCAGGTTATTACCTTTACCTATGCCTTTTTCCAAGGCGTTGATTTGCAGTTTCGAGTTCGACAGTTCCGCTTCCCTTTCGCGGATATCGGCGTCGGTGCGATTGGCTTCTTTTTTTAAGTCGGCCAGGCGGCTATTGATCTTGTTGACTTCTGCCGTTGAGGCCCTGTTCACATTGACCAGGTGCTCGGCATTGGTGAGCTCCTGTCTGGTATCGGTGATCTGCTGCTCCAGGGTTTCGCGGTTTTGGCGTAGGTAGCCCAGGCTGATTTCCAGGCGGCTAACTCGGCTGCGCAAGGTACGTAGGTCCAGTGCTTCGAGGTTGTTGCGCAGGTCACCACTGCGTACTTGCTGGCGTTTGTCCAAAAAATCCTGCAAGTCGCTTTGCAATTCGCCTAAACTCAAGTTGGGAGGAAATTCCAGGCTCATCAACGATTCTTCACTGTAGTTGTTGAGTGCCGCAATGCGGTCTTCAAGGGTGAGGATGTGTAAAAAATTACCGGAGTTGCGAAAAGCAATGATGGTTTGCCCGGAATCCACGACTTGGTTGTTGCGTACCAACACTTCATCGATATAATTGGGTAAAGTAGACTTCAAGTGTACTGTAGGCTCTTTGTAATGAATACGGATTTTGCCCAAAACCACTTCAGGATACTTGACCAAAAAACTCAGCCAAGCGAGCATCACAAAAACCATAAAAGCCAATACATTGCCCCAACGCACCAGCCAAGACGGCGGCGTGCCCAGGATTTCCTGCACTTCTTCGCTCCGAATGTCGATTTCGTCAATTTCTTGCCTCACTTCCGCAATTGTTTAGAGCCTGTTTAAATATTGGAGGTTTAGGCAGAAAACGAGTCAAATTTTGACTAATCAAGGCAGGAAAAGCGGAGTTATGCAGCACATAATGAGCATTTTCCTAACGAAGAGTAGGCGAAATTGGGCCGTTTTATGACAAACAAAAAATTTTAAACATGCTCTTATGATCCCAACTCGAGTTGGTTGCGCACCAGTTGGTAATAAGCGCCTTTCAAATAAGTCAAATGGCGGTGGGTGCCTTGCTCAGCGATTTCGCCGTCTTCGAGCACCACAATATTATCGGCATTCATCACTGTACTGAGGCGGTGGGCCACAATGATGATGGTCTTATTTTGGAAAAACTCGCCGAGGTTTTCCATAATTACCATTTCGTTGAAGACGTCCAAGGCAGTGGTGGCTTCGTCAAAAAAGATGTAATCCGGGTTTTTGTAAACCGCTCTGGCGATCAACAGTCTTTGCTTTTGGCCTTGGCTCAAGCCCAGTCCTTCCTGGCCCACTTTGGTGTTGTAACCCAAGGGCAATGACTCGATGAAGCTCTGGATATTGGCCACTTTTACGGCGCGCAGTAATTTTTCTTTGTTGACTATTTCGTCACCCAAAGCGATGTTTTTGGCAATGCTGTCGTTGAAAATGTAGCCATCTTGCATCACTACGCCACACTTGCTGCGCCAGGTTTTGGCACTCAAGTTGCTCATGCGGATGTCGCCCACCCGAATGACGCCTTCAGTAGGTTGGTAAAAATTGAGCAGAAGCTTGAGCAGGGTCGTTTTTCCACTGCCGCTGCGGCCTACGATCGCGGTGGTTTTGCCTTTGGGGATGACCAGATCAATTTCTTTGAGCACATAAGGAGAATTGGTGCCATCGTATTGAAAAGATACCTCTTCCAGGCGGATGTCGCCCGATTCGGGCAACAAGGTCATTTTTTCCTGCGGGTTTTCTTCGTCCTGTTTCAGGTGAATCTCGTTGATGCGCTGCATACTGATGCTGGCTTCCTGGACCGAACGCATGAAATCGACCAGGCGATTGATTTGGCTGTTGAGTTGGCCAATGATGTATTGTACCGCCACCAACATACCCAGGGTCATTTCGGTTTTGACCACCGCTTGGGCCACCAGAAAGACCACCAGCAGGTTTTTGCCTTCGTTGATGGCCATTGCACCTGCCCGTTGCAATTGTTCGATGCGCAATTCCGACATGCTGGTGCGGAAAAGGCGGGCTTGTCCACGCTCCCAGGCCCAGCGTTTTTGGCGCTCGGCGTTGTAGAGCTTGATTTCTTGCATCCCATTGACCATCTCCATCAGGTTGACCTGGTTCTCAGAGGATTGGGCAAAATGCTTGAAATCCAGTTCACGGCGCTTGTTCATGAACCACTGTACCCAACCAAAATTGATGGCCGTACCCACCACAAAAACGAAGAAGATTTTCCAACTCCAGAAAAACAAAATCACCCCAAACACGATCAGGTTGATGATGGAAAAAAACGACAAGAGGGTAGTGGAGCTTAAAAAACGCTGGATCCGCTCATGGTCAGTGATCCTTTGCATCAAGTCGCCAGTCATGCGGCTGTCGAAAAAGCGAATGGGCAACTTGGTCAGCTTGATCAGGTAGTCTGAAATCAAACTGACTTGTACCCTCACGCCCATGTGCAGGAGGATGAAAGTGCGCAAATATTCGAGGGCAACTTGGGTCAAAAACAAGACGCCTTGGGCCAAAAGCACCAGAGAAATGAAGTTGAGGTTGCGGTTGTTGATGCCCACATCGACTACCCCACGGATCAGGAATGGAAAAATCAACTGCATCAACATGCCCAAAAACAAGCCGACGCAGAGTTGTAAAACCAGGTTGGAGTAGTTGTTGAAATACTTGAGGATGTAACTCAGGCCTCCTTTGTCGACTTTTTCGCCGTCGCGGGAGTAAAACTCAGGGGTGGTTTGCAGCAATAAAACGATGCCATGTGGCTCATTTTCGTCCCAAGAGCTGATCCAATGCTGCATGAAATCGTGCTGGTCCAATTGGTATTTGCCCTTGGCAGGATCGGCGATCCATACCCGGTTGCGGTGGATGCGGTAGACCACCACAAAATGTGATTGGTCCCAGTGCACGATACAAGGAAAAGGAATGACACTGGCCAATTGCTCGAAAGTTGTCTCGACTGCCAATGACTGCATCCCGATTGTTTCGGCGGCTTCACTGATCCCCAACATCGATACCCCCTGCCGATCCATGTGGGTGAGTTCGCGCAGGTATTCTAGCGAATAGAAACGACCAAAGTGGCGAGCAACTATCCGCAGACAGGTTGCGCCACAGTCCATTTCATCGTGTTGTGGATAAAAAGGAAAACCGTCGATCATAAGTCAATCTTTCCTATCAAAATGTGCTCTTTAACTTGGAAATTTCGACGATAAAATGTCAAAATGTAACCAGGTTTTGAACAAAAAACCTCAAGAAACAATGCTCTTTGTTTGTCACTAACTTAAAACCAAGCACTAAATATAAACTATTTGCGCTAGAAAGTCCAATGTTAGTGAATTTTTCCTTGTAAACGGGCTGTTAAAACTAATTTTAACACTTATTAGCTGTCTTTTTACCTGCCAATTGCGGATTTTTTCTAATTTCCGCCAAATAAATGTGAATTACTTATGGAATACCGTCGCTTTGGGCGCACTGACTTGAAGATCAGTGAAATTGGTTATGGCATGTGGGGGCTTGTTGGCTGGTCCGGCTCTAATCAAGATGAAGTTTGGAAATCACTAGAGCGCTCAGTCGAGCTGGGGTGTAACTTTTTTGATACCGCCTGGGGCTATGGCGAGGGGAGAAGTGAACAAATCCTGGGGAAACTCCTGAAACAGTACCCCGACAAAGGCTTGGTGACAGCTACCAAAATTCCACCCAAGAACCGCCGCTGGCCTTCCAAGTCGCATTTTACGCTGGAAGAAGTTTTTCCCAGCGATTACATTGAGGAATATGTGAACCACAGCCTCAAAAACCTGGACGTGGATTGCATCGACCTCATGCAGTTTCACGTGTGGGAAGACGCTTGGGCCCAGCGCGAAGAATGGCAAGAGACCATTGATAAAATCAGCCGCGAAGGCAAAGTCAAGTTTTGGGGCATCAGCATCAACCGCTGGGAGCCCAACAATGCACTCGAAACCCTGAAAACGGGTAAAATCGACGCGGTACAAGTCATTTACAACATTTTTGACCAAAACCCGGCGGACCAACTCTTTCCCCTTTGCCGTGAAATGGACCTTGGGGTCATTTCTCGCGTTCCTTTTGACGAAGGTACCCTGACGGGATTATTGACCAAAGACACCGTTTTTCCAGCCGATGACTGGCGCAGTACCTATTTTGTACCCGAAAACCTCAACTCCAGCGTGGACCACGCCGAAGCCTTGCGCCCTTTGGTACCTGCCAACATGGACATGGCCGAAATGGCCTTGCGTTTTATCCTCGCCAATGACGATGTACACACCACCATCCCAGGTATGCGCCGCGAAAAACACGTTAGGGCCAATATCGCTGCCAGCGATGGCAAAATGCTGGAAAAAAGCCTGCTCGAACAATTGTACCAACACCGCTGGGACCGCGTGCCTACGGATTGGTCGCAGTAAAGTTGAAATGTTTTAGACTTTGGACATAAATCCAGTTCCGCGCAAAAAAAAAGACAGAACTGCGATCGGTTGCGTATATTTATGTATGCAAAAAACAAATATCAACACCGAACAGTTCTGTCTAGCTCTTTTGAC
>JAAFJY010000066.1 GCA_013299105.1 Chitinophagales bacterium | reverse complement strand
AATATGCTCAACAATAATGGAGATAAGCCAAAAGTCAGCATTAGTCGACGAATGAACAAATGTGTGCTATCAGATGAATACAGAGAAAAAACCCTGAAAATGCTCAACTTTTAATGCGTTTGCCCTGAGGGGAAATGATCTTTTAGTTAAAGGCTTTTTTTTCAAAGGCGAGCCACAAGGAAAGTGGGAGTTTTTTGTTAAAGATAGTGCTATGAATAAGGCTTTTGTGGCATCTTTTTTCAACTATGATAATGGCGTTAAACATGGAGATTTCAAAGAAATAAGAAATGATAGTGTAATTGTTGGAAAGTATAAGAATGATCTCCTTGATGGGGATATTAAAATATACAAACCACTCTCACTTTGGCTAGCTGGTATTATTCCACAAGATATAAAAGACTCAGATTTGATCACTGAAGGCCATATGAACTCAGGAAAAAAGAATGGTAATTGGACATACTTCTCCTTGTCTCATAGCAAAATTATGGAGGGGCAATATGTTAATGACCATAAATACGGGGAGTGGAAATATTACTATTCTAATTATGTAGACTTTGAAGGTAATCTTACAGATTATTCTGCTAAATTATACTTAATAGAAAACTATATCAACGGTAGATTAAGTGGAAAAACCGAACGCTTTTCTTCTCTCGAAAAAGTTCAGAGACCCTGTGATACATCTATAGGGACCGTTAATCCGCTAGACACTTGTTTTGAGCTTACTCTGATAAAAAGGCGTGAGTTAATTTATTATAAAAATGGTATAAGACATGGTCCATTTGAAATTTCTGATTCCCTAGGTGTGCTAACCAAGGGGACTTTCATTTTTGGAAAAAAGAACGACATATGGATGTTTAGAAAAGAGAATGGGACAATTTTAAGTGGTGGTTACACTGATGATTTAGAGAATGGAGTTTGGAAGACAATTTTACCAGGCAATAAAGTGATTAATGAAACAGAATATAAAGGCGGACAAAGAGATGGATTTTCGACTTACTATAATGGTAATGGGAAAAGAATAAGTCAGGCAGTGTACAATAAAGGTCAAATTCAAACTGTCATCACATTTAATACTAATAATAAACAGTCAAATCAATACAAGAATATAGAATATAAAAATGGAACATGTACGTTTACTCATCTCTCTTATGAAAAAGATACTACTTTCTCATTTGACACCAAAATCTTCCCTTTATTTTCTGATTCTGAAAAAGATCATTCTGCCTTTTTGTTAGACGCCGAAAAAGCTAAGCGTTTTCTAAATGGCCATTTTTCATATGTGAACTCAAAAGGGCAGATGCTTTTTTCAGGCTCTTACATTAATGATGAAAGATCCGGTAATTGGGAGTATTTTGATTATAAACAAAAAATTAAACGAATATCATCTTACAGTAAGGATGAACTAAAAAGTGACTTATTTGAGACAATACCGGATGGAAAAACATTTTCTGGGACATATGAAATGTTTGCGACTAATGGTAAAATTCAAGCTAGAATCAAAGTTAAAGACGGCCTTAGAAATGGGAAAACTCAAATTTTTGACAGTAATGGCAAAGTGGAAACAATTAAAAAGTATATTAAAGGTGTTCATGTTAAATAATTTTTGTAGCCACTCATACAAGTTTCCAAACTTGTACGGCTATGTTTGCGTCTCTGACGCATGAAGGAGAGTTGGCAACTTCTACACAACATATCGATAGTCAAATTTTTAATAAAAATTTTCCAAACGTCAAAGACGTGTAAATAATGGCACAAGTCTGGAGACTTTTACCAGCCCACCTCTCCCTTTTGCGCAGGTGAAGCCCTTTAACGGCAAATTTTGGCCAAGAAATGATATTTTACAGCCCAGTCACTCCCTTTTGTCACAGTCAGGATTTTGCTACTTTCGCATAATCTACTCTTTATCTTCTACTTAATGAACAAAGCGGGAATTGCTGTGCTGCATCGTGTAACCCTGGACTTCAGTCCGGGGACAAAATGCCCTTCCCTAATCACATCGCGCATCTATCCAGCTTTGCATCAAGAACCACACGATTTGTCAGAGAACCAAAATCCTATTGCCAGCGGGGCTCAAAAAAGGGGCCCCGCTGGCAATAAGCAATCCCCCTACCGACTCCTCAAAGTCCCCAAAAACTCCAGCAAGTCCCGAATCTCCCTTTTGCTCAACACCTCCCCCATTGCGGGCATACTCGATGGCGAGTTTTCGCGGCTGGCGATCCGGGCGATGGGGATGTTTAGCGGCTCGGCCTCGGAGGTTTTGAGGCTCAAGGTGGTTTCATTTTCTTTGAGTAGGATGCCGAAGACTTCCTGCCCGTCCTTCAATTTCAGGCTTACCGTACCAAAACCTGGTGCAATCCTTGCGCTAGGCTCGATCAGGGCTTGCAGCAGTTGTTTGCGGTCCAGGGTATTGGCGATGTCGCTTAGGTTGGGGCCTGCGTTACCGCCATAGTCGCGCACGGCGTGGCAGCGGGTGCATTGGGCCGCCGAATTGTAGAGGAAAATATTGCGGCCCTCACCAAAATTCCCTCCTTCGAGCACTTCCGCAAAATCATCGAGCGGGGAGCCCTTGGGCTTGATGGCCGCCAGTTTGGCCTTCAAGTCTGCGGAGGGGCTGTTGTTGATCAGTTCTTGTAATTCCAGTTTGAGCTTGGGCGAAAGCTCGTTTTTCTCCGCTTTGGCTACCAGGTCTGTGAGGATACTTTCCGTTTTGGCAAAATCCAGTTTGCCCAAGACCACCAACAATTGCTGCTGCTCACGGGTGCCCCCCTTGCTGAAAATCGACTGCACGATGGCGGGCAGGCTCTCTTTTGATACGTTGTTGTTGTTCAAAAGCCCCAAGGCGGTGGTGCGCACCGATTCTTCCTTGTCTTCCATGCCACTTTTAATCAAAGGCTCGATGCCGCTGTATTGCAAGCTGCCCAGGGCCGTGAGCAAGGCGGATTTGATCTTGGCGTTTTTGGCCTCAGCATATAACTCCGCCAAACGTGGAGCAGCGCTTTGCAAGTTCAAATTGGCCACTAAACTGACCACGGATTGCATGATGTCGGGATTTTTTTCTGCCAAAAATTCGCCCAGCAAGCCCTGCATTTTACTGCGGATCAGAGTAGGGTCACGCTCAATTTTGCCCCGGTGGCGGCCATCTACCCGGTCGGTGAGCGAGGGGCTGGCCCAGGTGCCCAGGGTGGCCAGGGCCTCGGCTTTGAGGGTGTCGGAAATGTCGCTGCGACGGGCGTAAGCGATCAACAAGTCCATCTCACGCTCGCCACCTACCCGCAAAGCGGCATTGATGGCCCGGCGCAACAAGGCGTGTTTGGTAAAGCGTTTTTCAGCCAAAACCTCTGCCAGGGCAGGCAAGGCAGGTACAATCGAGAGGTCGTCGTTGATGGCGCGAGCGGCTTCAGCTACGATGTATTCGTCCTGGTCTTTGAGGAACAAGGCTACTTTTTCGCTGCGCAAACGGCGCAAAACGAGTACCGCAGCCGTGCGCAAAGCCCTACTGGGATGCCCCACTAGTTTGACCATTGGCTCGGTTTGGCCCAAGCGGCTCAGGGCCAACACAGCAGCGTGGCGCAGGTAGTGGTCTTGGTCGTTGTTTTGCTCCAGGAGTTTGATCAAAGCAGGCAACGCAGGGGTGTGTTTCAACTGTCCCAAAGCCTCGGCGGCAAAAAACTGCACCCGGGCCGATTCGTGCTTCAACAAAGGCAGCATACTCGGTGCAGCGCTGAACACATCGGCATCGCCCAGCATTTTGATGGCTTGCACCACGATTTCCGCATCAGCGTCATTGAGCAGGGGCAGCAAGTCGGTGGCGTATTTGGGGTCTTGGCGGCTCAATTGGCCCAAGCCCCAAATGGCGTTCACCCGCGCCAGTTGATGGGTGCGCTGGGCAATGGCTTTTTGCAAAATCGGCAGCCCCTTGCTACCGCGCTTGACCAGCTCAAATTGGGCTTTCTGGCGGATGCGTTGATCTGGGTAAGCCAGCAGTTCGCCCAGTCGATTCAGGCTTTGTTTGCTATAATCCAAGACCATCAGGCCTTGGGTTTCTTTGCGTTGGGCGGCGAGGTCGTTTTGCTCAGGCGTCACGTCCAGTTTCCACACGTAGCCGTAGTTTTTGGTGTCCCAGCCCGTCACCCAGTCGGCAACATAGAGGGCACCATCGGGGCCAAACTTGATGGAAGTAGGCAAAATACCACTCAACATATCGGTTTCACCATCCAGCACAAAGCTTGCGCCCTTGGGTTTGAGGCCAAAAGACCAGATGTGCGAGTTGCTGGGCGAGCCTACAAACTCGACCACAAAAAACTTGTTTTGCCAGGCTTTGCCCAGGGCCGTGCCAGGATTGTATACAAATCCGGTGGGGCCATTGTGGTAGTTTTGGATGGCCGGCAAAATGTAAGCAGCCTGCCCTTCCCAACGAGGAACCGACATTTTTTCGTCCATCCACACGTTGTAGCGGTTGTTTTTGGGGTCGGTGTATTTGCCGTATTGCCAGTTGGAGCGCCAGCCAGCGTCCATGCCTTCCACCACGTGTACCAGGCGCTCGCGTTCGCCGGGGTGGTCGCCGTCGTTGTCTTCAGATATGAGGTTGCCGTAATCGTCGAAAGCAAATTCGTGGGTATTGCGCAGGCCGCTGGCAAAGATTTCAAAATCAGTACCATCGGGGTTGGCACGGGCGATGATTCCAGAGTTGGGGTTGGCGAATTTTTTGCCATCCACGCTGGTCACATTGGCACCAATGTCGCCAATGTTCCAGTACAAACGCCCATCGGGACCCACCGTCACGCCCGACATGCCGTGGCCACCGAAGCCGATGTGAACCGCATATCCCGTGCTGATCGAGGTTTTTTTGTCCAAAATTCCATCGCCATTTTTGTCTTGGATCGACCACAAATCGGGGGCGATACCCACGTAAACCTTTTTGTCGTGAACCAAGACGCCCCCCGCTACATCGGTGATTTCTTCGTTGAAATCGGACAAAATGCGGGTCGAAACATCGGCCAGGCCGTCTTTGTTTTGGTCTTCGATGCGCCAGATTTCGTCTTGCTCTACGGCCAGGTCGCGCCAATCGTGCGAGCCGTCGTTGTTCATGTCTTTGAGGTATTCGTTCTTTTTGCTGTTTTCAGGTGCAAACTCTTTGCGCAAAAAGGCCCGGCGGTCGTCCACAGTTTGAAAGCCAATCGACTCGGTCATCCAATCGCGGTGCCCCCGGATGTCGAATTCCGAGTTCTTCTGGCGGTTGGTGCGGGTGATGTAAACGCGGCCCAACTCGTCGATGTCCATCGCCACCGGGTCGGGGGCCAGGGTATCGGTGGCCCAAAGGCTCATTTGCAGGCCAGGCGCGAGTTTGATGCTCTTCTTTTCGCGCAGTTCGCGTCCCCTTTGTTGGGCTTGTTCGGCGCTTTGCCGAATGCTCAACACAGCGGGGATTTTCATACAGGAAATGACCAGGAGGGCCAAAGTGGCCAGAAACGGCAGGTTTTTTTTCAAAGACATGACAGCAATAGGTTGTTTGGGCAAACGCGCCAAATGGTGATGTTCAAAAGTAGGAAAAGTGAAGGAAAAGAAAGCATTCACCACCAGAATAGACGCCAGAAATAGGCGAACACCTGAATTTTATAACCAAATGGTGTATGAGCATTCGCCGTTGAGGTATACTAGTTTGATTTGATAGTGCTGGTAAGGTCCCATTTCGATTTTTGCCTGCCAGATTCCGTTGTTGTATTCACCTTGAAAGAATAGTAAATTGTGATCTATCGGGAAGAAATGAATACTCGTAAAAATGGTAAAACGCATCAGGGGTAGTGCTACAGATGTAAGGCTAGTTCATGAGATTTGCAAGGCTATTTCAAGTAATTTCAGCGCAAACCAGCATTGCATTTGAATGGCTACCTTCTTTTTTTCTTGACCTCAGGTTTCACGCAAAATTTTAACAAAAATGAAAATGACCGCTTTTCTGCCCAATAATCCGGATTTTTATAGGTCATAACGACAAGGCTAAATTTTTATGCAAAAAAGCTTAAATCGTTCTGTTTATTCTTGATCTCGCTTGCCTTCATCGTTCAAAATCCCATATCTTGCCCCTGAAACTTAGGTTAGGGCCATCCTTGTACACCCTTCCTCCAAAAACCAAAACCAATGAAGTGGTACCATCCCCTTTTGACCAGTCTGTTCCTGGCATTCTCTACCTATGTATATGCACAGGTGGCTTGGACCGAGCCGTTCTTCCCTCGCCCTGGCCAACAGGTGACAGTGTTTTTTGACGCCAGCCAAGGCACTGGGGGCTTAAAAGACTGCAATTGCACCGTGTATGTGCACACGGGCATCATCACCAACCAAAGCACTTCCGACAGCGACTGGAAAAACGTGCCCACCACCTGGGGCCAAGCCAACGCAGCTTGGGCCATGAGTCCGGTAGCAGGCAAACCCAACGTCTACAAGTACGAGCTCAAGCCCAGCATCCAGGGGTATTATGGGGCTGGTGCGAGTGTCGAAATCCGCAAAATGGCCTTTGTATTCCGCAATGCCGCAGGCAACCGCGAGGGCAAAGATGCAGGCGGCAAGGACATTTTTCTGGAAGTATTCAGCAAGGCGGGCCTTTTGAGCAAGTTGCTCAGTCCTACCAATAATCCGACTGTGAAGCAAGGCGAAAGCATCCCGATCAAGTGGGTGGTTTCGGACCAGGCCAACCTCAGCATTACCGACAATGACCAGCAAGTGACCCAAAGCACGGGCACCAGCCTCGACTACAACCTGGTCGCAGGTGCGCCCGGTGTGCACCAGGTACGCTTGATCGCGGCAGCGGGCATGTTGCGCGACACCCAGCGCTTCTCGTACCTGGTGGCCCAGGCCAAACCCGCCCAGGACCCACCCGCTGGCACGCCACAGGGGATCAGTTTTCCGGCTGCTGATCGCATGCGCTTGAGTTTGTTTGCCCCCGGCAAAAAAGTGGTTTATGCCATCGGCGATTTCAACAATTGGGCCGTATCCGATACCTACCAACTGACCCCCAGTGTGGATGGCAACACCCATTGGATCGACATCACAGGCATCAAGCCGGGCGAAATTCAGCGCTTCCAATACCTTGTGGACGGCAGCATTCGCATCGCCGATCCTTACAGTAACCTGGTTTTGGACCCCAGCAATGACCAGTTCATCCCGGCGGGTACTTATCCCAATTTGCCCGCTTATCCACGCGGCCTCACTACGGGCATCGTATCGTTGGTGGAGCCCGGGAAAGCTGCTTATCCTTGGAAAAACGCAACTTATGCCCGCCCAGCCAAGGAGAAACTGAGCATTTATGAGTTGTTGATCCGCGATTTTGCGGCCACCCGCAACTACAAAACCCTGCAAGATTCCCTGGGCTATTTTCAAAGGCTGGGCATCAACGCCATCCAACTGATGCCCGTGAACGAGTTTGAAGGCAATTTATCTTGGGGCTACAACCCCTCGTACCACATGGCCCTCGACAAATATTATGGTACCGTCGATCAGTTCAAGTCCTTCATCGACGCCTGTCATGCGCGTGGCATCGCGGTGATTGTGGATGTGGTGTTCAACCATGCTTTTGGCCAGAGCCCTTTGGCCCGCCTGTACTGGGACGAAGCCAACAACCGCCCGGCGGCCAACAACCCCTGGCTCAACCCTGCGCCCACCCACGACTTCAACGTGGGCAATGACTTTAACCACGAAAGCGCCGCCACGCGTGCTTTTGTGAAAAGGGTACTCAAATATTGGTTGGAAGAATTCAAAATCGACGGCTTTCGCTTTGACTTGTCCAAGGGTTTTACCCAAAAACAAACCCTGGGCAACGTGGGCCTCTGGAGCAGTTACGACCAATCGCGGATCGACATTTGGAAAGACTATGCCGCTGCCATTCGGGCAGTGGACAAAGACGCCTACATCATCCTGGAGCACTTTGCCGACAGTTTTGAAGAAAGCGAGCTCATCCGCAACGGCATGATGGTTTGGGGTAACCTGAATGGCCAGTTCAGCGAAGCCACCATGGGCTATACCAACGACCTGAGCAACCTCGATTACCGCGCCAAGGGCTTCCCCAGCCCCGGAGCGGTCAACTACATGGAAAGCCACGACGAGGAGAGACTGATGTACCGCAACCTCAATTTTGGCAATACCAGCGGTGCGTACAGTGCCAAAGACCTCAAAACCGCCCTGCGCAGGGTAGAGGCAGCCTCGATTTTGTTTTACACCATGCCTGGCCCCAAAATGCTCTGGCAATTTGGCGAAATGGGCTACGACATCTCCATCAATGCCTGCGAAGGTGGTGGCGTAAACAACAATTGTCGCCTCGACAACAAGCCTCCCCGCTGGAATTATTTGTTGGACAACGACCGCAAGCGCCTCTTTGATGTGACCCGTGCGATGCTGTTTTTGCGCAAAAATTATCCCGCTTTTCACAGCACCGACTACAGCTCGCTCTTGGGTTCAAGCGGACCCAAGCAAGTAGTCCTGCGCGATGCCAGCCTCAATGTCTTGGCCGCTGCCAACATGGGCATGACGGCCACCAGCATTGGCCTGCAATTCCCAAATAGCGGCAAATGGTACGAATATTTCAGCGGCGACAGCATCACGGTGGGGGCCAATGGCTTGAATCAGAATTTTGCCCCTGGCGATTACCGCCTGTACACCTCCAAGCGTTTGCCTGCGCCACCTCGTTTCATCAGCACCGTGCCAACCCAGGAGGTTTTGAAGGCAAAATTTGCGGTGCAACTGTTTCCCAATCCGAGCAGGGAAGCGCCCAATCTCAGCTTTGACTTGCCCCAGCCTGCCCAGGTTCGGCTCACTTGGATGAATGCCCTGGGGCAGGTCGTCAAGCAGGAGTTGCCGCAGCAATTGGGGGCAGGAAAACAGCAGTTGCAGTTGTCAAAACCAGGCGGAGCAGGCCAGTATTGGCTGCGGATGCAGATTGGGCAGGAAGTGCTGCAATTGCCGTTTACGGTAGTTGAATAGCATTCGTTGAGCCGTTATTTACTTAATTTCGTCATGTTTTCATCCAGGAAAATCGAAAAATGCGGTGGTGTTGCAGCTTTTTATCGTATTTTCGGCGTACAAATGACATCAACTAACCAACATGAGTGTAAAAAGCATGTTTAACGGCCTCAACGGATTGGATGAAAAAAGTGTTGATTTTCTGACCAGCTCCTTGGCCAAAAACAATTTACCCGGTTTTGACTACCTGGAATTCAAGCAATCACTGGGCAACCTCAGTGCCCTGGGCATGGATGAATCCACTGCACTGCGTTCTGCTTATGCCACTGCGGCTACCGTGGGTTTGACCAAAGACAAACTCCTCAAAACGGCGGAACATTACAAAGGTGTGCTCAACCGCGAAAAAGGGCAGTTTGACGTGGCTTTGCAAAAGCAGATTGACCAAAAAGTAAAAGCCAAACAAACCGAAGTCGATAAGCTGCGCAAACAAGTAGAAGACTACATGGCCAAAATCCGCGAATTGGAAAGCCGCATTGCTGAGGCCCAAAAAACGATCGCCGACAGCGATGGCGTAATCCAGGCGGCCATGGAAAAAATTGAAACCACCAAGGATGGTTTTGAAACCACGCTGAGGGTCCTGATGAATGAAATTGATCGGGATATTCAAAACATCCAACATTATTTGTAAATTGTAGCGTTTTTGTATCACAAGGGATATCAAAAGAAATAATTTATAAAGAATGGCACCCAAGTTTTGAGTTAAGTGGTGTCAGCGTCACGGTCAACGTCATGCTGGAAATCCGCGAAAATCTGCGTCATCCGTGTCATCCGCGTGCTAAAAATAGCATCGCGGAGCGAGGCAAAGGATTTGCCAATTCTTATAGCTTGTTTTTTCGGTGGCCCAAAGCAAAAGCTGCTAACCTGAAATCAGCAAGGACGTTTTCATTGCGCCCCTTGCCCCAACACACCAAGTCAATTTTTTAGATCAAGTCAATTTCTAGCTATGGCTGAAGTACCATTTCAGAATTCTGAATTTAAACCAAAATCTTTCTGGTCACGCCCTGAAGGGACCACTGGTGCCATTTTTATGTTTGCCATTTTGGGGCTTTTGGGCTATGCTTTTGTGACTTACCTTCCGGTTTTGATCACTTTGGCAGCCAATACCCTTTATTTGGCCTTGATGATCGTTGCCCTGGTAGCGATTTTATATATGGTATTGGACCCCAAAATGCGCACCCTCGTGTGGTACATGTACAAGAGTATGATGCGCTGGCTCACGGGCATGTTCGTCACCATCGACCCGATTGGGATCCTCAAAAACTACATCGAAGACCTGGAGGACAACCTCGCTAAGATGCGCAAGCAAATCGGGGTTTTGCGGGGCCAAATGCGCCAAATGTCGACCTTGATGGACGACAACAACAAGGAAATCGACAACAACATGCGCCTGGCCGCAGCAGCCCGCGATGCCGACAAGGACCAGCAGATGCTGCTCGCCTCGCGCAAAGCTGCCCGCCTGAAGGAGAGCAACGAAAAATACGCCGCCCTGCACCAAAAAATGGAAATCCTCTATCGCATCCTCACCAAGATGCACAGCAACTCGGAAGTGCTGCTGGAGGACACCAAAGACCAGGTGAAGGTAAAAGAAGTGGAGCGCAAAGCCATCCGCACCTCGCACTCGGCCATGAAATCGGCCATGAGCGTAATCAGCGGTGACCCCGACAAGCGCGCCATGTTTGACGCCGCAATGGACGCCATCACCGAAGACGTGGCCAACAAAGTAGGCGAAATGGAAAACTTCATGGAAATGTCGTCCAAGCTGATGGATTCCATCGACCTGCAAAACGGCATGTTTGAGGACCAAGGCATGCAAATGCTCGAAGAGTGGGAAAAGAAAAGCACCCTCATGCTGATGGAAGGCACTGGCGGTGGCAAGTCAGAGGGCCTGGACCTCGACAGCTTCCAAAGCCGCCCAGAGAAACAAACCCGCAGCGGTGGGGGAGAAGCCGACTACAATAACCTGTTTAATAACTAGTTGAGGAGTTTAGAAGTTGAGGGGTTGAGAAGTTTTCAGCCCTGAGTACTGGGGAAAAAGCCTCGTTTGCGGTTTGCAGGCGAGGCTTTTTTAATGGTTAGTTGTTAATTGTTAATGGTTAGTTGGGGCTCGTTGGGAGGGTTTGTTGGAAGGGGGGAGTTTGGGCAAAAAACTGGCTTGAGAGGGCGGGATGTTGGTGGCTCAAGTGGTCAAAATCATGCTCGGCGGGCTGTAGGTCCCTTAGAAGCTGTTTAAAAATTCTGGGGCAGAATTTTGAGGATTTTGTAAAAGGGAATCGGCCTAGTAATTTGTGGTTTCAAAATCTAAATTACGATGGTAATCAAACGAGGTCACTTTTCCAAGG
>JAAFJY010000065.1 GCA_013299105.1 Chitinophagales bacterium | reverse complement strand
GATGCCAGTGCCGTGCTTACCCCCTTATCGGAGACTCAGCTCAAGATTTTGGAGTTGCTAGGGAATCCCAGAGCCTATGACCAACTTTTGGAAACCCCGAAAAATTTGCGCGAAACGTGAGGTCAAGCAAATAAGATTTGCCATTGCTGAGTACGGTATAGGGAGTTTCGAGTTCATAGCTGAAGGTGGTGGGCTGGAAGGTTTCTTTGGGTTCAAATGACTCATCATCTTTTTTGATTGTTGACATGCCGCGAATTCTTACCCCTGCAACTCGGCCTTGCAATGCTCGTCCTACCCCAGTGACCACCACTTCATTTAGTGCCATGCTACTAGGAGCAATCGAAATATTCATATTTTTTTCGCTAATTGGCACCAATTGTGAGGTGTATCCCAGATAGGATACAGTAAGACTGGAGGCTCCCTGCGGTAGTTGCAGCGTAAACCTGCCCTGAAAATCAGTCAAGGTTCCTACCGAGGTGCCTGTAACCAAAATCGTTGCGCCGATCAGTTCTTCACCACTTACCTCCCGGATCACACCTGTAATTTCTTGCCCTGCAAATGGTGAGATTGCTGTTTTGCTTTTATACCCGTACACCTGGGAATTGTCGTAACCGTAAGCCAACAACCAAGGCTCTAAAAATGGTACCACCCCATTTTCGCTGGGGTTGCCATTTGAAATGACCATTTTCACTTCCTTCCAATCTTCCCCCGACTGCTGAAAAATATTGGCCTTTAGGGTCAAGTCAATGGGCTTGCTGATGTCCTTCACCCGGACATCGTAACTTGCAAACCAACCTGCGTCATTCACCAGGTAGCTCAGGCTGAACTCTGCCTGTGTAGCTTGCTCTGCGTTGATGGTCACCAATAAGTCGGTAGTTGACAGGTCTTTAGTTTGTTTAAGGGCTTTTAGTTGCAATTTAACTTTGTTGAGGGTACTATCCAGGTCGGCGATTTTTTCTTCCAGATCCAATTGCTTGTTCAGCACTTCGGTCATTCTGGCTCTTTGAAAATCGACCGCTTCTTTCAAATCAGCGGTTTTGATGCCTGCATTGCCGCCGATGGACTGGTTGCGCTCCAGCATGGTTTTTTCGTTGTTGAAAACGGCCAGGGTGCTTTGTTCTAGGTTTTTTTGTTGCAGGATTTGGCTTTGTCGTTTTTCGAGCTTACTTACTTCATCGCAGCGTTCTTGTTCTTGGAGTTTGTTGCTTTGCTGGGCTACAGCCAGGATATTGAAAGGGCCTGTTCCTTTGATTTGAATGCTTTGTTTGTCGATATTGGGTGAAATACCGCCGAAAATCAGCTCGGTTTTGCCTTTGGGCACTTGGGTTTGTGCCCTACGCTCCACTTGCGCGCCTTGACTAAACAGAGTGATTTTTTCAATCTTTGACTCAACCTTGAGTTGGGCAATTTGTGCGAAGGTGTGTATGGCCATCAAAGCCAGGCCAAGGGTAAGGAGCTGTTTCATTATGAGTGAGTTTTGTTACTCTGCTCAGATGATGGATTGCCGGATTTTGCACATCATACCAGCCGAAAAAGAGACGCCCTGGAGGAATTTGTCGGGAAAATTACTATATTTTGAAAACTTTGGAGTACGTGCGGCCTGAACAATCAAGCGAGGCATTTTTGCGTAAACCAGAATTTTTGTCTAAACCAGAATTTTCAGAATTGGCCCGCTTCGCGGCCATGAAAGTCATCATAAAAATCACAAAATTTACAGATTCTGAAAATTCTCCGAAGTCTTCGGTACAATGGTAAAAGTTTACGTCGTCCAATTTCGGTCAAAATAGGCCATTAAACTTTTGCATTTCAGCGCTAATTTGCGTGTTGAATTTGTTTAATTCACACCTCATCTTGATATTTAATCAAAGCATAATAAGTTCTTGATACTGGATTAACATTACAAGCAGACCTTTGTCTCCATAATCAACACGTCACACCGGTAATGAAGCGAGAACTGGACATAGTCATCATCTCAGATGTACATTTAGGCACCTACGGTTGTCATGCCGAAGCTTTACTGAACTATCTCAAAAGTATCAAGCCAAGTACCTTGATCATCAACGGCGATTTCGTGGACATTTGGCAGTTCCGCAAAAGTTATTTCCCCAAAGACCACATGCAGGTAATCAACCGTATCCTCCAGTTGGCCAATAAAGGCACTACAGTCTACTACCTGACAGGCAATCACGACGAGATCTTACGCCGCTACAGCAATTTTTCAACTGGGAATATTCACTTACGCGATTCCCTTGAGCTGCAATGCAAAGGTGAGTCATATTGGATTTTTCATGGTGACGTGTTCGATCTATCGCTTAAATATTCTCCTTGGATTGCTAAACTAGGTGGTAAAAGTTACGACTACCTCATTGTTTTGAATCGAGTGATCAATGATTTCAGGCAATGGATGGGGTGGTCTCGTTTTTCTTTTGCCCAAAAAATAAAAAGTAAAGTAAAAGAGGCGATCAAATTTGTGAATGATTTTGAAGAAACAGCCCTCAAATTGGCCGCTGAACGCGGACATGACTATGTGGTCTGCGGGCATATCCACCAAGCGCAAATGCGCAAAATGCAAATCGGAGACCGCGAAATAAACTACCTCAATTCAGGAGATTGGGTCGAAAGCCTCACTGCCCTGGAATACCACCGAGGCGAATGGAGCATCTTCGAATACCAAGAGCAGGATCTTGAAAAAACCAGCAGAAAAACCAAAGGAAAACAAGGATTTGACTTTGACGAGCTCTTGCTTGAGGCTGAAAGGGTGGCTTGAGGTCATCTTGCAATCCCGCAAAACACAAGCGGCTTTCAGTGAAGTATCTCTGAAAGCCGCTTGTTTTTCTAACCTTAATTCCCAATCAAAAGTGCCGGAATATTGCTGCTTTTGAATTGCTGATTGTAAGCTACCAAGTCCACATCGGTCAATTCTTTTAAATCAGCCTTGTACTTGGCCCATTCCGCATCGAGGTCGCGCAGGCGGTCGCGCACGCCTTGGGTCACGCGGGGGTCGTGGGTGTCCAGTTTGCCGCGTAAGTCAAAAAACTCAGAGCTCAATTTACTGGGCCAATTGATCACGTCCTGTCCATTTTGGGTACGGGTTTCCACGATATTGGCTTCCCAGGCGGTGATTTTTTTGGCCAGGTCTTTGCCCAATTTGAGCAAGGATTCGGCTTCTTTCAGGTCCTTGTAAGCTTCGGCTTGGGCCTCGATCTGTTTGCGTACTTTGCGCAAGGTATTCACGGCAGTGTGCATGTCGTGGATGCGGTCGGCAGTTTGTTGCAACAGGTTTTGCTGCTCAGTCCAATCACCATCGCTAATTTTAACCCTAGGATCAGGAACGAGCTTAAACTCGGTTTCCGAAGTTTGGCCAAGGAAACTTACCCTCGCTTTGTAAGTGCCTGGAGGAACGCGCTGCCCCCGATAATCGCCATATACAAAAACTCCTTGAACCGGAGTAAGCGTTTCCATGCGCATGTCCCAACTGAAGCGGTTCAGGCCTTTGTCTCCTGGCAATTGGCGGGGTGCTGGTGGTCCGCCGGGGAAAGGCTTAAAATTCTCATCTTTTTGACTGCTGTATTTGCGGATTACTTTGCCCGTTGCATTGAGGATTTCCAAGGTCAGGGCGCTGTCTTTGCCCGTTTTGGCGGGTAGGTAAAAGTCAAAAGTTACCCCATCTGCAGGGTTACTGCCGATTCCTGGGATGCCGCCTTCGGGAGCAAAAGAACCTCCTGAACTAACCCTGATGGTATTTTTTGGCATCAAAATCTTGAGGCCGCTATATTTGTCAGGTCCGCCCTGTTGCAGCGCACTCAGGTCGTCCAGAATCCAAAACGCACGCCCAGCGGTACTTGCCACCAGGTCATTGTCTTGGATTTTGAGGTCGGTTACAGGCACTACTGGCAGGTTGCTTTGCCAGCGCTGCCAATTGGCCCCTCCATCAAAAGACAAGTAGAAACCACGCTCGGCCCCACCATAAAGCAGGCCCTTGGTCTTTTTGTCTTCACGGATCACCTTCAAAAAGTCATCGGCGTCGATGCCTTTGGCGATGAGGGTCCAGGATTTGCCGTAATCGGTGGTTTTATAAGAATAAGCACCATAATCGTTGAATTTGTAGCGTGAAGCTGAAACGTAAGCAGTTCCTGGGTCGTGTTGCGACACTTCTATCGAATGGATCATGCATTCCTGCAAGCCATTGGGAGTCACATTTGCCCAGGTTTTGCCTTCGTCGCGGGTTAAAAATACCAATCCGCAATCAGAACCCGTATAAATTACTCCTTTCTCCAAAGCCGATTCGGCTACATAATAGATGGTGTTGTAGTTTTCACCACCTGCACCTTCGTTGGTAAAAGGCCCTCCACCCTGCTCTTGGCGGGTGGTATCGTTGCGCGTAAGGTCGCCGCTGATGGCTTGCCAACTGAGGCCACCGTTGTTGGTTTTGAACAAAACGTTTCCTGCGTGGTACATCACTTTGGGGTCGTGGGCCGAAGTGATGATTGGTGCGTTCCAGTTGAAACGGTACTTGAGACGCTTGGGTGGATTGGCCAGGCTCAAGGAGGGATAGGCCATGATGTCCTTGGTCTCGTTGGTGCGGGTATCTAAGGCTTCGATCAGGCCCTGATAGCAACCGCCGTACATGACTTCGGGGTTGTTGGGGTCAAAAGCGATGTAGCCACTTTCGCAGCCAGGCCCTACAAACCAGTCGTTGGCAGTGATGCCAAAGCCATTGGTGCGGCTGGAAATAACCACCGAGGTATTGTCTTGCTGCCCGCCATAAACGCGGTATGGGAACACATTATCGGTATTGACCCGGTAAAATTGGGCAGTAGGTTGATTACCTTGGATTGACCAACTGCGGCCACCATTAAAAGTAATCTCGCCGCCACCGTCGTCACCGAGGATGATATTTTGGTTGTTGGCAGGGTTGATCCACAGGTCGTGGGTGTCGCCATGCCCTACGCGAATGGTACTGAAAGTTTTTCCGCCGTCGATCGACTTGCACATCGGGGCATTGAGCACATACACCACATCTGCATTGACGGGATCTGCAAAAACCTCCATGTAGTACCAGGAGCGTGAACTGATGGTTTGATCCGTAGAAAGCATGGTCCATTTTTTGCCGCCATCGTCAGAGCGGTAGAGGCCGGACTTGCTTTTTTCGGTTTCTACAATGGCGTATACCCGATTTGAGTTGGCAGGCGAAACGGATACGCCGATTTTTCCCATTTTTTCAGGCAAGCCGTCTTTGAGCTTCGACCAGGTTTCTCCTCCATCAGTCGACTTGTAGATGGCGCAACCAGGGCCGCCACTTTCTACTTTCCAAGGCAAGCGTCGGTGTTCCCAAGTAGCAGCATAAAGAATGCGTGGATTGTTGACATCCATGCTCAAGCTGGATGCGCCTGTGTTTTCGTCTACGTACAAAACTTTTGTCCAGGTTTTGCCCCCATCCATTGATCGATAAATACCCCGATCCACGCTTGGGCCATGCAGTGGGCCTTGTGCAGCCACATACACCACGTCAGCGTTTTGGGGATGGATCACCACATCCGAGATGTGACGGGTTTTCTCCAAACCCATATTTTTCCAGGTTTGGCCACCATCAGTTGACTTGTAAACCCCATCTCCGTAAGTGGTCATTACACCTCGGACGGCGTGCTCTCCCATACCTGCATAAATGGTGTTGGGATCTGAATTGGCAATAGCGATGTCGCCCACCGAGCTGGTCTTGAGTTGTCCATCCGAAATATTGCGCCAGCTCAGGCCGCTGTCTTCGGTTTTCCAGATGCCTCCTCCAGTGTAGCCACAGTAATAAACATGGTCTCTACCTGGAACTCCGACTACAGCATTGGAGCGCCCACCACGAAAGGGGCCAATGTTGCGCCATTTTAAGGACTTGTACATGCTTAAATCTGGGGTATTGGCAGGTGTACTCGAAGCAGGCGCAGGTGTGGTAGTTTTGGCTGCTTTGTTGTTACTTTTTTGAGCAAAAGAAGTGAGGCTGAACAGTAGCCCACAAATGAGCAAGCCAGAAGAAATGCGTTTCATACAGATTAAGGCTATGGTATTTTTGTGAAACGAGTGGGCAAAAACCCAAGATTTGCTGCTAAAGATAAGCGTGGAATTGAGAATACTTGTATTTTTTTCCCCAATAGCATTCCCACAGCGACCAATGGCAATAGAGTAATGCGGCGCGAACGAAATGATGAGCCATTACCTAAACAACTTTTTTTGTCTAATCCAGAATTTTAAGAATTGCAAAATTATGGAATTACTTGCGTGATGTTGACCAATTTTTTCTACCCCAGAATCTGAAAGAATTTTCAGAATTGGTCCGCTTTTCATGCAGAACATGACACGGCCCGCCAAGGCGTGATACTGCGCACGGTCTCAAACGCTTCTCACTTTCATCATAAAAATCACAAAATTTCGAGCTTCGTAAACTTCTTCAAAGTTTAAAAAAATTACAGCATTCCAGCATTACTTGCGTGATGATTCCGCGAATTTTGGTTCGAAAAAAAGAGTAATGGTCAACATCTTAACAATTTTAGCAAACAAGATTTTATCAGGTATTCAAACAATCAAACCGAACATAATTACGCTTACTTGTTTTTTTACAAAAAAATCCCTTAAATATTTGCAAAAAAAGATTTTCACATTAGATTTGTGCAATCGGTTGCGCATTTTGATGCAATCACGTACTGTTTATGTCCAAAAAATCAACCATTCACGACATTGCCAAAGCCCTCAACGTGACCGCATCGACGGTTTCACGGGCTTTGAATGGGCACCCGCGCATCAGTGAGCGTACGCGGGAGGCAGTCGAAGAAATGGCCAAAGAAATGGGTTATCAGCACAACCAGATCGCCTCAGCCTTGCGCAGTGGCCGCAGCAATATTATTGGTGTAATGGTGCCAACTGCTGATCGAAGTTTTTTCTCTAGGGTAGTAAGTGGTATCGAAGACGAAGCAAACCGCATGGGTTTTAACGTGATCATATGTCAATCCAATGACCGTTATGAGAACGAAAAACGCAATATTGAAGCGCTTTTGCGCTTGAGGGTCGATGGAGTGATTGCCTCGATGGCCAAAGAGACACAGGATTATACCCACTTTGCTGAATTGAAAAATAAGAATACTGCTTTGGTTTTATTTGACCGTGTCAATGAAAAACTGGGAGTTAACACCGTAGTACTCGATGATTATTTGGGAGCGTACCAGGCTGTAAGTCACTTGATTAAACAGGGCTGTAAGCGAATTGCTCACTTTGCAGGTGTACAACACCTTAATATTTACCGCGAACGCTTGAGGGGCTACAAAGATGCCCTAAAAGACCACGGGCTCCCATTCGACGAGCAGATTGTGGCATACGGGGTGTACATTGAAGACGGCTTCAACAACATGAAAACGCTTTTGCAGCTGAGTAACCCACCCGACGCAGTTTTTTCAGCTAGTGATTTTTCGGCTTTAGGTGCCATGCAAACCATCAAAGCTCACAGCTTGCGTATTCCCCAAGATGTGGCCTTAATAGGTTTTGCTAATGAGCCCTTTACCTCCTTTTTGGAGCCACCACTGAGTACCATTGATCAACATAGCCACGAGATGGGTATTGCCGCCGCTCAGCTATTGTTTGAAGCCATCCAGAATGGCGATCGTCAATTTCCGTCTCGAACCATCGTGTTAAATCCCGAATTGCTGGTCCGAAAGTCCAGCCTTAGAGTATGATTTCTTGATCTTTATTTCCAGGCGCAATCGTTTGCGCAAATCAAAATTCAGTCCAATGTCAATCGCAATCCATCAGCCGTTCATTCTGCCCCTCAACAAAAATTTCGATGGTGACAAAGGCGACTTTGAAAGCCTTTTCCAGCACCATTATCAGCCGCTGTGTCGCTTCGCATACAGCTTGGTCGAATCGGAAGTACTTGCCGAAGAAATCGTTTCGGACGTTTTCATTAAGATTTGGAAAAACCTCGACCAGTTGGTGATCAAATCTTCCTTACAATCCTACCTGATTACTGCAGTTCGCAATCAGTCAATTGATTACTTACGTAAAATGGTCAGACAGCGCACCCAACCAGAAGAGCACTGTAAAGCCTTACCCTCCAATTACAGCAACCCTGAAGAAAGTGCCATTTCGGATGAATTGGAAAGCCAGATTGAGCGCGCAATAGATAGCCTGCCCCGCCAAGGCCGTACCATTTTCCGAATGAGTCGCGATCAAGGGCTTAAATACCACGAAATTGCTGAACAAATGCAGATTTCGGTCAAAACCGTAGAAACCCACATGGGCAGGTCACTGAAGTACCTGCGTGAAGTACTCAGGGCCAGCCAAGCGTATTGATAACAGGCTGAACCCCTCGGTAAAAATTTGGTCTATTTGGACTGACGAATACCTTATTTGATGGTTTTGCAACAAGAGCCTTTCGGGGATGCCTGAGGGGCTTTTGATTTTTTTGGTTGGCATGAAATGGTCATTTCTTTGGTCTCGATACTGTTAGGCTAAGGTTTAATGAAAACTTCGGGGAACGTTGTATGAACAATCAAGCGAGGTTTTTTTCTGAACCACATTTTTGTCTAAATCAGAATTTTTGTCTAAACCAGAATTACAGAATTACAGAATTACTTGCGGGACGTTGACCAAACCAGCATTTCGCAGCATTTTCAGAATAGGCCCGCTTTTCACGCCAAGGCAAGACACGACGCACTGTCATAAACACTGCATGTTCACCATGAAAATCACAACATTCTCAGCTGCGGAAGTTTCTTCCAAGTTTTCAGGGTTTACATACATTTCAAAGTTTCCTCACTTCCTCTTCAATCTTTTTTCACTTGTTTCCAAGTAACTTTTTTAAGTAAAACATCTGGCAACATTTACGGTTCGGCATCTTCAAACCAATTTAAGCTCTTGATCACATGAAAAACTGTGCTGTGCTGATACTTGGTACTGTACATCTCTAGAATGTCAGGCAGATCGAAATACTCCAGTAGAAAGTAAAGGTCATAAAAATCCTTTTTGTTTTCACGACCAGTTATTGAGCCAAGTTTCATGGGAGCAATGTCTTAATCCTCGACATGCGGATGTCATCCTCGACTACAAAAGGATGCGCAAAGGTGTATCTAAATCGAATGAAATCTACTTTTATGCTTTCTATTTCAGCAATGACACTGCCTTGGTTTGCACTTTAGGTACTATGTGATAATCTTGTTGTAGTTTTTCATACAAAGCATCCGTATCGAACTCTGATGGGGTAAAAAGATCAAGATCAATCGACTTTCGATGTCCAATCTGTAAAGCCAGGGCGGTGCCACCTACCAACACAAAGGATTGAAGATAGTCCTTGCCCATCAAAGATTTCAATAGTCCCAGTGTAAGGGGTTCAACTGTTGCCAGATGTAACATCGCATTTCAGTGATTGGTATATCAAAATAGACACTGCTGAAACGCAAGGTC
This sequence comes from Chitinophagales bacterium, assembly GCA_013299105.1. GTDB lineage: Bacteria > Bacteroidota > Bacteroidia > Chitinophagales > Saprospiraceae > Haliscomenobacter. The sequence continues at coordinate 2,365 of JAAFJY010000065.1, read as the reverse complement.
CTTTTATCCATGTAACGGAGGTTTTTGACAATCTCTTTGACTCGTTCTCGCCCATAATAAGCAAGCACCGTTTTAAAATCCTTCCATGTGCCAAAATTAATGGCTTTATCCACTATATGTACTACATGTTTCTCAAAATCCAACTGTGATTTATCGATGTCCCAAAAAAGCGTTGCACTAAAATCGGAGATGCTCAACTGTTGTTTCATGGACGTACCGACTTTTGTACAAAAAAAACCATCTACTTGGCTAAAACAAGTTGTAAATAAAGTCTCATGCCCATCAAGTACAAATTGAGCAAGCACAATGAGAAGACCCAGACCTTGATATTGAATGGGGAGTCAAGCAAAGCATGTCCCCCCCATTCAAATATCAAACTTTCGCCTCACTATAAGACTTAATCGTAGAATACGGATAAATCGCCAAAGCCTGCTCCAGGCAGTCCATCGCTTTGTCGAGGTCGTGCTCGTTCAGCACGTAAGCGATGCGCACTTCGTCGGTGCCCAGGCCAGGGGTGGCGTAAAAGGCCGCGCCGGGTGCCAGCATCAGGGTAGCGCCTTCGTGCTCGAACTCTTCGAGCAGCCATTGGCAAAAGTGGTCGGCATTTTCGACCGGGAACTTGGCGAAACAGTAAAAGGCTCCACCCGGCAGATAGGCCTGTACCCCTTTCATACCCGTTAGGCGGCGGTACAGCAAGTCACGACGGCGGCGGTATTCGTCCTGGGCCTCGTCCATGTAGTTGTCGTCCAGTTCGCAGAGGAATTCGCCGAGCAGTTGGCCCAATCCAGGCGGGCTGAGGCGCAGTTTGCCATAGCGGCTTACTGCTTCCAACACATCGGGGTTTCGGGTGATGATGGTGCCAATGCGGGCTCCACAAGCGCTGAATTTTTTGGACACGGAATCGACTACAATCACATTGTCCTCCAATCCTTCGAGGCGCAAAACCGAAAAGAAATCCTGGCCCTCGTAGCAAAAATCGCGGTAAACCTCGTCCACAATCAGGTAGAGGTTGTATTGCTTGACCAACAGAGCCAACTGCTCCAGCATTTCACGGGAGTAAAAGGCTCCGGTAGGGTTGTTGGGATTGTTCAGGAAAATGCCCCTGGTGCGTTCGTTGATCACCCTTTCAAAATCGGCGATGCCAGGCAGGGCAAAGCCATTCTCGATGTAGCTGGTGATTGGACGAACTACTACGTCCGCGATTTGAGCGAAACCATTGTAGTTGGCGTAAAATGGTTCAGGGATGATGATTTCTTCGCCTGGATTGAAGCAGGAAAAAAGCAGCAGTTGAATCCCTTCTGAGGCTCCGGTGGTGACAGTTACCTCATCCGGGTCGACCTGTACACCAAATTTTTTCATGGAACGGGCAAAAGCTTTGCGCGTACTCAGCCAGCCTTCAGTAGGGCTGTATTCCAACACCTTAAGGTCTATCTCGCGCAGGCGCTGCATTGCCGCCGCTGGAGTCTCGATATCGGGCTGACCAATATTGAGATGGTAGACCTTGCGCCCCATCGCTTTCGCTCGCTCGGCATAGCTGGCGAGTTTGCGAATGGGAGACAAAGGCACTTCTAGCGCACGTTGCGAGATACTTGGCATTGTTTTTGTGTTTATGTTATGATATATTCTTTCAACCTACCTCTGGTCAAAAAAATACGTAATAATCGAAGTATTAATCCGGACTTAGTATCTGAGCTAAAATAAGGTAGACATCTTTATTTTTGAGGTTTAGCAAAAAAAGAATACAAATCCTTTCATCCAGTTGCTTAAACTAGTAGTGACCTTTTTTCACTAAACCCAAAACTGTCCACCTTATTTTTTTACGCTCCCTTATGCTGGTTAGGAACCGCAAAGTAACGCATTAAATAGTGTATTTGTATCCAATGAGCGCAAGATTTACGAATTCCAAACCCAGTGCATCCGTGACCCGATGACCTTTGCAAACGACAGTCCAGTTTGATTTCACTGCGTATTATCCATTTTTCATTTGTCAATGGTTTTGTAACTTGAATTTTTTCAAAATAATATTTTGCTTACAATTATTCGTCTAAAATATTGATGCAAAAATTTGCTTTTTTCCAGTTTTTGCATAACTTACGGAATACAAATAGCTCTAACTAACAACACATCAATTTCAGGTTAAGCGCCTTTTTTCTGTACTTTTTCAAAACGTTAAAGCTAGACCTAAGTCGTATCGATACAATGCCCATGAATTTATCAAAGTATTTGAGCTAAAATAAGGATGTGAAGTACTCCCCATCCGTTGGACAAAAAAAGAGGTTGTATATATGAAAAAATGACGTTAAAAAACAATAATGTAACGTGATGAATAGGCCTATTTCCCAAGTGCTGGGAACAACTTCTTCAA
>JAAFJY010000064.1 GCA_013299105.1 Chitinophagales bacterium | reverse complement strand
AATATGCTCAACAATAATGGAGATAAGCCAAAAGTCAGCATTAGTCGACGAATGAACAAATGTGTGCTATCAGATGAATACAGAGAAAAAACCCTGAAAATGCTCAACTTTTAATGCGTTTGCCCTGCCAACACGTCCCCCCCTATTCGATTTAGAGTTAGCTATCTTTGGAGGAACTTTGTTGAGAACTCCTTGCAAAATTATGCAAATGGGTTTATATTTGTAGGTGGGGTTTTTCTTTGGGCTGCCGTTTATATCATTTGCAGGTTAAGCGAAAACACAGGGAACTAACGAGTCTGTCAAACACGTAAAATGAGTTTGGGGCTTGGATAGTCGTTGGTTGTGATATTACGGTTGTGTCTCTCATTCAAAATAAAAAGAAGTATAAAATGCGAGATTGGGACATTCAAGTCATTTTCCATTTCATTAGAAGACCAGGAATGTATACTGGTTCATATAAAGCAAATGATTATAAAAGAATTGACTCTTTTTTAATTGCCTATGAAATTGGTTCGATGTATGAATGTAAATTTAAGGATAAACTAATTAAGCAAATACACAATAAATACAATATTGATTTCCCAAGTACTGGACTAGTAGGCCAACTTAGAAAAGCTTCTAAAGTAGCCAAGCAAGGTGTTCACGATTTTTTCATCAATGAGGCTATGGAAATCTTGATAACTGAATCTGATCAAGAAAATAGAAATAGGTTTGTAAATTATAACCGCAAAGAACTTATTAAGAGACTAGAGCAATTCCCATTAGAAATCAACTCAAATTGGGTTTTTAATTTTACGACTGTGCTTAATGAGCTAGAAGCATGGAAAGGGGTAAATTTAACCAATGAAGAAAATATACTTTCACATTCATTAATTGATGGGATTAATCTAATATTAAAAGATAAATACCTAGAATTAGTTAGAGTGCCCGAACAATTCACAAGTATTAAGGAAAAATTATTATCATTATTGAGAGAAAACGTGAGATAGCAACGTACGAGACAACTAAACTTCCTAAGACTACATCTGTTGCCAGCGCTGTACGTTAAAGCAAAATCCTACTCCTCTTACCCAAACAACGAATTCAACAAATTCCCTAACCAATACCCACTCAAGGCCAACTGCCGACGCAGAAAACCTAAAAAATAGCATTTTACCCCCTCCAAAAATCCCCCAAAAAGATTATTTTTGTAAGAAAAACCAATAAATGTTCAATAAGGGAAAAATAACCGAATTAGTACGCTTCGATTGGTTCATCAAATTCATATTCCGAAACAAGTCTGATTTTGACATCCTCGAAGGCTTTTTGAGTGAGCTGCTCAAAGACGACATCAAAATTTTAGAAATCCTGGAGCGAGGGCAACAGGCCACAGTTGTCAGCAGCAAAAAATGCCAGCTAACCATAAAAACCGTATCTTAGCAGCATGAACGACGATAAAAATACAGCCCAGCCATTAGCGGAGGTATTTTGTTTTCCGATATGGAATGATGCTGCACAAGCCATGCGGTATCGCAACCAAAAGCTTTGTCCATTCAACAATAAAGTGCCCAATTGCACCAAAGATAAAGCGAACAACCCTTTGGGCGTTTGCTCTATACATCACAACAACAAGCCCGTCATCACCTGTCCTGTTCGTTTTCGGGAGGAGTGGCTAATTATCGAAAATGCAGCAGAATTCGCTTTTCCAGTAAATACCAAATGGACTTCATTGACCGAAGTAAAACTCAATGATCGAAACGGGCAGAGCGCCGGAAACATTGATTTCATGCTGGTTGCATACGATGACAAAGGCCGCTTGGTGGATTTTATGTCATTAGAAGTGCAGGGTGTTTATATTTCAGGCAACCTCCGAAACCCTTTTGATGCTTATTTAGAGCAACCCACCGCCGAGTTTACCTGGCGCGCAGGCTACAACTCCCCTAAGCCAGATTACCTTTCTTCTTCGCGTAAACGATTGATCCCCCAAATGCTGTACAAAGGCGGCATCTTAAAATCATGGCACAAAAAACAAGCAGTTGCCCTCCAAAAAACTTTCTTTGAAACCCTTCCGCCCCTTCCTGTTGTTGAAAAAGAGGAGGCAGATATTGCATGGTTTCTGTACGAATTGGTTCATGATGAAGACCAAAACAGGTTCCGCTTGACCTTGGTTGAAACCGTTTATACTGCATTTGAAGCAGCATTACTAAAAATCACGACCCCTGAGCCGGGCGAAATGTCAGACTTTTTACATCAGCTACAAGGCAAATTGGATGAACATTTGGACGGTAACGAACCCGACGCGCCGTCATTAACCGATATTATCAGTCAATAAGCTATGAAAAACAAGCAATTATCCTTTTTTGAAGATGAGATTCAAGCTGCCCCCCAAGGCCGGGTGGTCAATGTGGCTTCGGTTCCACAGCGCAGCCCTTTCCGATACCCTGGCGGCAAAACATGGTTGATTCCAACCGTGCGTGAATGGTTGAAACAAGACCATAAGAAGATAAATTTATTGGTCGAACCTTTTGCGGGAGGTGGCATTGTAAGTTTGACAACTGCCTTTGAAGATTTGTCCGAAAAAATCATCATGTCTGAACTTGACCCTGAAGTAGCCGCAGTATGGGAAGTCATCCTGAATGGAGGAAACGATCGGCTTGCTGACAGGATTTATAACTTTGAACTGACCAGCGAAAATGTACAGCGTGAACTTCAACGCGAGTGCAATGATATAGAACAGCAAGCATTTTGCACCATCCTGAAAAACAGGGTATTACATGGAGGCATCCTCGCCAAAGGTTCCGGGTTTATTAAATCGGGCGAAAATGGGAAAGGCATTGGGTCAAGGTGGTACCCCGGTACGCTGCGAGACAGGATAAGGGGAATTAAATATGTAAGCCATAAAATCGAATTCTACCGAAAAGACGCTTTTGAGATAATTGACCAATATTTGAGTGATAAAAACGCCTATTTTTTTATTGATCCGCCTTATACCGTTGCAGGTAAAAGGCTTTATACTTATTATGATATCGACCACGAAAAACTCTTTGCATTGACTGCCAAAATTCAGGGAAAATTCATGTTGACCTATGACGACACCGATGAGATTAGAGCTTTAGCAAATAAATACGCTTTAAAATTTAAAACTATTCCAATGAAAACAAGCCACCATCTACAAAAAAATGAAATCATCATATCAGATAACATTGATTGGTAGCAGTGTTGACAAAGGAGGGTGGGGTTCTGCTCAATACCCGCTAAAAACCAGCTGCCAACACACCACTTCCTGGGCTTTTTCGACACTCCTATTCTATTTGGAGTTTGCTAATTTTGGAGGATCCAACACAAAATCTACCTCTACACACCTCCATCCAAACACCCCATTCAACAAATTTACTTTTCTTCTATCCAAATGTCTTTGTAAGACACCAATACTTTCCCTCCACCGTGTACTTGCAACCCGATGATACCCTGTTGTGGAATTTTGGCATCTGGTTCCACATAGTCCACCATTTTTTTGCCGTTGAGCCGGATTTGAATGCGATTTTGAATGGCTTTTATTTCGTAGTCATTCCATTGGCCTGGTTTAAGCATTTTTTCAACCAGCACCGCGTCTGGTTTTACCAAGGTTTTGTCTCTGCGCGACTCATCGTAGAGCGAAGCCCAATAATCAGGTCCCAGATCAGCTTGGTAGCCAATCATCTCATATGCAGGGTTAATTGCGCGTTGGCTGCGAAATTGTACGCCCGCGTTCACAAACCCACCCTTGTCTTCGAGCTTGAATTTGAGTTTTAAGACAAAATCAGCGTAGCTTTTTTTGGTACAAAGAAACTCATTGTGCGGTAAAGTTGTAAGCAAGGAGCCACCACAGATGACGCCATTGACAATCTTCCAAGTCGTCGTGGTATCCCCTTCCCACCCCTTAAATGTAGCACCATCGAATAGGCGAACTGGTTTTGAGCCAATCGCTTCGAAGCCAGGCTGTTTGGCTGACAAGAGCGCGAACATTGAAAAAATGCAATAAATCCACATGATTTGAAATAAGGTGTTAAGGAACAGAAAAGAAATAAAGTGGACGTCTTTGACTTTGGATTAAGCCCATTGTGTGGCAACGTTATAGTCAAAATCATGGTCAAAATCATGCTGGAAATCAGTGAAAATCAGTTTTATCCGTTTCATCCGTGTTCCCAACTAGCCTCGCACAGCGAGGCACCGAAGATGTCTAATTTATTTAATCTGCGGCCCTAAGATTTAACGCACTATCCAGATGATTGGTTTTGAGACAAAAAATCAGGATATTCCTTGATAAAAGACACTTTGGGCGTGGATTAGAGCAAGCCCTTTATCCCCCTACCCAAACAACGAATTCAACAAATTCGCCAAGCGATACCCGCTCAAAACCAATTGTCGGCGCACCACTTCCTGGGCTTGGTCCAGGTAAGCCTTGTTGGGCTCATCGCCCATTTGCAGGTAAAGGGTCCGGCCTTTGTCGTCCTTGCCTTTGCTGCCGCGATACACGTTTTTGATGGCTAATTTGTAGCTTTCCAAGGCCCAAAAATCGGGATCCATTTCTTCGGCGTCGTCCAGTTTTTTCTCTGGAAATTCCTTCATCAAATCTTTGGAGAGCTCGCGGATGCGGCCAATTTGGGCCTCTGTCAGTGGCGTTTTGGGTTGGCCGTAGGGGCGAATGTCGGCGTAAGAACTGAGGTAGCCGCAGCCGTCGTCCCACATGGCGTGTAGGTTGCGCCAAGTGCCTTTTAGGCCAAACAAGTTGCCACCCTGGTCGCCGCCCGGATGTTCGTGGCTGAAGCGGGCGGTGCAATGCAAAGGCATGTGCAAGTCGCTCACCAGGTGCACCAAAAAGGATAAAAACCGGGCTTTTTCCAAGTCTTTGGCCTGGCCGCTGCGCAAAACGCTCAAGGATTGGTTCACCGCCCACACGGCATCTACTTCGGGTTTGGGCGGTAGGGCTACCCCGTCCACATTGTAAGGGATGTCGGTGTAATGCCAGGTGTCGTAAGCGCGCACGCCATCAGCTTTCAAATCATCGGGCCAAGGACCAGTGACAATGAAATGATTGACTTGCGGATAATCTCGGGCCAGCACTTTGGTTAGGGAATCGACCTTGGCACGGGCCTTGGGGGTGAGCTTTTCATAGGCAATCATGGCCGTGACCATGTGCCCGGCGTCCCACCAAGCCTGCAAGCCCAGGCTGTAGCCCAGGCCCAGCAGGATGAATATTAGTTTCTTGTTCATTAGTCTTTATGAGTTTGAGGAACGGAGGTTCACGTTTACCAAACTTTGGAAGTTTAGCAAACGTGAACCTCCGTTCCTGCGGTCAGGTCTGGAGAATTCAACGAGCCTCCGAGATTACGTGGCGGTCAACGCAATGCTGGCATCCGCAAGAACGGGTGTGGAGTGTGTAAGTGTGAGTTCGGGTGTGTAGCTTCGAGCTTAAACTTTCGTCTCAGCCAATTGAAATCGGGGTTTCTTCACACTCACACCCAAACAAACACACCCAAACCCAATTTCATCCGTGTTCCCAAAAAAGGACTGCGTAGCAGGCCACTCCGCGCAGCGGAACAACCCAATCTGTGGCCCACCTACACCAAACCTAAGTCTTGCTGAATGGTTTTCACTTTGTCCTTCAACTGCTGCAAAGTAGCGTCAAAATCTTCGGGTTTGTTCAAGGGCGTATTCACCGAAATGTAAAACTTGATTTTGGGCTCGGTCCCACTTGGGCGGGCCGAAACCTTGGTGCCGTCTTCCAAAATCAACTGGATCACATTCGATTTTTCGATGCCCAAACCCGCCGGAATCGCGCTTACAGCTCCCGTTTTCAGGTTTTTGCTCGTCAGGTTTTGGTAGTCCAACACTTCCACTGGCGCAGATCCCGCCACCGAAGCGGGCAGGTTGCTGCGCAGATCAGCCATCATTTTTTGAATTTCCTCGGCACCAGTTTTGCCTTTTTTGGTCAATGACACCAAGCCTTCGTAATAAAAGCCGTGCTTTTGGTACATCTCGGTCAGAAAGTCGATCAAACTCAAGCCCTTGTCCTTGGCATATGCGGTCAATTCGGCGATCATGGCGCAAGAGGCCACCGCGTCTTTGTCGCGCACCTCATCGCCGATCAGGTAGCCGTAACTTTCCTCGCCGCCGCCGATGAATTGGGCCTGGCCTTCCAGTTCGCGGATCACTTGCGCGATGTACTTGAAACCCGTCAGGGTATTGTAGCAAGGCACTTGGTAAGCCGCGCACATGGCGTCGATGATATTGGTGGTCACGATGGTTTTGGCCACAAATTCCTTGCCTGTTAATTTGCCTGCGCTTTGCCAGGCTTGCAGCAAGTAATAAATGATCAGGCTGGCCATTTGATTACCGTTCAGCAATTGCCATTCGCCGTGTTTGTTTTTTACGGCTGCGCCCACGCGGTCGGCATCGGGGTCGGTGGCAATGACCAGGTCAGCGTCCAGGGCTTTGGCCTGGTTCATGGCGATGGTCATGGCCTCGGTTTCTTCGGGGTTCGGGTAAACCACCGTGGGGAAATTGCCGTCGGGAGTGGCTTGCTCCTGCACGATGTGGACATTTTGGAAGCCCACTTTGGCCAAAGCCGCAGGCACCAGGGTGATGCCCGTGCCGTGGATCGGTGTAAAGACGATTTTGAGGTCTTTTTGCCTTGCAATCACCTCTGGATTGATACTGTTGGCCGTGATCGTTTTCAAGTACTCGGCATCCACCTCTTCGCCAATCATGGTAATCAACTCCGGGCGACCCGTGAATTTGATCTCGTCCACCGACTGGATTTTGTTGACCTCGGCTACCACATTGGCATCGTGTGGCGATACCACTTGCGAGCCATCGTCCCAGTAGGCTTTGTAACCATTGTACTCGCGGGGGTTGTGCGAGGCGGTGATCACTACCCCACTTTTGCAGCCCAGGTGGCGGATGGTAAACGACAATTCCGGCGTTGGCCGCAGCGCTTTGAACAAATAAACTGCAATGCCATTAGCCGAGAAAATATCCGCAGCGATGCGGGCAAATTCCGGCGACATGTTGCGGCTGTCGTAGGCAATGGCCACTTTGATGTTTTGACCAGGAAAACACTGGTTGAGGTAGTTGGCCAAACCCTGGGTCGCAGCCCCCACGGTGTAGCGGTTCATCTTGTTAGAGCCCACGCCGATCAGGCCCCGCAAGCCCCCGGTACCAAACTCCAGGTCTTTGTAGAAGGCATCGCTCAGTTCACTTTCGTTGTTGGCATCGAGCAGGGCTTGGATGGTGGCTTTGGTTTCGGCGTCGTAGTTTCCGTTGAGCCAGGTGTCGATTCTTTGGCGGGTACCAGCGTCAATTCCTTGGGACATGGCAGCGGTGTTTGATTGGGTTAAATGTTTACGGCAAGTAGAAGAACTCATCGACTACTTGCCGTAAAACTAAGCATTATTTGAGAAAGCAAATGCTTGATCAAAATTTTGACTTGGCTAGTTTAATACTTCACGCCAATTTTCTTGTAAATGAAGTGGAGCAGCCAGGCTGGTCCTACCATCAAAAACTTCAAATCGTCCAAAAAAGAAGGTTTTTTGCCTTCGATTTTGTGGCCGATGAACTGTGCAATCCAAGCCCCCACAAAAATGATCAGCGAAGTTTGCCAAAGGGGCATGGCCACATTTTGACTCAGCCACACGTTGCCGATGATGCAGGCTGCTGAAAACAAAATCATGCCCAGACTGATAGCCATTGAATGGCGCAAATAAAACACAATGGTGAGCAGGAAAAACACCGTGGCCCAATTGAAATAAGACTGGTATGCAGCAGGCAACCAGCCGCTGATGAAACTGGAAGGAATTGAGCTCAACAAACCCATCAAACTGAAAATAATCAGCGGAATACAAATCCAGTGCAGCGCCTTGTTGATCTTGTTTTGGTGGCTTTCGCCGTATTTATCCAGCAAAAAGTCGATTTCGCGCATGAGTTGAAGCGTTGGTTTACGAAATATTGTTTTGCAATTATGCAGCACAACGAATTTATTGCATTTTTTTGGATAAAATCCCTATTTTGCTCTGAATTTTTCTAAAATGACACCCAACACGACTATTACCGCGATGCGCTTCCTTTTCCAACGCGACATTGGCAGGTTGAAAGCTGAAATCAGCGCCTATCAAAACGAAGCCAAGCTGTGGCTGATCGACAAAGCCATTGTCAATTCTGCCGGAAACCTCTGCTTGCATTTACTGGGCAATCTCAACACCTACATTGGTGCCGAGCTGGGCGGCACGGGTTACATCCGCGATCGCGATCGGGAGTTTTCGGATAAAGATGTGCCGCGTTCAGTGCTTTTGAGCAAATTGGAGGAGGTAGCTAAAATCGTGGATGAAACTTTGCAAAAAATCGACCCGGCCATTTTGGAAGAAGATTATCCGCAAATGGTTTTTGCTGAAAAAGTCAAAACCGGGCCTTTTTTGCTGCACTTGTGTACGCATTTGACCTATCATTTGGGGCAGATCAACTACCACCGTCGGCTTTTGGACAATTAATTGCTTGAGATCAAAACAACATAAACATGAAAAGAAGAACTGCCGTCCGCAACATGGGGCTTGCCCTTGGCTCGGTCATCAGCCTGCCAGCTTGGGCCAATGCCTGGTCGCCCAGTAGTCTTATCCCGGCTGATTTACTGGCCCTTGACGAAGAGGCTCTGCTCGCGGAAATCTGCGAGACCATTTTACCCGAAACCAATACACCGGGAAGTAAAAGCCTGAAGGTGCACCAATTTGTTCACCGCATGATCCAGGATTGTTTGCCTGAAAAAGCACAGGATACCTTCAAAAAAGGCCTGGCCTACACCGATCAGCAGGCGAATAAAAAAAACGGCCAAGGTTTTGTAAATGCCAAGCCAAGTGAACGCAAAGCACTCTTGGTCGAAATGAGCAAAGCCGAGGAGAGCAAGGACTTTGTAAAATTAGTCAAGGATTTGACGGTGCGCGGCTACCGCATCTCGGAGCATTACCAGCTCAATGTGCTCAAGTACAAGATGGCACCGGGATTTTTTCACGGTTCGGTGCCCGTTGAGTAAATCCACTCTCCTCACTACCACAACTTAAAAATCATGTCCAATCTCAATATCGACGCCATCAAAAAGCGCAGTTTCGATGCCATCGTCATCGGTTCGGGCATCAGCGGAGGCTGGTCGGCCAAGGAATTGTGCGACAAAGGGCTTAAAACCCTCTTGCTCGAACGTGGTCCCAATGTGGAACACATCGTGGACTATCCCACCGCCATGATGGACCCCTGGGATTTCAAGTACGACAAGCAAATGCCCAGAGATTACCTCAAGGCCAATACGATAGGTGGAAGGCCGCACAATTTCCAGGAAGATTCGGCGCATTTTTACGTCAAAGACAGCGAGCATCCCTACTTACAAGACAAGCCCTTCGATTGGATTCGCGGCTACCAAGTGGGTGGAAAGGGCCTGATGTGGGCACGCGGAACCCAGCGTTGGTCCAAATACGACTTTGAAGGCCCGGCCAGAGACGGTTTTTCCATCGAATGGCCCATCAGTTACGACGAATTGGCCCCCTGGTACAGCCACGTAGAGATTTTTGCGGGCATTTCGGGCAACCGCGATGGCCTGGAGCAACTGCCGGATGGCGAGTTTTTGCCCCCACACGAGCAAACTTGTGTGGAAAAGCACTTCAGCGAAACAATGGCCAAAAAATACAAGAACACCAGACCAGCCATCATTGGCCGTTGCGCCCACCTCACCGAACCTAAACCGATTCACTTGAAACAAGGGCGGGGCAAATGCGTAAACCGCAACCTTTGCCAAAGGGGCTGCCCACACGGCGGCTATTTCAGCAGCAATTCCTCGACGATCCCTTGGGCGCGCATGACGGGCAAGCTGACTTTACGGCACGATTCGGTGGTACATTCGATTATTTTTGACGAAAAGAAAAACAAGGCCATTGGTGTGCGGGTGGTGGACCGCCAGACCAAAGCAATAAGCGAATATTTTGCTAAAATCATCTTTGTTAACGCCGCCACGATCAATTCTAACCTGGTTTTGCTCAACTCCAAATCCCGGCGCTTTCCCAATGGCTTAGGCAACGACAATGGGTTGTTGGGCAAGTACATGCACTTTCACAATTTCCGCACCACCATCTCCGCTGAATACGAGGGCATGTTGGACCGCATGAGCGCGGGCAATCGGCCCAATGGTAGCTACATTCCCCGGTTTCGCAACGTATTCAAGCAAGAAACCGATTTTTTGCGGGGTTACGCCGCTGGCTTATATACGGGCCGCATGACCTATAACGATACCGAGGGTTTGCTTGGCGAGGAATTGAAAGAAAGCCTGAGCCACCGAAAATACGGCAATTGGTATGTGGGCTCACACATGATGGGCGAAACCATTCCCAAAGAAGAGAGCAGGGTGTGGCTCGACGACAAACAAGTTGACGCCTGGGGAGTGCCCTTGCTCAACATCTCGATCGACTTTGACGAAAACGACAACAAGATGATCGAAGATTTCCACGTACAAATGAGCGAAATGTACTCGGCGGCGGGTTTCAGCAACATCAAAACCCACCACACGCCAAACGAACCGCCGGGTGGCGACATCCACGAAATGGGCGGGATCCGCATGGGCAAAGACCCCAAGACTTCGCTGCTCAACAAATGGAACCAATTGCACCACTGCCCGAATGTGATTGTATCCGACGGCGCTTGCATGACCACCAATTCTACCCAAAACCCTTCGCTGACTTTTATGGCCATTGCTGCGAGGGCTGCTAATCATGCGGTGGAGGAGCTGAAAAAGGGGAATTTGTAAACTGTTCGCTTGGATTAAAAAGGTGTACGGTTTTGCTCAAACCGTACACCTTTTTAAATTCAGGAAACCTACTCCCCTACTGCACCTTCAAAATCACCTCTACTCGCCGGTTCAAGGCCTGGTTGTTTTCGGAATCGTTTTGAAACTGGGGCTGAGATTCTCCTTTGGCCTGTACGCTGGTATTAACTTTGATGCCCTTTTCTTTGAAAAACTGTGCTACTGCATCGGCCCTGCGCTGAGATAAGCGGACATTGAATGCGTCCGAACCCACGTCGTCGGTATGCCCGACAATGTCCAGTGTGTATGATTTCGCTGCGTTGACTTCGGCCAGCAAAACGGCGAGCTCTACTTTGCTTTTTTCGCTCAATTGGCTGCTGTTGAAATCAAAAAGCAAAGTAGCCTGGAATACCCTGGCGGTTGCTTGCACTGAAACCGGGACAGTTTTGGGAGGCGATGACTCTTCCGATTGGGCTGCCAAATCAACGATAAAATCCCTGCGCAGCACTTCGCCTTCTTGCGATTCAAGTACAATTTTTTGCTCTTGCGAGGAGTAGCCCTCGTAAAAATTGGCCCGCAATGTATATTCACCCGGCACTTGTGGGGCCGAAATCGAGTATTCACCCGTCAGCGCATTGCTTCTTCCTTTGATCAAAACCTCGTCCGATTCATTGTATTTGAGGTAAACATTGGCTTCCAAGGGTTTTCCATCGCTGGTTTTGACCACGCCATTGATCAATAAAGTCGCACTTGGCTTGATTCGCAGGTCAGCATATTCACCCAATTCAGCAAAGTAAATGTCTCCATCCCGCACAAAATAAACTTCGTTGCGCAGGCCATCCAAAATGAAGCCATAATCATCGCGGTTGGTATTAAAGGGTTTGCCGATGTTGACCAATTCGCCCGTTTGGGTACCGCCTTCTAGCGTAGTTTTGAAAATATCCAGGCCCCCGCTGCCTTCCCAACCATCGGAGGCAAAATAGAGCGTTTTACTGTCGGCAGCGATGAACACCGAGCGCTCGTCGCGTTGGGTGCAAATGTCCAGTCGTTCGGGTCGCGACCAAATGCCATTGACACTCATGCGGCTGATGAAAAGGTCCATCGGGCCATCATAATTGGGTCCCGCAGCAATGACCATCACCCGGCCATTGGGTGCAATCGACATGCCGTCAGTGGCATATCCGCTGTATTGAAAAAACGAGGTAATCCCCGATCCTAGGCCTTCAGGTCGCCCCCAACGGTCGCCCCTTAGCTCGGCTTTGTAATACGGGCCGCCATTTTGGGCCCAATTGCGCCGCCAGCTCTGAAAATAAACGGTTTGGCCATCGGCAGAAATATTGGGCTCGTCTTCGCCCATTTCGGAGTTGACGGTATTGGGCAAGCATTGGGGCGCTTGCCATTGCAGGTCAGCCCCTCTTTCGCTGTACCAAATATCGCCATCAAACTCAGATTTACCCTGAAAACGGTGGTAATCTTTCACCGACCAAGGCATACCACCCCGCGGGCTCATGAAATAAAGGTACTTGCCGCTGGGCGTCAGCGAGAGATTGATGTCGCGGTAAGGCGAGTTGAGTTGGGTCAGTGCTTGTGGTTTTACTTCCCAATCGGGCAAAGTAAGCACCTTTTTTTGGGCAAAAAGCAGATTCACAAGGCACAACAAGGACAAAAGCAAGGATAATTTTTTCATTTCAGCGGGGTGTTTGAAGTTGATCGGTTGTACAACATCTGATATATGGACAATTGAAACACCCAAAAAGTTGGTCTTGCCTACCTAACTACGAAAAAACCGCGCCCACCCGACAAAAATCAGGACGAACGCGGTTTTTTTGATGTAAACAAGTGGGAAAAACACTGCAAGCTGAGAACAAAAGCTTAAAACACCTCAAAACTCGCCTACAAGCCCCTCACTCATAACCCATAATTCATAACTTGGGGTGTTAAAAAAAATAAAAAAAGTTCCCCCTATTTTTGGGCTGTCAAGCAACCAAAGAAGAAGGAACCATGTCCGTAGACAATTGTAAAAGTAAGGATAAGGCTTGGAAAAGCAAACTGAGA
>JAAFJY010000063.1 GCA_013299105.1 Chitinophagales bacterium | reverse complement strand
GTGCTTTGATCTACCGCACCCAGGGCGATTATGCCAAGGGTGTGAACCAAGTGAGGTTGACGAAGCAGGACTTGAAAGCCAGTGGAGTCTTGTACTACACGCTGGAGACGGAAGATTTTACCGCAACGAGGAAGATGGTGGTGATGACTAGGTGATGCGCAGGTAGTAGTCAACTAATTACCATAATCACAGCAGCAGGGGCCACTTTTCGGATGAAGAGTGGCCCTTTGCGTTTTTAACAAGGGAGCGTAAAAAATAAGGTGGACGGATTTGGGTTTAGTGAAAAAAGAAAAGCAGCTGACTGGAAGGAAGTAGTGTTCTTTTTTTGCTAAACCTAAAAAGCAAATATGTCCACCTTGTTTTAGCTCAAATACCTGGGCTTTTTGATTTACGAAAAACTGTTTACTTTGCGCATGAATCTAGAGTATGCGCTGGTCATTGTTCGCCTTACTACTCCCTTGTTTTGCCTGGGCCCAAAATAGTTATTGGCACTCAATAACCATTGCCGATGGCTTGTCGCAGGGCATGATTTATGAAATGGTACAGGACCAGCAAGGCTTTTTGTGGTTTGCCACCAAGGATGGATTGAATAGATACGATGGCTACAATTTTAAGGTCTTTACCCAGGACCCCTACAACGAATTCAGCATATCGGGCAATACCTGTACTGCATTATTGTGCGACAAAAAGGGAAGGCTATGGATTGGAACCGAGAAAGATGGGTTGAATCTTTATGACCCTTTCTTGCAACGATTTTACCGGGCTACAGTCGGAGAGGAGACGCAAAAAAACACCAGCAGTTATACCATTTATGATTTGAGAGAAGATACCAGTGGTCGAATTTGGATCATTACAGAGATTCCGGGTAAGGTATTTTATGTTGATCCTCAAGATGCGTTTCCTTCAACAGCCAATTTCAGTGCTTGGGTAGTACCTGCCAAATCGAATAATACACCCACTTTTAGACTTTTGCCCGCTAACACCGGAATAAAATACCATTGCCTATCCAAGTTTCATGCTTTGAGGAAGGAGAAATTTGAAATACCCGAAATCAATGCGCGTAAATCAGATGCGTATGCTTTTGTAGAAGACCTTCAAGGTCGTTTTTGGGGAACCAGTGAAAACCAACTATTGGCTTGGAAGGAGAAAATTCTTCATCAAATCAAGCTGGAAAGACAAAGTTCGTACTTCTTGACTCTACTAAATGATGGCACCCTAGCCATTACAGACGAAGTTCATCTTTGGTTGTTCAAGCCAGAAGAACTGCTCAAACAAAGCAGTTTAACTGCTCAGAACGCATTCGCAGTTTTTCCAAAAAACACTCCAGGCATCAAGAAATTGGTGTTAGACCGAAAAAACAATATTTGGGTAGGGACATCAGGTTATGGCATTTTGCGATTCAATCTCCTGGTGAACCAATTTCAACAACACCTCAATGGCATTTCTTTGAGCCATATGGTCGCCGACCGGGATGCGAAAATATACGTACACTGCAATTATCGACCAGCTTATCGTTTCTTTGAATTAGATAGAAACAGCAATACATTAAAGAACATCCCAATCGAAACCAATGCCCAAACCTGGGCACACGATGCATTGTTGATCGACCACGGGGGACAACATTGGATGATTTGCCACAACAACGATGAAGCAGTCCGGCGTTTACACAAGTACGATGCCAATTGGAAATTATTGAAAACTTATGCCATCCCGCCCGTCAACGAAGCCTTGAACTACAACTATAAAATGTTGGAAGATGATCAACATCAGCTATGGTTGGGTTTGACCAATGGTTTCCTTTTGCATTTTGACCCCCAAAAGGAGGAATTCAAAACCTATACCTACCAACATTTGGTTTTGCCCAAAGGAGCGGTACTCGAAACTTATGCCTTGTACCAAGACAAAAACAAGGTTATTTGGATTGGAACGCAGCAGGGGTTGATCAAAATGCAAAACACGCTTGACAAACCTAGGTTTTCTATTTTTCGCAACAGCAAAACAGAGCGAAAAAGTTTGAGTAACGATTTCGTATCAGGCGTGATTGATGACCCGTTCTTACCCCAAAAATACCTGTGGGTAAGCACCAAGGGTGGTGGATTGGAGCGCCTGGATAAACTAACTGGACAATTTGAGCATTTTACCGAAAAACAGGGATTACCTAATAAAGTAGTATATGGTGTATTGGTAGGCAAGGACAAAAACCTGTGGATGAGCACCAACCGTGGCTTGGCTAGGCTCAATCCCAAGAACCTGATATTTACCACCTACAACAAAGGCGACGGACTGCAAGACGATGAATTCAATACCAACTCTTACGCGCAATCCCCAAAAGGTGAGTTACTTTTTGGCGGTATCAATGGTTTGAACGTGTTTTTCCCAGTACAAATTGGGCGCCAAAGTGAAAAGCCCATTGTGCGCATCGTTGACCTCAAAATCAGGAATCAAAACCCTGGAATAGGGACGAAAAAAGAGGAAATTTCCCAAGCCATTGATCATTTGCAAAAATTGGAATTGGCCTATCGACAAAATATGATCTCCCTGGAATTTGCGCTGATGGACTTCAGCAATCCCTCCAAAAGCCGCTATCGGTACCGATTGTCAAAAATTGATAAAAAATGGGTGGATGCGGGCACCAATCGCTTCGCACACTATACACATTTACCAAGTGGCAACTACACTTTTGAAGTATTGGGTAGTGTGGACGGAGAACGCTGGAGTGAACCTGTGAGCCTCAAAATCCAGATCAAGCCACCTTTTTATCGCACTTGGTTGGCCTACGTTTTGTACGGCCTGGTTTTGATTTACTTGATTCGACGCTGGAACCAGGGCCAAATCAAAAGGGTGCGTCTGCAAGAAGAGCTCAATTACAACGCCAAAGAAAAACAACGTCTAGCTGAGTTGGATTCCTTGAGAACTCGCTTTTTTACCAATATTTCGCATGAATTCCGCACCCCTTTGACCCTCTTGATTGGACCCATTCAGGATTTGTCACAAAAATATCCGCAAGAAAAGATATTGGGCCTCATGCAACGCAACGTCACTCGCCTGCAAGCCTTGATTAACCAATTGCTCGATTTGTCCAAACTAGAAGCAGGAAAAATGGAGGTTCAACTAGAGCCCGGAGATTTGGCCCTGTTTTTTCGCAACCTATTGGCTTCATTGGAGTCGATGGCCCAAAGCAAAGCCTTACTTTTTACCCATACCCAGAACCAAGAAAGCTACTTGACCCATTTTGATGCCGATAAAATGGAGAAAATAGTCATTAATCTAGTGTCCAATGCCTTCAAGTTTACGCCTGAAGGAGGGAGCGTTGGGGTTGATATTCAATACGAAACACAGCAAATTAACATCTCGGTTGAGGATACGGGGCTGGGTATTGCCGCAGCGCGTTTGCCCCACATTTTCGATCGTTTTTATCAGATTGACGACGCCAACAGGCGAAATTTTGAAGGAACGGGGATTGGCTTGTCCCTGGTAAAAGAGTTGCTTCAGGTGCTGAAAGGACGGATCGCCGTAAACAGCCAGGAGGGAATAGGCACTACCTTTCAGTTGTCGATCCCTTTGGTGGAAATGAGTAGCCTTCCACCTTCGTCCAAGCCCATACTCCCCCGACAACAGCTGTTGAGCGAGATAGAAATGAAACCAATGGCCTTCACTGGTTCAAATACCACAGACCTGGATCAACTCCTGATCGTAGAAGACAATGTGGATCTAAGGGCCTATATCCGTCAAATTTTTGAAGGTGAATACCTGATTTTTGAAGCCAATGATGGCGAGGACGGTTTGAAGAAAGCCCAGGAATTGCTGCCTGATTTAGTAATTTGTGATCTGATGATGCCTCGCTTAGATGGCTTTGGTTTTTGCAAAGCCCTTAAATCGACTTTTATTACTGACCATATTCCAGTTGTGATGTTGACCGCCAGGGCAGGTTTGGATGACCGCTTGGAGGGCCTTGAAATCGGTGCGGATGATTATTTATCCAAGCCTTTTGAAGCCAAAGAATTGACGATTCGGGTACGCAATCTGGTGAAACAACGTCAGTTATTGCGTCAAAAATTCAGCCAAATCGAAGCTCATCAAGCCGAACCATTTGCCAATAATCTCACAAGACTCAGTGCCAAGGATCAAACTTTTTTACAACAACTTGATCAAGTGATCGAACAACACCTTGGCGATAGCCATTTTGATGTAGAACAGTTGGCTAAACAGATGTTGTTGTCGGCAGTGCAAGTACGACGCAAGCTCAAGTCCCTAAACAACCAAACCTTGATCGAATACATTAGGAATTACCGCTTGGATCGAGCCGCTGCTTTATTGAAAACTGGTGCGGGCACGGTTTCTGAAATCGCTTACCAGGTTGGGTTCGAAAGCTTGCCTTATTTTTCTAGGGTTTTTCAGGAGCGTTTTGGAAAGAATGCTTCCGAATGGAAATGAGGGAAGAAATTGAAGTTCGATCGATGCGCAAGTTCAATACGTTGAATTTTAATTATTTACAATAAATTTTACTATTGCTGAAATTTAATCATGCTACACAAAGTCCAAAACGAGTAACAAAATGTCCATTTTGAGATAACACCACAGCAAGCCTGCTCTCTAATTTTGTCGGTATGATAACGGTGTCCCCTCACATTTATCAACACCCTAAAATTCATTTTATGAACAGGTTAATTTGTGTTTGCCTAATGGGCTTATTGCTCTTTAGTAGTTGTGAAAAAGAAGCCGATGAAGCTACCTACAATGGTGCGGAGCAAAAAATCGGCAATGGTAAAGCCTATTCTTGGGTAAAATTTGACGCTGACGACAAGCCTGCTGCAATAGGCTTTACCATGACGAAAGGAGCCCTTGACAACCTTCCACACGCAGGGGTCGCCCTGGTTCTGAGCTTTCCGAAAGAGGCCGTGGGCAAAATTCCTTTTGATCACATCATGTTGGATTATTTGCACACGGGTCATGAGCCTGCCATGGTCTATGATGTGGCGCATTTCGACATGCATTTTTACACCCAGCCCCTTGCTGAACGCCTGGCGATTCCAATTTATGACCAAGCCAAATCAAAATTCGACAAGTTGCCAACTGCGGATTTCTTGCCCTCAGGTTACATCCGTTTGCCAGGAGGAGTGCCACAAATGGGTACACATTGGGCTGATCCTACTTCGCCTGAGTTGAGTGGAAAAGGCAAGTTTACAGAAACGTTGATCTATGGGACCTATGAGGGAAAGGTAACTTTCATGGAACCCATGGTGAGTTTCGACTTTCTGAAAAGCAAACCGAACCTCAGCAAAGCCATGCCTTTGCCTAAAAAATACGACAAGCAAGGATATTACCCCATGCGGTACAGCATCAAACAAGTGGGCGACGACATCGTGGTCAGCTACGAAGATTTGATGTTGATGCAGTAATCAATTCCACTAAAAGAAACACCATAAACGATAGGTGGCATGTGTCAAAAAACCGTTGACACATGCTGCCTTTAGCCAAACAACCATGAAAAATCCTTTCCGCTATTTGATTTTTGGCCTGTTTTTGGCCATCACCAACTGGTCTTGTGAAGAAAAAGAAAATGAGAAGCCCCTGAGTGCAGAGGAAATTGCAGCCAACGCAGAAGCCAAGATCATCGAAGGCCTGCGCGCCCAATCAAACCTGGCCATTGCCCAAAAGGATACCAATAAAATCGGTTTATTTCTGGCTCCGGATTTCACCATCGTGTCTTCCAGGAGTTTCGAGGGCAAAACCCGTGAAGTAGGCAGGCATTTGTTCGCCCTCGAATTTGCCACGAAAAAAGACGTGATCTATGAGCGCATTCCAGAAAAGGTCCAGGTCTATCAAAACTGGAAGATGGCCTCTGAATACGGCCGTTGGACGGGCTCTTGGATCGAACCCGACGGCAAAATCCAGTTGGAAGGCAACTATTACGCCAAATGGCACAAATTAAACGGCGAATGGAAGATTCGGGTCGAAGTTTTTGTCCCATTGGCCTGCAAAGGCAGTGCCGCCTGCGACAAACGGCCATTTTAGTTGAGATAAACCCCGGCTAAGAGCGTGTTTAAATACTGGGCCGTTTTATGGCAAACAAGAAATTTTAAACATGCTCCAAAGAGCTAATCCATATTAAAGTGTCGATAATTTTAGGAGAAGGGCCATACCTGGAGCCCTTCTTTTTTTGTTTGGTCAATTCACTTTAATGCCTCATTTTTACTGAATGGTTTTGTTGCATCAAGCCTTGCAAAAACCACTATCCAACTAGCTTGAACCTACCTTGAGAACGAATAAGCAAAGCCTCACAAATAAAGTTTCTTAGAAGTCGTAAAAAAAACCGAAAACTAAACTAAATTTGCGGTGTTGATTCATACTGGAAGCCCTGCATAAATTGAGTCTATCCTCAAGAAAATGAAATTTTCCAGCTTCAGCAAACTATTCTAAGAACCGGCGAATTTTCGCTCGCAACCAATGTGTAAATGGATACCGTTGTAGAAAAGAAACCTGGCACCAAGAAAAAAAGCGCTGCATCTGCTTATGGCAAAGAGCAGTACCTGTTTTGGTACGAATTGATGCTACGCATTCGCCGTTTTGAGGAACGTGCATTGATGATGTACGGGCAGCAAAAGATTCGCGGTTTTTGCCACGTTTACATCGGCCAGGAAGCTGTTTCCGCAGGTTTGGAATCGGCTTTGATCCCCGGTGACGGCATCGTAACCGCTTATCGCCAGCATGGTATAGCACTTGGGCGTGGGGTCAGCTGCCGCGCTGCAATGGCTGAATTGTATGGCAAGGAGACAGGTATAGTAAAAGGAAAAGGTGGCTCTATGCACTTTTTCTACGCTGCCAACAAATATTTTGGTGGCAATGGAATTGTTGGAGCACAAATTCCAATTGGTACGGGCATCGCTTTTGCTGAAAAATACAAAGGCACCAATAACCTTTGTGTGACCATGTTCGGTGACGGCGCAGCGCGTCAAGGTGCCCTGTATGAGTCATTCAACATGGCCATGACCTGGAAATTGCCAGTACTTTACATCTGCGAAAACAACGGTTATGCCATGGGTACTTCCGTTGAACGCACCTCCAATGTAGAGGAAATGTGGAAAATCGGCCTGTCTTTCGAAATGCCAAGCAAATCGGTAGATGGCATGGATCCAGCCGCAGTTCACGAAGCGATTCAGGAAGCAGCAGCGCACATCAGGGCTGGTCACGGCCCATACTACCTCGAAATCAAAACCTACCGCTACAAAGGCCACTCGGTATCTGACCCAGCCAAATACCGTTCCAAAGACGAAGTACAACAATACATGGATCTAGATCCAATCAAAACCGTAGAGGACCTGGTTTTGAGCAAAAAGCTGGCTTCTGAAGCTGAAATTCAAGCCATTAAGGATCGGATTAAGGAAGAAATCGATGATGCAGTACAGTTTGCTGAAAACTCTGCTTACCCCGATGGCAAAGAGTTGTTCACCGACAACTACATCCAGGCTGATTATCCTTATATCACGGACTAAGATTTTCTTTTTACCATACCCCTTTTTGACTAGTAACGCTTTTGGAAATGCCTAAGACAAAATTGGCCGATCTGCTCCAGTAGATCGGCCTTTTCTTTGGCTGTTTATGGGTACAAAGGCACCAAATGAACTTTCTAAACACTATCTTTTGTTTTTTGACCAGTACGGGCTTTCACAGTCTGGACAAAATTGTATTTTAGCCGCGCTTGAGTGTGTTGATGAGCACACTTGTAAAACCATCGCCGTACCACAATGAGCAACGAACCGCAATTCGGAAACGTCAAACATGTCGCCATCGCTGGCAATATTGGAGCTGGAAAAACCACCCTCTGTACCCAACTCAGCCGTCATTTCAACTGGGAAGTGCACTACGAATCAGCCGATGACAATCCCTATCTGGTGGATTTTTATGAAGACATGAAGCGTTGGTCTTTCAACCTTCAGGTTTATTTCCTCAATAGCCGTTTTCGCCAAATCCTGGACATCCAAACCGGAGCAATCCCTACGATCCAGGACCGCACCATTTACGAAGACGCCTATATTTTTGCACGAAACTTGTTTGACATGGGCTTGATGAGTGGCCGCGACTACAACAACTACCTGGACCTTTTCGAGACCATGACCTCGCAAATCAACCCACCTGATTTGCTGATCTACCTGCGGGCCAGCATTCCGACTCTGGTAGACCACATCCAGGCCCGGGGCCGCGATTATGAGGGCAACATCAGCCTCGATTACTTGCGCAAGCTCAATGAAAAGTACGAAAACTGGATCGCGGGCTACAAGGGCAAGCGCCTGTTGATCATCAATTCCGACGAACTGGACTTTGCCAACGACGCTGAAGACCTGGGTAAAGTCATCAACCGGGTACAGGCGGAGCTGCATGGCCTATTTTAGTTGAAAAGTTGAAGAGTTGAAATGTTGAAGAGTTAAACACATATGTCCATCCTTTCTGAGATTAAAAGCCAAATTCCTGCCAATGTGCGATTGGTAGCGGTGTCCAAAACCCAGTCCATCGAAGCCATCCAGGCTTTATATGGGGAGGGACAGCGCATTTTTGGCGAAAACAAGGCCCAAGAGCTCAAAGACAAGGCTGAAACCTTGCCCCAAGACATCGAATGGCATTTCATTGGCCATTTGCAAAGCAACAAAGTCAAGTACATTGCCCCTTTCATCAAGCTCATCCACGCCGTTGACAGCCTCGATTTGTTGCAAGAAATCAACAAACAAGCACTCAAAAATGGACGGGTAATTGATTGTTTGTTGCAGTTCAAAATTGCCGTTGAGGAAACCAAATTCGGCCTGGATTGGGAAAGTGCAAGCCAATTGCTGGCCGCTCCGATTTTGCCACAATTGCAAAATATTCGCCTGGTCGGCGTGATGGGCATGGGCTCTTTCACCGACGATGAAGCGGCAGTGCGCATCGAATTCCAAACCCTTAAAAGCTATTTTGAAAGATTGAAGAGTGGTTTTTTTGTCGACCAGGCAGATTTCAAAGAAATCTCAATGGGCATGTCTGGCGATTACCCCATTGCGATTGAAGAGGGCAGTACAATGGTGAGGATTGGGACTTTGTTGTTTGGGGCGCGGAGGTATTGAGTTGGTTGAGAAGTTGAGGGGTTGACAAGTTGAGAAGATGGACTGTGTAAAAGTTTATAAAGTCTCGTCTTGGCCGAAATATGAAGTAGGGTAAGTAACAAGCCACGAATAAACCTTACCAAATCGCAACTGCGTACTTTATAGATTATGCCCTCGCTGCGCGAGGCCAAATTTGGAACACGGATAAAATTGGGTTTGGGTGTGCTTGTTTGGGTGTGAGTGTGCATAAACCCTATTTCCAATTAAGTGAGTCGATAGATTCTGACCGAAGCCCCACACACTCGAACTCACACTTACACACGACACACCCATTCTTGCGGATTTCCAGCATGACGTTGACCATGACGTTGACCACTAGCAATCTCAAAATTGGAAAGGTTTATTTTTGAACCATTACTAAGCTTTTACGCCTAAAGTCAATTATTTGCAGCAAAGCGGACACAAGCCTCCACGTTTTGCTGGACCCCTGTTTTCTGTTTTTCCTGTGCTTATATTCAAAAATTGATTACTTTTGATTGGTAGTGAAAATTTAGTAGACGAATTCGATAGTTTTACGCATTGATTATCTGGGGGAAACAAAATAAATCTATCTTCATGGAAAACACCATCCACATTGCTATTGCCGATGATGAAGCCCTGTTTCGTCGCGGCATGAAGTTGATTTTAGAGGATCACCCTGGATTTTTGGTCACCCTAGAAGCTGAAAATGGACAAGACCTGTTGCAAAAAATCCGCCAATCAGATACCCTGCCGGACGTATTGCTGCTAGACTTAAAAATGCCCGTAATGAGTGGCATCGAAGCCGCCGAAGTGATCCGCAAAGAGTTTCCTTCGGTGATGATTGTCGTGATTTCTTCTCACGTCAGCAAGGCATTTATCCTCAACATGATCGAAATTGGTGCAGCTTCTTACTTGGGCAAAAATGCCGACCCAGACGAAGTAGCCGAAACCATCCGGATGGTCTGTGAAAAAGGCTTTTTTTACAATGCCCTGGTCATGGAAGTGATCCGCGAAAGCATCAGCGGGAAATCAACGATCAAACCCCAACGGAGCTTTGAAGTGGAACTCACCAGCCGCGAGCAAGAAGTCTTGCAACTGATCTGCGAAGAATACACCACCCAGGAAATTGCCGACAAACTCTACATCAGCAACCGCACCGTGGATGGCCACCGCAATAACTTATTGAGCAAGTTGGGCTGTAAAAACACTGCTGGTTTGGTGGTTTATGCTTTGCGAAATGAGTTGGTGAAGCTGGGGTAGGGGATGTGGAGTGGTGCCGTGTAGGCAGTTTTGAAAACCTTCGATTCTTTGACAATTTGTTAGGTAAGCCAAACTTTCCCACCCAATCAATTTTCACCCTATTTTTACCCCCACTTAACCACAAAAACCCAACAAACCATGCAAAAAACCTGGTGGAAAGAGGCCGTGATTTACCAGATTTACCCCCGTAGTTTCAAAGACAGCGATGGGGACGGGATAGGCGACCTGCGCGGAATCACCGAAAAACTCGATTACCTCAAAACCCTGGGCATCGACGTGATTTGGCTCAGCCCCATTTACCAATCGCCCAATGACGACAATGGCTACGACATCAGCGATTACCGGGCCATCATGGACGAGTTTGGCAGTATGCAGGATTTTGATGAGCTGTTGGCGGGCATCCACGCCAGGGGCATGAAACTGCTGATGGACCTGGTGGTCAATCACACCAGTGACGAGCACGCTTGGTTCAAGGCTTCCCGGCAGTCCAAGGACAATCCTTACCGCGATTACTACATTTGGCGGCCCCAACCCAACAACTGGCGTTCCTTTTTCTTTGGCTCGGCCTGGGAATTCGACGAACAAACCGAAGAATATTTCTTGCACCTCTTTACCCGTCGCCAACCGGATTTGAACTGGGAAAACCCTAAAGTACGGGAAGAAGTGTACAGTTTGATGCGTTTTTGGCTCGACAAAGGTGTGGACGGCTTTCGCATGGACGTGATTCCGCTGATTTCCAAGCCTCCGGGCCTGCCCGATGCCGACAACAGCGACTTCCAAAAAGTGGTGGATGAAGTGTATGCCAACGGCCCCAGGGTACACGAGTTCTTGAAGGAGATGAACCAAGAAGTAAGTAGCCGTTACGACATCATGACGGTAGGGGAGGGGATCGGCATCTCGCCTGAGCAGGGCAACTTGTATGTAGGCGAAAACCGCCAGGAATTGAACATGATTTTCCATTTTGGCCACATGTTCATCGATCATGGCCCAGGTGGCAAATTTGACATTTTCCCTTTCAGTTGGAACAAGGTCAAGGAAATTTTTGGCCATTGGCACCAGGCCCTTGGTGAAGCAGGCTGGGTCAATATTTACCTCGACAACCACGATTTTCCCCGCATGGTTTCGCGCTTTGGCAACGATGGGCAGTACCACCGCGAGTCCGGTAAATTGCTGGCGACTTTGATCTTGAGCCTACGCGGCACACCATGCATTTACCAGGGCAGCGAATTGGGCATGACCAATGTGGCTTTCGAGCGTTTTGAAGACTACCGCGACATAGAAACCATGAACATCTGGCAAGAGTACCGCGAGGCGGGCAAAGACCTGGACGCCCTGCTCAAAGCCGTACACCGCCAGGGCCGCGACAACGTGCGCACCCCCATGCAATGGGATGGCAGCGCCAACGCTGGTTTTACAAATGGGGAGCCTTGGATCAAAGTCAACCCTAATTACACGCACTACAACGCCGAACAAGCGCTGGCTGACGAGGATTCGATTTTTTATTACTACCAAAAATTTCTGCAATTCAGAAAAGTGAACCCTACCTTGATCTATGGAGACTACGAGCAGATTGACCAAAACGATGAAAAACTCTACGCTTATCGCCGTTGGGATGCGGATGGAGCCTACTGCATCTTTTTGAACTGTTCGGACGAGGTTTTGAACAACGTACCCTGGCCGAAGGAAAAACTCAATTACCTGATTGGCAACTATTCAGCTGCGGAAAAAGGCATGGCTTTGCGACCCTGGGAGTCCAGGGTTTATCGGGTGGAATAAAATCAACTAAGTACCCCTTCCTTTTCCAACAACAAATCGCAAATGGCCTGAATCCAGCGCGGGTCGTCGTTGAGGCTGGGTACGAGATCGACTTTTTCGCCGCCCATTTCTTCAAACTCCTCCTGGTATTCGGTGCTGATTTCGATGATGGTTTCCAGGCAATCGGCCACAAAGGCTGGGCTGAATACCAAGAGGCGTTTGGCCCCTTTTTTGGCCAGTTCTTCCAACACCACCGAAGTGTAAGGCTGAACCCAGGGGTCTTTGCCCAAGCGGCTTTGGTAACAGATGGTGTAGCGGTCCTTGCTCAGACCTAGTTTGTCGGCGATGGCATAGGCCGTGCCATGACATTGAGCTCCGTAGCAAAACTGATTTTTTTCAGAAATGGCATGGCAGCAGTCGCTTGTTTTGAGGCAGTGGTTGCAAGTATCGGTCTTGCGCAACTGTCTTTGGGGCAAGCCGTGAAAACTGAACAGGATATGGTCGTAAGAATCGATATCAAACTGGCGGGCATTATCGGCAAAAATGTCGATCATGGCCGGTAAATCGTAATACGAATTAATGAATTTGATGTTGGGAATACCTAGGCGCTGGGAAATCAATCGCATCACCTCCTCGTGTACCGAGCCCGTAGATGCAGACGCATATTGCGGAAACATCGGGAAAACCGTTATTTCCGATACCTGTTGGTCCAGGAGCTCATTCAATGCCGATTCTATCGAGGGGTTTTGGTAACGCATGCCAAGCGTAACCACATATTCCGGCCCCAAGATTTGCTGAACACCAGCCTTCACCCTTTCTCCATAAATCTTGATGGGCGAACCTTCGAGGGTCCAAAGTTCCTTGTACAATTTGGCTGAAGCGCCAGAGCGAAAAGGTGCGATGATGCCACGCACCAAGATATTACGGGGTAACCAGGGAATGTCAATTACCCTGGGATCGAGCAGAAATTGCTTGAGATAACGGTAAACATCACCACGAGAAGGAGAATCTGGTGTGCCGAGATTGACTAAGAGTATGCCTTTTTTGCCTTTTTTCATGGCGCTTGAACGGTTTTCTTTTGAGTGCCACAAAGAAACTGTTTTATAGGGCAACTTGTTCTGAACTTGGGGTAAAAAAGCTAAATCCAGACAAAGTTTGAGTTTCTACCCCACATTGCATAAATTTGTAGCCATGCATGAGCTAAGGTACCCAATCGGCATCCAGGATTTCCGTAAAATCCGCAATGACAACTATGTCTATGTGGACAAAACCCGCATGATTCATCAACTCATCACCAGTGGAGTCTATTTTTTCTTGTCCCGTCCCCGTCGATTTGGCAAGTCTTTGCTCTTGAACACGATCAAGGAGATTTTTTCAGGCTCCAAAGACTTGTTTGAAGGTCTCTGGATCGCCGATCAATGGGATTGGAGCCAGAAAAGACCTGTCATTAAGCTCTCTTTTGCCAATATTGGTCATAAAAACCTTGGCTTGGAGCCCGCGATCCAAAAAGCACTCGATGAGATCGCAGTGGAATATGGCCTGAAAATTTCGGAAGTTAGCATCGATCAACGCTTCAAAGAATTGCTCAAGACTTTAGCCACCCGCGATGGTAAGGTGGTCTTGCTGGTGGACGAGTATGACAAACCCATTATTGATTACTTGGGCGAAGATGCAGCCAAGGCACAACAGAACCGCGAGGTAATTAAAACCTTCTATTCGGTGATCAAAGACGCCGATGATTTACTGCAATTTGTGTGCATTACCGGGGTGTCCAAGTTTTCAAAAGTCAGTATTTTTTCCGACCTGAACAATTTGAATGACATCTCCCTGCATCCTACGTATAGCACATTGGTGGGGATTACTCAGGATGAATTGGAGCAATATTTTGGTGCGGCCATTGCGCAAAAAGAAAAAGGGGATATAGAAATCAGGGCCAAACTTCGGAATTGGTACAATGGCTATACTTGGGATGCTCAACGTTGGGTTTACAATCCTTTTTCCATTTTGAGTTTTTTAGAAAGTGGCACCTTACGAAATTATTGGTTTGAAACAGGTACACCTACCTTTTTGGTCGAATCCATTCGCAACGCGGGTCATTATAATCTGAATGAGGAGGATTTTGTTTCGCTTTTGTCCCTATCCAGTTTTGACTTAGCGCAACCTGAGTTTAATTCGATATTATTTCAAACAGGCTACCTCACTTTTTCTGAGGTGAATTTTGAAGAAGACTGGTGTAAACTACGTTACCCAAATCGCGAGGTTAAGCAAAGTTTAGAGCAACTTTTAATGGATGCCTACAAGTACGAGAAAGGAACTTCATTACCCAGTGTATTGAAATTGCGCCAAGCTTTAGTTCAAAATGATTTACCACAAGTCATCAACATCATCAATAGCATTTTCGCCTCCATTCCTTCAGATTTATGGCAAAAAGCCTCGGAGCTTCATTACCATGCCTTGATTCATTTGGCCTTCAACCTACTGGGAACTTACTTGCGCAGTCAGGTACAAAATGCCATCGGTCTTTGTGATGCAATTGTAGAAACAGAAAGTCACATTTATGTTTTTGAATTCAAATTGGACCAAAGTGCAGAAATTGCCCTGAACCAGATTTTTGAACGGGATTACCTAGGTCCATACCAGGCAGATTTACGAAAAAAAGTAGCCATTGGCTTGAATTTTTCCAGCACAAGCAAAAGTGTGGAGGCGCACTTGGTCCGTGAAGTCGAATAAAAATAAAGGCTCTTATTGGGTTTCAAGTGGTGCTTCAAAACGAATTGGTTGCGGTCATCAAGCTCCAAGACTTTTTTTGAGTGACGACTTACGAATGACGACTTACGAAGTAGCGCTTCGATTGAAAATTTGTGGTGCAGCAAGTCATCTTTTTTACGATTCAAGTTTTCCCAATAAAATAGCTCAGTCAATTTTATTGCATCTTTAGCGGACGCGAAAAACGATTTTAAATAATTGTTTTTCAATGTTTTACAAACATGTCAAAGCTGAGATTAACTCAAAAATATCAAACCGTGAAAATGGGAGCCTAAGCACCCTAAGGTCTTGCCAGCGAGCCCCTACTTCGTAAGTCGTAAGTTGTCACTCGTAAGTCGTAAGTCAAAAAATCGAACTTCGCAAACCCAAAACTCACCTTGGCTTAGGTCAAGACAAACGCCCAAGTCTTTTTCAACTTGAAACCCACATTGAGCCAAAATAAAAAATCCCGAACCCCACCAGGGGCCGGGACCTTCTCTTTCAGGCAAAAGGCCAAAAACATCGACGGGTTCCAATCTCTCTTCAACCCTTCAACATTTCAACCCTTTTAGACTTTGGACATAAATCCAGTTCCGCGCAAAAAAAAAGACAGAACTGCGATCGGTTGCGTATATTTATGTATGCAAAAAACAAATATCAACACCGAACAGTTCTGTCTAGCTCTTTTGACC
>JAAFJY010000062.1 GCA_013299105.1 Chitinophagales bacterium | reverse complement strand
ACGATTCTGGACTTTTCTTCGGCTCCAAATTTGCGGCGTGTCCGTCCCATTTTTTTGATGTTTGGTGGTGAAGATAACACGACCTTTTTTCACTATAAAACCTGTCCAGTTTTTGGGGAGTACTTCATACAGGGTTTTTCCCCAATCTTTCTGCATCAAAAACAGCCATATGTGTTAATGAGGGTGCCTGGTTGACTGCATCAGGTGGAAATGCATATGTTTGGTCGTATAATCAGGATATGAGATCCTCGTTCGTTGTTACCCCTACACAAAACACCACCTACAGTGTCACCATTACCGGGCCAAATGGGTGCAGCGCAGTTAAAACCATTACAATCTTGGTGTCCCCTTTACCAACTAAGCCTATTATATCTTATTCTGGTAGTAATACTTGTGAAGGGATTGGTAAGGATTTCAATGTATCTAATGCAATTGCTTCCAATACATATTCTTGGGGAAATGGAGTAACGGCACTTACTACCAATATTGTTCCACCCCTAGGCGCTACATCTTTATCGGTTAATGTAACTGCTACAAGCAACGACGCATTTAGGTGCACCAATTCAACTGAGATAATTGTCCCCGTTGTTTCCAGGCCAAGTATTTCAGGGAATACCAATATTTGTCAGGGTGCTTCGACGACATTGAGTGTCAGTCGCTCAGGAGCTACTTTTTATTGGGGAACCAATGCAACAACGTCTTCTATTACTGTTTCCCCAACAAACAATACAACTTATACCGTAAATGTAACGACCAGTGGTTGTGTGTTCAATTTGGCTACAACAGTGAATGTAAATGCCAAACCAACAGCAAGTTTAGGTAGTGCTAAATCATATTGTGCAAGTGGAAATATTACCCTAAATCCTAGCATCACTGGGGCTGGTCCATACCTGTATCAATGGTCAACTTCTGAAAACACCTCTACAATTACCGTTAATCCAGCAAGTACTACAACATATAGTCTAACTGTAACAGATGCTAACTTATGTACTGGCACCAGCTCAGTAAGTGTTTCGCGTAATCCTTTACCAATTGTCAATGCTGGCACTAATCAGACCATTAATTTTGGCGCTTCGGCTACCCTAACGGCCAGTGCATCAGGAGCTACTTCTCCTTACACCTTTTTATGGTCAGAAAACAGCACTAGTGCCAGTATCACTGTCAGTCCAGGTGTTACAACAACATATTCTGTAACTGCAACTGATAACAAAGGATGCAAAGCATCCAACCAAGTAATCGTAACAGTGCTACAAAACCCCATTGCCAACGCAGGAGTTAACCAGACTATTTGTCAAGGTACTAATGCCACCTTGACTGCTACAGCCTCAGGTGGGCTTACTCCCTACACTTTCAGTTGGAGCAATGGTGTGAATTTGCCATCTATAACTGTATCACCAAATGCTACAACGACATACACCGTGACTGTTACAGATAGCAGTGTACCAGTCAAGACCCACACTGCTCAGGTGACTGTAACAGTTAATCCAAAACCAATCGCCGATAGTCCCGCAGATGCGGCTATTTGCTGGGGAGATAGTATGAATTTAGCAGTAAGTGCCACTGCTGGAACAAGTCCTTACACATATTTATGGAGTACGAATGCTACTACTACTTCAATCAAAGCAAAACCAACGCTATCAACGAAATACAAAGTAAGTGTAACTGATTCCAAAGGTTGTGTAGGTGTTGATTCGACCTTCATTACAATCAATGCCAAGCCCAGTGTGGATGCTGGCCTTGATCAGGAAGTGTGTTCTGGTTTTAGCAGAACGTTTTCTGCAAGCACTTCAGGCGGAACAATGCCATATAGCTATGCATGGAGCAATAGTGCCACCAACTCATCCATTACTGTATCGAGTGCAGGTTCATACGCCATTACGGTAACTGATAGCAAGGGCTGCAAAGCTACCGATCAGGCTGTTCTTGCTGTCAATGCTTTACCAATTGTCAATGCGGGCGCAAGTCAATCAATTTGTTTTGGGACCAGTGCAACTTTGAGCGGCAGTGCCAGTGGTGGACTAGGACCCTACATCTATACTTGGACGCAAGGCGCAAGTACCATTGCCATGACCCCTAATAAAACTGTTTCGCCAACTTCTAACACTACTTACTCCTTGAGTGTAAAGGACAGTAAAAATTGTACCAACACTTCCAGCACAAGTATTACGGTCAAAGCATTGCCACAGCCTGAACTTGGCCCTAATAAATCCATCTGTAAGAATAGTAGTACAACCTTGAGCGTAAGTATTCCTCTTGGAACTTATGCCTATTCATGGAGCACCGGGGCCACTAGTTCAAGCATCTCAGTTAGCCCCCTCAGGGATAGCATTTTTATGGTCACAGTGACAGGTAATGGTTGCCAAAACACGGACCAGCTCACCGTTTCTGTCAATCCGATTCCCACTTCAAATATTAGTAGTAACCAAATAATTTGTAGTGGAGATAGCCTAAATATTGGAGTAAATCCACAGGGAGGTTCAGCACCTTATTTGTATTACTGGACTATAGGAGTAACTACTGCAAGTTTAGGTGCGGTTAAACCCACCGCAAGCACTAAATACAAAGTAACGATCACTGACAATAATGCATGTGTAAAACACGACTCTGTAAACATAATTGTGAATGCTCTGCCAACAGTTGACGCTGGTGCAACCAAAGAAATTTGTGCAGGTACTACTGCCAATTTAATGGCCATAGCTGGTGGATATGGCCCATTTCTATACAATTGGAGCGATGGAAAAACGCTTGCCTCCATTTCAGTTTCACCTACTCAAAATACAACTTTTACTGTCTCCATCACCGATAGCAAAGGCTGTAAAGCCAAAAGTCAAGTCTTGGTAAAAGTAAATTCCCTTCCGGTAGTCAATGCAGGTCCCGATCAAACAATTTGCAAAGGTGGGATCGCAGTATTGAATGCTTCTGTTAATGGCGGAACAAGTCCATTTACCTACAATTGGGGAGTAGCAGGTAATGCTTCTAACATTTCCGTTAGCCCTGCAAACGATTTTGTCTATACCCTATCCGTAATTGACAGCAAAGCTTGTACAGGTACGGACCAAGTACAAGTCAAGGTCAATGGAGCTTCATTGTCGATCAGTGGTAATCTAACTGTTTGTCATGGTGACAGTACTACTTTGACGGCAATCGCTGATAATGGGACCCTTCAATGGAGCAACGGATCAAACAACAACAGCATTAAAGTAGCACCTACACTCAATACGAAATACTTGCTAACCTTGAGTTATGCAGGAAATTGTGTAGTCAAAGACTCCGCTTTGGTGCAGGTGAATCAACCCCCATCTTTTGATTTACCAGCCACTTACAGTACTTGTGAAGGAGTGCCAATTCAGATTGCTCCACAAAATCTAAGTGGGGCCGCTGCTTATTTTTTCTCCTGGATTGTTCCAGAAAACAGCGCTAACCCTGGAAATGTACAACAGATTAATGCGGCTTTACCCGGCAAATATGAATTGCGAGTAAGCAACAACGCCACAACGTGTGCCGTAAGCAAATTCACCGTCCTTCAAGCGGTTCCCAAACCCAATATTCTGCCGCCTTCCTTGGTTTTTACTTGCAGTGGTGGTAATCAAACCGCTGAGTTGTTGATTAATGCAGGAGTAGGTGTGGCTAATAGCACTGGGTCTCAGGTTTCGCCGCTCAACTACTTGTATCGACTAAAGGGCTTTAGTAGCTGGAGTACTTCAAGTGCACCAAAGGTATCGGTGCCAGCAGGAACTAGTCGTGAATACGAGGTGTCGGTTCAATACCAAAACGGACTTTGTACCAATGATCCTCCAATTGCCAGTGTTAAAGTGCCAGCAATTCCCATGCTCTTGCCTGTACCCACCTTTACCGCTTTGAATGCCAGTGATTGCTTCCAGGCCAATGGCAGTATCAGTATTCAAACCGGAAATAGCGAACAAGCTGCTTTCCTAGAGTTTTCCTTATTAGATGCTGACAAAGGTAGGATCAGAAATTGGCAAGAAGGTACCAATTTTTTTGGCCTAAGTTCAGGCAACTATCGAGTAGAACTTCGTTTTAGCCCTAAAAAAATCAGCATGAGCGGCTGCTCATCAAGCTTTGCCAAAATCGAAAGTTACCCAGTTAGTGTGGGCTCAAATACCAGCCCGGAAATTCAGAGCATTATTAAAAGGGACTTAACATCTTGCTCAAATCCAAATGGAGCAGCTGAAATAAAAGCCACTTATCTGGGTTTACAGCTTTTATATTCAATGGATGGAGGAAACTGGCAAACCTCGGCCAAATTTACCGACTTAACCGCAGGCTCACATACCGCAAGGGTGCGCCCAGGTTATGGTTGTACTAATTTAGTGGTCAGTCAAAATTTTGATTTGGCAGCGGCTCCTATTCCATCACCCATTACCGTTACTTCACAAGCTCCAATAAGCTGTGTAAATCCCAACGGTACCATCACCGTAAATATCCCTGAGCATTTGAAGACCAATGCTTGGCAGGTAAGCATCAATGGTGGAGCATCTTACATCCAAAATCAATGGAACTGGTCAGGTTTGGGCGAAGGAACCTATCAAGTTGTAGTTACTGCCCAAGATGGAAGTTGCAAACAAAACTATCCTAGCCCTATCATTTTTACTCCAGCTTGTGTGGAAATTTGTGACGATGGCATTGACAATGATCGTGATGGAAAAACAGACTGTGAAGACGATGATTGTCAGCCAAAATATCAGGTCAATACCAACCTGGTCGCTTCTTGCCGCAATGATGGACAAGTGACCTTTCAAAAGCTGAACAATGCGCATCAATTCAGGCTTTTAGGCCAGGCTTGGAGCGACCAAACTGTTTTCAGCAACCTTGTTGCCGGACCAGTGACTTTTGAAGTGCGTTCTGACAAAAACTGTATTAGTAAGATCAACCTGGTGTTGTACAAAGCTCCTCCTTTGGTTTTTCCTTCAACGCTAGTCCAGGTAAAATGCTTACCAGTTGGTACTCCAGGTGCCATAATCGTATCCAGGAGTTCATCAGTTCATGAAATTGGTTACAAACCTTTGGCGGGGAATTGGACCTGGCTAAAAAAAGACACCATCTCCAATTTGCCATCTGGTCGCTATTTGCTATCAATCCGAGAAGGGACAGAAGGTAGCTGTATATTGAATGCTAAAGATACAATTGACATTTTGACACCAGGAGCACCGACTCTAAACACGGTTTCGACTGTTTTGCCAAGTACCTGTGCCAGTACTGATGGCAAGATCACAATCAATGCCAAAGGCTATAAGCTTGAATATGCCCTCAAAATTGTAGGTAGCACCGATACCTTGAAGTGGGGTAAATTCAATCAGTTCTCAGGGCTCGTCAATGGTACGTATGAGATTCATGTTCGGCATGGAAAATTGGATGCAAATTATTGCAGCAGTTTCAATAGTTCGGTCCTGAATGTCACTCAAGCCCTCATTCGTATAGCGCCAAGTATAAGCAGTGTAAATGTACAAGGGCCTACCAATGCTTGTATCAATTTGCCTACTTATAATGGCAGCATCAACATCAATGCCAGTGCTGTTGCTGGGGCTGGTCCATTGGTATATAGCATAGATGGCGGAATTACTTATCGTTCATCTCCCTTGTTTACTGCACTTGGCCCTGGGAATTACACTCCTACAATTGCTTATAACGATCGGTCGTGCAAGGTTACTGGCAATGTCAGTACGATGAATGCGCAACAGCCACCTGCCATAGGTTCAGTGACGACCACTGCTCCTACGGCTTGTGCTCAACTTGGTGGAAAAATCAGCATCAATGCGAGTGTAGCTGGTTCCTGGCAGTACAGCATCGATAGTGGGCGTACTTTTCAAACCAGTAAAGACTTCTTGAACCTCAAAACACAGACTTCCTATCAGGTGGTCATGGCTACTGCCGACAAGAACTGTAAGACTTATTATGGCAGCGTATTGATCCCTAAAAAGGCGGATTGTGTAGAATTGTGTGCCGATGGTATCGACAACGATGGCAATGGACTTACCGATTGTGATGACCCTGTATGTGGGGCAGATGCCGCTTGTCCTGCTGGTGCTGACCGGGTGGTTTGTGCAGGTGTGAACCTTACTTTGGGTCAAACAGGAACAAGCAATCCTAGTTATTGTTACACTTGGGTGCCTGAAACGGGGCTAGCCACCCCAAAGCAACCGAATACTACGCTAGTCCCGACTCAAAGTAGAGAGTATGAAATAATCATTACTGACGGACAAGGTCAAATCATCAAGCGAGACAAGGTCAAGATCACCGTTTTGCCAGCCGCGCCACTGAGCCTGACTGCGGCTAAAAATGTGTATTGTGGCACTCCCATTGGCTTACAAGCCAGCACCGGATTCACCCAATATGCCTGGAAAGACAGTTTGGGGACGATCCTTTCTGCTGGTACATCAGCAACATATTCTGCCTCAAAAGCTGGACTTTTCAAGGTAAGTGCATCCAAATCCGGCTGGTGTGATGCAGAGGCCAGTATCAGCATTCCCGAACTCAAATTGGGCATCAACCCTGGCAATGCCATCAGTGTTTGTCCAGACAACCAGACGGGCTTAAACGCGGTAGTAAGTCCAAGCTCAGGCTTGTCATTGGCCTACCGTTGGAGCACTGGTGCAAGTACCTCAAATATCAATGTAGGGGCAGGATTGTACCAATTAACGCTTACCGAATCGGTCAGTGGATGTCAGATAAGTACTTCAAAAGAAGTCAAAAAAGCTCAGTTACCCAGTCTTACCGCAAGCTCAGCCAAAAGCATCGTTTGTTTGGGACAAACAACTCAACTGCAAGCACTGGTGAGTAATCCGGCACTGGTACAATCCTATCACTGGACCGGGCCTAATGGTTTCAGCTCCAATTTGCCAAATCCACAAACCCCACCTTTATCAGCCTCCACCGCAGGTGACTATCTGCTCAGTATCACGCTTCACAGCGGGTGTACCCTAAGTGCCAGTACCTCGGTAGGTTTTGTCAGTACACCTACTTTACTGGTTTGCAGCAGTGGCCCTATTTGCCCGGGAACAGAGCTGAAGTTATCTGCCACCTATGGATTTTCTTACCAATGGTCTGGGCCTGGTGGATTCTCTTCAACGGCTCAAAATCCAGTACTCAGCAATGCTCAGCCTGGCACATATACGGCCGTTTTGACCGACGCCAACGGTTGTACTTATACCCTGAGTACAGATGTGATTGCCCAAGGTGGCACTCAAAATGGCAATAATTAAGCAGTAATTTATACACACTTACATCTTGTTATGAAAAAACAACTATTCCTGCTAGTGGGCTTTTTAAGCCTATTGATGACCAATCCCCTTAAAGCACAAGTGGCGATTGATCTTACCCCTGGGTCATTGGGTTCTTTTGGTTTCGATGGCATGTTCAGATTGGGCCAATTGGATGGCAATTTTCTGTATTTGCGCCGCAATCCGGAGATAGCCTGGGAACTGTGGCGCTCAGATGGTACTGCCAAAGGCACGCAATTGCTCAAAAACCTGGGACTATCTTCCTTCAACTACCCTGAAGACTTTTATTTTCAGGCCAATGCCAGCGCGGCGGTTTTCAGCAACTACAACAAAAGTACCGAAACCGCTGAAGTATGGCGCATCGAAAAAGGTGCTGCCAGCGCAAGTCTGCTTTACTCCCTCAAAAACAGCGACCCGATTTACAACCTGCTTTTGAGTGGCAACCAAGCTTATTTCAGTATTCGTGTGGACCGCCAGTACATCGTAAATAAGCTGGACCTGTCGACTAAAAAAACGGAAGAGATTGGCAAATTTGGCAATTACCTGGGCCTGAGCTCCGCTTTCGCTGCTTACAAATCGGGAATTGTTTTTCCTGCTGGCCCACAAAATGGTACAGGCAACAGCGCTTTGTACTATTATGATGCTGCTAGTGCCAAACTGCAACGCATTGCTGACCTTCCAGCCATGAATTTCTTCGTACCCGAGGTGATGAGTAGCGGGGACCGCATATTTTTCTTCCTCCAAAATGAGGCCAATAAATACTACCTCTACACCAGCGACGGCACAGCGGCAGGAACCAAGGCTTTGATCGAGTTGAAAGCCCGCAGTTTTTTAGATCCTTCCATGATTCGCGAACGGACCATTTTCTTACACAAGGGCAAGTTGTACTTCGCAGGCAGGCCAGTGGGCGGCAGTGCGCAAGGACAGGATGAATTGTATGTCAGCGATGGCACCGCTGCTGGTACCAAAATGCTGCGATTCAGCTCGCAAGAGCCGCTTGGTGCCCGCAATTTTGTGGCGTACAAAGACCAATTGATTTTCACTGGGTTCGTTGGGGAATTCAATACCGCGACCTTGAAAATCAACGATGCCACTGGGCTGCTCTCTACTTTATTGGATGGTACGGGCCTGGGTTCAGGCATTTCTTTTGGTGCGGGCAGCACGGTTGTTTACCAGGATTCGCTGGTCTTTGGTGCTGCAAGAGACAGGTTTGGTTGGGAGCCCTGGATCTCGGACGGGACACCCAAAAATACCCGTTGCCTGGACTTACAGAAAGGAATTGATGGCTCGGAAGTTTCCGACTTTGAGGCGGTAGGCGATAAATTGTTTTTCAGTGCTACCACCCGTGCGACGGGATATGAAATTTTTGTGTTGAACCGCACAAAAACCACCCCAATTCGCGAAACTCCTGTGCAAATAAGCATGAAAGTATATCCCAATCCTACCCAGAACGAGGCCTGGCTGGAGGCGCCAGAAAACATTGAAAATTGGAAGGTGTACGATGCCAGTGGGCGCATGTGGTCCAGTGGAAAGCAAGGCCAGGGCAAGATTTTGCGGATTGAACTAGGGAGTTTTCCTCCTGGAACCTATTTCGTTCAAGCTTTGAGTGGTGGGAAATTATGCCGGGGCACTTTTCTGAAAAAAGAATAAAAATCCACCAACTCCCAATAGCGCCCCTTCTCTTCAACATTTCAACTACATAGAGCCATGATACTGAAGTACCGATTAATTTCCACCTTATTGGCCTGCCTGCCCTCGCTCTTGTGGGGGCAGCAGCCCAGCCTGCGCAGCACTGAACAGCGGGTGGCTTTGACCATTGTGAGTGATCTCGCCGCAGAGGGCAATAGCGAAGCCAATACTGCCCTACAAAACGAGGCCAGTGCCCTCGCCACTGAGCATACCTTTGTGACTTTTTACCAGGGACAATACCTGCATTTTGCCAGCCAAAGCGAGGATGTCAGGAATGGCTTGGCCCGACAGATGTTTGATCGAAAGGGGGCTTATGACGCAAGCCCCTGCCTGAGAATCCACGCCTGGATGGTAAACAAAGACCAACAGGCCCTGCGTCTTGAGGTGACTTGGGCGGGCTATACCTTGCAAAACCTCAGCGCCGAAAGAAAAGCCACGATTGAAGCGCTTGCTGAGCAGGCAGGGAATGAGTACTTGGCTGAGAATACCGGGCAGCTTAAGGCTGCGGCTTCTATTTTGGTGGCTGAGTTTCGGAGGTTGTTGAAGGTAAAAATCAATGCATGTTTCTACATTGCAGGAGGCTTCTATGACGAAAAAGACACCCTTTTTGTGCCCTATAATGATTCCATTGGGCCGAGGATTTTGATGTTGCCAGTGGCAAAAGCAATTGCAATACCAGCCGACACTTCCAGAGCTATAAAAAATTTCAAATGGGAGAAAGGTAGCCAAAAAGTAACCTACAAACAAACAACTGAATACCTGAAAGTAGACAAGGCATCATCAAGTCTTGAGGGAACAGTCATTCGAGCCTCAGCATTGGTTCCTAAACGTGATCCCCAAGATACCACCAAAATAAAGTATGATACCCTGATGGCATCTACCAGGGTTGTGGTGGTTGAGGTGGATTTTGTCCAAAAGTTGAACGAATCGCTTGTTCATGCTTATGATCCGAATGATGATAAGAAACTATCTCATTATGGAACCATAAGAAACGGGAAAATTGGCAAAGAAATTTACGCACGATACAAATTTCATCCCCTTGATGCTTTAATTAATGAACCACTAATAGTCAGTGTCAAACCTGATGGAGTCCCTGGCCGAATATTGCGGGCTAGCGCTGGGAATTTTATTACGAACTTGGGATCAACTGGGAATTCCAAGGAGTTTGAATTGAATCCCATATTGAGGGGTGCAACAAATAGATTTAATTCTTTGAAGTTAATGGTGCAAATGCAACTGGCTAGGAATGTGTATTTGCATAGAGACAGTCTTATTCGTATTCCTGTAAGATTTATACAGCTAACTCTTAGAATCCCTCAAACGAATAACACATTCAGCTATGAAACCTCTAATATGGCTCCCAATGAGTTTCTCAACGAAACCAATGCAATATTGCACCAGATCGGCGTTGAAATTTATGAGGGTGCATTAATGGCCTTAGATACAATCATTGATGCAGATGGGAAATTGGAATATGATCTCAATACAAATAACTTCCTAGAACTAAGCACTGTAGTGAGACAGTCTAATGCTATAGCTGCATGTAGAAGGGGAAATCAAATGCCAATCGTTTTCACTCCGAAAATTGAGAGACTGGGTGGAGTTCCTCAAAGTAATGACGAAAACACCGTAAGAATTGTACCAGGTGTTTCAATAACGCGTAGGTTTGTTGTTTTTTTAAATGGAGAGGCAAAAAAACAAGGCCGTACCATTGGAAGCTCTTTTTTTCCACACAACACGCTTGCGCATGAAATAGGCCATGCTTACTTCGGCTGGCTGCATCCATTTTCACAGTTCAATGTTGCTGTTGGGAAAGATAAATTCAATTTAATGGATTATCAATCGCCTTCTACACAAAGATATGTTCGTGCATATTTGTTCCCGACGGTAACTCGTAGACGGATTGTTGTACCACTTCAATAATGTAATAATATATTAATATGAATACTCTCAAACGACCCAAAACCCAGAATTGGAAAATTTCTGTTCGAGTCTACTTGAAAGGAATAAAATTCATTTGCTTTTTTTTGATTCTTCTTTTTTTATCCTCGTGTAAATCAAAGAGGATAAGTGAAAATCCTATCCAAATAAAAAACCCTGAAGTGCTTATCCTGAATAAAGATAGTTTTCCTTATTTTGATTTAAAATACGATAAAAATGCTCATAGTGAAACTTTTAAGTATATAGAGATAGTTGACTATTATCAAAAATATTACTCGAGACTGAATCTTGAGCAAAGGAAAGTTTTAACTAAGTTTATGTTGGATTTTGCAAGCACTCCATTGGCCTCTTCTTCTATTGGTTACAACAGACAAGAGTCAGTTTGTAATTTACTATATATATATTCACAAAAAGAGGATTATGATAAAGAGAAT
The DNA here is from genome assembly GCA_013299105.1 of Chitinophagales bacterium. Lineage (GTDB taxonomy): Bacteria > Bacteroidota > Bacteroidia > Chitinophagales > Saprospiraceae > Haliscomenobacter. The sequence continues at coordinate 9,891 of JAAFJY010000062.1, read as the reverse complement.
TTACAAACATTAGCAGTATTAATTGAGCAAATAAAAGATGCTCATAAATATGAATTACTGCTTATTTGTGGAAAATGGAAAATTGAAGAAACGAGGACCATCGTTTTTAAAAAATTTGAGGCAGGGCTTCAATCTGAATTTTTCACAGACCAATTTGGCACGTTCGAAAATAACTGGGTTGGGTGGTTCACTGCAAAAGCATTAATCATGTGGGATAACGATGAACGAGCAGTGAATTTTTTAATTGATAATACTCGGAATGCGCTGCAACATGGTCGAGTTGATGCATATTTTTCACTTGTCCCTGACTTATTGGACATCAAAAATAGAAAAATTACCAATTTTTTGATTGATGAGTTTGTCTTTAGTGATAAAATCGTGGCATTAGGAGGATATGACACTATTGAAGAGAGAGAATATTCATGTGCCTATCAACTACCGATCAAAGAAATTCAAGAAATGATCAGGCAAAATCCCCGGATCGACATCCAAGCCATCCGAGCATGGCTGACTCAGAACCGCAACAACTGGCATTACACCGAATAAAATACTACACCGTGAAAAACATGTTCCACATCCTGGCCACCCTGCGCCATTGTCAATTGGCCTTGCTCCTGAGCATCGCTGTGGTGTCATTTCCCCTGTTGTTGGAGGCCCAAACCAGCCACAAACAAGTACGGGTTGACCGCGCGCTCGACCGTCAAAGCCTCCGCTTCACCTGGCCAGCCCTCTCGAAAGGACAGTGGCTTTACCAACTCAGTCTGAGCAAAAACGGGCAAGAGGTTTGGAAAAAGCAAAGCCCAGATACCCTGCTTGAGCTGGGTACTGCCCGCGAATTGCTCCAATCAGGGCAGTGGTACCAACTCCGGGTCACTGCCTTGGAGGTCTTGAGCGGAAAACAGGAAATACTGGTGGAACAGCAAGCTTGGCAAGCCCCCTTGCAGTGCGCCTCGGTCACGGATTTGCGCTTACAGCCCGATGGCAGCAATGCCCTGCTTTGTAGTTGGGACAAACCCGATGCCTACGCTTATCAACTGCGTTACCGCGTATTTGATGCCCTCAATGCCGCCCACGGCCCCTGGAAACTGCTGCCCGAAACCAACAAAGGCAGCCTGCGCATACCCGACCTGGCTAGTGCCAGTGCCTACCAGGTGCAGGTACAGCGCAATTGTGTATGGGAGCAAAGCACCTGGGCCGACGCAGGTGTGGCCACCCTGCAAGCCCAATCGCTGCAAGGTGCAGCCTTGGCCGACAGCCGTTGTGCTGGCGAGTTTTTGCCAACCACCGATTTGTGCGCCTGGTTAAATACCGTCGAATTGCACCAAGTGGCCTACGACCAGGTCAAAGTGAAATGGCCGAAAGCCCCCGCCAATTGGCAAAGCAATGGCGCAAATCTGAGCCTTGCCTTGCGCTATCGCAACCAGGGAACCAGTACCTGGACCGAACTACCCGTACCCCTCAATGCCTTGTGCGATGGGCTGTTCAGCCTCAACAACTTGCCCCTGTGTACCAATATTGAGTTGGAAGTGAAGGCTACACTCAATGCCAGCCCCTGTGCCTGGCGCAGCATCCCCGGGGTCAAAACCTTGTGCAAGACCGCCAGCGATCAGAGTGGCCCCATCTGGATCGAAACCCCGGAAAACCTCACGCTCAATTGTGGCGACCCCATCCCCAACAAACGCCCCAGCGCCAATGACCTCTGCACGGGCTTGAGCATCACGTTCAAAGACAAGGAATTGAACCCCGGTGCCAGCGCCTGCGCCCGCGTACTGGAACGCACCTGGATCGCTACCGATGATTGTGGTAAAAAGATTACCTACGTCCAAACCATTCGTTTTCAGGACAAAGTGAACCCTACTTTTACTGAAACGCCCAAAAATGCCACTTTGCCTTTTGGTGGCCCCCTGCCCGATGAAAACCCCAGGGCGACCGACAATTGCAGCCCTAATCAAGTGAGCCTGAGCCTGGATGTGCAGCGCACCCAACAAGCCGACCAAGAGGTGGTGACCAAAACCTGGACCGCCACCGATGCCTGTGGCAACACCAACTCCTACGTGCAAACCATCATTTTCAAAAAGAACCAGAAAACCCCTCCCGTAAAAATAGATTATGAATGCGGCAAACCCGCCGCCTTGAAAGCAGCCGCCAGTACTTTGTTGCCCAGTGCCGAGATTGGTGACGTATTTTACATCCGCGGATTCCCCGTGCGCCTGACCGAGGTGAATGGCAGCGCCGGGGCGTATACCGCCAAGGGATTGTTGAGCCTGCCTTTTGGCGAAAAAGCCGTTTTTGTCGAGCTTCCCAATGTAACCGTCGATAAAGACAGTTGGATCATCGCCGGGGAGGCGAGGGCGGTGGCCAGCCCCAATTTTGAGCTACCCCGAGTTGATCCTGTTGGAGGCAACCGGGCCATGTGTATTCCTCCTCCCCAAAACCCTGGTTTTGATAAGAACGGCATCAATCGGGCTACGGGCTTACCACAAGACAAATACGGATTTGACAAAAATGGAAAATACAGCAATGATCCCCCTTACCCAGGCTACCAACCTGGTGATCCCTACAGCCCTGATTTCGACCCCAATGGCTTTGACGCCAATGGCAACCACGCCGTTACCAAAACCAAGTACAACGAAAACGGCTGTAGCCGCGAAGGCCTCGACAAGGATGGCAACAAGTGCGATCCCGAATCCAAAAAGCCTTATTATTGGATGACCAATGGCCCCCAAGGCGAGCCAACCAAAGCTGGTATTGCCTTGGCCAACACCTATAAAGATGTGCTGAGGGGTGAGATTGACCGGGCCTTGCGCATCATGGATTCCCTGAATCAGATCACCATCAACGCCAAAACCCTCGAATGCAATGGCATGAGAACGGAAATGCGGGGGCTGATTGTCCAAAGTCCCATTGCAGACTCTGCACAGGTGTTTGGTACCGAAAGCGAATACCTGAAACAAGGCTTGCACAAAAAATTTGGCAGCAAGCCCAAGGAAATGGAAGTCACCCTGGCGGGCCGCTCCCAAGCCGTGACGTACCTTGAAAACAAGCACGTCAAGTTGTACGATTGCGACGAAAGCCTGCAAAAGCTGCTCGACCTCACCGCCATCATTCAACGCTTGAGAGAAAGTGCCAAACTTGACGAATTGGTAATCCAACTCCTGGAAACCCTTCGCCGCTTGCCAGTTGAGGAAACCGAAAAAATCAAAACCCCACAAGCCTTCCGGGCTTGGGTGGAAGCACAAGTCAAAAAAATTGTAGAAAGCCGACAGGTAGCCCCTAAGATTGGCTTCAAAGCCCGGGTTGGTAGCGAAGACCCTGGTGATGCTTGGGCAAATGCCCCCCAAACGCTGGCTCCAGCCAGTTTGATGGCCCGTGCCAATTTTCCTTTGGAAGCCAGTCTGGTTCCTGATTTTGGCAAAGCCGCAGATGCCCTCAAGCTGCAACAAATGGCCTTCGAGTTTCAGCAAGGCTTGCAAACCATTGCTGGTTTGGACCGAGCTTACTACCTGGATGCCATCGACGAAGCAAGGGCACTGGGTGGGGTCGATCAACCCGATGAGGAAAACCTGCTGCCCATTAACATCGAAAAGGAATTGGGAGGACTGCCCTTCAAAATTTTGATCGACAAAATCGTCATTTCTGCCACGGGTGGGGCCAGCGCCGATTTTTATGCGGTACTGCCCGTGCCTGGTTCTGATAGCAAGTTGGCCTTCCGGGCCTTGGGCGTCAGTTTTGGTCCTTGGGGTGCCAGCGCTGAAACCAAATTGCTACTGGCCAACGACCTTTACATCCCCCTGGGCAATACCATGCGCTTGATCATTTCTGGCAATGACAGCACTTTTGTCAATTTTGATTGCAGTGGATTTGCTGGTTTCAACCTCGCGTCTTCGCTGGAAGTTTGCCGCAGTTTCTTGGTGCCGATTGATCCGGCTACCCGCAAGCCCTTGCCCGAACCAGCCAGGATCAAAATTCGCATAAATTCCGCTTTGAAGTCTTGGGAAGACCTTTTCTTCAACGTCAATGTCCCCCCCTTCGCCGTGGCCGGTGCCGAAAACTACCAATGGACCGTGAGCAATGCTTTCCTCGATCTGAGCAGCACCAAGTCGGTTCCTAACATGATCATACCTGCCAATTATCCCAATGGAACCATCCGAACGCTCCTCTGGCAGGGACTTTACCTCCAACAATTGTCCCTGACCCTGCCCAAGGGCCTGGGCAGTGATGAACAAGCCACTCCACTCAATGTATCGGCCAACAACATCATTTTCGACGACAGCGGCTTGACTGGATCGGTGAGCGTCAATACTCCGGTGGTTTCCCTGGAGCAAGGCTCTTTGGGCGGTTGGAATTTTTCAATTGATAAAATCCAGATCAATTTTGTAGCCAATCAGCTCGCAGGTGGCGCGATGGAAGGCCTGATTCACGTGCCCTTGTTTGGCAACGGCAGCACACCTACTCCTGCGGATTGTTTCAGTTACGTGGCCGCCATCAGTGCAAAAAATTACCGTTTCAGCATCAAGCCCTCTACCCAAAGCATGAATGTCAACCTCTGGAAAGCCCAGGTTAAACTTTTGTCGGGCTCCAGGGTCGATATCGCTTACCAGGTGGACAGTGGTTTTTATACCATTGCCACCATGAACGGGGAAGTAGCCATTGGCAATTTCAGTGACAGTGAAGGGGCCGAACTCAGCTTGCCACCCCTGAGTTTCACGGGTTTGCAATTGGCCAATAAAGCCCCTTATTTCACTCCCGGCAATTGGAAGGTGGATCAGGGTAAACTCAACGCCAATTTGGGGGGATTCAAAATCGCGGTCAGCGAGCCTCGCATGGTGGCCGGAGAAAGTGTCGAACAGGCGGCCCTGGCCATCAATGTGATGCTGGGCGTATCGGAGGAGGCCAAACTCAGCGCCAATGGACGAATACGCCTCATTGGTAAATTGACGAAAAGTGGTACCCGCCAACGCTGGAACTTTGAAAAAATCCAGGTTGACGCTTTGAATATCGATGGCAGTTTCCCCGGCGTGCAAAAAATTCGCGGCAGCGTGGCCTTCTTCCGCAACGATGCCACCTTTGGCAAAGGTTTTCGGGGAGCTCTTGACGTGACTTTCTCGGCCATTCCGGCCCGGGTGGAGGCAGTGGCCCAGTTTGGCCGCATGAGCGATTACGAATACTTTATGGTCGATGCCAAAGCGACTTTTGCCCCGGCCATTCCGCTTGGGGCCCTGCGGATCAAAGCCCTGGGTGGAGGGGTCTATTTCCACATGAGCCGACCCGATGCTGCTCCTGGACTGGGTGGAGCCGCCGATTACATCACTACCCCCGGAGCCTCACTTTCGGGGATCGTTTACACGCCGAGCTCCACTATCGGCTTAGGTTTCAAAGCCACCGTGGGCGTTACCGCACCGCAAGAGAAAGTATTCAACGCTGTTGCTACCCTGGAAGTGGCTTTCAACAGCAAAGAAGCTGGCGGTGGCCTGGCCAGTGTCTGGTTTTATGGCACTGCAAATTTCATGACCCAACCCAAACTGGACCTGGTACCCGCAGTTGAAGCGGCTAAAATGCTCCAGGCGGGCACCGGAAAACCCAGTCGCCCTGCTTCCAGTGCTGCCGTGACTGCCGTGTTGAGTATGCAATACAATTTCAACACCACTACTTTCCACGCCGATCTGGAGGTATTTGTCCAATCCCCCGGCTTGGTTGGACAAGGCAAAGCAGAGCTGCATTTTGCCAAAGACAATTGGTACATCTATATAGGTAAACCCAGCAGCCGGATCGACTTGCAAATGGGCGTAGGGCCTTTGGAAATCAATACCAGTGCGTATATGATGGCGGGCTCGGTGCTCGAACCCATGCCCGATCCACCTGCAACGGTGACCAATGTCTTGGGGGCCAATTACAAGGCATTGTCCACTTCATCGAGGGGGGCTGGCGGCGGTTTTGCTTTTGGGGCCAACCTCAATGTAAAAACCGATGTGGATTTGGCCATCGTTTTCCTCGCCATCAACGCCGATCTGGGCTTCGATGTGATGATCCGCGAATATGGCTCCAGCACCTGTGCGGGCCGATCAGGCACGGTGGGCATTGATGGCTGGTACGCCAGCGGGCAGGTTTATGCCGGATTGTCGGTCAAAGGTGGTGTGAAATTTGGCCGCAAAAAGTTCAACATCCTCGACCTGAGCGTTGCCGCCCTGCTACAAGCCCAGTTGCCCAATCCATTTTATGCGCGTGGCAATGTTGCGGGCAATTACCGGATATTGGGCGGCCTGGTAAAGGGAAAATTCGACGCCAAATTCACCCTGGGCGAGCAGTGTGGTTTCAGCAACGATCCTGGTGGACAGCAAGCCCTTGAAGTCATCCAAAGCATGGAGCCTGGCGATGGATCACAAGACGTATCGGTGGCCGTACAGCCTAAAATCAGTTTCGTAGCCCCGGTCAACGCTACCACCGATTTCATCGACGAAAATGGGGGCAAAACCAGCATCCGCATCGACCTGGAGCAAGCCTCCCTGCTGCTCAACGGCGAGGAAATTTACACGGTCAAACGCTTCAATGGCGATGGCACCGAGTTGATCCTCGATGCTGGCGACATGTTGCCCGCCAAAAAGACCCTGCAATTGAAGGTGAAAGTAAAAGTGGGCCTGAGTGGCGAAGCTCCCAGCACCGTAGAAAAAACCATCACGTTTACAACCGGTGAAGCCTTGCAGGAGATTCCCGCTGCCAACATCGCCTTGAGTTACCCGCTGGTGGGCATGAAAAACTTCCACCCGGCCGAGTGGAGCCGCCAGGAGGGTTTCATCCAACTGAAAACGGGCCAGCCCGAACTGCTCTTCAACCTGCCAGCAGGCAAAAAAATCGAATTGGCCATCATGCAGGGCAGTAGCGAGGTCAAACGGGTGAGTCTCACTTATGATCCCCTGGCCAAAAAACTAAGCTTTCCTTTGCCAGCGGAGTCATTTCAGGGTGGTCGCAATTACAATTTACGCCTGCTTTTGACGGGCAATGGGGCCGAAACTCCCATTGGGAGCCTGGAGTTCCGCACCAGCATTTACCGCCGTTTTGAAGACAAGTTGAAGGACTTTGCCAATACCCAGCGCCTGGGGGTCAATGGCTTGGGGATCAGCATTTGTGGCAGCCCCAACGAGACTTTCGATGACCAGGACCTGGGCAAAACGGGCTCGCCCGCCCTGGTGTACCACGAAGCCCTGCTGGAAAACAGCTCCTGGAACAGCCTTACTCTACAAAAGCTTTACCGCGATGGGGTATTGGACCAAAACGACGCCACGCCTGCCCGCAAAGCCTTGGGTTTTCCGCCCAAAAATGCGGTGAACCTGAGTAGCGAAGGCTGCATCATTTACGACGTATTTGAGCAGGTAGCCAGCGATATTCGCCTGGCCAAGGCCAGCAACAGCAGCGCCAGCAACAACAGCGCAATCGACAGCCGAGGTGGCCCCTACAAACCCGACCCCCTGGGCATCGGCAACCTGTCGGAACAACCTCCACGTGGCAGTTACCACATCCGGGTAGAATACCGCCTACCCGACGGCGTGACCACCACCATCGGAAAACTGAGTTTTACGTGGTAGTTAGGGCCACTGAAAAAATAACTTATAAGAATTGGCAAATACTTTGCCCCGCTCACGCGGTGCTGGTTGGGAACACAGATGTAACGGATGAAACGGATTTTCACGGATTTCCAACATGACGTTGACCACGCTCAACCCAAAATCGGAGGTGCCAATTTTATAACATATTCTTTTGCTATCCCTTAACCTGATTTTTGGATGCAAAGCATTGAATTTCAAAACCTTGTGATATGAGCGAACGTCGAAATAATGGGTTTTTTATTCCAAAAATCCAAATCCGTACAAACGAGTGCTCAAGCTACCTGAAAAACTTGCCAGCGAGCCCCCCACTTCGTAAGTCGTAAGTCATCACTCGTAAGTCGTAAGTCAAAAAACAAAAACCCCTCAACTACTAAACTAACAAACCATGCAAACCCGAATCTACCTCCACATATTTCTCCTCCTCCTCCTCCTGGCGACCCTCCCCGCGCTTGCCCAAGACTGCTATCAAAACCTCCAATCAGGCGCGGGCATCAGTGCCGACCCGGCCCGGGCCCAGGACGCGGCCTGCAAGCTCCGCCAGGCATTCCCGGATAGTGTGCAGCCGCGCTTCAAAGTATTCAGCGGCAGCTTGTACCGCCTGGCCGGGCAGTTTGCTGCGGGCACTGCCGAGACCCTGGTTACGCGCCTCGAGAGCAGTGCGGCGGCCAGTTCGCCTTACTATTTGCTGGTGGTATGGGAGGCTGCGGGCGACAACCTTTTTGCCAAGCCCCACGTGCGCCTGCGCCTGCCCAGCGGCGGCGTATTTGCCTGCATGGACCCCCTGCGCCGCACGGCCTGGCAGGCCCGCCTTTTGCTCCAGGCCCAGGGCGATGCACCCCGCGCCAAAGACCCCGAAGACTACCTGCGGGCTGAAAGCAAACTGATGGACGAGCTGCGCGGCTATGTAAGCGACCAGGTAAAATGCTGCAAGGTGGGCGACAACAAATGCCCCACCTGCATCACGCGCCGCGAGCGCGAGGCACTGCTGAAAGCCTTCCCTTTTCGGCAAATTGGCAAGACCAATTACAGCCCCGCAGCCCTGGGCAGCCGCGTGGAAACCATCAGCCCCGCAGGCAGCAGCTCGGAAATCCGCGACGGTATCCGCACTACCCTCGACCTGGGTGGCGGCCCCGTGGACCTGGGCCAGGCCATCCTGCAATTGGCCAACGAGCGGCCGGACTTGGGTCTGCAAGCCTTGTTGGTACACGATTCCTTGTTGTGTGACCCGAGTTTGTTGCCGGATAAGTTTTTGGGGCGCAACAAACCACGGGCGGTGAGCAACGACGTATACCTGATCCTGCAAAGAGACGGGAATGTACAGGTATTGGGCGATGAGTTGGCGATCAAGGAGGTGACTAAGAAGTTGCTGGCGAGTGTTAAGTTTTTGACGTATTTAGATGGAGGTTATCTTGGAGGGGTGGATCCTTGTGATACTATCATTAAAGGTGGGGAAGGAAAATTGTATATGACACCTTCTGGGACGGTCGTGCATTTTTTTAAAAAAATGAACCCTATTTTTGCTGATGGAAATGGAAAATGCGTGGAAGGCGCACTGCAAGGATTTATCTTAGATGAGGTGAAATACATGGCCATCTTTGCTGGAGTTGTCGATACATTTTTGGGCTACATAAAATTCAGCGAGGGAGAAAAATTAAGCAAGATAACTGGTCCTAGAGAGGATCAAAATGGAAAAGTTCTTAATGCTATTAATGAGAATCTGCTGAAATTTGATAGCGGTAGAAAATTGATTAAAACCGATTTCTTATTTGTAGAAGAGGATTTTTTAAAAGCGGAGACATCAGGTGATCCAACAGTCAAAGTCCATTTTGTGAAAAATGGAGCAGCAACCAGTTATACCTACAAGGTACCTAGAAAAAGAGCATTCAATGGCCCTTTGATTTCCAGTGCACAATTGACCCGCTCAGCAGTAACCTGCCAGGTATGCACCAGAGGCCCTGGCAAAGAATTTTATGATAAACATTACAATCGTTTCAAAGACAACCCGGATCAAGCTTATCAACTTTGCTTGGTTTCTCAATTGATCAACCAGTTGGCGAAAATTTATTATGAAGGCGACAAAGTTTTTGACGGGAAATGGGCCGATTCAGACCTGGACAAGATCTATGGCTTTTTGTACAATACCGCTTTTCAGTTGGGGTACTCGCCCAGGGCAAACGCATTAAAAGTTGAGCATTTTCAGGGTGTTTTCTCTGTATTCATCTGATAGCACACATTTGTTCATTCGTCGACTAATGCTGACTTTTGGCTTATCTCCATTATTGTTGAGCAT
>JAAFJY010000061.1 GCA_013299105.1 Chitinophagales bacterium | reverse complement strand
GCTATAAAGATAAGTGATGAAGAATTAGGAAGAGTAAACATTACACCTCATGAATTTCATGGAGAATGGAATTATAAAATTAAACCCAATACTTAATTCAATAGGATGTTATTCTTGCGAAAACCCTAAGTCCGCCTTTTCAATAAAACCTGCTCCAATTGTCTTTCATCGGTGATTTCCCGAAAGCAGTAGATTGGTGAATTTGTAGGCATGAATTGGCTGTTTGGATACTGACTCAGATTTGGGTAGCTCGAGTCGTGACCTGTTTCTTCGGCTTGATCAAGGCAGCAAGGCCGTATTTCAGCTGGATTAAACATACCCGCAGGCGCATTGAAAAAATATAGTAATGCAGCCCTATTGGATTAGCGATTTGCATGAAGTAGATGGGAAATCCATCGGCCCCTCTTTCCAAAAAAGGCTTGAGTTTTAAGCCACTGGAGGCCTTTTCGCCACTTCGAGTACTGGGAATACTGCTGACTTGAATAGGATAGTACCCGCTTTGGTATTGGTACCAGTGATCCAATGCACCCCAAACCAGGGTCATCAGGTTGGTAATATTGCGATGCTCTTTGTTGAGGATGTAATCGGAGATGTTCCAATGCTGGTGAATAGCTGGATCGACTTCCAGTGCTAGTTCTGTTAGTTGCCCTTGGATAAAGCCCGCAAATTGAGCGGCTTGAATGGGATAAAGCGTCAAGCCACCGATGATTACTCCTTCAGATTTGATGACGATGGCACCCTGTGGATAGGTAAGCCACCATCCCAGGCCAATCTCTCGGTCGTGTTTTTCTCCATAAAAATCGGCCAAAATGGCATCAAACTCATCGAACTCAGCTTGCGTTTTTATACTTGTGACACAAAGCATATGGGATAGGTTTTAGAAGAATAAACTGGTTTAGGCAACTTGCTTCTCTTCAAAAGCGAGCTGCCGAACTGGGGCAGGTGCCGCTAAAAATGGAGTCTAAACTTATTGGATGATCGACCGGGTGAGAAAAATTGGAAAAGACAAAAAACCAAGGAAAACGCTTGGGAATAAGCTTTTCTATTGCAAGGCTTTAGAAACCAATACCATAAGCCCTCTTTACTTCTTGAGATTTCATTATAAACCAATCTCAATGCCTCTCTTTCTAAATACTATCAAAAATCATCAACACGTTACTCCATAACTTGTCAAGGGATTCAAACACATACGATGGAAGTTTTCAACGCCGATGGGAAGAAAATGCATGCCATTTTTAGGCACCTCAACAAGGCACAACGCGGTGCCTTGATGGAGTTTGTGGCCTTCAAAAAGGGAAAAGAGGAAAAGAAAATCTTTGAATACCTACAAAACTTCCACCCCAAGGAAAACCTGCCCGAACCCAATTTACAGCATTTTTACACCTCTGTTTTTGACGGCAAAAAGAAAATTGACTCAAATCGATTGAGCAAGGCTTTTAAAAGCTGCCTTAAATTGTTGGAAGATTTTTTGACCTATCAGCAATTGCAAAAAAACGAGCAACTTCAGCAACAGCTCCTAAGCGAGTATTACGCAGATACTCCTCTGGACCAACACTTTGAGCAAGCCCTCAGTAAGTGGAAAAAGACCTGTATGAAATCTCCAGACGGCCCTTTTCGGCAGCACCAGTTGGTCTCGATTTACCAAACCTTGTGGTCACACCCCCGCCAAAACCACCACAAGCGCGATGCATCAACGCTGGGCGATCTGCTGCATGCCCAGGCCAACGCCCAGCACACCATCCAGCTCTTATGGGAATTGGAAACCTTCAACCGAAAACACCTTTTGAACCTTGAACTAGAAATACCAGAGTTGGACCAGCCCTGCGCACAAATTTTGCAGGCCCTCAAGGAGCTTTGCTTGTCTGATGTTCCTGACATAGAGCGTTTCAAGGAAGTTTTTCAACTGCTCGTTGATCTGAAACCCCAGTTGGAATTTTTTATTGTAGATGCTACTTGGCGTAGCCTCGGCAATTATTGTATTCGTCAAATCTATGAGGGTAATGAAATTTTTATCAAACCAATGCAAAGCTTATTCGAATGGGCTTTAGTAGAAAAGAGGTTCAAGGACCGCTTGGATGAAGACTTTCTCAATTATAGTTCAGCACTATTACGTACATATGATACCCACAATCGAGATTTGATGATCGAAACCCTAAACGCGGTCACAGACGCGTTAAAGTCTGACACCTATGAGTTAGTCTTGGCTTACGCCCAGTTTCTTGCAAAAGATTTTACGGGAACCCTACAACACCTTAATAATGTTAAAAGCCGTGATCTTATTTACGGATTAAGGATTCACCCTTTAAAGCTCATGACACTGGTTGAGCTGTTTCTACTGAACCAAAATGAATACCACGCAGCTTTACATCTGGAAATAGATGCGTATCAAAATTACTTTGAACGCAAAGATTTATTAGTTTATGATCGAAGGGCTCAATGCTTATTGCTGCTCAAGCCATTGAGGCATGCCTTAAACATGTGGCAGGCTGTCACCGAAAAGGAACGCAACAAGCAATATGAACTTGCGTGTTCCTATTTTGAACCAACAGTGGATTTTGCTGCAAAAGCATGGCTTCATGCCAAGTTGAATAAACCTTAAATTGCTCTTTCCTTTTATCAAAGCTTACGAGTATGGCCATCTCCCCGCAAGCTTGATTTTTCAGTGCTGCTTAAAGGCCAAGAATGTCAGTAGTGACAATCTTGATGCCGAGCAACCACAGGATTGGATCGAACAACATGATGTACAGTTTTACGAAGTGAAAGAATCGGTTTCGGTTCACGCCGCTCAACTGCCAGAAGTTCCGCACTGCACATAGCTTCGCCATTGCGGCCCTGGGTACAGGTCGCTCAGTGGAAGGAAGGAAAGGTTCCCTTCTTTGCCAGCTTGGTTATGGACAATACGAGGTCAGGCAGTCATTCGGCATGATCTGCTCGCCCCGGAATGCGAAGCTTCGTTTTTCGGAGGAGTAGGATTGGTGGAAGCGGGGTTTGTGCCGCTTTCATTTAACAGTCCCGATTTTTTGGCCCTACCTGCCCAGGGAAGTCGATTTTTTTTCAATTTTTTTCAGGTCAGGTAAGTTTTTGGTATTTTAACACGTTACATACTTTATATTTTTAACTAAACACACCAATTTATGCGCCTGAAATACAAACCCAATTTTCTGTTGTTGTGGATTTTCTTGTTTTTGGGATTTTCAAAAGAAGGGATAGGGCAGGAGTATTCTAAGCCAGTTGGCGATGCAACTACGCTAAGCGAATCTCTTCAGACTTCTGCCAATATTTTCAGCATAAAATCGAAAATCACTGGAGGTAAATATGATTCAGCAGAAGTTATTGCAAAAGAAAGTTATACCACCCGGTATTCACTGAAAAGCATTGCACTCAAAACCCTGCAAGACCAGGTACTGGCCCCCAATCAAACCCTCCTGGAATACCAAATCGGAGACAGCAGCTTGTTCATCATTGCCATCCAAAAGCAAAAATACGAGGTAATTGAGGTCAAAAAGAATTTCCCCTTGGAGCTATGGGTGACCAACATGACCAGCAACGGCATGGCCAAAGACAAGAAAAAGGCGCTCAATGCCAGCACTTTGTACTCGAAAGCAGCCTATGATTTGTACCAAAAACTTATTCAACCAGTTTTGGATGCAGGAGTTGCTTTAGGGCAGGAGTTGATTATTATTCCAGACGGCATCCTGGGGCAAGTGCCCTTTGAAGCTTTGCTTACCGCAACACCCAAAACAGTGGGGATATATCACGATTACCCCTATTTATTGCACAAGCACCAGATCAGCTATTGTTTCTCTGCTACATTGTTGGGCCAAATGATGGATAAAAAACACAACGTCCAGCATACGAAAACCTTGCTCGGAATGGCCCCGTTTGCGAAAATCTCCGACCACATCAATAAACCTCAAATGGACAGTACTTTGAGAGCTGTAACGAGAGACCTACCATTGCGGGACACCTTAAAAAGTCTTTTGTACAGTGGCTCTGAGATCGATTCTATCACCACCTTGTGGAGGGGCAAGGCACTCTACAACCAGGATGCAACCACCAACCAATTTCTCGAATTGGCTCCGCTTTATCGCATTATTCACCTGGCTACCCATGGCAAAGCTGATGCCAGGAGTGGGGACTACTCATTTTTGGCATTCAACACGGGCAAATCAGATAGCTTGTACTTAAAACTTTATGCCCGAGACCTCTACAACGTTAGTCTCAATGCAGACCTGGTGACCCTTTCAGCCTGTGAAACTGGGATCGGTCAACTGCAAAAAGGTGAAGGGATCATCAATCTAACCCGAGCTTTTGCTTTTGCAGGCGCAAAAAGTATCGTTACTTCGCTCTGGTCGGTCAATGATGTCAGAACCAAAGACCTGATGGTGCTTTTTTATAAAGAACTGGCCAAACCAGGGATGAGAAAAGACGCAGCTTTGAGGAATGCCAAACTCAAATACCTGAGCATGTACAACGTCCAAGCTGATCCCTATTTTTGGGCAGGGTTCATCGCCATTGGTGATATGAGCAGCATTAGATAAGGGAGCGTAAAAAAATAAGTTGTCAAAGGCTGTCAAGTTTATTTTTCAACTCCTTGGCTTGTGGCCCATATACATGAGGGGCATCCAGCATTTTTTTCAACAAGGAGTCGATTTTTTTGCGGTATTTATTGTAATCACTTAACCAGCTCAATAGCATATTCCATTCTGCGGGATGCGATATGTCTGCTTCGTGGCCTTGTGCAGCAATATTTTGGAAGGCTTTTGCAGCTTCATCATATTTTCCTTCCATAAAAAAACTATGTCCAAGCAACTCCTGCTGGGTAAGGTATTGTTCTTTTTGCTGGAAATCGATTGCTTGTTTTTGTAAAAGTTCGATTACATCTTTGTAAAGTTGCTTTTCAAACAAACTTTCAGCTTGAGTAAGTTTTTGGTCAATGTTGCGACCAGATAAATCTAATGTTGAAAGCTCCATGTGGTGAAGATCAGAGGCTAGGGCCACTAGCTCTTCCTGCTGGGCGGAAGGCATCAATTTCTTGGATTTATCCGTATTCTTTATAGCTTGAGGAGGTTCAGTAATTATCCTCTCCTTAGAACCTTGATTGTTTGGTGTTGACTCAAGTTCTTTGGATTTTTTAATTGGAGCTTTGGGTTTGATTTTCTCTTGAGGAACTACAGGTGATTTTTCATTTTTAGGATAAAAGTACCATACCAAAGCCAATAAAATAAGGAGGCCTAAAAATGGCCACAATACAAATCTATTAGTTTGATACATAGGTTCTTGGGTCGCTTCTTTTTTGGCGTCCTCTTTGTCCCATTTAGCTAATTTATTTTTCAGGTCTTCTTTTAACCAATATTCAAACACTGCAATTTCTTTGCGCTGCATGTCAACAGCCTTGCGCAAAGTATCATCTTCTGCAATTTCCTTTTTGAAAGCGCTAGCTTCTTCCTCCGAAAGGCGGCCTTTTAAAAAAGACCTTATTTTTTTGTCTATCTCTGTGTGCATTGTTTTTAATCTTGAAAGAAGTGCTGAAGAAACGGGATTTCATCGATCAAAGCGCGCATTTTTTCTCTGCACCTGCTGACTTTTTTGTATGCCATTTCTACATTGAGTAGTCCAAAATAAGCGACTATTTCCTCATATGGCGTTTCAAAGTACATAAATAGTAGGGCTTTTTGGCAATCTATGCCGATTTCAGTACTGAGGTTTTCCAGCATACGTATTTGATTTTCCTCAATCATGTTGTGATCAAAAAAATTCGGTGTAGCAATGTCGTGCTTATTTAGTTCAAAATCAACCTCAGATTTATTCCGTTCACCGAATGCTTTATTCCATCGGTTCTTGGAAATACCTGTAAAAAATGCATTTAAGGTGCCATAACCTTGGTACTGGTTGAATCGTACCTTCTGATCAAAGATCAATAGTGTTTCATTGAAGACTTGTTGAGCTTCTTCAAGCGTTCCACCCTGATTGACTACCCAACCTATGAGTTGTGGCTTCCATCCTTTAGGGCTATTTAGGTATCGCAAGGCACGCTCATTTTCTTTGTAAGAGCCTTGAAGAGCGGTGATGATTTCCTGATCGGTCCATTTTTCTGCACTCATATTAATGCTGTGGGCTGGGTCTTTACTTTACGTTGACAAAATACTGAAATTTGATAACAAAACACAAGCCCCAAGCTGAGATTTTGCATTTTCAAGCCATGCTGATCTCTACTTCCGTTTTCTTTCCATTTTCACCTCCCCCACCATTCCATTTTTATTACCTTTGCGCAGTTTTTCTAAAAAACCTGTCGGCTCTCGCCGTTTTCATACCAACCAACTGCACAAAGCATGAGCACCAAGTTGATCAAATCTGCCCTCATTTCCGTTTATTACAAAGACGGCCTGGAACCCATCATCCGGGAACTGCACCAGCATGGCGTGACCTTGTATTCTACGGGCGGAACCCAGGACTTTATTGAAAAACTTGGCTTGCCTGTCACGGCAGTAGAAACGCTCACCGGGTATCCTTCGATCCTGGATGGACGGGTGAAAACCCTGCACCCCAAGGTGTTTGGCGGCATTTTGGCCCGCCGCGAGGAAAATCACCTGGCGCAGTTGGCCGAATATGCCATTCCGGAGATCGACTTGGTGATCGTGGACCTTTACCCCTTTGAAGAAACCCTGGCCAATACCGCCGACGAAGCCCTGATCATCGAAAAAATTGACATCGGCGGCATTTCACTCATCCGGGCGGCGGCCAAGAACTACCGCGATGTGGCCATCGTGGCCTCACGCGAGGAGTATCCAATTTTCCTGGAAATGTTGCAGGCCGGGCAGGGCGGAACAACCCTGGAAAACCGCCGCGAACTGGCCCGCAAAGCCTTTTTGACCTCCTCTCATTACGATACGGCCATCTTCAACTACTTCAACCGCGAAGCCCAGGAGCAGGTGTTTCAGCACAGCTTGTTGGTGCGCGATGAGTTGCGTTATGGCGAAAACCCGCACCAAAACGCGGTTTTCCACGGCAATTTTGAGCAGATGTTTGAAAAACTGGCGGGTAAGGCCATTTCTTTCAACAACCTCGTGGACATTGACGCTGCAGTGGGCCTGATGAATGAATTTCTGAACGATGGCCCCACTTTTGCCGTGCTCAAGCATACCAACTGCTGTGGCGTGGCTACCCGTCCCACCGTATTGGAAGCCTGGCAAACGGCCCTTTCTTCTGATAGCTTGTCTGCTTTCGGTGGTGTGTTGATCACCAATAGCACGGTGGACCTAGCAACGGCGCAGGCAATTGACGAGATTTTTTATGAAGTTTTGATTGCACCTGCCTTTACGCCTGAAGCACAAGAGCTCTTGAGCAAGAAGAAAAACCGCATTTTGCTCCAAATCAAGCATTTCAATCTGGCCGACCGCAATTTCCGTAGCTTGCTGAATGGCGTGATTGAGCAGGATTCTGATAAAAAAATCGAAACCCAGGAAGAATTGGAACTGGTCAGCAAAAAAGCACCGACCGAGGCTGAGATCGAAGACTTACTTTTTGCCAACAAATGCGTGAAGCACCTCAAGTCGAACGCCATTGCCCTGGCCAAAAACAGGCAATTGATCGGCATGGGTTGCGGCCAAACCTCGCGGGTGGATTCCATGCGCCATGCCATTGAAAAGGCCCAGCGTTTTGGTTTCGACATTTCAGGGGCGGTGATGGCATCTGATGCCTTTTTTCCCTTCCCTGATACCGTGCAACTGGCCCACGAAGCCGGGGTAACGGCGGTAATCCAACCCGGTGGCTCGATCCGCGACCAAGACAGCGTGGATTATTGCGACGCCCACGGGGTGGCGATGGTCAAAACGGGCATCCGCCACTTCAAGCATTAATCCGCTTTTTGCCCAATGAACCTCGTGATCGACATCGGCAATACCCGCAGTAAAATGGCGGTATTCGATGGTTCGGCGCTCCTGGAGCGTTGGACCTGGGAAAAATGGTCGGTCGAGGATTTATTGGCGGTCTTGACCAACCATCGCATCCAGAATCTGCTCTTATGTTCGGTAGGATCGGATCGTGCAGCGGAACTAAAGCCTCATTTTCCAGCTGGTTTAAACTTCTGGGAATTGGACGCCCAAACGCCCCTGCCCTTCGTCAACGCCTATCAAACCCCCGAAACCCTGGGCAAAGACCGCCTGGCTGCCGTAGCTGGTGCTTGGGCTTTGAGCCCCGGTCAAAATTGCCTGGTAGTGGATGCGGGCACCTGTATCACCTACGAAGTGCTGAGGACGGATGGCACTTACCTCGGCGGCAATATTGCACCAGGTTTGAAAATGCGCTTGAAGGCCATGCACGAGTTCACGGCCCGTTTGCCGCTGGTAGAAGCCGAGGCACTGCAAGGCTGGATCGGGTTTTCCACCGTCACGGCCATGCGCAATGGCGCTACCTTGGGCTTGGTGTACGAGGTAAAAGGGCACTGGGAAGCCCTGCAAAACCACTTTGGCCCCGCCAAGGTGCTGCTAACGGGTGGCGATGCAGGAACCATCGCCCGCGAAAGTTTAGAAAACTGGATCGTGGAGCCCAATTTGGTGCTCATCGGTCTGAATCATATTTTGAATCATTGTTTGGCTGTCTAGCTTACCTAAAAGCTGGGTAGCAAAAAATTGGAGCAAATGTTTTTGAGCAGAAAGTGTAAAACGACCGTGTTGTTGGGTTTGGGGATGATGGGATTGCTGGTGGACTTGGCTGCGCAGCAAAACAACGCCAATATTTTACCAAAATCTAACTCACCTTATTCTCGTTTCGGCTTGGGCGATTTGGCACCTGCGGGTTTCGTAGCCCAAATGGCCATGGGTGGAACAGGTATCGCCATGCGCGACGGATCGAATTCCAACTGGATCAACCCGGCTTCTTTCAGCAGCCTGGAAAATACAGTTTTTGAACTGGGTATTGATGGCCGTTTTTCCAATATGCAGGACGAACGCCGCAAGGACCAGGTGTGGAGTGGCAACATCAGCTACCTCTCTTTGGCTTTTTCCTTGAACAACCCGATCAACCGCGCCCAAGAGCGCAAAATCAGCAAATTTGACTGGGGCATGGGGATTCATCTGCGGCCCTATACCACTGTGGGTTATGATATTGAGAACGTAGAAGTCCGGGGTGAAAACTTGGAGCAAGTCACCACCCGACTCAAGGGTACAGGAGGCTTGTACAAACTGGGCATCAGCAATGGCCTGCGCTACAAAAACCTGTCTTTGGGTGCAGAACTCCAGCCTACTTTTGGCAAGGTCATCAACAGCCGCGCTATTGTTCTGGACAGTATTCGCTTTTCATACTCCACGGACTTACAGGACAACATCAACTACTCCGGCGTGCGTATGCGCTATGGAACACAATATGTAATCCAGTTTGACAAAGCCAATGAGAAAGGTTTTCACAAGATAGGCGACCGCAGTTTGATTTTGGGTGCTTATTACGTGCCAAAATCAGGTTTGAACACCACCACTACTCGTTCATATACCCGCTTGGGTGTGACTTCTACCCGCCCCGACACCATTTTGTACGAAAGTGACATTGAGCGCGGTGGTCAGCACCCCTCCGAGTTTGGAGTGGGCATCATGTACGAGGTCTTGCTCAAACTGCGCATCACCGCTGATTACACAGCTACTCGTTGGAGCGAATATGAAAATGAAGCGAAGCCGGAAAATATGCTCAACTCACGCCGTTATGCTTTTGGTTTCGAATTCATACCGAATATCCAGTCCTATTCCAGCAACTGGGCCGTCTCTCGTTTCCGGGCTGGGGTTTTTCATGCCACCGACCCACGCAGCAATCGCGGCACCCAGCTCACTAATTATGGCATCAACCTGGGCGTGGGTATTCCAATTATTGTAGCTCGTCAGGCACCCTCGTATTTAAACATTGGCCTGGAGGCAGGCCGCTTTGGCGTAGCCGAGGGCTTGCGGGAAAATTACATCCAGATGAATTTTGCCCTCAGCCTCAATGATAACTCTTGGTTTTACAAGCGGAAATTCAATTGATGTCTGATCAAAAATCATGAAAAAAGGCCTGGTGGATATTCTATATTCTACCAGGCCTTTTTTCATTCAGTGGCTCCTGGCTTACTCCTCAGCCAAGCCCCATTTCTCTGGTGAGCGCCAAAGGGCCGAGAGCAAGAGTTCCCGCATGAACATGAATTCTTTGGGCAATTTATCGTAGGCTGTCGAGAAGAGCTCTTCGTGGGCCATGATCTCTTTTTTCCATTGCTCCCTGTCCACAGTCATGATTTGATCAAAGGCTGCGTGGTCGAATTTTTCCAACCCAGCCCAGTCGATGTCTTCATAACGTGGCATCCAACCAATAGGACTTTCTACTGCAGAAGCCTTACCCTGGATGCGCTGCACCACCCATTTCAATACACGGGTGTTTTGGCCAAAACCAGGCCAACTGAACTTCCCATTTTCGTCTTTGCGGAACCAGTTGACGCCAAAAATGCGCGGTGCATTGGGCAAATCACGCCCAAAATCGAGCCAGTGGTTGAAATAATCACCCAAGTGGTAACCCAAAAAAGGCAGCATCGCGAAGGGGTCACGGCGCACCTTGCCCATTTCACCAAATGCCGCAGCAGTCATTTCCGAGCCCATCGTAGCGGCCAGGTAAACTCCAAAATTCCAATTGAATGATTGGTAAACCAAGGGTGTAACCGTGCTGCGCCGACCACCAAAAATGAAGGCTCCGATGGGTACGCCTGCTGGATTGTCCCATTGCTCGTCGATGGCTGGGTTTTGGTAGGCTGGGGCGGTGAACCGGGCATTGGGGTGGGCGCAAGGCTTACCACTTTGCGGATCCCAAGGCTGTTTGCGCCAGTCGATCAGGTTTGTAGGTGGCGCATCGCTCAAGCCTTCCCACCACAAGTCGCCGTCAGGCGTGAGGCCAACGTTGGTAAAAATGGTGTTTTTCGCAATGGATGCAATGGCGTTGGGATTGGTTTTGGCGTTGGTGCCTGGGGCTACGCCAAAATAACCCGCTTCGGGGTTGATGGCATACAAACGCCCGTCGTTGCCCCGGTGAATCCAAGCGATGTCATCGCCAGCAGTGGTGATTTTCCAGCCCTCCAAACCATCCGGCGGAATCATCATGGCAAAATTGGTTTTGCCACAAGCGCTGGGAAAAGCCGCTGCTACATAAGTTTTTTCCACGCCTGGCGCTTCCACCCCCATGATCAACATGTGCTCGGCAAGCCAGTGCTCAGCCCGACCCATAGAGGAGGCGATGCGCAAAGCGAAACATTTTTTGCCCAAAAGCGCATTGCCGCCATAGCCCGAACCATAGGACACAATGCTGCGATCCTCAGGATAATGCACAATGTACTTGGTATCGGGGTTGCAAGGCCAAGGAGTATCGGCCTGCCCCTGTGGCAATGGAGCCCCCACGGTATGCAAACATTTGACAAACTCATCCGCTTTTTCCAGTCCTTCCAAGGCTTGGTCGCCCATGCGGGTCATGATTTTCATGTTGACCACCACGTATTCCGAGTCGCTCACTTGCACGCCGTAGCGGGAAAAGGGCGAACCCAATGGCCCCATGCAAAACGGAATGACATACATGGTACGCCCCGCCATAGCGCCCTTGACCAATGGCTCCAGGATTTTTTTCATGGCTTTGGGCTCCATCCAGTTGTTGGTGGGGCCCGCATCAGATGCCCGCAGGCTGCAAATATAGGTGCGATCCTCCACCCTGGCCACGTCGCTGGGGTCGCTGAAACAGGCGAAACTATTGGGCCATTTGCTGGGATTGAGGCGGGTGAACGTGCCTTTTTCGACCAGTTTATCGCACAATTCCTGGTATTCGGCGTCTGATCCATCACATAGGCGCACTTCGTCTG
This sequence comes from Chitinophagales bacterium, assembly GCA_013299105.1. GTDB lineage: Bacteria > Bacteroidota > Bacteroidia > Chitinophagales > Saprospiraceae > Haliscomenobacter. The sequence goes on along the minus strand of JAAFJY010000061.1, from coordinate 10,050 downwards.
GTTGGCACCAATCGATCATTTTGTCGAGCCAACGCTTCAATTCTTTGGAGTTGCCCTGGTAGGGATTTGTACTGGTCAGCGGATAGCTAATGGACATAGAGAAGTGATTGAGATTGAAGGTAATTGCTTATCAAACAAGCCCAAGTTATGCCCAGATTGCTTTCACAGACCTTGGTTTCAGTCAGTTAGGGGGGTGATTTTGGTCAGGGGGGAACACATCGAACTCTCCTGCCTTAAAAACACAAAGCCCCTGACCAAATCAATTGACCAAGGGCTTTGTTGTATCATTATAGCAGGAAAAGGAAACGCCTACTCCTTCTTTTCCGCAGGCTTGATATTCAAGCGCTTCAACACCTCTGGGGTGATGTCGAGGGTACTATCGGCCATCAATACGCCAGTGGCCTGGCCATAGTTTAGGATGTAATCGTAGCCTTTTTCTTTGCGAACTTCCTCCAGCAAGGATTTGATTTTTTTCTCCAGATCCTGCTCAATTTTCAGGCGTTCTTCCTGGATTTGACGCCCCATGCGCTCTTGGTCTTGTGCGAGGGCTTGCTGTTTTTGTACCAGCCTTTGTTCTTCTTGTTGAATTTGAGCAGGAGCCCAAGTGCCCGATTGAGCTTTTTGTTGGGCTGCCAAAAATTCGCGCTGCAAAGCTTGTCCGCGAGCACTGAGGTTGGCTTCCATGCGCTTACCCTTGGCTTCGAGCGCTTTGATTTGGGTTTGGAAAACGTCGTACTTGTCCAGCAAGGTATCGCCTTTTACGAATACGATTTTAGGAGAGGCACTTGTCTCTTTTTTGGCCTTAGTATCGCTTGTGGTGTTTCCAGCAGCACTTTTAGATTGCTTGACAAACAAGAATCCAACAGCCAGGATCAAAAGGCCAATCAAGATGGCTTGCAGATTTTTCATTGGTTGAGTATGGTATGTTTTGTGGAAAGCGGTCAGCGTTTCCACCCGAATTCATATTTTTTGTAGAAGATGTAACTAGCAGATTTATCGCAAAGCCTTCGTCGGCCCTTTTTCGAGCATGGCAATCTTGGCAATCATCAGCTCGCTCATGTCCGATTTGGCCTGCTTTTGGTAATCATAGGGCACAATCGTAGCGTTGCCAATGAAAACCATACGGTGATGCCGACGGCTGAAAATACTGCATTGCATCTCAAAGCGGTCCTGCAAAACATTGGTAACTTTTACCGCTACCAACATCGTATCGGGATAAGTCACAGGAAAAAGGTATTTACCGTCTTGCTTGGCCAAGATGAAACCCGGCAACTCATCATTGTGAATCACGTCCTGGCCCATGCGAGTGAAATATTCGACCCTCGCCGATTCGAACCAGCGAAAATAGATGACATTGTTGACGTGCTGGGCAGCGTCCATGTCAGCCCATTGTACCTTGACTTCGGTTTTGACCGGAAATTCGGCGAGTAGGCTCTCCAGGTCTTCCATGTGTTTGATTTAGCTTAGGGAGCACAAAAGAATAAGGTGGACGGATTAGGGGGTTAGTGAAAAAAGAAAAACAACTGGATGAAGGGAAGTTGTGTTCTTTTTTTGCTAAACCTCAGAAGTAAATACGTCCATTTTATTTTAGCTCAAATACTTACTGTATTCGATAAAAGCGTGCGCAAGATACGAAAGTGGAAATTTTCCTGTTGACTTTTTTGGCGTACAAACGTTTCAGTTCGACGGAATTACTGTTTTGCACGGCATATTGGCCGATAGAAAGCCAAACAGGGTATGACAAAATGTGTTATTTTTGCCTTTGCCGTTACTGGTAATTTTTTTGTTCATTCATTTTTGGTGGCAAAAGCGCTTTTTCGCTTTGCAGTGCGTTTACGTTTTTGTTACGCACTGAAAAAACACCATTTTAGTCCTGACACATGGCAATTGTCATTTCGCTGCTGAATCATAAAGGAGGGGTAGGAAAAACCACCAGCGCCATCAATATTGGCGCAGGTTTGGTAGAATTGGGTAAAAAAGTCTTGCTGATCGACCTCGATCCGCAGGCCAACCTCACACTCTCGTTGGGGATGCCTCGTCACCCACAGTCCATTTATGAGGCCATTCGAGGGGAAGCACCACTGGTACCTTACCCGGCTAAAGAACGTTTGGATGTGGTGATTTCCACCCTGGACCTCTCTGGTGCCGAAATGGAGCTGATCAACGAAGCTGGTAGAGAATACCTGCTGCGTGAGCTGATCGAACCCGTGCGCAGCGAATACGACTTTGTGATCATCGACTGTCCCCCCTCTTTGGCATTGTTGACTTTGAATGCCCTCGCGGCCAGTGATTTGGTCTATATTCCGCTGCAAACCCAGTTTTTGGCCATGCAAGGTTTGGCCAAAATTAAGCAGGTCATCGACAAAGTGAAGTTAAGGCTCAATAAGAACTTGCGCATCGGGGGCGTGTTTGCTACGATGTACGACGCTCGAAAAGTGCTCAACCGCGATGTGGTGGAGACCATCGAAAAATACTTCGACGAACTGGTGTTCAAAACCAAAATCCGTGACAATGTAGCCCTGGCGGAAGCCCCCGCCCAGCGCAAGGATATTTTTGCTTACAACTCCTCCAGCCCCGGTGCAGAGGATTACCTCAATTTGTGCAAGGAAATTTTGGAACGCGCCGCTAAATCCGCCCAAAAAGCTTAACCCATGAGCAAAAAAAGATTTACCGCCGGTTTGGAGGGTTTGTTTAGTGCACCAGCTGAAGATGTAAAGCTGGAAGAACAACCCCGTACAGCCAATGGTGAGTCTGGCTCGAAAAAAGGAGAAGCAGGACAGGATACCCAGGAAATTCAACCCAAAAAAAGCGCGGGTAAACACTTTGTCGATGACCTACAAGCTTTCCTGACTGAGGCTTTCAATGAGTCTTTGGAAAGGCAACTCCAAGCCGAGCCTGAGCCCGATACAGAGCTCAAAACACCCCGTAAAACCCTCAGCGGCCTTGATGCCCTGATTCGCACCACCGTCGAACCCCGTCACATGAGTATCACGGACAGCCCAACCCGCCGCCTTTCCTTGGCTTTTGATGAAAAAAAACTGGAAAAACTCAAGACCATCGCTCGTTTAGAGAAAACTTTTCTACGCACCATCATTGACGAAATTGTGGAAGACTATATTAAAACTTACGAAAAGAAAAAGGGAGGGCTCTGATCATGACAAAGCTCAAACTGGAGCATTTGGGTTTGACAGAATGCCCTGACTTACCTTTGAATTTACAAGAATTATCGGTTTTTGACAACCAAATCACCAGCTTACCTTCCGCGCTTTGGCAATTGCAAGACTTGCAAGTGCTCAACCTGTCGGTTAATCAAATTCGCAGTATTTCTACAAAGATTGGGCAACTGAACCGTCTCCAGATGGTCGATCTGGGTCACAATCGGATCGAAAAAATCCCTGCTTCGATTGGTGATTTGCAGCAATTGGACCAATATTTGTACCTGCACAACAACTTACTCGAAAAACTACCGGAGGAGATTGGTCAACTCAAATACTTGCAGTACCTGAATATTGGTGGAAATCGTTTGAAAAAACTGCCTGTAGCATTTGGAGACTTAAAAGCCTTGTTGGAATTAAAAGCCGAGAAAAATCAAATTCAAACATTGCCAGATTCAATTACTGGCTTGAAAAACTTGGTTGAATTGCACCTGAGTGGCAACCAAGTGAGTAGTTTACCTATTGATTTCGCTCAAATTCAAACTTTGAGGGTCCTGAACTTGGAAAACAATCGTTTGAGTGCTTTGCCTGTGTTGCCCGCCAACTTGACTGAAATATACCTGCGAAACAATGCTCTAGAAGCTATTCCGTCGCATTTTGAAGCCTTGCGAAAACTGCGCAAACTTGATTTGCGCGGGAATCAGATCTCGCGCTTACCTGATTTTTTGAAAGACTTGCCAGCACTGGAGCGCCTTGATTTGCGTTGGAATCCCTTGGGAAAGTTACCAATTTGGGTAAATGACTTGCGGACAAGAGACGTCTTGGTATATTGCTGATAGGGTGCTTTTTTGTCTCAAAACCACTAGTGGTACGAATTACAAATACCCCCTAAGTTCCAGGCAGGCTATTTGGCTTCGTAGCAAGGCGAGAGGAGGGAAAATAGTGTACTATTTGACCGACGAACAACGCAGCTACGGAGACAAAGAGCCCGTGGAACTTGGGGCAGATTTACAATTTTGACCACTAGCCTTACTTGGTTCTTTGGCAAATAGTGTGGGAAGGCCTATTGACTCAAGGCCCATTTAGCCCTCGGACAGTATCCTCCAAAAGCTCGAATTTGCATCGGATGGAGCCGCACCCAGTTATTCAGTCCCCATAGATGGAACTGCTGGATAGATTTTAGATGTAATTTCGGTCCACTCCGCAAGTTTTCAATCGGTATCTCCCGAAGCACCTTTGTTCGGAGAAGAGAGACGTTTATAGCATGTGGTACCGAGGCTTGTGGGCACTTCGGATGAAGTGCGACTTAAAAAGTCCCATTTCAACGTCGCACTTATAAGAACTATGTCACGCACATGATTTGTCAAAGAACCCTGAACTTTTACGCTTTTTTTCACTAACAAAAATGGCTGGACTCCAGATCGGGCCCAGCCATTTTTGTTATCAGAAATCAGAAAAATCAATCTTCAGCTTCTTCGCCATCGACCTCGAAAGCAGGCGTTGTTGCAGATTTGTCACTGTCCATTAATTTTTCCTTGATTTTTTGCTCCATTTCGTAAGCCAATTCTGGGTTGTCTTCTAGGAATTGCTTAGCGGCCTCGCGGCCTTGAGCAATTTTAGCACTGTTGTAACTGTACCAAGCTCCACTTTTTTGGATTACCTCGTAGTCTACGCCCATGTCCACGATTTCGCCAGTTTTAGATACGCCTTCGCCGAACATGATGTCGAAAGTTGCGATGCGGAAGGGTGGAGCGAGTTTATTTTTCACCACTTTCACTTTCACTTGGTTGCCCACTACATTGCCATCTTTGTCTTTGAGGGCGGAACCTGACTTGCGGATGTCCAAGCGGATCGAAGCATAAAACTTCAAAGCATTACCACCCGTCGTAGTTTCAGGATTACCGAACATCACACCAATTTTTTCGCGCAACTGGTTGATGAAAACACAGCAACAGCCCGTGCGGCCAATGGTGCCCGTCAGCTTACGCATGGCTTGTGACATCAAACGGGCCTGCAAGCCCATTTTGGAATCGCCCATTTCACCTTCGATTTCACTGCGTGGAACCAGCGCGGCAACCGAGTCCACGACGATGATGTCTACGGCCCCTGAACGAATCAGGTTTTCGGCAATTTCAAGTGCTTGCTCGCCATTGTCGGGTTGAGAAATCAGGAGCTCGTCGGTATTGACGCCCAATTTTTCAGCATAAAAACGGTCAAAAGCGTGTTCCGCATCCACAATCGCAGCGATGCCGCCTTGTTTTTGGCATTCAGCGATGGCGTGAATGGCCAATGTGGTTTTACCTGAAGATTCCGGGCCATAAATTTCGATGATACGTCCTTTGGGGAATCCATTGATGCCCAGAGCGATATCCAAGCCCAAAGAACCGCTGGGGATGACATCTACAGTCGTTACCTGCTTATCTCCCAAACGCATGACCGTACCCTTGCCAAAGGTTTTATCCAGGCGGTCCATCGTTAATTGAAGGGCTTTCATCTTTTGATCCTTATCTTGTTGCGACATGGCATTGGTTTTGAGGATGTGTGCTAAGTGGTTTTTTATATACAAAATTGACCAATTGATTGATCTTGCACAAAAATAAGCAGTTTTGTTTTAAAGTCAAACTTTTTTGACACAATTTTTTGAAACATTTTTGTACTTTTGCGCTTGAGGGCTTTAAAATAAGGCGTTTTACTGATTATTTTATGTTTTAAAATAAAAAAAATCAAGAAGAAAGAGCACACAATAATAAAGGGCATGAATCAGAATTAGATTCATGCCCTTCGAAGGTCATACCTTTTCAAAACAGTTCAGTGCTGCTCTTCCAAAGCTGTGCGCTTGCTGTAATCGAGAATATTTTGCAGCGTTGCGGATTTCGCGTTGAATTTTACACGAGGCAGTTGATCGTAGGCACGACGCAATTCTTCGTATTTTTCGCGCAGCAAGATATTCTCCTGCAGGGCTTCGCGAATGGCAATGGTTTCTACCGCAGAAGTTTCACCGTAAAGGTATTTGACCAGAGTTGATTTAGTAAAAGTTTGCTCCATGTGCACGTTTTAGTAGTCTTACAACAAAAAAGTAGTGGTCTATTTATAAGAACCCCTGGATAGCTTCTTTGTTGCCTGTTCCCATTTATTTGTTGACACTCAGCTATTAAACAGCGCCGTAGCATAAATATTGCATCTTTTTTGGAAAAAAATTTGGAAAAATGCAAGTTATACATTAAAGCACTTATTCAACAGAAAAATTACTGCCAGCTGGGCTTTGTTCAATAAAAAAACGTGCTTGAAAGTAATATTACTTGACCCGGTACCATGTTTGGGTGCGCGACAAGCCAGTCCAATGAATACCTTTTACGCGCAGTTCGTCAGGTTTTCCAGTTTCCAGCCACAAGGTGCAGCCATAGAAATTGCCGTTTTCGGGATCCATGATGTTGCCATTTTTCCACTTACCCTCTGAGAAAGATAGGCCTTCTACGATTAACATGCCCAGAACAGGTTTGCCTTTGCGATCACCTTTGCATTCGTCGCATTTGCTGTCGGGCGCTGATAGCAGTAGTTTGACGACTTTTCCATAGAGTTTGCCATTCTTTTCATATACTTCCACATGCGACTTGGCTTCACCTGTTTTGTCATCGATGGTCTTCCAGGTGCCCCCCGCTGATTGAGAATAGGCTGCATTTAAAGTTGCAGAAAGGGCAAAAAAAACGACTAGGATTGTTTTCATTACAGAAAATTGAAGGGTTGAAAAGTAAAGATTGAAAGTAAATCAAAACGTTAGTATACATCTATTCATTTTATCCGTGACCAGGTTTGCGTACGCGAAATACCAGTCCAATGGGTTCCCCGCACTTTGAGCGCATCAGAGTGTCCTGGCTCTAACCAGATGGTGCAGCCATAATAATTTCCATTTTCAGGATCAAGAATATCGCCTTCTTTCCATTTGCCATCAATGGCCGTCAAGCCAAAAATGACCAACATGCCCACTACAGGTTTGTCTTTCAAATCGCCGTTGCATTTTTGGCATTTGCTGTCGGCTGGGTGCATCAGCAACTTGATGATCCGGCCATACAAAAGCCCATTTTTTTCATAAATTTCGATGTGAGACCTGGGTTCATTGGTGGTCTCATCAATGGCTTGCCAGACTCCAAGAGCGGACTGCGATCGCAGATGATGGCTTACCAGCGAACAAAACAAAAAAAGAAGTAGATTTCTCATAATGGCCTAAGGACATAACTTGGTAAAAGCAGTAGTATGAGTCAGCAAAAACCAACTATTACCCGCATTTTCGTAAAAGCTTAGCCCGTTCACATTATGGCCAAAAAAGGCCGCTTTTCCGTGATCTTTTTTGTCTCGAAGCCACTAGGTATCTGAGCTAAAATGAGGTAAACAACTTTGCTTTTGAGGTTCCGGAGCAAAAGCCCTGTAAAAAAGGCCTTGGGTGCGAAATCGAAACGACCTAAGCTCTTAGTATTTGAGCTAAATAAAGTAACCGAATCTGCTTTTGTGGCTTAGTACTTGAGCTAAAATAAGATGGACATCTTTGTTTTTGAGGTTTAGCAAAAAAAGAACACAACTTCCTTTCATCCAGTTGTTTTTCTTTTTTCACTAAACCCAAACCTGTCCACTTTATTTTTTTACGCTCCCTAAACCCAAATCCGTCAACCCTATTTTTTTACGCTCCCTTTGTAGTTTGTTTTTTAAGTTCGCTAAACCATCGGAAATAAGTTTTGAATTAAAGCGTTAAGCGCGTCAATCCGTTCACCTATTCACCTCTGCCAATCAGTAGGGGCGAGATGATTACAAGAACTTAACAAAAGCTGTACTTAGTAACGGTTCAAAAATAAACCTTACCAATTTTTTAATTGCCAATTGTCAACATCATGGTCAACGTCATGCTGGAAATCCGTGTAAATCCGCGTAATCCGTGTCATCCGTGTCCCAAAAATGGCCTCGCGCAGCGAGGCAACGCAGTTGCGATTTGGTAAGGTTTATTCGTGGCTTGTCACTAAGAGATTCTTTTGAAACATCATACAGGCCGCAAAAATGGTTTCTTATCAATAACCAAGTTCCTGTGGGTGCCAAAATTTGGACGCAAAATCCACCACTTGGTCATTTTCCACTGCAATACCTTCTGCTTCTAATAGGGCCTGCATCAGCTCTGGTGGTCTGAAATGGACCCGGCCGCTCAGTTCGCCATTGCGATTAAGTACACGGTGTGCGGGCACATCGTCTAAGCTTAGGTTGTTGAACAAAGCCCAGCCCACCATACGCGCCGAACCAAGGCTGAGGTAATCAGCAATGGCCCCATAGGTTGTCACCCGGCCAGGGGGTATTTGTCGAGCTACCCGAAAAACCTGTTCATGGTAGTGCGGAGCTGATGTTGGTCTTTTCATAACAAACAGATAACGAAAAGTACAGGAGACCTGACTCTCTGAACAGAATAAGAAACTTGGGGGTTCACCCCTTATGGTGTTTAGGCAGAAGTAAAAGTGTTCTGAGAAGTATTGATGTTCTGTATGTTATTACAGTTTTGGGCAGTGGACCAGATGGAATAGGTGTTTTCGCCCAAAGAAGCAGAAGTGTCTATTAATGCGTCTCTATTTTAGGGCTAAATAAAGAAATAGCTTTGGAATTTCACAAAAAATAATCCACTTTGTCAAGCCGAATGTACTTTTGTGGAGTAAAAAACGACCAATGCCACTGATCAAGCTCAAAGCCACTGCCATTACCAACCTGACCGATGCCCGTTACTTTGCCGCTTGGGAGGTCAATTGGTTAGGATTCAATCTGTCAAAAGGGAGTGAAACTTACATTTCTCCTTTACAAGTAATGGCCATCAAAGAATGGGTAGAGGGGCCTGCGATCGTGGGCGAATACGCTTTTGCCCCGGCTGAGGAAATTTTACCTGAGGCGCGCGAGCTACAATTAGATGCAGTGCAAATAGGTATGTTTGTAGACCTTGCCACAGCCATGCAGGTCGCAGAGGAGTTTCCACTGATCAAGGAAGTGATTGTGGAAAAAAGCAGTACCCCTGCTGAAATTGAAGCCTTATTGAGCGATTTTGCAGCAGTATGCCAAAGTTTTTTGTTGGACTTCAGCAAGACGGGTTTTAGTCTGCAAGACCTTCGCCAAAACAGCAACCTGAACATGCGTTGGCTGCAGGACTGTTGCAGCCGTTACCCCGTGTTGCTCAACATCAACCTGAGCCCAGAAGAGTTGCTCGATTTTCTAGCCTATATCCAGCCCTTGGGCCTCAACCTGCGCGGTGGCGATGAGGAACGCGTGGGGGTTAAATCTTTCGATGAGCTGGACGCGATTTTTGAGTGTTTGAATCCTTTTAGTAATTTGTAAGCATTGGCAAATATATTAGCAATGCCTTCCTGCTTGAAGCAGACCTTTGCTCAGTTGGTTTCATTTTCAAGATACTGAAAACTTCGGAGCACGCGGTCTGAACAATCAAGCGAGGTATTTTAATCTGAACCACTTTTTTTGTATAAACCAGAATTTGCAGAATTGCAGAATTACTTGCGTGGCGTTGACCAAAACAAGAATTTTAAAGAATTAGAGAATTGGGCCGCTTCACGGCCATAAACGTTTCATATTCAACATGAAAATCACGAAGTTTTCAGAGAAATTCTTGTGTGATGTTGACCAATTTTTTCTACACCAGAATTTCGCAGCATTTTCAGCATTGCCCCATCTCGCGGTCCGGTGGCCTGCCATACACAAGTGTTCTAATCGAAGCCCCCCATTAACAACTAACAATTAACCATTAACAACTAACCATTATCTCCAAACGCCAAAAGCCCTGAGCAAACAGATGCTCAAGGCTTTTTGACTTGTTGTTTTGAGTTGGCAGCGACCTACTCTCCCACCTAACGGCAGTACCATCAGC
>JAAFJY010000060.1 GCA_013299105.1 Chitinophagales bacterium | reverse complement strand
CGATTCTGGACTTTTCTTCGGCTCCAAATTTGCGGCGTGTCCGTCCCATTTTTTTGATGTTTGGTGGTGAAGATAACACGACCTTTTTTCACTATAAAACCTGTCCAGTTTTTGGGGAGTACTTCACCCCAATCAGTAGCTCCACTCGTGGTTGTAACATTTACCTGCATAATATCTACAAGACCATTCTGCCCATAATCTCCTTCATAAGTTCCTGCTTTTGTTTCATGCAAAATCATTGCTTTCACCAAGGTTGGGTCCAAGTCTACTGGCGCATCTCCATTGAAGCTGATACCATTTGGAGAATCTGGAAAAATTCCACTTTTCATTTGCTGATTAAAAATGAAAACTTGGGCGGCAATATCGTAATCATATTTTTGGTATTTAGGGTCTTCATATCCCTGCACAATATTAGGCATTGGGGCAGATTGCCATTTCCCATCACCCATATCAACATAAGTTTCAAATTCCGTTTCGCTCGAAATACGATTTACTTCCTGGCCTGAACTGTTATAATAAACTATATCCTGTCCATCTGGATCAACTAAAATCATGGGACTATTGGCTACAAAAGCATAAGGTGACAAATTAGCATAGTCATCTGCTTTCGGATCCACCTGCCCCCATCTCCCCAAAGCCGCATCATACCACCGCGCCCCATAATCACTCCAATTCAAGCCCAAAATCCTCATTGATCTCCTTCCCATTATAGGCATATTTATTGTCCTTGCTCCCCGCATCATTCATCCATACCCCTTCCATGTTCATGCCAAAGGGGTAATAGTGATTCTCTTGCAGCACCTCATTCAGGCTAATCGTGCCTTGGTTATCCAAATCCGCAAACATCAGCCGCGTATTGCCCAGGTGATCCCGTATAGCATACTCGTAGCGCAGGGCTACGGTGCTGCTGGTAGTGGTCACATTGGTATTGTACACCCGGCCATCGGCAAAGTAAATGGCCTCTAGCTTGCGGGTGCTGCCCGTGCCCGTGTATTCGATACCGCCCAGGTAGTGCTGGGTGTATTGCTCGGTGGTGCCTATGGATACTTTTTTGCTCAGTTTCATGCCTGCGGCGTCGTAGAGTATTTCTATTTTATTGCCATTCACCCAGGTGATAACGCTGGGTAGGTTGAGGTAATTGTAGGTGATGCTGGTGATGCCTTTGTGGGGGTCGGAGGTCATGTTGCCTACATTATCATAGGTGTAGTCGTTATTTTGGGCACCAGCGCTGGGTTTGAAGCCTTTTTGGGCGAATTCCGCTGGGGCGTTATCGGCGATGCGGAGGAATTGGTTGGAGCCTGGCTTTTGGGTGAAAGACAGGTTGTCGATCATGCCTACGGGGTAGCCCGTGGCGGCGATTGCACCGTAGCGCTGGATGGCGGCGATGTTGCCGCGAGCGTCGGCGTAGGTGATTCTTTCGCTGTATTGGCCGATCAGGCGCGCCCCGCCTTCGTGTTGGGTCATGTGCTGGGCGTTGATCAGGCGGTTGAGGTAGTCTAAAATGGTAGAGGAAATTATGGAGAGGTCCAAACAAATTTTCCTTGACGATTAATCCAGCCTTCAACATTTCCTGATCGTGCCCTGCACAGATATCCTGCAAATCCACCTCTATCAACCCAGTCAAATGTATTATTGCTGATAACCTGATTTTTTAGGTTAATTAATCTCCACCTATTGTCTGTAAGAAATTGAGCTACTGCAACTCCCCTTGTGAAATTAGTGATCTCTTGGTAATTAAGCGGTATTATTAATTCTCCATTTGTATTTATAAACCCTTGTTTTCCTTTTTTTACAACCAAAGATAAACCATCTATAAATGGAAAAACCTGATCGTAATAACTGACGTCAAACTTTTTATTGCCATTTTCATCAATATAGTATTTCTTAGAGCCATCCTCTACTAGGGCAAGTCGATCAGAAAAGATATCCCCTTTTCCATTTATGCAAAATTTGTCATTACCAATAGTGTCAATATAACATGTCTTCTTTTCGTATAAAATGCGTGCCAATTTTGTTTCTGCATCAAAATAACTTGGTACTCCATCAAATATTCTAAAAACAGGATTGCCAGTTTTGTCTACATACAAGAATTCTCCTTCCTTAATAACCAAAACCAACCTATTGCAGTCATCAAAATTACCTGAAACATGGGATATGCCATCCCTTGATACTGATAGCATTTCCCTTCCCATTGTATTGAAAAACCTGATACTGTCTTCCCCAAAATTATCAACTTTAAACCATGCACCATTAAAAGAAATCGGCATTGAGTGAATTGGTATTTTACACAATTGTTGACCTTTTTGGTTTATCATAAATTCTCCTTCCTCATTTGAAATAAGTGCAAAATCGTTTGCAAAATCTGTACCTGCTATATACTTAGGTTCTATCACAATAGTTCCAGATGTATCTATGTATCCCCATTTATTATTTATTTGTACAGGATAAAGCAAAGGCAGCTTGGGCTCCTTTGAATTAGTTGTACAACTACTAGCAATTAATAAAAAAAAAGCTAACCCTGTCAAATGTTTTATTTTAGACCATTTGCAAGATTTACTACCAAGTACCACAGTAGTTGCATGGAACAAATATGTTATTGTTTGCTCCATGCAACTTATCACACAATTAAGAACTCCCATTGTAATAGCATTATTTCTTAGATCGAGTTGAATAATTATCTACAGGTGTCCTGTATGCTCCCAAATTCTTTTTCATTAGGGCTATAATTCCAATGCTAGATAACCAACGTGGTTTCTTATCATCTGGATTTAGCATTTCAGGATGTAGCTTCGTACTGAAAAAACTTCTAATACTCTTCCATTCAGGATTGTTTTTATAGCCTTGTGTAATAATATTTCCCTCAAGCAAAAACCCGTGCTCTCCAGGACTATTGTTCCTATGTTTAGGGCCTGCATTATGTCCTGTGCCATGAACTGCAAGAAATGCCAACATCTCTATCTTGGATACCGGACGAGTGCCAGAAGTTGAATTAGTCATTGTTTTTGCCATAGCAGTTGCTCCATTAATTGATACCCCCACTACATCCTCATCTTCATTCGTGCTTTCGGAATGCTCAGGATTATCATCTCCATTTTGATTACCCCAATTGTCCCATTCGTTATCATGACAATGCATGTCATATAAATTATCTCGCATAAATTGTACCACCTCTCCAGGTGTATTGCCCATTACCACAAGGTTATCAGTTTGGTCAAAATTTTCGATTTTTATTGGCCCTTCAATAAATTGAGCGATTCTCTTCAATCCTAAATGATTATAATATTCATTTATCAATTTGATCACAGCCTTTTGTTCTGCTGCACTTAATTTTGATTCTGGCAATAAATAAATATAGGTTATATTATCCATTCCATCAGGATCTATCATGAGAATTGGATTATTGATAGTATATACATACGGCGAAATTGAACTAGATTTACTTGCTAAATCATCAATCCCATTCCATCTCCCCACTGCCGCATCATACCACCGAGCCCCATAATCACTCCAATTCAAGCCAAAATCCTCATTCAGCTCCTTCCCATTGTAGGTGTACTTGTTGTCTTTGCTGGCAGCATCATTCATCCACACCCCTTCCATGTTCATGCCAAAGGGGTAATAATGGTTCTCTTGCAGTACCTCATTCAGGCTGATCGTGTTGGAAACATCCAAATCAGCAAACATGATCCGCGTATTCCCCAAATGATCCCGTATAGCATACTCGTAGCGCAGGGCTACGGTGCTGCTGCTGGTGGTTACATTGGTATTGTACACCCGGCCATCGGCAAAGTAGATCGCCTCCAGCTTGCGTGTGCTGCCCACTGCATTGTACTCGATACCGCCCAGGTAATGCTGAGTGTATTGCTCGGTGCTGCCTACGCTTACTTTCTTGCTTAGTTTCATGCCTGCGGCGTCATAGAGTATTTCTATTTTATTGCCATTCGCCCAGGTGATAACGCTGGGTAGGTTTAGGTAATTGTAGGTAATGGAGGAGATGCCTTTGTGGGGGTCGTTGGTTTGGTTGCCTACGTTGTCGTAGGTGTAGTCGTTGTTTTGGGCACCAGCGGTGGGCTTGAAGCCTTTTTGGGCGAATTCCTCTGGGGCGTTGTCGGCTATTCTGAGGAATTGATTGGAGCCTGGTTTGGGGGTAAATGAGAGGTTGTCGATCATTGCCCCACCATACGCACCACCAGCGGTGGGCACTGCTCCAAAGCGTTGGATGGCGGCGATGTTGCCACGGGCATCGGCGTAGGTGATTTTTTCGCTGTATTGGTTGATCAAGCGGGCACCGCCGCTGTGCTGGCTCAGGTGTTTGGCGTGGGTGAGGCGGTTGAGGTAGTCGTACTCCAGGCCCCAGGCTTCGGCGGCTCGGCCACGCACGCGGTAGCTCAACTGGCTGATGTTGCCATTGCGCTGGATTTGGGCCGGGATTTCCAGGTTGGTTTGGGGGTTGTCGTAGCGCAATTCGAGGTGGAAGAGGTCGTTTTGATCCAATGGACTGCCCACTACTGCACTTGGTGCCTGAGGTGGAAAGTACAGCGGGTTCACGGTACTGGTGAGGGCATTTTGGTTGATGGCCAGCAGCCAGCCTTGGGCATTGTAGGTATAGTCCAGGCTTTGCAGGTAGCTGCTGGGGGTTTTGCCCAGGTTGCGCTCAATGATTTCGTTGCGGAAATTGTAGCCCAAGGCGGCGGTTTGTCTTTCGCCGTCGCCTGCGTTGAAGTAGTTTTCGTACACCCGGCCTTGGCTGTCGTAGCGGTTGCGGGTGGTTAGTCCCTTGATTAAGTAGCGACATCACTAATTCAATCCGCTGATTTTTAATTAAAAACCCCAAATCACATCCTGCATCGTGTAACCCCGGCCTTCAGTCCGGGGACAAGGCGCAACCACCTATTCACATCTTGCATCTATCCGGCAGTTGAATCAAAAAATCACCCACCTATTGCAATTGTAACCCAAAGACCTTACCTTTGAACTACTTACCTTGAAATAGCCAAGATCGGCTAACTTTCTTCTACACCACTTTTCGAGTATCTTTTTTCCGTTTGGACACACCCATTCGGACTCATCTTAATTAAATCCACTCGAAAATGCCACAAGTTCGCATCTGGGTACACTGCGTTTGGGGAACAAAAAACCGAACCCCTTTTATGCAGAACAAGAGTCGCAGGATTAGCCTGTTCAAACACTTCAAATCTTATGCAAAAGACAAGGGAATCCACCTCGATTTTGTCAACGGAGTGAGCGACCATGTCCACTGTCTGGTATCGCTGAACCGTGATCACAGCATCGCGCATGTGGTGAAGTCGCTAAAAGGTGCAACTTCGCATTATGCCAATGAACAGCGTTTGTTTGCGCCAGACTTTGACTGGGCCGATGATTACTATGCGGTTTCCGTTTCACAGTCACAGGTTGAATCGGTGCGGAATTACCTCAAAAACCAGGAAAAACACCACGAGAAGAAGACCTACGAACAAGAGTGTGCGGAATTCATGGAGAAGTATGGCTTTCAGCGGATGTTGGATTGATATGGAACACCTTGATGCAACTGCCGGATAGATGCAGGATGGGATGAGGGGGGTGCCATTAGTCCCCGGACTGAAGGCCGGGGTTACACGATGCAGGATGTGATTGGGGTGTTAAATCTTAATTCCTGAGCACATTTGGGTCCTATCATCCCCCATCCCATCCGCCCAATTCAAAGGGCTATTGAACATGGCCGCATAGGGGCTTTCCCAGGCTTTCGCGATGGGATCGGCCTGCCACCAGCGCCCGATGGCGGGGTCGTAGGAGCGGAAAGGGGCCAGGTCCATGTTCAGCCCAAAGTCCGGTACGCGCTCGATGCCGTTGAATTTGTAGCGGTTATCGCGGGCGGCGAGGTCGTTGAGCCAGGGGCCGTCCATGGCCAGGCCGAAGGGGTAGTAGTGGGATTCTTCCAGTACCTCGCCGTCGGATAGTTTGATGATGCCATCGGCGATTTTGTCGGTGAAGGTGAGGCGGGTATTGCCCAGATGGGATTTGTGGAGAAAGGCAGCAGTGCTCTAATAACCAGAGTACTGCTACCATTTAGTTTAATTTTTCAAAAAAATAATGATTTAAATTTTCAAATCAATGAAATGACTTTTTGTCCTTCATTTGTGGTTATAGAAAGAGTATTATCTTCAAAGCGAAAGTTCTCTATTAAATCAAATAGCTCAGACTTAATAATTTCACCCTTTGGGTTTACTGTTCTCATATAAGCTTCTTCCAATAATAGCAGTAGTTCATTATTAATCACATACAACCCAATCAAAGGTGTAGTAATTTCAATTGACGCTACAATTTTAAAAGTCTTGTCTATCAAAACAATTTTCTTCCCTGTATCTAATACAAGAATAGAATCCCAATACAACAAATTTAAACTATCTTCCTCCTCATCACTTTCAAAAGTCAATATAAATTGCTTTTTCATCGTCAGTGAATCATAAAAAATATAACAGTAATAATAACAGCCGTATGATTCTTCCACATTTAAGCTGTTTTGGAAATCCTGGCGTTCAATAAAAGAGGACATTTCAGGAAAACTCGAAAACTTGAACCCCCTTACAAAAGCATTGTGAATGATTTGTTTCATATTACCTTCCCCTCCCCAATAGTTTAATGGTTATCAATTTATTACGCTCCCAGATACTCTCTACTTTAAGCGCACCATTTGGTCCCATTAGCAGAGACTCTCTAAGATATCGTCCGTTATCTTGTAGTATCCCTTTGGTATTCTGAAATACTGCTCTCAAGTGACCTCTTAACAATGATCGACCTACGGCATTGTCAAATATACCGATACTATTGAGTTGTCTCAACATATCCGTAGAACGCTCAATGTTATGTACAGCTCCCGTAGCTTTGCCAAAAACATAGTCTAATTTTCTCCCTAGGTTGGCAGTCTTAGCCCATGCAGCAGCCGATTTATACCGACTCCCCACCGCCAAATACCGAGAGCCAGCAATGGTAGCTTTAGTTACCCCAAGCCCCGTAGAATAAACCCCTAAGGCCTCAGCCCCAAAACCTAAGCTAACCCCCACATCCACCGTAACCTCCATTGCAGTGACCAGGTTATCAGCAGCCTTCACATAGCCTTTGTAGCTTTCATAGTCACTGCGCACAAACACCCAACCGTGGCGCGGATCGAGGCCATAGGTGCGGGTACCGCCTTCTTCGATGGGGGCATGTTCTTGCACGTACCAAGAGTCTCCGCGCTGGTAGTAGGCTTGGTCTCCGTCAATGAACAAGTTGCTGGGTAAGGTACGGTTATTTTCACGTTTGGCGGTGACTTCAAAGGTTTTTTTAGGCATCAAGTTGCCTTCTTTATCGTAGCGGAATCCTTTGGGTGCTTTGGGGCGCTCAGGGTCTTCGGGGTCCAGCCCCATTGGGTCCGCCCAATTCAAAGGGCTATTGAACATGGCCGCATAGGGGCTTTCCCAGGCTTTGGCGATGGGATCCGCCTGCCACCAACGCCCGATGGCGGGGTCGTAGGAGCGGAAGGGGGCCAGGTCCATGTTCAGCCCAAAGTCCGGTACGCGCTCGATGCCGTTGAATTTGTAGCGGTTATCGCGGGCAGTGAGGTCGTTGAGCCAGGCAGAGTTTAGAGCTATCCAATCCACTCTGACCTAATCAAAGCCAATAGCAACTATTTAGCTTTTTTGCTTTGCACAAAACCTACATTGATATCACGATTTTTTTATGACAATCCCACTCAAGAGCTTGAAGCCAGTATTTGATCATGCCTCAAGTTCATATTTGAAATTCTATCCTCTGCAATCCAATTATTTGTGCCTATAGTACAATTCCATGCTACAATATAATACCTTCTTGCATTTGATGTTAGCTCGAAGACTTTATATTCACTACCTTTCACATATGCTTGAAATTTTTCAGGAATTTCACTACCAAGTTCCTCAATTTGAAGCCTTTCTAAATCAGTTGGAGCATCAACATAAATTACATCAGTAAACTCAATGTCGATATTGTAACTTTGACTTTCATCAAAATCATCTTGGTCTGGAAATTTCAAAGGACTTCTTAATATAAGAAAACTGTGACTTACAATGTAGGCCCACATTTTAAAGTCCCTATTATTAAACTCGATCATGGCACTTTATTTAAATGGGTTAGAAATTACCTCATAAACCCTTTTCTCAAGTCTATAAAAGGTTGTTCTTTTTAAGATGCTAGGGTTACTGAGTATAGTGTGCAACTCCCAATTTGTGATATCACCATATTTGATGGGACCATTAGGGTTGAATGTTTTGAACTGAGACTTTGAAAACCCAGTCATGTTAAAATGCAAACGATTTTTAGAGTTCCTAAGAGCCGCCTCTATTTTATCCAATTGAAGCCCTTTAGAAAAGTTTCTATAGGTCTGAAATCCTTTGGCTCCAGCAAACTTACTTAAATCCTTATTCAACCCTAGTGCAAGGTCCATTCCAGCGTCTACAGCTTTTTTAGCTTTTCCAGCATACTTACTCCCCACTGCCAAATACCGAGAGCCCGCCACCGTTGCTTTAGTTACCCCAAGCCCAGCAGAATAAACCCCTAAGGCCTCAGCCCCAAAACCTAAGCTAACCCCCACATCCACCGTAACCTCCATTGCAGTGACCAGGTTATCAGCAGCCTTCACATAGCCCTTGTAGCTTTCATAGTCGCTGCGCACAAATACCCAACCGTGGCGCGGGTCGAGGCCGTAGTTGCGGGTGCCGCCTTCTTCGATGGGGGCATGTTCTTGAACGTACCAGGTATTTCCACGCTGGTAGTAGGCTTGATCTCCGTCAATGAACAAGTTGCTGGGTAAGGTACGGTTATTTTCACGTTTGGCGGTGACTTCAAAGGTTTTTTTAGGCATCAAGTTGCCTTCTTTATCGTAACGGAAGCCTTTGGGTGCTTTGGGGCGCTCAGGGTCTTCGGGGTCCAGCCCCATTGGGTCCGCCCAATTCAACGGGCTATTGAACATAGCCGCATAGGGGCTTTCCCAGGCTTTGGCGATGGGATCGGCCTGCCACCAGCGCCCGATGGCGGGGTCGTAGGAGCGAAAAGGTGCCAGGTCCATATTCAAGCCATTGTCTTGAATACGCTCGATGCCGTTGAATTTGTAGCGGTTATCGCGGGCGGCGAGGTCGTTGAGCCAGGGGCCGTCCATGGCCAGGCCGAAGGGGTAGTAGTGGGATTCTTCTAGTACCTCGCTTAAAAAAAGATCATTTTTCTAATAGAATAAAGATAAATGGTCCCATAACACTTATAATTTGCCAAAGCCCATTAACAACGTATCTACATAAAGTCCTCAATTTTAAAGGGGCTTAAATAAACGAGTGCTCTTTCGTAGACATCTTCTTCATTTATATTGTTGTAAACATCAGAAATATCGTCCAGTAAATCATTCACTTTTTCATCATCTAATTGATCATATTGATTATTGACCAGTTTATATCTAAACATCTCATAAGAATCCGTTTCAGGTTTGATGATATCAAAGGAGATTTTAAGGAGTTTTGATCTAATTGGGCAATTGAAATCAATTAGTGTTTGGATAGTTTCAGGAGTGAATAATCCATAGTGATTGGAAAAATACTGTTCAAAGCCTCCATTATTAACCTGCCAATCAAGAATTGAAACCAAGTAAACTTGTTTTAATGGCTTTGGTAAGTTAATGATATATGGATACCAATCTGTAAGTGGGTTGGAAAACCATTTTTCATCGATTCCTTCTACAGCCTTCTTATAAAATTGCTCAATTTTGTTTTGTTCAGCCATTTCAGTTGCAAAATTTAGATGGACACAAGTTAGGAAAAAAATGAACGAATTCAGCATTTAGATATCATTCTTGGGTCGTACCAAAACAATATCTAAATGCTGAATGTTCATAGCTCAAATTTTACTTTCATAAAATTACTATATATTTTAATTTTTCCCCTTATTTTTTCATAAATGCCTTCGGATACATTTTTTTGTTTAGTTCAATCAACTCTTGCAAAGACTTAGTTGGAATCCCTTGAGAACCATAAACTCTCCTCAACTCCCGAATATCTCGTGCCAAAAGATCTCGTGCATTTGAAAAGCCTTTGGTATTAGTTGAAACAATTCCTTTACCAGAAGTATGGCCTTTCTTGGGAACAATAATAGAAGGCCCTTTCCGATAGACATATTCTGCTATTAAGTTTTTCATAACCTGTCCTTGGCCAACATGGTGCACTGCTAAGTCGTCTAAACCTTTGGAAAGTTTCTTCAACTCGCTATATCTACCCACTTTCCAAAGATTAGGATTAGCGCCAGCAGTTGCAGCAACGTTAGTAGCATTTCCAATAGCCCCAACAACCCCTCCCAAAGCCGTGAGACTAACACCTACACTCAGGTCTTGTGCATCGTTTTGCGTTACTTCTCCGTGCCCTAGGTGCATAACCCGAGTATCCAAGGGATTAAGCGCCTGGAAACCAGCATAAAAGACATCGGCTTGGTTATAAGCCATACTAACAAAGAAATTATTGCTCTCCGCCATTCGATCCCAAAGTGTTGGGTTGTATGGGCTGATGGTAGCTACATTGCTTCCTCGTTTATCCAAGACTCCAGGAACTACACCATATTCCGCACTTTTGGTAAGAAACCCACCACTCTTTTTATTTACAATAGCATAGGTGCCATCGTCAAGTTGTCGGACTCGACCTCCAGTACGGTGTTCTCTCTTGTATTCTTTGGCCTCTTCTCTGGTCTCAAACAACCCAAGAGGATCACCAAAATTCATGGGGCTATTGAATCCAAAACGGTAGGGGGATTGCTCTGGAGCCAATGCTGCCAGCGGATCGGCCTGCCACCAGCGCCCGATGGCGGGGTCGTAGGAGCGGAAGGAGGCCAAGTCCATATTAAGCCCAAAGTCGGGTACGCGCTCGATGCCGTTGAATTTGTAGCGGTTGTCGCGGGCAGTGAGGTCGTTGAGCCAGGGGCCGTCCATGGCCATGCCGAAGGGGTAGTAGTGGGATTCTTCCAGTACCTCACCGTCGGATAGTTTGATGATGCCATCGGCGATTTTGTCGGTGAAGGTTAGGCGGGTATTGCCCAGGTGGTCGGTGATGTGGTATTTGGTGTACCACTTCTCCGACCTGAAAATGAGTTAAAACCCTTAATACTTATCAATTACTCTAAAGACACCGCCGCCGCCTATGCCATTTTCATCTACAAGGTTGATGATTGCGAATTTGTGTTTTTCAAATTTTCCCTCTATTTGAGTCAAATATTCGAGATCAAATTCTTCATAATTGGCATCATAGAGCTTGTCATAATCAAATATAGAGACAAAATCTTGAATGATTTCTACCTGGATGACAGCAATGCATCCCGTATCTGATACAAACACGGAAACATCACCTTCTTCCGCATCATCGTAATAGATCGGTTTTACTTGAACAGGATAAAAAAGCTCTTCTTTTACAGTATATCGAGCACAAGGAAAGTTCATGTAAGGAAAAACGTTTTTGAGCGTATCAAAAAAGTCTTTCGTCAAGTCAATTGAACTAAACTGATCTTTAAGCTCCTGTAAATAAAGCACATCCATGAAGAAATAATCCTTGCCTGGGATCAGACGGATTGGTTCTTGTTTAAGAGATAGATTTTGCATTTACAATCATATTATAGCGCACACTGCGTGAGAAATCATGGGCCTCACTATTGCGAGCACGTTTATTGATTGTGAAATGTTATAACGAGAAAGGATCCTTCGACCACTTCTCTAAACTCCAACCAGTCTCCAATTGCTCTCGCAAAAGAGTATCATTCCAGACTCCCCAAGGAGATAAGCGTTTTTCTTCCTCGCTCAACTCTTTGACTAATCTTCGCTGCCAGGTTGAAGTGTCGACAATGTGCCAACCTAGGAATTCATCCTGAATAATATGTGGATCCAACATAAATTTTGGACAAATTCCTTCGACTAACTCCGTATCTCCAACTTTCGTTACGATTTTTTTTCGCTGGGCAGCAGCTAATGGAAAGAAAATAAAAAATCTTTCCGGAGTTTTTACTAGTGCGTCAATATCTGGAGGGGTTTCATCATAGAACCCCTCCA
This sequence comes from Chitinophagales bacterium, assembly GCA_013299105.1. Lineage (GTDB taxonomy): Bacteria > Bacteroidota > Bacteroidia > Chitinophagales > Saprospiraceae > Haliscomenobacter. The sequence continues at coordinate 11,830 of JAAFJY010000060.1, read as the reverse complement.
GCACCCTGACTAATTCACCGATATTTTGGTCTTGAAACACATAGTGCAAATATACTTTGCCTAATCCTGTCTCGAACTCGAAAACATCACCAAGTTTGATTTTTTTCATAGGTCAATATCCAACAGATTTAAGTAAATCATATCCCTTCTGAATGTTTTGATACCTTGGATTTGATTTAGCAATACCATTGATCTTATTCATCAAGTTGTTCAAGCCATGTTTTTCAATCAATGCTTGTTCCACAAGGCGAGCTTCATCATAAGAAAGGTTATTGAGCAAAGCCTTGATTACAATACCTTTGTCTTTAAGATGTTTAGCCGCTCTGGCACCAAAATCTTTGGTCATCCCAACATAAACGACTTTCCCTTTTTCAATAGCACGATAAACAACATACCCTCCGGCTTTTGGCAAAAACCCCTGATTTACACCGTTTATTGCAGTCAAAGAAAGGGGTTTGCTAGCACTGATAACACGGGCCGAAGTAGTACCAACTTTTGCGGTTGTTCCAATTCCTGGTGCTACCGCGAAAGCTAAATCAAGACTCAAGGCTTGCTTTTCATTTTGAGTTACTTCTCCATGCCCAAGGTGCTCGACCCTTGTATCTAGGGGATTGAACGACTGTAAAAGCATGTTGTAGCTATCAGCAACACTATAACCTACACTAATAAAGAAATTATCACTCTCGGCTGCTCGATCCCAAAGTGTTGGGTTGTATGGGCTGATGGTAGCTACATTACTGCCTCGTTTGGCTAACACCCCGGAAGTTACACCATATTCAGCACTTTTAGTAAGAAACCCACCACTCTTTTTATTTACAATAGCATAGGTGCCATCGTCAAGTTGTCGGACTCGACCTCCAGTACGGTGTTCTCTCTTGTATTCTTTGGCCTCTTCTCTGGTCTCAAACAACCCAAGAGGATCACCAAAATTCATGGGGCTATTGAATCCAAAACGGTAGGGGGATTGCTCTGGAGCCAATGCTGCCAGCGGATCGGCCTGCCACCAGCGCCCGATGGCGGGGTCGTAGGAGCGGAAAGGGGCCAGGTCCATATTCAAGCCATTGTCTTGAATACGCTCGATGACGTTGAATTTGTAGCGGTTGTCACGGGCAGTGAGGTCGTTGAGCCAGGGGCCGTCCATGGCCAAGCCGAAGGGGTAGTAGTGGGATTCTTCCAGTACCTCGCCATCAGAAAATTGGATGATGCCATCAGCGATTTTATCGGTGAAGGTGAGGCGGGTATTGCCCAGGTGGTCGGTGATGTGGTATTCGGTGCGGTAGGTAGTAGTGCCACATTTTCTGTGGCACTACTACGATCGTAAGTTCAAAATTTGTAAACAAAATCTATAGGAACATCAACATTTTCAGAAAGATGAGCTAGATATCAAACATGCCCATTTAAAAACCAAAAACATCTTGTATTGATGTTTCGCTTAATTTAACTAGAGTAACTGAACAAAGTAGGCCACTACCATTTGTTCCTAAAACGCAATTATCTGAAATCGCAGTAAACACTAAATCAGAATCACTCCAAATTATGGTAATTGAAGCCCTCGAACGTATTATACTCATAGGTATAGAAAAATCCAGCTCGATATTTTCATCAATAAAACAATTAAAATATTCCATATTATCAGTTATTTGATCCTGTGAAGAGTCTTTTTCATCAAGCTCTTGAACTGTTTCGTTATGAATTGCTACCAAAGAAATTTCATACAATTGCTTGGTGTTTTTATTGAACCTGAATTCAATAAAATTTTCACCTGATATATTCCGAGAATAAATTGTTTCAGGTAGGCTCAATTCCTCATTTAATCTTAATGAAAAAGGAATTGGGTTTAATGAACTATATATCGATAGTTCACTAAATGGACATGTAGTAACTTGTTTAAAAAAGACTTTCATAGTATCAATTATCTGAAATGAATAACAGCAGGTAAATGTCCAGCAGCCCTTGGTGCTCCAAACATAATCTCATGACCACCAGCGTGATACATCTTTCGGTATTGTATTGGACCTCTTTTTACCACATCATCAATAGCAGCATTTAGTGCTCTTAAATGTGTTTGTCCGATTAATCTCATGTAATCCGGCCCAAGTTTTGCGCCATTAGCAGCCAGTTCTTCAAGATGCTTCATTGCATGAGGTGTTACAAAAAAACGTTTACCACGAGTTGCATAAGTATAGTATTTAGGGATATCGAACTTAGCCAATAGTTCACCAGCATTAGACATTATTCCTTTCCCAAGGGTAAATTTAGGCATTCTTCCAATCTTACCAAGTTTTGAAGTAAGACTTCCCAATTTCCCAATCTTAGAAGTAGCCCCAAGCGGTACAGCTAAAGACACAATCGTCTCCGGGCTATTGTAAGCCACATCCCCTAAATCCGTTAACTTTTGATCCAAGGAGGAATTCCACAGATAACTGCCTGCATTAGAAATCCCCTTCCATGCCTGTTTGGGGTGAGTTACACCATAAGCCAAGCCTACTGCACCGTTCCAAAGCTCTACAACAGTATTGGCTGCGACTTTTGTACCAAATTGGCCATTGGCCATTCCTGGAATATTAAACCTGTCGCTCTCCTCGTACGGAATTTTGGGTACGGTCAAAAAATTCCAAACTGTCCTAGGCGTACTATCCTGCGCCACTGCCCTAGGCCCTTGTATGCCAGGGCTGCCAGGATTATCCCCCATCCCATCCGCCCAATTCAAAGGGCTATTGAACATGGCCGCATAGGGGCTTTCCCAGGCTTTGGCGATGGGATCGGCCTGCCACCAGCGCCCGATGGCGGGGTCGTAGGAGCGGAAGGAGGCCAAGTCCATATTAAGCCCAAAGTCGGGTACGCGCTCGATGCCGTTGAATTTGTAGCGGTTGTCGCGGGCAGTGAGGTCGTTGAGCCAGGGGCCGTCCATGGCCAGGCCGAAGGGGTAGTAGTGGGATTCTTCCAGTACCTCGCCGTCGGATAGTTTGATGATGCCATCGGCGATTTTGTCGGTGAAGGTGAGGCGGGTATTGCCCAGGTGGTCGGTGATGTGGTATTCGGTGCGGTAGGCATAATTGCCACTCCCCAAAGAACCCGTCACAAATAGACGTCCTTCCTGGTGGGCTACGCTCTCCAGCGAACCGCCTCTGAACTCTGTACCATATACATAGGTCTGCATATAGGAGGCACTAGGATCGTTGGGGTCGTTGACCAAGCGAACAAGCAAATTGCCCTGTGCATCATACCGCTGCTCAATGGTACGCCCATTGCTGTAGGTGATCAATTGGGGCAGATTAAGGTAATTGTAATTGATGCTGCTGATGCCTTTGTGGGGGTCGGAGGTGAGGTTGCCGTTGGCGTCGTAGGTATAGTCGATGCCCGTGGTGCTGGTGCTGCCATTGGCTTCGGTTTTGGGCCGAAAGCCTTTCATTTTCAGGGCATTATCCAGGGCTTGCTCGTTTACGCGCTGGATGCGGTTGCTGCCCGACAGCAAGGTAAACTGCAAGTCGTCGATGATCCCCGCACCCGAGTTGTTTTGGGCCTGGAAGTTGAGCCCGTAGCGCTGGATGCGCGAGATGTTGCCACGCGGGTCGGCGTATTGCAGGTCTTCGGCGTAGGTATTGATCACCCTGGCTCCATTGTTGTTGTCGAGGCGTACGTGGCCCGCTTTGGTTTGGCGGCCCAGGTAGTCGTAGAGCAGGCCAAAACCTTCGCGGTTGCGCCCACGGGTACGCCACCATACCTGGCTGGCTTCGCCCGACTTGCGCACGGCGGCCGGTACGTCGAGGCCCTGGTAGGGGTCTTCGTATTTCAGCTCCAGGAAGAAGAGATCGTTGTCGTCGGGATTTGGACTAGCTTGGCTGGGCGCGCCGGGTATGGGGATGCCCAAAGGCTCGTTGATGCCTTGGGTAATTGGATGCAGGATGTGGTTTAGGTTTAAAAAGGGAGATTTGTATCAGTTTCCGATTGTTTTTTGTCTTGCTTGCTCAAACTGTCCTAGGTAGGTTCACATGGCGCATTGTCAGCTTCCAAACAGGTATCTAACAGAATTTGCAGGCGATAGTTAGAGCCTAATCAGGGTCAATCTACACGCATTGACCACATCTATTGACCCGCTTTTATTGTATCTTCATTTTTTGGCCATGCAAAAGTAGCGATAGATGTAGGGCAGTTTGGCGGTTTCAATAATCCGACAGGACAAATGAAAAAGTTAAACTTGTTGTATAAAGACCGAACATCAGCCCAAAAAAATATCAACTTCCACTTGATTTTCAAATTGAGCAAAAAAGGAATTTATGCAGAAAAGCCTTTCTATACTAAAGGGTGTGTTATCTCCTCCTGAAAAATCATCTTGAACGCTGCAATAAAATAAAACAACAAAAAATTGCACTTTTGCCGAAATTTCTTACATTTGTCAGGAATTTCGGCAAAATGCTCTGTAGGAATCTCAAATATCTACGCACCAAAAAGCGAAAATCACAAAAAGAAATGGCTCAAGAATTTAAAGTGAGTCGCCAAACTTGGGCTGATTACGAAAATGGTAAATCAGAGCCTACGGCTTCTTTTCTCAAAAAAACAAGCCTCTTTTTTGATATAACTCTGGATAATTTGTTGATGCTTGATTTAAATGCACCTTTATTTCAAAAGAGAAATATTGCAAAATTAAAAGATGAAGATATAAGAATTATAACCATTACTGTTGATGAGTATCAAAAAGAAAATATAGAATTCGTACCGCACAAAGCTGTTGCTGGTTATGCCCAAAACTATTCAAATGCTGATTACATCAAAAATTTACCGCATTTCCACTTGCCCAAACTTGAAGAAGGTACCTACCGAGCCTTTGAAGTCATAGGAAACTCGATGCCACCAATAGACGAAGGTTTCATTGTCATCGGAAAGTATGTTGAGCATTACCGGGATTTGAAACAAGGAAAAAGGTATGTTTTAGCTTTGAAAACCGAGGGCATCGTTTTCAAAAGAGTGATTAGTGAGGTTAAGAAAAACAATAAACTGATTTTAATGTCGGATAATTCAATTGACTATCCCCCCTTTACAGTCGAGTTAGAAGAAGTTTTAGAAGCGTGGGAGATGGTCAGTTTTATCGGCTATGATGACTACATCAAAAAAAATGAAGCTTATCTTCTCCAAAAAATGAATGATATTGGTATGAAGATTGACCAATTCATTTCTAAACCAAAACAAAATTGACCTATGGCTACCAATTTTTCAGTCATAGATGACTTGGATTTCAGTTTAGGGGTTTGTGATTTAGACCACAACGACCAACAATCTCCCGTCAAACGGCATTATGTTCGTCAGGCAGAGTTGTTCTTATTTGATATTGACAAAATCTACTTTTCTGGTGAGTACCCCTCAGTATACTTCAAATCTGTTACTGATTTTTCAACAGAAATAGAGAAAAGTATTTTAAAAATTCAAAAAAGTATTTGGAATCAAGGCAAAGTCCCTTTTTTATATGTCGAAAGCCCAACCGAGATTCGCATTTTCAACTGCTATGAAAAACCTGTGTTTGATAGAGATAAAGATCGTACTATAAAAGATATTACCTTGTTTTCGGCTTCAAAACAAATCGAGCGTGATTTAGAGGAACTCAAAACCGTTTTTGATAAAATTTCAATCGACACAGGTAGTTTTTGGAAACAATCAAAATATGCAGAAAAAGTCAAGTATGAAAAAAGAGTAGAACAAGCCCTTGTTGATAACTTAAGAAAAACGAGACAAAAACTCGAATCTACGGGATTAGACCTTGAAATCATACACGATTTGCTTTTACGGTCATTATTCCTACTCTATTTGGAAGACAGAGGGGCAACTGACACCATTGTATATGAAGGTGCTGCCAGTTATTTTGATATACTCGAAGACAAAGCCGCCACATATACACTTTTTGGAAAGTTAGAAACCTCTTTTAATGGCAATTTATGTCCTATCCATGAGGCTGAAAAAGAACAAGTCACCTCAGCGCATCTAAAGCTAATCAGAGAGTGTTTTTGGTCGCCGATAAGAGAAAGCGGACAATTACAACTTTTTGCATGGGCGCGTATTTTTGATTTTTCGATTATTCCAATCGAACTTATCAGTAGCATTTATGAGGATTTTTTAGCCAAAGAAAATGGTGAAGATAAACAAGCCCAATCTGGTGCTTACTATACGCCTCGTCCATTGGCAGAATTTATACTCAACCATGTTTTACCTTACCCGTCAGTATCAGACAGTCGATTTAATGTTAAAATTCTTGACCCGACTTGTGGGTCGGGTATGTTCCTCGTCGAGAGCCTTAACCGCTTACTTGACCGTTGGGAATTTGAAAATTATCCTAAAAAATTGGATTTTGATACGATTCAACAACTCGTATTAGACAATATCTATGGTGTCGAAAAAGAGAAAGAGGCTCTAAAAGTAGCTGCATTCAGTATTTATTTGGCTATGCTCAACCGCTTAGACCCTAAAAACTTGTGGCATAGCCAACAGTTCCCATATTTAATTTTCGAACCCGATAATGCTGATGCTCAAAAACAAGGTAAAAACTTGTTTAGAATGAGTAGTATCGGTAAAGGTGGGTTTGAGGCAGTTGAATATGATTTGGTGGTGGGGAATCCACCGTTTAAGCGGGGTGGTTTAGATAACGAGATTCGTGACTACCTTGATAAATATGGTTTTGCACAAGAAATGGTACTTGCATTTTTGCATAGGGCTACAATTCTTTGCCCTAATGGTAAAATTGCAATGATTTTTGCTGCCAAAATTCTTTTCAATACAGAAAAACCGTATCAAAGATTTAGGGAATTCTTCTTTAATGATAACTATGTAGAACAAGTTTATAATTTCTCAATTTTAAGGCGTATTCCTAAGAGTGAAGGGACTAATCTTTTTGAATCTGCAACTAACCCAACAGGGATTTTAATTTACTCAAAACGCTTCCCTCAAAAACAAGAAGACAAAATTATTTATTGTGCGCCAAAATCAGTTATTAAAAATCGTTTTATTGACGGAATTGCTATTGATACTACTGACATAAAATACTTGCCAAGAGTAGAATGTCAAAAGCCTGATACTAAAATTTGGAAAATCGCCATGTGGGGTACAGAGCGTGATTTTTATTTATTTAACAAATTTAAAAATGCGAATACACTTGGTGGGTATTTAAAGTCATTGGAAAAACCTAATTTGCTTATCGGAACTGGGCTACATAAGCCAGATAAGGGAGATGTGTCTAATACTTTCCAAATCGCTAATTTACCATTAGTGCCTACTAAAAAAATTCAAAGATATTATACAGAGACATTTGCTTTTGATAAGGTAGGAGTTGCTGATTATAGAGAAATTGATAGTCAATTATTTAAATCACCGTTAGTTTTAATTAAAGAAGGGTTGAAAAATAAACGTTTCTGTACAAGTATATTACTTACTGACACAGCCTTTCTCAATGCTGTATACGGCATATCAAATATAGATATTATTACAGCGAAGGAAATAACGGCTTATTTAAACTCAAAAATAGCAACCTATTTTTTATTTTTCATCTCCTCTACTTGGGGCATAGAAAGAGAACGTGTCAAATTAAATGAAGTTTTAGATTTACCAGAATTACCAAACCAAGAGTATGATTCACAAGTCATTATTGAGTACGTAGATAAGATTATAGACACCTTGTCATCTAATCAAGTTTCACTTTCAATTAGTAATTTTGAATCAATGATTGAAAGTGAAGTGTCTAAAAAATTTAACTTCTCTAATTTAGAGCAAATTCTTGTCAACGATTTTGTAGATTATACTCTTGATTCTTTTTTAGAGCCTAATTCAAGGGCTTACTTCCCAGTAAATCGACAAGATTTAACACCTTATGCTTCATTGGTTTCAAATACAATCAACAACTTTCTAAAATTCGGTAGTTCTTTATCTGCTTGGGCAACTGTATTTGAGTTATCGCCTAAAACACCCCTTAGTATGGTAGCGATTCATTTAAATGAAACACAAGAGGCTAGTTATATAGCAGAAACTAACGCCTCTATCAATGAGGTACTCAAAGAAATAGAAGCCTATACTTACCAAAAGTATGCGGAAAGTATTTATTATCGAAAATTTATTCGATACTATAAAAACGATACGATTTACATCATCAAACCCAACGAGAAACGCTTTTGGTCTCGCTCATTAGCCTTGAATGATGCAGACGAAATTATCCTCGAAATAACATCAATAGACACACATGGACGGGTTCTTTAAAATTGGTATTATCCAAGAATTTCAAAGTAAACATGAAGGAATGTGCCTTGAACTGCTGCATCAAGGGTATCAACTTATGCTGTCTGAAAGATTGTATGATATTGACTGGGAAGAAGATACATTGTCCGCACATTATATTGATTTAATGCAAAAATTGCCTATTTGCAATGAATGGCAGGTTGATATTGTAGCGCAATTTTATTTGTATTCCGATAAGCATGCATTAGGCGAAGAAGAAGCTAAGTTCGCCCCAAGGATCGATTTTAGATTCACGAAGTGGTTTGATAGTAGAAAAATTGATTATTTCGCAGAAGCTAAAAACCTTTCTGAAAGAAACTGGGTAAAGAAAAAAGGGACAAAAGTCGATGCCTCTTATTACTATAATAGGTATATCAAAACAGGGATAAGCCATTTGACAACAAACTATTACCCCAATAATTGTATTCTTATAGCTTATGTGTTGAATGGGGATAAAAATGTAGTTATTTCAAATTTAAATAAATTAATCAGCTCAAATCCAGATTATAGCAGTTACGGTTCTCTAAAAAAACCTGCCCCCCCTTCTAATGACGAATTGTATATTTCTGAAAACAACGTTGGAGATAATAATTTACTGATAAAACACTTGTTTTTACAATTATGCCAAGCGTGAGTGGGGTTTGAACCCTCTCAAATCCGACTCCCTTATCCCCAGGCCCCATACCTCAGAAGCCAGCCGCGCACGCGGTAGCTCAGTTGGCTGATGTTGCCCCCAACCAAAAAAGCCCCCCTGCAAAAACAGAAGGGCTCTTTTTCTCAAGAATGTATCCCAGCTTACGCCATCCCCATTCCCTGGCGGATTTTATTCAAAGCAGAACCAGATTTTACCCATTCGATCTGCTGTTCGTTGTAAGTATGCGTCACCTCGAAGCTGTCGCTGCTGCCGTCGGCATGGCTGAGTACTACGTGCAGGTTTTTGCCGGGTACCATGCCTTCAAATCCTTCGATGGCGATGGAATCGTCCTGGCGGATTTTTTCGTAATCCGCTGGATCAACGAAAGTCAGGGCCAACATGCCTTGTTTTTTGAGGTTGGTTTCGTGGATGCGGGCGAATGATTTTACGATCACCGCCTTCACGCCCAAGAAACGGGGCTGCATGGCCGCGTGCTCACGAGAGGAGCCCTCGCCGTAGTTTTCCTCACCAAAAACGATGGTGCTGACGCCCGCGTCGCGGTACGCCAAGCCCGAATCGGGCACGGAATGGTACTCACCAGTCACCAAATTCAGAACCTTGTTCATCTCGCCATTGAAGTAGTTGATGGCGCTGATGAAGCTGTTTTTGGCAATGTTTTGCAAGTGGCCACGGAATTCCAACCAAGGACCAGCCATCGAGATGTGGTCAGTGGTACACTTGCCTTTGGCTTTGATCAGGGTGCGCATGCCCGTCAATTGGCTGGCCGTAATCGGCGTAAATGGGGTCAGCAATTGCAAGCGCTCGGAGGCAGGTGACACCTCTACTTTCACCGCGCTGCTGTCGGCAGCGGGAGCCTGGTAGCCAGCGTCTTCTACCGCAAAACCCTTGGCGGGCAATTCAGCGCCGCTGGGTGGATCCAATTTCACGGCCACGCCTTCTTCGTTGAGCAGGGTGTCGGTGAGTGGGTTGAAGCACAGGTCGCCAGCGATGGCCAGGGCCGTTACGATTTCGGGTGAAGCCACGAAAGAGCGGGTCTGGGGGTTGCCGTCGTTGCGCTTGGAGAAGTTGCGGTTGAAGGAAGTGATGATCGAGTTGGCGCGGGTGGGGTCGTCGGTATGGCGCGACCACTGGCCGATGCAAGGCCCACAAGCGTTGGCCATGACCACGCCGCCGATTTCTTCAAAAGCATCCAATTGGCCATCACGTGCCACCGTGAAGCGGATTTGCTCCGAGCCGGGAGTGATGGTAAATTCCGCCTGGGTCTTGAGCTTCTTGGTCTTGGCCTGGCGGGCAATGGAGGCAGCGCGGTCCAAGTCCTCGTAAGAAGAGTTGGTGCAAGAACCAATCAGGCCAACCTCCAATTTTTGTGGGTAGCCATTTTCTTTCACCGCCTTGGCAAATTCAGAAATTGGCCAGGCCAAGTCGGGTGTGTAGGGGCCATTGATGTGTGGCTCCAGGGTAGAAAGGTCGATTTCGATGACCTGGTCGAAGTATTTGGCTGGATCAGCGTAGGTTTCTGGATCGCCAGTCAACTCGGCTTTTACGCCGTTGCACAGGTCGGCCACGTCTCCGCGCTCGGTGGCACGCAGGTAGCGGTCCATGCTGGCGTCGTAACCAAAGGTCGAAGTCGTAGCGCCAATTTCGGCACCCATGTTGCAGATCGTGCCTTTACCCGTACAAGACATGTTTTCGGCACCTTCGCCAAAGTATTCGACGATCGCGCCTGTACCGCCTTTTACGGTCAGGATACCCGCCACTTTGAGGATTACGTCTTTAGGCGAGGTCCAACCACTCAGTTTACCAGTCAGTTTTACCCCGATCAGCTTGGGCATTTTCAATTCCCAGGGCATGCCCACCATCACGTCAACGGCATCCGCGCCGCCTACCCCGATGGCCAACATACCGAGGCCACCCGCGTTGGGGGTGTGCGAGTCGGTACCGATCATCATGCCGCCAGGAAATGCATAGTTTTCCAACACCGTCTGGTGAATGATGCCCGCACCAGGCTTCCAGAAGCCGATGCCATATTTATTGGATACCGATGCAAGGAAGTCGTAAACCTCCGCATTGACGTCAACCGCTGTTTTCAAATCCGTTGCCGAGCCTACTTTGGCTAAAATAAGGTGGTCGCAGTGTACAGTGCTGGGCACTGCCGTCTTGTCACGACCACACATCATGAACTGCAAAAGGGCCATTTGGGCAGTAGCGTCCTGCATGGCCACGCGGTCTGGCGCAAAAAACACGTAATCTTTGCCTCTGCCGTAAGCTTGCAGGGCAGAATCGCTGTGCAAGTGTGCATAGAGGATCTTTTCAGTCAAGGTCAAGGGGCGACCCAGTGCTTTGCGGGCCGCATCGACTTTGGCGGGCAGTGAGGCGTAATGTGCCTTCAGCATCTCGAAATCGAATGGCATATCGACAGATTAGTTAAGGGATGGTAAAGGTTGAAGACCAAGCCCTGTTGTTTTGTCCCAGCACGGCGATCTCAATTCTTCTCCAAAAATGATGAAAAAAAGCCCTGGCGGTCGAAACCCGCTAAAGCGCTGCAAAGCTAATATTTTTGCGCTTTTGAGAAAGGATAAGCTTTTACTGGGTCTCTAAAAATTTCGGAGAAATTTCAATCGCTGTGAATTTTGGATTTTTATAGTTGACAATGAAGTGTTCATGACTGGCGCACCGTATCACGCCTTGGCGTAAAAGCGGGACAATTCTCTAGTTCTTTAAAATTCTGGTTTTGACCAACGTTAGGGACTTACAGCCCCACCAAACATGATGTTGACCTATATGCTACCGACGTTAGGTGCCTACAGCCCTACCGTTCCCGCACAAAATGTACGCAAACAATGTTGTATGTGAAAAAAATCATTTTGCAGCATGGAAAAGCGATTCAACCCATTAAATGCCTCATCGTTTAAGCCCGTAACTCGT
>JAAFJY010000006.1 GCA_013299105.1 Chitinophagales bacterium | reverse complement strand
TTTCATGAAGCTATTAGAAATGCAATGAATAAAGTCAATTCTGACCCTGAAACTCAACAGGATTTGAAGTCTTTGATCACTCTCAACTTTCAAAATTTGCACAAAACCTAATGTGGTTGCGTATAGTTGAGGTCGGGGGCCTTTACTATGTTCGTTCTACGTCTCCAGGCGGGGACGTAATCACGCCGCGTCTCCTGACGCAATTGGAACTGGTATTCTTTTTGTCTGAACTGTGATTTTTGTGATTTTTTTGATGGGTATGATGCCTTCGTGGCATTGATCCTCATGTTGACTGACCAACGTTAGGGACTTATAGCTCCGCCAAACGTGAAGTTGACCGCAATTGCTACCAATGTTACGCCCTTACAGGGCAGGGCTTTGGTTGAAAATTTGCCAATTCCAGCAAAAATCCTAACCATTAACCACTAACCATTAACCACTAATTATCCCTATCATTGCTCCATGACCAAACGCCAACAATACGCTCAATTTTGTCAAAACCACCCAGACCTACCTATCTTCTTCCAGGATTGGTACCTCAATGCTTGCTGTGGGCCAGCGGGCTGGGGTGTGGTGTTGGTAGTACAAAATGGCGAGGTGCAAGGGGTGTGGACTTTTTTCCAAAAGCAAAAAATGGGTTTTCACTACGTGACCATGCCGCCCTTTGTGAAGTTCATGGGGCCCTGGCTGGTGCCGGGAAAAAGCGAAGAGCAGGCTGGGCAAATACTCGAAGAACTCCACCAGCAATTGCCCCAAATGGCCGACTGGAAGCAGGATTTCCATTACCAATTCCAAAAGCCCGACTTTTTGCAAAAAATGGCCTATCAGGTTTTGCCAAAATACACCTATCGTTTAGACCTCGCCGATTTGGACCAAGTGTGGGCTGGCGTTAACCGCAACATGCGGCGCAACATCACCAAGGCGAAAACCCAGGTCGAAATCAGCATCGAGGCCGATCATGAGTTGTTTTACCAAGTCAATCGCCTCAGTTTTGAAAGGCAGGGCTTGAAGATACCTTATTCACGTGAAGCATTCCTGCTGCACGATGCTGCTTTGGCTCAGCAAAATAAGCGCACAATTTTTTTCGCCCGCGACCAACGCGGGCAGGTGCACAGTGCGTCCTATCTTATTTGGGACCAATCCTCTTCCTATTACCACTTATCGGGTGATGACCCTGCACTGCGCAAGAGCGGCGCGGGGCTGCTGCTGACTTGGGAAGCCATTCGCTACAGCAAGGAAGTACTGGGCCTGCCGATTTTTGATTTTGAGGGCAGCATGTTGCCCAAGGTGGAGGTGATTAGACAGCAGTTTGGAGGGCAAAAAGCACCTTATTACTATGTTGAAAAGAACTTTTCCTTGCTTTACCGTGGTTTGGAACGCTTAAAGCACCATTTTTTCTACCATAAATGAGGGATTTTGTAGGCAGTCACACACATTTTTTTTCCTAAAGTGAACTTTATTGTGAGAGCCTCCTTATATTTGTGCTTCGCGTTCCTCTTTGTATTTTATGTCTTAGCTTTTTTTACTCGGTCTTTCTGAACTACTAATTTTTGCCCGGGATCATAATCGGTCTTTTTCACGATTGAAAACGATGAATTATGATACCCATTGAGTACCTCAAAAGCAGCCAATTGCGGCTATTCAAGTACTTCCTTCCAATCCTTACTTTGGTGTTTGGTTTGCGTGCTATGGCACAAACCACTGCTCCCTGTACCGCCAACGCTGGTACTTTAGGTGAGTTAAAGGTCTGCGTCAATAAGGACTCTGCCCAAATTGAAGCCAAGCAGATTGCAAGTGCTGTAGTACCTAACGGTTTTGCTCGAACCTACTTACTGGCCCAAGGAGACCAGAACCGCGTCATCGGACGCAGTTCCATCCCCTTCTTCAAGGTCAAAGCGCAGGGTCGTTATGCGATCCACACGCTCGTGTACAATCCGGCCAACCTCAATCCGGATACGCTTTTCCCACCCAAGACTTATCGGGTCAACCAGTTGTACCGCCGCTTTGTGCAGGGCGGTGGTGCCGTTTGTGCCGCCATCGACACCCTGGGCGCGAAATTTTCGTTCAACGAGTGCGATACCTGCAAAGCTTATGCAGGTACTTTGAAGCCTACCCTGCCCGTTTGTTTGGACAATGGCACTGCCCGCCTGATTGCGACCCACTTGGATGTGCCTTTTGTACCAGCCAAGTTCAAGGTCATGTACATCCTGACTCGGGGACCCAACTTGGTCATGGACCAGTTTGCGGCCAACCCCGATTTCATCGTTCGTCGTACGGGACGTTTCACTATCCATACTTTGGTGTACGATCCGACCAAACTCAACCTCAGCGAATTTGATTTAGAAGACGATCCAGATAGCCTCGGAGTCCTGAACAAGCTTTTGATTCAGGGTGGAGGAAAAATATGTGGTGCACTGGACCGAGTTGGCGCTAAGTTTGAAGTCAACTTCTGCCCCTGCCCAGCTGCCCCAGGCGCGATTGCTGCCGACAATGAACCCTGTTTGCAAGATGGAACTGCTGCCCTGCGCATCAAGCGTTTGACCGCAGCAACCCTTCCCGAAGGTTTCCAAATCCTGTACGTACTCACGCGCAGTGATTCCTTGGTCATCGTACAAACCAGTACCAGTGCCAACCCAACCTTCAACGTGACCCGTGCGGGCCGTTACCGGGTGCATACGCTGGTGTACAACCCCGTCAACCTCAACCTCAACTTCGTAGTGCCTGGCACCACGCCAGCTAGTGAAGTGAACCGCCGCCTGATCCAGGGTGGTGGGGTAATTTGTGGTGCCCTTGACCTTTTTGGTGCCTTGTTCAACGTAGCTGAGTGCCCTTGTGTGGCCAAGCCTGCGGTATTGCGCGCCATTGAGCCATTGTGCTACAACCGCGCTGACTCTGTACAATTGCGCGCCGAAATCGCCACCGCTGCGGTGGTGCCAGAAGGCTTCCGCCAGGTGTATGTCCTCACCAGAGGCGACGACCTGACGGTGATCCGTGTTAGTGCAAATCCAAGCTTCCGCGTAGCCCAAGTGGGTACTTATCGCATCCACAACGTGGTGTATAAGGCTGGCGAATTCAGCCCTGGTGCCATCGTATTGGGTACGACCAAGGGCGCGGACATCGCCAAGTTGTTCCGACCAACGGGCAACCTTTGTGGTGGCATTGACGTGACCGGCGCTCGCTTTGTAGTAGCCGAATGTCCTTGTACCGCTGCTACGGGTACGCTGACGGCTCAAACCCCAGGCTGCTACGACAACGTGAACCCCCTGACCATCCGTGCAACGGTGGGCACTGCGGCTACGGTTCCTAGCGGCTTCCAGGTGCGTTATGTCCTGACTTCGGGTGATGCCAATGAAATTTTGGGCATTGCCAGCAATCCACAGTTCAATGTAACCCGTGTAGGTCGTTTCCGTATCCACACTTTGGTTTATAACACAAACACCCTCGATCTGACGGGCCTGACCCGTGCCATCCAGGTACACCAGCGCTTGATCCAGGGCGGTGGCACGATCTGTGGTGCACTGGATCTGAATGGCGTGGTATTCGACATCACCAGCTGTCCATGTACGGCAAAAGCGGGAACCCTCAACACGGGTGAAGGCTTCTGTTTCAAAGATGGTTCAGCTCGTTTGCGCGCTACCCATGCTACCTTGCCAACCCGCCCAGAAGGTTTCTTAACGCGTTACGTGTTGACCCGCACCGATGGCTTGATCATCGAGCAAATCAAGGATGTAGCTGACTTTACCGTTACGGCTACGGGCCGCTACCGCATCCACACTTTGGTCTATAACCCAAGCACGCTGAATGTAGGCACCATCCAATTGGGCACCACTACTGCTGCTGCGGTGAATGGGCTTTTGATCCAGGGCGGTGGCACCATTTGCGGCGCTTTGGATGTGGCTGGTGCGCTATTTGAAGTAGCCAATTGCCCACAAACTTGTGGTGCTGACCCCGGCACTTTGCGCACTGCCAATGGCCCATGTTTGGACGAATGGTGGGACGCCCGCTTGCGTGCT
Source organism: Chitinophagales bacterium (assembly GCA_013299105.1). Lineage (GTDB taxonomy): Bacteria > Bacteroidota > Bacteroidia > Chitinophagales > Saprospiraceae > Haliscomenobacter. The sequence continues at coordinate 271,018 of JAAFJY010000006.1, read as the reverse complement.
GCCCACGACAAGAACCCAGTGGTTCCTACTGGCTTTATTGTGCGTTACCTGGTGAGCCGCGGTGCCAGTATGACCATTACCCAGATCGGCGACAAGGCCGACTTCATTGTTGGGAACACTGGCCGCTGGAGAATCCATACTTTGGTTTACAACCCCAATACCTTCAACATCAGCCAAATCACGTTGAACACGACTACCATTGCCCAGTTGAAAGACCTGTTGGCTCGTGGCATCGTACCTACTTGTGCTGGTTTGGATGAGACGGGTGCCATCTTCGACGTGGATGTATGCGAAGGTTGCCGCGTAGAAGCAGGTACCTTGAAAGTACTTGACCAAACTTGTATCAGCAACAGCTCCAATGCCCGCATCCGTGCAGCAGTGAATACCGCTCCAGTGATGCCAACTGGTTTTGTAGTGCGCTACGTGCTTAGCACTGGCGACAACATGGTGATCCGTGCAGTGGCCAACAACCCTGACTTTACGGTTTCGGCTACTGGCCAGTACCGTATACATACCTTGGTGTATCATCCAAACTTGTTTGATCCAGCCATCGACATCGTACCCGGTACGACCACAGTGGCAGGTCTGAAAGGTCGCTTTGTACAAGGTGGTGGCTACCTCTGCGCTGCCATCGACAAGGCTGGAGCCTTCTTCGATGTAACCAATTGTAGCCCAACTTGTGGTGTGGACGCTGGGGTGATGACGCCAACTGAACCCGCATGTCTCGACAACTGGTGGGACGCTCGCTTGCGCGCCAAGTTTACCACCAATCCAACAATTCCAAGTGGCTATACCATCCGTTATCTTTTGGTACGAGACAACGATGGTATCATCTTTGGAGTTAGCTCTACTGCTGACTTTACGGTACAAACTGAAGGCAAGTACCGCATTTTGCCATTGGTTTACCATCCCAATACCCTGAACATCACCATCTTCCTGGGCCGTACCAAGGTGTCAGAAATCACCAAGCTGCTCATCGGCGGTGGTGGAGTGATCTGCGGTGAACTGGATTTGACTGGTGCGTTCTTCGATGTGAAGCCATGTACCACTTGTACGGTATCTCCAGGTAGCTGGAAAGCGGTTCCTGGTTTCTGCTTGAACAACGATTGGGATGCCGTGCTCGAAGCCAAGGTAGTGAACAACCCAATTCGCCCAAGTGGCTTTGAAATCCGCTACATCCTGACTTCAGGATCGAATAAATTGGTTGAAATGGTGGGTACTTCACCCAAGTTCAACGTGACTAAGACGGGTGTTTACCGCATCCATGCCTTCGTTTACAACCCGAACACCTTCAACCTGACTTGGATCAAGAACCGCATCACGACCATCGATAACATCAAGGCGCTGATCACCGGTTCGATCTGTGCGGCGATTGACCACGAAGGTGTTTATTTCGATGTAGATCCTTGCGCTCCTACTTGCCGCGCCGAATCCGGTACCCTGAAGCCCAAAGCGCCTGTGTGTATCCGCGATTGGGAAACGGTGACTTTGGAAGCTGTAGTTGGTGAAATCGCACCTGTGATTCCTACTGGATTCCAAATCCGTTATGTACTGACCAGCGGCGACAACTTTGTGATCCGTGCCGTTAGCAATACGCCTAAGTTTGATGTATCTTCAGTAGGCACTTACCGCATCCATGCGCTGGTGTACAATCCGAATACGCTGAGCCTCGGCGCAGTAGTATTTGGCAGCACCCGTGCAGGTGACATCAACAAGCTGCTGATCGACGGTGGTGGTACCATTTGTGGTGACTTGGATGAAAGTGGAGCCTTGTTTGAGGTTAAGCTTTGTTCCAAAATCTGTGGTGCTGATCCTGGCGAACTGGTGCCCGTAGGCAGCTGGTGCCTCGACAACTGGTGGGACGCCCGCTTGCGCGCTACGCACCCCGCTGGCAAATCGCCAGTGGTTCCAGCCAACTTTGCCCGCCGTTACCTCTTGTCGATGAATGGCGTGATCTTGCAAGTGGCCAATGTGGCTGACTTTGCAGTGAACAAAGGTGGTTTATATACCATCCACACCCTGATTTACGATCCGAATACCCTGCGCCTCGACTTGATCTTGGTGCCTGGCACTACCACGGTAGCGCAGATTGTCAGCAAGATCACTGGTACGGTTTGTGCCGGATTTGATGAAGAAGGCTTGCAATACGATGTGAAACCTTGCTTTGTTTGCCATGCTACTTTTGGAAAAATCATCGTTGACCAAATTGAATGTTTGCCCAATAGTGGTGCGGCTTGGGTAAAAGCCAAAACCCAAACCAACCCAGTAGTGCCAACTGGTTATGTAGTGCGCTACATCCTGAGCCAGGGAGCGGGGCTGACTATCCGCGACATCCAGACTACTCCTGTGTTTGGCATCACGCAAAGTGGTACTTACCGCATTCATACCTTGGTTTACAATGCCAACGAGCTCAACCTGAACAGCTTTACCTCCATCAGCCAGATCAACGCCAAGTTAAACCAAGGCGGTGGAACGCTCTGCGGAGCCTTGGATGTAAATGGCTTGGAAGTAGCTGTACTGGCTTGTACGCCGACTTGTACTGCCGAAGCAGGTACGCTGAAAGGCGACCTGATTGAGTGCTTACCTAGCGGCGGTGGCGCAGCATGGATCAGCGCGAAGCATGTAAACGCTCGCAATGTACCTGCCAATTCCAAGACCACTTACCTGCTGGTTTCTGGTAATACAATTTTGCAGATTGCTGCTGAACCTAAATTTGGCGTAACCCAATCAGGTACCTATAAGATACTGACTTTGGTAGCGCCCAATTCTTTCAACGCCAGCAACTACAATACCATCACTGGCTTGAAAGCTGCACTGGAAGGTATTTGCGACGACTTGGATGAAGTAGGTGCTACGATTGCGGTGACTGCTTGTACACCCACTTGTACTGCTGAAGCTGGCACTTTGACTGGTGACTTGCTGGAATGCTTGCCTGGAGTAGGCACGGCTGCCTGGATTGGTGCCAAACATGTCATCAACCCCACCGTACCTGCGAATTCGAAGATTACTTACTTGTTGGTGTCTGGCAACAATATTCTGCAGTTGAACAACATGACGAAGTTTGGCGTAACCCAGACAGGTACTTACAAAATCCTGGCACTGGTCGCTCCGAACACCTTCAATGTGAGCAACTACGGCACCCTCACGGGGCTCAAGGCTGCACTGGTAGGCATTTGTGCTGATCTGGATGAAGTAGGGGCGACGATCATCGTTCCATTGTGTACGCCCACTTGTACTGCCGAAGCAGGAACCCTGACTGGTGACCTGATCGAGTGTCTGCCTGGCAATGGCGGAGCTGCCTGGATCGGTGCCAAGCATGTAATCGCAAGGGTGATCCCTGCGAATTCCAAGGCTACTTACTTGTTGGTATCTGGCAACACGATCCTGCAAGTGAACACCGAACCTAAGTTTGGTGTGACTCAATCGGGTACTTACAAAATCCTGACCTTGATCGCACCAAACTCAGTCAACGCCAACAACTACAATACCATTACGGGCCTGAAGGCTGCTTTGGTAGGCATTTGTGCTGATATTGACGAAGTAGGTGCTTCAATTCCGGTAACGGCATGTACTACAAATTGTACGGCTGAAGCAGGTAGCCTCAAAACTGACATCGTTGACTGTTTGCCAAACACTGGCGGTGCTTGGGTGAGCGCCAAACATGTGGTAAGCCCAGTGGCTCCGAATGGCTTCTTGGTCCGTTACTTGTTGGTGTCTAACAATACGATCGTCAATACCAACAACTTACCCAAGTTCTTCGTGTCCTTGTCAGGAACTTATCGCATTGTCACCATTGTTTACAATCCGAATACCTTCAATCCGGCGAACTACAATACCTTGAGCAGCCTGGTGACGGGTATCTCTTCGCTGTGTGGTGATGTGGACCAAACGGGTGTAAACGTAGCCGTAACAGCTTGTACCACCAACTGTGGTGCAGGTGCAGGTACCTTGGTAGCTGAATTGAAAGAGTGCCTGCCAGTAGGTGGTGCAGCTTGGATCAGTGCCAAGCACGTGACCAATCCTACTTTGCCCGAAGGCTACGTCCGCCGCTACTTGTTGGTGTCGAATGGCAATGTCCTGCAAATCAATACCGAACCACTCTTTGGCGCTTCGCAGTTGGGCACTTATTCTGTACATACGATTGTATACAGTGCAGCAACTTTGAATCCTAGTAACTATGGCAAGCTGGAAGACTTGCGCAAATTACTGATCCAGGGCGGCGGTACGATTTGTGGTGCTTTGGATATAACAGGTGCTTCGATCCTGGTGGTAGCTTGTGCCCCATCTTGTAACCCAAATGCAGGCAAACTGATGGGCGACCAGAAGGAATGCTTGCCCAACAACGGCTCTGCAGCTTGGTTGAGTGCCAAACACCTGACCCTGCCCTTCGTGCCCAGCGGATTCGTGGTGCGCTACTTGTTGGCCAACGGCAATACAATTGTACAGCGCAGCGAAGAGCCTAAATTTGGGGTCCTGCTGGCGGGTACTTACAAAGTGTTGACCCTGGTTTACAACACCACCACTTTGAACCCGAACAATTACAACACCATCACGGGCCTCAATGCAGCCCTGATCCAGGGCGGTGGCAGCATCTGTGCTGCTTTGGATGTGAATGGTGCTGAAATTGCCATTACGGCATGTACGCCTCCAGCTTGTACAGCTACGCCGGGTACGCTAATGGGCGAACTCAAAGAGTGCTTGCCAGTAGGCGGTGCGGCTTGGATCGGTGCCAAACACCTCACTAATCCCACGATTCCACAAGGTTTCGTAGTGCGCTACTTGATGGTGTCAAATGGCAATATACTGCAAATTAATACCGAACCTAAGTTTGGTGCTACGCAGGTGGGGACTTATACCATCCACACTGTGGTGTACAACCCTACCACGCTGAACCCAAACAACTATGGTAAGCTCGAGGACCTGCGCAAACTCCTGATCCAGGGCGGCGGCACGATCTGTGGTGCCTTGGATGCGACTGGAACCAGCATTGTAGTGATGACTTGTACGCAAAATTGTACCGCAGCAGTGGGCACTTTGCGCATCAACGAATACGCTTGTTTGGCAACCAATGGCGAATTGGCCATCAGTGCAACGGTAGCTACACCATCAACAGTGCCTACCAATTTCAGCGTGCGTTACATCTTGACCAAGGGTGACAATCTGGTGGTGCAAGACTATGCTACTACGCCAAGCTTTAGTGTAGAAGCTACGGGTACTTACCGCATCCATGTACTGGTTTACAATCCAGCTACCTTCCCATTGTCGAACCTGGTGATCGGAGTGACCCAATTGGGCAATATCCGCAGTACCTTCATCGAAGGTGGGGGAAGCATCTGTGCTTCTTTGGGTCTGACTGGTGTACGCTACGACATTACTACTTGTCAGCAAACTTGTTTCGCTGAGGCAGGCACTTTGGCAGCAGCTTCACCGCTTTGTTTCGCCAACCTGCCTACTACACTCAAGGCGATCCAGGGCACAACGGCCCCAACGGTACCAAATGGCTTCCAGTTGACCTACTTGCTGACCAACACGGCCAACAAGGTCATCGTACAACGCAGCAACACTCCTAGTTTTAGTGTGAACGCAGCTGGTACTTACCGCATTCACGCTTTCGTTTACAATCCTACTACTTTCAACATCAACAGCATCACGCTTGGTACCACTACCATCAGCGCCCTGCAAACGGCCCTGACTGGCAAATGTGCAGATCTGGATGATGTAGGTGTAAGTTTCACGCACAGCAAGTGCTGCATTGACTTGGGTGACCTCACCGTACCTCAAGTGCCTTGTATCCAAAACCGTTGTGCTTGGGTGAAGGCCAAGTGGTTACGTCAGCCAGAAGTGCCTAAGAACTGGAGAGTGCGCTACTTATTGGTTAGCGCCGACAAAGGCATCGTGGAATCACTGTTCGACAAGCCACAATTCTGGCTTTGCAAAGCAGGTCGCTACAGCTTGCACGTGTTGATCTACGATCCGCTGGTTTACGATCCAGCCAAGGCACTGGTGGTGGGCAAAACCAAAGTGGGTGATGTAGAACGCACCTTCGATGGCGAGTGTGCTGGCTTTGATGAAGAAGGTTATGTGTTTAACGTACTGGCTTGTACGGGTTGTCCGATTTCTCCAGCCATGTTGGAGCAAAAAGACTACCCCTGCGTAAGGCCAGGAGTCATCACCCGCATCAGCGCGATTGTGAGGGGTACGCATGGTCATCCATCCAACCTGACTCCTTATTATGTACTGACCACCGCAACGGATTCGCTGAAGATGTTGCAGGTGAGCAATAAGCCAGAATTTGATGTGCCTCCAGGCATGTACCGCATCCACTTGGTGATTGCCCACGAGCGTTATCCATTGGAAGAAATGGTGGCCAAAGGCTTGGGCCTCTACCGCGTCATCGAAGACTTCAGAATGGGCGGCGGCACCTGGTGTGGTTTGGTTGAAGTGACTACTGAAGACACGCGGGTATGGGTATGTATGAATGCAACATCAACGCCTGTAGAAGGCACCGATGCATTCCCCAACCCAACCAGCGACAAAGTGCAACTGCAATTCAAAAATCCAAAGCAAGTCACTGCTTCGGGGATCAAAGTAGAAGTACTGGACCTCAACGGCAGCCCATTGCGCATGGAAAAATTTGAAGCAGGTACCACCCAAGGTGAGATCGACATTCAAAACTTGCCCAAAGGCATGTATATGATCCGCATCCTGCGCGAAGGCCAACAACCCGAATTGCTACGGATCAATAAGATGTAAAGTCCACTTGGATTAATAACTTCCTATCAACCCAATGCCTCTGAGTCTGAAAAATGGCTCAGGGGCATTTTTGGTCTTATACCTCAACATTTCCCCCCAGCAATCTGTTTTCTTCCTATTTTTCCACCCACCAAATGAATAAGCCAATGTGGAAACAGCCCATTAACCTTGAATTCCTAAACAGCACTGGTGTGAATACACTGGTCGAACACCTTGGCATCGAGTTTTGTGGCTTCGGTGAGGATTACTTGCAGGCCCGGATGCCCGTTGACCACCGCACCGTACAACCTTTTCGCATCCTGCACGGAGGTGCCTCGGTATCGCTGGCTGAAACGGTAGGCAGCGTGGCTTCACTGCTTTGCCTCGATGATGTGAGTACCCAAATGGCGGTGGGCCTGGAAATCAACGCGAACCACTTGCGCTCGGCCCGACAAGGTTTTGTTACAGCAACGGCACGACCTGCGCGCATTGGTCGACAAATCCATGTGTGGAACATCGAAATCAAAGACGATGAGCAAACCCTCATTTGCGTAAGCCGCCTGACAATGGCTATTGTAGATCGGCGGTAATGCCAAAAAATGGTTATTTTTGCGATCTGAACTCTGGGCGAAAAATGCTTAAGTAACGTGCGTTCCGGGTTGAAAAAGTTGTTTTTGAACTGCTTATGGCGCATTGTATATGCGAAATTGTGAATTTTTCATTTCTGAAATTCCAAACCGTACAGACAAGTGCCTAAGCTACCTCAAAATTCGCCAGCGAGCCCTCACTTCGTAAGTCGTAAGTTGTCACTCGTAAGTCGTAAGTCAAAAACTCAAACTTTGCAAATCAAGAATTCACGTTAAGTTATCATCAATGTGCTTGTCGCCCCAAAAAAATAACCATGCAGCTCTCACTTCGATTTAAATTTTTGTTCCTCTGCATTTTAGGAACAGCTACCTCAGTGTTTGCCCAAAGCAGCAGCAATCGCCAACAGCCAGACTTTAACCTGGCTCTCCAGTCTCAGGCCAATGAATACCCAACGGATTTTTATGCATCCTGCTGGCACCACATCGATGGCAAGGGCAATGAATATGCAGTGATCGGTACCCGTGGGGGCACCGCAATTTACCTCCTCAAAGATCCTGCCAAACCCCAAAGGGTGGCCTTTATCCCTGGCGCAAGGGGCACCTGGCGCGAAATGAAAACCTACAAGGATTTCGTCTATATCGTAGCCGACCAGGGTACCGATGGGGTGATCATTGCAGACATGAGCAAGGCCCCAGAAACGATCACGTTCAAAAAAGTAAATATTGCTGTACCTGCTGCCACAAATGGCGGTACTGCAGCAGTGATCAACGATGCACACACCATCTGGATCGATGAAAAAGGTGTGTTGTACCTCTCCGGTACCAACATCAATTCAGGTGGTGTAATGATATTTGACCTCAAACCCGACCCGCAAAACCCCGTTTACTTGGGCCAAGCCCGTGCCGTGTACTCCCACGACAATTTTGTAAGGGGTGATACTCTCTGGAGCTCGGATATTTTCGCGGGCGTAGTTTCGGTTTTTGACATCAAAGACAAGAAAAACCCGAAAATGCTGACCACCATCCGTACCAGCTCAGCTTTTACCCACAACGCCTGGCCCTCGGACGATGGTAAATACCTTTTCACTACTGATGAACGCCAAAATGCGACCATTGATGCCTACGATATTACCGACCTCAATAACGTGAAATTGATCGACCGCTTCACCGCCGAAGCTACCGCAGGCCGGGGGGTGGTGCCGCACAATGTGCACTATTACAAAGGTTATTTGGTGGTTGCCTACTACACCGACGGGGTGAAAATCATCGACGTGCACCGCCCCAATAACATGGTAGAGGTAGCCAGCTACGACACTTACAAAGTACGCGATGGGGGTTTTGATGGCGTGTGGGGTGTTTCGCCCTATTATCCCAGTGGCCTGATCATCGCATCGGACATTACCAATGGATTGTTTACATTCAAACCTACCTACCAACGGGCTTGCTACCTGGAGGGAACCATCACCGATGCCCAAAATGGCCAGCCCATCAATGGAGCCAATGTTCAAATCCTAGCTAATCAGTACAATTTCATTGCCGCCGGTCCCGATGGTCGCTACGAAACGGGTATCGCACAGAATGGAACTTTCAAAGTAACTTATGCTTATCCGGGCTATATCACCGATACATTGAGTGTACAATTGGTCAATGGCCAAGTGACGATTAAAGATGTAAAACTGCGTAAAACGGGGACCACCAGCATCAAAGAAGGAGCTCTACTTGCGTTAAACTTGAATGTTGCGCCCAATCCCTTCCACGATGTTTTGCAAATCACCTTGAACTGGAACGAAAGCGCCCAAGACGCCCTGCTGCGGGTGTACGATGTAAACGGTCGAATCCTTGAAACCCAGGCGGTACAAGCAGGAACCAATACTTTGGAGATCGGCAAAAATTTGCTGCCAGGCACTTATTGGGTGCAAGTGCTGAGTGAAGGAAAGATAACGCGAGCAGTACCAGTATTGAAGAAGTGATTTGAGTTGATGCTACTAAACTTCTAGATTGCTGAAAACTTCGGAGATGTTTTCGCAGCTGTGATTTTTATGGTGAACATGCAGCATTTATGACCGCGAAGCGGGCTGATTCTGAAATTTTTTCAAATTCTGTCTCGGTCAACGTAATGCAAGTAATTCTGCAATTCTGTAATTCTGAAAATTCTGGGTTAGACAAAAAAGCCTTGCTTGATTGTCGAGATTGCTTTTCTCCAGAGTTTTGATAAAGGAGCGTAAAAAAATAAGGTGGACAGGTTTGGGCCTAGTGAAAAAAGATCACTACTAGTTAGTTTAAGCAACTGGATGAAAGGATTTGTATTCTTTTTTTGCTAAACCTCAAAAACAAAGATGTACATCATATTTTGGCTCAAATACTAAGTTACTCAACCCCCGAATAAAAAAGGCCTCCCCTGAACACATCAGGGAGAGGCTATCCCAAAAACCGATTATATTCTTTATCCCTTGCGGGAGATTTGTCACATGTACACTGTAAAACTAATAACTACTTTTTCAATATGAAAACATTTGGTGAACTTTTTTTAAACTTTTTTCAGAAAAAATAATATGCAAGAACCAATGAATGTTCAAATTAAAGATCATCAACGTTATGCGCGACATTTAGCTTTGCCCGATTTCGAAATTCAGCACCAGCGAAAATTGCGTGAGGCCAGGGTTTTGGTGATTGGCGCGGGCGGTTTGGGGGCTCCGCTGCTGTTGTACCTCGCTGCGGCGGGGGTAGGTACCATCGGCATTGTCGAGTACGATCAAGTGGACATCAGCAACTTGCAACGCCAAATTTTGTATCAAACAACCGATGTAGGCCGCCCAAAAATCGAAGCTGCCCGGGAGCGCTTATTGGCACTTAATCCAACCATCAATGTCGTTGCACATCCACAGGCTTTGGACCTTAGTAACGCCTTGGACTTGGTCAGCCAATACGACTTGGTAGCTGACGGCAGCGATAATTTCCCCACCCGCTACTTGGTCAACGACGCTTGTTTTTTGGCTAAAAAACCCTTGGTGTATGCCGCTATTTTTCGTTACGAGGGGCAGGTCTCGGTTTTCAATGCTATTACCAAGGATGGTCGTCTTGGACCCAATTACCGCAATCTCTACCCCGAAGCGCCGCCGCCTGGCTCGGTTCCTACCTGTGCCGAAGGCGGAGTATTGGGCGTCTTGCCGGGAATCATTGGGGCCATGCAGGCCAACGAGGTGATCAAACTCATCACGGGATTAGGTGAGCCCTTGATTGGTAAACTTTTCCTCTTCGATGCCGCAAGTATGTTGAGCCGCATCTTCAAAATCCAATCGGAACGAGCTTTCGTTATAGAAAAACTGGAACCTCTTGCCGCTTATTGTGAACCGACACCCAGGGTGGCAATTCACTCTATCACGGTGGCTCAATTATTGAACTGGCAAAAAGAAAATCGCCCTTTCCAACTCATCGACGTACGCGAAGCCCACGAATATGCCCGTGAGAACCAGGGCGGCCTGCACCTTCCACTGGGCGAAATTTTGCAAAAAATCGAGCTCATCGCCCGCGACCGCCCAGTGGTAATCCATTGCCAATCGGGCCTGAGGAGCCAAAAAGCGATTGAACTGTTGCAAAAAATCCAGGATTGGGACAATTTGTACAATTTAGAGGGAGGCTTGAATGCTTGGCTGGAGGGCTGAAAGGCCACATGATGGCGATTTTTGCAGTACGGATTAAAAGTGCAACGAGACGGTGTGATAAGCCGTTACTAATGCGACTTTTTTGTCTTAGTAGTGGAGCTAAAATAAGATGGACATCTTTGTGTTTGAGGTTTCGCAAAAAAAGAACACAAATCCTACCAGTCAGTTGCTTAAACAAGTAGTTATGCGAATAATGGATTGGGATAAGTACTCAATCCGTCTTTTTGTGAGCGCCTTTCTTCGCAGAAGTGAGACGTTTGTAGCAAGTGATACCCAGGGTTGGTCTTAGCACTTCGGATGAAGTGCGACGTTAAAAAAAGGTAGCATTAAATGTCGCACTTCATCCGAAGTGCCCATTAACCCCGTCGCTGTGGCTACAAACGTCCCAGTTCTCCGAACAGTTGCTCGCACCAAGATCCGTAGGGAGATTAGCATTAAGACAAGATTTTGAACCACCGGAGGATTAGGGGGCTATAAAAGTCCTGTCGATACTTTTATAACTACGTTCAAACCCATTATTCGCATTAGTTATCTTTTTTTTTCAATAAACCCAAACCTGTCCATCTTATTAATTTACGCTTCCTAAACCAGAATTTCTTGCATGACATTGACCAATTTTTTCTAAACCAGAATTTAAAAGAATTTTCAGAATTGGCCTGCTTTATTTACGCGCCCTTACCCTGACAAAAAACATCCCCAAAGTTAATTTTTGTCAATGCACGAGGGATGAAAGGAGGGCAACTTTGTTGAGCAAAAGCAACGGATTATGAAAAAGATTCTGGTTCCTGTCGATTTTTCAAGCGCTTCTCAAGCCGCTTTTCGGGTAGCCTGCCAACTGGCTAAAAAAACAGAGGCTACGGTTTTTCTGCTCAATGTGAATGAAATGGCTGCTGCCACCTTGCCGATAGCTGAATACACTTATGTAGGCTCGGCTTTGGCGGAAGCAGAAGCGAACTATGGTTCACAAATCAGCGATCGGTTCAACGCATTCAAAGTGGGTGCGAATTTTGAAGAAGATTTTGGAGAGGTAGAATTGGTATTTGTAGTAAAAGAAGGCCTTTTGACCCCTACCATTACCAAAATGGTTGAAGAGGATGAGATGGACATCATCGTGATGGGCTCCTTGGGAGCAAGTGGTTGGAAAGAGGCATTGATTGGTTCAAATACCGAAAAAGTGATCCGCTATGCGCCTTGCCCGGTATTGGTCATTCCAGAAGGGGTGAATGAGTTGAATTTAGAGAAGGTAGTGGTTCCCAGCACCTTGAAACCAGACCAAGTCCAGGTATTTGAAATGGTCAAATTCTGGCAACGCTTGTTTGGATTCGCGATTGAGACATTGTACATCAATGACCCCTTGAGCACTCCAACTTATGGCAGCATTGAGGCCGAGAAAAACCGGATCATGGAGCGCGTAGGACTCCTGAATGTGTACCTCCACCCCTACGGCCTAACGTTGAGCGAGGAAGCAGCCATTCTTGATTACGTGCATGAAACTGAAGCCGATATGCTGATCATGGGCACTCACCAACGGAGAGGGATTTCACACCTGATGTTTGGTAGCGTGACCGAAAATACCGCTAACCATAGCGATAAGCCTTTGTTGGCGATACCATTAAATTAGGAGTATTTGCTGAAATACCAACAGGTTTCTGAAGTGAAAATGGGGCCAGTGATTTCGAGTCAAAAAATCGGAGGATGCTTTGACTGGGAGTTGCTGGCCTTTTTTTGGAAAGCTATTTTCGAGCTAGGCAGTCAAGTTCAACTAAAAAATGAGGTCTGAAAAGGGTGGAGTCAAAACAAGTACACATACACTTGTGTAGCTCCACTCCTTTCATTCAGACCCCTGCAAACTCGGCGATTGGTCAAGGATTACCCCGCGTTGCACTTTGCTGAGTGCGGGTTGGGTCGCTCGGTTTGCTGCCACGATTTGCTTTCACGGCCAAAAGATGGGAAGAGAGAGTGGAAGGCCGATACTCCTCCGTGGCTGAATAATGCGGCATTGCTTCTGTATTGCGTTTCTGTGAAGAATTTTCACGCTTATTGGGTTGGGCAACTGCTTTCTCCAGGTGAATCACTGCCCACACATAAAAAAACCAACCCAAAACAATCAGGCCCAAAAAGCCCAACAACAATAATTTATAAGTATTCCAAGGGTGAGACAAGCCAGCTTCCGGTGTCTGCGCCGCCAAGCTACCTTGTGCTAACACATAAGATACAGGTGCTTGCAAGAGTAAGAGCAAGCTGATTTTGGTCAGTTGTTTTTCCATAACCGCGCATTTTAACGATCCTTCATAGCAGCGGAGAAAAATCTGACATTTTCACAAAGTTAAAGATATTGTTGCTAAAAATCAATAGATGACAATAGAATAATTTGAAAATAATTGAAAATCCAAAATCACATCAACTTTAATTTCTCCTTCAAAGCAAACATCTCGTCGCGGTGCTGGGCGGCGGTGATGAAATCCAGGTCCTTGGCCGCTTGCTTCATTTTCTTCTCGGTTTCGGCCAATAGTTTTTCCAGTTGGTCGCGGCTCATGAAATTCACCACGGGATCGGCGGCAATACTTGGGCCATCAGGTTCCACGTAAGCTTTGGGTCCATCACCCCGGATTTCTAGGATGGAGCGCTGGTTGCGGATTTCTTCTTTGCTTTTGAACACCGTGCGAGGGGTGATGCCGTGCTTTTGGTTGTAGTCGATTTGGATAGAACGGCGGCGATTGGTCTCGTCGATCGTCCTTTGCATCGAATCGGTGATTTTATCGGCATAAAAAATCACCAGACCGTTGGCGTTGCGAGCCGCACGGCCTGCCGTTTGGGTCAGAGAGCGGTCATTGCGCAGAAAGCCTTCTTTGTCAGCGTCCAAAATGGCCACGAGCGACACTTCGGGCAAATCCAAACCCTCGCGCAAGAGGTTTACCCCCACCAGCACATCAAAATCGCCCAGGCGCAGGTCGCGCAGGATTTCTACCCTTTCCATCGTGTCCACTTCCGAGTGGATGTAGCGCACCTTGATGTTCATTTTGGCAAAGTACTTGCTCAGTTCTTCCGACATGCGTTTGGTCAGGGTGGTCACCAGCACCCGTTCTTCGCGGGCGGTGCGTTCCTGAATCTCGGCCATTAGGTCGTCAATTTGGTTCAAACTCGGCCTCACGTCGATTGGCGGGTCCAGCAATCCGGTGGGGCGAATCACTTGCTCCACGATTACCCCGCCCGTTTGTTCCATCTCATAAACGCCGGGCGTAGCGCTGACATAGACGACCTGGTTCACCAAGCTTTCAAATTCAGTGAAATTCAAGGGCCGGTTGTCCATCGCCGAGGGCAGGCGAAAGCCGTGCTCTACAAGGCTCAGTTTGCGAGCCCGGTCGCCGCCGTACATGCCGCGCAATTGCGGGATGGTCACGTGGCTTTCGTCGATGACAATCAAAAAATCATCCGGGAAATAATCCAATAAGCAAAAAGGCCGGGTTCCTTCCCGGCGGCCATCGAAAAAGCGCGAATAGTTTTCCACGCCATTGCAATAGCCCAGTTCGCGGATCATTTCCAGGTCAAAGTTGGTGCGCTCGTAAATGCGTTTTGCTTCAACCAGGCGGCCTTCGCGTTCAAAAAACTTTTGCTGTTCGGTCAATTCATCTTCAATCGCCCGCAGAATGACATTCATGCGGTCCTTGGGTGCGATGTAGAGGTTGGCCGGGAAAATGGCGGCACTGCTGAGTTTTTCAATGCGTTTGCCACTTTCTACTTCGATTTGTTCGATTTCGTCAATTTCGTCGCCAAAAAAGCGGATGCGGTAACCGTAATCCACATAAGGCAAGTTGATGTCCACCGTATCACCGCGTACCCGAAAAGTGGCCCGCTTGAAATCGGTTTCGGTGCGGGCGTACAGGCTTTGCACCAAGCTGTACAAAAAGGCATTGCGCCCTATTTTTTGGCCTTTTTCCAGGCGAATGATCCCACTTTGGTAGTCCTCAGGGTTGCCCATGCCATAAATACAGGATACTGAAGCCACTAAAATGATGTCGCGCCTTCCCGAAAGCAAGCGCGAAGTCGCCCGCAGGCGCAATTTGTCCACCTGCTCGTTGATCTGCAAGTCCTTTTCGATATAGGTATCCGAAACGGAAAGGTAGGCTTCTGGCTGGTAATAGTCGTAGTAAGACACGAAGTACTCCACCGCGTTTTCGGGGAAAAACTCCTGTAATTCGCTGTACAGCTGGGCAGTTAGGGTTTTGTTGTGGGTCAAAACCAGGGTGGGTCGATCCACATTGGCGATGACATTGGCCATCGTAAAGGTTTTCCCAGAGCCCGTTACGCCCAACAAAACCTGCTGGCGTTCGCCCACCAAGATTCCCTCGGTCAATTGCTGAATGGCAGTGGGCTGATCGCCTGTTGGTTGGTATTTGGATACTAATTGAAAGGCCATAAGTGTGTGAACGAAATTTGTGCCCAAGGTACGATAAAAAACAAAAAGTTTATGAGAATTATTGGGCAGGATTTTCAGCATGTATTTTTGTCTTGAAGCAGGATTGCCAAGATGACGTTGACCACCACTTTTTGTCTGAACTATGATGGTTCTGGAAACTTCGTAGAAGTTGCACGTTTGTAGCCAGGGGGTCCCAATCGGAGACATGACTTCGTAGAAGTCTCACGCTAAATGTCATTTTATTCCCGACCTCCAACCCAATCAAAGACTTTTTTAGGTCCCATGTCAATGCCAAAATCTAAACACAACTTGAAAAATTCATCTTGAAAGGTTTTTTGTTGATGATGTGTTTTCTGGTTCAAAATGTATTTACAAACTGCGTCGATTTGTGAGCGGCTATGTGAAAATACACCATAGCCATGCTGCCAATCAAATTTGTATGGCGACAGCTTTTCCTGATTGATAAATTCATTGGTCTGAATTTTTATCTCCTTCACCAAATTTGAAATGGAATCTGCGGGTTTCAGCCCAACAAAAATGTGAACATGATCTGGCATACCACTGATTGCGAGCATTTTATGACCTCTTTTGTATACAACCCCGGTTGTGTATTTGTACAATCTCTCCTCCCAATCAGGATGAATCAGGGCCTCTCGGTGGCGTGGAGAAAAAATAAGATGAACATAGATTTGTGAAAAAACGTCAGCCATTATGAATGGAGTTTAGGTGATGAAATTTTTGGCAATGTAAGTTTTCAATTGTACTCTTGAAAGGACATTTTTACAGATTTGTTCCCAGGGTATTGATATGAATTTAGCGTATCATGCCCTTTTAATCTATTTGTTATCAAGAAGATGTATTAACGTGAAACTTCTACGAAGTTCCCAAAAATGGGGTGCCACCAAGTGCTACAAACGTGTAACTTCTACGAAGTTTTGAGGATGCTTGTGATTTTTATGATTTACATGATGCGAGTATGACGTTGACCTAGCACTTTTTGTCTGAACTGTGATGCTTGTGATTTTTATGATTTACATGATGCGAGCATGGCGTTGAACCCCATTAACCATTAACCATTAACAACTATCTTTGCCCCAAAAAATAAATGTCCTACTCCCTCGACCAAGTCCAAACCATCCTCCAGGCCGAATGGCTGCAACGCAGGCCCAGCGCCGAACAGCCGCTAGATTACCTGTTGCTCGACAGCCGGCAACTGTTTTTTCCGGAGCGGAGTTTGTTCCTCGCCATGCCGGGGCGGGTGTACAACGGGCACCAGTTTTTGGGTGTTTTGTACCAGGCTGGTTTGCGCAACATGATCGTTTTTCAAGACCTTGACCCCAGCCTTTTTCCCGAAGCCAGCATCATCAAAGTTGACAATATCCTCCTGGCCCTGCAGCAATTGGCGGCCCATCACCGCCAGCAGTTTGGCTATCCGGTCATTGGCATCACGGGCAGCAATGGCAAAACGATGGTCAAAGAGTGGCTGTTCCAGGTTTTGTATTCAGACTACAGCATTGTACGCAGTCCACGCAGCTACAATTCGCAAATTGGGGTGCCCCTTTCGGTCTGGAACATGGGTCCCAATCACGACCTGGCCATTTTTGAAGCCGGGGTTTCACGGCGGGGCGAGATGCAAAACCTGGCCCCCATCGTCCACTGCGACCTGGGCATTTTTACCTTTCTTGGCGAAGCCCACGCCGAGGGTTTTGCCTCCAAAGAAGAGAAGCTACGCGAAAAAATTCGGCTTTTTTCCCACGCCAAAACGGTCATTTATTGCTGTGACGACCCGCTCGTGGAATCTGTGATGCAGGAGCAAAAATTCCAAAAACTATCCTGGAGCCTTGAAAATCACCCCTCGGCCAGCCTAAAAGTCACGATTTTGGAGCGCCTGGCGGGTTCATGCTTGCTGGATGCTTTCTACCAGGGCGAACGGCTTTTGCTTCCCTTGCCTTTTTCCGACCAGGTTTCGCTGGTCAATGCCATCCATTGCTGGGCGACCATGTTGTACTTTGGACTAGCCTCAACTAGCATCCGCGAGCGCATGGCCAGTTTGCAAGCCTTGCCCATGCGCCTCGAATTGCAGGAAGGCCAAAACGGCTGCCTTTTGGTCAACGACACTTACAACGCCGACCTGAATTCCTTGCAACAAGCCCTGCATTTTTTGGCTGCCCACGACCAGGACATGTCTCGCAGCTTGATTCTTTCTGATTTGTTGCAAACGGGTGAAAGCGACGAAAGCCTGATCCAGTCGATCGCCCTTTTGCTCAAAGGCCAACAAATTCAAACCCTGATTGGGGTAGGTAAAAAAATGCCAGCCTTGCAAAAAATGCTCCCAGCCGAGATCGAACAACATTATTATGGTGATACTGAGGCCCTGCTCCAGGCTTTGCCGCAGTTCAATTGGCAGCGCCAGGCCATTTTGATCAAAGGAGCCCGTGAGTTTGGTTTGGAAAAAGTTGCGCAACAACTCAGCCGCCAGGCCCACCCCACTGTATTGGAAATCAACCTCAGCGCCTTGGGGCACAACTTGCGTACTTACCGCCGACTTTTGCAGCCCGGCGTGGGCCTGATGGTCATGATCAAGGCTGCGGCGTATGGTGCGGGCAGCACCGAAGTGGCCCGAATGCTGGAGTACATTGGCGCGGAATATTGCTGCGTGGCCTACCCCGACGAAGGGGCCGAACTGCGCCAGGCGGGCATCAGCACTCCCATTGCAGTACTCAACCCTGAGCCTGCCTCCTTCAACCAACTCCTGCGCCACCGTCTCGAACCTACCGTTTACAGCCTCGACCAACTCAAGAGCCTGGTGGCTTTTTTGCAAGGCCGCGACTTGTCCCTGCACCTCAGTCTTGATACGGGCATGCACCGCTTGGGGTTTGACCAACACGAGATTCCGGCCTTGTTGCAGTTTTTAAGTGAAAATCCAGGTTTAAAAATTGCCTCGGTGTTCAGCCACCTGGCTGCCAGCGAAGATCCTGTGCACGACGATTTCACCGCCGAGCAGGCGCGGCGATTTCTCAGCATGTACGAGGCCATTTGTGGGGTTTTGGGCTACCGTCCCTTGCGGCATTTGCTCAACTCCAATGGCATTTCCCGCTTTCCACAATACCAATTTGACATGGTGCGTTTGGGAATTGGTCTGTACGGGATTGACGTAAGCAATACGCTACCCGAACCCTTACAAGTGATGTTCAGCCTCAAAGCCAGCATCTCGCAAGTAAAGGAAGTGGCCGCCGGAGAAACCATTGGATACAGCCGCCGAGCTTTGGCCAAGGAGTCTATGCGCAGTGCTACCATCAGCATTGGTTATGCCGATGGCTTGCCGCGTTTGGCGGGCAATGGTGCTTACCAAGTGCTCATTCGCGGGCAATTGGCCCCTATTCTTGGTAGCGTGTGCATGGACATGTGCATGGTCGATGTGAGCCACATCCCCGCCGCCCAAGCAGGCGACCAGGTGGAGGTTTTTGGGCCCAACTTGCCTGTAGATCACTTGGCCAAAGTAGCACAAACCATCCCTTACGAGATCTTTACGGGGATTTCGCAAAGGGTAAAAAGGATTTATTTGCAAGAATGAGTGTGGGTGTGCTTGTTTGGGTGTGGGTGTGAGGGACCCCGTTTTCAAATCGAGTCTAATGACTTAACTCAGATTCACACTTCGGCGAAGTGAGACGTTTGTAGCTTGATGTTACGGGATCATCTTGGTACTTCGGATGAAGTGCGACCTTAGAAAAATGAGTGCGGCAAGCAGATGTACAAAGATCGGTTTGTTACCAAAACAACCGCTTATGCGTATAATAATGGTGTTAACAAAAGTCAAACTTGCACTTTTCTAGCATTTTATTCGTGTAGGCTGCTAATTTTGCAGCGCAAAACTGGAAAAACAAGGGAAATAGTTGCTTTTGAAAACTAAAAAACAGCTACTTGCCGTACTTCCTTATAATTTCTACCCATGATTAAGGACCTTTTAGTGGTTTTCATCGCCCTTTTTGGCGGGCTGGGAGTGGCCCTGGCACAAGACAATGACCCTGTGCTTTTCACTGTCGCTGGCGAGCCAGTGCGGGTATCCGAGTTCAAGTACATTTACAACAAAACCAACGGTAAAAACGCGGACTACTCCCGCGCTTCGCTGCAGGAATACCTGGATTTGTACACCAAATTCAAACTCAAGGTCCACAAAGCCAAGGACATGAAACTCGATACCATTGAGTCGCTCAAAGAGGAGCTCAATGGCTACCGTCGCCAATTGGCTGACTCGTACCTGACCAACAAGCAGGTGAACGAAAAACTGGCCCGCGAGCTGTACGAACACAGCAAGCAGGACGTAGACATCAGCCACATCCAAATCCCACTGCCCCCCAACCCCAGCGCAGTGGACACCTTGGCCGCTTATAAACTCGCCCTGACGGTGCGTGCGCAACTCGAAGGCGGGGCTGATTTTGCCAAAGTAGCCCGCGAAACTTCTGGCGACAAATCAGCTGCCACTAATGGGGGGCGCATTGGTTTTGTGACCGCAATGTTTCCCAACGGCCTGTACAACCTCGAAAAAGCGGCTTACAGCCAGCCTTTGAACCAACTGTCGATGCCGCTGCGTTCGTCCATTGGCTACCATATCTTAAAGGTGAATGCCCGCCGCCCGGCCCGTGGGGAGGTGGAAGTATCGCACATTTTGCTGCGAACTGATAACATGCCTGCGGACATCGTGAAAGTGAACATTGATACCGTTTACGCGGCCCTTCAGCGTGGGGCCAATTTTGAGGACAAGGCAGCGACCCTTTCTGATGATTCGCGCTCGAAAGACAAGGGCGGTTACGTGGGTTTTGTCACCATCGGTCGCTTTGAGCAGGAGTTTGAAGACGCCGCTTTCAGCATCGAAAAAGACGGTGGCTACTCTAAGCCTTTCCAAACCAGCGTAGGCTGGCACATCATCAAGCGAATTTCTAGGAAGGAAAACCAACCTTTTGACGAAAGCCGCGCTCAGTTAGAAGCGCGCATCAAACGAGATGCCCGCTACGAAGAGGCCAAAAAAGCGATGGTTGAGGACATCAAAAAAGCCAATGGTTTCAAAGCATACCCCGATGTGGTGAACGATTTGGGCCGTAAACTGGACGAATCTTTCTTCAATTTTCAGTGGCGCAAACCAGAGGAAAAAATGACCGCGACTTTGTTCACCTTGGGCAAAGAAACTTATACCCTCGACGATTACGGTACTTTCCTGGAAGAGGCTTCGCGCCAGCGCATGCGCATGGCGGGCGAAACAACACCCTTGGTTGCCGTGCAAAACCTGCTCGACGAGTACATCAACCAGGCTTGCCTGCGTTTTGAGGAAAAAACCCTGGACCAGAAATACCCTGATTTCAAGGCGCTTTTGCGCGAGTACGAAGAAGGGATTCTGCTTTTTGAAGCGACCCGCATCAACGTGTGGGACAAAGCTTCACAGGATACGGTGGGCTTGAAAAATTACTTCAAAACCATCAAAGGCAAATACCGCTGGGACGAGCGTGCGGTGGTGAGTTTTTACCACCTCGATGGCAGCAACGCCAACATGCTTGACGTGCTCCGCGCTTACAGTACCAAAAATTCGCCCAAAGAAGTACTCGAACGCTTCAACAAGAGCGATACCGTGGGGATGCGCGTAGAGGAAGAACTGCTGGAAAAGGACAAGTCGCCCGAAGCGAAGGAATTCAAGACTTGGAAAGCGGGGGAAACCACCACACCCAAGTTGGACCGTAAGGCCAATGAATTTACTTTCCGCAAAATCGAAAAAGTACTTCCAGCCCAGGACAAAGCCCTTAACGAAGCCCGTGGTTACATCATCGCCGATTACCAAGACTACCTGGAAGCCCAGTGGGTGACCGAGTTGCGTAAGCAGTTCCCGATCAAAGTCGAAAAGGTGGTGTTTGACGGAATGGTGAAGAAGTGATTAGTTGTTAATTATTAATGGTTAATTGTTAATGGTTAATGGTTAATGGTTAATGGTTAATGGTTAATGGTGATCAACTTCATGCTAACCATACTGACAGTCCTGTTCAAAAATGAAAAAAATGAAACTCCGGAGTCTTGTCTATCTCGCTTTTGCCCTATGCCTTTGGGTGCTGGGCATGGCTTGTGAGGACCGCGACAAGGGCCCGGAGGATCGTCTTTTGGCGCAAGTGTTCAACCGGCAATTGCACCTTTCTGACCTGGAAAGCATGTTCCCGGAAGGAGCGAACGCGGAGGATAGTTTGATCATCACCCAGGCTTTCACCAACCGCTGGGTGCGCGAAGAACTGCTCTTGTACGAAGCTGAAAAAAACGTACCCAAAGACCTGAACATCGACAAGTTGGTGCGCGACTACCGGGCTTCGCTCTTGCGCAACAACTACGAGCAGGTCTTGGTCGAGCAACTCCTTGACTCCACCGTAAGCAAGGCTGAACTACAGGCTTTTTACGAGGACAACAAGGAGCAATACGAACTCGAAACCCCAATCATGCGCTGCTTTTTCGTCAAGCTAAAAGTTCCGGTGAAAAAGCAGGACAGCGTGATTCAGTTTTGGACCAAACCCCGCAAGGGCAACAACCTGGAAAAACTGAAAACGTACTGCAAGAAGTACAAAGCCACCTGCGAGTTGAGCGACAGTACCTGGTTTCGGATTGACCAAATTGCCCAAGCCATGCCCAAAGGCACCATTTCAGCGGAGAACATCAGTTCAAAGCGCGAATTCCGGCAAACGGACGGCAAGTACGTCTATTACTTCCGCCTGCTGGAACTGCGCAACCGCAAGGAAATTGCCCCCCTGGGTTACATCGAAGGCCAAGCGCGGAAGTTCATCCTGCATACCCGCAAGATTAAGTTGCTGGAGCAAAAACGGGAGGAATTGTTCGAACTGGCCTTGAAGAAAGGAAACTTAAAAATGTTTCCGGAATAAAGGGTGTGGGTGTGAAGTGTGTGGGGCTTCGAGTTGGGGGATTGGTTTGAATGCATCTTTGTCTGAACTGTGATTTTTGTGATTTTTATGAATTGCATGATCGTGGTGCAGATAAATCGCCAACATTGCGTTGAATGACCAACATTAGGCCCACAGGGCCGTGGTTCCGACATCAGTCGATCAACATTGTGGGTCATGTGGTGGTCAACGTAAAGTGAGCAAATCCGCGTTTCATCCGCGTCATCTGCGTCATCCGCGTGCTAAAAAAAGCCTGCGCAGCAGGCCAAAAAACAGCGGCCCCTCACGCGATGGTCAACGTCAAATTGGCAATCAGTGAAAATCCGTTGCATCCGTTAAATCCGTGTTCCCCCAGCCTGCGCAGCAGGCCCAACCGGACCGCGAAGCGGGCCAAAAAAACAAAATCAGCGGCCCAAAAAGCCCACAAACGATACGATCATGAGGTTTTGGATTTTAGCGAGTTTCTTGTGCGTGGCGATCTCAACTTTCGCCCAAAGAATGGTAGTAGACAAAATGGTATCCACCATCGGCGGCGAAATCGTGCTGCTCTCCGAACTAGAAGAGCAATACGCCTACACCAAATCACAGCGCGGTGGCAACGTCCCTCCTGAAGCCCGCTGTATGTTGTTGGAGCAGATCTTGGTCAACAAACTCCTGCTCAACCAATCCAAACTCGACTCCATCGAAGTCAAAGACGAAGACGTGGAAAGCCAGCTCACCGCCCGCATCGAGCGCATCCTGAGCTACATGAACGACGACATCAAGCAGTTTGAAGAATACTACGGCCAAACCGTGAACGAGGTCCGCGAGCAATTCCGCGAAGACCTTAAAAACAACCTGTTGGTCGAAAAAATGCGCGCCAAAATCATGGAAGGCGTGAGCGTAACCCCCTCGGAGGTGAAGGACTTTTTCCGCAAGATCCCCAAAGACAGCTTGCCCTACTTCAGCTCGGAAGTGGAAGTGGGCGAGATCGTACACAAAGTGCCCGTAAACCCCGAACAAAAGCGCCTGACCCGCGAAAAACTCGAAGACATCCGCAAGCGCATCGTGGACGGCGGCGAGGATTTTGCCAAACTGGCCGAAAAATTCTCCGAAGACGGCTCGGCCCGTGCGGGTGGCGACCTCGGTTGGGCCAAGCGCGGCAAATACGTCCAGGAATTTGAAGCCGCCGCTTACAACCTCGAAGACCAGGGCATTTCACCCGTGATCGAAACCCAATTTGGTTTCCACATCCTGCAAATGCTGGGCCGCCGGGGCAACTCTATCCATGTGCGCCACATCCTGATGCGCCCCGAAATCACCGAAGATGACATCGAATTGGGCCGCAAACACACCGATACCATCCGTACCCTGCTGGTGACCGACTCGATTAAATTCTCGCGGGCGGTGAAAAAATACTCCGACAAAAACGTCCAAAGTTTCAACAATGACGGACGCATGGTGAACCCCGGATCGGGCAACACCTTCTTTGAGGTCGGCGACCTGGAGCCCGACATTTATTTCGCCATCGACACCATGAAGCTCAATGGCATCTCGCAGCCCATCGAATTTCGAGACGACGCAGGCGACTACTTTTTCCGCCTGGTAAAACTGCAATCGCGCACTGCACCCCACAAGGCCAACCTGGCCCAAGACTACGCCAAAATCCAAAAAGCCGCCATCGACTCGAAGAAAAACGAGATCGTGAACAAGTGGGTAGAGGAAAAAATGGGTAAAACCTTCATCCTCATCGACAAGCAATACAAGGGCTGCCCGAATATGACAGCCTGGATGAAGAACAATGGAGGATTCGCTGGAGGACGGTAATGGTTAATGGTTAGTTGTTAATGGTTAATTGTTAATGGGGCACTCGTGGTTTTTTCGGAGATTCTTAGGAGGGGTAAGGTTTGCTAAACTTCAAAAGTTTGGTAAACCTTATCTCTCCTAAGGATCGTGTTCGATGAAGTGCGCCATAGCCCCTATCAAGCCTCAGCGGGATATAATTTGGGGCTCTCAGTCCGAATTTGTAAGCAAACTGGTATTTTTTCCTCCATTTGACTGTATAAAATGTGGACCTAAAACCGAAGTCACATCTGAAATCGTGTAACCCTGGACTTCAGTCCGGGGACAAAAACCGCCCCTGAATTTCATCTAAAATCTATCCAGAAGTTGCATCCAATGTCAAGTTAATGGTTAGTTATAAGTTGGGGCTGCTAGGTCTTGCCGCAGGCGTGTGGGGACGCGGGCCGGAGTAGTGTCAACGTCATGCTGGCCTCCGTGAAAATCTGTGTAAACCGTGTAATCAGTGTGCTAAAAACAGCCTGCGCAGCAGGCCCCTAAAACCGCACAGCGGTCAAAGCGGTGGTCAACGTCATGCTGGAAAATCCGCAAGAATGGGTGTGTAGTGTGTAAGTGTGCGTTCGAGTGTGTGGGTCTTCGAGCCGAATCTATCGACTCGGCTATTGGAAATGGGGTTTAGGCACACTCACACCCAAACAAACACACCCAAACCCAATTTCATCCGTGTTCCCATCCCGCGCAGCGGGGCAAAAACACCCTGCGCAGCAGGCCAAAAAACCGCGCAGCGGCCCAAAAAAATCCGAGGCTCACCCCTCCCCAGCCCGCTGCGTCAACTCCACGAAGGCTTCCAGCGGTAACTGTTCGGGTCTTTGCATGAAAAAGGGGGCCTCCAACACCGCTGGGTCCTTGAAAAAAGGCTTCAACGTATTGCGCAGCATCTTGCGGCGTTGGTTAAACGCGGCTTTCACGATTTGGCGGAACAGCTTGGGATCGCAACCCAGGTCCTGGTTTTCCTTTCGGAGCAGGCGAATCACGCCCGATTGCACCTGCGGCGGTGGGTTGAAACTGCTTTTGTCTACATTAAACAAGTACTTGCCCGTGTAAAAAGCCTGGGCCAAAACGCTGATCACCCCATAGGTTTTGCTGCCCGGAGGCGCGATGATGCGCTCGGCCATTTCTTTTTGGAACATGCCCACCATTTCTGGCACCAATTCCTTGTGCTCGAGCATGTGAAAAACGATCTGCGAAGAGATGTTGTAAGGGAAATTGCCCACCAAGCCAAAAGGTTTCCCTTCAAAAACCTGCGAAAGGTTGAGCTTCAAAAAATCTTGATACAGGATATTGGGGGTCAGCTCAGGGTAATATTTTTGGAGGTACGCCACCATGTCCTGGTCCGCTTCGACGACCTTGAGGTTTTGGGGCATCAGCATCAGGTACTTGGTGAGCATGCCGCGACCAGGCCCTACTTCCAGCACGTTTTCGTAGCCGGAACCCGCCAGACTAAGGCTGTCGGCAATGCGTTTGGCGAGGTCTTCACGGTGCAGGAAATGCTGGCCGAATGATTTTTTGGCTTTCAATTGGGCTGAATTTGCCGACAAGATACTGGATTTTTCTTTGCCCAAACCCCTGAAAGGACAAGATACGTCACCCGCATAAAAAGCCCTGAAAGGGCGAAATACGTCAGCGATGGGCACAGCCCATCGAAAGAAATACGTCAGCCATATAAAAAGCCCTGAAAGGGCGAAATACGTCAGCGATGGGTGCAGCCCGTCGGGGTGGGCAAGACCCACGAAAAAAAGATTCGCCATTCATCAAACCTAATGAACGTAAATAGCGTTACTTTTGTGGAATTGTTCTAAATAAACAAAGAAAAGCACACATGGATACGCCTGTAGCAAAAAGTCCTGTCCTCTTATATACGGAAGAAACACCGAATCCGGAGTCATTGAAGTTTGTGACCAACCGGATGTTGTTTCGCGGAACCGCTGATTTTCGCGAACTCGACGCGGCAGAAGAATGGTCGCCCTTGGCCAAAGCCCTGTTTTCGCAGCCTTATGTGAAAGGGGTTTACGTCAACAACAACTTTGTGACCGTCACCAAGCAGCTCAACTACAACTGGGAAGACATCAAGTTGCTGCTCAAGGACTACATCAAAAACTACGTTGAAGACGGCGGCGAAATCATCAAAGAAGGCTACACCGAAGCCATGGCCGCCATCGAAGCCGAGCACCGCGAAGCTACCTACACGGGCGACGAAGCCGAATTGGTGCAAAAAATCAAGGACCTGATCGACACCTACGTGAAACCCGCCGTGGAAATGGACGGTGGCAACATCGAGTTCAAGCACTACGAAAACGGCAAGGTGTTTGTGGTGATGCAAGGCTCTTGCAGCGGCTGCCCTTCTTCAACCGTGACCCTCAAAGCGGGCATCGAAGGCATGATGCAGCGCATGATTCCTGAAGTAAAAGAAGTGGTGCAGGAAATGGGCTAAGGCTCAGTACTGCCAATTTATATACACCAACAGCCTCAAGCCGCAAGGGTTTGGGGCTGTTGGCGTTTTGGGTTGAAAAGTTGAAATGTAGAAGGGTTGAAAAGTTGGGGCTCCGAATTAGGAGTTACTGAGAAGTTTAGAGAAATTTTCATAAGCTGTGAATTTAGTGATGAACATACTGCGTTCATGACCGCGAAGCGGGCCAATTCTGAAGATTCTTTCAAATTCTGGTTTAGACAAAATTGGTCAACGTCATGCAAGAAATTCTGTAATTCTGAAAATTCTGGTTTAGACAAAAAAAGTTGCGCTTGATCGTTGAGACTGCTATTCGCTGAAGTTTTCAGAAGATTTTATTTGTGGCTAGCCGCTTAAAGTCTTCAAAACGTCATCCACGTAAAAAGCGCCCCAATTCCAAAATACACCCCGCCAAAGCCAAAATACTAAGCGCCAAAGTAGCGACCTGGACCTGCTCAAATCGCCGATAACAGAGCAAAAAAGCACCAGAAAGAACACAAATTCGAAATAATTCACCCCCGCCAAAATGCGCGGCTCAAGTCCTTCGAGTTGTGAGCCGGAATACTGCATCTATTCTTCATGGCAAAGCAATATGGCTGGCTTTTGACCAAAGTCACGGAAACCAGTGGTGTGTAATTTGACAATCAAGTTATCGCAAATTACAACACTATGCTATCCAAATCCATGAAATGCCCATTTCGTCTGGTGAAATTTCCCCGATCAAAAAGTATATTCCCCACTGATGCCAATGCTGCGCCCCTGGCCATTGATGCCGGAGCCGTGGGTGCGGTACTCGGCATTCAAAATGTTGTTCAACACGGCT
The DNA here is from genome assembly GCA_013299105.1 of Chitinophagales bacterium. GTDB lineage: Bacteria > Bacteroidota > Bacteroidia > Chitinophagales > Saprospiraceae > Haliscomenobacter. The sequence continues at coordinate 243,589 of JAAFJY010000006.1, read as the reverse complement.
AGCAAACGAAGGGGTCCCAACTGGTATTCACTGCGCAAGTGCAAGGCTTGCCAGCCCGGCGTACCTCCAGCGGGAATGCGGGGATCAGATTTGTCGCCCGCAGCCAGGCGGTCTTGTTTGCCAGCATACCAATACTCCAGGCTGTTGCGCCAGCGCTTGTTGGCTTGAAAAACCAGTTCACTGGCCCCAAACAAGGGCGGAATGCGGCGCATCGGCTCATTGGCACTGGTGTTTTGGCCAAAAGTGTAACTCAGGTTGCTGCGCAGACTGAGTTTGTTGCCCAAGCGCCACTCAAAATCAAACTCAAGCCCCCGGATGAAGGATTCAGCAGTATTGGCTTTTTGGAAAACCTTGTCGCCGTTGTAAGTCGCTTCACCATTGAAAGTGCCTGGTATTCTGGTGATGCCATTACTCAGGGCCGTGTAAAAGGCGTTGGCCTGCACTTTCAAATTGGGCGAAAAGTGTTTGTAACCCAGCTCATAATTTACACTTTTTTCAGGGCTGAGGCCGTAACTGGGTACTTCGACTCCAAAGTCAAAGCGACCAAAACTGCTCAAGTCGTTGATGTTGGGCGCACGAAACCCCTGGTTGACGCCAGCATAAACCGCATGGTGCTCGCCCAAACTGCGGTATATTTGCAAATGTCCGATCAAGGCATGTGGCTTTACTTTTACTTCACCAAAGGTGCGATCAGGAATATTGATCACGAACTGGTTGAAACGGTAACCCAAATTGAACTCCCAGGCAGCGAAACGCAAACGATGGCTTTGAAAAACGGCCAGGTTATCGGCTGCTGATTGGTCGGGATAGAGGCCGCGACGGCTTGTATTGGCATTGGTTTCGGTATTGATGTCGAGCCCCGTGCTGCCAACTTGATCGAGGTAAGCTTCTGCACCAGTGGTCATGGTCCAAAAAGGCAAAGGTTTTGCGAACCATTCCAAGACCTGGCCCCAGGTCCCCACCAAGTCTTCCTCCTCCCGTAAATTGGGGTTGTTTTTACGCTGAAAAAATCGCCTTTCCAGGCTTTCCTGCCTGCAAATGCCCAGGCTGATTTTTTCCAGCCAGGGTTTTTGTGGCTGCCAATTCAGGCGGGTAGATGCCATTTGGCGGTCTTGGGGCGAAAACTGAGCCCTTGCAGCGCCCGTAACGTATTGGTCGTAGCGTTCCACATCGTTTTGAAAAACCCCGTTGTAGGCGAGGATAAGCTCTGCTTTTGGGCCCAAGCGAAAGCGGGTTTTCAACTGCACACTGCGTTCCTGGTAACTGGAGGGACTGGCTTTGCCACGATCTCCACCGATTAGCAAGTCGCCAAAATTGCGGACACTGAGTCCGGCTTGCAGGGCCATGTTTTCATTGCCAGCCGTGATATTGGCATGGGCAGTTTGTTCCATGCCCTGTTCCACCCAGCGGCCATGCACACGGCCACCCCATTTCCAACCATCCTGGTGATATTGTGGCGCAGTACTCCACACCTGAATGGCACCGCCCATGGCATCACTGCCGTAACGCACCGCACCTCCACCTCGCAGCACCTCCATGCGCTCAATGCTGAACAAGTCGATGGTGTTGAAATATTGATTGGGGCCAAAACGTGAAGTGGAATTGTTCAACCTGAAACCATCCAAGAGCAGCAAGACCTGATTGCCCATCAGCCCCCGGAGCATCGGCGAGCCACCCCCATGATTGGTCTTTTGCACAAAAACACCACTTGTCCCTTGCAAGGCTTCAGGTGTGCTGCGCAAACCAGAACGCATGATTTCAGTACGGGACAACACGTCAATGGCACTGGGGCTTTCGAAAGTATTGCGCAGACCACGCTCGGCCACTACGGCCAACTCATCGCCCAAGACCAGGGGTTCAAATTGTAGCTCAATGGTATCAATCCTACCCGAAATGCTCACTTGGAGCGGAACTTGCAGGCTGCGGTAGCCCAAGTGACTCAATTGCACCACCCCAGCTCTGGGATTTTCAAGGGAAAACCGCCCACCTTGGTCGGTGACCGTGCCCACTTCGCTATCTTTGATCCACACATTGACGCCAGCCAAGGTCTGCCGGGATTGGGCATCCACCACGATGCCTTTGCTATTTTGGGCAAGAAGGTTTCCAATTACGGCCAATTTCAAAAAAAGGAGCGTAAAAAATGATCGCATAAACGCACATTGTAGTTAAAAGGGATAGAAGTTTAGGCCAGGTAAAACTACAACTCGGCGATCGGCATTCTGACAAGGTAGCGCAGATTTAAACTAGACTTAAAACTGAAAAAATACCAGGCTAAGAATCCTCTTCACTTCTTAATCTTCGAAATCGTCCCACCCTTCACCTTGCTTGGCTTGTCCATATCCTGAATCGCAAACTCAATCGCCTCCTGGACCAAAGCTTGTACTTTAGGGTTGCGGTAGTCGGCAGGTACTTTTACATCAATGTGCCGAATCAGGTTGCCCGTACCAGTGAGGAGCTTTGCAGGGTCTTTCAGCAAGGTACCTTTGTTGAAACCGAGGTTGAGGTGATTGGTATAAATGGGCAACATGCAAAAAGCATCCGAAAGCTTGTCGGAGATCGAAAACACCGCCGTTAGGGCATGGGTATGGTACAGGAGCTCATTGCTATCGGGGTACAATTCAAGGATAAATTGCCGCAAGTCAACGAATAGGTCAATCAGTGCTTGTTCTTTTAAATCCAGCAAAAATTGAAAATCGGGATGGATGGGTCGGGTGTTCATTGCGGCTTGATTTTGAACGGCATGTGGTGCCTCAAGTTAAGGTAAAAAACCCGATTTTAACCTCCATTAAGCTCTTTTTCTTCGATCTTCGTACCGCTGCCCCACTTTTTTCCGTTACAAACCATAGCATACTGCAATGCACCTTTTTCTCCAACCCGCAGCAAATACCATGAGAATTCAGCTTTACTTTTTGCTTTTTGCACTTTTTATCCCCGGTTTTTTGGCGGCACAAATGGACCTCAGCAGCCATTTTTTGCAAGGCACCTGGCAGGCTTACCAAACCAACCCAGCGCTTTTGCCCAAAAACCGCATCACTATTGCCCTGCCGAGTGTATATGGCTTTGGGCAGTTCAGCGGCTTTAAGTTGGGCGATTTGTTCCAACGCGACGGCCAGGTCTTGAACTGGCGCATCGACGAGGTAATCGACAACTTGGGCGAAAGCAATTTCCTGCAAGGCCGTTTCGACATCAACACCCTGGGTTTGGGTTTTCACGTAGGTGATTGGTACTTGTCGGCAGGGCATAGCATGCGGCAGCAGGCCTATTTCGAGTATCCCAAAGAATTGGCCCAATTCCTCTGGCGGGGCAATGCGCCATTCATTGGGCGCGAGGTGCAACTGGCACCACAGTTTGCAGTGCGGGGATCGCAGGAATTGTATTTTGGCATCAGCCGCAAGCTAGGCGAAAACCTCAGTGTCGGCGCGAGATTCAAGGTCATCAATGGCTACACCGACCTCAGTTCGAGCAGCCGCGACTTACGACTCACCACCAGCGACGACATTTATCAATTGGGCGTCAAAGCCAATTACATCCTCAACGGTACTGCCGACATCCTGCGTTACGACAACCTGGGCAATGCCCGCATCAACCTGGACACCCTGCGCCTCAGTGCCGATTGGACCTCCAACACGGGCTATGGCATGGACTTGGGCCTCAATTACCAGTTGGAGCGCTTGCAAGTCAGCGCTGGTATCAACGACATCGGCCAAATCAACTGGCGCGACAACGTGAACAACATCCGCATCCAGGGCGATTTTACCTTCAATGGCCTCAATGTGCTTTCCGATTTCCTCACCGATTCACTCGACTTGGGGGTCATTCTCGATACCCTGGAGGCCAATTTGGGCATCCAACAAAGCCTTACGGCCTACGTTTCGCCCCTGCCTTCACAATATTACATCAGCGCCCGGGTGGCCCTGAATGAAGGTTTTTGGGTCGGTGCCTTAGCTTATGCCGACCGCATCCAAGGGGCCTGGTACCCGGCTTTCGGCTTCAGTGCCCACGCCCGTTTGGGCAATGTACTGAGCCTGGGAGGCATGTACATCATCCGCAATGGCCGCTTCGACAACCTGGGGGCCAATGCCGCCCTGACTTTAGGCCCAGTCCAACTCGCACTCGCTACCGACAACCTCCTCACTTTGGTCAATGCCAAAGAAGCCCGTGCGGGTAGTATCCGCGCAGGTCTGAACCTGGTCCTGGGCAACATGGAGCGGGTAGAAAAGAAAAAAGGCAAGCCTTTGCCGAGTGGGAAGAAGTTTTTTTGAGGGGGAAGGGCATTTTTGTCTGAACCAGAATTTTCAGCATTATAGCATTACAGAATTTCTTGCATGACGTTGACCAAGCCAGAATTTGAAAGAATTTTCAGAATTAGACCGCTTCGCGGTCATGAACGCTTCATGTTCACCATGAAAATCACAAGATTCTCAGCTACTGAAAATTCTCCGAAGTTTTCAGTAAATGTGATTTTCTTGGCGGAAAAATGCGACCCCATCCAGTAATACAAGCATCCTATTTCTCGGTGTACACGCCATCTCCTCAGCCCTCCCCCCATTTTATGACAGTAATTTAACCGTCTTTACACATTTCTTTATTTCGTATAGCCGTTCTTTGCACACACAAGGCCAGGATAAACAAATCCCTATTCCATCATTTTTTAGACCAATGCAGCATTTTCCTCTTTAGCATTGGTCGCATACTTGCCAAAAACCGAACCAATCATGGGCAACATTACTTCTATGGGTAACCACATGCGGAAACTCAACAAAAGCGTTTTTTTACTAAGCACCATTGCGTTGATGATGCTGACTGCCAACTTGCAGGCACAACGCAACCTGACTTTGTATCAGTTGCACTCCAATGCACAAACCTACAACCTCAATCCGGGGCGCATTCCACTCAATAAGTACCAGATCGGCCTGCCCTTGGTCAGCAGTCTCAATGGAAATTTGAGCAGCACTGGCTTCAAATGGGGCGATTTTGAGCGCGACACCACTCCTGAAGGTTTGACCATCAACCCCTTCAAAAAATTCCTTGACCTGCTCGACCAGGAAAACCAGGTATTTGCCGACGCCAGTACCAATTTGTTCGACCTGGGTTTCCGCCTGGGCAAGAAAAACTACATCCAGTTGCACGCTGCCGAGCAAATGACGATGGCCTTCAGTTATCCGCGCACCTTGGCCGAGATGTTATTCAATGTAGGAGAAGACAAAAATGTAGCCCGCGCTTATGACATTCAAACCCTGCGCCTGAGTGGCTTGCATTTTCGCAGTTATGGCCTGGGTTTTTCGCGCCAAATCAGCAATAATTTTTCAGCAGGGGTGAAAGTCAAATTCATCCAGGGCATTTCCAATATCCAGTCTTACAACGACTCCATGCGCTTTGTGAGCGACAAAGACGATCGCTATTTCGGCGTTTTGGGCAACCTCAGTTTTTATGGTTCTGGCTTGGCTGGATACCGCAACGCCGGGACCTTGCTCTTGCCCACCCAAGGCAACACAGGCTTGGGCTTTGATTTCGGGTTTCAGTGGTCGGTCAATGAAAAAATGGACTTGTACGGCAGCGCCATCAACATTGGCAGCATCACCTGGGACAAAGCCACCACCGTCAACCCCATCGCCGACGATGACATCGAGTTTCCCACTCGTTTTCTGGACGAATTTGCCAGTGAAAGTGTAGAATTCACCGAGCGCTTGGGGCGGGACCACCCAGTGGATACCAGCTACACCACCGCCTTGCCTACCACCATTTACTTGGGGGGCAGTTATTTTATCAATGAAAAACTGTCGGTTGATGCTTTGTTGAATCCGCGCCTGTTCATGGGACAGATGGATTTTGGTTTTTCGGTGGGCCTGACCGCGAGGGTCAATAAAACCTTGGAGGTGGGGGCCAATTTGTCTTCTTTCAACAAGTCTACCATCAATTTTGGCCTGGGAGCCAGCGCAAACCTCGGCCCGGTCCAGGTTTTTGTAGCCACCGACAATGCTCTGGCCGCCTTTTCACCCAAAAATGCCCGCAATGTGCACCTCAATGCAGGCATGAGTTTCTGTTTTGGTCGCCAGAGCCGCGAAGAACGCATTGCTGAACTGGAAGGCAAAGAAGACCCCAAAGCAGAAAAAGAAAAACTCGCAGCAAGCAAGCAAGCAAAAACCCTGAGCCCATCGGCACTATTGCCTACGGTGAGTTTGATTGGATCGGTTTTCAATGCCCTGAACCGCGAACAATTGAGTGGGGTGGTGTTGGAAATGTTTTCGGTAAAACCGGATGGAGAAGAATTGCCCTCCATGAAGCGCACATTTGGTGCAGGCATCATTAGCATTGATCTGCAGCGCACCCAAAATTATCGCCTGGTCGTGCACAAGTCCGGCTTTGAGTCCCAGCAAATCACCGTCAGCCCCGATGAAATGGCTGGTTTGAATATTTTGAAAAAGGAGTTTTTCCTCAATGGGGGCCAGGCACCTGAAAAAAACAAAACCAGCGAGCCTATTGTCGTTCAGCCCGTCTCTTCGCCTAAACCCGAGCCTACAAATGCCCCGTCATTTGAGCCCGTGGCACCCCGCATCGAAATGAATGGCAGGGTCAATGCCAAAGCAAGCCCAGATGCAAACGAAACAGGTGGAAAAACCAAAATTGTGTACCGCGTAATTTCACCATCTGTCATCAAGTCAGGCCCAGGCGAGCAATACGCCAACTTGCTGCCCGTAGTAATAGGTCACCGCTTGGAACTGCTCGAAACCAAAGGTGAATGGCGATTGGTACGCTTCCGCGATTATGTAGGTTACCTGCCCGCCCGCTTGCTGGAATTGGAAGAGTAACTTGCGCTTTCTAGCTAAACGTGAGTTCTTGGAGCTTGAACTTATTTTTTGACATACGAAAGACGACATACGACTTACGACATATGATTGGGGGCTCGCTGAGGAGCTTTGTCGTTTTGTTAGGCATCGTTTTTACGGTTGGGGATTTTGAAATTTAAAATTGTTCAATCCTTGGTTTCTCATCAATAAGGGAGCTTAAAAAAATAAGGCGGACAGGTTTGGGTTTAGTGAAAAAAGAAAAGCAACTGGATGAAAGTAAGTTGTGTTCTTTTTTTGCTAAACCTCAAAAGCAAAGATGTCCACCTTATTTTAGCTCAAATACTAAGTTGTTGAAAAACAATGAATTTAGCTTAAAATTCACGTTAAAAAATGCGGCTTGGAAGACAGGTGCTGTCCAAGCCGCATTTTTTGATGTAATTTCAGTCGTTACAAATTCGAAGTAATCAGCAATTCCAAATTGGTGTATTTCATCTGAAAACGTTCGCTCAGGTATTCGTTGCACACACAACCTTTGTAGGTATAGACCCCGTGGCGAAGGCCTGGATTGGCAAACAACAATTGCTCAATGCTACTTGTGCTGCCTGCTCTTAACAACACCTGGGTCAGGATATTGCTGATGGCCATCGAAGAGGTACGTGGCACTTGCGAGGCAATATTGGGCACGCAATAATGAATCACACCATATTTAATAAAGGTCGGACTGTCCAGTGACCGTATTTCTGAAGTGGCAAAACAACCGCCTTGGTCAATGCTCACATCCACGATGACCGCACCGGGTTTCATGCGTGCGACCATTTCCTCGCTGACCATGATCGGGGTACGGCTGCTTTTGGAGTGGATGGCACCAATGGCCACATCGGCGGTCAGGAGTTCTTCTTCCAGGGTGTAGGGGTCTACGATAGAGGTGTACAATTGGCGACCCAGTTGGTTTTGCAGGCGCTTGAGTTTGTAGATATTGTTGTCAAAAATACGCACATCAGCCCCCAGGCCCAAGGCGACTCTGGTGGCGTTTTCAGCCACGATCCCTGCGCCCAAGATGACCACTTTGGCACTGGGTACGCCAGAGATGCCACCCAGCAAAATGCCTTTGCCTCCAGTGGTGCTGGTCAGAAGTTCGGCTGCGGTGAGCATGGCCCGAATACCCGCCATTTCGCTCATGATGCGCACCACAGGAAAATTGTCCATGTCGTCCTTGATGTACTCCATGGCCAGGGCAATGACCCGTTTTTGGCGCAAACGATTGATGTATTCGCTGGAAATGAGTGGCAGTTGCAAGGGTGAAATCAAAATTTGATTGGGGTGCATCAATTCGATTTCGGCCAGGGTCGGCGGCGCAACTTTGAGCAAAACATGGGCCCGGTAAACTTCTTCTTTGCTGTGGCAAATTTCAGCACCTGCCTCCGAATAGTGGTGATCAGAAAAATGAGATTGGTCACCCGCGCCCGACTCAATGATCACGCGATGGCCGTAACCCGTCAGCACCGCGACCGCAGAAGGGACCAAGGCCACCCGGCTCTCTTGCAAGGTAGTCTCCAGCGGAATACCAATGTACAGTTTTTCGGTTTTCTGCTGGATGTCCAGCATCTCCGTTTGGGTTTGAAACTGTCCTTCAGTCAATTCTTTGGGAATGGCAATGGCTCCGCCTCGTCCTCCTTTTCCGTCACTCATGGTAGCATGGTTATGGGTTTTCAGCAGTTTTGCAGTGCTGAAATGATGTTACTTTACAAAATTAAAACTTTCCGGGAGGAATCTTCCATTATTTCTAAATGAATGCGCAGCACCTCATCCGAGAGTAGATTTTCAACGATTTGCGGCCACTCGATCAGGCAATATTCGCCGCTGTCCAGGTATTCTTCAAAACCAAAATCCAGGGCTTCCTCCGTAGAGTTGATGCGGTAGAGGTCCATGTGGTACAAAGTGCGGATTTGCCCCTCCACATCCTGGTATTCATATTCATTGACCAGGGAAAAAGTAGGGCTGGTAATGGCCGTTTTTACCCCCAACAAGTAGGCAAATTGTTGGGTAAAGGTCGTTTTGCCCGCGCCCAGGTCTCCAGAGAGGGCGATGATGCGACGATCGGGGTACTGGTGCAGTACTTCTTGGGCCAAATCCTTCATTCCTTCCGCTTGCTTAATGGTCATAAATGTCTATTTTTGCCAAAATTTTTTTGATGAGCAAAGGTAAAAAGAAACCGAGTAAGCTGTACAACAATCGCCCATTAGCCCAGCAAAGTACATCCAGCAATTTGGTCGGAACTTGAAACTTGATGCTTGTTTTGTAAACGCAGGATGGGAAAGAGATGGCATAGCCAGTATTTTCGTAGTACGGCGCAACCAAAGCGGGAAAATTGTTTTTGGCTCTTACTTAGTTGATATCAGATGTCTGGGTCTAAAAGATACTGCTTTCAAACTTGATTATTCAGATGCCGATTTCGAAGCCATCTTAGAGACGCTCTTCATGGACCCAATGGAGCCAATTGATTCCACCCTGGCCTTCAACATTATTTATGGTGGCATTGAATACGCTGAAGACCTGGGGTTTGAGCCACACAAGGACTTCAATATCACCCAGTTTCTACTGCCACCTGTCGAAGAAGTACCTTATGTTGAGTTTGAGTTCAGAAAAGATGGCAAACCTTTTTATGTAAGTAGCCAATATGACAATGTAGCAAAAAATATAACTATCTTGGATAAATCAGTAGGGCGTGATGGATATGTGTTTATAGTACGAGTTGACAGGTAGTACTATTTTAAAGGTCACTCAGCGTTTTTCAAAAGACAAAGCTTAATTCGTATGAGCAAAAACAAGAACAAAGGCAAAGGTCTGCAAAAACCACCCATTAGCCCGGCAAGGTACATCCAGCAGTTTGGTCGGAGTTTGCAGGTGGACAAATGCTACCTCAATGTGGGTTGGAAATCACAGGGCATGGCCAGTATTTTTGTCAAGAGGCGAAAACAGAGCGGTAAAATCATCTTTGGCTGTTATTTGATCGACATTTTTTGTCTGGGATTGAAAGACACTTACTACGAAATGGATTACAATGAAGCGACTTTTGATGACATGATTGCTTCTGCTTCAGGTGAGGTAGAAATGATGACAGCTGATCCAGACCTGGTGTTCAACATCATCTACGGTGGCATCGAATACGCCGAAGACCTAGGCTTTGAGCCGCACAAAGATTTCAGGGTCACGGAGTTTTTGCTTCCACCAGTAGAGGAAGTACCTTTTATCCACATCGAATTTGGGCAGCAGGGGCGTCCATATTTTTACGCCGGCCCGCACGATAACATCCCCAAAATAAAAGCCATTTTAGATAAATCGGTAGGTCCTGGAGCTTATGGTTTTATGGTGCGACTTGGATGATGTTTAAGCACTTTTAAAGGCCAATAAACGCTCGGAGTTATTTTTCCAATACTTATCTCTAAAACATTCAAAATCAATATTTTAAAAAGGTTGCTAAAAGTATTTTTTTAGACTTGTTTCTTTAGTTTTTTCGACTTTTTACCGTATCTTTGCAAGATGAACAAAGACAACGAATTGCAAGATTTGCCGGAAGTTGGCGAAGGCAAACCAAATAGCGATTACGGGGCGGACAATATCCAGGCCCTGGAAGGATTAGAGGCGGTGCGCAAGCGCCCAGGGATGTACATCGGTAGCACCGATACCAAAGGTTTACACCACCTGGTATGGGAAGTAGTTGACAACTCGATCGACGAACACCTCGCTGGTCATTGTACCCATATTGACGTGGTCATCCACCCCAATAACTCCATTTCGGTGAGCGACAATGGCCGTGGCATTCCAACGGGCATGCACCACAAGCTGCAAAAATCGGCCCTGGAAGTGGTCATGACGGTATTGCACGCAGGAGGTAAGTTTGACAAAAACACTTACAAGGTCTCTGGTGGTCTGCACGGGGTGGGTGTTTCTTGCGTAAACGCCCTTTCGTCTCATTTGACTGTTGAAGTGGAGCGCGATGGCAAAAAATTCATTCAAGAATACTCCAAAGGCAAGCCGCTCTATGATGTTAAAATGGTAGGTGATTCAGACCGCCATGGCACCAAGGTGACTTTCCAGCCCGATGGGGAGATTTTTGAGACCCTGATTTACGAAGACGACATCTTGGCACGCCGCCTGCGCGAATTGTCGTTTCTGAACAAGGGGCTGCACCTCAAACTGACCGATGAGCGCAATGGCAAAATTGAAGAATTTCACTCTGAAGGCGGTTTGCTGGAGTTTGTAAAATACTTGGATTCTACCAAGCAGAGCCTCATCGAAAACCCGATCTATGTCTCTACCAGAAAAGACGACATTGAGGTAGAAGTGGCCATGCAGTACAACACCACGTATCAGGAAAACATCTATTCTTACGTCAACAACATCAATACCCGTGAAGGGGGCACCCACGTCAAGGGTTTCCGCATGGCAGTGTCGCGTGTCTTCAAGCAATACGGTGACGATGAAGGCATGTTTAAAAAATTCAAGGAAGAAATCTCCGGCGAAGACTTCCGCGAAGGCTTGACCTCTATTGTCTCTGTGAAAGTACCCGAACCCCAGTTCAAAGGCCAAACCAAAGGCGAATTGGGCAATTCCGAGGTAACCTCGGTGGTATCGCAATGTGTAGGTGACGTGCTCAAGGCATTCCTGGAAGAAAATCCTCGTGAAGCCAAAAAGATCATGGAGAAAGTGATCTTGGCTGCTACGGCCCGCCACGCCGCCCGCAAAGCCCGCGAAATGGTGCAGCGCAAAAACGTGCTTACGGGCAGTGGTTTGCCTGGCAAATTGGCCGACTGCTCTTCCAAAGATCCCGCAGCCAGCGAGATATTCCTGGTGGAAGGGGACTCAGCAGGTGGGACAGCCAAACAAGGCCGCGATCGCCACATCCAGGCCATTTTGCCCTTGCGGGGTAAAATCCTGAACGTGGAGAAGGCAATGGAGCACAAGATTTACGAAAACGAAGAGATCAAAAACATGTTCACCGCCCTGGGCGTGAGCATCGAAGAAAACGAAAATGGTGACCGCATCCTGAATATTGCCAAATTGCGCTACCACAAAGTCGTGATCATGACCGATGCCGACGTGGACGGCAGCCACATCACCACTTTGATCCTGACTTTCTTCTTCCGCTACATGAAGCCGCTGATCGAGCAAAGCTACATCTACGTTGCTACGCCACCATTGTATTTGGTGAAAAAAGGCAAACAAGAGCGCTACTGTTGGGACGAAGAACAGCGCCGCTCAACCGTAGAAGAATTCGGCGGCTCCAATGAGAATTCTGTTAAAGTGCAGCGTTACAAGGGTTTGGGTGAAATGAATGCCGAACAACTCTGGGAAACCACCATGGACCCTGAGCGCCGTATCCTGCGCCAAGTAGCCATCGAAGACGCCATGGAAGCCGACCGCGTATTCTCCATGCTGATGGGCGATGAGGTACCTCCCCGCCGCCAATTCATCGAGGAAAACGCCAAGTATGCGAATGTGGACGCCTGATTTTAGTTGAAAAGTTGAGGGTTGAAAAGCATGCGCTGAACTTAATTTCAGGGCTGGACCATGTGCTTTTCTACTAAACTTTTTACTGCTTTCTAGCTGAAATTTTTTGAATAAAAAAGCCGCTCTCCAGCAAGAGAGCGGCTTTTTTCGTTGGTAAAAATCAAACTGGTTTTTTCTTGTTGAACTCCTTCCAAGCCAAGAGGTACTTGACGGCCAGAGAGCGGTTCTCGCCCCAGTCTTTGGCGATGTCTAACATTTGTGCTTTCAGTTTACTTTCGGGGTTAAGGCCGTACAGTTTGACCATGATCTCCTTGAGGTGAAAGTCGTCGGCGGGAAAAACATTGGGCCGCTCCAAAGTGTACAATAGAATCATGTCAATCGTCCAGGGACCGATACCTTTGATTGAGCCCAATTGCCCACGCACTTCTTCATCGCTGAGTGCAGGCCAAGCTATTTTTTGTTGCTGCCAAAAGGCTAAAATTTGTCCCAAAGTCTCGTATTTGCCCATCGACAACTTGGCGGTAACGAAAGTTTTTTCTTCAAATTGGGCAAAATTTTCAGGGCTCAGGGTTGTCAACTGGGCTGTGTCCAGCATCTTTTGAAAGATCCTCTTGCTGCTGCGGTAATGGATTTGTTGCTCCAGAATGCAACTCATCAGGTCGAAAAACACATCGTGGGTGCTTTCATGTACGGGCTCCGGAATGCTGTGGATGATTTTGGCTAAAACCGGATCGGCTTGGGCTAAAAACTGTGCTGCTGGGTTCGACATCGGATAAATGAGTTGTAATGCAACTTTTAAGGGCCACAGAAAAAATAGCTTGCAATAATTGGTGCTTTGCCCCGCTTCGCGGGATGGGAACACGGATGAAATTGGGTTTGGGTGTGCTTGTTTGGGTTTGAGTGTGAAGAAACCTCGTTTTCAATTGGAGACGAAACTTATGTTCGAAGTCCCCCACCCGAACTCACACTTACACACTCCACACCCTATCTTGCTGATTTCCAGCATGACGTTGACCCACTAACTCAAATTTGACTGGCCAATTTTTGTGGCTTATTCTTTCGCCATCCCTTACCCTGAATTTTGGATCAAATTCGTTGTTTCTCAGTGACACATGACGGTAAAATAACTAAAAGTTACAAATTTCACCCCCCCAAAACCGTGCAAACAAGTACTGATGTCACCTCAAAATTTGCCAGCGAGCCTCACTCATAACTCATCATTCATAACTTATCATTCATAACTCATCACAACACTACGCTTTCAACAACAACTCACCAGCCCGCTCCAAGGTTTCGTCTTTTTTAGCAAAACAGAAACGGATGATGTTTTGATTGGTGCCATTGGTGTAAAAAGCCGAGAATGGAATGGCGGCCACCCCTAAGTCAGTAGTCAGGCGCCTACAGAGGTCAATATCTTTTTCGTCGCTGATGCGGTCATAAAGGCAGGTTTGAAAATAAGTACCTTCGCAAGCCAAGGGAGTGAAACGCGATTTTTCGATGATGTCCAAAAACAAATCGCGTTTGTGGGTAAAAAAGGTGCTCAGCCCCAGGTACTCAATGGGATCTTCTAAAAACGCTGCAAAAGCATGTTGCATTGGCGTATTCACCGAAAAAACATTGAATTGGTGAACTTTGCGAAACTCCTTGGTCAAAGCTGGTGGGGCTATACAATAACCTATTTTCCAACCCGTGTTGTGAAAGGTTTTACCAAAAGAAAAAGCGGCAAAGGCACGCTCGCGCAGGCGTGGATAGCGCAAAACGCTCTGGTGTTCCAGCCCATCAAAAATCAAGTGCTCGTAGGCTTCATCGCTCACGATGAATAAATCATGGCTGCTGTCCAGGAATTTTTCCAACTCCAGCAAGTCGCTTTCCTTGAAAACCTTACCTGACGGATTGTGCGGATTATTGATGATGATGAGCCTGGTTTTGGAGCTCATCATGCGTTTCAAATAATTCCAGTTGACCTGAAAATCGGGGGCCAGTAATTCATACGTTTTGACCACCCCACCAAAAATCTCCACTGCAGGGCGGTACAAATCATAAGCGGGTTCAAAAATGATCACCTCGTCGCCAGGGCGAATCAGGCAAGCAATGGCAGAGAACAAAGCCTCGGAAGCACCAGATGTGATGGTGATTTCCCGGTCAGGATCGACATTGATGCCGTACATGCCTTCAATTTTTTCGGCAATGCGCTCGCGAAGACGCATCACCCCAGGCATGGGAGCATACTGGTTGTAGCCCTGGCGCATGTACTTATTCACCAGGTCCATCAAATGCTCGGAAGTAGGATAATCCGGAAAGCCCTGGCCAAGGTTGATCGCATTGTGTTCTTGAGCAAGAGCAGAGATAACCGTAAAAATAGAAGTGCCGATTCCGGGTAGCTTAGAGGACATTAACATCCTACAAAGATACAAGTATTTTCACAGTAGACGAACTCAAAACAAGCTTTTTGGGGTTTCCGGTCCAGGTTTAGCAAAAAAATAAGCTAAAAGCGAACCACACACACCATTTTTACTTTCCATTGCATCTATTGTAGTGTAGGTCGTTTGAAAATTAAAGCGACAAATCATCCCTTACACATTTGCAAAATCGGACATTGCCCTGCCTGGTACCACGGGGTGAGCTGGTCCTGCTTTTGCCCAAAACCAAAAACATGTCAGCACAACGATCTTTGCCACCTGGCCAAAAACTGGGTGATAGCCAGCCTTTTACCTTGAATCGAGCACTATCGGGTACGATTTTTCAGCCTTACTGGTTGGAATTGTTGTTCAGTTACCGCAACCAAGAGTATGGCGCATACCAGCTTCGACAACAATACAATCGCCGCATGACTTTGGCGGGTTTATTGACCATTGGTTTGGTGCTGTTTGCTTATTTTGGAACGATTTTTGCAAAAAAAGTACTGGCAAACAATAAATTTCTCGACGGTACGATTGTTGAACTTACCCCTCCTCCTGTTGAGCAAAATACTCCACCACCACCACCGCCCGTGACGCCACCACCGCCACCGCAGCAGGCTACGATTGCCTTTGTGGTCCCGAAACCTACTCCTGACGATTTAGTTGCTGAAGAAGAAGTTCCACCCACCCAGGAGGAGATGAAGGACATTGCTATTGGCACCAAAACCATTGATGGTGATCCAAACGGCACCCCCGAGGGCTTGCTGGATGCTCCGGTGGAAGAAGCACCAGAAGAAGTGCTCGTCGCCGAGCTACCAGTAAAGGAGGACAAACCTTTCGTGGTAGTGGAGCAAATGCCTGCTTATCCCGAAAACATCATGGGTTACCTGGCCCGGGAAATCAAATACCCCCGCCTGGCCGCCGAAAATGGCATAACTGGGACGGTCGTGATCCAATTCGTGGTGGATAAAGAAGGCAATGTCTCCAACCCGGTTGTTGTAAAAGACATCGGTGGCGGTTGTGGCGAAGAAGCACTACGAGTAGTCAAAAAAATGGAGCGCTGGAATCCCGGCAAAAACCGAGGTATTCCAGTAAAGGTGCTGATGAGCCTCCCCGTACGGTTTGTGCTACAGTAATGAAAAAGATGTAGTCCGGGTCTCAAAATCATTTGAGACCCGATTTTTTTAGTAGCAATGACCAACGCTGGCTGAGAATGCTCAAGTGTTTTACGTGAAAAATCCTAGACTGGTAATCCAAATTTTAGTTACGGCCCCAGTTTCGCGGGCTCTTTGTCTCCGTAGCTGCGTAGCTCGTCGGTCAAATACTTCCATTTTATTTTAGCTCAAATACTAAGGCGGATACGTACAGCTGTGCATGGCCATGCATCGGCGAATACCACTAAATACTTCACTTGTCTTGTTGACACCCTTGGTAACCCCTTTTTTTGTCCTGATCCAGGGTGAAATGAATTTTAGGGTGACACGATGCGTTTACCCTCCTTCAACCCCAAAATCAACCCATTCAACCCATCCAAACGACGATTCGGCATGCAAGGCTTGATTGAGCAGTCTCATGGGGCTTTCTTTGTAGCATGTTTTATAAGGGAGCGTAAAAAAATAAGGTGGACAGGTTTGGGTTTAGTGAAAAAAGAAAAGCAACTGGATGAAAGGAAGTTGTGTTCTTTTTTTGCTAAACCTTAAAAACAAATATGTCCATCTTATTTTAGCTCAAATACTAAGGCGGTAAAATCAATTTTGCCCCAACCCTTCAAGCTCAAACATGCGAAGCACAATTTTTACCCTCCTGACTGTATTCGGCGTAGCATGGGCCCAAAATGGAATATTGGCCCAAGGCAGCACCCTGGATGCTTACATCCGCGAAGCTTTTGCCAACAGCCCAGCCCTGAAAGAAAAGCAGTTTTACTTGGAGCGCAACCTGGTAGCCCTGGACGAGGCCAAGCGCCTGTTTTACCCCAATGTGGGCCTGAACGGCACTTATACCCTGGCCGCTGGCGGGCGAACCATTTCTTTTCCAGTGGGCGATTTGCTCAATCCGGTGTATTCCACGCTCAACCAGTTGACCAAAACCAACAACTTCCCACAGGTGGAGAACGTGAATGAACTCCTGGCTCCCAACAACTTTTACGATGTGAAGGTCCGCACCCAGCAGCCGATCATCAATGCGGAAATCAAAATCAACCGCAAAGTGAAAGCCGCACAAGTCACCTTGCAAGAAATCGACGCGCAAGTGTACAAGCGCGAACTGGCCAAAAACATCAAAGTGGCCTATTTCCAGTACTTGCAAAGCCTGGAAGCGATCCGCATTTACGAAAAAGCCTTGCAACTGCTGGACGAAAGCAAGCGGGTGAACGAAAGCCTGGTGCGCAACGACAAAGCCCTGCCCTCGGCGATCACGCGGGTCAATGGCGAAATTGCGCAGGTGCAAGCCCAGGCGGTGGAAGCCCGTAAAATGCAGAAAAATGCCGCCGCTTATTTCAACCATCTTTTGGGCCGCAACCTGGATGAAACCATCGCCGTCGATTCTGCGGCCATGACACTGGTGGCCATGCCCGCCCAGGCTGCTTCCCGCGAAGAACTGGCCCAACTCAACAAGGCCAAGGAAATCAATCAGTTGTTGGTGGACTTGAAAGATACCTACAACAAGCCCAAGCTGGGTGCTCAATTGGACCTGGGCTCGCAAGCTTTCAATTTTGGCTTCAGTCCTTATGCCTTGTTGGGATTTTCGTTTGAAATGCCGCTGTGGAACAACAAACGCAACCGCCTGCAAACCCAACAAGCCGCCCTCAATGTGAACGCTATCGACCAGCAAATCAAGCAGGCCGAAGACCAAATCCTGCTGCAAATCCGGATCGCCCAGAACGCCCTTGCGGCAGAACAGGAAGCCCTCCAGAGCTATGATGCCCAACAGGCCTCGGCTCAGGCTTATTACCGAGATACTTTCAAGCGCTACCGCGAAGGAGTGGCCAATTCCCTGGAACTCTTCGACGCCCGCAACCGCTTGACTACCGTAGACTTGCAAAGGGCCATCGCCGCCTATAATATCCTGGTCAAAGCCGCTGAACTGGAAAGGGCTCTGGCCGCTTATCCGCTCTAACCCAAACAAACATTCACGTTCAACAAAACAGCCATGAAATACAGCAGCCTTTTACTCCCGCTCCTATTGACGGGCCTGCTCTTTGCCTGTGGGAAAAAAGAAAAAACTACCGACTCCAGCGCTAAACCCGCCCTTGGTACTCCGGTAAAAGTGGCCGAAGTGGGCCGCCAGGAAATTTCCGCACCCATTCAGCTTGCAGGCATCGTTTCAGCTTCGAATGAAGCCCGGCCCGCCTTCAAAACCGGTGGTATCATTGCCCGCATTTTGGTAGAAGAAGGGCAATTTGTAAAAAAAGGCCAGCTCTTGGCTACCCTCAACCTAACCGAGATCAATGCCCAGGTGCAACAGGCTCAAGAAGGTGTAGCAAAGTCGAAACGCGACCTACAACGCGCCCAAAACCTTTACGCCGACAGCGTGGCTACTCTGGAGCAAGTGCAAAATGCCAATACGGGACTGAGCATCTCTGAGCAGAGCCTGCAAATGGCCCGTTTTAACCAAAGTTATTCGGAAATCCGTTCGCCGATCAGTGGCAAGGTGGTGAAAAAAATCATGAACGAAGGAGAAGTTGTAGGCCCTGGCAGCCCGGTGTTTTACATCCTCAGCGCAGCGCAAGCCGACTGGGTGATCAAAGGAGGCCTGGCTGACCGCGATTGGGCTCGTTTGGCCCTGGGCGACCGCTGCGAAGTAAGCATGGACGCTTACCCTGGTAAAACTTTCACGGCTAAACTGAGCCAACTGGCCGACGTGGGCAACCCCCAAAGCGGCACTTTTGACGCCGAGTTTGATTTTGTGGGCAACACTCCCCGCCTGGCAGTGGGCCTAGTGGCCATGCTCAAGGCTTACCCCAAAAAACAAGGCCCACAAGCGGTAATTCCCGTAGAAGCCATCGTGGAAAGCAATGGCAGCAGCGCCGTGGTGTTTGCCCTCAACGAGGACCTGACTGTACGCCGCCTGGAAGTGACCGTTGGCCCCTTGTTTGAAGATAAAATTGTCATTCTTGCTGGCCTTGACGGGGTGCAAAAGGTGGTCACTGCTGGTGCACCTTACCTCGAAGACGGCATGAAAGTACGGACCATACAATAAGCCCCAGCCATGAAGATTACCGAATTTGCTGTACGCAATTACCAGTTTACCATCATCATTTTTGTGATGGTGCTGCTGCTGGGCTTGAATGCCCTCTTTACCATGCCCCGGGGCGAAGACCCCGTTTTTAGTGCGCCCATTTTTGTGGTTTTGGCCGTGTATCCTGGTGCCAGTCCCAATGACATGGAAGAACTGCTTGCTGACCCGATCGAAGATGCCGTAGCGGAGTTGGACGATGTGAAAAAAATCGTGACGAACTGCGACGACGGCCTCATGCTCTTGCGCCTCGAATTCACTTATGGGGTGGACATTGACGCCAAAAACAACGACGTCATCCGCGAAGTGAACAAGTTGCGCAGCAGCCTGCCCCAAGACTTAGCCTTGCTCGAAGTGCAACGCGCCTCCTCGGCGGATGTGGCTATTTTACAAACTGCCATTACCTCCTCAACGGCCTCGTATGAGGAGATGAAGAACGTAGCCGAGGACTTGAAAAAGCGCCTGGAAAAGGTACGCGACCTGAAAGAAGTGGAAATTCAGGCTTACCCCGATCGCCAAATCGAAGTGGAGGTGAACCTGGAAAAAATGGCCCAAAACCAAGTTGGACTCAACCAGGTTTTGAACTTCATCGAGGCCAGCAACATCAATATCCCAGGTGGTGACTTGAACATTGGGGCCAAAAAATTCAACATCACCACCAACAGCAGCCTCAAAAGCCTGGATGACATCCGCAACATCATCGTCAAACCCACCTCCGAGGGGCGAGTGGTTTACCTGCGCGACATCGCCAGCGTAAAATACGGCGAAGAAGACATCAGCCACAAAGCCCGTTTCAACGGCGAACGGGCCGTATGGGTGGTCACCAAGCTCAAAGACCTGAAAAACATCATCCAGTCCAACGAAAAGGTACAGCCCATTTTTACCGATTTTCAAAAAAGGCTGCCTAGCAACATGTCCATGCAGCAAGGTTTTGACCAGCCCGAAAACGTAAAAAGGCGCTTGGGGGGCTTGGGTAAAGATTTTGCCATTGCCATTTTTCTGGTGTTGTTGACCCTCGTTCCTTTGGGTTTTCGCGCATCGCTGGTGGTGATGATTTCCATTCCCTTGTCTTTGTCGATTGGGGTGGCGATACTGAGCTGGGCAGGTTTTTCGCTCAACCAATTGAGCATCGTGGGGCTGGTGGTGTCCTTGGGTTTGTTGGTGGATGACAGCATTGTGATCGTGGAAAACATCGAGCGCTTCCTACGCATGGGATACGACCGCAAGAAGGCCGCGATTGTGGCTACCAAACAGATCAGCGTAGCGGTTTTGGGCTGCACGGCGACTTTGATTTTGGCCTTTTTGCCTTTGGCTTTTTTGCCTGAAGGCTCTGGGCAGTTCATCCGCAGCTTGCCAGTTGCGCTCATTTCTACCATTTTTGCTTCCTTGTTTGTAGCCATCACCATCATCCCTTTTTTGTCGAGCATTATGCTCAAAAAGCATGAACAGTCGGAGGGCAACTTTTTTCTACGCGCTTTTAAACGCTACATCAATGACCCTTACCACAAGGTGTTGATTTGGGCTTTCAAGCACCCGATTTTGACCCTTTTAGGTACCTTTTTGATTTTCATGGCTAGCCTGACCTTGGTGCCCAGCATTGGCTTCAGTTTGTTTCCGATGTCGGAAAAACCGATGTTCAACGTCAATATCAACATGCCTTTGGGTACCAGCATCAAGGAGACCGACCGCATGACCCGTAAGGTGGAAGCTGAACTTTTTCAGCACCCACAGGTCCAGAAGGTAAGTGCCAATGTGGGCAAAGGCAATCCCCGGGTTTATTACAACGAGTTCCAAAAAGAGAACGCAGCCAATTACAGCCAGGTATTTGTACAGGTAGATCCAGTACTGCATGTGCCAGAGATTACCGCTTTGGTAGACACTTTGCGGGAACGTTTCGCCGATTATCCGGGGGTCGATATTCAAGTAGAGCGTTTTCAGCAGGGCCCACCAACCGATGCCCCGATCGAAATGCGCATCCTGGGTCCCAACCTCGATACTTTGAACAAATTGGCTTTTGTAGCCGAGAACATCATGAAGTCGGTCGAAGGCACGGTCTATGTGACCAACCCTTTGCGCACAAAAAAAACCGACCTCAAAGTAATGATCAACAAGGACAAAGCAGGCCTGCTGGGCTTGCCGATGGCCGAAATTGCAAAAACCATCCGCATGGGCATCGCGGGCTTGGACGTGAGCAATTTCCGTACCGACGAAGGGGAGGAGTACAAGATCAATGTATCGGTGGCTAAAACCGAAAAAGAAGCCCTGGAAGTGTTTTCGCGCATTTACTTGACCTCGCTGAGTGGGGCTTTGGTCCCCCTGAACCAGGTTGCGAAGTTGGAATTGGCGGCCTCTCCCTCCGAGTTGCGCCACTTCAACAAGGAGCGCATGGTGGGCGTGACCAGTTTCGTGCAAACAGGCTACAACACCGACAAACTGACCGACGAAATCATAGAAAAACTGGCGGCTCACCCTTTCCCCTATGGCTTCAGTTTTATTGCGGGTGGGGAAAGAGAAAGTGCCGAAGAATCCTTTGGAGGCATGGGTACGATCATTTTGATCGCAGTGTTTGGCTTGTTGGCCATCCTGGTGCTGGAGTTTCGGACCTTCAAAAGTACCCTGATCGTGTTGTCGGTGATCCCGTTGGGCATCATCGGAGCCCTGGGCATCTTATTCTTGATTGGAGAAACCCTCTCCTTCGTAGCCACCATTGGCATGATTGCCTTGGTGGGCATCGAGATCAAAAATTCGATCTTGCTGGTGGACTACACCAATCAGTTGCGAGAAGAGGGCATGCCCTTGGAAGAAGCTATTCTGGTTGGTGCCGAAACCCGTTTTCTGCCCATCTTGCTCACTACCGTGACGGCCATCGGAGGCTTGATTCCGCTGATTTTAGAGTCTTCGCCTTTGATTTCGCCACTGGCCTGGGTGCTGATCGGCGGTTTGATTTCATCGACTTTGCTGAGTAGGATCGTGACGCCGCTGCTGTATAAGTTATTGCCGCCTGCGGTGACGGTTAAAGAGGTGGAGTTGTAAGGGAAAATATATTGCTGTGAAAAAGCCTGGTGCATTGTTTGAAGGTGCGCTGGGCTTTTTTTGGTGATGGCAATCTTGATGGTAGGAAATATAAATCATTGGTAGTCAATATAATGTAATGCTGATTTGTAAGTTCTCAACCCGCTCTATTGCATGTTTGCAACCTGCTTGCGAAAATATTTCAATGCAGCCAAATCAAGTGGAGATATGTGCAGAAGTTGAACTGAGAACTTACGCTGATTTACGTTGAAATCCTTTGAAATAGCCTTGCACCTGTAGTACTACCCTTCTTGTTTTACGCTCCCTGAAGCGTCACTATTGCTACAAAAATTTCATATACTCTTGAAAATATGGCCCCAAATAAGGCACCATGTTGCGCTTGCCCTGGATGGCCCCCATGTAACCCACTACCCAGAAAAAAAAGCACAAAACCAAGCCAAGAATGAGCACAAGCGCACCCAAATAAGGAATGGAACTCATGAAGTACATGGCCACTAAAGTAATGAAAATACCAGTAGACTGGCGCAGGTGAAAAGAACCATATTCCGTCTTGCCAGTCAAATGCAACACCAAGGCCATAACCCAACCAATTGGCGATAAATAGGAAAGTACACCAATCCATTGCGCGCGGGCAGATAATTTCGAACCTGTTGAAGAATCTATTAAGGACATGTGCAGTGTTTTTGGGTGTTTTTGTTGCAGCAGCAAATATATTTCAAATTCCTTGCCTTCCCCCTTTTCCGACTGCAATTTTATGCCAGAG
This sequence comes from Chitinophagales bacterium, assembly GCA_013299105.1. Lineage (GTDB taxonomy): Bacteria > Bacteroidota > Bacteroidia > Chitinophagales > Saprospiraceae > Haliscomenobacter. The sequence continues at coordinate 220,862 of JAAFJY010000006.1, read as the reverse complement.
GAAGGGTTCAGTTTTTTAGTTAGCGCAAAAAATGGTTTTGCCGGCTCTATGATGCATGATTTTGATCCGAATTTAATTTCGTTATCTTGGTTGCGCTAAAATAATATACCCCATCCACCAGGTAAAAGAGCAATCCATCCGGTGGCTGAAATCGTTTGCAGAATAAAGGCTGGTGGGTGCATTTTGAACGGCGTTTGTCGATAAATAAGTGTGTTTTGTCGACTGAAAATCGCATTTCATCTCCTTTTGCCGAAATTTAATCTAAAGTTCATATTTAGGCTTGATTTTTGGAATCAAAACACCCCATTTTTGCGTTATTGAAAAGAGATTTGTAAAGAAAATCTCCTATTCCCCAAATTTTTGTTTGCTATCAAGTCCTAACTATATGAACCAAAGAATAAAATTCGGAACCCTGGTGCTGCTTTTGGCTCTAATTCCAATCACTGGCGTTTTTTCGCAAAGCACTGACAAAAACTCCAACAGCACCCCAATCGACAGTGCCAACAAAGCCCTCAACAAGGAATGGCAAAACTTCAAAGTGAAAGCCCAAGAGCGGGTAGGTCGTGCCGACCAAAAACAAGCCTTGGATCAGGAGTACAACCAATTGGTGGAGCGCTTAGAGGTACGATGCTCAGACCCAAAAGCAGGTAAATCGGCTGAAGGTCAGAAAAACAATGAAGAAGGGTCTGGCAAGGCCATTCGTCCAAAGGAGCCCATGTTGACACCGAAAGATTAATGGTTTGATGAAAATCCGTAAGAAAGCCCGAACTAGCAAACCTGGTTCGGGCTTTTTTATTAGGCTTTATGTACATTAGATTTTTGAGTCAGGACAGAGGAGTTTTTTGTCTGATTGAGGCTTCTTTTTTAGCTCGTAGCCCAGCTACGGGTTAAAAAAGAAATGAAAAGCAGGCGAAAAAGACCCTGTTATGGCCAATTAATTTGAGTGTTCATAAAGTCTATTCTTCCAATACGTAGAAACCCGCTGTATTTACCGTCACCTTGGGCACTTGTTGCTCCTTTTCCCAAAAATCATAAGCCAATTGCAGGTTTTCCCAAAAAGCGCAGTTGTTAGGCTCCTTGAGGCAGAGCCACTTGGTTTTTTGGGGCTTCATGCGACAGGGGAAAAGGTGAACTGGAGCATTCTTTTGCCCGTACTCGTGGGCCGAAAGTGTAAGCAAATAAACTTCTTCAATTTTTTCATCGGTCAGGGGCAGGCAACCCACCGATACGCAGGCCCCGTGGATATAGATTTCGCCCCCAGGCTGATCGGGATCGGCAAAATGGAGGTCGGCAGCATTGGGATAGTTCACCCGCATAGACAGGTGGTAGCTGCTTTTGGGGTTGAACACGTCAATCTCGTACAGGCCTTCGGGTACTTGCAAGTCGCCTTCTTTGCGCTTGGGGCCTAGTTTGCCGGGCACCTTGCAAATGGGGTAGGTGCGAAATAAAACCCATTCTTGCTCTTTTTGCATCCACAACTCTAGTTGGGCCTCGCTTTTGAAACCCCGCAAAAAAATAGGCATGCCCATTTTCAGGCCCTTTTGTGCCAAATCGTCGGCCAGTTTTTCGCCGATTCTGCTGCGGGCGTCGGCCACGCGGTCGCTGGAGTCAGACATGGAGCGGGATAATTTTTTAAAATCGGTTTGGGATTGACAAGCACTGAGCAACAGGCAGCCAACGACTTGCAGCCAATATAGTGGTTTCATGGAGGAGTGGTTTCGTGGATCCAAATAGGTAGATGCGGAGGTATTGGGTTTTGGTGGGTGGGTTCTTGGGGATTTGCTACTAACTACCAATCACTCTTCAAACAAGTGATCGAGTCTCAATTCATTGTCTACCAGCCCTGTGCTGTTTTCATTTTTCACCACACCATATGTACTGATCAGGGTCAAATAAACTTGCTTTTTTGTAGCCGAGTAATGCTTGAACAAGGCCATTTTTTGGCGCAATTCAGCTGCGTATGATTTGGTAATGATGAAGTCAGTAGAGGTCCATTTGATCTCGCAGAGGTTGATGATTTGGTCATCGCGGTCGATTAAGAGATCAATCTGGCAACCTGCCATGCCTTCAGCACCCTTGTGATAAAAAGAGGACGACGTCGAAAAAACACCTAAAATCCCCAATGCCTTTTTGATCGAAGCGAGGTGTTTCAGGCAAATACTTTCAAAAGCATAGCCACTCCAGGCATGATAAGCGGGTGTTTTTTCAAAGCTTTGCCAAATACCAGTACCTTCTTTTTCAAGCGAGGCTATGAATTTTAGGTAAAAAAGTGAGTATTCATCCGTCAATCGGTACACACGTTCTCTTTTGATGCGACCAAATGGGGAATATTCGTTGATAAAGCCCGAATAGCTCAACTCTTCCAATATTTTCGTCAAGCCCCCGCCATTGGAGATGCCCGTCTGCTGAATGAGTTCAGCACGGGTCAAGCCAGACCATTTTGTGGACAAGGCCCTTACAACCGCAATGTGACTCTCCGCTTGGTCAAACAAAGAAGTATAAAGCTGCTTGAACTCGTCGCGCAAGATGCCATCTTGTTCAAAACAGATACGGTCAATACTCTGCGCTACACTTTCCCCTTTTTGAATCTCTTTGAGGTAGTGTGGAATGCCCCCCATCGCCATGTACAATAAAGTAACTTGGGAGCGGTTGAGGTTCATCCCTCTTTGTTGCAGATAAAATGCTGTTTCTCGCAAAGTAAATGCTTGTAAATGAATCCGCTTGGTGATGCGGTTGTAGAGCCCTCCTTTATTTTGCACTACTTTTTGAATCATCCAAGAAGCTGCAGAACCGCAAATAACCACCACTACCTGGTTTTTGACCGCCCAGCTATTCCAAAAAAAGCTAGACGCATTGAGGAAGCCCGACTTCTTGCTTGCCAGCCAGGGTAGTTCATCAAAGAAGATGACTGGTTTAGGTCCTGCTGGTAGTTTTTCTAAATAAAGGATCAGCAAATGAAAAGCTTCCAGCCAGTTTTGGGGAATAGGAATGGGAAGAGAGGGCTTCGCAAACAAATTTAAGGCAATGGAAAGTTGTTGCAATTGCTCGCGATTGGAAGCATGTTGTCCACCCGCGATCTCAAAAACAACGTGTTGAGCATAAACGGTTTGTACTAAAAAAGTCTTGCCAACTCGCCGCCTGCCAATCACAGAAACCAGTTCAGACTATTGGGTTTCCAGGAGATATTGTAATATTTTTGCTTGCTTTTGTCGGCCAATTAATACCTGGTCTTTCATTATAGCTCGCTTTAAGTCGCTAAAAAAGAGAGATAAAGCGAGCTATGAGAATCTATAGCTCGCTTTATCTGTCAAAAATAAGGAGATAAAGCGAGCTATACAAGCTTAATAAACCTTTTTCGCATTGTCATGGTACGCTTAAACAGGGCTTCTTTCCACGCGCTCAACTTTCCTTTTCTTACTCTCCAGCCCGATCCGCAAAATAGCCATGCACCACCAAAGCTTTGGCCTGGCCAATCTGCTCGGCGAGCATGGTGATCGTTGCTTCACGGATGCTTTTTACCGAACCGAAATGACTGAGCAACTTTTGTGCGGTTTTTTCCCCAATGCCTTCGATGTGTACCAGCTCGGTGTCGATGAAGTTTTTAGAGCGTTGGTCGCGGTGAAAAGTAATGGCAAAACGGTGCGCTTCGTTGCGGGCCTGCTGGATGAGCACCAGCGATTCGGATTTTTTGTTGATGTAAAGCGGCAAGGGGTCTCCGGGAAAAAAGATTTCTTCCAGGCGTTTTGCGATGCCTACTACGGTCATTTTGTCTTGTAAACCCAGTGCGGTAATGCTTTCCATCGCGGCACCCAATTGCCCCTTGCCGCCGTCGATAATGACCAGTTGAGGCAAGGGTTGGTTTTCGTCCAACATTCGGCGATAACGGCGGTAAACCACCTCGGTCATGGTCGCAAAATCATTGGGACCTTCCACGGTTTTGACCTTAAAGTGGCGATAATCGGCCTTGCTGGGCTTGGCATTTTTGAATACCACACAACTCGAAACCGGGTTGCTGCCCTGGATGTTCGAGTTGTCGAAACACTCGATGTGCATCGGTATTTCTTTCATTTGCAAGTCGGCCTGCAAGGTGCGCAGGATGCGCTCGGCGGGGCTTTGGCGTTTGGTCTTGGTGGTTTCGTCGCGGCGTTTTTGGGCGCGGTAATACTGTACGTTTTTGAGCGAAAGTTCCAGGAGTTTACGCTTGTCGCCTATTTTTGGCACCACCACCTGTAAGTTTTGGTCGGCCAAAGTCAGTTCATAAGGCACAATCAATTCTGGCGCAGTGCTGTTGAATCGTTCTCGAATCAAAGGGATCGCGTAGGCCAAAATATCGGTCTCTTCTTCCTCCAGGTTGATTTGTACTTCCTGGGTATGGGTATGGATCACCGCTCCGTTGACCACCCGTAGGTAGTTGATATAAGCCTCTTTTTCGTCGGAAGCGATGGAGAAAACGTCCACGTCCTTGATGGTATGGCTCACGATGGTGCTGCGTGCCTGGTAATCCTCAAACACGCTGAGTTTGTCTTTGATGTCCTGGGCTTTTTCAAACTCCATGCGCTCGGCATAACGCGCCATTTCGCCAGAAAAATGTTGGATCACCGCGCTAAAATTACCTTTGAGGATATTTTTGATTTGCTCGATTTTGGCATTGTAGCTCTCCTCGGTTTCCAGGCCTTCGCAGGGACCGTGGCAGTTTTTGATGTGGTATTCGAGGCAGACTTTGAATTTACCCGAAGCAATGTTTTCAGGGCTGAGGTTGAGTTGGCAGGTGCGCAGGGGGAAAAGTTGGCGCAGTAGTTCCCAAATCACTTGGGTTCTTTGTTTGGAGGTGTAAGGCCCAAAATAAGTCGATCCATCGCGAAACACCTTGCGCGTAAAAAACACCCTGGGGAAAGGTTCTTTTTTGATGCAGATGTAGGAGTAGGACTTGTCGTCCTTCATGATCACGTTGTAGCGGGGGCGGTACTCTTTGATCAGGGCCGTTTCAAGCAACAGGGCATCGGTTTCGCTTTCGACGATGGTAAACTCCAAACGTTTGGCCGTTTTTACCATGATGCGGGTGCGCACCAAGCGGTCGCGGCGCTCGCCAAAATAGGAACTGACCCGATTTTTAAGGTTTTTGGCCTTGCCTACATATAATATGGTATCGTCTTCGCCAATGAAGCGATAAACCCCTGGGTCTTTGGGAATGGTGTCAGCGATGCGTTTGTAATCTTCGGTAGTCATTTTTAGCGTGGGGAGCCACGGATTGGTTTTGGCCCGCTTAGCGTTCGGCCTGCTGCGCAGGCTTGTTGGGAACACGGATTTAGCGGATGAAACGGATAAACACGGATTTTAGACCCGGGTTCATATTAATATCAGGGTTCAATTTAGCCAATCGTTTCCGAAAAGGGGGCGCGCAGCGGCCCAATAGCTCGCGAGGAGGGCAAAACAGATCATTCGGCCCCAAAGCCTATTTCAACTCCATTTTCTCCAGTCCAGTCCAGTCCTCAGGCACCCCGCTCTCTAGCAATTTTTCTGCCTTGCCCAAGAGCATTTTGGCGGCAAAGTCCCTTGGGTTGCGATTCAGGACTTTGGTCTTCAAGGTTTCCACGGCTCCCTGGAAATCTTTGGCGAAATACTGCCTGGTGGCTTCGTTGAACTCGGCTAAGGTAGCTTGCTTGTACCAGAACATTTCGGGTTCGTCGCCATCAAAACATTCGTACAGGTCCAGGGCTTGTTCTTTGCCTTTGACTTGTACTTTGCCCAAAAAGCGCAGGTTGAATTGTGCTGGGTTTTCCAGGTTTTCGAGGGTGATGTTGCTGATCAAGATAGAGGCACCAAAGACCTTGGTCAGGCTTTCGATGCGCGAAGCGGTGTTCACGGTATCTGCGATCGTGGCGGCGTCCATGCGTTGCTCGTCGCCGATGATGCCCATCACCAGGTTGCCCGTGTGCATGCCCATGCCGACGCGGATTTGGGGCCGGCCCTTGTTCATGCGCACGAGGTTGTAGGAGCGGATCACTTTTTGCATTTCGATGCCTGATTTGAGCGCGTTGTCGCTCTGTTGGGGAAAAATGGCCATCAAGCCATCACCCAGGTATTGGTTGATGAAGCCCTCGTGTTTTTGAATGATCGGCCCCAGGCGTCCGTGGAATGCTTTGACAAAGCTAAAATTCTGCTCAGGGGTCATGCGCTCAGACAAGCCTGTGTAGTCGCGGATGTCGAGAAAAAATACGGTCACATCGCGTTGGGTTTGGTCGCCTAGTTGCACTTCGGTGATGCTGTCGCGGCCCAAAGAGCGGATGAATGCGGTGGGCACAAAACGCCCAGTGGCTTTGTTGATCCGGTGGAGGTTGAGGTGGGTTTTTACCCTGGCCAAAAACTCATCTTTGGTAAATGGCTTGGTGATGTAATCGTTGGCTCCGGTTTGCAAACCCTGCACCAGGTCGGAAGCCTGGTTTTTGGCCGTAATCATGATCACGGGCAGCTCCGAAGGCAGGAATTTTTTGCGAATGCGCTCGCATACTTCGTAGCCACTCATGCGTGGCATCATCACATCAAGCAGTACCAGGTCAAATTTTTGCCCGCTGTCGATGGCCTTCATGGCTTCCTCGCCGTTCAAGGCCGAGGTGATGAGGTAATCCGCAGAACCCAGGTGATTTTTCAACACTTGCTGGTTGATCGGCTCGTCGTCGACCACCAGGATATGGGTGAATTCCTTGCCGTTTTCATTGGCGATGGCTTCGGCTGCCAGGGCAGTTTTTCCGTTGCTTTTTACTGCCGACAGTGGATCGGGTTTTTTTATGGGCTCTTTGACACCTATCGCCACAGCTTTAAGTGCAACTTCTGCCAGGGTTTCATCAGGTGTTTCTGTAGCAATCGGGATGGTGAAGAAAAAAGTTGAACCTTTGCCTACTTCTGATTCCGCCCAAATTCGACCTTCGTGCAATTCCACGAGGCGTTTGGAAATGGTCAAGCCCAGGCCTGTGCCTGTGAATGTGCGGGTAGCGGTGGCATCGCCCTGCACAAATTCCTGGAAAATGGCCTCTAGCTTATCAGATGGAATGCCTACACCAGTGTCCTGCACCCAAATTTTAAGGTGTTTTTCATCGCGGGCAGCACCAATTTGTACACTGCCCGTTTCAGTAAACTTGATGGAATTGCCTACCAGGTTGTACAAAATCTGCTGCAGGCGGTTTTCATCGCCCACTACGAGGGGGAAATCCTCAGGCACTAGGTTGATCAATTCGACCGATTTGCCTGAAATGAGGGGTTGGATGTTTTTACACACCACTTCAGCTACTACGTGCATACTCATGGGCCTGCGATCAAGTTCAATATCGGCATTGCGCAGCTTGGAGATGTCGAGAATGTCATTCACCAGGTTGTTCAGGCGCTTACCCGAAGATACGATCATGGCCAGGTTGTCGCGTTTTCCACTGTTTTCTTCCTGCTCCAACAAGGCCTCCGAAAGCCCAATGATGCCTTGCAAAGGGGTGCGCAGTTCATGAGACGTATTGGCTAAAAACTGGTCTTTCAACTTGTCCACCTGGGTGAGGCGTTCGTTCATGCGACGCTCTTTTTCCAATTGTTCACGCTCCTGCTGGAGTTCGCGCTCGCGTTGCTTCAGTTTTTCGCGCTGGTTTTGATAATACCAGCGGTAGGTGAGGTAAATGGCGGTCAAGAGCAGCAATACAAAGAGAGCCACGGCAATGTTCGTCCGCCACCAGGGAGGAGTGATGTTGACATTCAATACTTTTTCGTCGGTAGACCAAACCCCAGCCGAATTAGCGGCCCGTACCCGAAATTGGTATTGCCCTGGAGGAACATTGACGTATTGAATCAACTCTCCCCCTTTGGCGTCGCGCCATTCGCTGTCGTAATTTTGCAGGATGTACTGGCTGCGATTGCGGGTAGGGTCTTCGTATTGAGCAACCGCATAACCGATGCCAAAAATCTTTTGAGAATACGGCAAACGCAGTTCTTTGGCTTCCTGCAAGACTTTGGGTAAAAAGGGACTCTCTCCAGCTTTTTGTTCCACCCCATTCAGCGCCAAGTCGGTAAAATGTACCTTGGGCAAAGCGCTGTTGCGGCTCAAATCGGCGGGAAAAAAGCGGTAAAAGCCGCTAGAAGTACCCAAAATCAATTGCCCGTCCAGACCCTTGCTGAGGCTGTTGATGCTGTATGCGGCAATGCCGGCGTTGCGGCCAAAAATGGTATAAATGTCTTTGTCGGGTTGAAAATCGATCAAATCACGGCCATTGTTCAGCCACAAATGACCTTTTTCGTCTTCTTCGATGTCCATCACGTTGGTCATCAATTGCTTGGGCATGCCCGGCAAGTCGATTTTTTTAAATACCTGCGACACCGGCGAAAAACGGTACAGGCCATGGTCTGCAATGGCCAACCAAATGTAACCCTTGCTATCGGCGAACAACTCCAAAACGGCTTGCCGAGGAGCGCCTTCCGGCCAAAAACTACTGAATATTTTCTTTTGTCGATTGTACAAGTAAAAAGCTCCACCCTCGTTATAGTTGGTTCGAAAGTTTTGGAAAAGAACCCCCGTTCCTACCCAGACGCGGTTCTTGGCATCGATCAAAACCTGCTGGGCCATGCTGGCAGTTTTGACGTTTTTAAGTTCGTCTCCAAAGCTTTTCCTTAATTCATTGGAGATAGGAAAGCCTGGGAGTTTACGAAATTGTACCCTGGCGCTTTCCCAATCGTACTCGGCTAAACCTTGTAAAGCGGCTGCGATCCACAATTTTCCATCCCGGTCACCCGAGAACTCCAAGGGGTATTTGATCTTGTCTTCGATGACCGCCTGCAAACCACGGGTATTGGGAGGGTTGTAATACACTGCTTGATCTTTTCCTACCCAAACGCCTCCTTGTGGATCGCGGGTCAGGTAAATGAACCTGTTCGTATCAAATAAGCGTCGCCCTGCCGTCGTGGGCCAGGGCTCGGTTTGCCTGGTTTTGGTATTGTAGCGTAGGATGCCTTTTTCGGTGTAACAGATGATGTTGCCGTCGGCATCGTCAATGGCATTGAAAATCATGTAATTATCCCGTCCGTTTTCGGAAATGGGAGTGGCTTGTAAACCATACTTCAGGGTCCGGGCTTTGAAAACCATGCGCCCTTCTCCGCCCGTGCTGAAAAACAGGGTTTGATCGCGGGTTTGAGTCATCCGAAAACAATAGGGGCTGGGCAATTTTTCCAGGAAATTGGTTTTTTGGTGAAAAGCCTGGATTTTGCCTGTTTGAGGGTCATAGAGGTTCAACCCACCACCGAAAGAGCCAATCCACAAGCGGGCACTGGCGTCTTCTTTGATAAAACTCACCTGAGAAAAAACTCGCCCTTGTTGATCCGTAGCCAATTTGCCAGGCCAGTTAAGGGGATCAATTTTTTTAGGAGTAAAAATTTTGTTTTTTTGGTCAAATACGAACACACCATTACCAAAAGTACCAATCCAGAGTTGGTCTTTGGAGTCTTCACAAAGGGCTTGAATGACCGATTTGTCAACATTTTTTGGGCCTGCAAAGAACGCCTCAAAAGTTTGAGTCTCTGGATCAAAGCGATTGAGCCCGCCTTGGGTAACCGGGGTGACCCAAGGCGAGCCCGTACCCACCCATAAAGTACCTTTCCTGTCGATGAGGATGCAGCGAACCTGGTTGTCGCTGATGCTTTTGGGGTTCGAGGGGTTGTTTAAAAAGCGCTTGATTTTGCCCGTTTTAGGGTCCAAGCGATTGAGGCCATTTTCGGTACCTATCCAGATGTTGCCCTCTTGGTCTTGGGCCAAGCAAGTTACATTGTCGCTGCTCAGGGTGATCGGGTCTTTAGCCTTGGACTGGTACTTGGTAATGGCTTCGGTGGAACGATCCAGGCGATTGAGACCACCTCGGTAGGAGCCCACCCAAAGGTTGCCATCGCGGTCTTCCAATAAGCTTTCTAGGTAGGAATTGGAGATGGTTTTGGGATCTTTGGGGTCGTGGTACCAGCTTTTGAACTTGTAGCCATCGTAGCGGTGCAGGCCCTCCTGCGAAGCAAACCAAAGGTACCCCCTGCTGTCTTCCAGCATTTCATTGACCCGATTGCCCGGCTCGCCGCCTGGCAACTCAAGTAACTCAAAGCGGTAATTGGGCATTTCTCGGCCTTTATTTTGGCCAAAAACAGGCAATATCCCTACGAGGAAGACCAAGTAGCATAGCCACCTTCCCACTTTTTCACCTGGATGTGCAATTGCACGTTTAATCATGTCAATTAGCCTTTATGCAAAGGGAAAACCTTATATTTCGCGTACTCCACTAACAAATATACCGTTTAAAAGTCGCGCAAACGATTAAATAGTTGCAAAATACTTACAAAAATCTGCTCAAAGCCCCAACTCCTTCAATTTTTGAGTCGCTTCGGGCATTCCGGGCTTGAATTGTAGGGCTAAGTTGACTCCCCTTCCTCCAAAGGCGTAAAATCCCCTTCCAAACGCACAAACTCCCTGCCATTCCATTGCTCAACCAATATTTCGTCAATTTTTTTCTCAGCAGCAAGGAAGTTTACGCCGACCAGGTAAAGGGTTTTATTTTCGTTCAAAAATGGTATGGCGTAGTTTTTAGCTTTGATTTGCTGCAAGGCTCCTGCCGCTGAGCCATTGAGTTTGAATTCAAAAATGTAAATGGATTTGTAGCCCAGGCAAATGGTATCCAGTCGGCCTTCGGCATTTTGCAATTCTGAAAAAGTAGTCAGGCCAGTACTGTACATCAACACGTGCATAATCGTGTGGAAATAGCCCTCGGTATGTTTGGTCACATCATAACCTGTAGAGGCAATCACCGGGGCAAAAACCTGAAAAGCGGCCTTCAATTCCTCGTTTTCCAGGTGCGAACGCAGGCGGTGAGAGAGGGTAAAATCGGTATAATCTACTGGTTTTTCGACGTATTCTGCAAGCAAATGTTTGGCAAAAGAAGCCTGCACCTCCCGATTCGGCAAACCCAAGGTGTATTCCCTTTCCCAACCTTTGACTTCAATTTTTTTAATGGTCAAATACCCGGTTTGAAAAAGCAAACCAACGCCATAAAAATCTTTCAAATTGGCGCTTTGCAGCAAATCAGCATTGGTGCTCAGGTTTTCCAGATCCTTCAGGGAAATATATTGCTGGCGTGCGCCGCGCACCAAAAGGGTTGGCGTGCCTGTCTCGAACCAATAATTGCGGAATTGAAAGCTTTGGAAAAAATTGACAATAGAAAAGGGGTTGTAAACCTTGTTTTCTTCAATGCCATCCCAGGAATAACCGTTGTAATGCGCTTTGATTTCGGCCAATATCTCATTTTCGGTGCGCTGGTAGTTTTGAGCAGCTTCACTGATGTAATCGGCGTAATAATGCCGCAACTCGGTTTCGGTATAGCCAAATAGGGTCGTAAAACGAGGGTCAAGGCTCAAGTCATTGAGCATGTTGAGGTCAGAAAAAACGCCAATTTTGCCAATTTTGCTTACCCCGGTGATGTAGCTGCGGTGAATGTACTGCCCCGCACCCTTCATCGTACCATAAAATTTCTTTAGGGTCATGATGTTGTCTTCCAATCGCTTCTGGTCTTCACCGATGTAGTCGGTCAGCGGCATTTCGTATTCGTCGATCAGGATAACAATGGGTTTTTCACGGGCCAGGGTGTGGATAAGGTCCCTAAACAAGTCTTTTGGGCTATTACTTTTGGATACATCGATATTTAACATGAGTGCAATTGACCGTAAATAGCTGGTCAGACCCTCTGCTAACGAGTTGTTGTCGTAATCAATGAGCGTAAAATCAATCCGTAAAACCGGACGTTTTTCGGCTTCCCAATCTACGTGGTCATAGGCCCAAGTTCCTTCAAATGCCTCTTTTTTACCCTCGTAAATGGCGGCAACCGTATCCAAAAACAAGGATTTACCAAAACGGCGTGGCCGCACGATGAAATTGTGTACCCCCAACTGCATCACTTCGTGGATTTTTTCGGTTTTATCCACATAAATCATATTGTCTCTGCCGATTTGGACAAATGATTGTGCGCCAACACTGAGTTTTTTCTTCGCCATTTTGGTAGGTTCCTTGCAAAAATAGGAAAAATGTTGGAAGAAGATTAAACGGGTCGGATTAAGAGTATGTTTAGGGAGTTTCCAAATAAAAACACACCCAAAGCGCAAGTTCATAGTTTCACCAAAACACTTCAATAGTTGAAATGTTGAAGGGTTGAAATGTTGAAAAGAGCCGACCCAAATGATGCCAAGGAACAGTTGATTTGGGTATCTTATTTTTTGTTTGTTCCCTTAAATATTGGAGGCTTAGGCAGAAAACGAGGCAAATTTTGACCAGTCGAGGCAGGAAAAGCGGAGTTATGCAGCGCATAATGAGCATTTTCCTAACGAAGAGTGGGTGAAATTGGGCCGTTTTATGCCAAACAAAAAATTTTAAACATACTCTGAGGGTCTGTAAAAAACAAGGTGGACCGGAATAGATCCATTGCAAATACCTAGAGCATTGAGAACGAAATAATCAACCATTATCGCTAGTCCCACGTCTCCTGACGGGGACTGCCCTGATGCGCGTCTCCTGACGCATTGGCGAGCTCGAATCATCCATTAACGCACTTTAAATGGGTGCTTATTTTGTTCCTGGGCCACTAGTTAACTATCCAGCCAAGTGAATTTGAGTAAAAACCTACTCAAAGCCCCAGTTCCTTCAATTTTTGAGTCGCTTCGGGCATTCCGGGCTTGAGTTGCAAGGCTTTTTGATAGTCCTGAATGGCCCCGGCCTGGTCGCCACTAAACTGACGGCCTTGCCCGCGATTGAAAAAACTAAAGGGGTCGCCAGGATCCAGTCGGATGGCCTCGTCGTAATCTTTGACCGATGCGGCAAATTGGGAAAGCCGCAATTTGGCAAAGCCCCGCACGCTATAATTACTGGCTTTGGGCACCAAAGAATGGGCAATCACATAATCTAAGTCCACGACCGAACCTTGGGGATTCGCATTGAGCGAAGCAATCGCACGGTTGTAATGCACGCTCACGTTGGTGCTGTCCATGCCCAAAGCGCGGTTGAACATCTGGATGGCTTGATCGGTCTTGCCTTGGGTGCCATAAGCATTGCCCAAGCCCTCGTAAATCGATACACTTTGATAGCCAGTTGCGAGAGCTGCTTCAAAATCAGCAATGGCCAGGTCAATGCGCCCGGTTTTGCCGTAATGGTGCCCTCGGATCTGGCGCGGCTCACCTGCACGAGGGTATTGCTCGATGACATTGGTCCAAAGGCTGTCGTGGTTTTGCCAAACCTCTACCCTGGCTCGGGTGCATTCGATGTAAAACAAAGACAAGGCCAGCAAACCAATGGTGAAGGCGAGGTTCAGCTTGGGCTGTTTTTCCAAAAAATGATTCAAAATATAGCCCAACAGGAAAAACAAGCCCCAATATGGCAAATAAGTATAACGATCAGCCATCACTACTGCACCTACTGAAATGACTTGCAAAACCAAGGCCACCGTAAAAAAGTAAAAACCCAGGCTAAAAGCCAAAACCTTGTGACGCTTGGCAAAAAACAAGGACAAGCCCATGCAAGCAAAGAAAAACAACAAGGCAAACCAAAAAATAGGCAGCCCTTTACGGAATTCGTCGATGGGTGGATAGGGGTAAAAAGCCGATTGGCCCAAGGGAGCAATCAACTTGACGATGTACATCATGAAGCCATAAGCGGCAAATTGCAAGCGCTCGAAGAGGGTAAACAAGCCGAAATCGGAGATGGCATCTTGCCTTTCGACGGTACTGAGCCAACCCCCAAAATTGCCGCCCCCTTGGATGTCGAGCGCGATCAAACCAAATAAAACGGCAATGCCTGCAAACGGAATTTTGTCCAAAACAGCCTTGGTGGAGAACAGATTACGGCCTTTCCACCAATCAAAAAGAAACAAAACGGGCACCAAGGATACGGCCATCGCCTTACTGAAACAGGAGAGCACAAAAAAGACCAGGGCCAGCAGCCAGGGCAAAATACCCGGTTTTTCGAGGTAATGCCAATAGCTCAAAGCAGCCAGGAAAAAGAAAAATACGTACAACACATCTTTGCGCTCGGCTACCCAGGCCACCGACTCCACGTGCATGGGGTGCAGGCCAAAACCAATGCCCACCAAGGCCGCGATGAGCAATTTTTTACCGCTCATTTTCCAAGCCAGCCCAAAAGCCAGTAAGCTGTTGAGCACGTGCAAAAAGAGGTTGAACGCAATATATGGACGGGCGGATTCAGTGCCAGCATTGGCAGCGTTCCACCACAGGGTGCTCATGGTGAGGGGGTGGTAATTGAGCGAAATGACGGTTTTCCAAAGCGCATTCAAGCTTGCCGCAGTTGCGGGCTTGAACAAGTTGTTTTCAGTCACATAAGCCGGGTCGTCCCAATCCACAAACTGGTTGTCGAGCGCAGGCCAGTAAGCAATCGCTACTGCCAAGGCCAAGGCGGCCAAAACCAGCCAGGTGTAAAATGAAAAACCTTCCCCAGCGGCAGTACTCGGTGTACTTTGCTTGGCAGGACTAGGGTTAACAGGTCCTTTTTTTGCAGGCGTTTTTTTCTTGGGCTGGGCCATGAGCGTTTCCTTTGGCCCGAAAATAAGGGATGCGGGTGGAAAAAAGAAGGAGTGAGGGAAAAATGTGACTCGACTTTCCCTTCAAGCTTTCAACCCGAAACCCTTCACCCCTGCTCACTCCTCATCGATCCGGAGCTCCAACTTCTCTGCCATGTCCTTAATCAGTGGGTTTTTTTCGTACATGGCCCTCAGGCGTTCTTTGGCGGTGAGGGCTTTGGGGCGCTTGGGAGGCTCCAGGTTGGGATTTTTTTCGATTTCGATGCGCAAATTGAGGTCTTGGCGCTGAAAATGCTGGCGCAGATTTTCCATCAGTCCGCGTTCCTGGCGCAGGGTACTCTCCACTAATCCGGAGTTGACTTTGGCCAAAATAGTGCCCTCTTCGTACCGCAATTGAATACCGTTGAGGATGTTTTTTACGTCATCCTGCTCAATGTTCTGGCGGTAATTTTCCCAAGCCAAGGTGATGTTCTCTAGATTTAAATCGGGTACATTGAAGGGTTTTTCCTCGGCTTTTTCGGCTTTGATTTCGGCCATCATCGCACTCAGGCTGCCCAGGCGAGGGGTGCTCACCAAGTGCGTGGGTATCAGTTCGAGTTGGTTGGGATCGACCGGGTCGGGTGCGGGCTCGGTGGGCTTGTCAGGCGTGACAGCAGGCGAGGAACCGCTTGGGCTGGGTATTGCGACACTGGTTGCTGCTTGTCCGTGGCTGGTGCCATTGCTGACTGGAGTAGCTACGACTGGGCTAGGATTTTTTTTTTCTTCCAAGTCCTTGGTATTGATCACGATGGCGCGGTTGATGTGGGCCATTTTAATCAAAGTCATCTCTACGTGCAGGCGTTTGTGGCGGGCCAGGCGGTAGTTGATGTCGCAATCGTTGCAGAGGTTGAGCGCGCTGAGTAGGAAATGCGCAGGAGAAATCTGTGCCTGGGTCCGGTAACGCTCCTTGAGGTTGTCGGTCAGTTCGAGTAGGGAGAGCGTTTGGGGGTCTTTGCACAACAAAAGATTGCGCAAGTGTTCGGCCAGGCCATTGATGAAAATATCGGGCTCAAAACCCTTGTTCAGGATTTCATCAAAGCGCAGCATCAACTGTGAGAGGTCTTCTACCAAGAGTGCATCAACGATTTGGAAATAATAATCGTAATCCAAAACGTTGAGGTTATTGATCACATCCTCATACCTAACATGGTCGCCAGAGTAGGAAACGATGCGGTCAAAAATCGACAAGGCATCGCGCAGGGCTCCATCGGCTTTTTGGGCAATCACATGCAGGGCATCTTCTTCGGCGCTGATGTTTTCTTTGGCACAAATGCCCTCCAGGTGTTTGACCATCGATTGCACCTGGATGCGCTTGAAGTCAAAAATCTGGCAACGCGACAGGATGGTCGGGATGATTTTGTGCTTTTCGGTGGTCGCCAGGATGAAAATCGCGTAGCTCGGCGGCTCTTCCAGGGTTTTCAAAAAAGCGTTGAAAGCCTGCTGCGAAAGCATGTGCACCTCGTCGATGATGAATACCTTGTACTTGCCTTGCTGGGGTTGGAAGCGCACTTGCTCGATCAAGGCGCGGATGTGCTCCACACTGTTGTTGGAGGCGGCGTCGAGCTCGCTGATGTTGAACGAAGCGTTTTCGTTGAAAGAGGTACAAGACGAACATTGGTTGCAAGGCTCCAGGTCTGTACCGGGATTTTGGCAGTTGATGACCTTGGCCAAGATGCGGGCGCAAGTCGTTTTGCCGACCCCGCGTGGACCGCAAAATAGGAAAGCATGAGCCAGGTGGTCATTGCGCAAAGCATTTTTCAGCGTGTTGGTCACGTGCTCCTGACCAACCACGTCCTCGAAAGTAATGGGACGGTATTTTCTGGCTGAAACTACAAATGCGCTCATCAGGTTAATTCTTATTTTGAATTCAAAGGTAGGCTTTTTTGTCCAGGATTTCAGATTCCTGTCAACTTGTGCAAAACTTTTTTACACTTAGCTTGATTTTTAAACTAAGCCCGCGTATCTTTGAAAAAAATTTCAGCAAAATTTTTAATTTGCTGCCTTTAAACCTCTGTCCATGCGCATCGCCATTGCACAATTCAACGCCCACATCGGCAATTTCAGCGGCAACCTTGAAAAAATGCTCAAAATGACCGCAGAAGCCAAAGCCCAGAAAGCCGACATCATCTGCTTCCCCGAATTAGCCACTTGCGGTTATCCCGCCCGAGATTTTTTGGAGTTCGACGACTTCATCCGCCAATCAGATGCAGCTATTCAAACCCTGGCTGAAGCTGCCAGAGGCATCGCGATCGTGGTGGGGTCGCCCACCCGCAATCCCCAACCCGAAGGCAAAGACCTCTACAACTCAGTATATTTCTTAGCTGATGGGGCCATCCAATATGTACAGCACAAAACCCTGCTGCCGACCTACGATGTATTCGACGAATACCGCTATTTTCAGCCGGCCTCGGAGTGGGGCATTGTGACATACCAGGGTAAACGCATCGCCCTGACCGTGTGTGAAGACATTTGGAACGTGGGCAATGAAAACCCACTCTACACCATTTGCCCGATGGATGAAATGATGGCTGCCAAGCCTGAATTGATGCTCAACGTATCGGCCTCGCCATTTTCATGCGACCATGCCCCGGAGCGCATCCATGTCATTCGGGCCAATGTGGAGCGCTACAAAGTGCCCATTTTTTATGTCAACCACGTGGGGGCACAAACGGAATTGTTGTTTGACGGGGGTTCGGTAGTAATGTCGCCTAGCGGGGAGGTGTTTGACGAAATGCCATTTTTTGAAGAATGCCTGCGGGTTTATGAGCTGGATGAAGTAATGGCTGGTGGCAAACAAGTAGCCCAACCCATCGAAAAAACCATGTTGATGCACGACGCTTTGGTGATGGGCGTTCGTGATTATTTCCAAAAACTAGGCTTGAAAAAAGCCATCCTCGGCTTGTCGGGGGGCATCGACTCAGCAGTTACTTGTGTGCTGGCTGCCCGTGCCTTGGGGGCTGACAATGTGCGGGTGATTCTGATGCCTTCACAATACTCTTCGGACCACTCAGTAAACGATGCTCGTCACCTGGCCGAAAACCTGGGGGTGCAATACGACCTGGTGCCCATCGAACCGATGTATGCAGCCTTCGCCGAGGCCCTCAAACCCCACTTCTGGGGCTACCCAGCCAACATCACCGAAGAAAACCTGCAAGCCCGCATTCGGGGCATGTTGTTAATGGGTTTTTCCAATAAATTTGGTCCTATCTTACTGAATACCAGCAATAAAAGTGAAATGGCAGTA
The DNA here is from genome assembly GCA_013299105.1 of Chitinophagales bacterium. GTDB lineage: Bacteria > Bacteroidota > Bacteroidia > Chitinophagales > Saprospiraceae > Haliscomenobacter. Next base: position 203,006 of record JAAFJY010000006.1, on the reverse strand, counting down.
GGCTACGGCACCTTGTATGGCGACATGTGCGGCGGCCTGTCGGTACTGGGTGATGTGTACAAAACGGAAGTATATGAACTAGCCAACTACATCAATAAGGATGGCGAAGTGATCCCGCAAAGCTCGATTGTGAAGCCGCCAAGCGCGGAATTGCGCCCCGGCCAAAAAGACAGCGATTCTTTGCCCGAGTATGATATCCTGGACCGTGTTTTATTTCAATACATCGAAAAACACCAAGGGCCCAAGGAGATCATCGCAATGGGTTTTGATGAAGCCCTGGTGCGCCGGGTGTTGCGCCTGGTCAACATCAACGAGTTCAAACGCCACCAAACGGCACCCGTACTCCGGGTGTCGTCCAAGGCATTTGGTATGGGCCGCCGTTTGCCGATTGTGGGTAAGTATTTGAGTTAGCAAGAGTTCAAGAAATAATGCTATCCAAATATTAGGTAGCCCATCAAACTTGATGCTATATTTTAGGAAAATTCATTGAATTTAGCCTCGATCTCAGAGGATTACCCCACTTTTTAAAGATGTTGAGCACAACAGGAGTCAACTTCTTGTACAAAACCACATTGGGAATTCGCAAGAGTGGGTATGAAAGTTTGGGTGTGGAGCGGGGTCTTCAAAACTGGCAATGAAGACCATCACACCCAAACTCATGGTGATCCTCAGGCAAAAACAGCCTCAGGCACTGAGGCAAAGCATTTGCTAATTCTTAGTATTTGCTGAAAACTTCGGAGAAAAGTGGTCTCAACAATTAAGCGTGGATTTTTTTGTCTAAACCAGAATTTGCAGAATTACAGAATTACAGAATTACTTGCATGACATTGACCCAATTTTGGCTAAACCAGAATTTGAAAGAATTTTCAGAATCGGCCCGCTTCGCGGTCATAAACGCCACTCACTATAAAAATTACAAAAATTCACAGCTTCAAAAACTTTTCCGAAGTTTCCAATATTTGAGCTGAAATAAACTACACCAATTTGTTTTGAGGTTTAGCAAAAAAAGAACACAAATCCTTTCAGCCAGTTGTTTTTTTTACTAAAGCCAAATTCATTCACCTTATTTTTTTACGCGTCCTTACAAGATATTTCTTCAGTAGTCCCAAGCACTGATCAGTGACCCAAGTACCTCACTTCCGTTCATAAGCTGTGATTTCTCCCTCATCCCAGGTTTTTATTTCCCGATACGAGTTCATAAAATTTGTCAAAGCTGGATGTGATGGAACAGGTTTTTGAAAAACCACAAAGCGGGGTTTGAGCGCCTCGATTTTTTGCAATTCCTTCGGCAGGTCGATTTTCAACACCGCTTGGTGCCTTTTTTCCCACAACAATGATCGGTGCACGTAAGGAGTAGGAGAGGTTTGGCCCAAAAGGTGGTAAGCAATGTGGTGGAAATTACCAAGAAAAATACGGTCTTGGGCTTGAAGCCGCTCTCCTAAGTATTGTGCTACCTGTTTAGGAAAATCGGGCTTGTCAAAACAGTCTCTTTTTTGCAAAACTAAGCTGGTCACCACAAGCAAACCCAGCGCTGACCAGGCCACTTTGGGTTTAAAAACGCGCTGAATCCATTGTGGTTTTTCAAAATCAGGGCTGAAAAATTCACTGCCTAAATAACACACAGGCAACATCAACTGAATCATGTAATGCCCAAAAGCGTTGCCTTGCAAGCCAATGGCCACTAAAACGCCTAAGGCCCAAATGACGCCCAAAACCCGCGAATGCAGTTTTGGGCCACGCAGGACAATCAAGACGAAAGCTATATTCAAAGGTAAAAAGCGCAGAAAATAGTCCAGAAAAAAAATCAGTCGTCCGCTGATGCTATTATTGGAATAGGCGGCATAAGCCTTGCTTAAACCAAACGTGTGCTCGAGCAGTTGTGCGCCCATGCCCCTTTGTTCGTACCAAAAATACACCAAGAGCAAGGGAACCATGAACCCACCGAACAGCAATGTCCAACGCCCCAGTAAATGAAGGTAATTTTGTCGATTTTGCCAATGCCAATACCCGACGAACAAGCCCAAGGCCAGGGCATCGAAAGCAACCGTGTACTTGACCACAAAGCCCATGCCCAGAAAGAGACCCATAATGCCATATGGTAAATAGGCCAGGGGGTATTGTAGAATCAATACCAAAGCTACTGAGGTGAAGGCCACATAAAACAACTCAGTATTGGGGCTGAGGCCATAAAACAAGAACATGGAGCACATGATTACATAACTCAAGCCAGCGGCAATGCCGACCCTATTGGAGTGCCTTTCCGCTTTTTTTGCCCAATGCAAACAAGTCGCAGTCAAGGCAATGAAGCAAGTAGCCAAGATACGCAAACCCACAATGCTGCCTCCCAACAGCTTCATCCACGCCGCATAGATGAGGAAAATGCCCACAGGTTTGACGTCAATGCTTTCACGCAGGTAAGTATGGCCCTTCAAAAGATTGTCGGCAATAACGATGTAGGTGCTCTCGTCGTGGTCGAAAACGCTGTTGAAAAAGGAGAGAACTCGCAACAGCAAGGCAACTGCAAAGAAGAGCAGAAAGGAGGACAGCAGTTTGTTCATACTAATGTTAGGACTGATAGGGGGAAGATCGGGATTAAATACAGATCAAGGTGAAAAAATAGACGGAAAAGAATGGCTGATAGATGGATTGCATTCCACTGCGTTGTTGATGGATCAACTTTTAAAACTCTTTCTCTAGCAAAATCCGGTTTTCGCCCACTTCTTCTCTCGGCTCGACTGCGACGATATTGAAGCCATTGCCCAGCGCAAAATGCAACATGGCCTTCAGGCGGTTGCGGGTTTTGAAACGAATGCGGCGATAGCCTTTTTCACGGGCCCAGGTTTCTTGGGCATCGGCCAGGGATTGGGCAATGCCTTGCGTTCGGTATTCGGCCCGCACGGCCCCCATCCAGGAGTAGAAGAGCTGCTCGTTGAGGGCATACCCGGCTTTGAAACCTGCTAGCTCGCCATCACACTCGGCAACCAGCAATAAAAAGGGTGCTTGAGCAAAGCGGCGCTCGTACTCTTCAGCTTGGTACGGCTGAAAAAATTCGGGGATATGCTGGCTGATCCATACGGCTTCGGCTATGCTACCTTCGCGAATTTGAAAATTCATTGCAGATAATTTTTACCAAAAATAAACAAGTAAAGCATTTTGTTTTATATTGCAAGCAAAAGCCTTTTGATGCGAAGCTATTGTTTTTTCCTAGTATGGGCTTTGGGAACTTGTTTTTTTGTTAAAGCCCAAAGCACCGCACCATACAGCGTACCCACTGAGCAGGGGGAGTACATCACTGTGGTTCAACAGCACACCTTTAAATATTTTTGGGACTTTGCTCACCCTGCATCGGGTATGATCCCGGAACGGAATGCTACGCCCAATGTGTGCACCAGCGGGGGTACTGGGTTTGGGGTCATGGCAATTGTGACTGGGGTTTACCGCAAGTGGATTACAAGGGCGGCGGCTGTGGAGCGCTTGCTGAAAATGACCCGTTTTTTAGAAAAAGCCGATCGTTTTCATGGTGCCTGGTCGCATTGGTTGGATGGAAACACGGGCAAAGTTGTGCCTTTTAGCCAACACGACAACGGGGGAGATTTGGTTGAAACCGCTTACCTCGTCAATGGTTTGCTGGTCGCCCGTGCTTATTTTGATGGCCCTGGCAAGGCCGAAGTAGAGCTGCGCCAAAGGATCACCCGCTTGTGGGAAACGGTGGAATGGGACTGGTACGTGCACAACGATAAACTACACTGGCACTGGTCGCCACAGTACGAATGGAAAATGAACCACCCAATCGGCGGCTACAACGAATGCCTGATCACCTACATCCTGGCAATGGGCTCGCCTACCCACCCCATCAGCAAAAAAGTGTACGAGGATACCTGGAAAAAACACGAAGCATGGCATTATCTCAACGGCAAAGACTTTGCGGGGTATAAATTGCCCATCGGCTTTGATTGGGGCGGACCTTTGTTTTTTGCCCACTATTCTTACCTCAGCTTGGATCCGCGCCAAATGCAGGACGAGGCTGTCAATTACTGGCAACTCAATACCATCCATACCCTCATCAATCGGGCCCATTGTCTGGAGCGAGCACCGCGATCTTATCGTTATTCGGAACAAAACTGGGGCCTGACCGCCAGCGATAACCACCAGTTTTATGGTGCTCACCAGCCTACCGAAGACAATGGAACCATTACACCCTCGGCGGCTTTGTCTTCGTTTCCGTATACACCTTATTATTCTTTCCAGGCTTTGATGTACCTGTACCGGATACAGGGCAACCGCTTGTTTGGGCCGATGGGTTTTTACGACAGCTATAACGCAGCTGAAAATTGGTACTCCAATCAATACCTGGCCATCGACCAAGGGCCCATCGTGGTGATGATTGAAAATTACCGATCCGGTTTGTTGTGGAAATTAGGTGAAAACATCAGTGAGCTGCAAATGGGCCTGCGCAAAATGGGGATCAACAAGCCTCAATACAAGACTGGTTTTTACCAATACACTCCAGAAGTGAAAAGTGGCTTGGTGCACTTGATGAAACACCCCGATGCGGGGCAATACATCCTGGATTTTTACCTGGCCGAAGCAGGTAGCCCTAAAATTTACCTGAGTGATCAAAATGGTAAAATCACGGTACTGAGTGAAGGCAAAAAACTGCCTTCAGGGCCCCAGCAACTGCCTTTTATGGCTGGCTGGGGCGACTATACCGCAACCATAGAAAACGGAACCACCATTGCAAAAATTAAAATCGGACTGCGTTAACCATGTCTAGGCCCAAAATCGAAAACATAAGCTCTGGTAAAGAATTGAAAAAGTGGTATTGGCTTAAAGAAGAGCTGGTGATGCGCTGCAAAAAACTGGGAGTCAACTATTTCGGCTCCAAGGTAGAAGTAATGGAGCGCCTAGCAGCCATTTTGGACGGTGCTGAAATCAAGGACCACAAGAAATACCAATATCCGCAGTCCAAATTTGATTGGACCAATGAAAAATTAGGCTTAGACACGGTAGTGACCGATAATTACAAAAGCGGAGCCAATGTGAGGCGTTTTTTTGAAGCCCAGTGCGGGCCGGATTTTCGTTTCAGCATTGCATTTACCAATTGGATCAAGGCCAATGTGGGCATTACCCTTGGCGATGCTATAGCAGAATGGAAAAGGATCAATGAATTGAGAAAGCAAGATCCACTCCAGAAAGCAGCGCTGCCGGCCAGTTATTTGTACAACCAATACCTGCGCGATTTTTTTGCTGATAATCCCGATAAAAGCATCATGGAGGCACGCCGTTGTTGGGAACTGAAACGAGCACTCAAGGCCGATAGCTTCAGGTACGAAAAAACAGATTTGGATTTGGGCTGAAGGGCCTGTCGCTACTGCTGGGCTACCGTAAAGTCCCCAATGCTCCATTCTTGCAGTCGGCCTTGGCATTGGGCTTGGTTGCCAATCATGGAATTACTGAACATGACTTTGCGCAGTGTGGAGTCGTTTTGCACCAAGCTATCTTGAATAATGGCATGTTCTACTTGGCAATTGGCTCCAATAGAAACAAATGGGCCAATGACCGAATTGCTGATAAACGTATCCGGACCGATGTAACAAGGTGGAATGATGATGGCATTTTCAGTGCGAACACTGGGGTCGATCAAGTTTTCGACGCCTGACTTTAATTCCAACATGCGACGATTGGTGAGCAAAACATTGTCTTTGTTGCCACAATCCAACCACTCATCAATTTCTGCGGAACGAAAGCGGGTGTTCCGGTTTTTCATGTTCTCCAACACCGAAGTGATTTGGAATTCACCCTTGTCGAGGATGTTGTTGCTGATGAGGTAGTCGACTTCCTGGCGGAAATTTTGCCCATCGCGGAAGTAGTAGATGCCTACGATGGCTTTGTCGGATACAAACTCCTGTGGTTTTTCGACAAAGGCTTGGATGTAATGATTGGCGTCGGTTGTTACCACGCCAAAAGAGGAAGGATTGTCTACTTTTTGCACCCAAATGACGCCATCTTCTTGTAAATCGAAGCGGAAGTCTGCTTTAAAAAGGGTATCGGCAAAAACCACTAAGCATTCTCCATCGAGGCTTTCGCGGGCGCACCAAATGGCATGAGCGGGCCCTAGGGGTTGTTCTTGTCGGTAAAGGCTGCATCGGGCACCTACCAAGGCTGCGATTTCTTCTAATTGTTTTTCAACAGCCGCACCAAAATCGCCTATGACAAAAGCAATTTCCTCGATGGCATTTGGAAAGGATGCATTGAAATCCTCTACAATCCGCTGCACAATGGGCTTGCCTGCAATCGGAATCAAGGGCTTCGGCACTGTCAGGGTTTGTGGTCGCAAACGGGAGCCACGACCAGCCATCGGGATGATTATTTTCATTCAGGGATTGCTTTGGTTTTTACTCCAGGATCTTTTTGAGTTTGCTAAAGTATGTTATTTTTCACAAAACCCAAAACGGAGCCTACTGGTAGGGCATGTAACGTCGGGGACAGAGGAATAGTATCAGGCATCCATTGGCTTAGCAATAGACTTTATGTACTCTAGTATTTGAGCTAAAATAAGATAGACATCTTTGTTTTTGAGGTTTAGCAAAAAAGAACACAACTTCCTTTCATCCAGTTGTTTATCTTTTTTCACTAAATCCAAACCTATCCACCTTATTTTTTACGCTCCCTTAGGTTTTTGAGTTAAAACAGTGGAGTTTTCTCACTGATTGAGGCTTCTTTTTTAGCTCGTGGCCCAGCAACAGGCTGGAAACGAAACGAAAAGCAGGTGAAAAAGGTCCTGTTTTAACCATTTAATTTAATGCACACAAAGTCTAGTGGTCCAAATTGTAAATCTGCCCCAAGTTCCACGGGCTCTTTGTCTCCGTAGCTTCGTTGTTCGTCGGTCAAATAGTCCACTATTTTCCCTCCTCTCGCCTTGCTACAAAGCCAAATAGCCTGCCTGGAACCTAGGGGGTATTTGTAATTCGTACCACTAGTGATAGACCAAGGGATGCCTGGAGCTTATTATTCAATGGTCGTCACCTTCATCATATTGGTAAGGTTACGCAACCTGAGGGGCATGGTGCCTGTATTCACGATGATATCGCCAGTTTTTATTTGGCCATCATTTTTCAGGATTTGGATTACATCCTCGATTGTTTCATCGGTGGTTGTGAATCGGTCGTAGTAGTAACAGCGCACACCCCAAACGAGGTTTAGGGTAGACAACATGTGCATTTTGTCCGAAAAAATGATTATTTCGATGTCCTTGTCAGGACGATAGCTGGACACTTTGAAGGCGGTATACCCTGAGCTGGTCATACCCAGAATGGCCTTGGCCTTTACCCCTTCAGCAGTTTGTACGGCACTAAGGCACACAACATCCGAAAGAAATACACCTGAGCTGGGTGCGATAAAGGGCCTTCTGCTGCCAATTTGAAAGATTTTTTCGGCTTCCTGGATGATTTTAGTCATGTATTCCACCACTTTTACCGGGTGTTTGCCCGATGCGGTTTCGCCACTCAACATTACAGCATCAGCTCCATCCAGTACTGCGTTGGCTACGTCGGTAGCTTCTGCGCGGGTAGGAGAGGGGTTGGTGACCATACTCTCCATCATTTGCGTAGCCACAATTACTGGTCGGGCGCGTTGGAGACATTTTTGCACAATCATTTTCTGAATGGCAGGGACTTGTTCAATGGGCATTTCAATCCCCAAATCGCCACGGGCCACCATGATACCATTAGATGCCTTGATGATTTTGTCTATTTTGTCAATGGCTTCAGGCTTTTCTATTTTCGCGATGATCTTGGCAGGATGACCTTTGGCGTCGATCAATTCACGCAATTGCTTAACATCTTTTGAGGAGCGTACAAATGATAACGCGATCCAGTTGACGGGCTGGGTGAGGATGAAATTCAAGTCGTTGAGGTCTTTGTCACTTAGTGAAGGCAAAGAGACTTTGGTATTCGGCAGGTTGACACCCTTGCGCGAAGACAAAATGCCTCCAAAAATGACCTTGAGCTTGACAGTATCCACTTCGTTGGTTTCCACTACTTCCAGTACGATCTTACCGTCATCCACCAAAACTTTTTCACCAACTTTCACGTCAGTAGGAAACTCTGCGTAGCTCATGTAGATTTTCTCCATGTTGCCCACGCATTTTTCATTCACAAAAGTGAGGATGTCATCGGGTTTGATCTCTAATGCGTTGTTTTCGATTTCGCCAACGCGTAATTTAGGGCCTTGTAGGTCGGCCAGGATGCCCACATGGAAACCGTACTTTTCGTTGATGTACGTGATGTGATTGATCACCGCCAGGTGGTCTTCATGGGTTCCGTGCGAGAAGTTGAGGCGAAAAACGTTGACCCCCGTTTTGGCCAGTTCCAAAAGCGAGTCGTAGTTGTTGGAGGCAGGTCCAACGGTGGCTACGATTTTGGTGTTTTTTCTGTGTTGTGCTATAGTTTCCATGTATACCGTTTGGAAAAGTTGGTTGCGTATGAATGTTTGAGGCAGTAGGTGAAGCTAGTTCCTTACTTGGTGCAAAGAACTTCATTTTTCGCCTCAACAAGCGCAAGTAAGTGTAAATTTTACAATAATAAGGGGTAAAAATAGGATAAAAGTTTGGGATCGTATTTGAGAAAGCAATAAAAGAGCAGAAAAAGTCTTCACTTTTATCATAACTTGCGTAGTGTTTAAGCTAAAATAAGGTAAACAAATTTGCTTTTGATGTTTAGCAGAAAAAGAATGCAACTTCCTTTTAATCAGCTGTTTATTTTTTGCTAAAACCCGAATCCGTTCACCTTATTTTTTTACGCTCCCAATGGAAACTTTTGTAATTAAAGTCTAATCACCTTGCAAAACTCCACGCTGCCTGAGTCAGGTTTCTGGCGCTACAATTTCGCGCTCATCATGCCCAGTATTGCTATATTGATGCTTGAGTCATTGATCCATTTGCAGGTAAGCGCTGATAACAATTTTCTTCAGCCAGCCTTTTTGATGTTTCGTTTCGCAAGCTTGGGCTGGCTTTACTTGTGTATGTTCTTCAACTGGCTATTGGAGAAACTAGGTTTTCAAGTACTCAAGTTGGTGAGAAACCTCCACATCTGGTTGAGTTACCCAGCCTTGGTCATTGTATATTTAGAAATCAATATGGAAATTTTTTACTTCGGTGACGGGGGTGGTCGATTTACGGCTATGCCTGATCCTTGGCCCGATATTTTTGACGTGCTCTTGCCACTTAGTGTTTTTTCCTATCTCAGTGCCCAGCTCATGTACCTGCTCTACCTTATAAGTGTAGGGGTCCGGGGAAGCAATAAACGGTGGAAATTTGACGAAAAGGATGTACTGGATGATTGATTGAAGGGCCTCTTTGTACGCTGTGAAATCTATTTGAAGCAGCAGATGCGTACTTCTTACCTGTTTGTTAGACTAAATACTCTGCCAAGGGTATCCCAAGCACGAATTTTTTGCGCTTCAATATTTTAGGTAAACGATACATTTACAGGGATATATATTTTTTACTTCAGTGAAATAAAATACATGACACAAAAATTGCATTATTTTTTTCTCAATTTATTTGTAAACATAAAAAAAGCGCTAATTTTGCTGCATCTCAAGAATCGGTGGACAAAATCATGTCCTTACTTTGCCTACTTCCGTAAATCCTAGAACTAATTTTTTCTGAAACACAATTTGCATCGACCTCAAATTGTGACCTGTGTTTTTTTGTTTTGAACGACCTCCCTTTTAAGGGTTTTTATACGCTTTTAACTGTTAATCTAGTCTTTATGAAAAAAACGACCTTTACTCAAACGTTTTTCAAAACGACGGGCATGCTATTGCTCGTTTTCAGCGCCTGGCTGTTTGGCACCAGCAGTGCAAATGCACAGTGTGGTTGCTACAAGGTGAATGTGACATTGAACGAAAAATGTCAATTCAAACTTACCTCTAACATCGCATCCGATGGCCGTTGCGGTGAACTTCGCGTTCGCGTGAAAGACGGCAATCCTGGCAACTTAGACACCGTAGATTGTGTAGGCACCTATGTTTATGGCCTTTTCAACGAAAATGGCGATGTAGTTTGCTGGGGTGAAGTGACCGCTGTTGACGAACTTGGCCCCAAGCTGATCTGCGCTGCTTGGTACGATCCAACCAAGAATGGCAAATTGTATTGCTTTGACGTAAACTATACGTTGAACAATCCATTGACCATTGGCCGTTACAGCAACACCACTAGCGCGGCATGCCCTTCTCCAAGGCCAGCTGCGGGTACTACCCAGCAAATTAACAATGCGGAAGGCGTAACTCCAACAAGCAGCAGCCCTGCTGCATGCAGTGGTTTGGCTGTTCCAAATTTGGCTAGTGACAACGTGCGCAACTTGGGCTACACCTTCTTCCGCGACAACTGCTTCTCATGCGGTTGCCGTACCACCATCAAGTGGACAGACAAAGTAGTATTTTGGAATTGCGATCAACAAAAAGAAAACGGTGGTGTTTATGCTACCATCTACCGCGAATGGGTAGGCATTGATTGCAAAGGCAATATTACCGATACTGTTCAAACCATTCCTTTCTACCGCCCTGAAGTAGATGACTTCGCCTTCACAGGTGCAGGAAGAAAAGGTGACGCTTCTACCCCTGGCTATGACTGGGTAGTTGAGTACAATGCTTGTTCTCCTGACAAGAGTGTGATCAAGTATGAAGATGTTACGCCTTCAATCGACAGCTGGTACTACAAAAACATCGATGGTCAGCGTCGTAGAATCTACCTTGATAAAGTTGAGTGCAACTACTCTACTCAAATCAAAGATTTCGAATTTCCAATTTGCAATGGCAATGGTGTAAAAATTGACCGTTCTATCTTCGTATTCGACTGGTGCAAAGGTGGCATCGTGGACACCATCAAGGTCCTGATCAAAATCGGGGACTTCAAAGCTCCTTACCTGGAACTTCCTGAGCGTGATATTGTTATCTCTACCGGCCCTGCTGACGCTACGGCTTCTTTCCCGATCTCTATCGCTGGGATTTTCAACACTTTTGGTGTAAAAATCAGCGACAACTGCAAAATTGGTAATGCTACTGTAAAAGTTACTTCTCGCAACCAGGTTTACAATGGCATCATTATCAATACCAAACCTACTTACAATGAAGCTTGGTTCGACGAAGGCTATGCGATCATGAACGGTACCATGCTGCGCGTTCCCCTGGGCGAGCACAAAATGATCATCGACGCATTTGATGGTTGCTACAATGCCAGCCGCGACTCTTTCGTCTTCAAAGTAGTGGACAGAATCGCTCCTGTAATGGTGGTTGATGATGACCTGCATGTATCTCTGAGCAATGCCATCGTTAACGATTTGGGCCAGTTCAAAGGCTATGCTCGCGTTGATGCTGAAGATATCGATGAAGGTTCTTGGGACAATGTTGGCTTGAAGCGCATTGGTGTTCGTCGCAACGTACCTGCTGCTTTGATTCCTAGCTTCATCGCTCGCGGTTATGACTTGAACAATGACGGCGTATTGGACGACAAAGACGGCTTTGAAGTAGTGAATGGAATGCTGATGACCCCAAAATGGGCCAAGTTCGTAGAGTTCTTCTGCGGCGACTTGAATGCTGACGTTACCATCGAATTGTGGGGAGAAGACTTTGCAGGAAATACCAACTACGCTTGGATGACCTTGACCATTGAAGACAAGCTGGCTCCAACCTTGATGGTACCTGAAGACATCACTATCGACTGCGATGATCCTTGTTTGGGTAACATTGACGATAAGAAGCTTTCTGCTGAGTGCTATGGTGATATCCGCATCATGACTGGTAACGATTGCGCTGGTTATGACACCACCTATCGTACCGTCAAAACTTTGAAGTGTGGCTATGGTAAAATCGAACGTTTGTGGACGATCACCAAGAAGGCAGGACTTCGTAACGTTGCAGAAGGAAAGCAGGTGATCACCATCCTGCCCATCCACCAATACGACATCCGCTTCCCTAAGGATGAGATTCGCACCGATTGTACCAAACCATCTCCTGATACTCTGATCACCGACGAACTGTCTTGCGACATTTTGGCTGTAAACATCACTGATAAGCGTTACGATGCTGCTGACGATGAGTGTTACAAAATATTCCGTACGTACTCCATCATCAACTGGTGTGCTTATGACGAAAAAGCTTGTGGTCCAGACCCAATGGCCAACGGTGTTGTTACCGTTATCGACCGCAAGTGGACTGACGATGGCTTGATTCCAGTATGGCTCCTCGTTCGCGACCGTAACCGCGATGGCTACAACGAACTGTTCTTGTCTCGCAACCGCACCCCAAGAGAAGGTGCGCTGGCTGACGGCATCGTTTCAGACAAAAATGGCCAAAACGACGAAGAAATCGGCTACAATACTGATACTGAAGTAAACTACTGCGGTAACGATCCATACGATTACTCTCACTCATGGATGTACACCCAGATCATCAAGGTTTACGACGAAGTACGTCCAGTGGCTACTGGCCCTGCTACGGCACCAGTGTTCCCTACTGATCCAAATACTTGCGTTGCTAAAGTAACGATCCCAGTGAAGGCTACTGACAACTGTACGGATGTAGTAGAGTGGGAAACTGCTCAGACGATGATCGACGTGAATGGTTTGGCCGATGGCTCTGGTCCATTCGTTATGCAAAACAATGATTTGGCGAAGGCTCTTGGTGCAGTATTTACTTTTGCTGATGACAAGAAAGGTGGTTTGACAGTAACGGTTACCAACCTTCCAGAAGGCAAGCACGACCTGATCGTAGTAGTACGTGACGAGTGCGGCAACCTGAGCTACCCAACCCGTATTCCATTCGAAGTGAAGGACACCAAAGGTCCAGCTCCAATTTGTATCAATGGCTTGAGCGCTGAGCTGATGCCTGGTGCAACTGCCGGTACTGGTATGGCTGCGGTATGGGCTACGGACTTTATCGCTTCCAAGATCTACGATTGCAACGGCCAGGGTCCAGAAAAGCAAGGCAACCTGAAGTTGGTTACCAAGTACTCAATCAACCGCGTTGGCCAGCCCAAAAATGCTGACCAGACTGGCTTGACTTTCGATTGCGCTGAAAAAGGCAAAGTAGTACAAGTAGAAATCCACGCTTGGGATACCAAAGGCAACGACGACTTCTGCGTAACCTTCATCGAAGTACAAGACAACCGCAAAGTATGTCCTGCATCTCTTGATGGTGGCACCATCGCTGGTACCATTTCTACCGAAGGCAGCGCTAACCTGCAAGGTGCAACCATTAACTTGAGTGGTAGCGAATCAGGTGCATTCAGCACTGCGAGCACTGGTGGCTACTCTTTCGTTAACCTGAAGAAAGGTGGTGACTACACCATCACTCCTCAGTTGGACAAGAACCACCTGAATGGTGTTTCTACCTTCGACCTGGTGTTGATCTCCAAGCACATCTTGAACATCACTCCGCTGAATACGCCTTACAAGATGATCGCCGCTGACGTGAACAACTCTAAGACGGTTACGACTGCTGACTTGATTGCCCTGCGCAAGTTGATCCTGAACATCGACCAAGCTTTTGCAAACAATACCAGCTGGCGCTTTGTTGATGCCGCTTACCGCTTCCCGAATGCAAGCAACCCATGGGCTGCTGTATTCCCAGAAGTTGTGAACATCAACAACTTGGCTGCTAACGTAAACGCAAACTTCGTAGCCATCAAGGTGGGTGACGTCAACGCTTCTGCGGCAGTTAATGCTGCTGATGTAGCTGAAGTACGTACCGCTGGCAAACTGGATGTAAGCGTAGCCAACCAGGCATTGAAGGCTGGTCAGGAAGTAAGCGTTGAATTCAGCGCTGCTGACTTGGCAAGCTTGCAAGGCTACCAGTTCGCTTTGAACTTCGACCGTTCAAAAGTAGAGTTGGTTGACTTGGTTGCTGGCGTAGCAAAATCTGAAAACTTCGGTGTATTTGCTGGCGAAGGTGTAATCACCACGAGCTGGAACGGTACTGCCAAGCAAGGTGCATTGTTCACCTTGGTATTGCGTGCAAAGGCTGACGCTCAATTGAGCGATGTATTGAGCCTGAACAACCGCGTACTGAATGGTGAAGCATACGATGCAGCTGGCGAGCAATTGGCAGTGAACCTGAAGTTTGACGGTAAGGTAGCTGCTGCTACTGGCTTTGAATTGTTGCAGAACACTCCAAACCCATTCAACGGTGAGACAGTGATCGGCTTCAACCTGCCAAAAGCTGGTGCTGCTACTTTGACGATCAGCGATGTAAACGGTCGCATCCTGAATGTAAACCGCGCACAGTTCGTGAAAGGTTACAACCAGGTGATCCTGAAGGCTGAAGACCTGAAAGCTACCGGTGTGTTGTACTACACCCTGGAAGCTGATGACTTCACCGCTACCAAGAAGATGATCATCGTGGAATAATCCACATCTTTTTTCAAAATAGGATGGCCTGCTTCGGCAGCAAAACTTGTTGAAGCGGCCACCTTATTTTGTTTTGTGTCGTTTTTTTATGAGATTATAGTATGTGAAGTAGGGCAATGCCGTAATCGGTATTGCCCTATTTTAGTAAGTGAAACTTTGGACATTGTTTTTGCGTTAGCAGATAAAAGACCTAGTGATATGCAAGATCAATACCCCATCGAGATCGCGCTCAGCAAATCAAAACTGTTCGGCCTGCTGCTGCTCAGCGGAGGATTCGTAGCCATTGGACTATGGTTGATTGTAGCCCAGGAAATGTGGTTTTTGGGGGTGCTCAGCCTGGCTTTTTTTGGGGCTGCGGGCATTTTTTTGTGGCTTAAACTATTTGACCCCAAGCCTGGGTTGATCTTGAATGAACAAGGCTTGATCGACAACGCCAGTGGCTTGTCCTCTGGCCAAATGGTGTACTGGACGGAAATCGAAGACATCTGGATGACCCAAGTGTCCTCTCAGCAGTTCATCACTTTGGGCCTCAAAGAGCCGTTGGCTTATATCGAAAAAGAACCAAGTTCCTGGAAAAGGAAGCTTATGAAAATGAACCATCGCCTGTATGGCTCACCTTTACACATCTCGGCCAATAGCCTCAAAATTGACTTCCATCGCCTGTATCCCTTGTTGGTTGAAACTTGGCAAGCACAGCGACACGAGCAGCAATTGTTCGTGCCGACGCCTGTTCAAGACTTCAAGAAAAAATTTTGACCAAATAACAGTTTGTTCTACCAATGAAAATGCACCTGCAAACTCAAAGATTGATCACCAATGGCTTGCTGGACAGCGACCACCCTTTTATTTTAGAATTGCTAAATACCAAAGGCTGGCTTGAATTCATTGGCGACCGCAAAGTGCATACTGAAGATGAGGCCAAAGCCTACATCCAAAAAATCAAAAAGACTGAGAACCTTGATTATTGGGTGGTGCGTACCCAAGCACAGAATCAGGCAATTGGTGTGGTGTCCTATCTGAAACGGACTTATTTGGAGCATTACGACCTGGGGTTCGCCTTTTTACCTGCTTACATGGGCCAAGGCTATGCCTACGAAGCCAGTAAAGCTGTGCTAGACGAAATTCAAGCCCAATTTCCTGTCCCCATCCAGGCTTGTTTGTTGCCGCACAATATGCCTTCCATCAAACTACTGGATCGCCTAGGCTTCGTTTTTGAAAAAAACATAGAGGTGGAGGGAGCGCCAATGCTGGTATATGTGAAAGCTTGAGCTTACACTTGCCCAACAAACACCTGCCTTTCCCGAAATTTGTAACTCGGTGAATTGGGGTTGAATGCTGTATTGGCCCAGGATCCATTTTCTAAAAGCAGGTTTTGTTTCTCGCTCATGCCCCGCTGGGCAATCATGTCATTGATGAAAGCGCGATTTTTATAGTGCTCCCACATGCGGATGAATTCAGTGCCGACGATGGCCGCCAAGCGGGAATCTCCCTCGGCAATCAGGAAGTTTTCATCATTTCGCAGGCAAGCCTCATCACTAAAATTCCCAGTGCCAATGATCACTTTGGGATTATCGCTCCAAGGATCAATCACCAAGCTTTTGGAATGAATTTTATGGTTGCCAAAAGCGGGTGCATCCCATTTTTGGCCCAGATGAGTTTCCAGGCGTGAAGGCACAAAGAAACGGGTATTGCGAAAATTCAGGTCATCCAATTGTTTTTTCACAGTGGTATTGCTCAAACCATATTCTATCACTTTCGGATCATTTTGCATCAGTGCATCTCGCAAGTGCTGGTCCAAGGCAAAAGGAGCGCTTACAAAAACTGCACTTTGGGCATTGCGGATAAAGGCTGCTGCTTGCTCTAGCATTTCGACTTTACTGATCGGCGAAAAACGCAGCTTCCAGGAAGCATCAGCGAGTTTTTGATCTGTTGATTTAATCAGGGCTTCGATTTCTCTGCGGGCTGGATTGGCTTTGCCTCCCATCTTGGGATCGCGCTGTAAAATCTGAAAATAGGCTTCAAAAGCTGCGGCTGTGGCAGCGTGATCCAGCTCCAAAGCCATGTTGGTTTGCAGGTAAAAACCATTGAAGGTATAATTGCAAGTACCCGTCCATACCGCTTTTGGGGCACCATTTTTCAATAAAATCGTGTACTTGTTGTGACTGATGCCCGGCACATTGCTGCGGGGTACGGCATTCACTAAAAGACCATATGCCTGAAGCACCTTGTTGTTTTCTTCTACTTGTTTGGGTTTGCCGTGGTGCACGATTTTGATCTCCGCTCCCCGGTCTTTAGCTCCTTTCAGGGCAGCAGCGATGTCGTGGTCTTCAAATTCGTAAATGGCAATGTGCAGGGCGTCTTTTGCTACTGCCCGATTGATGAAGCGCACCAAGGATTCTTTCAAACCCCGGCTGAGCCATACCTGCGCAGGACCACTGTCTTGGGGTTTGATGCCATTGAAGCGATCCAGGTAAGCGTTGGCTGAGCTAACGCCCCGATTGGTCATTATACCCAGTCCATTGACATGGGTCGCTGAAGGCACAATGTCCAACACCATGGGCTCTAGGCGCATGGGCTGCTTAGGGTTACCCCGAAAGGGGATGATCTCGTAACGGTAATGCCGGGCCGGATTGAGGGCGTAATCATTCCAGTTGAAACGCTGAAAGGGGGCCTCAAAGGAAGAAATGTTTGGTCCTTTGTCCAATTCCAACTGAAAAGGGAAGCGTTTGTTGCCCGATAACCAGACCTTGCTCAATTCTTCTCCAGTCAGAGGATCCATTTCGCTGCGGCGGATGCTAAAACCCAGTAGGTCCTTGCGCTCCAGGTCTTCGCGAACGGACCAACCCATGCATACAGAATTGATCCCGACCAAGGCAGCGGCTTGATAGGCATCAGTCGATTTTCCGACTTGAACAATGGGTTGGTAAGCTTGAGTCAATGCTGGCATGAGTGTCAAATTTATGGGTGTAGCTCATTCAAACGCACAAAAAGGGAGCTTTATGACAAAAAAGGAGCAATTACATTTATGAAATTACTAAATCCAGCGTTCAAGCGGATTTTCAAAGGATATTTGGGGAACCAGGCAAATGGGCTTAGTTTAGTTTTTAATATTACTCGAAATGGGAAATAAAATTCCAAAATTAATTCAATATTATCCATTTATTCCCTTCATTTAACAAGAAGGGTTAATTTAGTATCATTATTAGTCAAAATGGACGTAGTATGCAACCCAATACCCCCCTACCTTTGTCTTGTCAAATGCAGAGAACTAAAGACCCAAACTTGACCCTATTTTTCTGTACCCAAACATATTTGAAACACAAAAACTGTTGTTATGAAGGAATTTTTGAAAAAACTGGTCAGTGCAGCTGCATTGCTCTGCGCCTTGGCACTTCCGATGTCCCTTGCTGCTTATGATGGCAGCTTTCCTTTCATCGTCATCAACAAGATTGGCGCTGAAAAGAAGATCAGTTTGGTCATGCGCGACCTCAAATCGCCAACTACTTACCGCTTGGGCAACTACACCCAAGGTACACTGCTGGAAGAAACGATTGACGATGCTGAGTTTGCAAGAATTTTCAACCTGCAAGCCTTAGAAGATGGGGCTTATACCTTTAGCGTATTGACTGGTGTACGTGAAGTAGAACAAAATTTTGTAATCAAAGGGGATGAGCTGATTCTGAACCCTGTTGAACGCAAAGAATTCTATGTACCTACCATTCTGCAGAAGGATGATCATGTAGACCTGGCAATGTTCAGCAATGAACTGACCAAGCTTCAGATCGAAATCCAGGATGAAAATGGCAACAAAGTCTTCAATGAAGAGCTGAATAACGTAGTCAAGGTCGAAAAGCGCTTCAACTTGAGCAAATTGGCCAAAGGACAGTACACGTTTATCGTGTCTACGCCAAATAAGACATACATGAAGGAGATTCGCAAGCAGTAACAATAAACACTTGGAGTCTCTGTAAAGAACTTGCGATCTGATGTAGGTTATGGAAGCTGCGGCCTTTGGGTTGCGGCTTTTCTTTTTGGTGGCAATGTGGTGGAGAAAGGAAAAACAAAGCCCTGTATGCAGTGTAATTTTTGAAGAGAGGTTTTTTGGGGTTACTCTCCACTGCAACGCAGGGCTTAGACCAATGGATCTTTAAATTTGTTAATCTAGTCTCAAAAAAATGCTCCTTGCTTGGGGAGACCTTTACAAAAGGGTGAAGAACAAGTATTACGGTGTTGGAATACCAATGCCTAGTGGTCCAAATTTTAATTGCGCCCCAATTTTCAAGGGCTCTATGTCTTCGTATATACTTCATCTCAAATTAAAAATTTTGTTTTTTTTGATGCCATTCTGATTGACTTTGATGTCAACCTATTTCAGGCAAGGACAAGCCGCACCCACCCAAATCCATCCACCTTATTATTTTACGCTCCCTTAGAGGATGTTTAAATTTAGGATTGAAGTCAAAAATGTTCATGTTTTCGTCCAAACCTTTTAAAAGGATGACGCAAAAAGCGGAGTTATGCAGCGCATAATGAGCATTTTTGCGACGGCCCTAGAAAAACAAGGCATGGGCGTGGCCATTTTGAGCCAAGCAAAATTTTTTAAACATACTTTTGTAATCCCTTTTGTAATCCCTTTTGTAATCAATTATTCTACATGAAAAACAAGTGCACCTTTACCATCTTGGGAATTTTCATTCAATTGCAAATGATGGCACAAAATCCTTCGGTACATCAAATTCGATTGAATCAAATTGGATTTTACCCCAAAGCCGCAAAAGAAGCGGTCGTGTTGGGTGCTGAAAATGAGCACTTCTTTATTTTGACCGAAGACAAGCAAGATACCCTATTCCGAGGGGCCTTATCATCGGCTCGGATCAACGCTATTTCGCAGAAAAGGACACAAATAGCAGATTTTTCGCACTTAAAAAAAGAAGGAAGGTATGTTGTTTATGTACCAAAAATAGGTTGTTCTTATCCTTTTGACATTAAAAAGCAAATACATCGAGAGGCTGCAATAGCTTCTTTAAAGGGTTATTATTACCAGCGGGCTTCTGCTGAGTTGTTGGAAAAACATGCGGGAGTTCATAAACGCCCTGCGGGCCATCCAGATAACAAGGTGATGATTCACGCTTCTGCTGCGACTGCTGTGCGACCCGAAACTCATGTGATTTCGGCCAAGGGCGGTTGGTACGATGCAGGCGATTACAACAAATACATCGTCAATTCTGGGATTTCGACGGGCACGCTGCTGTTGCTTTACGAAAACCATCCTCAATACTTCAAAAGCTTTGAAGCCAATATTCCAGAGAGCGGAAACAAAGTGCCCGATCTTTTAGACGAAGCCCTTTGGAATTTACGCTGGATGCTTAGTATGCAAGATCCCAACGATGGGGGCGTTTATCACAAACTGACCAATCCTCAATTTGATGGCATGAACCTGATGCCCCACCAAGCGGTGAAGGACCGGTATGTCGTTCAAAAAACAATCACTGCAAGCCTTGACTTTGTGGCAGTGATGGCACAGGCCCACCGGGTATTCAAAACAATGGAAAAGCAATTCCCTAAACTAGCTGACTCTTGTTTGGTGGCAGCTGAAAAAGCCTGGGTTTGGGCAGAAAAAAATCCCGATAAACTGTACGACCAAAATGAGCTGAATCAAAAATATACCCCCAAAATCACTACGGGTGCCTACGATGATAAAAATGCTGCAGATGAATGGGTTTGGGCGGCTACAGAATTGTACATCACTACAAAAAATGATAAGTATTACAGGCCGGATGCACTCTATCCAAGTACTTCGCCTAATTTGCAAACCTGGCGAGATGTGCACCGCATGAGCTATTATTCCTTGGTTCAACACCGGCAGAATTTGACGGCACTTGGTAAAAAAGACAGGGTTAAACTGAAAAAAGCAGTGTTGGATTTTGCCGACAACTTACTGAATGGGGTTGAAATGCAAGCTTACAATACAGTAATGGGCAAATCGGCCAAAGACTTTATGTGGGGCAGTTCGGGGCATGCAGCCAACCAGGGCATGGCGCTTTTGCAGGCTTATAAACTCAGTAAAAACAAGAAATACCTAAACGGTGCTTTGTCCAATTTAGACTATCTTTTTGGCAAAAATGCCGTTGGATACAGTTTTTTATCGGGATTTGGATCAAAGCAAGTTATGCATATTCATCATCGCCCCTCGGAATCAGATGGCATTGAAAAACCCATTCCAGGCCTGTTGTCGGGAGGCACAAATCAGGCTCGGCAAGATCGCAAAGACAAGTGTACTGGTTACGATTCGGACTTTGCCGATGAATGTTTTTTAGATGCGGCTTGCTCTTATTCTACCAACGAAATTTGCATCAATTGGAATGCTGCAATGTTGTACTTGGCCGCAGCGGTCGAGGCTTTACAGGGAGATTTTGAGTAGAAACACTTTTCTTCCTGAAGGCTTTTTTTAAGCAATTGAACCCTCCATTTTTCAAGGTGAACCTGAAAAATGGCCAAGATATAGTCTGAATGCCTAGACACATCAGCAGTAATTTTCGATTTGAATGCAATGTATTGATGTTCTAATTTTTTACAAAAAACATGACCAGACCCAACATCAACAGCGTCACTTCTGGTGAAGAACTAAAACGCTGGTACTGGCTCAAAGCCGAATTGGTAACTTACTGCAAACAAGCTGGAATCAGCTACCTTGGAGCAAAGTTTGATATTTTAGAAAGGATTGCACTCGCATTGGACGAGGGGATTTCAAAAACGAAAAGCCCTGTAAGCCCTGCAAAGTCCAATTCAAAGCCTAATTCAAAATTTGATTGGCACTCCGCCGTTTTGAGCCCTGAAACTATCATTACCGACAGTTACAAAAACAGCCAAAACGCAAGGCGCTTTTTTATCCAGCATTGTGGTGAGCAATTTCATTTCAGCATTCCGTTTATGCAGTTCATGAAAGCCAATTGTGGAAAGACCTTACAAGATGCCATCCATGAATGGAAAAGACTGGATCAGCAAAACAAAGATAAAAACTTCAAGCGCGAAATCCCCGCAGGCAATCAATACAACCAGTACATCCGCGACTTTTTTGCCGACAATCCTGAACTGAGCATCAAGGAGGCAAGGCATTTTTGGCAACTCAAAAGGAGTTTGCCTTTGGGCAGGCATGTGTACGAGCGGTCGGATTTGGACTTGAGGTAGCACCAAAAGCAGCAAGGTCGTATATGGCACCATGTTTCTTTTTGGTCAAAAACAAAAGTGGCTAGGTAAAAACCATTTCTCAATCAAAACCCTTCAGAATGGGGCTAAGTTATTCATACTGGATTTATCTGAAAAAACAGAACCTGAAAAAGGCACTGGAATTTGTCTATAACCATTCTGACGAACAAAGCGTTGGGTTCAAAATTGAAAATGAACGGCTTTACAAAATCGAAAGGGATAGCTATTTTAGGCCAACTAAAGTGCTACTTGATCATTTTGGACTCCAGAGAACCTTGGAAACATGCATTTTGGTTGAAGAAGATGAAGTGATCATGGAGGACCTACTACACAGGGTTGAACACACTGTTCCCAAGTATGCGGATCAAAATGAGGCGCTGAACCAATTCAAAGGCAAGGACAACAAATGGTGTCCTGGAGTCATCATGATCAGTATAGAGAAAGATCCAAGGAATCTTGAGGATTGCATTGTATTGCATTTTTGGACACTGACAAGTTCAATGAGCAGGCTTTTTGCAAACTCTAAATCAATCGACAAATACTTCAAGGCCCTTTGCAGAACCGCTGAGGCTGAGTCTGGATTGATTGGTATGGAGGGCGAAGGACAAAGGATTATTTGGAACAAAGGTCAAGAATACGATTTGCACCTGCCGCTAAATTGGCAGGAAAATGCGGAGTTGGTTAAAGTGGTTGAAGGGATTTTTGGAAAATAAAAGGTTCTAACTTGCCATTTCTGGTATCTTTGATTAAAACTACCTTCGACCTTTATTTGCCAAAAATGACCACCACTAGCTTCTTCAAAAACCTAAGCGTTCAGGAATACATTGCCCTTGGCTACTTGTACCTGGTACTGATCGGCGTGATCAACATTGTCCTTTACTATTCCAGCCTTGGGGTCAACATCTTTGACTATATCGCGATTACCGATATTTTGTTGGCACCTATCAATATGTTATTTCTCGATTATCGGTACACGTTGATCGTCGTTTTGGTCATCTTCTTGGCCTCCTACCTATTGAAATTTGCGTTTCTAGGCGTCAACAAAATGCTCGAAACCACAGCCCAAAAAGCCAACAGACCCGCCAGGAAAATTGCCTACCATCCAATAATTACCTTCACCATTTTGTTCAGCTATGTTTTTTTGGTTTTGAGTTCCAACATGGCCGAAAGCGTAAGCTCGAGGGTGAAAAACAAGTCCTATCGGCTCAATACTGTCCTTACTTTCGCGGACAATACCCAGAAAGAGGTGTCTGTTGTCGCTACCACGAGTGTTTACATTTTCTATGTAGAAGCAGGAGAAGATGTAGTGACCATTGCTCCAATCGGTGGGAACGTGAAGGCGATTAAGCGGATCAAGCGTAAGTGATTTTTTACAAGGCAGGTAAATCTAACCAATGACAAAAACGCACTTACTCAGCATCCTGCTGTTGCTAGTTCTTGCCCAAGTGGCATTTTCCCAAAACACCGATGCCCTGCGGAGAAAAATCCAGTCCATCGTTTCGACCAAGAACGCAACTGTTGGGGTGGCCATCAGCGGAAATGACGGTAAAGACACCGTTTCGCTGAATGCAGCAGGGCATTATCCTTTGCAAAGTGTATTCAAATTTCACATTGCCTTGGCGGTTTTAGCGCAAATTGACCAAGGGAAGTTTGCTTTGGACCAAAAAATTGAAGTGCAGAAAAAGGACTTGTTGCCCGCTTTGTATAGCCCGCTGCGCGAAGCAAACCCCGATGGAGGTCATTTCCCCATCTCTACATTGATCGAATACACTGTTTCGGTAAGTGACAATGTCGGCTGTGATGTTTTGTTGAAACTCATCGGCGGGCCCAAAACGGTGGAAGATTTCTTCAGGAAAAACCGCATCAAAGACCTTTCGATTAAACTCAACGAAGAAACCCAACAGGCCAATTGGGACCTGCAATTCCAAAACTGGACTACCCCCAAAGCGGCCAATACAACCCTGGCCAAATTTTATTACAACAAGAAAAACCTGCTCTCCAAGACCAGCCACGACTTCATTTGGAAAGTGATGCGCGAAACGCAAACAGGCCAAAACAGACTCAGGGGGCAATTGCCCCAAGGCACTACTCTTGCCCACAAAACAGGTACATCGGGTACCAACAAAGCGGGCGTCACCGCAGCGGTAAACGACATCGGAATCGTGTTTTTACCAAATGGAAAACATTTTTTCATCAGCGTTTTTGTCAGCGACTCCAAAGAAGATGCCACGGCGAATGAGAAAATCATCGCCGACATTGCCAAGGCTGCCTGGGATTATTTTGT
Source organism: Chitinophagales bacterium (assembly GCA_013299105.1). Taxonomy (GTDB): domain Bacteria; phylum Bacteroidota; class Bacteroidia; order Chitinophagales; family Saprospiraceae; genus Haliscomenobacter. The sequence goes on along the minus strand of JAAFJY010000006.1, from coordinate 179,108 downwards.
AGGGAAGTGAGGATTAAACTTGTTTTAGTCCTGGGATAGTGGCGATGCGCTCTTCGATGTAAACTTTGCAACGTTTTAAGATCGAAAAAATCTGAAAAAGGTCAGTTTTATCCGTAGCGTCGAAGGACTTGGAAACGGCATATTTTTGACCATCCAAAACCACAAATTGCCATAATTTCCCAATGATGTATGCGCCGTACAGCGGTGCTGGTTCCGTGTTAATGCTTTGGGTAGAAAGCATGGCAATCAACAATTGCCCAAGGGGATCACTAGGCGTAGTTTTGGTCAAGGGTTTGTATTCATTCAAAAAAAAGAAGGGCTGGCGAGGGATTTGCTCTCCGAGTGCCACAAAAAACTCAATTCGCCCCCGCAGTGGGATGTCGTTTTGATGGATGTCTTTGAGGGTGACAGCAATTGTTCTTTGTGAAAAGGAGGAGTAAACTTTTGGCTTAGAAAAATTGACTAGTGTGATGACATGTGCCAAAAAAAAGAACTTTAACTCATCTTCGTTCCATGCTTCTACTTTTCTTACAAGCTGTTGATGAGCTCGACTAAGCGTCTCTTTTTCAAAATCATCGGCTGGCTCATTGGCTTGCAACCAGGTATCTAACGAGGGTAATTGTTCAGCACGTTCAATGCCAAAACATAGCTCAATTTCCTCATATTTCCAACGCTCAAAAGGCTTAATCATGCTTGATAAATTTCAAAGCATAAAGTTACGGGTTTTTCGAGCTTTGTGCAAAAGAAAATGTTTAGCGTTCAAAATGGGCGCAGGATAAGCATTTTCCCTTCAACCTCTTGTTTCCTTGGCTCATCGGGTTTTCTCCTGCATTCATTGTTTTGTGCTTGAGCATAGAATGTGATGGCCATAGTTTTGTGGCATCACTAAATTTTAACGCAACAATGAACAAAGAACTCGTTTTTTTAAGGGCATTTGCCACTGTCACTGCCTTGGGCATGATTTTGATTACCAGCTCTGCTTTCAAAAAAGGCGATAACCAACGCTTCAGTGAGATTGATGTCGAACGCATCAATATCGTAGAGAAAGACGGTACCGTAAAAATGGTGATCACCAACATCGGGCGTTTCCCCAATGGAACTGATAAAATCAATGGCAGGCCAACCAATGAAGAGCGGAAAAAAAGAGCCGGAATGCTGTTCTTTAACGAAGACGGCATCGAATGCGGGGGCTTCATTTACGATGGCCAAAAAAACAAGGATGGGCACAGCTCAGGGCTCTCGCTGACTTATGACCAATACGATGGCGACCAAGTCATGCAGTTGCTTAATCAAGATTACCGAGAGGGAAATGATCGATTTGTGAGCAGTAGCCTGGTATTCAACGACCGCCCGGCAAAGGAATCCCAACTTCGCATCGGAGCAATCATGAAAGAACTCGACGAGCTGGGCAAAAAAGACCCCAAAGCGGCGGATGAAAAATACCAATCCTACGTTGCACAGGGCTTGATCGGCGGTACCCCTAGGGTGATGCTCGGAAAATCAAGGAACGAAAACAACGGCTTGTTCCTTTTTGATAACAAGGGCATGCCAAGGGCCATGTTTTATGTGGACAAGGCAAACAACGCCAAGCTTGATTTTTTTGACGAAACAGGGAACACCATTGCCTCGTTTCCGCAAAAAGACAAGTGATTAAGCAGAATAGGCTTGTAATTTGCAAGCCTATTCTTCCAAAACAGACCACCAACGATGGAAATTTTCCTCAAAAGAATAAATCGACACAAGTATTTCCTGCTGTTTATTTTCCTGTTTGCCTACGTATATACCATCCACTTGCGGGTGCTGGGTTGGCAGGAAATCAATATCCTCACGTTTACACCCGATGGGGCCTTGTTTTCTTTGGTCAAAACGGGGGTCTTGTACAGCATCATTTTTTTATTCATCCAAAAATGGGAGCGACCAGGTGTTTTCGACACCAAAGTGATGCTGAAAATATTCGGCTGCTCCCTGGTGGCGTTCCTTGTCGCCATGACGATGATCAAACTTTTGCTGGCTTTTATTTTTAATACTGTTGAACGGAATTTTAACGAAAAAACTTTTACCCTGAATTTGTTTTCGGAATTCCTGGATGGATTCATCTACGGCAGTTTTTTCCTGGCTTATTTTTATTACAACAAAAACAAGGCCCATCAACAACAATTGGCCAGTTACCACCAAGCCCTGGCCGAAAGCAGGATTTACCACCTGAAATCGCAGCTGAACCCTCATTTTCTGTTCAACAACTTGAATGTATTGGACCAATTGATCGAAGAAGACAAAAACAAGGCGTCTGATTTTTTGAATGAGTTTGCCGATATTTATAGGTATGTTTTGCAGGCTTCCGAGCAAAAACTAGTCCCTTTGAACGAAGAATTGGCTTTTGCCGAACAGTATTTTGGACTGATCCGCTACAAATACGGCAATGCTTATCAGTTGCATGTAGAGGGAAAAAGTGAACAAGTTTATATCGTACCCTTGACCTTGCAACTGCTCATTGAAAATGCGGTACAGCACAATTTGGGGACCGAACAAAACCCCATTTCTATCACCATTGTGGTGGGCGAAAATATCCAGGTTTCAAACAATGTCAACCTGAAACGCAACCTGAAACTTACCCAAGGCCGAGCTTTGAACAACCTGGTGGAACAATATAAACTATCGAGCGATCAGCTCGTTGAAATTAAGCAATCGAAGGATGCCTTTTTGGTCATTATTCCATCCATCACCGCAGAGACATGACTAAAATAGCGATCATAGAAGACGAAATTCCAGCTAGAAAAAAGCTGCGAAGATTCATTGAGGGTTTAGATGCCCGAATCGAAATTGTAGCCGAAATCGACACGGTGGCAAGCGGCATTGCTTTTTTGCAAAACAATAAAGTGGACCTGATCTTCTCGGACATCGAATTGCTAGACGGCAATGCTTTTGAGATATACAAGCAAGTTCAGCTCTCTTGTCCGATTATTTTCACCACGGCTTACGACCAGTTTTGGATGAACGCTTTTGACAGCAATGGCATCGCTTATTTGTTGAAACCCTTTTCCAAAGACCGCTTTCAAAGAGCTTGGAACAAGTTTATGTTGTTCAGCAACTCACCCAAGGATACTGATCAGCTATTGGGCAATCTGACCCAACTCATTGAGCAAAAATTCATTCCAAAAACCTACAAAAAACGCTTTGCCATTCACCATCATCAAGCCACGTATTTCCTGGAAACCGACAAGATCAGTTTTTTTGAAGCCAGTGAGGGAGTGGTTTTTGCCCATGACCTGACTGGCAAAAAGCATTTGCTGAAAGAATCTACCTTGAAAGAAATAGAAGCGCAGCTCGATCCCGCTGGCTTTTTCAGGCTTAATCGGAGTGAGTTGGTCAACAAGCAACAGGTCGAAAAAGTAGAACCTTACACCAAAAACAACTTGGCTGTAAAGTTGAAAGGCTATCAAAAGTTCCTCGTGACCAGCCAGCAGCATACAGCATCTTTTCGTATTTGGATTGAGAGGTAGAGAGTAATAATACTCACCCCTCACCCCATTGGCCGATCCTCAATGTTTAAAAAATTCTCGATTTCTTGCTCCAAATACATGGCATGGCCTGGTTGGGTGAAACCGCCGACCAAACGCAGGCGTTCGGCGCTGGTGGTGAGGGCAGTCACGGCGTAGGTGTAATCTGGGCGGTCATTGGTCTTGCTGGGTACGTATTCCTCTACAAACAGCTGCTCAATGTCTCGTCGAGACATAAAACGATTGGGGTTGTAGGGAATCGGGATTGGGCCGTTTTTGATGTCCACGCCCATGTTGCTGACCAGGATTTCGGTTTTGTTGAGCATCAGCCCCATCGTGTAATACAAGATGGACAAGCCCACCATCAAATGCAGGCTGGTGAACAACAAAATCATCCATTCACCTGTAGCGATACCTATGGCGACGAAAGGAAAGACGATAGCATTCCAAAAAATGGCAAAAACCAAGAAGAAACCCCAGCGGCGGGTATTGCGCCAAGGGATGATAAAACGCAGTTCGCCCAAGTGGCGTTCCACGAAAACACCGGAGGGTATGGCGATGCTCCGGCCATCACTTGGCCTTTGAAATTCCCTGGAATCGGATTTATTGGCATCTTCAAGCATCCGATCAAGGTTTTGCCTCAGCGCTTCCAGCTTGCTAAGGTCTTGTCCGGGCATGAATGAAAAAACGGCGTTGCAATTGCGGCATTTGGCCATTGAGGTGCTCAGGTTGACGTCTTCGGCCTGGATCATCCGGCCACAGCTGGCGCAAGTTAATTGGTGTGACATGGGCTTTGGTGTTTGGTAATTTTTAGGTGTGGTCCTTCAAAATTACAAAAAACCGCCAAAGTTGATCGACAATTTCAGTTAAACCCCGGCACCCCTATCTTCAACATTTCAACCTTTCAACCTTTCAACTTCTTTCACCCAAACCCATACAATTCCCCACCCTTGGCAAACAATCCATCCACCTTTTTGCTCACCACTGTATCCGTCACCAACTCTGGCGCATGGTGCGGTTTGATCCGCGCATCAATCACCAAACTGCCGCGTGCTCCCCAGTGTTTGTGCTCAATGAAAGCATCGACCCCGTGCAGGTCATGCGAAGGGTTGGCGCGGGTAAAAGTGGCCCAAAGGAAATTGTTCAGGGTTGCGCCCAGGAAGGGGGCATCGTCGCACAAAACGATCAAAGGGTAAGCATCCAGGTTTTGGCCTTTCAAGTGATTGCACAATTGCTCGGCTTGGGCATAAGATTCCGGGCCGCTGAAACGCGGGCCCTGGATCGCCAAAATACCCGGCAAGGCCATCGCAGGCTGGCCAAAACCAGGGGGTAAGCTCAATTGTCCAGGCACTTCGCGGCCCAAATCGCGTTTTTTATCCCCCCGGCAGGCGACGATGACCTTAGAACCCGCATTCCAACCGCTGCCCGAATAATCGAGGGTGTCGATGGTCGTTTTGGTGTGAAAATGCAGGTCGCGGGTCCAATCCACGCGCTCCAAAACGTGTTGGAAAAAGTGGGGCATGTCGTGGGTGTCCAGCTTGGGATCGTCCTCATCGGCGGCGATGAACAGGAATTTGGCCAGCGAAGTTTGCCCCGAACCCAGGATGCGGGTAGCTTGGGTCAGGATTTCCTCAGGTACGCGCTCGCGAAAGGGCATGTAGCGCTCGCTGCCGACGGCGAGTAGGAGAGGGTGAACTCCGGCCGCGTCAACTGCATGGATTTGACGGATGCCGGGAAACTCACCTGCGGTCAATTCTTTGACCAATTGGTGGATCAGGTAGCCAAAACTGGAATCCTCCTGCGGTGGGCGGCCTACCACCGAGAAATGCCAAATGGCGTCTTTGCGGTGATAGACTTTTTCGACCTCCATCACCGGAAAATCGTGGGTGAGACTGTAATAGCCCAGGTGGTCACCAAAAGGCCCCTCCGGTTTCTTTTGCCCCTTGCGGATGATACCCGTGATCACAAAATCGGCGTCGCTCGACAAAACCTGCCCATTCCGGCGGGCGTAGCGAAAACGCCTGCCCCCCAACAAACCAGCAAAAGTGAGCTCAGAAAGCCCCTCTGGCAAAGGCATGATGGCCGAAAAAGCATGCGAAGGCGGCCCGCCTACGAAAATCGAGCAACGAAATGGCTCCTCGCTACCATTGTATAAGGTGTGGTGTACGCCAATGCCCCGGTGCAATTGGTAGTGTAAGCCGATTTCCCGGTTCAATTCGTATTCATTGCCGCTGAGTTGGATGCGGTACATGCCCAGGTTGGATTGCATCATGCTATTCGAGCCAGGCGGTAAGGTGAACACCTGCGGCATGGTCACAAAAGCCCCGCCGTCCATCGGCCAGCTTTTGACAAGGGGCAGTTGGTCGATGCGGGTTTCGCCCCAAGCTACTGCCGGACTGCCCAGGCTGCGCATGGGCAAGGCAGTGAGCGCGGTGAATGGGGCTCTCAAGTAACGCAGGGGCGTTTTGAGCAAGCGAGTGGGGTCGGCTTTGAGTTCGATGACTTTTTTGACCTTTTCGATGCTGTGGCGAAACAGGAAATCGGTGCGCTCGTAAGTGCCGTATAAATTGGAGGCGGCCTGAAAAGGGCTGCCTTTGACTTTTTCAAAAAGAATCGCTGGCCCGGCGTGGTCAAAAACCCGGCGGTGGATTTCGGCCATTTCCAAATTGGGGTCCACTTCGGTTTTGACCCGCAGCAGTTGTCCGTGTTTTTCCAAATCCAACAAAGCGGCACGTAGGCTGGTATAACTCATGGTTTGAGTTTTTACGTTTTTTTGCAGAGAATGCGCAAGGGAGGGCAAAGGTTGTCAAAACAGCCAGGACTTCTGGCAAAAATTAGCCAAAAAACCAAGTTTTACCCTTCAAACTACTTTTTCCCTGTCCGGTTTTGTACATTCGTCCTTGGAATTTACCTTCGCAGGCCAAACAAATAAGCACATGCAGCAGTACCATCAACTGCTTCGACACATCCTCGACCACGGAACTCAGAAAACCGACCGCACGGGTACGGGCACGATTTCCGTGTTTGGGTACCAAATGCGCTTCGACCTGGCCGCAGGTTTTCCCTTGGTGACCACCAAAAAAGTCCACCTCAAGTCGATCATCCACGAACTACTTTGGTTCCTGCAGGGCGACACCAATATCCGTTATTTGGTCGAAAACGGAGTGAACATTTGGAACGAATGGCCTTTCCAAAATTGGCTGAACGAAACGGGGCAAGCGGCCGATTTGCCCAAGTACAGCGAAGCCTGGAAAACAAAATTGGGCGAATTCGTTTCAGGAGTTAAAGAAAACACTACTTTTGCTAGAGAATGGGGTGACTTAGGCCCCGTTTATGGCAAACAATGGCGCAATTTTGGTGGCGTGGACCAAATCCGGGACTTGCTGGATAGCTTACAGAAAAGCCCCGATTCGCGCCGCTTGATCGTCTCCGCCTGGAATCCACAGGACCTCCCGGTGATGGTCAAATCAGGCCTCCCTCCCTGCCATGCACTGTTCCAATTTTACGTTGCAGAAGGCAAGCTATCGTGTCAATTGTACCAACGCTCGGCGGACGTGTTCCTCGGCGTACCTTTCAATATTGCCTCCTATGCCTTGCTGACCCTGATGGTGGCGCAGGTGTGTGGACTGCAACCAGGTGAGTTTATTCACACCTTCGGCGATGCCCACATTTACCTCAACCACCTGGAGCAGGTAGCACTCCAGCTCAGTCGCGAACCCCGACCCCTGCCCCAGTTGCAATTAAATCCCAGTATTGACAATCTTTTTGCTTTCCGATATGCCGATTTTAGTTTGCTGAACTACGATCCATATCCTGCGATACGTGGGGAAGTGTCGGTTTAGGAGCAGATTTCGGTTTGAATGAAAGTTTCTTAGTTTTGGGTTATGAGTTATGGGTTATGAGTGAGGCTCATGACTATGACTCTTTCAGCCTCGTAGTTTTTAGAAAAAACTCAAATCGAAGTTCACAAAGTTTTCTAAATAATTTAGAGTTTATCTAAATAAAGATCGCTTTGCGGAAAAGATTGTTAAAAAAGTGTTGTGAAGATTATCTTTGCGCTGACGCAAAAATGACTTTGAGTGATTTGTCGTCACGCTCATGTATAAACGCAAGTACGATGATATTTAAGTCCTTGACTAGCCGTTTGTTACTCCTTCTAGCCCTTTCAGTTTGCAACCTAACCCTGCAAGCACAAGATGGAGCAGCGGCTGCCGACCCGAATGCGGGAAAGACGCTTTTTACGAACTATTGCGCTTCTTGTCACAACAAAGACATGAAGACCGATATGACTGGCCCTGCTTTGGCTGGTGTGCAGGAACGTTGGGCGGCTTATCCCAAAACCGACCTGTACAGCTGGATTCGCAATTCCCAGGCCTTGATCAAGTCTGGCCATCCACGCGCCAATGAACTGTGGAATAAGTGGAAGCCAGGTGTAATGACCAACTTTACCCTTAATGATGCGGAGATCGACCACATCCTGGCCTATATTGATGGGGTTGCCAATGGGACATTTGGCCCAAAAGTTGTCGTAAATTCAGGTCCAGTAGGTGCCGCAGAAGAACCCAAGAAGAACAACACCTTGCTCTTCGTGATTATCGCCTTCGTATTGGCGATGTTCGCTTTGGTGTTGTCGCGCATCCTCTCCAACCTCAATTACATGATCGCGACCAAGGATGGGGTAGCAGGTGTTGCTCGCCAGTCGCTCAAAAGTTTGCTGTTGAGCCGTGGGGTTTTGACCTTTGGTGTTTTTGCTTTGGTGGTATTGGGCGGTTATACTTCGGTGAATCAAGCAGTTTCGCTTGGTCGCCAGCAAGGTTACGAACCAGAACAACCAATCAAATTCTCGCACGCCACGCACGCAGGCTTACACAAGATTGACTGCCAGTACTGTCACGATTCGGCCCGTAAGAGCAAACACTCTTCGATCCCCGCTTCCAATACCTGTATGAACTGCCACGCTGCCATCAAGGTGGGCAGCAAGCACGGTACTGCAGAATTGACTAAGATCTACGCATCCATCGGCTTTGATCCAAAATCGGGCAAATACATCGAAAACTACGATCGCATGTCGGAAGACCAACTCAAAGAAGTGTTCTCCGCTTGGGTAGTAGATGACCAGATGAAAAACCGTGGCAAGTCATATGCTGCGGCTGAAGCAGAATTCAACGACCAATGGGAAGGCATCAAGGAAGCCCTGACCGATCCAAAAACTGGAGATTACAAAATCCAGGGTCCGATCGAGTGGGTGCGCATCCACAACCTGCCCGACCACGCATACTTCAACCACGCTCAACACGTGAGTGTAGGTAAAGTAGAGTGCCAAACCTGCCACGGCAAAATCCAGGAAATGGAGGTAGTGCAGCAACACTCACCACTCTCGATGGGCTGGTGCATCAACTGCCACCGCCAAACCGAGGTGAAGTTTGACAACGAATACTACAAAAACTACTACGCCAAGTACCACAAGGAACTCCAGGAAGGTACCCGTAAAAAGGTGACGGTAGAAGACATTGGCGGTCTGGAATGCCAAAAATGCCACTATTAATAAGGTAGCATCGCTGAAATTCCACAGCCACACCGTTCACCACAACCAATTTGGATAATCATCATTTTTACAAGATGAAAGACCACAACAACGATCTCTGGGTAGGTTCCGCACAACTGGAAAATGGCACTGCCTTTGAAGAACTGTCCAAACAGGAATTTTTCGAACTGCCGATTGCAGAGCAATTGGCAGACCAAAATAAAATGGAAGACTTGTCGGCCAACCGCCGCGACTTCCTCAAGTACCTGGGCTTTGGGTTGGGTGCAGCCACCATCGCGTCGAGCTGCGACATTCCACTCAAAAAAGCCATCCCTTACGTAACCAAGCCCGACGAAATCGTACCAGGCGTGGCTACTTATTACGCTTCTTCTTTCGTTGACGGCGGCGATTATTGCGCGATTTTGGTGAAAACCCGCGAAGGTCGCCCGATCAAAGTGGAAGGCAACAGCTTGAGCAGCATCACCAAGGGCGGTACCAACGCCCGCGCCCAAGCCAGCGTGTTGAGCTTGTACGACACCAACCGCATCGACGGTCCTTACCGGATCAGCGGTGGTAAATTGGATCGTCCACAAGGAAAATTTGGCAAAGGACCTAGCCTGACGGAAATCGACAAAGAAATCGGCGGCAAGCTGAAGCCCAGCAGCCGTATCGCGCTGGTGACACCCACCATCATGAGCCCGATGACCAAGCAGGCGATTGCTGATTTCACGGCCAAATTTGCTCAAACTACGGTTTACACCTACGATGCGATCTCCAGCGCGGCCATTTTGGACGCCAACCAAAAGGCCTTCGGCCAGGCGGTGATCCCATCTTATATGTTCGACAAGGCGGAAGTAATCGTTTCTTTTGAAGCAGACTTCCTCGGCACCTGGATTTCACCCGTTGAATTTGCAGGCCAGTACGTGAAAAACCGCGTGATCAAGGATGCTAAAAAAGCCAAAATGTCGCGCCACATCCAAGTGGAAAGCCACATGAGCTTGACTGGTTCCAACGCCGACAACCGCATCCTGGTGAAACCATCGGAGCAAGGTGCGGCCATTGTCGCCTTGTACAACGAGGTAGCTGCCCTGACTGGCGGCAGCAAAGTAAGCGGTCCAGCTCTGGACGCCGAAAAAGTCGCCAAAATCAAAGGTGCAGCCAAAGACCTCGCTGCGGCGAAAGGCAAAGCCCTGGTGGTTTCGGCTTCCAACAATACGTCCGAGCAGGTTTTGATCAATGGCATCAACGCCATGTTGGACTCTTACGGCAATACCATCACTTTTGCCAACCACTCCAACCAACGCCAGGGCATGGAGCGCGACGTGATCCGCACCCTGACTGGCAAAATGAACGCTGGACAGGTGGACACAGTGATCTTCTTCAATGGCGTAAACCCTGCTTGGGACCTCCCCAATGCTGATGCTTTCGCCAGTGCCTTGGGCAAAGTGAAGACCAAAATCTCCTTGAGCGCCTTGCCCAACGAAACGATGTTGCTTTGCGATTATGTGGTACCTACCAACCACTTCCTCGAAAGTTGGGGCGATGTGGAGCCTAAAAAAGGCCATTACAGCATCATCCAGCCTACGATCGCGCCATTGTTTGCCACCCGCCAAACGGAAGAAACCCTGCTGATTTGGGCCGATAGCGACAAGTTGAACAAGGCATCGGAGCATCCGATGTACGATTACCTGCAATCGGTGTGGCAAAACCAGGTTTTCCCACAGCAAAGCCGCTTCAATTCTTTCCAATCTTTCTGGGACAACACTTTGCACGACGGGGTGTTTGAAAACCCTGTGGCCTCCTTTACTGAATTTGGTTGGGGCGCTGATGCTGCGGCTGAAGCCAAAAAAGTGCGCAAACCAGCCAGCAGCGGCATGGAAATCTCTTTCTTCGAGACCGTCAACATGGGTGATGGCCGTTTTGCCAACAACCCTTGGCTACAAGAATTGCCCGACCCAGTGTCTCGTACCTCTTGGGGCAACTACCTCGCCATTCCGGTCAAGTACGAAGGCGGCATCCGCTTCAAGGCCCTGAACGACCTCAACGAGCGCGAGATTTACGGTACTGCCGACTTTGTAGAGGTTTCTGCAAAAGGCAAAACGGAAAAAATAACGGCAGTACGCCAATTTGGCCAGATGTGGGATACTGTTTCCCTGGCCATCGGTTATGGCCGCAACTATACGGGCAACCAAGGCCGCGCCATTGGCGACAAAATCGGCGTCAACGTTTATCCCATGATGAGCGTGGACAGCGATGGCAACGTACAATACTATGCCACCGACGCCAAGGTATCTGAATCAGTAGGCAAAGAGAAAGACTTCGCCTGCGTACAGTACCACCACGCGATGGGCTTGAGTGCCAAAGAAAATGGCAAAACGATCACCGATCCTTCATCTGGCGAACCGCTGAACATCGACGAAAAAACTTCGATGACTTTGGGCGCAGGTTATCAGGGTGGCATCGTCAACCGTTCGATCATTTACAAAGGAAACATCAGCGAACTGGGTGAAATGACCGAGCACATCGCTGAAAAGCGTGCGGAAGCCCAAAAGCTGAACGATCAGACGCTTTATCCTTTCAAGGAATTTACAGCAAACAACTACTCTCAGGCGCACTGGTGGGCCATGCACGTGGACCTCAATGCCTGCATCGGTTGCGGCGCTTGCCAAATTGCTTGTACGGCTGAAAACAACGTACCAGTAGTAGGCAAATACGAGGTGTCGCGTCACCACGAAATGACCTGGCTGCGCATCGACCGCTACTTCTTTGGCGACTATGAAACGCCAAATGTGGTGTACCAGCCGATGATGTGCCAGCACTGCGACAACGCGCCTTGCGAAAACGTTTGCCCCGTAGCCGCCACCAACCACAGTTCCGAAGGTCTGAACCAAATGACCTACAACCGCTGTATCGGTACGCGTTATTGCGCCAACAACTGCCCTTATAAGGTACGTCGCTTCAACTGGCTGGACTACACCACCGCCGACATGTTCCCGATCAACGAGAACCGCCTGGCGAATGAAGAACTGCCATTTACTGCCGACAACCTGATGCGCATGGTATTGAACCCCGACGTAACGGTTCGTTCTCGTGGGGTAATCGAAAAGTGCTCCTTCTGCGTACAACGCATCCAGGAAGGAAAACTGACCGCCAAGCGCGAAGGTCGCAAACTGAAAGACAACGACGTGAAAACCGCTTGCCAAACGGCTTGTCCAACGGGTGCCATCGTATTTGGCGACCGCAACGACAAGAGCTCTGCCCTTGGCCAGCGTTGGGAAAGCCCACTGAACTACCTCGCACTGGAGGAGATCAACGTGCAGTCTTCCGTCATGTATTCGGCCAAAGTGGTTAACCGCAACGAATCACTCGATGCTTAATCAACGAAATGGGTCTTTCAATCCAAAATTTTGACAATTTACCATCATGAGTGGACATATTTCACCGATTCGGGAACCTTTAATCACTGGCGCGAAGACGTACCACCAAATCACGGAGGACATCTGCGGGCCAACTGAGCGCATGCCTTCCCGCGCCTGGATGATTACTTTCGTTTTGGCGGTACTGGGACTTGCCTTTTATATTTTCTGTGTAACCTGGACCATCTGGGTTGGTATCGGTTCTTGGAACCTGAACCGTACCATCGGCTGGGGTTGGGACATTACCAACTTCGTGTGGTGGGTAGGTATCGGTCACGCGGGTACGCTGATCTCGGCCATCTTGTTGTTGTTCCGTCAGAAATGGCGTACTGGTGTAAACCGTGCAGCAGAAGCCATGACGATCTTTGCAGTAATCTGCGCGGGCCAGTTCCCGTTGATCCACATGGGTCGCCTTTGGTTGGGCTTTTTCATTTTCCCTTACCCCAATACGCGTGGTCCGCTCTGGGTAAACTTCAACTCACCATTGCTTTGGGACGTATTCGCCATCTCCACGTACTTTACGGTATCCTTGCTGTTCTGGTACACGGGTTTGGTGCCTGACTTTGCCACTGTACGCGACCGTGCCTCAGGCATTCGCCGCAAGGTGTACGACTTCCTGGCATTTGGTTGGACGGGCTCGGCCAAGCACTGGCAGCGTTGGGAAAGCTTGTCATTGATCCTTGCGGGTTTGTCCACTCCGCTGGTACTTTCAGTGCACACCATCGTATCCTTTGACTTTGCTACTTCGGTTATCCCGGGCTGGCATACCACTATCTTCCCACCTTACTTTGTAGCTGGTGCGATTTTCTCAGGCTTCGCGATGGTGCAAACCCTGATGATCATTACCCGCAAAGTACTGCACCTCGAAGACTACATCACCCTGGAGCACATCGACTCGATGAACAAGGTAATCCTGGCTACGGGCACGATCGTGGGCGTGGCTTACCTGACTGAGTTGTTCATCTCTTGGTACTCTGGTTATATCTACGAGCAGTTTGCATTCTACAACCGCTTGATGGGTCCATACTGGTGGTCATACGTAGGCATGATGTCCTGCAACGTATTGTCACCACAAATTTTCTGGAGCAAGAAATTGCGCCAAAACATCGTCGTCACTTTCGCCATGTCGATCTTCGTGAACATCGGGATGTGGTTCGAGCGTTTTGTGATCATCGCCTCCACTTTGGCGCGTGACTACCTGCCATCTGCCTGGAGTTATTACTCTGCTACCTGGGTCGAGATAGGCTTGTTTATTGGTACTCTGGGCTTGTTCTCTACTTGTTACCTGATTTTTACGCGTGTGGCTCCGGTAGTTGCAGTAGCGGAAATCAAGTCAATTCTTAAAAACGCTGGCGACCAATATGTAGGTATGAAAAATGCACACAAAGAGCATGCTCATGCTGAGGTAGAAGCTAAAAGCGGTCACGATCACCATTAATTGCTCAGCGGTTAAAGAAGAAATAATGAAAAGATCTCCAAACAAAGACGTGCTTTTTGGTCTCTACAACGATGAGACTGAAATCCTCTCCGCTGTTCACAAGGCCAAGGCTGATCACTTGGACATCTACGACGTATTCACTCCATTCCCCGTGCATGGTATGGAAGATGCGATGGAGCTCAGCGAAAGCCGCCTGCACATGGCTGGCTTCGTGTACGGTTTAATTGGTTTGCTGACTGCCTTCTTGGGCATGACCTGGATTTTCACCAGCGACTGGCCCATCATTTTTGGTGGTAAGCCATATTGGTCGGTTCCGGCCTTTATTCCGATCACTTTCGAATTGACGGTACTTTTTGCAGCCATTGGGATGGTAGTGACCTTTTATACCATCTGCGGCATGGGCCCTGGCGTGATCAACCCAACATTGCATGATCGCATCACCGATGATAAATTTTGTTTGGCTTTTGATGTGACCAATGCTTCAGATGCCGACAAAAGCAAGTTCCAGTCATTTTTGGAAAAAACGGGTGCGGAAGAAATCACCCAAAAACAAATTTGATCCCTGGCAAGGGCGATTTTTCTCACTCAGGAATTCTAGTGATGATGAAAACTTTAAAATACAGCTTCTTCGCAGTCTTGGCAACAGTGGGTCTCTACTCCTGCAAGCCTGCTGGCGGCAATTTTGGCGGCAGTGAGTACATGCCTGATATGGCGCACTCGCTGGCCTATGAGTACCAGTCTTTTGGTCCGTCCAAGTACAACACTTGGGACAAGGAGAGCGTGGTGTCTCGCCGCTTTTTGTCCAATCCGCACTTGCCAGTCGATGGAACCATTCCACGGGGGTATGCGGGTTTGTACTACGCGGGGGTCGAAAACTACGATTCGATCATGAAAGTACTGCGCGGCGGCAATGCCCTTAATGCAATTGCAGTGCCTGTCAATGCTAAGGTACCTTATTATTATGCCAATACGGAGGAAGAACGTACCCGCGCAAGTGCCGACATCGTAGCCAACCCCTTCCCGATCACCGAGTCTCGCTTGGCCAAGGGCAAAGAGTTGTACGACATCTACTGCGGCATTTGCCACGGTGAAAAAGGCGACGGCGCTGGCTACCTCGTGCGCGACGATGGTGGGAAGTATCCTGCTGCCCCGGCTAATTTCATGCTGGATACCTTCACCGTTTCTACCAATGGGCGTTTTTACCACGCTATTATGTATGGAAAGAACGTGATGGGCGGATACAGTGAAAAACTTAACTTTGAAGAGCGCTGGAGTGTGATCCACTACATCCGTTCTTTGCAGGCCAAGATGAAAAACCTGGCATACAGCGAAACGGCCAATACTTATAACCCAAGTTTTGGCGCCCCAGCCGCGCAGGCTGGCAAGAAAATCGCTCTCGTACCAGTTGCACCTGCACCTGCGGTAGCGCCAGCGGTACAAAGCGGCGGTGGCGGTGGCAGCAAGCCGACGAATAAGTAAGCGAACCCAATTGCAAAAAATTACAAGCGACGAGCAATGAATGCTTTCACCTTCGAATCCAAGCACAAAACCTTCCTGATCGGGGCCATGATCCTAGGGCTGGTTTGTTTGGTTTTGTCATACTTTATGGACTCCGAGCCCATGCATGTGCGTTTTTGGAGTAATTACCTGCACAATACTGTGTTCTTCACGGGCATTGGGTTCATTTCCATGTTCATCATTGCGGCCTTTACCACTGCTTGGGCAGGCTGGTTCGTAGGCATGAAAAGGGTTTGGGAGGCCATGTCGCTGTTCCTGATCCCTGGTTTGATCCTCTTCATTCCCATCATCATTGGCATGTGGGGCCACTGGCATCACTTGTACCACTGGGCTGATGCGGAAGCTGTAGCTGCTGATCCAATTTTAAAAGGTAAAGCTAGCTTTTTGAACAAGGGCTGGTATACCTTCGGTACTTTGATTATTGTTGGTACTTGGATCTACTTTGCCTGGAAAAACCGCCAAATCTCCATCGCTGAAGATGAAGAAGGTGAGGGGGTAGCCGACAACTATGCTCACCATCGCCGTTTGCGCGTGTATGCAGCCATCTTCTTGCCGATTGCAGGATTCAGCAGCGCTGCTATGATCTGGCAGTGGGTGATGTCGATAGATGCCCACTGGTACTCGACTTTGTTTGCTTGGTACAGTTCGGCTAGCTTGTTCATTGCTGCGATGGCTTTGACCATTCTACTTTTGGTTTACCTGAAAAACCAAGGCCATTTTGCACACATCACTTCCAACCACTTCCATGACATGGGTAAGTTTGTGTTTGCAATCAGCATTTTTTGGACTTACATGTGGTTTTCGCAGTACATGCTGATTTGGTATGCCAACGTGGGGGAAGAGACGATCTACTTCCGCCATCGCTTTGACAACTATCGCGCTTTGTTCTTTGCCAACCTGATCATGAACTTTGTCTTGCCCTTCTTCATCTTGCTCCGCAACGACAACAAGCGCAAATACGGCCCCTTGGTTTTCGCATCAGTCTTGGTATTCATCGGCCATTGGGTTGATTACTTCCTGATGATTAAGCCAGGTGCCCGTTTGACTGCCATCGAAGCTGCTGCTCACCATGCACATGGTCACGGTGGTCACGACCATGCCGAGCATGCAGCGGAAGTCGTGCGTCCAGTTTTTGACTTCGCCATGGGCTTTAATATCCCAGGTTTGTTAGAAATTGGCATTATGATCGGTTTTTTGGCTGGATTTCTCTACTTCGTTTTGAACCAATTGACCAAAGCATCGTTGGTTCCACAGAACGATCCGTATATCGACGAGGCATTGCACCACGAAGTGTGGCCTTATCCCGCATCGGAAGATGGGGGCAACCATCACCACTAGTTTAGACAAAATCTAAACAAGCGATTTCGAGCCCGAAATCAAACACAAAACTTGGTTGCAGGTTGTAATTTTGAAAGTGAAAATACACATGATTGTTTCAGCGCCGAAGAATAGGTCTAAGGCACTGGAACAATGATCAAAACAAGCATAAAATGACTTTTTTGCTCGTATTGTTAAGTTTGATCCTCATCGTTATCATTACCATCCAGATCGGTAAGGTAACTGAATTAGCGGCCAAGATCCGTGGTGAGGAAGAGATGCAGGAATCCGTCAATAAGCGCCAAGGGGTTTACATGATGGTGTTTATGATTGCTTTTTTGCTCTTGTCGGCCTGGTCTGCGTATAAGTACAAGTTCCACTACCTGGGCTATGGCCCCTGGAAGGCGTCCTCGGCGCATGGACAGCAGATCGATACCATGTTCGACCTGACCTTGGTGATCACTGGCATCGTTTTTGTGATCACTCAGATTCTACTGTTCTATTACGCTTGGCGCTATTCTGGCCGGCGCAGTGGCAAAGCACTCTTTTTTCCACACAACACCAATTTGGAGATCGTTTGGACAGCTATTCCCGCAGTGGTCATGGCGTTCTTAGTGATCAAAGGCTTGGACGCTTGGAACGAGATCATGGCTGATGTGGACCCCAAGGAAGATTACCTTGAGGTCGAAGCCACTGGCTTCCAGTTCGCCTGGGCTTTGCGCTATCCTGGTGCCGATGGCCAGCTGGGAGAGAAGAACTACAAAATGATCAACGGATCTAACCCGCTGGGCCAAAACTGGCTCGACGAGAAGAACGTTGACGATTTCCATGCCGATGAGTTGGTGTTGCCAGTGGGCAAAAAAGTAAGGGTACGCATCACTTCTAAAGACGTGTTGCATAACTTCTATCTGCCCCACTTCCGGGTCAAAATGGATGCGATTCCTGGTATTCCCACTTATTTCGTGTTCACTCCAACGGTCACTACCGATAGCATGCGCATGCGCTTGAAACAATATCCTGAGTACAATGTGCCTGCGGATCCCAATGATCCTGAGAGCAAATTGAAATGGGAAGTGTTTGATTATGAGTTGGCTTGCGCAGAATTGTGTGGAAACAGCCACTTTGCCATGCGCAAAACCGTGCGCATTGTGGATGAAGTGGAGTACATGCAATGGCAAGCCAAGCAAAAGTCATACTATTTGTCGAATGTACGTTGGACAGAAGATGACCCCAACAAGGACAAACTGTTCGGTTCTGAAATCGAAGAACGCAAGGAGCAATTCCAAGAAGCATTGGATACTGCGTTGACCACTGGCAAAAAGACGGTTCAGTTCAACTACGTGACTTTCGCCACTGGATCAGACAAACTAACGGGCGTTTCGCGGTATGAACTGGATAACCTGGTAAATGCGATGAAGGAGAACAAAGCCCTTCGGATAGCTTTGAATGGTCACACTGATGACGTTGGTGATCCTGCTGGAAACCTGACTCTGTCGCAGAAACGTGCTACAGCAGTGTACAATTACCTGAAAAGCAAAGGTGTCGCAACTGAGCGCCTGAGTTCGCAAGGCTACGGACAAACACAACCAGTAGTCCCTAACGATTCGGATGAAAACCGTGCGAAGAACCGTAGAACCGAATTCCGCGTTGTAGCGCAGTAAAACTTGCATTAGAAACTGTTCAAAAACACATAGCTCATGGCTACCGTAGATATTAAATCTCCAAAGACGCAAGAAGAGCAGTTGATTGA
This sequence comes from Chitinophagales bacterium, assembly GCA_013299105.1. GTDB lineage: Bacteria > Bacteroidota > Bacteroidia > Chitinophagales > Saprospiraceae > Haliscomenobacter. The sequence continues at coordinate 160,648 of JAAFJY010000006.1, read as the reverse complement.
AACCCTCGGTTTCGATGACCATTTCCATGATCATCACGAAGGCGACAAGTATCGCTCGAATTTCATCAATACTTATGTGTTCAGCATGGATCACAAGATCATTGCCAAACAATTCCTCATCACGGGGATGATTTGGGCATTGATCGGGGCCATGATGTCCTTGGTGTTCCGCCTCCAATTGGGTTTTCCTGAAGAAAGCATGGCTTGGTTAAAGCCAGTGTTGGGCAAGTGGATCATCATCAACCCAGAAACGGGAATGGGAACCCTTTCTCAAGACTTTTATTACGCCTTGGTGACCATGCACGGTACCATCCTGGTGTTTTTTGTGCTCACGGCTGGCTTGAGTGGAACGTTTTCCAATCTTTTGATTCCATTGCAGTTGGGCGCACGTGACATGGCTTCCCCATTTTTGAACATGCTTTCCTACTGGTTCTTCTTCATGTCCAGTTTGGTCATGATGTACTCATTGTTTCTCAGCACCGGACCATTTTCTGGGGGTTGGACGGCATATCCACCATTGAGTGCTTTGCCACAAGCTTCGTCGGGATCTGGCACAGGGATGACCTTGTGGATTTTGAGCCTTACCCTTTTTGTGGTATCAGTGCTTTTGGGAGGGATCAACTACATCACAACGGTGTTAAACCTGCGTACCAAGGGGATGTCTCTGTGGCGTATGCCCCTGACCATTTGGGCTTTCTTCGTCACTGCGATCATCGGCTTGTTGTCATTCCCCGTGTTGGTATCTGGTTTCTTGCTGTTGATGTTCGACCGAGGCATGGGTACGAGCTTCTACCTGAGTGAAATTTTTGTGGGTGGACAAGCTTTGGATCACGTTGGTGGCAGCCCGATTTTGTACCAGCACTTGTTCTGGTTCTTGGGACACCCTGAAGTCTACATCATTATCTTGCCTGCGATGGGCTTGGTATCCGAGGTGTTGTCGGTACAGTCGCGCAAGCCGATCTTCGGCTACAAGGCGATGGTGTTTTCAATCTTGGCGATCGCGTTTTTGTCCTTCATCGTATGGGCACACCACATGTTCATGTCGGGTGTAAACCCCTTCATTTCTAACTTTTTTGTGGTGTTTACGCTGATCATTGCTGTACCATCGGCTGTGAAGGTGTTCAACTGGATCACAACCTTGTATGGTGGTAACATCCGTTTCAATGCTGCTTCCATGTTTGCCATTGGGTTTGTATCAATGTTCATTTCTGGTGGTTTGACCGGGATTTTCCTCGGTAACTCTGCCATTGATATCCAGCAGCACGACACTTACTTCGTAGTAGCACACTTTCACATTGTGATGGGGATTGCGGCCTTTTTCGGCATGTTTGCGGGGATCTACAACTGGTTCCCCAAGATGTATGGCCGTTTTATGAACGAAACTTTGGGTAAAATTCACTTCTGGGGTACCATCATTGGCGCTTACGCTATTTTCTGGCCTATGCACTATATTGGTATGGCGGGGGTTCCAAGGCGCTACTACAAGTTCGATACCTTCACGTCTTTCTCGCAGTTCGATGACATGAATAAATTCATCACTATTGCGGCGATTATTACTTTTTCTTTCCAGGTATTGTTTGTAGTGAATTTCTTTTACAGCATTTGGAAAGGGAAGAAGGTAACTACCCAGAATCCTTGGGGTGCAACCACGCTGGAATGGACTACCCCCATCCGCCCTGGTCACGGCAACTGGGAAGGCAAACTGCCAACCGTACAGCGCTGGGCTTACGACTATGGCAAGGATGGCAAAGAGTTCGTGACGCAGGTCACTCCGATGGCGGAGGGTGAAGTGTCCGGCGACGATCACTAATTGACTTTCTGAGTATTTGAGCTAAAATAAGGTAATCAAATTTGCTTTTGAGGTTTAGTGAAAAAAGATAAGCAGCTGGCTGAAATGAAGTTGTGTTCTTTTTTCACTAAACCCAAATCCATTCACTTCATTTTATGCTCTTTTAGATTTCATGGCCAATTAAACTAATCGTTCATGAAATCTCTATATAGCCAAACATTTTTCATTCCCTGACGCTGGGAAGGAGAACAAAAGACCAAAAGGTCGCGAATCAACAAGCGGTGGCAGTAAGAACTGTTGAACACAAGAGGCTTTCGGCCTTGGGCCAAAAGCTAGAAGATTTCAAGCAACTTGTCAAGTTGCGCTTATCATTGACGGTGGTGTTCTCCTCGGTAATGGCTTATTTGATTGCCGCTCCGGGGACTTCATCGGTCCTGGCCATTGTGATCTTGGCTCTGGGGGGCTTCATGGTTACTGCGGCGGCCAATATTCTGAACGAGGTATTGGAAAAAGACTATGACCGCCTGATGAAGCGCACCGCTGATCGGCCCCTGGCTGCTGGGCGGATGAAAGTATCCGATGCCGTACTGCTGGCAGGTGTGCTGACTTTGCTGGGGATCACCGCATTGGCGTTTTTCAACCCTTGGACTGCATTCTTTGGTATGTTGGCCTTGGTGTCTTACGCCTTTTTATATACCCCACTCAAAAGGGTTTCACCGATTGCGGTGGTGGTAGGTGCTTTTCCAGGTGCTTTGCCAACGTTGATTGGTGCAGCAGCAGCCGAAGGCTATATTTCAGCCTTGGGATTTATGCTGTTTGGCATCCAGTTTTTCTGGCAGTTTCCGCATTTTTGGTCCATTGCCTGGCTAGGGCGTGAGGATTATGAAAAAGCGGGGTATAAAATGCTGCCAGGGCCAGAAGGAAAGAAAGAAAAACAAACTGGATTACAGGCCTTTGTATACGCCTTGTTTTTATTACCGATGAGTGTATTACTCAAAACCCAGGGCTTTGCGGGCACTACTGCTTTTCTGGTGATCTTGTCGCTCAGTATTTGCTTTGCGTTTTTGGGTTGGCGTTTGTACCACAACAATGACCGCAAATCAGCACTGCACCTGATGTTTTTCTCTTTCGTTTACATTCCATTTGTTTTGGGAACTTTATTAATTGACCAACTTTGAACAACATGGAGCGTACAATACCAGGTAAATACCAGAATGGCAAGGAAGATCGATTTGCCAATAACCTGAATCGGAATAAGATTCATCCGCAAAAATTCGCTTTACTGGTCGCTTGCGGCAGTATCATGATGATGTTTGCGGCTTGGACCAGTGCCTATTTGGTGCGCAAAGCTGCGGGCAACTGGCTGGAATTTCAATTGCCACCTGCGTTTGTGCTCAGTACGGTGGTCATACTACTCAGTAGCCTGACGCTACATGCTTCCTACCGCGCTTTTCTGAAAAGCCAGGAAAAGCAGTACCGTTATTTACTTCTGGGCACTTTGGCTTTGGGTTTTGTATTTTTGTTTTGTCAATACCGGGGTTGGACCGCCTTGAGCCAAATGGGGATCGAGATCGGCACCAATCCTTCGGGCTCTTTCGTGTATGTACTTTCGTATGTACACGCGGCCCATATCGTGGGCGGTTTGGCTGTTTTGGCAGTAGCTTGCTTGCACGCTTTTGCACAAAAGTTAAATCCAACCCCCAAGCGAAAACTTCGGTTTGAGTTGACTTTTATCTACTGGCATTTCGTAGATTTGCTGTGGGTTTACTTGTTTTTGTTCTTATTGAGCCAACAGGCTTAGGAGCGAAAAAAGTAAGTTGAACGAATTTAGGTTTAGTAAAAAAAGATAAGCAACTGACTGAAAGGAAGTGGCGCTCTTTTTTGCGAGACCTCAAAGCAAGTTGGTTCATCTAATTTCAGCTCGAATACTCAACAGCGTAGTGAGGTCAAGAACCCACCTGTAGCATTCTTAAACACCAAATTAAGCTATTCAAATGGCTACCAGCGATACTGCAATGAAGCACGATGTGCATGAACACGACCATGATGAGCAACACCTTTGGGAAGGAGGAGCCGAACCATTCAAGGCCAGTTATGGCAAATTGATGATGTGGTACTTCCTGCTCTCAGATGCTTTTACATTTGCGGGTTTCTTGATCACTTATGGCGCTTTGCGTTTCAGCAGCCCTACTTGGCCAGTCCCTGATTTCGTTTTTGCCACCGACCCTTTTGGCCTCTCCGCTACCTTTGGCAAGGCACCGTTGATCTTCGTTACCTTCATGTCCTTTTTGTTGATCATCAGCTCGGTAACGATGGTGCGAGCGGTACAGGAAGGCCACCGCGAAAACAAGCGTGGCGTATTCATTTGGATGCTTTTGACCATCATTGGCGGCTTGGGCTTCTTGGGCTGCCAGGCTTGGGAGTGGACCAACCTGATCAAAACCGAGCACATGTCGCTCACCCGCAACGTATTCGGCACTTACACCGCTGATGGGTACGTGTTGAATCACGAAGGCGAAAAAGGTGAGTCTTTTCGTGAAGGCGAGAGCTACCTGATCCACATGCACAGCCCAGGGCATGCAGCTGGGCACAGCGAAGGTCATGGCGAGCACCACGATTACAAAAAGGGAGACCAGCCAGGGTATGTACTCGACGACCAAGGCTTCATCCACCACAAGTATGTATACACCGACGGCCCTTACAAAGGCCAAACTCGCGTGCAAGAGTTCGGACCCAAAGCATTCGGGGCTTTGTTCTTCTTCATCACGGGTTTCCACGGTTTCCACGTTTTCTCCGGGGTAGTATTCTTGTGCATCATTGCACTCAACGTACTGAGTGGGGTATATGTATCTCGCAAAAATGGCTACGAAATGGTAGAGAAAATTGGCCTCTATTGGCACTTCGTGGACTTGGTGTGGGTATTCGTATTCTTGGTATTCTACCTGCTCTAAGCTGGTGGTCATTCTCTGACTGTTCAAATTCTCAATACAATGAGTCATTTAACTTACGAAGAAAGCAAACAACGGGTACGCTATGGCTTGGTTTTGTTGGCTTTAGTTACCTTGGTCGAGGTCGTGATATCACTGTTTGGTAAAGGCCACATTTGGAAAGGAGCGCATGGTAATTTCTGGATATTGGCCATCTGTGGATTGCTTATCACTGCGTTGTCTTTGTACAAGGCCTACTTCATCATCTTCGATTTCATGCACATGAAATACGAAGTGCGCACCCTTGCGATGAGTGTATTGCTCCCAACTTTGCTGTTGATCTGGGCCATCATTGCCTTCTTCCACGAGGGGACTGCCTGGAAAAATCGCCGCGAGCAAATCAAAGAAAAGAATGAAGCGCCGCTGAAGACGAGCAGCATCCTTCAAAAAGAAGATACGCTTAGACCTTGGGGATAAGCTTATGACAAATCGAAAGGCGGGCTGTTTGGTCCGCCTTTCTGCGTTTAAAAAAACATGTTTTTTTGATCCAGGAATGACAATGTGCAGTGAACAAATAGCTGCGACCTGGTCTGTAACAACTACATATTAGCATGAGAAAATTCCTGCAAATATCTGTCCTTTTCCTTCTCACCATCGCTTTGCCAGCGGGCAGTTGGATTTACCTCAAAAAGGGTGAAGCCTACCAGGTTGACATGCGAAAAGAGCTGGGGGACTACGGCAAACTGCCCCAATGGACTTTGCCCGCACTGATGAAGCCAGATACACTTTCCAGCGAAATACTGGTCAATCAAGTGGCCATCATCAAGTTTTTGAACAGCAAAGAATTGGAAAATGGCCATGAATTTGGCAAATACCTAAAAGAATGGCATGAACAGTTCGATGAGCGATACGATGTGAAATTCGTACTGCACAGCCTGGAATCTGACACTGCCAAAGTAGGCCGTTTCTTGCGCAAAATAGGGGTACAGGACCCTGAGCAAGTGTTGGTCACCGCTGGGACGGAATCCCTGGCTCCAGCCTATCGTTTCCCCGCTGATCTCCAACACACGGTAGCCCTGGCAGATACCAGCGGGCTTATTCGCAAGTACTACGACTACCGCGATGGCAACCAGCGCCGCCGCCTCACCGAGCACGTACTGGTATTGATGCACTTTGCAAAAGACCCTGATCCAAAAATTGTTCGCGAACGCGAAAAGTAATGGTATTCAACTCCTCAACTCCTCAACTAAAAAAGGAATGACACCAAACATCCAACTAGAAAAGAAACTCAATGTGGCCGCCTGGATCATCACGGTGGTTGTACTCTTGTTGGTGGGCATGATGCGCAGGATCAAAATCGACATCGGCATAGACCTGGGCTTTTTACCCGGTTTTCACGCTACTTTGAATGCCCTGACTGCGGTGGTCCTGGTTTTTGCGCTGTACTTTATCAAGCAAAAAAAGGTAGAACTACACCGCCGTGCCATTTACGTAGCAATGGGCTTGTCGATTTTGTTTTTATTATCGTATGTGGCCTACCATTTTACCACTCCCGAAACTTTGTTTGGCGACAGCAACCACGACCGCATCCTCGATGAAATGGAAAGTGCTGCGGTGGCTGGTATTCGTCCTTTTTATTTGGTTTTGCTGCTGAGTCATATTTTCCTGGCGGCAGCGATTTTGCCGTTCATTTTGTTCACTTTTATCCGAGCCTACACCAATCAAATCGAACGCCACCGCAATATGGCGCGTTGGGTTTTTCCGTTTTGGTTGTATGTGGCGATAACTGGGCCAATTTGTTATTTTATGCTGGCCCCCTACTATGGTTGAAGGGTTTAGGGTCGAAATGTTGAAGAGAGGGCTTGGCGTCAGCAGAACAGTCCTTTTGTAAACTTTAAGCATCTCAATCCTACAATTGCCCTTGATTCTTACCCTTTTTTCACGTATTTTTGTAAAAAAAACTACTACCATGAAGCTACGCAAATGGTTTTTCATCACGATACTGGCCTTGGGTTTCATCTTAGCCGCTGAAAATACCCAAGCGCAATGCCCCATGTGCCGCATGGCCGTTGAGAGCAACCTCAAAGGTGGTGGTTCAGCGGGCAAGGGCCTCAATACGGGCATCCTGTACATGCTCGCCACGCCTTATGTGCTGATTGGTGGGCTCGCCTACGTGTGGTGGCGCAATCGCCGCAAACCCGAAGAGGAGGAGCAAGAGCAAGCCATCCAGGAATTGATGGAGGAATAAGTCTTCTTGTAAAGGCTCAACAAAATAGGCTGCATCAGGGTTGATGTGGCCTATTTTTGTATGGGGAGGGAGTGTCAATCTCTAATGTGCAAGCTCCCTAACCCAATAATGACCTTTGCTCAAGGGGCTTTTGCTGTTAACTTACCAAGGAGAAGTATAGTGGGTGTTTGGAGATATGCCACATTGGGAGTATCTTTATCTAAGAAACTTGAAGCATTTTCAACTTGATGGATTGAAAAATGAAAATATCAAAAATACAACTGACTAACTTCAAAAGATTCACTAATCTTTTGATCGATAATATTCCGTCAAGTTAAAAACTGGTGCTGTTGATTGGCTCAAATGGCTCTGGTAAGTCTTCGGTTTTTGATGCTTTTGGGTTTCTTGATGGTGCAGTTAAGATGGATGTAAGAAGTCACGATTCATCTTGGCGTAGCTATTACCTCAAAAAACCAGGAGATTTGGCAGTGAGTGTTCAATTTGATGGTGATACTGAATTTACTGTTACAGTTCCATTCTTTAAAAAACCAGCACTCAATGATACCACATTTTATGGACGAACCAGCTTTCGGCAAATTCCTCGCCTGACCAGAACCTCATTAGGAGAAGGCGCAAATGTTGATTTTCAAAAAGACTCCGATAGACCCAAATTTTTCATTGAAAGGGACAATCGTTTTGAAAACGATGTAGAAAAAATTACTGAGGAGATTCTCAAGGACTTTTTCCGCTCCCAACAATCGAACGAGCAGATTCGCAAGAAGTACATTGATCCCATCAATGATGCACTGAATAATATTTTTGGCGGTGGAAACGGAACCAAACTTCAATTGATTGAGATTATTCCGCCATTAGAAGGAAAAGTGGCCCAAATCAGTTTTCGCAAAGGTGATTCGGAAATCCACTACAATTATTTTAGCGCCGGGGAAAAGGAAGTATTCAACCTCTTGCTCAACTTACTAAGTCGCAGCTCACTTTACCAGGACACCATTTACTTTTTTGATGAAATTGATTTGCACCTCAATACCAAGCTCCAATTTAGCTTGATCAAGGAAATCACTGAAAATTGGATCCCTGAGAACTGCCAATTGTGGACTGCTTCGCACTCATTGGGGTTCATTGAATATGCAAAACAAGCCGATCATGCTTCCATCATCGACTTTGATGATTTGGATTTTGACTCGCCAAGAACTCTGACTCCAGAACCCAAAGACAACCCCGAAATCTATGAAATAGCGGTTGGAAAAGAATTTTTACCTGCCTTGTTTCAGCAAATGAGCATTTATTTCGTTGAAAACAAGGACCGGGACTACTATGCAACAGTTGGGGTTCCCAACACCGTTTTTGTATCTGACAATAACCGTAATAACGTTTATCACAAAGTAAGAACAACCAAATACAAAGGGATTGTCGACCGGGACTTCCTCAGTGATGCCGACATTGCAGAGATAAAAAAGCATTACCCCAACTTGACTGTTTTGAATTATTACAGCATTGAAAACTATTTGTACCACCCTGAAAATTTGATGGAATACAACACTTCAAAAGGCAAGCCATTTGACAAAGATGAATACGTCACTCAACTGACTGAAGCAAAGAACCAAGCCAAGGATAAGATCATTCCTATTTTGGCCCTCAAAAGAACCGAATATCCTTATTTTGGAGAACCAGCATACAATGAAAAACCGTTGCAAAATAGATTCAAGAACAGCAGTAAAAATGAAGAACAAGCCGCAATCTTAGCGGGATATCTAAACAGCAATGACTTTGAAACTTATTACAAAGTGTTGCCCATGAAATCGTACTGCACCCAACTGCCTCAACGCCAAAATATTGCTAAAAGTGATTTGGCAAAAACGAGTTGGTTCAAAGTTGCGATGAGTCAATTGCTAGGAAGCGAAGATAAGGGAGCGTAAAAAATAAGCTGGAGGGATTGGTGTCTGCAATCCCAAAAGCAAATATGTCCTCCTTATTTTAGCTCAAATACCAAGGGCTGTAAATTCAAAATACCAAAACCGTGTAAACGAATGCCTAAGCCACCTCATAACTTGCCAGCGAGTCTTCCAAGTCATATGTCGTCTATTGTGTATCGTATGTTGAAAAAACTTCACAAACCAAGAACCCGCGTTAGGAAAACAGAGAAACAAAAAAAGGTACTCCTTGGAGGGAGCACCCACATAAACTATAAACAAACAAAAAACATTAGCAAGTTACTGAAATTTGGGGAAAGGCTCAAAGTGAGCTGCCCAAATATTTTAGAAAGGCCTGATAAAGGACCTTTTCAGTGCAAATTTTACATTTTTTAGACGAACGCCAGCTCCGTCAGTCACTCAGCATAAACGTATAAGCGTTTTTTTTGTTTACTGGACAAGGTGTTTTTTTGCGGTTTTTTTGAAAAAAAACTGCCAAATCTTGCCATTTTACCCTTCCGAATCAAGTCTTTAGCATGTTTTCGACTCAAATTGCTGCTCATTTTGCCCAATTGCCTCAGCAAATTCCTGCCATTCCAGACGGAATTGAGTGGTTGTTGCCATTGGCTGAACTGCCCGAAAGTGAAAAAGTCTTCCATGCTTTTTTGGGAAAATATTATGCTGATGAAATCCGGCGCAGCTTAATCGTGGGCATCAATCCAGGTCGTTTTGGCGGCGGCATCACCAATGTGGCTTTTACGGACCCTTGGCATTTGCAACACAAGCTGGGCATTGCAAATTCGTTTGCCCAGAAAACAGAATTATCGGCGCATTTTATCTATGCAGTAATCGATGCCTTCGGTGGTGCGGATGCTTTTTACCAGCGTTTTTTCATCAATTCGGTGTGCCCTTTTGGCTTTGTAAAAGGCGGCATCAATTACAATTACTACGATGATCCAGCCTTACAAAAAGCCGTTTTGCCCGTCATCAAATGGCATTTCGAAAAATTGCTGGAAACAGGAATGATCGAACGGGAACGCTGTTTTTGCTTGGGAGAAGGGAAAAATTATGCTTTTTTGTACAAGCTGAATCAAGCGGAAGGCTATTTTGGAGAAATTGTGCCACTGGCACACCCGCGCTTTGTGATGCAATACCGCAAGAAAACGATGGCGGAGTATGTAGAAAAATATTTAGCAGTTTTGTCCTAAATATTTGCCCTTGTTGTGGTTCTTTGTCCAAAATTAGTATTTTTTATATCGCTCAATACCCATCAGCATGCAATCTATCCTCGATAAAATCAAAAAGTTAGAAGCTTTAATCAATGGCACCAATATTGCTGGAGAGCAGCAAGCCGCAATTGAGTCTAAAAAACGCCTTGAACAGAGAATTGCGGAACTACCCCCACAACAAATAGCTGCTATCGAATACACCTTAACAACTTCGGGGCATTGGCACAAAAAATTACTCTTGGCGCTTTGTGGTAAATATCAACTCGAACCTTATCGCTACCATCGCCAAAAGTACACCACTGTAATGGTTAGAGTCAACCAACAATTCATGGATGAGGTATTTTGGCCGGAATATTTGTTGTATGTTAAACATTTGGAAGCACTCGTTGAAGACATCACGAGCGACCTCATCCAAAAAATTCATGCGGTAGCAGAAGAAAAAGACATTCTTGAATTGGATCAGGGATGATCTATTGTGAATACTGAAAACTTAGGCTATTCCACAATCATCTTCCTGGACGCGCTATTGACCCCATCGGTGATGGTGTACACATAGACCCCCGGAGCCAGGTTATTTGCGTCGTAGGAGATGCGATTGATGCCCCGCGCCAGTTGAACCTCACGGCGATGGATCATTTTGCCTAGGAAATCATAGACCCGGAATTCGAAACGGCCTCGAAGCTCTGCCTCCACTTGCACCTCGGTGCTGCCCGAAAATGGATTGGGCCAGTTGATCATTTTAAGCTTGGTAGCCGCCAACTCGCGGGTAGAGGAGGTTTTGCAAGCCGGAGAGCCAGCTGGTTTGATGTGTAGGTAATAATTGCCCGCCGCAAACAACTCGGCATTGGGGAAGGTCACTTCAATGGGCAGGATGCTATTGACCAAGCCTGTGATTTGCAAGTCGGTACGCCCTACGTTTGCAGGGTTGGTGGGAGTGCCATAGATGATTACACAACCCTTGGTGCCCGCTGGAAATGTACAATTGGGCGGATTGCAGGTATAAGTCAGGCCAGTAGGCATGTTTTTAACTGCTGTAGTGGTACTGAGCTGGATATTGGTGATGGGAATGGTACCGATGATCCCCGCATTAAAGGTTTTGGGTACAGCGATGGTGAAGGTGTAATTGAAATAGGCATTTAAACACGCCGTATCGCTGATGCCCCCTTTGGGGTTGGTAGCCGAAAAAGGGAGAGGGAATACGCCCGCTGCGGTGTCCGGCAATTTTGGGTCAGCCTTGCAACTAACAGTGGTTTGTGCAAATACAAGGGCTTTGAGCAGGAACACGAAAATGATTGTGCTTACAATTTTCTTCATAAAACGCTGGTTTGCGGGTATACACTGGCAAGGTAAGGAATCTTTGGGAAAGATGCCAGAGGGGAGGCAGAAATTGAGGCTGATTGATTGGGCTGAGGCGTTTTTGTCGGCTGGATGATGAAATTAGTCCTTGAGAGTGTGTTTAAAATTATTTGTTTGCCATAAAACGGCCCAATTTCGCCTACTCTTCGTTAGGCAAATGCTCATTATGCGCTGCATAACTCCGCTTTTCCTGCCTCGATTAGTCAAAATTTGACTCGTTTTCTGACTAAACCTCCAATATTTAAACACACTCTTAAGCTTACAAATCCAAGTTGCGCAGCTTCGGCCCTCTCCACCAGGTCATTCCCACCACAACAATTGTCATGCAGCCGCCAAAGACCACTGAGGGTACCAAGCCCATCAAACGTGCAGCAAGGCCCGACTCAAAGGCCCCCAGCTCATTGGAAGAGCCTACAAAAATTGAATTCACCGCCGAAACCCGACCCCGCATTTCATTGGGCGTAAACAATTGCACGATCGTGCCGCGGATCACCATGCTTACATTGTCGAAGAAGCCTGTGCCTGCCAACATGAGCAAGGAAAACCAGAAATTGGTTGACAAGGCAAACAAAACCGTACAAACCCCAAAGCCAGCCACCGCCAACAACATTTTTTTGCCTGCACCTACATTGGCTGGGCGGTAGGCCAAAATCCAGGCCATGATCAATGCACCCACCGCAGGCGCTGCCCGCAAGGCTCCAAAACCCGTGGCATCTACGTTTAAAACGTCTTTGGCAAAAGCGGGCAAAAGCGCCACCGCGCCCCCAAACAAAACCGCGAACATGTCGAGGGCCAAGGCACCGAGCAGGATTTGGTTTTTGAACACAAACTTCAGCCCCTCGCCTACGCTGGTGAAGAGGTTTTCCCTGGTTTTTTTATCCGCAACCTTGTGTTGGCTCGGTACGCCCAGGATCAAACCCAAGCCGAGGCTACATATCAATATGGTAACGGTGTAACTCAAACTAGCTCCTTTGCTGATGGCACAAAGCGCGCCACCAATCGCCGGACCACCGACCGCCGAGATGTGCCAGCTCATGGTAGTCCAAGTGGAGGCATTGCCCAAGAGTTCGGTAGGCACCAGTTGGGCCGAAAAGGCATAATTGGCAGGACTCAAAAAGCCCCGTATCAAGCCCGTGAGGCCGATGATCACAAAAATGGGAAAGGTGCCCCACATATTTGATTGCAATAGTTCTGACCAGGTACTGCTGAACAAGTACAGGGCAATGGCACAACAAATGTAGGTGGCCACACAAGTCAAGATGATGCTGCGGCGATCCACCAAATCGGCCACATACCCGCCGATCAGCGTGACCACCAAAAAGGGTAAAAACTCGGCCAGGCCAATCATACCCAAAGAGAATGGCTCGCCAGTGAGTTCGTAAATCTGCCAACCTACGGTGGTGGCAACGATGTTGATGCCAAAAGTGATCAAAGTACGGGCGATGAGGTAATTGCGAAAAGCCGGAATTTTCAAGGCGTCGTAGGCGGAGTCTTGGCGAGTTTGGGCCATGAGGGCGAAAAGTTTTGAAGCAAGGAAATGGCCCTCAAAGATAGGCTTTTGCCCGGCTTGCAATGATATTAACCAAATATTAAGCCCTCTTACCCCATTATTTTCTTATTTTTGTGGTGATCAACAAACCTTTAGGGGGGCTATGTGGTCTTAAATGAAAGGTAAAAATTGAGGTCGCTCACATTTCGGCCAAAAAAGCCAAATTTCCGCTATTCTTCGCCTCTTTTTTCAGCCGATGCTTGGGCATCGCCTTCAAAAAGTAGGCTCGACTAGCAAAAATTTGCTTGCTTTTTTGACTCGAAATCGCTGACCTAAATTTTTACAAAAAGCTTGTGTGTGATGGCTAAGAAAATAACTTACTTCTGCTTATTGTGCGGGATGATGGCATTGGCGCTTCCAGCTTGGGGGCAAAAGCTGGATTCTAACCTGGTGCAGTTCTCAGGTCTGGTGATTGATGGCAGCGACGACCGCCTAATTCCAGTGCCTTACACCAACGTATACATCAAAGGCAAGGGGAGAGGTACTTATTCCGACCTCAAGGGGTTCTTCTCGATCGTAGCGCACAAAGGCGACGTGATTCGCTTCTCGACCATTGGCTACAAAACCGTGGAGTACACCATTCCTCTTGACCTAAAAGAAGATCGCTACTCGCTGGTGCAACTCATGACCCAAGATGTGGTGAACCTGCCAGAAACCGTAATTTTTCCCTGGCCCAGCCGCGACCACTTCCGCCTGGAATTTCTGGCGATGGATGTAACACCTGAGTTGCAAAAACGCGCCGCCGAAAACCTGGCCCAGGAAACCCTCAAAAAAGCCGAAGCCGGGGTACGCTACGATGGCGATGAAAACGCCGATTACTACCTGCGCAAGCAAGCCAGCAACTATTACCACTACGGTCAAATGCCACCAATGAATATTTTCAACCCCATCGCCTGGGGCAAGTTTTTCAAATCTTGGAAAAACGGGGACTTTAAGAAGAAAGAGTGAGGAGAGTTGAAAAGGTGAAATGTTGAAGGGTTGAAGAGAGGGACCTCGGATCTAGCAAGTGGGCCGAATGCTAAATTCCATTAAGTTTCGGGGAAGCTTTTTCTTTTCTTGCGCGCCTCTATTTCAAAAATCAATCCCTTCCTCAAAGTCTTCCAAAGCTGGTTTTTCTTATTGTCCAGGAAACTTCGGAGAACTTTTCAGAATATAAGCGAACTGTGAGTTGAGTAACATCATATTAGCGGGGCTGTAGGCCCCTAACGTCGGTAGCATAAAGGTCAACATCATGTTTGGTGGGGCTGTAAGTCCCCAACATTGGTCAGTCAACGTCACACTATTGGCCCAGGAACGAAATAAGCACCTATTTAAAGTGCGTTAATATATGATTCCAGCTCGCCAAAGCGTCAGGAGACGCGCATCAGGGCAGTCCCCGTCAGGATACGTGGGACTAGCGATAATGGTTTATTATTTCGTGCTCCATGTACTAGCAATCATTTTCAGCACAAAAATTGCCGATGCTGGAACTTTTCAGTATTGTCTTGAAAGACGGATCGGAAACTTGCCTAAATTTCATGAAAATCGCTGTGGATCGAAGGCATGGGAGTCCATGCTCACCCGCTCCCCACTCGCCATTTCAGCTAGCAATTGCCCACTTCCAGCGCCTAGGCTCAGACCCATCATGGCATGACCGGTTGAGATCAACACGTTGTCATAATTCTTGACCCGCCCAATGTAGGGCAAGCCATCCGCCGAACAAGGGCGATAACCGTCCCAAACCTGCTCCATCGGCGGCATTTTTAAGTCAAAACCGGGGAAAAAGTCGCGCACTGCGGCCACAATGCCCGCTACCCGTTTGGGTCGGAGTGGCGTACCAATTTTCACAATCTCCATGGTGCCACCAAAACGCACCTGGTTTTGAAAAGGGCTGAGCGCCACCCGGCCTTCGGTCAAAATAATCGGATGCCGCACGGGAAATCGCGCCTGGTCGACCAAAAAAGAATAACCCCGGCCAGCAACCAAGGGCAGACTCAGGCCCAGTTTGGCGGCTATTTCGCGGCTCCAGGAGCCCGTAGCCACCACCAGTAAGTCGGTCTCAAAATCGCCTGCGCTGGTTTTGACCACCTTTATTTGCTGATTGGCTTTGGAAAAATCCAGTACTTCCACCCCTTTGTGGATTTGGCCACCTTGTTTTTGGATTTTAGCGCTGAGGTTTTGCATCAGTTCGGCAGGATCGCAATGGGCGTCGCAACGAAAAAAAATGCCCCCCCGGATGTTCATTTTCAAGTCGGGTTCCAGAGCCGCGACGGCGTCATAGTCTAGCCACTCGGCATCCAGACCCAGGTCTCGGGCTTTTTGGGCCGTTTCGCGGGCATGGTGGGCATTTTCGGGGCTTTGAACCGTTTCAATCATGCCTTTTTTGGCATAGAAAAAGTCAAAACCCTCGTCCTGTCGCATCGCGTCATAAGCGGCCAAGCTCAAGAGGTGCAAGTCGCGCAGGGGTTGGGCGGCGTTTTCTACATTGCGTTTGGTGGCACTTTTCATGAATTTCAACCCCCAGTCGATCAAGCCCCAATTGAGCCGGGGTTGTACATAAAACGGACTGCTGGAATCAAGCATCCAACGCAAACCCTGGTTCACAATACCTGGGGCCGCCAGTGGAATAAAGTGGCTGGGGCAGATGTAGCCCGCATTGCCAGTGGAGCAGTTGTCGAGGGCTGGATTTTGGTCAAAAACCTGCACTTGCCAGCCTTTTTTGCCGAGGTAATAGGCAGCGCAAAGGCCCATGATGCCGCCGCCTACAATGATTGCTTTTGAAGCCATGAAAAGATGATCTTGCCGCGCAAGATAGGAAAGAGTTTTAAACCAGCCCAAAACCAGCCCCAAACTCAAGTTTTCTAAATACCTTACGCTCAAAATCCCGCCCCACCTATGGCCAATATCGAAATCAAAACCACCCAAAACGTATCCATTGAATACGAATTGGCTTCGCTCTGGGAGCGCGGCCTGGCTACTTTTATCGACCTGATGATCATTGGCGCGGGTACTTTTTTGGTGCCTTTGCTGCTTAGTTTGATCCGGGTTGATCGTTTGGTCAACTCCAGCCTTTTGTATGCCTTTTGTTTCTTGAGCTTCTTTTTTGGTTATTTTTTTCTGATGGAAAGCCTCAACAATGGCCAAACCCTGGGTAAACGGGTGACCCAAACCCGCGTGGTTCGCCTCGACGGCGAAATTCCCAGCATCAACGATTACCTCTTGCGGGGCGTTTTTCACTTCATGGATACCCTTTTCAGTATCGGTATCCTGGGGGCCATGTTGATCAGCTCCACCGCGAGCCAGCAGCGTATGGGTGACCTTACTGCGGGTACCACTGTGATCCGGAAGCGCAGCAGCAAGCCCATTTACCTCGATGGTATCCTCAATATCAACACCCTCAACGACTACGAACCCGTTTACCCCCAGGTCAGAAACCTGAGTGAACAGGACATGCTCGTGATCAAACAAGCCATTAACCGTTACATGCGCCTAAGGAATTCAGCCCATGAGGACTTGATTGTGGATTTGTCCTTACATTTGCGCGATTTGTTGCAAATCAAGGAAACACCAGCTAGCGACATTGAATTCCTGAGGACCTTGCTGCGCGATTACATCGTATTGACGAGATAATGGTTAGTTGTTAATGGTGATCAACTTCAATTAAGCAAATCTGGGAATCCTGCTTCTGACATGGCAACTTAGCTGTTGCATAAGTTTTGTTAAAAAATGGGGAGAAAGAAAAAGGACATCGTCCTGATGGGAGTAAACATGATCGGCATCGCCGACGAGGGGCGTTGTGTAGGCAAAACAGCTGAAGGCCAAGTCGTTTTTGCCAGTGGTGCCGTACCCGGCGATGTAGCCGATGTGCTGGTGACCAAAAAACGCAAAGGGCACATGTTTGGCCGGGTGCAGCAGATATACAGTTATTCGCCCGACCGCCTGGCACCTTTTTGCCAGCATTTCGGGGCTTGTGGCGGCTGCAAGTGGCAACACCTGGACTACTCGGCCCAATTACGCCAAAAAGAAACCGTGGTGCGCGATGCCCTCCAACGCATCGCCAAAGTGGAAGTAGGGGAGTGGCAGCCCATTCTGGGCTCGGCTGATACCCGTTTTTACCGCAACAAAATGGAGTTTGCTTTTTCCAGCCGCCGCTGGTTGGCCCCCGACGAAATGAATCAAGGCATCAGCAACCAGGCCGATGTATTGGGTTTTCACCCTGCTGGGGGCTTTGACAAGGTGATCGATATCCTCGAATGCCATTTGCAGGCCGATCCTTCTAATGAAATCCGCAATGCTGCCCGCGCCATTGGCAAGGAGCAAGAGTTGGATTTTTACAACATCAAAAGCCACCAGGGTTTTTTGCGCACCTTGTTGCTGCGCACCAGCAGCTTGGGCGAAACGATGGTTTTGGTCAGTTTTGGCGAAGACGATGCCGAAAAACGTGCTGCTTACCTGAGTGAGTTGCAGCGTCGTTGTCCGCAGATCACATCCTTGTTGTATTGTATCAACACCAAATTCAACGACACCATCTGGGATTTGCCCGTCGAAACCTGGCATGGTGAGCCTTATATCGAAGAAATGTTGGGTGAGGTGCGCTTCCGCATCGGTCCCAAGTCGTTTTTCCAAACCAATACCCGCCAAGCCAAGGCTTTGTACGATGTGGTGGCCGAGTTCGCCAACCTGCAAGGCCATGAAAATGTTTACGACCTGTACACGGGAATCGGCAGCATTGGCCTATACCTGGCCAACAAATGCAAGCAAGTGGTGGGCATCGAAGAAGTGGCCCCGGCTATTGATGATGCCAAAATTAATGCCCAACTGAACGGTATTGAGCAGGTCAAATTTTATGTGGGGGACGTGAAAAACATCCTCACCAGCGAATTTGCCCAAGTCCACGGCAAACCCGATGTGCTGATCACCGACCCCCCACGCGCAGGCATGCACGAAGATGTAGCCAATATGCTCCTCGAACTCGCCACCCCTCGCGTGGTGTACGTGAGTTGCAACCCCGCCACCCAAGCCCGCGACTTGCAACGCCTCTCAGCCCGCTACGATGTCAAAAAAGTGCGTCCGGTGGACATGTTCCCGCATACGCACCATATTGAGAGTGTAGCTTTGTTGGAGTTGAAAGGTTGAAAAGTTGAAGGGTTGAAAAGATGGGCTTTGGATGAACCCTAAGTAAAAATTAAAAATATGGCAGAAACCACGTTTTACGAAAGACTGGAAAAAGACTTGCAAAAATACCTACCCATGATGGGCCAGGCCGCCGATACCATCATTGATGAAAATGTATCAAGGTACCCGGTATTTGCGGTACACCAATTGGAATTAGAGTTGGGTATTCCGCTGGTCATCAAAACCGAGGATGGGCCAAAGTGGTCGATCCAGGCCAGCACTTTGGAAGAAATGGTGGGCAAAAAACTGATCCAAAGCGAAAAAGTGGACGATTTTCGCCGTGTTTATCGAGACCCAGCGGATTTTTTGTGCCTGTTCACGCTGAGTGACCAGGGGGCGCAGTTTATTTTTATGCCCCGCTTGTGATGCCTTGAAACGACGCATTTATTCAATTACTTCCTGTATCTTTGCATTATACAAATAACTAAATGGTCAAAAAACTACTGTTGGGCTTACAGGATTTTCGGGAAATCATCAGTGGAGGATACAAGTACATTGATAAAACCCGCTACATATATGAGATGTGTAGCACTGGCAAGTATTATTTCATGTCGCGGCCCCGGCGTTTTGGTAAGTCCATGACGGTTTCAACCTTGCATGAATTGTACAGTGGTAGTCGAGACTTGTTTAAAGGACTCTGGATTGAAGACCGATGGGATTGGGATAAGAGAAACCCGGTGTTGCGGTTTAATTTTACGGGGATTGGGTTTGCTAAAATAGGCTTGGATGCTGCATTGGATCAAAAACTAGATGAATTAATCAAGGATTTTGACCTGCCAGCTTCTCAAGCCATTCCAAGTCTTAAATTTGAATACCTCATAAAAAATTGTGCCAAAGCGGGCAAAGTGGTTGTACTGATTGACGAGTATGATGCACCGATTACTCACTATCTAGCGAATGACCTTGACACCGCTAAGGCAAATAGAGATATTTTACGTGACTTTTTCGTCGTTTTGAAAAACAATGATGGACTTTTAGAATTGGTTTTCCTAACGGGGATCAGTCGGTTTTCAAGAGTAGGAGTGTTTTCAGGTTTAAATAATCTGACCGATTTAAGCATGGATATTGAATTCGCTGCCATGTTAGGATATACTCAAGAAGAATTAGAAAGCCATTTTGTGGAAGAAATTGAGCTTACTGCTCAAAAAATGCAGCTCCCAATACCTGATTTGTTGCAGGAAATAAGGCGTTGGTACAATGGTTATCGTTTCCATGCCGATGCTGAAACGGTTTACAATCCATACTCCATAAACTTGTTTTTCAAACATAAGGAGTTTAGGAGCTTTTGGTTCCAAACCGGAACTCCACTTTTCTTGATCAATTTACTCCAACAGGAAGGTTTGTATGATGTTCGCCCTACGCTTCAATCGGAAGAGAGTTTTGATACCTTTAGCCCAGATGCCATTAATCCTTATGGCTTGTTGTTCCAAACTGGATATTTGACCATTCATGCTCGTAAAGCTTTTGGTTTGTATGAATTGGATTATCCTAACTACGAGGTAGAGCATTCAATGACCAGAAACCTATTTGAAACAATAGTAGGCAAACAAAATGGAGAAGCGGTTCCTTTAGTGTATAAACTGGAGACTTTACTGGAAAAACGCCAAGTAGACCAGGTGATCAAGCAATTGCAGGGTTTATTCAAAAACGTCCCGTATCAATTGCACGAGCAATATCCTGAAAAATTCTTCTATGCTGTAGTGCATTTGCTTTTCAACTACATGGGCCTCACCGTCAAAAGTGAAGTTTGTACCAGCGACGGCAGAATAGATGCGATGGTAGAAACGCCTTCCTGGATCTACATGATTGAGTTTAAACTGGATGAAAGCGTTGAAACTGCACTTGCTCAAATTCACAAAAAAGAATACTACCAGGCTTATTGGCTCAAGGATAAACCTATCTTGGGGCTGGGCATCAATTTTTCGAGTGAATCCAAGAACATCTCCGACTGGAAACTGGAAGAAATGCCTTAAAACCTAATCTCTTTGGTGATTTAGAACAGGTTCTTAAAATCGGATTTTTCCGTCTCCCCAGAGATTTTTGTATCTTTATTGCATAAGAAGCTATTATATGGCCCAAAAACTACCGCTAGGCTTACAGGATTTTCGGGAAATCATCAGTGGAGGATACAAGTACATTGATAAAACCCGCTACATACACCAGATGTGTAGCAGCGGCAAGTATTATTTCTTGTCCCGGCCCCGGCGTTTTGGTAAGTCCATGACCGTTTCAACCTTGCATGAATTGTACAGTGGTAGTCGGGACTTGTTTAAAGGCCTTTGGATCGAAGACCAATGGGATTGGGATAAAAGAAATCCGGTGTTGCGGTTTAATTTTACAGGGATTGATTTTCCTGAACTTGGATTGAAATCCGCACTGGAACTTCAGTTAAATGCTCGCTTTAAGGCGCTCGGCCTATCTACACCCAAAACTGGCATAAGTGCCAAATTTGAACATCTCATTAATCATTATGCAAAAGATGGCAAGGTAGTTGTATTAATAGATGAATACGATGCCCCCATTACCCACTACCTTGGAGTGGACATCAAGACCGCTCTTGCCAATCGCGATCTTTTACGTGATTTTTTTGCGGTTTTGAAAAATAACGATGCGCTCTTAGAATTGGTTTTCTTAACCGGAATCAGCCGATTTTCAAAGGTTGGTGTTTTTTCAGGCCTGAATAACCTGACCGATTTGAGCATGAGACTCGATTACGCACCGATGTTAGGTTACACACAAGTCGAGCTATTGGAACATTTTTCAGCGGAAATTGAAGCAACAGCAGCTTTCATGGACCTATCAGTACCTGTATTTTTAGATGAGGTACGCAAATGGTACAATGGTTATCGTTTTCATGAAAAGGCAGAAACGGTGTATAACCCAGTTTCGATCAACTTGTTTTTCGATACCAAAGAATTCAAAAACTTCTGGTTTCAGACCGGAACGCCTCTCTTTTTAATCAATCTACTTAGAAAAGAAGGGCTCTACGATTTCACTCCTTCTTTGCAGCCTCAACGCAGTTTTGACACATTTAACCTGGAATCGATTAATCCTTATGGGCTGTTATTCCAAACAGGGTACTTAACCATTCACTCACACACCCCTTTTGGGTTGTACGAATTGGATTACCCAAACTATGAGGTCGAATCCTCGATGAAAGAGAATTTATTTGAGGCATTCTTGAACATGCGAGATGGCCAAGCGGTGCCTGTAGTGTACAAATTAGAAACCTTACTCGAAAAACGACAAGTAGATCAAGTGATCAAACAGTTGCAAGGTTTGTTCAAAACTGTGCCTTTTCAATTGCACGAGCAATATCCTGAAAAATTCTTCCATGCCGTAGTACATTTGCTTTTCAGCTACATGGGCCTCACCGTCAAAAGTGAAGTTTGTACCAGTGACGGCAGAATAGACGCAGTGGTAGAAACGCCTTCTTGGATTTACATGATTGAGTTTAAACTGGATGAAAGCGTTGAAGCTGCACTGGCTCAAATTCACAAAAAAGAATACTACCAGGCTTATTGGCTCAAGGATAAACCTATCTTGGGGCTCGGCATCAATTTTTCGAGTGAATCCAAGAACATCTCCGACTGGAAACTGGAAGAAATGCCCTCCATTTGAGCCTCCAATTGCCCCTTTTTGAACAAAAGCAGTGCCAAAAGCATTTCTCAAGCTTTTTACGGACCATCCACCATTTACCATGAAAGTATTGATTTGCGAAAGTGAGGAAGTGTTACTGGCAGCGATTGAGTTTCGCTTGCGCAAAAAAGGATATGAGGTAGCCTATTGCAAAAAAGCCAACCAATTGGCCGATCAAATGCACAAGGAAAACCCAGATATGGCCATCATCGACTTCGATTTGGGCAAAAAAGTTGGTTTGGACATGATCAAAACCGTCAAGGAGATCAAACCCGAAACGGGCATTTTGCTGCTCGTCGAGCCCGATGAAGAAGAGCAGATCATGGAAGCCTTCGGCCTGGGGGTCAATGACTTTATTTCCAAACCATTCAAGCCGTCAGAGCTTTTGGTGCGTATTCGGCGTATTGCGGAGTTGCAATAAATCTACGAAAAACCTTACCTTCGCGCCCAAATTAATCCTATGAAAGGCATAATCCTGGCGGGCGGATTGGGTACCCGCCTCTACCCCTTGACCATGGCCGTGAGCAAGCAACTCATGCCCGTTTACGACAAGCCAATGATCTATTACCCCCTGAGCACCCTCATCCAGGCGGGTATCCGCGATATTTTGATCATTTCTACGCCCCAGGACCTGCCCAATTTTTCCAAACTCCTGGGCGATGGCAGCGATTTGGGCTGCAATTTTTCCTACGTGCCGCAATACGAACCCAATGGTTTGGCCCAGGCCTTTGTACTGGGTGAATCTTTCATCGGCGGTGAAGGCGCGGCCCTGATCCTGGGCGACAATATTTTCTACGGAACGGGTTTGAAAAAGCGCCTGCGCGAGTCGATGAACCCCGATGGTGGGGTGGTTTTTGCCTACCGCGTGGCCGATCCTGAACGTTACGGCGTAGTAGAATTTGACGAAAACCTCCAAGCCATTTCGATTGAAGAAAAACCCAAGCAACCCAAGTCGGACTTTGCGGTGCCAGGCCTCTATTTTTACGACAACCAAGTGGTGGACATCGCCAAAAACCTGGCCCCCAGCCCCCGCGGCGAATACGAAATCACCGATGTAAACAGGCATTACTTACAAGCGGGCAAGTTAAAAGTACAAGTGCTCGACCGCGGCACCGCCTGGCTCGATACGGGCACCCACGAATCCTTGATGCAAGCAGGCCAGTTCATCCAAGTCATCGAAGACCGCCAGGGCCTCAAAATTGGTTGCATCGAAGAAGCCGCCTACGAAATGGGCTTCATCGACGCCGCTCAACTCGAAAAACTAGGGCATCGCTACCTCAAAAGCGGCTACGGCGAGTATTTGCTGA
The DNA here is from genome assembly GCA_013299105.1 of Chitinophagales bacterium. Classification (GTDB taxonomy): domain Bacteria; phylum Bacteroidota; class Bacteroidia; order Chitinophagales; family Saprospiraceae; genus Haliscomenobacter. The sequence continues at coordinate 137,543 of JAAFJY010000006.1, read as the reverse complement.
ACTTGTTGAAGCAAGAGCATCCGTTTGTGTGAAAATGCAAACGGGTGTTTAACCCACTTGAGCCATCGGCGCAGTGTGTTGTAGCAATTCAAAAATCCGCGCCCGTAGGTTTTCCAGAAAAAAGGTTTCTATGGGTACGCCTAGTGCTTGGGCGATCATTTGTAGGCGATCCATATTAAGGGGAGACCTGCCAGTTTCAATGTTGCGGTATTGACGCTCACAGATGCACAGGGCATCAGCCATGTCTTTGGTGCTCAGTCCTTTAATTTGGCGTAAAGTTTGTAAATTGTGTAATGTATGATCCATTGGGAGGAATATTGAACGGGTGAAACAAATAAAATCAGCACAAAATCTTTGTAGTAAACTCAACCTGAAGTAGTAAAAACAAAATACAAACTTAGTCCTAAATTTGACTTGATGCAAGCCTGGCCGGAACTTTAACACTTTTTATTTTTGAGAAATGCCAATTGCTGACGCGATTTCCAAAAATGGAAATACTTCTTCACATAATTGAAATGGAAATATTTGCACCTGACTTTTTTATGCCGATAACTTTGTGGCGGCAAAATTGATGGAAAACTAAGGGCTTTTGTTATTGTCCTTGAGCTTGAACTCAGGGCACCAAATTCAATTGAATTTCAAAGGGTTGATTGCTTTGTGGCGTCCATAAAAGACTCCACATTTCGATTAAATTCAATTATATTTTTTAACTTAATTTAAAAACCGATGATTATCAGAGTAAAACGTATTGGGGGGGGGTAATGCTCTCCTTTTGATTGGACTTTTCATGTTCAATCTTTCTGCTTTGTTTGGGCAGAATTTTTCTTGCGGAACCGTTGCTCCTACAGACCAAGTGAGGCTCCAAAGCTATAATGCGGTGGGATTTGGACCGGGGGCTATATCTACGGCTTCTTCCATTCAAACAACATTCAATATTCCTATCAAGGCTTATGTGATTACCAGTAATGGGAATTATAGCTTTATTGAACCAGAGTATTGGATGCATGAAGCAATCAGGTGGATGAACCAACGATTTGTTACTCAAAACGTATCGTTCTATTTGTGCTCAATTGATACCAAAGAAAACCCCAATTATTACAACCTCTCTGTCGGTGACCCTATCAAGTTGACAGAATTGAACAATCTCTATGGAGACCCACAAGCTCTAAATGTATTTTTGGTGAACGACATCAATGGGGCTACTGGGTTCTACACTGCCAGACCCAATGGTACTGTCCAAAATGCGGTTGTTATTAAGTCCGTCCAAGGCTTTTTGCACGCTTTGGCACATGAAGTTGGGCATTTCTTAGGGCTGGATCATACATTTGATAGAACAGGGGGTACAATCTTCTGCCAAAACGGTGCTTTTCGCGTTCCAAGGCTAAGACCAAATAGCTCATGTTTGATTCCAAATTCTACTTGTGCGTGTTTATCTGGAGTTTGTAACGCAGAAAATTCTGGAGATTATATTTCAGATACACCAGTTGACCCTTACGCTCCAGATCAGAGTGTTAATTTATGTGCGACAGGATCTGAGTGTAGCGATAATTGCTCTCAGACAATAATTGCGGGAGATCCAAACAATCCTTGTTTTCAAGAGACGCTCGTTTACACCCCTCCACGGAATAATATCATGTCTTATCACTCAGAGGCTTGTATCAACAGTTTTTCTCCACTTCAGCTAGAGTTAATGAAACGAATGTTGAACAATGGTGCTGATTATGCCTTTTTAAGAGATCAGATTCTGCCAACTTGCCAGTCAAGCAGCGCATTTGCGTCCCAAGGGAAAATCTCTTATTTCTTCGATGCTGATGGTGCAGGAGGGAATGTTGAGGCGCTGTTGCCTTTCCCTGGGCTCAAAGTGAAAATCACTGCAGGAAGCAGTCCGAGTACCAATACCACCAATAATCAGGGTATTTACAGCGTGAATCAGTCTATGGTGAATGGGCAAACCTATACATTTGGACCTGATTTGGTAGGAGAAACTGCCACATGGAACGAATCTTTAACAGGAGTCTCTACCGCTGACCTCATTCAAGTTCAACGATATTTAAATATCCTTCGTGGCTTCAACAACTATAATCTGATTGCAGCAGATGCAGACGGGAATGGCATCATTCAATCTGCTGACATCAATACGATCAGAGATGTCATTTTGAATAGAAGCCCCAATTTTGGAGCAGTTCCCAGTTGGCGGTTTGTTCCAGAGTCCTTGATCTTTGGCGACAATAGTTCACTTTGGTTAAGCAGTCTTAATATTAATATTCCCACTACTTCTACTAATGGCCGCACTTCAGCGTTACAAAATGACTGGGTAGCTTTCAATAACGAATTCCGACCTTATCTCTGTTCGGGTCCGGGGTGTACCAATTATTTTGCACAAATTAACTTTACCGCACCATACAAACCAGTTTCGAACACAAAAGCATGGTCTTATGTTGGAGTAAAAACGGGTGACGTCAACTACTCTACTTCCATTTCTCCCACTCAATTCCGTAATCCCGACATCAGTACCAGCTACAACAGCGGCCCAGCTCTGCGTGGTGGAGAAGCAAAATTGTTGATCAAAAAAGGCGAATCCTTTACGGTTTTGGTAACTGCCAAGCCAAAAGGCAAGGCCATGAACATCCTGGGCTATCAAATGGGTTTGAAAATCAACCCAGAACTAGCAGAATTGAGTGGCGTATCACCAGGCGAAGTACGCAAATTTGAAATGGACGCCTTTGCGCTGGAACGTCAGGAAAAAGGCGTGATCAAGACCTTGTGGTACGACAATGAACCGATCAAGTTGAGCGGCGAAAAAGTGCTATTTGAGGTTACACTCAACGCCAAAACTGACATCAGTGATTTGGCTCAAGCCATCGGCCTAAGCCCTGAAGCGCTCCAACCCGAATTTGTGTCGGATCAGGAAGAGCTGTTGGCTCCTGAGATTGGCTTCAAGGTCAAAAACGGACAAAACACCTTTTCAAGCATCAAGGTTTATCCGAACCCAACCCAGGCGGCCCTAAGCTTTGAAATCGACTTTACAGCCGCTGGTGATGCCACGATCATGCTCAACGACCAATATGGCAATCGCCTCCAACAAGCATTCAAAGTGCAAAAAGGCAGAAACACCCTGGTTTTTGAGCAAACAAATGGGCTGCTCCCCGGTGTTTTATCCTACATGATCAACCACAATGGCAGCACTTTGTCAGGTCAAGTGGTTAAGCACAAATAAATTTTTGTTCATGAGCTTGAGAAGTCATTGCGCTTCTCAAGCTTTTCAATTAATATCCCATGAGAGTGTTATTTATACTGTTCATTTTCATCGCGGTTCAAAAAATGTCAATAGCACAAACCGCATTACCTAAAGTTAGCGACAAACCACTATGGAACATTGGGTTTTGGCGCTTTGGAGAAAATTATAACATTGGTGACATTGTGAAGTTAGAGAAAGACACAATTTTTTGTAATAGAAATTGGATCAAGGCAAGTTGGGCTACTATTGATGGTTTGTCTTTTAGTAATGCATTCTATCGCCTTGAAGGTAAGAAGGCCTTTTTCAAAATGAATACGCGTTGTGATCAAAAGGAATATTTGATGTATGATTTTGATCTTAAAATAGGTGATACTTTAGTCCTACCTGTATTATTAGGAGAAACGCAGGGCTTTGAAGGGGATATTAAAGTGCGCGTTCGGGTTGACAGTGTCTCAACAGTAGTTTTAGGCGGCACCCCTAGGAAAAGAATGGTAGTCAACTATGCCAACCGTTCAATTTATACTAATCGTATTGATAATCGAGATATTTGGATTGAAGGCATGGGGTCCTCAATTTTCCCCCTTTACCCGATTGGCTGTGTCACTAGGCAAGTATGCCCTATGGCAGATTATTACATCCGCTGTTTCCAAGTGAATAGTCAAATCATTTACCAAGATTCCCGATCTCCATTTTGCAGCAACGCTTTGATCACATTCAACTCGGACTTGCAAAATCCCAGAATTGACCTAACCATTTTCCCCAATCCCATCTCCCAGGGTGGCAACTGGCAAGTAGAATGGGCAAAAAATGAGATAGGAGCCACGCACTTGGAGCTTTTGGACCCCTTGGGCAGGATACTGAAACAGGTGACTGGGCTCAAGCAAAGCTCCATGCAACGGGTGCAAGTGTCTACCGAAAATTTGCCTAAGGGCCTGTACTACCTGCGCTTGAGGGAAGAAGGCGGGCAGGTATTGGCGATGGAAAAGGTGATGGTGCAGTGAGGTTGGTTGAGGAGTTGGGAAGAGGGGCTGCTGGCAGACTTGCAGCAATCGCCTCCAACAAGCATTCAAAGTGCAGAAAGGCAAAAACACCCTGGTTTTTGAGCAAACAAATGGGCTGTTCCCAGGTGTATTGTCCTACATGATCAACCACAATGGTAGCACTTTATCTGGTCAGGTGGTTAAACACAAATAATTTTTTTATTCATAAGCTTGAGAAGTCATTGCACTTCTCAAGCTTTTCAAGTAATATCCCATGAAAAAGCTATTCATTGCTATATTTATACAATTGTGCTGGCTCTCATTTGCTAAAGCACAAGCAATTTTTCCCGAATCCAAAGACAATCCGGTTTGGAATATTGGGTTATGGGCTTTTTTTGACAATGTATTGGATTACACTGTCAGGGTAGAAAAAGATACCTTGTTGTGTCAAAAATTATGGTCTAAGGCAAATTTAGATTTGATCAATGGAAAACGAGTGCAATCTTTCTATTATCGTACCGATGGTCAAAAGGTTTATTTTAAACCAACCGCTAATTGTACCCAGCTTGAGTTTCTAATCTATGATTTCAACATGAAGAAAGGGGACACTTTAACAACCCCTAATAATTTGTTTGAAAACAGGGGGGAGCTTAACGGGAACAAGACAGTTGCAAAGATTGATTCTGTATCAGTGATATCAATAGGTGGTATCGCACGTAAGAAACTTTCGATAACTTATAAGTTTGTACATCGTGCAGGTGAGTTTAAAGAAGATCGCAAAGACACTTGGATTGAAGGATTTGGATCAGTTATTTTCCCTTTTTATCCTTTTTTCTGCGTCAATAAAGGAGTGTGCACGGAGTCAAATCTATACCTGCGCTGTTTTCAATCGAAAAATAAAATCATTTACCAAGACTCCCGATCTCCATTTTGCAGCAATGCGCTGATCACATCCAGTTCAGACTTGCAAAACCCCAAAATAAACCTAAACATCTTCCCCAATCCCATCCCTCAAGGTGGCAACTGGCAAGTAGAGTGGACAAAAAATGACATAGGAGCCTCGCACTTGGAGCTTTTGGACCCCTTGGGCAGGGTACTGAAACAAGTAGCAGGGCTCAAGCAAGGCTCCATGCACCGGGTGCAAGTGCCCACTGAAACTTTACCAAAAGGCTTGTATTACTTGCGCTTGAGGGATGAAGGCGGGCAGGTATTGGCAATGGAAAAGGTGATGGTGCAGTGAGGTTGGTTGAGGAGTTGAGAAGAGGGGCTGCTGGTTTACTGAGGACTACATAGCGGATGATTTAAATTTATTCAATTTCTATGCAAACGTTTCCAAGCGCTGTATCCAAATCCACTCCCATTTTGCACATGCCCAGCAAAAAACCGCCACCCCCAGCACCACAAAGCTTGAGGGCGTAATCGCCGCGAATCAGGCCATTTTCCCAGGCGGGTAGGCAATGGGCGGGGATCATTTCGGGTAGTAAATCGGCTTGCGCCCGGCTGAGGTTTTGCCAAACAGAGTACAAACTCTCCCAGTGGCCTTGGCAAAAAAACTTGATCCCGACTTCACTGAGCGGGCAGAGTTCATCTTCGACTTCTTGGGCAAAAATCGGGTCCTCGCAGCGCTGGAGGAAATTTTGCACCAGTGGCCCCGTGCTGCGGGCCTGTTGGGTGTCGAGCAGGAAAAAATGATAGGGGTTTTGGGGCCAATTCGGCACTTCTACAGCCTCAATGTCGCCATTGCCTTTCAGTAAAACTGGGCGATTGAGGTAACAAATCAAAGGATCGGCCCCGGAGCTGGAGCCGTGAAAAAAGGACTCCAACTGGGCAAAGATTTTTTTTAAAAAAGCGTACTGCCCTGCGTCATCCGCCGAAATCGGCTTCAGCACATACCTCGTGAACAAGGCCGCACACAAGGCCCCTGAGCTGCCCAAGCCATAGCCGGTGGGAATGTTCGACTCAAAAAACATGCCCCGCTCCAGGTCTTCTTCCAGTAGGATCAAGTCCAAATCGTGCAGCAATTGGCCTTGCTTTTGTAAATCTTGCAGGTAAGTCAGCCAAGCCCAGAGTTGCTGTTGCCCTTCGTGCGGCCCCCGTTTTTCGAGAAAAGCCCAGTGGCCACCAAACATTGGGAAGGGCAAAGCCAGTGCAGCCGAGCCCCGCAAAACGGTGTATTCGCCAAACAAGAGGATTTTGCTGGTCAATTTTCCCAATTTTTGCGCTCCTGCTCCACATGGTGCAGGTTGACGCGAACCCCGTATTTTTCTTTGATGTGTTTGCTCAGTTCATCGGCCCCATATACCGAACGGTGCTGGCCGCCCGTGCAGCCAAAATTGACAGTCAGGCTGGTGAAACTGCGGTCGATGTAGTCCTCAACGGCCGCATCGACGATCCGAAACACGTTTTGCAGGTAATCGTCCATGATGCTGTGCTGCTTCAGGAAATTGATCACCGCCTCGTCGCGGCCCGTGAGTTTTTTGTAGGGCTCGTAGCGCCCAGGGTTGTGTACAAAACGGCAGTCGAACACAAATCCACCGCCGTTGCCACTGTTGTCTTCTGGCACTCCACCCTGGTGGTAAGAGAAGGAATTTACATTGACGGTCAGCAAGCTGCTGCTGCTTTTGATTTTGTTGAAAGGCTCGAAGCGCTTGCTGTCGATGATGCGTTGCAGGGCTTCACGCAGGTGGGGCAGCTCAATGGGTAATTGCCAGTTTTCCAATTGCACTTTGAGGTTGCGCAGGGCAAAAGGAATGCTCTTGATAAAGTGCTCTTTGCGCTCAAACAAGCCCCGGAACCCATAAGCCCCCAAAACCTGGATGTTGCGGATCAACACATACCCATGAAAGTACTCCATGAAGGATTTGCGGTCGATCTCGGTCAGTTTTTCGGCTACATCCAGGTAGTGCTCGATCACCTCGTCGCGGATGTCGGGTGGGATATTGGCTTTGGCCTGGTACAAAAGTGAGGCCAGGTCGTATTGCAAGGCTCCTTGCCGACCGCCTTGGTAATCAATGAAATAAGGCTCTCCGCTGCGGATCATGATGTTGCGCGACTGGAAATCTCGGAACAAGAAATATTGAGTATCGGCCGTGAGCAAGTAATCGGTCAAGGCGTGAAAATCGTTCTCCAAAGCTTGTTCGTCAAATCGGACCTTGGCGAGCATCAGGAAGTGGTACTTGAAATAATTCAGGTCCCAAAACATCGACTCCTTGTCGAACGACGGCTTGGGGTAGCTATTCGAGTAGTCCAAACCCTCGCCGCCGATGATTTGCAGGCGGGCCAATTGCTCGGCCACGCGCTTGTACAATTGCACCAGGTAATCGGGAAAATAATCGCCCGTTTGCAGTATAAAACTGTACAAAGTAGTCGAGCCCAAATCTTCCTGGAGGTAAATTTTACCCGTTTCATCCTGCGCATACACCTCAGGTACGGGCAAGCCTTTGCTGTGAAAATGGCGGGTATAGGCCAAAAAAGCCCGGCTCTCACTTTCATTTGGGCTGTAAGTACCAATGGAGGCCCACTCCGAGTTTTGCAAACGGTAATAGATGCGCTCCGAACCCGATGGTGCCAAAGGCAAAATCAGGGTAGGCGCTTGCCCACACCATTGTTCAAAAAGATCAGAAAGTACGGTTTCTATTTTTTGTGGAGCCATGCGGGCGTAGTTGAAAGGTTGAAATGTTGAAGGGTTGAAAAGAGTTGATAAGCTGAGGGGTTGAGAAGAGTGGCGCTCAAATCTACCTTTCGGGTAATGCTTAAGCAGAGCCTCTACTTCGTAAGTCGTAAGTAGTCACTCGTAAGTCGTACTTCAAAAAAATCAAACCGGAAAAACGAATGCTCCTCATCCGACAAATCCTTCCAGCGAGCCCCACCAAATCATATGTCGTATCTCGTATCTCGTCTATCGTATGTCCAAACCTCAATCCTCCTCTTCCTCCCGGCTATTTTCCTTGCCAAGACCTGCTACTACGATCACGATTTCGCCCCGAACTTTATCGGCTCGGCCTTTAAAAAATGCCAGAACCTCGGCAATGCTACCACGGTGGGCTTCTTCGTGCAGCTTGCTCAATTCCCGCTGCACACAAACGGCGCGATCGGAGCCGCAAAATTCCTGCAATTGCTCCATGCATTTCACCAAGCGGTGTGGCGATTCGTACAAAGCAAAAGTGTTGGGCAAGCTGGCCAGGTATTTCAGACGGGTTTGACGGCCTTTTTTGTGGGGTAAAAAGCCTTCAAAATGGAAGCGGTCGCAAGGCAGACCCGATTGCACCAGGGCGGGCACAATGGCCGTAGGCCCAGGCAAACACTGTACTTCGATGCCCGCCTTGAGGCATTCTCGCACCAACAAAAAACCTGGGTCAGAAATGCCTGGTGTTCCTGCATCAGACACCAAGGCCAGTTTGCGCCCAATTTCTAAGTCGCGCAATACCCCGTTGATGGCAGTGTGCTCATTGTGGGCATGGTGGGCCCGCAAGGGGGTGTCGATGCCGTGGTGATCGAGGAGTTTGCGCGAGGTGCGGGTGTCTTCGGCCAAAATGAGATCCACCTCCCGCAGGATGCGGATGGCCCGCAGGGTAATGTCCTCCAGGTTGCCGATGGGAGTGGGAATCAGGTACAGCATGTGTGGATCAGGCTTCTGCTTCGTGTAGTTCAAACTGAAAGCTTTCCATGATCACGTTGGCCAGCAGTTTGCGGCAAGCGGTGTCTACCAGTTCGCGGGCAGCAGCTTCGGAATCGGCTTCAATATTCAGTGAAATGTGTTTGCCAATGCGCACATCTTGCACGCCGGAGATACCTACGTTTTTGAGGTTGTTGGCCACAGCTTTTCCTTGAGGGTCGAGCAATTCTTTGTGGGGCATGATGTTGATGTCAGCAACAAATTTCATGGTGCGGTTTTTCGCTTGAAAAAAAGGAGTATAGAAAGCGCAACATAGAGCAGAATGGCCGGAGACAAGCCTCCCCAACGCCAAATGCCAATCATGAGGGCAAAAATCGCCGCAAAGATAAAGCGAATCTCGTTGCCTTTCCAAGTCAATGCCTTGAATTTGAAACTAAACATCGGAATCTCCGCCAACATCAGATAGGAAAATACAGCCAACAAAGTACTGATGACCAGCGTTTGCCGCAGCAAAAAATGGAAAGCATGCCCTGGATCGAGGTAAATAGCCAATAATCCCAACACAAACAAGGTACAAGCCGGTGTGGGCAAACCGATGAATTCCTCACTTTGCCGGGTGTCGATGTTGAATTTTCCCAGGCGCAAGGCAGCGCAGGCCGTCAGCAGCAAACCCGGCAATGCTTTGAAATCCAACCCAGTGGGCCAATTGCCCCCATTTTGGGCGGCACTTATCAGCCCGTAGAAAATGATCCCAGGAACCAGGCCAAAAGAAACCATATCGGCTAAGGAGTCCAATTGCTTGCCCAATTCCGATTGCACTTTCAGCGCACGGGCCACCAGTCCATCCAATACATCGGCAATTCCCGCCAGGACGACCAACCCAAAAACCAGTTCCAGGCGTCCATAGATCAAACACAGGCAAGCGGTAGCACCGCACACCAGGTTGATTAAAGTGATCAAGTTGGGTAGCTGTTGAATCATGAAGTTGAATGGTTTTTTGGAAGCTTTAGCAAAGAATAACAAGCATTCGAGCTGTCAAACCCGGTTTTTTAACCTAAATTGTCATGCGCTTAACCAAAACTACGATTAAAAGCCCGGCTTTAACGGTACCTTAAAGTGTTGAAAGCACATAAATAAGGATTTTAACCGTTATTCTTGTACGCTAAAACAAATCTGCACCCAAGTATTGCCATGAAATATTGAACAGCCTGGGCTGTTTGGTGTTCAAAAAATATTCATTCTGCTCTAGCTATGAGAAAAGTTATTCTATACTGCTTTGCTTTTTTTGTTTGTCAACTTGCCCTTGCCCAACGGCCACTCAACGACGAGTGTACGGATGCCTTTCCATTGGATACCGTAGCAGGCTGGTGCTCTGGTCCGGGTGCTTACACGACCGAAGGTTCAACTGCTTCGCAAAACTATACCGTACCGGGTTGTTTTCCGCGGGCTACGACCACTTCTCGCCCCAATGAGGTGTGGTTTACCTTCATCGCCATCGCCAAGGATGCGAACATCAGTGTTTCGGGTGCTACCCGCATTCAACCTGAGGGAACCCTGCGCTCACCTCAGTTTGCAGTATTCACGGGCAATTGTGGGGCTTTGCAGGAGCTAGTTTGTATTTCCGATGCCAGGGGTCGAAACACCATCCAGGCATTTGTCTCTAACTTGGTAGTAGGCCAGCGCTATTTCATCAATGTCAGTTCGCGCAACAATACCAACGGTACTTTTCAGCTTTGTATCAACAATTTTGATATTACCCAAACGCCCTCCAGCGATTGTGCAACGGGGAACATCCTTTGCGACAAAAAACCATTGACCATCCCCTTTGTGCAAGGCGAAGGCCGCGACCCCAACGAACTTCGGGGCTTTTGTGGTCGCTTGGGCTGTAATCCTGCCGAAGCGCAGTCCAACTGGCTAAAATGGACTTGTGAGCGGGCCGGGGCTTTGAGCTTTACCATTACTCCGCTCAACCCCGACGACGACATTGACTTTGTGGTATTTGAACTACCTGGTGGTATCAACACTTGTGGCAGCAAACGCTCGGCCAAGTGTATGTCGGCAGGCGAAAACGTGGGTGAGCCCATCGCCAACTGGGTGCGCTGTACCGGAGCTACTGGCCTGCGCGACCGAGAGCAGGGTGATGTAGAATACTGTGGCTGTGAAGCAGGCAGCAACAACTTTATTTCGCCCTTGCAGATGGTGGCGGGCCGCAGTTATGCCTTAGTAGTCAACAACTACAGCCAATCGGGGTCGGGGTACACCATTACTTTTGGTGGCACGGGTACTTTTTTGGGCCCCAAGTCTGATTTTACCAACGATATTTCGCCCGTTTGCATCGGCAAAGACATGACCTTCACTGATGGCTCAACTTTCGCTGGACCAATTGCCAAATGGGAATGGGATTTTGGTCCCACTGCTGTTCGCCCTTCTGCGACCGGCAAAGGCCCACAAAAAGCACAGTTCAATCGCCCAGGTACCATCAATGTTTCCTTGCGTGTGACTACTGAATCAGGTTGTACAGTTACTAAAATCAAAGAAGTAGCCGCTCGCTGTTGCCCTGATCACTATACTTTAGGAGCTCAAATCAAGGATGAAATCTGCCCCAACAACAACAGTGGCTCGGTGGACATCAGCGTGCGCAACAATTTTGGGCCCTATACCTTCGAATGGTCTAATGGAATCAAAACCGAGGACCTTAGTGCGGTCTCAACGGGTACGTATTCGGTCAAAATCACCGATGTAGCCACTTGTGACACTACCATTCGGCTCACGGTTCGAGGTCCTCAGCCCTTCCGTTATCAGATCGACGACATGCGTGCCACTTGCAATGGTGGTCGCGACGGTGGCCTGGCAGTAAGGGTCAGTGGAGGTTCGGGGCCATATCAGTACAGTTGGCAAAATGGGGCTTTTGGCCGCGACTCCAGTTTGCGAAATGTAGCCTCTGGTTCGTACAGTTTCCGCATCCGCGATCGCCTAGGCTGCCAAAAAGATACCATTTTGCAAGTGCGAGAGCTCGAACTTTTGCTCAATCCCAATGTGGATGCGGTAACGCCGCCGCGCTGTTTTGGATTCAACGATGGGTCCATCAATTTGCAACTAAACAATGGCCGAGGGCCTTATCAATTTGATTGGGGCGATGGCCGAGGCTTCCAAAACGACAATTCCTTGCGGCAAATCAGGGCGGGTACTTACAAAGTGACCGTGCGAGACTTCAACAACTGTCGTGGGAACTTCGATGTCGCGGTGAAAGATTTCCCACCCATCGGCGTGTTGGCTACGGGCATGAATCCAACTTGTTTTGGTGACCGCAATGGCAGCGTCAATGCAGTACCGCGAGGTGGGGCAGGGGATTATGTATTCAATTGGAGCAATGGGGGCCGAACCGCAGACCTAAAAGACCTGCCGCCAGGTACTTATCGCCTCAGCTTGCAAGACAAAAATGGGTGCAGCAAGGACACCTCACTCACTTTGATTGAACCACCTTTGCTTTCAATCGGTCAAATACAACCCGTGAATGTCCTGTGCTTTGGGGAACCCAAGGGCAAAATCACTCTATTGGGCGCAGGTGGCACCCCACCTTATAGCTATAGCATCAACGGCGGTACCTTGCAAAGAGGAAATATTTTTGACCAATTGAGAGCGGGTAATTACAGTGTTTTGGTGGAAGATGCGGGAGGGTGTAAAGCCACGCAAGACGTGACTTTGACCGAACCTCCACAACTGACGCTGGATTTGGGCCTGGACATCACCATTAACCTGGGGGCCAGTGTGCAACTTAACGCGGTAAGCAGCCGGAACGACATCAAATCCTACGCCTGGACGCCAGCCACCAACCTCAGCTGTACCAATTGCCCCAACCCTTTCCTAACGCCTTTGAACACGCAGCAGTACACGCTGAAAATCAAAGACCCCCAGGATTGTGAGGCGGAGGATGCCATCTTGATTACCGTGGTCAAAGACCGTTCCTTGTACTTCCCCAATGCTTTTTCGCCTTACAACGATGGGGTGAACAACTTCTTCACGGTTTACGGTGGTACTTCATCAAAGATCATCCGCAGTTTGCGGGTGTACGACCGTTGGGGCAATTTGCTATTTGAGAAAAAAGACCTGCCCCTCGGCGATGAAGCCCAAGGCTGGGACGGTAAATTCAATGGCGCTCGGGTCGGTGCGGGTACTTATGTATATGTAGCCGAGATCGAATTCATCGACAACGAGATTTTGATTTTCAAAGGGGATGTGAATGTGGTGAATTAGCGTTGGTAGTTGAAAAGTTGAAGTGTTGAAAAGAGGGGCTTCGATTGGGGCTTTGAACGATTCGTTGGATGAATGATGGATTGAATATCGTTTTCCTTTACCTTTGCGCCAAAATCCCTTTTGTGTCAAAAAATAACCAACATTGGCTTTGGTTTTTCAGCCTGCTGGCCCTCTTTGTGGTGGCCTGCAAGCAGGAAGAAAAAGCCATTGAAACCTTTACCAAGGAAGAAATCCAAGTCGAAACAATCAAAAAGGTCGACATGTTTTACAGCGACTCGGCGGTTGTGCGCGTGCGCGTGCGGGGGCCAGTGATGTTGCGGCACACTGCATTGGACAATCCCAAGCAAGAATTCATCAAGGGTATCTGGGTTGATTTTTACCGGGGTGGGAGAGTGGTAGCTACCCTCACCGCTAAGTATGCCGAGCGCAACGAGTACAGCGGCATCACCTTGGCCCGCGACAGCGTGGTATGGCGCAGCACCGATGGCAAACGCCTGGAATCACCGGAACTAACCTGGGACGAAAAGCAGCAAAAAGTATACACCAATCGCTTTGTGGTGGTGACCACTCCCAAAGACACCATTTACAGCCAAGGCATTTTGGCCAATCAGGATTTTACAGACATCGAGTTCAAAGCGGTGGATGGGAGTATGATGGTGAAAGATCCGGGGAAGTGAGGGTGCTAAATTATGTTGAGTTCTAATTTATTAGACTCTTTTTTGACATACGACATACGATAGACGACATACAATATATGATTTAGGGGGCTCGCTTGGAAAATTTGTCGTGTTTTTAGTTATCGATTGCCCGATTTAGATTTTTTGGTAGTCACTCAAATGTAATGCTGATTTGCTCTGAAACCCCTTGAAATAGCCTTCCATCTGTAGCACTACCTCATTTTGAATAGGGTATTGATGGAGTCCATATAATCTAGCTTTTTTAAAGCACCTTAACTCTTTAACCAAGAAAAATAAAAATCATGGTAACTTAAGTCGATTTTGGTAGTGTTACATAAAACAATTTGTTATCTTTGTAAAAATAAACGCACTTTGTACTACCGAAGGAAAATATTGCTCTCCCTTTTGCAGGCTTTCGATGGGCAACTGGAAAAAATTCAAATGCAAAAACTGCTGCTTTTGTTCTCCAAATTACAAATGCAGCCAGATTTTGACTTTGTGCCTTATAAGTATGGGTGTTACTCATTTCAGGCCAATGCAGACCTTTTGACACTCGGTAAATATGGTGTTGTATCACAAACTGAACGAACTTGGACAAAAGTGACCCCCGAAGACTTTGTAATAACCTTGAAAAAGCAAGATGTAGCTATTCTACAAGCTATTCGACAACAGTATAAAGAGAAATCGACTGCTGAACTGATTGGGATAACGTATAGGAAGTATCCCTATTTGGCCATCAAAAGCAAAATCGCAGAACAATACCTGACCCCAGATGAACTGGTAACACTGGCCAATGCCAGACCAGTTAACGAGGAAACCTGCCTCTACACCATTGGCTATGAGGGTATTTCCTTGGAAACTTACTTGAATAAACTGATTCAAAAGGATGTAAAAGTACTCTGTGATGTGCGCCGTAATTCGTTGAGCATGAAGTTTGGTTTCAGTAAAAATCAACTCAAGGCTGCTTGTGAGGGTGTGGGTATCCACTATTATCATTTGCCAGAATTGGGCATAGCTAGTGAACAAAGGCAAACACTAGAGACCCAGGCAGACTACGACGAACTCTTTAAAGTGTATGTTGCACAGACCATTCCCAATACCTCAGAGCAACAAGTTTTTATAATTCGGCTTCTTCAGCAATACCAACGAGTGGCCCTTACATGCTTCGAAGCAGAGGCCTGCCAATGTCATCGTAGCCATTTAGCAAAGGCTATCACACAATTTCCGAATTTTTCGTATTTATTGAAGCATCTCTAAATTTATCAACTTCTCATGCCTCGGAAGAAAATAATGCTAGCAGTGACTACTTATCCTTTGCCTTCTCGCAGCTATGATGAATTGGTATGCACTGCGGGATTGCTAGAAGATGGTTCTTGGATTCGCCTTTACCCAGTACCCTTCAGTTTTTTGACTCAACTCAAAAAGGATGGCATAGTACAAGCTACAAAATATACTTGGATCGAACTGGAAGTCAAGCAGCGAACTGATGATTTCAGGCCCGAAAGCCATTCTCCAGCTGACTATGAATTCAAAGACCTCGTTATTGGAGAACGTTATGGTACCGATCACCACTGGCAGAAAAGGAAAGAAATTTGCCTGAAAAAAGTGTACACTAACCTGGTCCAACTTATTGAAGATTCCAAAGCACCCCAAAATGTCTCCTTAGCTACTTTCAAGCCCACTAAAATAATCGCTTTTGAGGTAGAACGTGACGAACGCGAGTGGAAGGAAGTATGGGCTCAACTCAAAAATCAACAGTCTCTCTTCGCAGACCAAGAACCCTCGCGCGTACCGCTCAAAAAGGTCCCTTACAAGTTTTATTATCGCTTTGAAGATGACAAAGGGCGTAGTTCACGATTGATGATTGAGGATTGGGAAATTGGTCAGTTGTATTGGAATTGCCTACGCGACGCTAATAATAACGAAGAAAAAGCACTTGAAAAAGTCAAACTCAAATACGATGTAGAATTCCGCCTTGAGAAAGACTTGTATTTCTTTCTTGGCACCACTCTGGAATGGCACCGTCGATGAGCCACTAATCCCTTTGTGATCATAGGTGTGTTTTATCCTCCAAAAGAAACTCAGCTCTCTTTATTTTAATCCGAAATTCCCCTCACCCCCAAGCATAAGTCCGCAAATAGCGCAGCAAGCGATCATAGCGCTCCAACACCACTTCAGACGCGCCCAGGTTTTGCAATTGCACCCGATAAGCTACTGCCAAGCGCTCAAAATCGGCCCGAAAATTCAAGCGGGCGACCGCCAAGGCTTTCAGACAACGGTGAAACTGGTTGTGGACAAAAGAAACAGGTTCCGCAGGTTTGGCATTAAAAAGGCTATCGACGGCTTCCAAACGAGAATATTTTTCCAGGAAACCTACTCCGCGTGAAAAAAGGCGCTCGGCAATGGCTTCAGCCGCAGCTTGAGCCTCTTCAGTATTGCGCAAAGTAAAACGTTGGGTAGGTTCGTCGTACAATTTGCCCATTGGCGTCACCAAAGTCAGGCTCTGTGCTTGAAACCCCGTAAGGCCATTGGTGAATGGTGAGGCCAAGTCTTCAACGGCATCGTGGCGAATGCCTAGTTGTACTTCGAGGATGCACGCATCTTGATGAGGAGCCCAGTTCAGGATAATACTTTGGAAACCAGCTGGCGTGAGGCGGCGAAACTGATTGAATTGAGGCAGGTAAACATAACCGCGTTCCTGCAAGCGACCTTGCAGAAAGCCCTGAACGAGTTGTTGCAGTTGATGGGACTGATGATTTGGCAAACTTGCCATCAAGTAAGTTTAAATTCTAAACAAAGGTAAGAGATAGTTTAGTTAAGTAGGTTAACTCAACGTTAATTTTGACTGGAAAAGCAAGGAAAGTCACATGATGACTAATTTATGTCATTAGAATGGGATGCCTTTCTACCTCACCCGAATCTCCGCCACCACAGGCCGATGATCTGAAAAGCCCACGGCCCCTCGTTTGCAGACCGAGGGCTCGAAGTCGGGGTCGGAAAAAATGTAGTCAATGCGCAAAAAAGGGATGCGCCCAGCGTAAGTAATGCCAATGCCTGAACCCGCTTTTTTGAATGCATCGTCCAGCACTTGGGTCATCCGGTGGTAAGAATAAGATTGGGGGATGTCGTTGAAATCGCCGCAAGCCAACACCGGATAGGGACTATTGGCGATATGGGCACTGAGTTCTTCTACTTGTTCGGCGCGTTCGCGGGCGGCGCGTTTGAAGCGGCCCATGATACCCCGGATGTTGAGCCAGGTTTGTTTTTCCTTTAAATTGCCAGATTCGGCTACCTTGTTGGCCAGGCCAGTGATGCTATTAGAGCGCAAATGTACGTTGTAAACCCGGATTATCTGCTCGCCCACTTGCAAGTCGGCAAAACGATAACCATTGGTGGAGCCAAAATACTTCACCTCTGTGCGCAAAATGGGGTAGCGCGAAAAAATTGCCAACTCCTCATAGCGCTTCCACACTGCGTGAGGCATTTTCCCAACCCTTTGAGTGGTTTCAATGTAGGCGGGGCCATTCTCTTTTTTGGCATACCAAAATTCTTGCAGGCAAAGCACATCGGGCTGGTATCTTTGCAGCATGCCTTCCCACTCTTTGATGCTGGCAGGCTCCCAGGCGTTCCAGTTGTCGTTGAAACCCATCGCATTGTAGGTCATTAAGCGCAGACTTTGGGCAGGATCGGACCCTTTACCCGAACCTCCAAAACCAATCAAGCCCTGCACATGCCCCCAACCCAAAAGGATGATGCCCAGCGACAAAAGCGCGTACCATTTTTTACGCAGTGCCCAAAAAACAATAAACAAGACATTGAAAAGCAGGAGAAGTGGATAGATCAAGCCAACAAAAGCAAAAAACCAATATTTGGCAGGACTTACAAATGGAGCCAGGTACGCAAACAAGGTGATGCCCAGTAACAGCACATTGGCCCAGCGAAGTAAGCGCAACACGGGCTTTAGTTTTTTGAGGCGTTGAACAAAAATTCTTTTTCCTCAGTCGACAAGCTCTCGTAGCCCGATTGCTTGATTTTATCTAGGATCGCATCTACTTGTTCTTGTTGCGACATAGACTGGTAATCACTTGCCGCACGGCCACTTTTACTTTTGTCGCTGCGGCTGCCCATTGAAGCGGTTTGACGGGCGCGGGCTTGTTCATGTGAGCGGCGTTGTTGCTGGTCTTGGGGCCGTTCTTGTCGGTCACTTCTCATGCGTTTGAAGGATCCGCCCAGGCGGCTGAACAAACGATTGAAACTCAGCGACCAATCGCGCCCGGCGTGTAGTTGTGCCGCAAAAATGAAACCATACACCGCCCCACCTAAATGCCCGAACACGCCTCCAATATTATCCCCCACTGCCATCGACATGATGTTGATGAATACCAAGGTGAAAACAACCCATTTGAGCTTTACGGTACCAATTATGATCAGGTGTACCAGGTAATCAGGCGCAATTTTTCCTGCACAAGCGGCCACCGCCATCACCGCTGCTGAGGCACCGAAAGCATATGCATCGGCGTTGTTGGTGTAACCCAGCAAATTGGCGCTGACAAAATAAGCCAAGCCACCAGCCAAGCCACCCATGATGTAAAGAGGTATCACCCGGCGGTCGTTGATAAGGTCACCTACAATACGCCCAAACCAGTAGAGTGCCAACATGTTCCAGGCAATGTGCCAAATCGAAACATGCAAAAACATGTGGGTGATGATCGACCAAGGTTGACGCAGCAGAGTCAAGGGTTTGGCGGGCAAGCTTAGAAGGTACTGCACTTTCTGCATGGTTCCATCCTCCGCAGGAGCGCCTTTGATCAAAAAAACAATGCCAAAAATCAAGTAAAACAGTACGAAAGCACTGAAATTGACAATCATTAGCCTCGACACCGCATTGCCGTACTGAAATTCCCGCTTCAAATCTTCCCAAATCGAACTGAACATGTTCCTATTGCTTGGTACGTACCGGGCATTGTGCCCATAATGCGAACAAAAATATAACCTTTCTCACTTCTCAACCGCTTTATTTTGACAATCGTACAATTTTTGACGACAGAAAGAGATTGGCCGAGGTTACAACTTACAAACGACTACCAAAGCGCTGCCAATACAGCAAAAGTAAGAAGCCGAACAAGGCCCCGCCCAGGTGGGTAAAGTGCGCAATCCCGGATTGATAGCCACTGACGCCCAAGTACAACTCAAGGCCTGCGAAAATCATTACAAAATACTTCGCTTTCATAGGAATGGGCGGAAACAGCAGGGTGATGATATTATTGGGGAAAAGAAAACCATACCCCACCAATAAACCAAAAATGGCACCAGAGGCTCCTAGCATTGGCGTGTTGTTGCCCATGAAAATTTCAGGCTGCGTTAAATCACCGTACTGGATTTGCAAAAAGCGTACGAAAATATGCAAGGCAACTCCGCCAAAGCCTGCAAAAAAGTAGTAAAACAAAAATTTTCGCGGCCCCCAAATCATCTCTAGTCCCGATCCAAACATGTATAAACCCAGCATGTTGAACAACAAGTGATAGGCATCACCGTGCATGAACATGTGGGTTACCAACTGAAAAGGCCGAAAAAATTCGGAAGTAGGGTAATAAACGGCAAAAGCCAATCGCCCCAAATCCCAGAAATTATTGATGGGACCATCAATCGGGCTTCCCAAAAGCAAGGAGCCTACAAAGGCTAGCAAGTTGATGATCAAAAGGTGTTTGGCAACGTCGGTAATCTGATACATACTTATTTTAAATGCGGGTGAATAAGGAGGGGTTTTGTGCCGATGAAAGATAATGCAAAGTGCTTGAATCGGATGCCTTTCACAAATTCTTTCTACCAAGATTGAAGTTTAAGCGTTGAACTGCTTCAACAAATCTTCCAACTCAAGGGTAATGAAGCACCTGCGACCAAAAGGGCTGCGAAAAGGCAAACTACACGCAAACAATTGGTCGATCAAGGCTTGCATTTCGCTTTCATTGAGCAATTGGCCACGCCGAATAGCTGCGCTTTGGGCCATGGCCCTCGCGATTGTTTCGCGGGTATTGAGTTGCAATTCCACGCCGATTTTGTGCTGTTCCAACAATTCCTCAATGATGATCCGTTCGCTAACCCGGCCTGCGAGCTCTGCTGGCAGAGCATTGAGGGCAAAACTATTGACCCCAAACTCCTGCAAATCAAAGCCCATCGCTTGCAATTCGGGCAACAAGTCGCGCAGGATTTCGGCTTCTTGTGGGCTGAAATCCATCATACTGGGAAACAACATGCCCTGTACAGCAGGTTGTTGATCGCTGAGTTTTTGCAAAAAATGTTCATACAAGATACGCTCGTGTGCCGCTTGCTGGTCGATGAGCATGAAACCTGATTTGATTTGGCTCACGATAAACTGGCCGTGCAGTTGGTAAGGCGCTTTTTTATTGCTTGCATTTTCAGTCAAACCAGTTGGTGGGCTCGAATTGGCATCTTCCTCCACCGACCAAGAGCTTTGGAATACCAATGTCTCGCTATTTGATGCGACGGTTTCTTCTTCCTCCGAATCATCATTTGCTGCTGAAGACAGGGTTTCAAACTGTGGTTCAGCATCGCCTAGCCCTTGGTACAGGTCTTGCCAATGCCTGAGGTTGTTGGATTCTCTTTTACGCTCAGGGGGATCGTCGCTCCAGTCAGGGGTTTGAGCCCAATCCGGTGGACGATTACTGGTGCGCGGAGGAGTTTCGATGGGTTTATCCCGATCGCGTTCAGCGGTAATATAAGGTAGGTTAAAGGTGTTTTCCCGGTCAAAATCCAGACTAGGCATCACGCCATATTGGCCCAGTGCGTGGCGAACGGATACCCTTACGTAGTTGTAAACCAGGCGCTCATCGTCAAACTTGATTTCCGTTTTGGTCGGGTGCACGTTCACATCAATGTGTGCTGGGTCAAGGTCCATGAAAATCAGGTAAAAAGGGAATGTTTCTTTAGGCAGTACCTCCTCGTAGGCGGCCATCACCGCGTGGTTGAGGTATGTGCTCCTGATGAAGCGGTCGTTGACAAAAAAGAACTGCTCACCGCGCACTTTTTTGGCAAATTCTGGTTTGCCGATGAAGCCACGGATTTTCAATACATCGGTTTCTTCACTTAAAGGCACCAGCCGATTGTTGAAGGAGTTGCCAAAAATGCCCAGTGCCCGTTGGCGCAAATTACCGGGCGGCAAGTGAAAAACTTCACTGCCGTTGTGATTAAGGGTAAAATGGATATCGGGATTGGCCAGGGCCACGCGTTGAAACTCGTCGATGATGTGCCGAAATTCCACATTGTTGCCTTTGAGGAAATTGCGGCGGGCAGGCACATTGTAAAATAGGTTTTTGACCGCAAAATTGGAGCCTGGAGCCGTTTGGCAAGGCTCTTGTGACTTGATCGCCGAGCCTTCGATTTGAATAGCGGTTCCCATCTCGGACTGGTGCCTGCGGGTGCGTAATTCTACCTGGGCCACGGCTGCCATTGAGGCCAGGGCTTCGCCCCGAAAACCCATCGTGCGGAGGGCAAACAAGTCGTTGGCTTCGCGGATTTTAGAAGTCGCATGCCGTTCAAAGGCCATTCTGGCGTCGGTTTCCGACATGCCACAACCATCATCGATCACCTGGATCAGGGTACGACCTGCGTCTTTTACAATGAGTTTGATTTGCTTGCTGCCAGCATCCACTGCATTCTCCATCAACTCCTTGACCACCGAGGCAGGGCGTTGGATCACCTCGCCCGCGGCAATTTGGTTGGCAATGGCATCGGGCAGCAACTTAATCACATCCCTCATGGAGCTCTTTTTTACATAATTAACATACGATAGATGACATATGATATACGACATATGATTTATCCTACGTGATGTTGACTGAAGCAAGGATTATCCCAAGCGCATCAATATAAACACTCGATCATCCTGAAAAAGTTTCACAGCTGTTACACTCTACAAACACAAAAAGCCCTTCTGACAAGGAAGAGCTTTTCGTGTTTAAGAACCCACGCCCAGGAAATTACTCCTTGGTGTGTTGGATTTTATTCAACACCAACTGCGCTTTTAGCAAGAAATCGCTGTTGTGGAATACGTACTCGTTGTGGATCATCATCAAACGAGCAGCATCGAATGCAGCTGATTTGGGTACGATCTGACGGGCGGCAATCGGGTGCAGCCAATACTCTTGGTTGTTGGAGCGCAGGTAAGACTGGTCCATCTCGAAATTGATGACCACCGAAAGCTTGTTCAAAGAGAAGAGGTAATCAGTCTCCTTGTTGAGGTCTTTCTGGATGTCCACCACGTTGTAGCGGCTGAAATTGGCCCCTGAACGCTCGCACAAGAACACGTCGCGGCGACCATCGAAAACGATCACATCGCGGAATTGGTACTTGCGGAAGTTCTTGGTCATGAAGTTTTTGATGGGAGCTTTGGAAGGGCGAAGCTTGCGGAATTCTTCCTTGAGCTCTTCTTCGTCTAGTTTAAACTCTTCATCAAACGGTTTGCGCCTTTTGGTTTTCATGTTGATCACTTCTTTGGCGCGGCCTACCGTATGGCCTAGTTCGTTGGTCTTGGAATAGACGTTTACAATGTCTACGTTGGCTTGGTTCATCCAGCTTTCGAGGAAAATCTTATTGCTACCGGTTTCAAAAACCAAGAGCGCGATTTCACTGATTGCGTAAAAGTTGGGATAGCCGCCGTAAATGTTACCGTACTTTAACTCCAAAAATGCTATACTTCTGTTCACGGTTCAAGGTTTGAATTTAGTGTACGTGAATGTGAGTTTGTTGCTTAGTCCTGTCTGGAATAGCCGTGTTTCGCGGACAATATAGCCCAAAAAAACAGAAAAAACACAATAAGGACTGCAAAGATAAAAGACTTGCTTCTAAGAAAAGCGTTTGGCTTGCAAAAAATTGCTCAAAAACAGCCTTTGAATGAGGAAAAATCGAATTAGGGCGCATAAAAAAATAGGGTAACCGAGTTTGGGTTCAGTGAAAAAGGACAAGGGAGCATAAAAAAATTAAGATGGACGGATTTGGGGCTAGTGAAAAAAGATAAGCAACTGACTGAAAGCAAGTTGTATTCTTTTTTTTGCTAAACCTCAAAAGTAAAATTTTTTAACTTACTCTAGTTGAGGTACTTAAATCAAGAACAGGCCATTCTCGTAAATTTTCTCTCCGTCAGCGTAAATTTCTCCGCCATTTCTCATGTCGGTGATCATGTCCCAGTGAATGGAAGACTCGTTTTTTCCTCCGGTTTGGAAGTACGACTGCCCGATGGCCAGGTGCACAGTACCACCGATTTTTTCATCAAAAAGGATGTTTCTGGTCATGCGCTGGATGCCATAATTGGTGCCAATGGCCGCCTCCCCAAAACGGCGACTGCCTTCTACATTTTGAAAAATATGGTCCAGAACTTCCTTGCCGCGGCTGGCTTCCCATTTTTCGATGTAGCCATTTTTGACGTACAAAGTAGCGTTTTCCACTTCATAACCGCCATGCAAAGCCGGAAACGAAAAACGGACCACTCCGTTTACCGAATCTTCTACAGGTGAGGTATATACTTCACCGGAAGGCATGTTGGTTTGGCCGTCTGAGTTGATCCAAGTCCGTCCTTTGGTCGAAAATTTCAAGTCAATCCCATCGCCGAGGTAGTGGATGTCGCTGCTGGTATTGAGGTGATCCACGATGTGCTGTTGGTTTTTGCGGAGCGCCAGCCAGGCCGCCTGGGGGTCATCTTCAAAAAGTTTGCAAGCGCCAAAAATGAATTGCTCATACTGCTCCAATGACATGCCCGCTTCCTGCGCCGAAGCCTGGGTAGGAAACTGGCACAAGTTGCGCTTGAGCGAGCGGCTGGCCGTGCGCTGGTTGTAAATTTCACTAAGGGGGGCCACCGCTTGGGCATAAATGGAAGCCTTGTTGCCGTCAACACCCTGGTTTTCGCGCAAGTTGAAAGGCGCACGTATATATAGGTAAGCGTCGTAACCTTCGACCATCATTTTGTACAGGGGGTCGGGGCGTTGCAGTGCCTCCATGCCAGCGTTCTCATAAAAAATGCGGCCTTGCTCGCGAAATTCCATTTTTACGTCTACGATGGCCCCCACTTTGAGGGCTTCGCGGTACACTTCGCGCACCAGCGGCTCGGCCAGGGTAGTGCTGCTGACGAATAGTTTTTCACCAGCTTTGAGGCTGAGGCTGTAGTTGACCAAGAGTCGGGCGTATTTTTCTAAAATCATGCGGTAATGGTTAGTTGTTAATGGTTAGTTGTTAATGGTTAATGGTTAGTTGTTACTGCGCTGTGGGCTGAGTTTATTAAAATGCAATAATACGGCATTGATTGGGATTGAGGATACGCATTACAAGCGCGTGGAAAATGGTTCCGGTCAAGAGACCGTGAATCAGCAAGAATGAGTCTGGGTTGGGGTGTGATGGTGTGGGTGTGTTGGACCCAATCCGAGCATTCGGATTTGAAGCGCGGAATCCTCCGTCTCCCCTCAAGTCCTAAGCTTGAACTAACCATTAACCATTAACCATTAACAACTCCACCTCATACCCCTCCATATCGCTCCGGTCAATGCTAAATCCACGTTTTTCAAACAGTTTTATCATGGCGGTATTGGTCGGCAACACTGTGGCCACCACTTTTTTGATCTTGCGGTCGCGGGCAATGTCGAGGATGTAATCGGTCATGATGCCGCCCAGGCCCTTGCCCTGCACATGGTCGGCGATGAAAATGGCGTATTCGGCACTTTCGCGCCAAGTGTCTTCGATGATGCGCACGGTGCCCACCAGCTCGCGGCCTGCACCCCGACTCACCTCCGCTACGATGGCCATTTCGCGGTCATAGTCGATGTGGGTGAAACGGGTCATCCAAGCGTGGTTGATTTTGGGGATGTAGCCAAAAAAACGCATGTACAGCGAGTCGTTCGAAGCTCCTTGCAACATGCGGGCCAGGGCGGGCTCGTCTTCGGCGCGAATGGGCCTTAGGTTGACCACTTCCCCACTTTTGAGCAGGACCGTTTTGCTGTACTTCGCACCGGGATAAGGCGAAATGACCAAATGCGGATATTGTCCCTGCTGGTGTGCTGGTGCTTCAGGGTCGAGTACTGCAAAGGCATCGACCACCATCAAGCCCTGGCTATCGGCCATGAGTGGGTTGATTTCGAGCTCTTTGAACTGCGGAAAATCCATCGCCAGGTAAGCAAAGCGACAGAGTAAAAAATCGAGTTCGTTGATGTTGCCACCCGGCATACCCCGGTAGCCTTGCAGCAAGGGATACATGCGGGTGCCCTCCAGTAGGCGCTGGGCCAGGGCCATGTTGAGCGGCGGCAGACCCGCCTGGGTATCGCGAAAAACCTCGGTAGCTACACCACCACGTCCCACTACGATTACCGGGCCAAAAATCGGGTCTTTTTTGGCCCCCAACAGGATTTCAAAGGTCTTGTACACCATTTTTTCCACCAAATAACCATCAATAGTGGCATTGGCGAGCCGGGTTTCGACTTTGGCCTGCATCTTGCGAAAAGCTTGTTGCAAGGCATTTTCGTCGTTTAGGTGCAGTTGCACACCGCCGATTTCGGTTTTGTGTACGGCATCTGGGGTCATGAGCTTTAGGACAACGGGGTAGCCTATGGCTTGACCGGCGGCTAATACCTCTTCTTCATTTTGGCAAAAACGCTCCGGTGTGACCGGTATGCGGTAACAGGCCAACAAAGACTTGGTTTCGCTGGCATTGAGCAAGGTTTTGCCTGCGGCTAAGGCCCTTTGAATGATGGATTGGGCTTTTTCGCGGTCTGGTTCAAAATCCTGTGGAATGGCGGGCGGCGTTTCGTAAAGCATCTCCAGGTCGCGGCTGTATTGATACATGCGCAGAAACACATCTACCGCACTTTCAGGGAAGCGGTATTCCGGAATGCCGCCCTGGTCGAGGATGTCGCGGGCTGCTTTTACTTCACTTTCGCCCATCCAGGCGGCGAGTATAGGTTTGCCACTTTTCGCCACCGATTTTACCAAAGTTTGGGCCGCCAAAACCGCTTCTTCGGGGTGTTGAGGGCTGAAAATGGCCAGGAGCCCGTCGGTGCCTTCGTCGTAGAGGCAGGTTTTTAGGACTTCGGCGTATTGGGCTTCCGAAAAAGGACCCTGCAAATCAACGGGATGGCCGGGCAAAGTATCCGTTCCCAGGATTTGCTTCAAGCTTTCTTGGGTGCGCTGGGAAAATAGGCTGAGTTTGCCACCGTTGCGGGTCAAATAATCGGTGGCCAAAACACCAGGCCCGCCGCCATTGCTGACGATGCTGAGGCCGGGGCCACGCGGGCGGGGCTGCTTGGCCAAAGCTTGGGCAATGTTGAACAACTGCGAGACCGTATTGACCCGTATGATGCCAACCCGCCGAAAAGCTGCGTCGTAAGCCGAGTCATTGTTGAGCAAAGAGGCGGTATGCGAATAAGCGGCTTGTACACCCTCTTCGGTGCGTCCGGCCTTGAGCACGATGATGGGTTTGTAGCGGGCAAAAGCCCGGGCCGCACTCATGAAGCGCCGGGCGTTTTTAAGGTTTTCGAGGTAAATCAACACACAGGCGGTATGGCTGTCGGTACCCAAGTAGTCGATCAGGTCGGCCATGCTTATGTCGTCCATTCCGCCTGGACCGACCACGTAACTGAAGCCCACCCGCTGCTCGCCCGACCAATCAAGAATGGAGCGCAACAAAGCCCCACTTTGTGAAATGAGCGCCAGCTTACCGGGCAAGGGCATCTTGTGCCAAAAACTGGCGTTGAGCCGTTGGTGGGGGGCAATAAAGCCAAAACTATTGGGTCCCAGCACCCGCAGTTGGTACTTGCGGGCCAGGGCCAAGGCAGCTTGTTTTTCAGTATGAAACTGCTCGTGCTCAGGGTTGATGCCAGGTGAAAGGAAGGCGATTCCGCCAATGCCCAAATCGACACAAGCCTGTACTTGTTCCAACCAAACCGAAGGTTCGTGGCAAATGACCACCAGGCTTACCCGCTGGGGCAAAGCTTGCAGGCGCTCGTAGGTGGCTCCACCTGGAGCTTTGCCGCTCAAGGCCACCGCAAATACCTTGCCCTTGAAGCCACCCTGGGCCAAGTGTTTCATCAACAAATACCCCGGTGCCTGGGGCCCGTCGAAGTCGCTGACAATGGCAATCGAATCCGCCTGAAAGATCTTGTTGAGTTGGATGCGCATGTTGGTTTTTTAGGCTTGGGGGGTACTTGTCTGAACTTTGATTTTTGTGATTTTGTTGAAATCCCAAAATATGTGAACGGATACTCAGTAAACCACAAATCTTCCCAGCGAGCCCTTACTTCGTAAGTCGTAAGTAGTCATCATGCTAAAGCTTGACACGGCTCGTAAGTCGTAAGTAAAAAAAGGTTCATAAGCGATAAAGCACGTTTTCAAATGAATCACTTTCACACCTTCCAATATTTCTTCAACTGCCCCAGTGCCCCATGCAAATTCATTTCATAGGTTTCCCAGACTCGCAGGCCCGACATCGTTTGGGCTTCGGGTTCGGGATTGGGTTCGCCGTTCATGGCAGCACAAAAGGCAAATACACTTTTGCGCAGCCAGGTGATGTTGTAGCCGCCTTCCAATACCGCAAAACAGCGGGGAAAATGCTCCCTGATTTTTTTGCCCAGCTCATAAAAACCCTGGGTGCTGACCTTCAGATCAAGCAAGGGGTCGTATTGGTGGGCGTCAAAACCCGCCGAAATGGCCACCACATCGGGTTGAAACTGGGTCGCAATGGGCAAAAAATGCCCCATCGCATCCAGGAAAATATCGTCAGCGCTGCCTGGCGGCAAAGGCATGTTGAGGTTGAAGCCGAGACCTGCTCCAGCCCCAATTTCATTCACAAAACCATTGCCAGGGAAAGCGGGGTATTGGTGCATCGACCAGTACATGACCTGGTCCGATTGGTAGAAAATAGCAGAAGTACCATCGCCCAGGTGGCCATCGAAGTCGAAAATCAGGACTTTTTTGCCCTCATTGGCCAGTTTTTGAGCAGCAATCGCTACGGTGTTGAACAGGCAGAAACCGCTGGCTTTGTTGGCAAAGGCATGGTGCCCCGGCGGGCGCACCAGGGCAAAATCGCCCTTTTCGGCGGCTAAAATGGCCGCACCAACCGCCCGACTGGCCGCCAGAAAACTACCTTTGGACGTAAATGTATCTTCGTCGATTTGGGCCCCAGTCTCGGCTGCCAGTCGAATGGCATCGACATAAGCAGCCGGGTGTACGAGTTCCAGGTAGGCATCGCCGTCGGGAAATTCGGTTTCCGGTAGGTCCTCAAAAACCAGGATGCGTTGGGCATTTTCGGGATGGGCCCCGGTGTCGTGCTTGGCGCAGGTGCGGTTGAAAAGCAGTTGCATATGGGTCGGCCCGCTAGTTTGAAGCTTGGGCGGTGGCTAAAATACTGCGAAGTGGGTAAGAAAAACTGATTTTTGAGAGAAAAGAAAAGCTGGAGTTCTACTTTGCGCTGATCAAGCTCAAACTTTAGGCAATTGCTCTGCTTTGTACATGCTTTCAATCAAACCATTGACTACTAAGTTGAGTTGTTCTTTGTTTTCCGTTAGCCATTGTTGCATTCCAAGATTTTGTACCCGTACTTTAACGACGAGTTCAGTAGTCTCTTGGTTCCCATTCTCAGCGGCCAAAGATCTTTCAGTATCTGAGCTAAAATAAGGTAAACAACTTTGCTTTTGAGGTTTAGCAAAAAAAGAACACAAATCCTTTCATCCAGTTGCTTTTCTTTTTTCACTAAACCCAAACTCGTTTACCTTATTTCTTTACGCTCCCTTAAACTGGCTGAATGAAATTGGTTTTTGCCATTCTTCTTCATCAAAATCAGGATCATAGGCAATGTCATCGTCATCATAAACGATACTGCCATCAGGCACTACGTAGCCATTTTTAGCCAATAACAAGGCATCCATTACCTTAATCTTTGAGCTTTCTAAATCAGCAATAACTACATCTTCAAGGGTTCTTCCTGACTTGAGCAAATTGATAGCAGCATGCGAAGCTATTTTTTTAGTCGTTGTCATCGTCTTTGAATTTGTTGGTAATGTAATCCTGGATATCTCCCTTCCTGGCCTGTCTTGCGGAAATGATCCATGTTTTTGCTGATTGATCCTATTTTTCTGCTCATCCCACTCAAAGTCAGGCATGTTTTTTTCTTCAAAGTTAAGTATTTTTTAATTAGATGCTCATTTATTCTGTTTTTGGATACCTTCTTTGGTCCAATAGCAAAGTTTGTAAGCGAGTTGATGTAAGCTGTTGGATTGATTCTTGATGAAATTTAGGGGTATTTAACTCGGACCAAAATTCAGGGTTTCATGATGCAAGATGTGTTTTCGCTTCTAAATCAGCACTTAAACAAATTTCAAACCCAAAACGGAATACCAAAATCCCCTCGTCTTGACCAATCTCTTTTGCCAGTCCCCACTAATAACCCATCATTCATAACTCATAACTAACGCCTACGCAATTCCCTCCCTCAGCAAATCATGCAAGTGAATAATACCTTTATATGTGTGGTTCTCATCCACCACTGCCAATTGGGTGATGCTGAAGCGCCGCATGAGTTCCATCGCCTCTACCGCCATCGCAGCGGGTTGAATGGTTTTGGGCTGGGCCGACATGACATCCTTGGCCAAAAAAGCGCTAAAATCCTGGGCTTTGGTCAGCATCCTGCGTAAATCGCCGTCGGTAATGATGCCCAATAGTTTTTGCTCGGCATCAACCACTGCGGTAGCCCCCAGGAGTTTGGAGGTAATTTCCACGATCGCGGCCTGCAAACTGGCTTCCGGGGCCACCATCGGGCTGGGGTGCAACACGTACAGGTCGCTCACCCGCAGGTAGAGTTGCTTGCCAAGGGAGCCGCCCGGATGAAAGCGGGCAAAATCCTCTGGACTGAAGCCACGAAGGGCCAGGAGAGCAGTCGCCAGCGCGTCGCCCATCACCATTTGGGCGGTGGTGCTGGCGGTGGGGGCCAGGTTATTGGGGTCGGCTTCTTGCGCCACCGGGGTGTGCAGTACGTACTTTGCCTGCACGCCTAGGTACGACTTTCGCTCGGATACCATCGCTACCAATACCTTGCAACGGCTGCTGAGTAAAGGGGCCAGGATTTTGATTTCCGGTGTTTCGCCACTTTTCGACAGGCAAATCACCACATCGTCGGGTTGGATCATGCCCAAATCGCCGTGAATGGCGTCGGCGGCGTGCAAAAACAAAGCTGGTGTACCCGTAGAATTCAGGGTCGCGACGATCTTTTGGGCCACTAGCGCGCTTTTGCCAATGCCACTGAGTACCACCCGACCTGGGTTATGGAAAATGTGTTCCACCACCGCTACGAAGTCCTCGTCGAAGCTGTTTTGCAGGTCTTTCAGGGTATTTACCTCTATTTCCAGGGTTCTCTTGGCGGTTGCTATGATCAGTTCACTCATGATTTTCGCTTAGCCGCTTATTTTTTCGCATAATCGACTAAAATTCAATTGCTTTTAAAAAATTATCACTATCTTCGCATTCCTTTTGAAAAATTGATGCCGAGAATCTTGCAAAATGCTGAAAAAAAACCAGATAAATATTTCATTTATCTTGATTTTTTAGTAAATTGAGGTCCTTAGGCGAATCCCAAACAAGGCACAGCGACGACAATAGAAGCCGCTGCGAAGGTAAGCTATGAACATGTGATTGGTGGGTAAAAGTTTTTATTGCCCGATTTGGAATGACCAGACCGATGTTTTCGGACCCATTGCCATCAATCACGTGATCACATTTGAAGATCAAAGCACGAGCAACAATGACCATGAGGCAAGACACTTTGCAGGAAGCACTGCAACAGTACTTTGGTTTTGATGCATTTAAAGGCAACCAAGAAGCCATCATCCGCAACCTTCTCGAAAAGAAGGACACGTTTGTTATCATGCCCACCGGGGGCGGCAAATCCATGTGTTACCAATTGCCAGCCCTCATGTTAGAGGGAACGGCTATCATCATCTCCCCACTGATCGCCCTGATGAAAAACCAGGTCGATTCCATTCGTGGCTATAGTCAAAACGACAATGTGGCCCACTTCCTCAACTCTTCTTTGACCAAAGCGCAAATGAAAGAGGTGAAGCAGGACATCAACGACGGCTACACCAAACTCCTCTACATCGCCCCCGAAACCCTGACCAAGGACGAAAACATCGAGTTTTTCCGCCAGGTCAATGTTTCTTTTGTGGCAGTCGACGAGGCCCACTGTATTTCGGAATGGGGCCACGACTTCCGCCCGGAATACCGCCGCATCCGCGCCATGCTCGACGGCATCGGCCAGGAAGTGCCAATCATTGCCCTAACTGCCACCGCCACCCCCAAGGTGCAATCGGACATCCTGAAAAACCTGGGCTTGCGCGACGAAAACGCCTTCTTTTCTTCGTTTAACCGCGAAAATCTTTATTACGAGATACGCCCCAAGGGCAAACCGGAGCAAACCCAACGCCAGATCATCCAGGTCATTAAGGGGATGCCGAGCCAATCAGGCATCATTTACGTGCAGAGCCGCAAATCCGCCGAGGAAATTGCGAAAACCCTGCAAGTCAACGACATCAAGGCTGCACCCTACCACGCTGGCCTCGATGCCAAAACCCGCTCCAAAACCCAGGACGACTTTCTGATGGAGGAAGTGGACGTGATCGTAGCCACCATCGCCTTTGGCATGGGCATCGACAAGCCCGATGTGCGCTTCGTGATCCACTACGACATGCCCAAGAGCATCGAAAACTACTACCAGGAAACCGGCCGGGCAGGCCGCGATGGCCTCGAAGGCCGTTGCATCGCGTTTTATGCCTACCGCGACATGTTGAAGTTAGAAAAATTCCTGCGCGACAAGCCCGTAGCCGAGCGCGAAATGGGCTCACAACTGATGCAGGAAGTGATGGCTTACGCCGAAACAACCGCTTGCCGCCGGACTTTCTTGCTCCATTATTTTGGCGAAGAATACCCGCACGATACCTGCGGTCTCTGCGACAATTGCCGCTACCCCAAGGAAAAGATCAACGTGAAAGTCGAGATGAAAAACTGCCTCCAATCGGTGGTGGAACTCGACGAAAACTTTACCATCAAGACCTTGGTGGACTTCGTTTTGGGCAACAAAACCAAAGAAATCACCGATTTTCGCTTCGACGGCAAGCCCAGCTTTGGCGTGGGCAAAGACAAAGACCAGAACTTTTGGGAATCGGTCTTCCGCCACGCCCTGCTCCAGGACCTGTTGTTGAAAGACATCGAGACTTACGGTCTGCTGAAAATGACCGAAAAGGGCAAGCAATACCTGAAAAAGCCCTACGAAGTCGAAATCCCGCTCAACCACGATTTCGACAAAGAATTGCCCGACCTCAACGAGGACAGCGCCAAAACGGCGGTACTCGACGATGTCTTGCTGAAAATGCTCAAAGACCTGCGCCGCCAAGAGGCCAAGCGCCAGGACATCCCACCTTACGTTATTTTCCAGGACCCCTCCTTGGAGGAAATGGCGACCCAGTACCCGATTTCGCTCGACGACATGGCCCAGATCAGCGGGGTGAGCAAAGGCAAGGCGACCCGCTACGCCAAGCCTTTCATCAGCATGATTGCCAAGTATGTGGAGGAAAACGAGATCGACCGCCCCACCGACCTGGTGATCAAGCAGGTGGCCAATAAGTCGAAGGCCAAGGTGAACATCATCCAGGGCATCGACCGTAAAATGCCCCTCGAAGACCTGGCTCGCACCAACGACATGAGCATGGATGACCTGCTCGACGAGCTTTACGCCATCGTGACATCAGGTACCAAAGTCAACATCGACTACTACCTCGACGAGGCCCTCGACGAGTCGATCCGCGACGACATCTACGACCACTTTATGAGCGTAGACAGCGACGACGCCAAGCTGGCCTACAAAGCACTCAAGGACGACGACATCACGATGGACGAGATTCTGCTGGTGCGGATCAAGTTTATTTCTGAGCTGGCGAACTAGTGACAAGCCACGAATAAACCTTACTAAATCGCAACTGCGTACTTTATAGATTATGCCCTCGCTGCGCGAGGCTTCTTTTGCACGCTGATGACGCTGATGACACTGATTTTCGCTGATTGCTAGCGTGACGTTGACCTTGTGATGTTGACATAAACGCTCATTGCTTTTTTGAGCGTGCTTTTCTTCGGCTATAAGAGACCACTTTAGCGATCAGATCCTTGGGTTTTGGGGTGCTCGCCGTTTGCGCATCTAAAATCTTGAAACCCTGGACTTCAGTCCGGGGCCGGGAATGCACCTGAATTACATCTAAAATCGATTCAGCGGCTTGCATCCTGTGCAGTGGGTTTTCACGTGAAATTATTGCATTTTGGCTTGAGCGAGAAGTAGCCCTTTCAAAACCCCAGTACCCTTCCCTTGATTTTTTCTTGTTATTTCAACTCTCTTTCCCTACCTTAGCCACAGGCCCCATTGCCCATAACAAACCCTGTACCACCATGCCTACGCCAGCCAGAGCACTTGAATTGATCAGAGAATGTGGGGAAAATAAGTCTGATTTTTTGTATTTGGGCTATCTTGATTTGACCGAGGTGCCGGAAGAGGTATTGAGTTAGAGGGGATTGCAACTATCAACCTCAACCTCCCAAAAGTCCAAGCCTGGCTAGCTTAATGTAAATTCGGGTTTTCCCTTTTCGATTCATACAGCCTTCTGTAGAAAAGCGCTAACCAAAACTCGGATCGAACACTTACACCAAATCACCACCAAACCCCGATATTTAGCGAGCTATCAGCCAATACCTCGCTAAATCAGGGTAATTTTCAGAGATTTAGCGAAGTATTGCCCTATACTCCGCTAAATCGCTCAAAAAAACCCACATTTAGCGAAGTATGTCAAAAAATGCCCGCCAATCACTTCAAATCGCACAAGCCCCCCAACCCATACCCCATCATTTATACCCCATAAGCCCGTGGGGGGCGCCATTGCGAATCATCTCTAGGCGCAGTTCAAGCTACTAGAGTGGCCTTTTCTTGCCATTCTCCTCATTCTTGACTACCTTGCTCACCATACCCAAACCTGAATCGAAAGCAAAACCATGCCCGCAAACCATAAAATCTTCAACGACCCAGTCTATGGTTTTGTATCGGTGCCTTATGGACTGATCTTCAAACTGGTAGAGCATCCTTATTTCCAACGCTTGAGGCGAATTGGACAAACCAGCCTCACTCATTACGTTTATCCAGGGGCTTTGCATACCCGTTTTCACCATGCCTTGGGGGCTTTTCACCTCATGTCGCAGGCCATTGAGGTGTTGAAGTCCAAAGGGGCCGATATCACGGATGCCGAAGCCGAGGCCGTACAAGCCGCCATCTTGCTGCACGACATTGGGCACGGGCCCTACTCCCACACCCTGGAAAGCACCATCATCGATGCCCACCACGAGCGGCTTTCAGAGTTGTTCATGGAAAAAATCAATGAGGAGTTGGGTGGCGCTTTGAACCTGACTTTGCAGATTTTCAGGGATGAATACCCCAAGCGTTTTTTACACCAATTGGTATCTGGCCAACTCGATATGGACCGCCTGGACTACCTCACCCGCGACAGTTTTTTCACAGGCGTGTACGAAGGCGTAATTGGCTACGATCGAATTATCAAAATGCTGGTGGTACATGAGGGGCAATTGGCCGTCGAAGAAAAAGGCATTTATTCCATCGAAAAATTTCTGGTTGCCCGCCGCCTGATGTACTGGCAGGTGTATTTGCACAAAACAGTATTGGCTGCCGAGCAGATGTTGGTGCAGGTTTTCAAACGCGCAAAATTCCTGGTGCAGCAGGGCCACGCCGTGTTTGCGCCGCCGAGCTTACAGCCTTTTTTGGAAAACAATTTTGGAGAAAATGATTTCCTGACACCTGGAAACAGGTTACTGGATAAATTTGCAAAATTGGATGACGCCGATATTTTTTCAGCCATCAAGTACTGGATGGAAGATTCGGACTCCGTATTATCTTTTCTGTCCAGAAGTTTGGTTGAGCGCCGCTTGTTCAAATTGGAGTTTTTTGATCAAAAACCTGGCTCAGATTTGGTTCAAGAAAAACTTCGCCAATTTGCGGCCACCTGGCAAGGTCCGGAATCAGATTTAGACTATTTTATCTTGACTGGTGCAGAAAGCAATAAAGCCTACAATGCTGGTGGTGAGGGAGAAGAGATCCAAATTTTATTCAAACCCGGATGGGTAAAGCCTATGTCAGCCGTGATAGAAGAAGGCCTGCACTCTAAAAACGTAACCAAGTATTTCATATGTTATCCCAAAAACACCCGATTATAGCTTAGAAAAAATTGGATGTTATTGGAAATTTGTCGGATAAGCTACTAAATTTGTGCAAGTGGTTGCCCTGATGCCCAATATTCTCTGTGGCAGCAATCATCCCTTCCCATGAGCTCCTAGCCTCTCTTTAGAGCATGTTTAAAATTTTTTGTTTGCCGTAAAACGGCCCAATTTCGACTCACCCTTATAAAACAAGGTTGTTAGGAAAATGCTCATTATGCGCTGCATAACTCCGCTTTTCCTGCCTTGATTATTCAAAATTTGACTCGTTTTCCGGTTAAGCTCCAAATCTTTAAACGCGCTCTTGGTAGAACCACTGAGTATTTACCAAAAAATCGCCCATATGTAATCTCTCTGTTAACGTTCAAGCGGCGTTAACGGTGTCGAGATCTATTGTATTTATTGCGGAACAATCTACTTCTCATATTTTTTAACCGAAAACCAAATACTTGCAACACATGAGAACTTTACGTTCAATGATGGTGCTGGCTATTGCCAGTTGCGCCATTTTTCTTAATGCCCAAGTTCCGGGTGATCTACCGCCCAACAGCCAACCTGGCAAATGTTACGCGAAATGTTTGATTCAGGACGAGTACACCACCACTACCGAAAGGATGATGGTGAAAGCCGCTTCTTCGCGGGTGGAAATCGTTCCTGCCGCTTACGAAACCGTAACCGAGCGCGTGCTGGTAAAAGAAGGCTCCAAGCGTTTAGCGACTGGCGGAGCTACTTCCAGCGCCAGCCAATTGTCGGCTCAAGCCATGCGCGTTGAAACCAAGGCTGCTTCCAAGCGGTTGGAGGTTGTACCTGCCGTTTACGAAAACGTGACCGAGCGCGTACTGGTGAAGGAGGCTTCTAAAAAGTTGGAAGTTGTACCTGCCGTTTACGAAAATGTGACCGAGCGGGTATTGGTTAAAGAAGCTTCAAAAAAGCTCGAAACCGTACCTGCCGTTTACGAAACCGTAACTGAGCGCGTGATGCTTCGTCCAGAAGTTAAGCGTTTCATTCCTGTACCAGCCGTTTATGAAAACGTAACTGAGCGCGTAGTGGTGAAAGATGCTTCTACCCGTTTGGAGCGTGTACCTGCACAGTACGAAACCGTGACCGAGCGGGTTGAGGTTTCTCCTGCTTCTACCCGTTGGGAAAAGAAAGTAGGCGACCGCAACTGCTTAAGCGCCGACCCTAACGATTGTTTGGTTTGGTGTTTGGTGGAAGTTCCTGCTGCTTACAAGACCGTTACCAAGCAACAGCTTAAGCCTTGCGCTGCTGGCTACACTGCCCAAGGTGGCGATTGTGTACGCACGATCGAAATTCCTGCTGAGTACCGCACTGTACCTGTCAGCAAGCTGAAGACGCCTGCTACTGTTCGTGAAGAAGTGACTCCTGCTGAGTACCGCACGGTGACCAAGCAAGTGATCAAAACGCCTGCTACTACCCGCGAAGTAGAAGTACCTGCGGAGTACCAGACCATGACGGTTCGCAAACTAAAGTCTCCAGCTACTACCCGCGAAGTAGAAATCCCTGCTGAATACGAAACGATGACTGTACGCAAGGTGAAAACCCCTGCTACCACTCGTGAAGTAGAAATTCCAGCAGAGTTCAGCACCATTCAAGTGCAGCGCTACCCAGGTGGCGATGGCATGAGTGCCGCTGGTGTGGCTCCACAGGAAACGGAAGTACCTGCTGAGTACCAGACTTTAACCAAGCAAAAACTGGCCAATGCTGCTACCACCCGTACCATCGAAATTCCAGCTGAATACTCCGACGTAACCAAGCGCACCTTGGTGAAAAAAGGTGGTTTCACTGAATGGCGTGAAGTATTGTGTGGCGACCGCGTAACCAGCGCTACGACCCGTCAGATCCAGGAAGCTCTCAAGGCTCGTGGTTATGATCCAGGCCCAGTCGACAACGTAATGGGCTTGCAAACCAAAGCAGCGTTGACCAAGTTTCAGAAGGACAACAACTTGCCTGTTGGTAACCTGGACTTCGAAACACTCAAAGCTTTGGGTGTAAAGTATTGATCTCGAGTTTCAGATTGTTCACTCGGAACTTTAGGTAAAAGGTCTCCCTGCTCGGTGATGAGTGGGGAGGCTTTTTTTTATTTGTAAAAGGCAATCTCAGAGTCTAAGCGTGTGTTTAACATAAGAGGTTTAAACACATGCTAAAAGGAAAAACAAAGCGCCTGAATGCGCGTAATCAAAATCCAAATTCCATGCCCAAAGCTTCAAATAACAAGCCCAGCCCCGCTGAACGCTACCTTGACTATCTTGAACGCCTCATCGAAGAGGAGCCCGTGATTTACCAAGACGAAAGTCTTACCAAAGGGCTGCCTGGAGTCACGACCTTTGTGTATGAGAACGTCCCAGAACCCGGCAATATCACCGCGTTTACTTATGGTTTGTCTTTGGTTGATCATCCGGAGTGGAAGTTGGGCCGCGCTGAACTGTGCATTTGTGTAGAATCAAATGACCACTCATGGGGACTGGCAATCGGATGGATTGCCAATAACCTGCGCGGACAATGTCCTTTTTCCTATGGCGAAAGCATCGACTTTGGCGATCAAATCAGCGATGATTCTGAAATGGATTCCTTTTTAATCTTTGCACCCAATTTCTTGGAAAAAGAGCATTTCCTCAACATCGACATTGGAGCAGACTACAAGATCAATCTCGCTTGTATGTACCCCGTGTATTCGGATGAGCTGAAAGTTTATGATAAAATTGGCTTTGAAGCATTTTGGAAACACCCTGATTTTGATCCGTACAAGGTGACCCGAAAGCAGGTCATGCTTTGAGCGCTTGTTTGTTTAACGGTTTCTTGACCGGACATCACGCCATCAAAAAAAGCGACCTTCTCTTTTGGGAGGGTCGCTTTTTGCATTATTAACACAGGGGGTGATTTTAAATTTTCTATTTTTTTAACATACGATAGACAATATACGATAGACGACATATGATTTGCGGGCTCGCTGGCAAATTTTGAAGTAGTTTTAGCATTCATTTGCACGATTTGAGATTTTTGAAATTTGAAATTGATAAATTCCTACCGCTGGTTCACGGTCTCCTGACCGGACGCTGGTTCACGGTCTCCTGACCGGAACCCTCTTCTACACCTTTGCAACGTGTATCCCCAAACTTGCTCAAAACAATAACAAGGATCATATTTGCCCCCAATCACATCTAAAATCAATCGATTGGCTTGCATCCCCAAAAAACCTAATTTTTACCGCCATAGCAGTATTTTTAGCCAAAAAGCGCATTTTCCTATTGCAAATTAAGCAAAAAGTGCTTATTTTTACCGTTAAAGCAGCAAAATGGAGGCACCTGATTTGGCTACCATGGTTTTGTACCACCGCAAAAGGGCTGGTTTGTCGAGGGAAGCATGTGCAGATTTGGCGGGGGTGGGCAAAACTGTGGTGTACGATATTGAGCATGGCAAAACCAGTATTCGTTTTGACACATTATTGAAAGTACTGTGGGTGCTCAACATTCGCCTGGAGTTCCAAAGTCCCTTGATGAAAGAATTCAGAGATGCGAAAGGCTAAGATTTTTGTCCACAATCGTTGGGCGGGTATATTGGAGGAAAAAGATGAGCCTAGGCATTATGTCTTCAGCTATCTTCCTGATTATGAAGGGGCCGCAGTTTCACTGACCATGCCCTTGGGGCAGCGCCATTACTTATACGAGCAGTTTCCACCTTTTTTCGAGGGGCTTTTGCCCGAAGGGGTTTTGTTGGAAGCCTTACTGCGCAATTTAAAACTCAATCATGATGATTATTTTGGCCAATTGGCAGCAACAGGGGAAGACCTCGTTGGAGCGGTAAGTTTCAAATTGCATGAAGATGAATAAATGCCCAATCACTTACCTGCCAGTTGACACGGGGCGATACACACTGACCGGATTACATTTGCTGGACAAATCTTTGGATCAGTTGCACGATTTCCCCTTCACCAAGACAGAACAGCTGACCGAAGCGGTGAGTAGGGTAGGGAAAATGTCAATTCAAGGGGTGCAACCCAAGTTGAGCGCGGTTTTAGATAAAAAAGGCAAGGTATTTAACATTGTAACCCAAGGAGGTCAATTCATCATCAAACCCCAACACGGCACTTATGCGCAGATGCCCGAAAACGAAGACCTAACCATGAAAATGGCCGATCAAGTGGGAATTAGCACCCCCACTCATGGTTTGATTTGGTGCAAAGACGGAAGCTTGAGTTATTTCATTAAGCGTTTTGACCGAGTCGGCAAAAAAATCAAAATCGCTACCGAGGACTTTGCTCAATTGGCAGGCGTAAACCGGGATTCTAAGTACAACTACAGCATCGAGAAGGTCATCAAATTGATAGATGAACATTGTACTTTTCCCTCCCTGGAGAAGCTCAAATTTTTCAAGCTCATTCTTTTTTGTTTTCTGACGGGCAATGAAGATATGCACCTGAAAAATTTTTCCATGATCACCAAAAATGGAAAAGTTGAATTATCGCCCGCCTATGATTTGATCAATTCTACCTTGATCATGAAACAAGCAGAAGAAGAAATGGCCTTGATGTTGGCTGGCAAGCGGAAAGAGTTCCGTTACCGAGAGTTGATTATCTACTTGGGTTTTGAAAAACTCAAGCTTTCGGTCAAATTGATCGAAGCAACTTTACTCAACTTTGAAGAAAATATGCCAGCTTGCGAAGCCTGGATTGAGCGATCATTTTTAGAAGCAACAGACAAAATTGCATATCAGCAAATGATGCGCAGCAGGATGGAACGCCTGAAAAAGGGGTAAACGGAGCTGGAGGGAAGAAAATTTTCCAATCACCAATCGCGGCAAACACCAAGATGAGCGAATTTCAATGCTACCAATTCAAAACCATCGACCGGCCACTGAGCAATTCCGAGCGCGAAGAGGTCGATTCCTGGTCGAGCAGGGGTGAGGTGACTTCTACTACGGCTACCTTTGTGTATCACTACGGCGATTTCAAAAAAGAACCCGAATGGGCAGTCGAGCACTACTTCGATGCCATGATTTATTTTGCCAATTGGGGTACCCGCCGACTGCTGCTCAAACTGCCTGTGGACTTGATCAAGCCCAAGGAATTGGCCAAATACTGCACAGAGGTTGACTGGAGTGGAGATTACATCCGCTTAGAGAAAAAAGGCCAGGTTTACCTGCTCGACCTGTATTTTGCCAACGAGGAAGGAGGTGAATGGATGGAAGACGATGATTTTGACATCCACGCATTGGGCCAAACCAGAGACGAATTGATCGCAGGGAACTACATCTCATTGTACCTGCTGTGGACTAAAATGAACGCCAGCGCAGAAATGGATGACGATGAAGACGACGATGAAGATGATGATAATGACGACGACGAAAAATGGAACATCGCCCCTCCCTTGCCCGCAAACTTTAAAAGAGTAGACGCAAAACTCAAGGCTTTCATCGAGTACTTTGAAATAGACGACTCGATTGTAAAAGCAGCCAAAACTGCAAGTGCTACGGTTGTAGCCAAAGCGCCCGAATACAGCCAATTGCTCAAATCACTACCCGAAGCAGAACGCCTCGACTGGCTGGAGCGGGTGCTGAAGGAAGAACCGAATTTGGGGGCATTGCTGAAGAAGCGATTGAAGGAGATGGAAAAAAAATGAGGTCGCAAGCCCCCACGCTCGGCTGAGTTTAGACTCGTCCGCATTGTGTTTTTGCAAAATCGCGAAATAAGACAAGGCAATAGAAGCCACTTTGGTTTTGGAAGAATCAAGCTGCATGGTCAGGCCTAGGTGACAAGCCACGAATACATCTTACCAAATCGCAACTGCGTTGCCTCGCGCAGCGAGGCAACCAAGATGTCCAATTTATTTAATCTGCGGCCCTAAAGTACAGCGTTTTTTAAGTTTTCGTAATTATCTCCCCTACTGATTGGCGGAGCTGAACTGGCAAAAGGGCTGACGTACTTACCTCTTTAATGCAAAAACTCATTTACGATGGTTTAGCGAACTTAAAAAACAAACTACTAAAGCGGAGCACTTTTGGTACTTTTGTTGCTTTTGGTTCCTTTTGTGTTTCAAAAAATTGCTTTCGCTTTTGCAAAAGACCTTGTTGTGATTAGAATAGGCTCAGAACAAACACGAGTAATTTGGTAAGTTTTCAATCCGCTAAAGATCAGTTTACGTGTTACAAACGCGTGTAAGATGGTTCCGGTCAGAGGCCTGGAACCAGCGTAAATTGAACCTTATGCTGGTGCCGAATATTAGATTGGGGCATCCCCGCAGCTTGGAAGATGATTTAAAAACGCCTTTAAATCAAATTTGTCTAAAAAATCCGCTTTAAAACTAAAAAATACGTTGAATTGTTGTGTAACATCTACTAAATTGCGGATTAATTACGAAAAGACCCGCCCGATGGTAAAAAGACTGCTGTTTTGCTTCACTCTCCTGGCCTTCGCTCTCCAAACCACTCAAGCCCAGGTGAAAAAAGGCTACAAAGCCCTGCGCGTCAAAAACTACCCTGCAGCCATCCGGTTTTTGAAAAAACCAGGACAAAAACCGCGCTTTGCCTCGGCCATTGCCTATGGTATCATCCACAGCGAAAACCAAATGGCCAAAATCGGCCCCGATTCCCTGCTGTCCAAGATATGGCAACTCGAAAGGGCCTACCAGCACTGGCCCACACTCTCGGCCAAAGACCAGAAAAAGGTCAAGCGCAAGGCCCCGGAGTTTGATACGGCCCTCGTGCGCGACCTGCGCAACCAGTTCGAGTTCTTGCTGCTTGCGGGCCTCAAGGATAGTTTTGGCATTTTGGCTTACGAAGACGTGCTCAAAAAACTGCCTCCCAATCCCGATAAAACCTTCCAGGCCATCCGTCGCAGTGGGGCCATTCGCCTGATCGCCTGGCACCTCAAGCGCCTGAAAACCTGCGATTACCAAACCCTGAATGCCATTTACAATCGCTACAACGACATCTTGCTGCTGCGAGGCACGCGTTACCCCAACGTGATTGGCGGCTTCATTTGGGAAGCTTTTGTGCGCGACTCCAGTTACCGGGCCATGGGCACTTTTATCCAGGACAACCCCTGGCATTGGATTGCCCGCGATTGTTGGGCAGCCGAATGTGCAGCTGCCGTGCGCAATACCGACCCTAAATTGGCGCTGAAATTCCTGCGCGAGCACCCTTGGTCAATTTTGGACGATTTTCCCGAAATCCACTTTGCCCGCTTGTGCAATTACGGCAGCCTGCTCGATACCCTGGAATACAACGAAACCGAGCGCCAGCAGATCCGTGCCCTGCAACTGGGCTGGAACATCAGCGACCAGTACAAAGCTGGGGTCCGAAAACCTGATTTTGATGAAGTACTCAAGCGCTACTTGCGCGAAACGGCCCCGGCGAAGCGCTCATACGACCGCATGAAAATTGCCATCGCCGCCTACCAGCGCCGCAAACAATGGGACAAGGCCCTGCAACTGATCAGCTTTGCCAAACCCTTGTATCCCGATGTCGAAGTGAAAGGCTGTGAAGACCGCACCTGGCTTTTTTACCGCAACAAACAACCCTGGATGGCCCTGGTAGAAGAGCTTTTTGCCCAACCCGCCGATCAAATTAAACCCGAACTCGTCCCCGGCCTCAGCACCCCAGTACAAGACGAAAAAGCCCCTTTGTTGAGTCCCGACCAGCGCACCCTTTACTTTGCCATGCCAGGTCCCAAGGGCGACTTGGACGTTTACTCAGCCCAAAAAGACACCACAGGTTTTTGGAAAACACCCCAACGCCAAGACATTTGGTGCAGCTCCGACGATGACCTGCCCCTTTCGATGACCCAAGATGGACGGGAAATGCTCCTATCACAGGCTGGGAAGTTTAAAATCAGCATTTGCAGCTACAAGGGCTGGAATGCTCCCTTTGGCCTGCCCCTTACCGTGAACCAAATGCCTTGGCTAGGGCGTGGTTCGCTTTCGCCCGATGGCAAAGCCTTCATTTTTGAAGGTGCCCAAACAGCCGCCCAAGGCCACGAGTCGATCCCGCCTTTCATCGACTTGTACATGATGAATCGCAGTTCCCGCAACATGGGCTGGACCAATCCCTATGAATTGCCTTTTTGTACCCAATACAGCCCCGAACGTTATCCAATGATCGGTGCCGACAACCGTACTTTGTTTTTCAGCAGCGAGGAAAACAGCTTGGGCGAGGTCGATCTTTTCTTCACCCAGCGCTTGGATGAT
This sequence comes from Chitinophagales bacterium, assembly GCA_013299105.1. Classification (GTDB taxonomy): domain Bacteria; phylum Bacteroidota; class Bacteroidia; order Chitinophagales; family Saprospiraceae; genus Haliscomenobacter. The sequence goes on along the minus strand of JAAFJY010000006.1, from coordinate 94,275 downwards.
ACTTGGAAAGAATGGGGTCCAGTCCAGAATCTAGGCAAAGAATTCAATACCCTCGAAGACGAAGTATCGCACTGGCTGAACCCTGCGAGCGATGGAAAAACCCTGGTCTATAGCGCCGAAAGCCGCGATAAAAACCGCCAGGAAGACCTCTGGACCAGCACCCTGCCCAGTTTTGTACGAGGTCCCGCTCAAAAAGTCTTGGTGATCCCGATCCTGAGCGGCGTACAAAAACTGGATGAAGATACCCGTCGCGACATGATCCTACGGGTAAGCGACCCGATTACTGGCGCTGTTTTGGCAGATGTAAGACCACAAGGCATTTCACGTTTTTTTGTGACTTTACCCGCAGGGCAAAAACAGATCAGTTACCAGGTTTTGAATTCCAGTTCGGAGTTGAAGCCCGTAAGTAAGGTACATACTTATAGGGTAGGGGAGGAGAGTGTGCAGGATGTCACAGGGCTGGAGTTTTGAATTTGGCAGTGGAGGGTAAAAATTTCCGTTGTCAAAACCTCATCCCAATCCCAACACCTCGGCAGCGGCCCTTTCCCCCGATCGAATGGCTCCTTCGATGTAGCCATTCCAAATCGGCGAGGTTTCAGTGCCGGCCCAATGGATGCGGCCACAAGGCTCGCTCAAGGCCGCTTCAAAACCCGTCCAGGCACCGGGTGGCATCACCGCAGCGTAACAGCCCCGGCTAAAGGTTTCATCAGCCCAAGAGTGGTCAAAATACTGCTCCCATTGGCCAGCGGCTGGACCAAAACAACGGATCAGCATGTTGCGCACCATTTCACCACGTTCGGCCATGCTTTTATCAAGCAAAGGGCGGGCACGATTGGCAAGGGAAAATCCCATGAGCACTCCTTTGCTGCCATCCGCAGGTGAATTGTCAAAAAACGTCTGGATGGGGAAGTCTTCATCGGCCACCACTTGGCCGCTCATGCCTTGCTCACGCCACCAGGCTTTGGGGTAAACTGCATAGCATTTGATGACCGTTCCCATTGGCACGCGTTGGCTCAATTGATCGCGCCTGGCGGACAAAGCGGGTGAATAGTAGATGCGGCCAGCCAGGGTGGGTGGAATGGCAATGATGACCCGGTCGGCTCTTTCCTGGCCATTTTGGTGGACCAAAGTGACACCATTTTCATCCTGGATCACAGCTTTTAATTCACGATTGAAGTGAATGTGTTGGGCAAAACGCGCCGCCAGGCGATCCGCTGGGCCTTGCGCGCCGCCTTTGATGCGGTCTTGTTGGGCTCCATTGTCGATGTTGATCAGGGTTTCGAGGCTGGTGCCGGATTTGGCGTAAAACAAGGCGTGTAAAAGGGAAATTTCAGCAGCAGGAGCTGCAAACAGCGTTTCCATTGCCGCATCCATTACCGAACGGGCAGCTTTGGTCCACACCTGTCGGTCAAGAAAAGTGGCCAAGGTCATGCTGTCGAGCCGTTTGGCATCGGGACTAAGCCAAGGTTTTTCCAGATTGATGTTTTTGGCCAAACGGTCCAGTTTCTTGAGCACAAAATCGAGGTTCAGCAAGGAAAATAGGTCCATTTTAGGAATCAGACCAGCGTAGGTTTTGATTTTTCCACCCAGCGCCAGCACGTTTTTGCCCTCGTTATATACTCCGAAAGTCTCCAAGCCCATTTCTTTGACCAATGCATAAATCCGGTCTTGAGTAGGGCCAATCCACTGCCCGCCGAGGTCGGCGTACTGGCCATTCTCTATTTGCTGGGTAAAAATCCGGCCTCCCACGCGCTCGCGGGCCTCCCAAAGGGCTACTTCATGGCCTGCTTCGATCAAATGTCGAGTAGCAGTTAGGCCCGCATAACCTGCGCCGATGACGATGATTTTCATGCAGCAATATTTTGTCTAAGTAACAAGCCACTAATTCCAATTCGCAACTTCGTTGCCTCGCTGTGCGAGGCCGTTTTTAGCACGCGGATGACGCAGATGACGCAGATTTTCGCGGATTTCCAACTTGACGTTGACATCGCATTGATCAAAACATTGGTGTCAATTTTTATAGCTTAATCTTTTGCTATCCCTTAGTAAGGGTGAAAAAAAAGCTTTCCAAGTTTTACAGATGTCCATCGCAAGGAGTATCAACGTGATGGTCAAAATCGCGGTCAAAATCATGTTGGCAATCAGTGAAAATCAGTTTTATCCGTAAAATCCGTGTTCCCAACTGAGCCGCAAAGCGGCTAGAAGTTTCACTTTGTTCATCAGTGGCCCTAATACACAAACTCAAGCAGGCTTGTTCCCTGAAGCCCGGATATTGACCAGTTTTTTCAGCAAATCAAACCAAAAAGGTGCGCCTAATGACATGGCCAGGGCGGTCACGATCCAGCCCAAGATTTTTACTGCCCAGCCTACCGTATCCAGGGATTTGATTTCGTCCCAGTTCCAGCCCAAGCCGAGGGGGGATTTAGCCTGTTCGATTTCTTGCGAAATGAGGCTGTTGATTTGACCCATTGCCGCACTCGGAGCAAGGGTATTGCTGTTCAATCCTTCTGCGGGTTGGGCGGCCACGTAGGTTTCCGCCATCGTCACGATCTCCTTGAGGGCTTGTGGGTTGGACTCCAAACGGTAAAAAATCGCAATGGTATCGGCGTTGAAAATTACGGCTACTGCCAACCCCACACAAGACACCCAAATCTGGATGTTGCGCTTGAACCAGCCCGAAGCACGGTCCATCACATCGTTGTACCAGCCTTGGATTTTGCCTTTGAACTGGTCAATGTCGTCGCCTACTTCATCGTGAAATTGCAGGAGTACCGACTTCAGTTCGTCGTTGTTTTCAATTTTTTCGATGCTGCTGCGAACGGAACCCTCTTCCCGATTGATCAATTGAAAAACAATCGACTGAAAGTTTTCAGGACTCATGTACGATGGTGGTCTTTTTTTGCCGCTGGGGCGGTAGCGGCTCAATTGCCGATACAAGGCATTACCCGTAAATTTTTTATAGTACTCCCCATTTTTGTCACCATTTGCCAGCATATTGGCAATGGCATCTTCAAGGTTTTTACCCCGCAAAGCCAAGGCTGAAGTGATTAATTCCATGATGGTAGTAACCAACAAACTAAGGAGCAGTAGCAAAAAAACGATGCCAATGACTACTTGCAAAAGACCTAACATGCTGAAATGGGTTTGGTGAATGAGTTAAATTGTCGAAAGATAGCAAAATATAGGGGGAGTTGAAAGGTTGAAGTGTTGAAAAGAGGATTACCTCGTCCGCCCGGCCAGGGTTTCCTCAAACAGCTTGTAAATCCGGCGGTACTCGTCGGCCCAGGAGCTGGATTCGATAAAACCGTGGTCTTCCATTGGGTAAGCCGCCAGTTCCCAGTTGTCTTTGCGCAGCTCGATCAGGCGTTGTTGTAGGCGTACCACGTCCTGGAAATGCACATTCACATCGAGCATCCCGTGCAGCATCAACAAGCGATTTTTCAAACCCTCGGCGTGGTAAATCGGCGAACTGCGTTGGTAAGCAATGCTGTCTTCCACTGGAGTATTGAGGATATTGGCCGTGTAGCCGTGGTTATAATGTGCCCAATCGGTCACCGGACGCAGTGCGGCCCCACTTTTGAATGTCTCAGGCGAGGTGAACAAGCCCATCAGCGTGATGAAACCACCATAAGAACCACCATAAATGCCAATTTTGCCTGGATCCACGCCGTGGTTTTTGGCCAAATAGCGTGCGCCGTCCACCTGATCGTCCAGGTCTTTGCCGCCCATGAAACGGTAAATGCCAGTGCGCCAATCGCGACCATACCCCGCACTGGCCCGATAGTCGACATCCAAAACGGTGTAGCCCTGATCGGCCAACATATTGTGAAACATGTATTCGCGGCTGTACGAACTCCACCACTGGTGTACGTTTTGCAAGTAACCTGCTCCGTGTACAAAGATCACCGCAGGCTTGGTAGAGGCTGGGCGATCAGGTTTGTACAGGCGGGCAGGCACTTTGGCCCCGTCGCGGGCAGTGAACCACACGATTTCGGGCTTGCGCCAGGGGTAAGCCTGGAAGGCCGCAGTGGTAGAAGTGGTCACTTTTTTGGCGCTGGCCCCGGCACGGTTTTCCATCAGGTACAGTTCCCATGGTTGATTGGGGCTGGAGTACAGAATGGCCAATTGCTTTTCATCGGGCGAAAGGGTCACTTCGTTGCCACCAATCATGCTGGTGATCTTTTCCATTTTCCCACCCGCCACTGGCAAGTGATAAAAATGGCGCTCATGAGGCCCCTCGGCGCTGGCGCTGAGGAAAAAACGCTTGCGGTCGCGTGAAAGGCGGGTTTCCAATACCTCAAATTTACCACTGGTCAGGGCCGTTTTTTGACCAGTATTGACATTGAGTTTGTACAAATGTGAATACCCCGTTTCTTCCGACTGGAACCAAATGTGTTCGTTGTCGATCCAGCCCAGGCTGAAAAAACCAGGGCCACCCACCCAGGCTTCGTCGCGCAGTCGGTCCAGGACCTTGAGGCTGCCCTTTTGCAGGTCCAGGGCTGCGATCCAGCGGTCTTTGTTGTCAGAAGAGCGGATCAAAACCACCGCTTTGCCCTCCTCGCTGAAGCTGATGTTGAGGAAATTGACTTCGCGGGCTTTTTCGTATTTGGGGTTGTAGGGTTTGTCGCCTTTGTGGTAATCCTGCAAGAAAGTGGGTTTGTCAAAAATACCCTCTAGCTTTTTAGCATCCACCATATATACAGTATCGCGCTGGGCGTCGTAAATGCCCATTTCGTGGGTGTCTTGCGCCGAACCGACCTTCGAGCGGGCGGGCAAGTCCTCGGTGTAGCCCGATTCAGTCACATAACTGGGTACAATGGTAGCCTTGGGGTCGGCCCTTTTGGTGAGGCGAAAAGTGATGAAGCGCAGGTCGGGGCTGAAGTTGATGCTGCTCATGGTCTTGCCGGAATGGGCAAATTCCTTGGGGCGTTTCACCACCATTGCTTTGTTGTTGCGCTCGTTGATCTCGCGTTGACCTTTGCGCCAGCGCAAGATTTCAAACATATCCAATTGGTCTTCCTTGAGCCATTCTTCGTTTTCGGCACCTTTGCGCTCAACCCTTACGGGCGAGGAAGCGCTGCGGAAATTGGTGATTTGCTGCACGCTGCTGTTGCGCAAATCGAGAACAAAAAGGTTGCCGTCCAACTGGTACACAATTTTTTGCTGATCTCCCGCAAAACGTGGATTGCTCTCCTGGGCCAGGGTATTGCTGAGTTGGGTAGTGGTGTTTTTGGCAAAATCCTGCAAAAACAAGTCGCCTGAACGGCTGAATACCCGCTGCTGATAATCGCGGCTGTAGCTGCCAAAAGCATTCATCTCCATTTGTTCCGCCAGGCTGGCTTTGACCGGGGCGCTGCCACTGAGGTCGGTTTTGTACCAGGATCGCAGGGTATCCTGATTGGGATTCCACGAGAAAAAAACCTGGCGGCTGTCTTCACTCCATGTGATGTTTTCGGGTGAAAAGCCGATGAAACGCTCGCCTTTCATGATCTGGTCGATGCTTAGGACAGGCTTGCTGGGCTTGGGTTGGGCAAAAGTGCAAATGCTGGCCAAGAGGCACAAGGAAAGTACGGTCAAACGCATGGGCAAAAAGTATTTTGGGTGAAGATCGTATTTTTTGATGGATTAGTGACAAGCCACGAATAAACCTTTCCAATTCGCGACTGAGCTGCCTCGCTTTGCGAGGCCATTTTTAGTACGCGGATAAAATTGAGTTTGGGTGTGCTTGTTTGGGTGTGAGTGTGCGTAAACCCCGTTTTCAATTAAGTGAGTCGATAGATTCTGACCGAAGCCCCACACACTCGAACTCACACTTACACACGACACACCCATTCTTGCGGATTTCCAGCATGATGTTGACCATGTCGTTGACCATAAAAATTGGAAACGTTTATTCTTGCAATCTTACTTGGCGGTGTTTTATGGTGAACATGTAGCGCTTATGACCGCGAAGCGGGCCGATTCTGAAATTCTTTCAAATTCTGGTTTAGAAAAAATTGGTCAACGTCATGCAAGGAATTCTGTAATTCTATAATTCTGAAAATTCTGATTCAGACAAAAATTCTAGCTCAGACAAAAAATGTGGTTCAGATAAAAAACACCTCGCTTGATTATTCAGCCCTCCTTTTTGTCTGAGGTTTTCAAGAAGTTATTAAAAAATAGGTTTTACAAACCCAGAACCCACATTGTTTTCCCTAAAATTTGTATCATCGCGGGATGTAAGTGACAAGCCACGAATAAACCTTACCAAATCGCAACTGCGTTGCCCCGCTCACGCGGTGCTGGTTGGGAACACAGATGAAACTGATGAAACTGATTTACACGGATTTCCAGCACGACGTTGACCATGATGTTGACAACTGGCAATTAAAAAATTGGTAAGGTTTATTTTTGAACCATTACTAAGCAGCCCAATAACCTCCAAAAATTCAAGCCCTTGTCAGTTTTGCGTCCTGCCCATCGACTTTTTTGGCTGATCAGTTCCGCTTTGGTGCTGCTCCTGGGCTGGGCATTTCACAACCCGCAGGAGCAAAAAGAAAAAGATAAGCTGGAAGCCTGGCTCAATACCCACCTCGACCGCTACAGCGCTGCCGACACTTACGCCGAGGGCCTGGCCGTACTCGACTCCGCAATCACTGGAGCTTGGCGGCCCGTGCGCGATTCCAGCGAGGCCGATGCCTGGTACTGGGTCCATGTTTTTCGGGGTGAAGCCTTGAGTAAATTGGGCAAAATCCTGGCTTCGACCCAGGCTTACGAAACAGCCCGCAGCCTGTACCAAAAATACCATTTCAATTATCCGGGCGATGAATATGAAGTGACCGAGTACTTGTACAAACCCCTGATCTCACAATACACCAAGTTGGGCGACAACGCCAAAGCACAAGTCCTACGGCACGAAGCCCTGAAACTGGCCAGCCGCAGCAGCATGCCCGGCCTGTACAACAACATCGGCCTGGCATACTGGAACCAAGGCGAATACCTCAAAGCCGTAGACAACTACCAACGAGGGCTGGCGGTACCCGAACTTTTACCCGAACAAGCAGGCCTCTTGCAACTGAACCTGGCCGCTACTTTTCACGATTTACAAAATACACAACAAGCCCGCCAAGCCTTGGATGCTGCTTTTGTGGCCTTGGGCAAAGCAGCCCCCAGCCAAATCGTTGACAGTTATTTGTCGGCGGCCTGGGCTTTGAAAGCAGAGTTTGAAAGACAAATAAAAGACTTCCCCAAGGCAGAAAATGCCCTGAAAAAAGCCCTCAGCCTGGCCCAAGAAGCAAGTGAAGAGATCGAAGCCCGCGAATTGGGCAAAATGAAAATCCAATACGGCCAGCTCAAGCTTCAAACCGGGGCCTCGGACCAAGCCCTTCAGTTGTTCAACGAGGCCCTGCGAGTGGTTTTGCCCCGCTTCAAGCCCCAAAAACTGAGCGACTTGCCCCAAGCCAAAGACCTGTACGAAGAAAATACCATTTACGAGGCCCTGTACGGCAAGGCCCAGGCCCTTTTGCAAAACTGGGAGCGCGATTCCAGCCAATGGCCTCAGTTGGAACAAGCTTTTCAATGCCATTTGTTGTGCCAGCAAGTCGAACTGGCCCTGCGCAATACCCTCGAATTTGAATCCTCAAAGCTGCAACAGCTCGGCTACGGACGCGCCCGCATGGAGCACGCTTTGAAAATTGCCCAATTGCTGGAAGTCCACCGACCAGATCAGCAGCGTTTAAAAAAAGCTTGGCGCATGTTGGAGCAAAACAAGGCCGCAGTATTGCTGGAAGCGGTAGCCCACAACCAACTCAAACAAGCGGTGTCGAGTGGGGATGAGCTGCTGCAAAAGGAGCAAAAATTACAAAAACAACTGGCCTATTTTGAAACCCAAGCCCTGACCGAAAGCGATTCCAGCCTGGCCAACAACTGGCTGGAGCAAAGTGAAAAAACCCGCGCCACCCTGGCCGAGCTGCGCACCCAACTCAAAGCCAAGTACCCAGCTTATGCCCAATTGAAAAAGGAACTGGAGAAGGTGGACTTTGCAGCGGCCTTTGCACAGTTGTCCAAAGACCAAAATTCCGCCATTTTGGAGTATTTCAGCGGCGAAAACGATTTGTTCTTGTTCTTTTGGCCCCAAAAAGGTGCTGCACAGTTGTTTTCCTTGGGTTCTGCGGCGGAGGCGGAAGGGCTGGGCAAGGTTTTATTGAAGCAAGTAGCGCAAAAAAGTGAGTTGTTGCCCCAGGCTTTTTGTGATACGGGCAGTATGTTGAGCCAAAAACTACTGCCCGCGAAAGTGCGACAAGGACAATTTTCGCACCTCTTGCTCATTCCCGATGCCTGGCTCAATTATTTGCCATTTGAACTGCTGCCCCTGCAAGCCAAAAAATGCCGCAATTGGAACCAAGTGCCCTGGTTGTTGCGCCAAACGGAGGCCCAATACGCCTATTCTTTGGGCGTATTGCAAGCCCAAAGCCAACTCAAAACCAGCCGTTCGCGCAAAATATTGGCCCTGGCACCAGGGTTTGAAGCCAGCCAGCGCGGCTTGCCCCCTTTGCGGCAAAGTGAAGATGAGTTGGCCAGCATTCGCGGCGGTCGCAAGCAAAAGTTGTTGAGACAAAAAGCCACCTGGGCTCAATTTGCCAAGGTGGCCCCCCATTGTGGCATCCTGCACCTCTGCACCCATGCCGCTGCCGATAGCTCGCAAGCCATCGCAGGCCTGGAGTTTTATGACCGCACGGCTTTCCTCAGCGACATTTACGCGCTGCCTTTGCGGGCGGAGTTGACGACCCTCAGTGCTTGTCAAACCGGGCAAGGCCAATGGCAAAAAGGCGAAGGTGTGATGAGCCTGGCCAGGGCTTTTGCGTATGCTGGCTCCAAGGGCTTGGTGGCTACCTTGTGGTCGGTGAACGAAAATTCAAGTACCCGCATTTTTGCCGATTTTTACCAAAAGCTGAACAAAGGCGCACGCAAATCCCAAGCTTTGAACCAAGCCAAGTTGGCCTATCTGGAGCATCCTGAAGTGCCTTCTTTCCAAAAAGCACCTTATTACTGGGCCGCAGTGGTGTACATCGGGGCTGATGGGCCGCTGAATACCAGTATTTTTCCGATTGGCAGCTTAATTTTGCTGTTTTTAGGGGTTTTGGTGTTGTACTTTTTGTTCCGTCGGGTGCGGCTACTTAGGGAGCGTAAAGAAATAAGGTAAGGCAATTTGTAAATAAAAACATACCCAACTAAAACAGCAAAATAGGCTGATTCTTGGATGGATGTTGTTCTAAATTAACATGCTTTTTGGTGCGTGACAAGGTTGGTTACGAATCTAAATATCTGATTTTCAATGAAATATTTTTTTCTTTTTTTCTTGACAAAAAAAGAAAAAAAAAGTCAAGGGCTGTGATCAAATCCTGCGATTTTGCGAAAGGGCTGACGGGAAGCCGGACAGAATCCCCACAAAAGCTTAGGCTTACATCGTTTTGAACAGTATTTTTCCGGGTATTTTATTTCTTGTACCACCCCTAAACGAGTTTGGGTTTAGTGAAAAAAGAAAAGCAACTGGATGAAAGGGTTTGTGTTCTTTTTTTGCTAAACCTCAAAAGCAAAGTTGTTTACCTTATTTTAGCTCAGATAGATAAGGCCCCTTTTCGTACCTTGCGCCCATGAAAACAGCCGAGATGATCGCAGCATTTAATGCCGAGGAGGTAAATTTTGACGCCCGAACGGGCCTGGTGCCCGCCATTATCCAAGACCAGCAAACCGATAAAGTGTTGATGCTGGGCTACATGAACCGCGAAGCCCTGGACAAAACCCTGGCTGAAAAGGTCGTAACATTTTTTAGCCGCAGCAAAAATCGCCTCTGGACCAAAGGCGAAACCAGCAGCAACTTCCTGCACTTGCTCGACATCCAGCTGGATTGCGACCGCGATACCATCCTGATCAAAGCCCGGCCCGATGGCCCAACTTGCCACACTGGTGCCGACACCTGTTGGAATGAAGTAAACGAATCCAGTCATTTTTTGCAAAAACTGGAAGCGGTAATCACCCAGCGCCGGACCAACCCCAATGAGCAAAGTTATACGGCCAGTCTTTTTGCCAAAGGAATCAACAAAGTAGCGCAAAAAGTAGGAGAGGAGGCGGTAGAATTGGTGATCGAAGCCAAGGACAACAACGACGATTTATTCCTCAATGAAGCAGCGGATCTGCTGTTTCATTACCTGATTCTTTTGCAGGCCAAGGGGTTTACCTTGCAGGACGTGGAGCAGATTTTGAGGGCGAGGCACAAGTGATTTTGGTTGAGAAGTTGAGGTTGTTTAGGGCCGCTGATTAATAAGGTAAACAAGTTAACGAAAGCCTTCAGCCGCTTTGCGGCTTCAAGTTGGGAACACGGATGTAACTGATAAAACTGATTTTCACGGATTTCAAGCATGACGTTGCCCCCACTAAGTGACAAGCCACGAATAAACCTTACCAAATCGCAACTGCGTTGCCTCGCTGTGCGAGGCCATTTTTGGAACACGGATGACACGGATTAAGCGGATTTACACGGATTTCCAGCATGACGTTGCCCATGATGTTGACAACTAGCAATTAAAAAATTGGAAAGGTTTATTTTTGAACCGTTACTAACTCAATTTTGACCAGCCAATTTTTATAACTTACTCTTTCGCCATCACTTAGAAGTAGGGGTCCTACTGAGATAGCAGCTCAAAGCCCGCTCAACTCTCCACACAAACCTACTTCCGCTTGCTACTCGTTTGCTGAATCACCTCCATGGTTTTTAACTCCGGGCCGCCACCTCGGTTTAATGAACCGGCAGCAGTGTAAACTTTTTTCCCAACAACTGCTGCGCCCGTGCCGTGCCGCCCTTGTTTCAAAGTTGCTAGCAAGGACCATTCCTGGGTAGTGGTATTGAACATTTCCACTTCGCTGTGGGCGGGTATTTGGGTGCCACTTTCTCCGCCGATGACCAGCAGGTTTTTGCCCAAAGCCACACAAGAAGCCCCTGCCCTCAAGGTTGGTAAGTTTTTGGAAGCTGGTAGGGTCTCCCATGCCCTTGTTTTGAAATCGAATACATCCACCGCTGCCTCAGTGAGGTTGAGTACTTGGTTGATCCGGGCGGTGGAGCGGCGGCCTCCTGCCAGGTAAACCTTGTCGTCGATCATCGCTGCTTGTATATGGTCGCGGGCATGGGGTGCGTCGGGTAGCGTTTTCCATTGCCCAAGTGCAGGGTCATACTCGTCAAACCAACTCACATGCCCGTCCCAGTGCCCGTCGATGATGCCACCTACCACATATATTTTGTCCTGGTAAACAAAAACCCCAGCGGAACCTCGTCTCCGCGATTCGGGTATTTCTGGTCCCTTTCGCCATTCGTTGGTTTTGGGGTTGAAAATATACGCATTGGGGATCGGCTTTTCGTGCGGGTAGCCACCAGTAAATGCACCCAGTACCCAAAGTTCATTTTGATAAGCAATCGCCTGGAAGTGGTGCATTTCCAAAGGTGGGGTAGCCATTGAACTCCAGTGCATGGTTTTTAAGCCATACAAATCAGTGGGGCGCATCCCGCGACCACCTACCAAAACCAAGTCTTTGCCCACTTTAGCAAAGCTATTTTCATGGCGGGCCGAGCAGTCGTTTTTGGTTTCCAATAGAGTAGACCTCTGCACGATACTTGGGTCAGAGCCTGCGGTCATTTGCTTCAAAAGGTCGAAGAAACCTTTCTTGCGGGGCGAACTGATGCCCCAATCAACTGGGATACTTTGATAGCCGGCCTCAAACTTTTCATTCTCCATCCGGTAATCGAATAGGCCCCATGAAGCGTGGTGCCTGGTGGATGCGATGAAATTATTCAGGGGTTTTTCAAAATCAAAATGGTCGTCTTCATTGAAAACGATGGGGGTTCCTTTGTACTTTTTATTGGCGCGCACTTTCATCACCATTTCCTCGATTCGGATGGGATTGTGTACGCCGTTGCCATGCAATAGCACATAATCCGAGGCTTCCAACACCTCGTCGCTGGGGATGGCACCACCTTTATAGCTCGTAGACACCAACAAAGTGCGGCCATTCCTGGACTGGGCTTTTGCCAAGCGGATCAGTTCTACAATCCGGGCTGGTTTCAAAATCGCGTGGTCGTATGAGTCTACGTCGCATTCGTTATTGACCTCGATCATGACGTTGGTATAGCCTTTGTCTAAAACCCAATTGACGGTGTTCAGCAAGCCCGTTTTGACGGCTGCTTCCGTCTCTACATTCTGATCTTGCCCAAAATAGTAGGCCCCCAATAGCACAACCATGCCCAATTCATCGGCCCGATTGAGTATCCTTTCCAGGCGATTCATGTAGCGCTCATCCAGGCTACCATCAGGTTTAATGGCCGTATTCAGCCAAGGTTGTTGGTGGGTTCTGGAGTATCCATAAGGGCTTCCGCCCTGCAAGTTGAGGGTAAAGGCCAATAGCCCATGCGCTCGCCAAGTTGGCATGGCTTTGATAAACTCATTGGTATTGCGTTCAGGGTCCCAGACCTTGGTATCGGGGTAAACCCAATTGCCTTTTGTCTCTGGATTGTAGTCATCATAAATGCCCTGCACCATCCGCACATTGGGCAACAAGCCTTCCATGCGCATGCCTTTGTAGTGAATGCCTGGTAAACTTGGGCGTCCATTGATGTAAAAATCTTCGCCCTTGATGCTGACCGCTGTTTTTCGAACCATTGGGGGCTGGGCCTGGAGGTGCGCAGGGAGCCAGATCAGGAGAAAAAGAACCCATTGGGTGTATTTCAGGACGGACCCAGGTTTGCTTGTTTTGGCCCAAGCGCATTTACTTGCATTTTGAGGGCCTGATTGGCCTCCAATGAAGTGTTTGTTTTTTGTACAAAAACCTAAACGGGCTACATTTTTCATTACTACCTTGTTGTGCTTCTTTTCAATCCCAATGCCCAGTCAAGCTAAGTGCAAGGATCAAACTCATGTAAAGACCTACAAGATAAACCAAAATTCCAAATACATTGGCCAAAGCTTTTTGGGTATGGCCGTGTTGCCTTATCAAATCCAAGAGGCGATAAAACCCACCGCCTAGCGCACCAGCAAGGCTTACAAATGTCATGGGTACCAGCATCAAAGGCCCAATATTGCCTTTGCTGATGATCAGCAGCAGGGTACAGACCAAGACCAAGGCCAAAATGGCCCCGTTTTTCACACTTCTCCGGAACGAGGGCGACTGGATGATGTCCATTGTTTTGGTTTGCATAGTCAATATGGTGTTTTTAAAAGTACTTTGAAATGCAAAGTTATGGAGCCTTACTCAATTATCCAAGCCATCCTTGATTTTTGTGATTACCGCTCCCATGCTACGCTTTTCATACGCATAACGGAGTCCGCGAAGCGGGCCAATTCCGAAAATTCTTTCAAATTCCACTTTAGCAAAATTTTGTCAACGTCACGTAAGAAATTCTGCAATTCTGTAATTCTGAAAATTCTGGTTCAGACAAAAAAAACACCCCACTTGATTATTCCCAGTGCCTTCCTCCGAAGTTTTCAGTGAATACAAGCCACGCTTACCCTCGTATTTACCTATATTCGCGCTAGAAACCACCAAAAACATGGCCTTTGGCAAGGAAATCCTCTTCTTTTTCAGCGCTTTAGGTGCATTCAATGGCCTGTTGTTGAGCCTGTATTTTCTCTTTTTGGCGAAAAAAAGGACACTTGCTCATTTTTTTCTGGGGACTCTACTTTTGGCCTTGAGTTTGCGGGTAGGCAAATCCGTCTTGTTCTATTTTGACCGTAGCTTGCCCGAAATTTATCGACAAATCGGGCTATCCGCCTGTTTTTTCATTGGCCCCTCACTCTATTTCTTTTTAAAATCCAGCCTCAATCCCGTCAAGTCTCTACCAGTGGCCTGGAAAATTCAGCTAGGCATCCTGCTGGGCATCATTGTTTTGGGAGGTGCAATCGTTCCTTATCAGCAATATCCTGGCATTTGGAATCGGGTTTGGGTGCCTTTTATCTATGCCCAATGGGCGGTTTACATGCTTGCTTCAGGCATATTGATGAGAAATCTTCTGCTGAAATCCCTGAAAACCTGGCACGCACTCAGCCCTCAGGAAATGTGGGTTTTATCGGTGTTTCTCATCAACCTCACCATTTGGGGTGCCTACTTGTGGGCGTTTTGGGGTGGCCTTTACATTAGTGCCGCCCTTACCTTCTCTTTTGCTTTGTACACCAGCATCTTCATTTTGCTGAACCGAAAAAAGAACGATGACTTGTTTTTCAATTCGCTTCGGTCTCCCTCCAAAAAGATCAGCGACGATGAGGCCCAAACGCGCTTGGCATCCCTCGAAAAACTGATGAAAGAGCAAAAACTGTTCAAAAACCCCAACTTGAAGTTGCAAGACGTCGCAGCTGATATGAACCTCTCTGTGCACCAACTCTCACAGTTTTTGAACGATCATTTGGGCAAAAATTTCACCCATTTCATCAACGAACACCGCATCCAGGAGGCTTGTGTCTTGCTGGAAAAAGACAGTTTGCTCTCCATCGAAGGCATTGGCGACGAAGTGGGCTTCAACTCCAAATCCACCTTTTTTAGTACCTTCAAAAAGCTAAAGGGCGTCACTCCGGCCACTTACAAACAGCATTCTACTCCCAATTTATAAATCCGAACTACACATTTCCCTTCTTCGGACCTTCACAATGACTTTCTCTCTCATTTTTGCGGCGGTCAATACAAAAACAGCAAAAATGAAAGCACTTTATTTAACCCTGGTCATGTGCTTGTGCCAACAGGTTTTTTACGCACAAACGGATCGACAGCAAATCGAAAACGTCATTCAACTGTACTTTGACGGTTGGGCCACGGGTGATTCCAGCAAACTGAGCAAGGCCATGCACCACTCTTGCAATTTGAAAAACTACCGCGATGGCCAATTCATCCTGATCCCCAAAAAGGATTATGTGAGTCGTTTCAGGCTGCGCGATCGCCCCAAGGGCCTGGAAACAAACATCATTTATGTAGACATCACCGACGAACTCATCGCTGGGGCCAAGGTAGAAATCAGCACTGCTACTGATAAATTCACCGACTATTTCAACCTGATGAAAACCACCGAGGGCTGGTTCATCATGGACAAAATATCTACCCGCAAACCCCATCGGGTCAGGGCCATGCTGCCCGAAAAAGAGGTTGTCTTGACGGGTTTGAATCGCCCCTGGAGCATGGCTTTTATGTCGGAAGAGGAAGTTCTGATTTCCCAAAAAGAAGGCGATTTGCTGCGCGTGAATCTTCAGACCAAGACCCGAACGCCGATCAAAAACTTCCCCACGGATGCGGTGGACAGCCTAGCTGGTTTTGGCGACAATACTGGCAAATTTGAGGTGCTTTTAGACCCCAATTTTGCCCAAAACAAATTCATTTACCTATCATACGCGGCCAAGGGCGAAGGTGGCAAAACCACCAAAGTAATCCGGGCTACCCTCGAAAATGATGCTTTGAGCAATGTGAAAACCCTTTTGGTGGCGAGCCCCTACACCCACAACCGCCACCACTACGGCGGGGGCATGGTCTTTGGGTATGATGGGAAATTGTACATCACCATTGGCGAGCGTTTGTTTACCGAGCAAGACGAACCTGCCCTGCCTATCGCCCAAAATGTGCAAGACCGACGGGGAAAAATTTACCGCATCAATTCCGACGGGACCATCCCCAATGACAATCCCGATTTTGGCCCCAATGCAGTAAAAGGGCTTTTTGCCATCGGCATTCGGGCGGCCCAGGGGCTGGCCATGCACCCAACTACTCAGGCCATTTGGTTTACCGAGCACGGCACCCACCAAGGCGACGAAATCAATGTGTTGAAGGCAGGGGCCAACTACGGCTGGCCCATTAAGACGACGGGGAAATACCGCTACGATGGCTATGCACCTCCCCAGCTCAAAGACAGTACCTACACCAACCCCGTGTGGCATTGGTCCCATACCGTAGCGCCAACGGGCCTGGTTTTTTACAAGGGCGAAGAATTTCCCGCCTGGAAAGGTTCGCTTTTGGTGCCAGGTTTATCCAAGGGCAGCCTGTGGCGCATAAGCATTGAGGGCGAAACTGTGAAAAGCGCCGAAGAATTGTTTCTGGACAGCCGGGTGCGCGCAAGGAAAGTGGTGCAAAGCCCGCTGGGCCGCCTGTACCTCTTGACCGATGAGGCGAATGGGCAGGTGATCAGGATTTGGAATCGGGGTTGAGAGATGCTATGTGCTATTCTCTTCAAAGCAGGTAGGCAATCTCCTATCAAAACGGGATCACCCATGTTCATCCGCAAGCTAAAAAACAGCTTCATGGACCGTGCCTCGCACCGCATGAGCGAGGCACGGTTGGAATTTGTAAAGTTGAATGAAGGTCCTGAAATCGTTCAAATGAGTGCTTATACTGAACAACAAAAGGTATTCTGGAAAAGCAAAAGCGTTTTTTTTGAAACACAAAAGAAATCAAAAGAAACAAAAGTGCCAAAAGCGCCCGCCTTCGTCGAGACCATGCTATCCCAAGACACCGCAGAGTGGCCTTTCCCCTTTTTGTTGCTTTTCACAAAACCTAACTTGGACGAGTACAAACAATCTCAAATCTCCCCAGCGAGCGGGCTTCGCAAGAAGCCTAAAGTTTTGTAGAGCCTAAGGCATCAGGAATCTTAGGCTTCGTGAGAAGCCAGTAGTTGGGAAACCGGAGCAGAATGGCCGATGCTACAAATCTTAGTAACGGTTCAAAAATAAACCTTACCAAGTTTTTTGATTGCCAGTTGTCAACATCATGGTCAACGTCATGCTGGAAATCCGTGTAAATCCGTTTAATCCGTGTCATCCGTGTTCCCAAAATAGCCTCGCGCAGCGGGGCAACGCAGTTGCGATTTCGTAAGGTTTATTCGTGGCTTGTCACTTATGCTTCTTGCAAAGCTGGACATTAGTGATGCCTTTACGCACAGGCGAAAAAAATTGTTAATGACCTATTGTTTCGTTTTCGGTTCACTAAGCAGCAGAAAATAATCACCATCACTCCCTCCGATACAAATAATAAATTCGATTGCCTACCATGACCGTCTCTGGATCCGAGCCGGAGACTAAGCGATCCAGTTCATACCTGATGTTGCTGATCTGGCCATTGGAATCCAGGTAAACGGAAGCAGGCAATTGATTGTCTATCAGATAAGGTTTAAGGGCTTGCATTTGAGCGGGGTTGTCCAAAACCACGTGTTTTACTTTTTTATTTGCGGGTACCGTTTCCATGACTTTCAACCAGTTCTCTCTACTTTCTTTGTCTTGCGGCAAACCCATTAGCGTTGGCTTCCCATTGATGGCTTTCAACCAATCCTCTTCAGCCAAGCCCATTTGCACCCAAATATAGCGCTTATCCGGTTCGGGGCGGACCATCATCAAAGCTTGAAAACTGCTGTAATACCTGCGCTGCAAGGTGTCGCGGGCGTCCCAAAAAACATATACATCGGTCTGGGTGGTACTGGGTTCCAGGTTCAGTATTTTGCCATCCTCTTCTTTCAAGTCCAAGGCAGGCAGTTTACGCAAGGTGTAGATGACTTGCTTTTTGGCTACTTCCTTGCGCAACATTTTGAGGAGCGTAGGGTATTCAAAATCGCGTTCCAATCGCGCCAAGGCTTGTTGAGCCAATGGCAGCCGGGCCATTGAATTGCAGGCGTACACCGTTTGCATCAAATCAGTGGCTTCGAAGTGGCGCATCAACTGTGGATAATCCCGCATTCGCTCCTGCCAATGCTGGGTGTAAATGTTGGAAAAACCAAGAGGGTAGGCCTCAGTGCCGTCCTTGTTTCTTTCTACGTTGGTGAAATCATAGCCCATGAGCCCCAAAGCCTCCATCTCAAGCAAGTCATGCAAGGCTTCCAGGTATTCAATGGCCCTGAGCTCGTCCCAAAAAGTCAAGGTCTTCAACTGTCGGGCCACTTTTTCGGCGAGCTCGTTGCTGGCTCCACTTTTGAGTTGTTGCTCACGAATGCGCACTTTATCCTTGATGAAGCGTGCGTCATCTTTTGCATAGCACAATTTTACAAAGTCAGGGTCAGCGCCAGCACTCGCTTCATATTCCTGGATCATTTTTTGTCGCAACAAGTGCATACTGTCCGCAGCCGCAGAGTATTCGCCAAAATAAGTTTGTAAGTCCCTAGACACCTCATAAGTGCCATTGTCAAAGGCTCGAAGCAGGGTGTTTTCAGGGCCAAGGGTGCCGCCAAATGTCAGGTTGCGGATACTGACCATTTCAACCCACAAACTGTCTCCGGGTTTTACATAAATTTGAAAGCCTTCTCCCCTTTTGAAAGAGAGCAATTCTGCCTCCTTGAGTTCGATTTTTTGCTGAAAAAGGCCCTCTTTGTCACTGGTGTCTTTGGTCACGCCCCATTCATCCATCAGCGTCAACTGATTGGAAATGTGCGAAATCTGGTAAGGCACTTTACTTTGGTACGGAAATTTACCCGCCACAATCGCAGTTTGGGCCCAGAGGTAAGCAGGCAGGAGGGCAAAAAGTAGGGCAAGGGAGCGCTTCGTCATGGATCAGGGCGATTGATGTAGTGATCCTCTAAAGTAGCCTTCAGCGTTGGTCAGATCAAATGATTGAAGGAGATTAACATATCGTTTGCATTGAAGAATTGAGTACTTGGAGTATTGAGCTTGATTTTTCACATGCGATAGACGACAAACTAGATACGATATATGATTGGGGGGCTCGCTGGGGAGATTTGAGGGGTTGTAAGCTTTAGTTTACACGGTTTGGGTTCTTTGAGGTTTCTATTTATGACTGTATTTGTCCTGGTCACCAGTAATTGACTTACAATGGATTTTTGCCTGTAATTAAAATAAAAAAGCCATTGCAAACTTCACTTTGCATGAGTCTTGCAATGGCTTTGAGTTTTTAGTTGCTTGCTTGAAAAAAGGCACTGCCCCGCACCAAGGCCCAATCGAAGCCCCCTCATCAACACTTCAACATTTCAACCTTTCAACTCAATCAAACGTACTGGTTCAAAATGTTCTCGTACAATTCCTGCTGACCGCTGCGCTGCTGGGGCTCGCCTTGGGCATGGGCAAGGCTGTGCAGGTCGCTCAGGCTCAGTTTGCCGTCTTCAAATGCCTTGCCTTGGCCAGCGTCGAAAGAGGCATAGCGTTCCTTGCGCATTTTGCCATAAGCCGACTTGTTGAGGATCGCATCAGCGGCCAAAAGTGCGCGCGAGAATACATCCATGCCACCGATGTGGGCGTGGAAAATGTCCACCAGATCGGTTGAATTGCGACGGGTTTTGGCGTCAAAATTCACGCCGCCACCCTGGAAACCACCCGCTTGCAAGATCACCAGCATGGCCTCGGTCAGTTCCATCACGTTGTTCGGGAATTGGTCGGTATCCCAGCCGTTTTGGTAGTCACCCCGGTTGGCGTCGATGCTGCCCAACATGCCCGCGTTGGCTGCTACCTGCAATTCGTGTTGGAAAGTATGCAAAGCCAAAGTAGCGTGATTGACCTCAACGTTGATTTTGAAATCCTTGTCCAGGCCATATTGCTGCAAAAAGCCCACCACTGTGGCGCTGTCGAAATCGTACTGGTGCTTGCTGGGCTCCATCGGCTTGGGCTCGATGAAGAAGGTCCCTTTGAAGCCCTGGCTGCGGGCATAATCCTTGGCCAGGTGCAACATGCGGGCCAGGTGCTCTTGCTCGCGCTTCATGTCGGTGTTGAGCAGCGACATGTAGCCCTCACGACCACCCCAAAAGACGTAGTTTTCGCCGTCGAGGGCGATGGTGGCATCCAGGGCGTTTTTCAATTGGGCACCTGCATAGGCCACTACCTCAAAATCAGGGTTGGTGGCTGCGCCGTTCATGTAGCGCGGGTTGGAAAACAGGTTGGCTGTCCCCCAGAGCAGTTTCACCCCCGATGCTGCCTGCTTTTGTTTGCCGTAATCCACGATGGCCTGCAAGCGGCGCTCAAATTCCTTCAGGCCTTGATTGCCTTCGTCTACGAGGTCCACATCGTGAAAACAATAATAAGGGATGCCCATTTTGGTGATGAACTCAAATGCGGCGTCCATTTTGTCTTTGGCCTGCTGCACTGCGTCGTTGGCCGTCAACCAAGGAAATAATTTGGTGCCAGGACCAAAGGGATCGCCCCCCGTGCCGCAGAAAGTATGCCAGTAAGCCACCGCAAAACGGAAGTGTTCCTTCATGGTTTTGCCAGCCACCAGGCGGTTTTCGTCATAATATTTAAAGGCCAGCGGGTTGTCCGATTCGCGGCCTTCGTATTTGATTTTGTCAATGCCAGGAAAGTATTCCTTGTCTCCCAGCAGAACTGAATTGCTCATGATAGTGTGGTTTTTGTGCTATTGAAAGTATGAAAAATCAAGTCTTTGTAAACAAATGCGTGCTATTGAAAAATCTCCCCAGCACGCCTTTTTTGTCTGAACTGTGATTTTTGTGATTTTTTTGAGGTGCATGATCGCCTACATGTCGGACAATCGCACTCCAAAAATAGACCGTGCAAGCGAATGCCTTTACCAGTCAAAAATCTCCCCAGCGAGCCCCCACTTCGTAAGTCGTAAGTCGTCACTGGTAAGTCGTAAGTCAAAAAATATCAATCCATGTAAACGATTA
Organism: Chitinophagales bacterium; assembly: GCA_013299105.1. Classification (GTDB taxonomy): domain Bacteria; phylum Bacteroidota; class Bacteroidia; order Chitinophagales; family Saprospiraceae; genus Haliscomenobacter. The sequence continues at coordinate 73,670 of JAAFJY010000006.1, read as the reverse complement.
CCCGATCCACCCCAAAATCTCCCCAGCGCGCCTTTCTTGTCTGAACTGTGATTTTTGTGATTTTCTTGAGGTGCATGATCGCCTTTATGTTGAACAATCGCACTCCAAAAATAGGCCGTGCAAGCGAATGCCTTTACCAGTCAAAAATCTCCCCAGCGAGCCCCCACTTCGTAAGTCGTAAGTCGTCACTCGTAAGTCGTACTTCAAAAAAATCAACGTCAAGTTCAGCCCTCCAGCGCTCCCTTCCACCGCAGATACGCCTCCCGGTATTCCGCCGCCGCTCCATCAGGTGCCCACTTCCCGACCACAGGCGTATTGCCCAGGGCGCTGCGCAAATCCGCATACAAGCCAGCGCCGAATCCGGCTCCTTTGGCCGCGCCAACAGCGCCAGTGGTATCCATCACTTCGATCTGGCTGTTCATCAAAGTGGCGATGGGTTGAGAAAAAATGGCCGATTGAAAAAGGTTGTCGTTGCCCACCCGCAGGATGTGCAGGTCCAGGCCCATGCCTTGCAAAATTTCCATGCCATAGACAAATGCGAACGCGATGCCTTCCAAACCAGCTCGCAGCAAATCGGCCTGGCCGTGTACGTTGAAATTGAGGCCGTGCATGCTCGACCCAGGGTCGCGATTGACCAAAATGCGCTCGGCACCGTTGCCAAAGGGCAGCATACCCAGGCCCTTGGCTCCGATCGGCGAGCTGGCCGCAATTTTTCCCAAATCCGCATAGTTGGTATTGGCCAGGCCCAGGTTTTTGCGCAGCCAGGCGTACTGGATGCCTGCGCCATTGATGCACATCAGCACCCCAATCACGGGCTTTTCGAGGGTATAATTGACGTGGGCAAAGCCATTGACCCTTGATTGAGGATCGTACAAAGCCTTTTCAGTCAAGGCATACACCACGCCTGAAGTACCGCCTGTAGCGGCTACTTCTCCCGGCTCAAGTACGTTGAGGGCCAGGGCGTTGTTGGGTTGGTCGCCCGCCCGATAGGCGATGGGAATGCCTGGGGCCAGGCCCAAAGTTGCTGCCGCGCTGGCACTCAATTGGCCTTGGATGCCAAAAGTGGGCAAAATTGGCGGCGTAAGCGCAGGGTCGATTTGGTAGTCTCCAAACACCAGATCGGCTGGTTTTTTCTCCAAAAAATCCCAAAAAATGCCTTCGGATAAACCTGAAATCGTGGTACCCAGCTCTCCGCTTAGTCGCAAGGCCAGGTAATCACCGGGCAGCATGAAGTGGGCGATGCGTCGGTACAAGTCGGGTTCATTTTCCTGCACCCAACGCAGTTTGGAAGCGGTAAAATTGCCCGGAGAATTGAGGAGGTGTTGCAAGGATTTCTCCGCGCCGATGCGGCCAAAAGCGGCTTCGCCAGTCGTTACGGCCCGCCCATCGCACCAAATGATCGAAGGGCGCAGGACCTCCTGGTTTTTATCGAGCAAAACCAAGCCGTGCATTTGGTAAGAAATGCCAATGGCCTTGACTTGTTGAGGGTCAAAGTTAAAGCCAGTCTTTAGTCGTTGCGTACTTTGCACCAGGGCATCCCACCATTGAGCGGGGTCTTGCTCGGCCCAGCCCGCTTGTGGGGCTTGGATGGCCATTTCCTGATCAGGATATTGGGTGCGGACCAGGGTTTTGCCGCTCTCAGCATCCACCAGTGCTGCTTTGACCGATGAACTGCCAATGTCGTAGCCAATGAGGTACATGGGCCAGGATTTTTTTGTTTGTTGTGAAATGCGCATTAAATAAGCCACAAATAAATCATTCCAATTCGTTACCCCGCTGTGGCCACGAACTTTTTGCCCCGCTTACGCGGGATGGGAACACGGATGAAACGGATTCAACGGATTTTCACGGATTGCCAACACGATTTTGACCGTGATTTTGACCATGATGTTGGCAAGCTCTGCGATTAACATCCGTAAAACTGAATATTTATTTTTGAAAGCTTATTTAGCGCGTCCAAAGAAAAGCTTTTTTACTGGCAAAATATGACCTCAAGCAGAATTTTTAGCCTCATCAATCGCTTTTCGCCTTATATTTAGGTTTGGGTATCGTTGCGAGTCTGCAATCAATTTCACAATGCTCCCTATTTTGCCTTTTTGTCTGAACTCTGAAAACTTCGGAGAAGTCTCCAGCAAATTAATCGAAACTAGAAATACCATCCTAAATCCCAAAACGGGTAGCGGATTGTTCATTTTTTTGAGAAAACCTGCCAGCGAGCGAGCTTCGCAAGAAGCCAAAAGCTTTGTAGCAGATTTACGAACAGCGCGGGTCCGGCTTCGGATGAAGCCTAAGAATGAATGTTTTGGATGGAAATGGATTAGAAATGGATAATCTTAGGCTTCTTGCGAAGCCAGTAGTGGGGAAATACGCATGGGTTGCTGATATCTACAAAGCTTGGGCTTCTTGCGAAGCGGGACCTGCGAGCTTGAATTGGGCTAATGGCATTGAAAAAGCAGGAGCTGCTACTGAAACTTATAATCACTAAAAACTTTTCCGAAGTTTCCAGTGAACTGTAATTTTTATGATTTTTTTGATGGGCAGGATGCTCATATGACGTTGATTGACCAAAGTTACGCCCATACTGACAGGATTTTGGGCGAAAATTTCATCGTTTCCTCTTTCAAAAACCCAACCAGGAGAACCGAAACCTAAGCAACCTAAAATCTCCCCCGCGAGCCCCTACTCATCACTCCTAACTCATAATTCATCACACTATGAAACCATCAGTATTCGCTCTCTCCCTCCTTTTCCTCTGCGCCTGCCAAGCCAAAGAAAACACCAAGGAGGCCAAGGCTACATTCGTCGCCAAGCCCCAGCCCGTGCCCGAACAGGAGGTCAAAACCCTGTCCCTTGGAGCCGCTGCTCCTGACTTCAACTTGCCCGGTGTGGACGGCAAATACTACCAAATGTCCGACTTCAAATCGGCCAAGGCTCTGGTCATTATTTTTACTTGCAACCACTGCCCAACCGCCCAGGCTTACGAGGCGCGGATGAAAAGCGTGGCCAAAGATTACAGCGAGAAAGGGCTGGCGTTGGTGGCCATTTCGCCCAACAGCCCCCTGGGTTTGTTGTACGAAGAACTGGGCTATACCGACCTCAACGATGACTTTGAAGAGATGAAAATCCGGGCCAAAGACCAGGATTTCAACTTCCCCTACCTGTACGACGGCGACGACGAAGCAGTGTCGATCCAATACGGTCCGGTGGCCACACCCCACGCTTTTTTATTTGACCAAAACCGCAAACTGGCTTATGTGGGCCGCCTAGATGCCATTGAAAAACCCGGCCAAGCCAATGCCGAAGACCTGCGCGCCGCCATCGACGCTGTGTTGGCCGGAAAACCAGTGGCTACACCCGAAACCAAGACCTTCGGCTGCTCGACCAAGTGGGGTTGGAAACTCGACTACAAGGACAAAATGCAGAAAGAGTGGGAATCCAAGCCCGTGAGCATCGCCAAACTTGACGTGGCAGGGGTGAAAAAACTGCTCAAAAACGAGGATTCGCAAAAGTTGCGCCTGGTCAATGTATGGGCCACCTGGTGCGGCCCTTGCGTGCTGGAATACCCCGAATTCATCGCCCTGCAAAGGATGTATGGGGCCAGGGATTTTGAGTTCGTCTCCATCTCCGCCGACAAGCCCGATCAGGAAGCCAAGGCCTTGAAATTGCTACAATCCAAGTTTTCAGCGGTGCCCAATTTCCTTTTTGCCGAAGAGGACAAATACGCCCTGATCGAAGCAGTGGACCCCGACTGGAACGGCGCTTTGCCTTACACCATCCTGGTGGAGCCTGGTGGAAAAATCGTTTGGAAAAACCAGGGCACTTTTGATTTTTATGCACTCAAAAAAGTCATTGTGGAACATGCGATGATTGGGCGGTATTTTTGAAGGGATGCACCACTATCGCTTCACAAACTGCCCCTTCAACAATCCCGTCCAGCCCATCCAAACTAAAAAATTGATGATCTTGGCGTCGAGGCCAATGACTAGGCGGAGTCGTGGATTTTGCTGTTCAATTGCACGGCGAATCCGCAGGGCTACTTTTTCAGGGGCGGTGGCAAAGCGCTCAAAATTGAGGGCATTGTCCCACATCTGGCTCACGTTTTTGGCATAATACTCCGCGTTTTCACCCTGAATCAAGCCTTTGGCGGCTTGGGTTTCTTCGCCAGATTTTCTGAAAAAGGGGGTTTTGACCCCGCCAGGCATCACACAAACCACTTTGATGTTGAGCGCTTCCAGTTCAAAGCGCAGCGATTGGCTCATGCCCAATACCGCAAACTTGGAAGCGTGGTAACTGAACTCCCAAGGAATGCCAATGGCACTGCCAATGGAGCCTACATTGATGATTTTGGCCCCCTTGGGATCCTTTTTGCCATACTGCTGCAAAAGCGGCAACAAGGCTTTGCTCAAGTTCACCATGCCAAAAAAGTTTACCTCCATCAGTTGGCGGACTTTTTGTTCTTCTGAAAGTTCAAAGGGCATGATGTAGTTGATCCCGGCATTGTTGACCAAAGCGGCCAAACCTTCATTTTTCAGGCGCTTGCTGAGGTCTGCGGCCAATTGCTGGATGTGCTCGGCTTGGGTAATATCTAAAATGATGGGCTCCAACCCTTCGATTTTTTCATCCAACAAGCTTTGGCGGTCGCGCTCGTTGCGCACCCCGGCGAGGGTTTGATAGCCATTTTGGGCCATTTCAATTGCTGTTGCGCGGCCAATCCCCGTTGATGCGCCCGTGATCAAGGCAGTTTTTTTCATTGTTTTTGTGAATAAATGCGAGTACTCGCTCGCAATTTTGGTTAAAAAATTACCTCCGCTTTCGGGCAGAGGTTTCATGCGTATTTATGCGTAGTGCATGTATCCCATCATTCAGGCGTGGATAAGCCTGATTCGGCTGCAATGCTGGTCAATCCATATTTAGCCAATAAGAGTTGGGCAATGGATTGCAGATTGGCCTGCGCTGGCCCTGCCCCATTTGGGTCTTGTAAACGCGGCAATTGCGCCACCAACACATTGCTCCAGCCTTCGAGGGTCGTGAACAACAACAAGGCTTCGGCTTGCGGATCAGTGTAGCCCAATTGGGCAAAAGCCTGTATTGCCGCCGCCATCAAAGCCGCGTTGTAAGGTGGTTCCTGCCACTTGCCTTTGAATTTGCCTTGCCATTTCAAAGACATTTGCACGGACCAAAACTCAGGCTCGTGCTGGATCAACAACTGCGGTAATTCAATCAAGCTGCTCAATAAGCCACGTGGGTCCTGCTGACTCAAAATTGAATCCACATGGGCATTCACTTTCTCGTGCCCAATGTCCAAAACCGCTTGCATCAGCGCTTCCTTGTTTGGGAAATGCCTAAACATGCCCCCTTCCGATACCCCTGCCTCCCTCGCAATTTGGCTGGTTGGCGTGGCATCGTAACCCTGTTGGGCAAAAAGGCGCAAAGCGGCCTGTAAAATCTGCTCTTTCTTTTCGGTCATACAAAAGCGAGTAATCGCTCGCAAAGATACGGATTTTTTCATTACCACGCAAGTCGCAGGTCAAAAATCCCTCCTTTTGCATTTCTCACCATTTTTTCTTATCCTTGCAAAAACAACCCATTGCCCGTTTTTCATGGCGAAACAACAAGAGAACAAGGGACTCATCACCCGCCCCAACAAGACCGCGAGCAGCAACCCCGCCCGCAACAACCACCTGCTGATCGTGGGCATCGACCAGTACGCCGACCCCGCCATCCGCAAACTCAACAACGCCTGTAAAGACGCCCGTGACCTGGTCGCCATCCTGCAAGCAGACTACGGTTTCAGGACCGATCACATCCACCAACTTTATGACCAGGAAGCCACCCGCGCCAATATCCTGGATAAACTCGACGAAATCGCCGAGCAATTCCACCCCAAAGCCGAAAACCAAGTTGCCGACAACCTCCTCGTTTATTTCTCCGGGCATGGGCACTACAATCCCCGCACCAAGCTGGGGTATTTTATTCCGCACGATGGAAAACTTGGCAATTTGGCCAGCACCTGCCTACAGCACGGCAATTTTCGAGATCACCTCAGCGCCATCCAGGTCCATCACCTCACCTTATTTTTGGACACCTGTTTTTCAGGCTCGGTTTGTGTGAAACGCGGCAAAGGCGACTACAAAAACAGCAACGAAGCCCGCCCTTCGCGCCGGGTGCTCACCTCCGGCCTGCTCGAAGAAGTTGCCGACGGCTACCGCCAAGACAACAGCCCTTTTGCCAAAGCCCTGCTCACGTTTTTGCAAAACCCCGACAAAGAGACCTTTTCTTTTGCCGAATTGGCCCAGTTTGTGGAAGAACGCGTGGCCGAGAACGCCCAACAAACCGCGTATTCCGCCGTTTTGCATGGCACTGAGCAGCACTTTTCAGGCCAATTCTTTTTCCAAAAAATCGAAAAAGAAAAACCCGACGAAAAAGCCTTCCGCGAAGCTGGGGAGGACATTGATGCACTGGAGGAATTCCTTTTTGACTTTTCTGACAGCTCCTTGGCCGAACAAGCCGCCCATAAGCTGGAACAACTGCGCGAAGAACAAGAATGGCAAAACTGTCGCCTGCGGGATCTGCCTGAGCTGTATATAAAGTTCATCACCAAACACCCCAAAAACCCACATGTAGTCGAAGCCAGGGAAAGGCTACAATTATTACGCGATTTGAAAAAAGAGCAAAAAGCCACCGCCTCAGCCATTGAAGTCATCCCTCCACCCAACATCATCATCCCCTCCACTCCCGACTACGCTGCCATCGACCAGGCCATGAACATGGTCCGCATTCCCGGCGGCGTTTTTATGATGGGAGATACTTTTGGAGACAATCAATATGAGGATGAAAAGCCCGTACACGAAGTAGAAATAGCCCCTTTCATGCTGGCAAAATACGCAGTGACCTGGGCTGATTTTGCCCAATTCATCGAAAAAACCAAGTACGCCACCGATGCCGAGCAAAAAGGCGGCAGTTACCTCTGGGATGCCAAGCAAGGCAAATGGGAATTGACCCCTGGGGTTACCTGGCGCTGCGGCGTGGACGGGCGCACCCGGCCCGCCAGCGAGGGCAATCACCCGGTGCTCCACGTGAGCTGGAATGACGCCCTGGCCTATTGCAATTGGTTGAGTGCATCACAAGGCTTACAGGCCGTTTACCAAACCCAAAACCCGGCACAATGCAATTGGCAAGCCCTTGGTTTTCGCTTGCCCAGCGAAGCCGAATGGGAATACGCGGCCAGCATGGGCAATGGCAAAAAGACCCGCTTTGGCCATGGCCAGGACATCGCCAACTCCCAAAACCTTAATTTTAGAGCCATTAAGGAAACAAAAAAAGACTATTCCTTGGTGGGGGAATACCGCCAAAATACCGTACCCGTAGGCAGTCTGGACAGCCCCAATGGCTTTGGCCTGCACGAAATGAGTAGCAATGTCAACGAATGGTGCTGGGATTGGTTCGATGAAAAATACTACGAAAAAAGCCCCCGTAATGATCCACGCGGCCCGGAAACAGGCTCCGGCCGTGTCTTGCGCGGCGGGTCGTGGTTCAACGACCCGCAGGATTGCCGGGTGGCGGATCGCGACAACGGCTCCCCGGACGATCGCAGCAGCAATGTGGGGTTTCGCCTAGCCAGGACCCTTGCCCTTTAGGGCTTTTACCCTTTTACCCTTTGTAAAGTAAAAAAGCCGTTCAGCACAGGACCAGCGGCCTGAAAATGGTATTGTACAATGGCCATCAGCAGTTTTGTATATATAGGGACGCATATATGCGCTATATATACACACGCAGTGTCTATGTGTCACCAGGTTTTGTATATATAGGCAGCAGGGGGTGTATATATATGGTAGGGGGTGGAAGTTTTCGATATGATTAATGTCCTTGCCTGAAATACGTTGACAAAAATTAGTAAGTTGTGATGCTAGAAGAGAGAAAGTTGAGACGAATTTTCAACATTTTGCTTCTGCAAGACACTGCAAGTATTTGAAAAACAACATTTTTCACCCAGAACTTACGTTAGGAACAGAAAAGAAACAAAGTGGACATCTTTGGCTTTTGATTTAGCCCTCTGCGTGGCAATGTTATAGCCAAAATCATGGTCAAAATCATGCTGGAAATCAGTGAAAATCAGTTTTATCCGTTTCATCCGTGTTCCCAACTTGAAGCCGCAAAGCGGTTAAAAGGCTTTATCAACTTGTCCACTTTATTTAATCTGTGGCCCTAAGCAGAGTATGGATTGAAATAAATGTCAACGTGATGGTCAAAATCACGGTCAAAATCATGTTGGCAATCCGTGAAAATCCGTTTCATCCGTGTTCCCATCCCGCGAAGCGGGGCAAAAAAGATTCGTGGCCACATTGGAGCAACGAAGTTGCGAATTGGAATGGTTTATTTGTGGGTTGTTACGTAGACAAAAATCCCTAAAAAGCAAAAGTCCGAAGGATCAATCCTTCGGACTTGCGGAAACTATCAGTCCTTTTTCAACTCTGCCAGATTTGCTGTCCAAGAAATCAACAAACAAAAAACAAACTGCATAAATTTGCAGTCAAGTGGTTAAGGCTTGGGTAGTGAAGTTTAAACTCTCTAGGTCCCCGCTGCCACTGCCTTATTTGTTGCTCTCAACGATTTTAGGTAATCCATTTCTGAAGTACTTTATCGCTTTTGAACAATACAAACATAGCGCTGTTTTTAAGGGAAAAATAGCTTATTTTGCCCCCAAATGTGATCCCCAAACGCCCAGGCACGCGAATTTTCGCTGCTTTATGACCAAATAAAATCGCCTAAAAAAAATATCAATGGCTTGAATGCCAGTTTTTTACAACAAGTATTGCCCATGTCAGTATTTGCTGTATTGTCAAAATCAATGTTATGCCCATCTCTCACGGCGATCAACTTTTTGAAATGATTCGTTCTCTTAGTAAAGCGGAAAAGCGCAATTTCCGGCTTTACACCAAGCGTATTCAGGGTCAAGGTGAACACGATGCCAAGTTCATGCAGCTTTTCGACTTGCTCGAAAAGCAAACTGTTTACGACGAAAACACCGTGGTTCGTAAATTCAAAGAAATAGAAAAAGGCAAAGAAAATGGCGACAATGGCTCGGATGATGGTGGCAAAAGCCAGCTCTCTAACCTAAAACGCCATTTGTATCAACACATCCTTACTTGCCTACGCTTGATGGAAATCCATAAAAATGAGGAAATTCAAGTGCGTGAATGGATCGACTATGCCTCCATTCTTTACGGGCGGGGTTTGTATTTGCAATCTTTGAAACTATTGGCCAAGGCCAAGGTGCTGGCTGAAAAAATCAACCATGACCTGCTGCAATTGGAAATTGTGGAGTTTGAGAAAAAAATCGAATCTCGCCACATTACCCGCAGCAGTACCGAACGCATGGAAGAACTCATGAAAGGGGCCAAGAACCAAGGCGAAAACAACCTCAATATTGCCCAGTTATCTAACTATAAGCTTTTGTTGCAACGAAAGTTCATCAATCACGGTCACGCCATGAACGATGCTGATCGGGACGAAATCATCAAAGAATTCAAAGCCGATTTTCCTTTAGGTAGTGATGATGCAGCCAATACTTTTTTTCAAAAAATTTACCTCTATCAGGTTTATTACTGGCACTATTACCTCTTGTTGGATTATGCCAAATGCCAGGAATACTGCGAAAAATGGGTGGAACTTTACCACGCGGAACCCAAAATGATCGAAATGGACGTGGACATGTACATGATTGGAATGCACCAATTGCTGATCATGGCCTTTTTGCAGCGGGATTATCCAGTGTTCAATGTAAATCTTGAAAAATTTGAACACTTCCGCAAAGACAACTACCTCAAAATCAATCACAATTCCAGGATACTTTCTTTCCTTTTCGTGCACCAGGGCCGCTTCAACCGCGACTTTTTGGAAGGGAGTTTTTCACGAGGTGTGGACGAGACCATTCCCAAAACCTTGAAACGGATCAAAAAGTACGATCATCAACTAGATCCCCACAAAGTCCAGATTTTTTATTTCAAAATCGCCTGGATGTACCTCGGCGCGGGCAAACCTGGTATGACCGTAGAATACCTCAACAAAATACTGAACCAACCTGGTAAAGTGCTGCGCGATGACATGCAAGTGTACGCTAACCTGCTCTTCATCATGGCACATTACGACCTGGGCAATTACGACTTACTTGAATACATGGTGAACAATGCCCACCGGGCCATCATGAAGCAGAAAAAAGACAGTAAAAAAGACGAATCATCCAAAAATAGTGGTGGTCCCTCTAAATTACAATTGATAAGCGTTGCCTTTTTGCGCCAACTCGTAGGAGCAGCGCCTGACGAGCGAATCAAACATTTTCTAAAGTTTCGCAATAGCCTCAAAGAGCTCAAAGACGATCTCTACGAACGCCGCTCATTTGTTTTCCTAGACATTGAAGCCTGGGTAGAGAGCAAAATCCAAAACAAACGCATTGAAGAAGTAGTACGCGAGCGCTTTTTACTGCGTTTGGAGCAAGCGAAGGCTAACTAGGGGAGCGTAAAAAAATAAGGTGGACAGGTTTGGGTTTAGTGAAAAAAGAGCACTACCAGTTTAAGCAACTGGATGAAAGGATTTGTGTTCTTTTTTTTGCTAAACCTCAAGAACAAAGATGTCCATCTTATTTTAGCTCATATTAGTGGAACGCGAACGAAATAATAGCCCATGATCAACGCGATTTTTTTTGTCTAAATCAGAATTTGCAGGATTACAGGATTACTTATGTGGTGTGGACCAAATCAACGGAGCTTTTACATCCTTTCAGTTTCTTCCTTTCAACCTTTATCCTTATACCCAATCCTGCATTTTCACCGTGCGCTCGTGCTCAATTTCACCTGTATGTTTGGTTGCTTTGGGTTCAAACAAAACCAGCCACACTTCTTCTTCTCCGGTACGGGGCAAGTGTTCTACGCCCTTGGGCACAATCAAGATGTCGCCAGGATTGAGCGTAACTGTGCGGTCACGAAAATCCATGTAAAAGGTGCCTTTCAGAATCCAGAAAAGCTCGTCTTCATCTTCGTGGCTGTGCCAAATGAGTTCGCCTTGGGCTTTGACCAGTTTTACGTACTGGCCATTCAGTTCGCCTGCAATTTTGGGCGTCCAATGCTCATGGAACTGGGCGAATTTTTCTTTGAGATTAAAAAGTTGGATCATTGTCACTTAGGTTTTCTCTACGAATATAGATAAGCACCACCAATGATGGATGCACAAATGTAGCCACAGGCTCCGAGGCCTTATTTTTTCAACGAACATTTTCACAAAATCGAGGTTGAATCAACAAAAGCGTAGCGACTATCAATGAAAATTTCACTATCAATCCTGCTTGGCGGTGTCCTGTTTTTCTCAGGATGCTCCAAATCTCGCACCCTGAGTTTCAGCATCGAAAACCTGCCCATTGCAGCCGAAGGGCCTTTGTTTGAGGGTTCCAACACCGCACAAGGCAACTATGAAGTAGCCCTGGAGGCATTTTTAGCTGAAAATGGCAGCGATCTGGACCAACTCAAAACCATTCGCCTGAAAAGTGCCAGCCTGAACACCAACTCAGATACCCTGAATTTTGACCTGATCAAGGCCATTACCTTGCAATTTGCCTCGGATCAAACCGAAATGGTGGAGGGCGGCGTACTCAACCCCGTACCCGCAGGCCAGCAAAAAGTGGCGCTGAAAATGCCTACTGGGCCTAAAAACCTGGCCGATTTTTTTCGGCAGAAGCAATTCACGATTGTGAGCGACCTCGACCTCAAGCAAGACCAGGAAAGTAAGCTGGAACTCTTGGGTAATTTTGAATTTGAAGTGGTGGTGAAGTAAGACCAATACCGCTTTTTTCCAGTCCTTAACCAATACTTATTGTAAACATGAAAATGGTAAAAGTTTTCGGCCTCCTGGCAGCAATATTTTGCGCCCTCAACCTCAGCGCCCAAGACGGCGCAGACAAAATCATCGGCATTTGGGAACCCAGCAACGGCAAAGCCAGGGTAAAAGTCGAGAAAATTGGCTCCAAATATTTTGGCAAAATCGTGTGGTTACGCGAGCCCAATGACCCGGAAACCAATGCCCCCAAAGTGGACAAAAACAACCCAGACGAATCCTTGCGCAGTACCCCACTCAAAGGCTACCGCATGTTAAAAGACTTTGTTTTCAAAGGCGACGAGTGGGCCGATGGCACCATTTACGATCCAGAAAATGGCAGTACTTACAGCTGCTCCATTAAAATGAAAAACGACAACACCCTGGAAATCAGGGGCTATATCGGCGTGAAAGCCCTGGGGCGCACCGATGTGTGGAAACGGCTGGAGCTCAAAAGTAAATAAGACATGATGCGCAAATGGACGATAAGCTGGGTAGTTTTTTGCCTGGTTTGTACAGCGATGTATGCACAAAAACCCGATTCTACCGCCACGGAAGAAGAGGATTACAGCCAATACGAAAATGCTGGATTTGCGGATGGCAGCGCAAAACGCTTCGCCAACCCCAAAATCTTGGATTTGAGCCCGCAGCGTTTGATTTCAATTGGCTGGGACATGCAAATGCCTTACAGCGCACAGTTCAGCGGCATGGGCAGTTTTGCAGGCGACGAAAACTGGAGCGCTGCCGAAAGTGGGACTTTCGGTTACACGGGGGGCTTTCGTTTTGGGGCCAATATTCCAGTCATTTCCAAAAACAGCTTGGTGTGGCAACTCGGAGCCAATTATTGGGACATCCAATACCGCAGCAATGAGGCCCCTATCCGCGAAGGAGGCTCGCGCATGCTCGATCGCCTCCAGGAAAACGGATTGAAGACCTTGGGCTTGAACACCACGGTGTACAAGCCGCTCAACGAAACGCAATTCCTGCTTTTTCAAGGTGCTTTGGATTTGAATGGCGACTTTAGCTTCAGCAATTTTCAATCCTTGCAATACACCCGCTGGTCTGGTGCCTTGGTTTGGGGTAAGCGTCCCAACGACCGCAAACAGTGGGGTTTTGGGGTGGCGCGTACCTACCGCGTGGGCGAGTTGAATTACTTCCCGGTGGTGATGTACAACTGGACCGCCCCCAGCCGCAAGTGGGGGGTGGAAATGTTGTTTCCTGCCCGTGCACATGTGCGGCGTACCTTTAATGCCCGCAATCTTTTGTTGGCAGGATATGAGTTGGAAGGCCAGACTTACCGCCTCAATTCCTTGTCAAATGCCAACAATGACTATGAGCTGCGCCGTGGCGAAGCCCGTGCCAGGGTGGAATACCAGCGCCAATTGAGCGGTTTTGTGTGGCTGAGCGCACAAGCTGGCTGGCGTTACAACTGGCGCTTTGATGTGGATCGGGTGCAGAATGGAAAAGATTTCTTCCGGGGCTTTTTTGGCGACCAGCGCTATGCCAAGCTCGCCAACTTGGGCAATCCATTGTATTTCAACATTGGGGTTCACTTGGTGAGTCCGTAATGAGAAAAACAAGAAGAGACAAAAGGGTTAAGGCACGGTATGGGCTTTAACCCTTTTTTGGTATTGAGGCGCTGGATTCTAATGGGCTAGTAAATAAACACCATTAAATTTGCATAAAATGAGAATTTTTCTCAAAAAAATAGAAATTTATAGATAATTATGGCTATTTTTGAGAAAAATTCTCACAAAACATGCTTTTTGAATTCAGTATCGGCAATTTCAGGTCCATAGCGGAGCGGAAAACTTTGAGTATGGAGCCCGCTTCCATCTCGGATTTTCCCGAAAACGTGATTCAACGAGACCAACATGTTGTGCTCTCCACAGCGGTGCTTTATGGGGCCAATGCTTCTGGTAAATCAAATTTACTACGTGGCTTGGGGGTCATGAAAAGTATCATTTTGGAAAGTTTTAATCGCCAGTCGGTGAGTGAAATTCCTTATGAGCCTTTTTTATTGAGTCCCCAGACTGTCCAGGAACCTACTTTATACGAAGTCGTTTTTTTGCAAGAAGGAATTAAATATCGTTATGGCTTTGAGGCCGATAACCACTTGATCCATGCCGAATGGTTGTTTGCTGCGGAAGGGAAAAAAGCCGAAAAAGCGCTTTTTTTGAGAATCAAAGATGAGATTGAGGTAAAACGCCATTTTCCAGAAGGCAAAGATTTGGAAGAAAAAACCAGGGGTAATGCACTTTTTCTGAGTGTAGTGGATCAGTTCAATGGGCGCATCGCAAAAAGCATCATGCGCTGGTTTATTCGATTCAACGTGATATCTGGATTAGTTCACGATAATTACCAATCGATCACTTTCCAGATGCTCGAAGACACTCAATCCTATAAGCTATTGAATGATTTTTTTCGAGATGCCGATTTAGGTTTCGATGGCATAAGAATCGACAAAATGGTGGTCAATGCCAATGAATTTCCGGTTGATCAGCAAGATGAAAAAATGAAACAGCTCATTACCGAGATGGATGGAAAAACAGTTGTCAGTCTACGAACCGAGCACAAGGTTTTAGATGAAAATCAACGGCTGATCAGAAAAGTTGAGTTCGATGCAAAAGCCCAGGAAAGTTCAGGAACCAATAAGTTAATCGATTTGTCAGGTCCAATTTTTTATACACTAAAAATAGGTGGCGTTTTGGTAATCGACGAACTCGACGCGAAACTACACCCGCTTTTAACGTTATCCATCGTCAAGCTTTTCCAAAACAAGGAGATCAACACCCAAGGGGCACAATTGATTTTTGCCGTGCACGACACCAATATCTTGAGCATTTGCAATTTGCGCCGGGACCAGATTTATTTTGTAGAAAAAAATCAAGTGGGGGCATCGGATTTGTACTCACTGGTTGCCTACAAGGAATTGGGCGACAAAAAGGTGAGAAAAGATCGCTCTTTTGAAAAAGATTACCTCAATGGGCGCTACGGAGCCATACCCTATTTTGGAGATTTTGGTAAACTATCTGAACAATGGCTCGAAAAGCAAAGATCGACAATGCCCAATTAAAGCGCTTCAAGCGAGCTGAGAAAAAACGTGAAATAGGTAAAATACCCCAACGCGAGTATTACCTGATCGTTTGTGAAGGCGAAAAAACCGAGCCCGCTTATTTTGAAGCCTTGAAAAGTAAGTTGCCGCGTGGGGTTTTGGGCTGCATTTTCATCATGGGAGAAGGTAAGAACACCATTACCTTGATCGAAGAAACCCAAAAAATCAGGGAGCGTTTAGAAAAAGACATGCGCATCCCAAAATTTGACCACACTTGGGCGGTATTTGACAAGGATAACTTCCCGGATGAGCATTTTGACAATGCCATCAACAAAGGGGAGCAGCAAAAGCGCAAAATCAACTGTGCGTGGTCGAATGAAGCATTTGAGCTCTGGTACCTCCTTCATTTTGAGTATGTCAACGCTCCAATGAACAGGGTGGATTTCAAACCTAGAATTGAATCATGGTTGAGCCAGAAAATGGGCAAACCTTTTCAATACGCCAAAAATCGTACTGATATGTACGAGCTTTTACAAAAGTTTGGCGACGAAAAACAAGCCATCGAAAGTGCCGAAAAACTGGACCAAAGCTATGAAGACCATCGCTATTCCAAGCAGAATCCGAACACCAGGTTGTACCTTTTGGTGAGGCAGTTGAATGAGATGAAGCAGGGCTGATTTTGCCCAAAAACAAAACGGCTTGAGCGCACCCCATCCAGGTCATCCGCTCAAGCCGTTTTTTACATGAATCTTTTAATCCTATCCGCCCCCCAAGGCCCGATACAGGTTAATCAGGTTAAGGAACTGGTTTTTGCGCAATTCTTGCAAGGCAATGGCCGCATCAATAGCCCCGCGTTGGGCGGTGATTACCTCCAGGTAATTGGCATAACCCGCCACGTACAAGTCATTTGATACTTCCACTGCACGGTTTAGGGCGGCGGTTTCGGCAGCTTTTTGGGGGTAAGCCGCTTGCAGGTTTTGGTACTGTTGCAGTTCGTTTTGTACCTCGGTATAGGCGGTTACCAGGCTTTGTTGATAACGCAACCAGGCGGCATCTTGCATGGCTACCCGACTGCTGCGCTCGGCCATGAGCCCCCGGCGATTGAAAACCGGAGCCGCTACGCCCCCCAACAAGCCCAAAGCCGCCGACTGGGGCAAGAACAAGACCGAAGGCCGAAAAGCTTGTAAACCTGCATAAGGTGTCAGGGTGAAATTGGGCAACATGGCCGCACGGGCAGCAGTCAGGTCGGCTTTGGCTGCTTCGAGGCTGCGCTCGGCTTGGCGTACATCCGGGCGATTGAGCAACAGCTGGCTGGGCAATCCCACTTGCAGGCGTGCAGGCAAGTTTTGGTCCATCAAGGCATTGCCGCGTGGAATGGTGCCGTTGTAACGCCCCAACAACAAGCGCAGGGCATTTTCGGCAATGACAATGCGCTGCTGCAAAAGGTAAGTCAAAGCCCGGGTATTGAAAATTTGTGCCTGGAACTGTTGCACCGCTAGTTCCGTAGCCCGGCCAGCTTCTTTTTGGGCTGAAATGATTTCAAAAGCCCTTTCCTGCAAAACCAGGTTTTCCCTGGCCACTGCCACTTCTGCGTCCAGGGCCAGCAACTCAAAGTAGGCAGCGGCCACCGAGGCCACAATATTGGTACTCAGCCAGCGCTCGCCTTCCAGCGAACTCAAAATACGCTCGGCAGCGGCCACCCGCTGGGCCTTGAGGCGGCCCCATACGTCGATTTCCCAACTGGCCCGAAAACCCACGAAAAGATCGGTCACTGGATTGGGCACCCGGCGGTCAGAAGGCACATTTTCTGAGCGATTGAGGTCGAAATTACCGATCCCATTCATAGTGTAATCACCAAAACGATCGACACCTCCAGCGATCATGGCTTGTACCTGTGGGGCCATTTGTAAACGAGCCCGCACCAGTTCTGCTTCCGATTGTCGGATATTGGCCATTGCAATTTTTCGGTCCAGGTTGTTGGCCAGGGCCGAGTCGATCAAAGCCACCAACTGCGGATCGGTAAACAAACTGCGCCAGCTCATGGGCTGGGTAGCCACCGTGTCTTGGGGGCTGTACCGCGCTGGAGGGGCTTGCAGGGGCTGCACTGCCAGTGGCTTGAGGCCCTGGCAGGCAAAAAGCCCGCTCAAAGCACATATATATATAAGGTACTGAATGCTACGCATTGGGTTAAATTTGTAAAAAGTACTCATACAAGTTAGATGCCAAGTCAAAGGGTTGAAAAGTCGAAGTGCTGATTTCTCTTCAACCCTTCAACTTTTCAATCTTACAACTCAACTACACCAACATTTCCTCCTCTTCCTCCACCTCTTCTTTTTGAGGTTCAGGAACAGGAGTAGCAGGTGTCTCGACTTTTTTGTTGCGTGAAAACAAGACGTACAGGCCAGGGATAATGATACAGCCAAAAATGGTGCCAGTCAGCATCCCACCCAAGGCCGCATAACCAATCGAACGGTTGCCCAAAGCGCCTGCTCCGGTGGCAATAGCCAGTGGAATCAAGCCCGCTACAAAAGCAAAGGAGGTCATCAAAATCGGTCGCAAACGCGATACCGCGCCTTCGATGGCAGCCCGTAAGGCGGTCGCCCCTTCTCGTTGGCGTTGGGCGGCAAACTCCACGATCAAGATGGCGTTTTTCCCCAGCAAACCAATCAGCATCACCAAGGCTACTTGAGCATAAATGTTGTTTTCCAACCCCGCCAACTTGAGCGCCAAAAAGGAGCCGAAAATACCCGTTGGCAAAGACAAAATCACCGACAAAGGCAGCAAGAAACTCTCGTACTGCGCCGCCAAAATGAGATAGACAAATACCACACAAAGCAAGAAAATGTACATGGCCTGGTTGCCCGACAAGATCTGTTCACGGGTCATGCCCGACCACTCGTAGGCATAGCCGCTAGGCAGTTTCTCTTTGGCCACCGCCTCAGCTGCGTTGATGGCATCCCCGGAACTGAATCCTGGCTTGGCATCGCCGTTCACTAGGGCGGAAACGTACATGTTGTAGCGGGTCAATTGCTCGGGACCATACACCCTTTCCAGGCGGGTGAAGGTGCTGTATGGCACCATTTCGCCCAGGCTGTTTTTGATGTAGAGGGTAGCCAGGTCTTCTGGTTTGGTGCGGTATTCGGGTGCTGCTTGCACCATTACCTTGTACATTTGCCCAAAACGAATGAAGTTGGTGGCATAATAGCTGCCGATCATGGTTTGCAGGGCATCCATAGCGGGTTCGATCTGTACATGCTTTTTGGCCGCCATGTCTTGGTCCACATGGATGAGGTACTGCGGGAAATTGGGCTCAAAGTTGGTAAATGCACCACCGATTTCCGGTCTTTGGTTCAGGGCTGCCAGGAAGTCCTGGGTTACCCGGTTGGTTTGTTGCAGATCGCCTTTGCCTGTTTTGTCCAGCAAACGCAATTCAAAACCACTGGCGTTGCCAAAGCCAGGTACGGTGGGCGGCGGGATGAACTGGATCGTGGCATCTTTGATGTGCTCGGTGGCTTTGGTGAATTTTTCCATCAAACCATTCACATCGTCTTCGCGCTCGGACCAGTCTTTGAGGTTGATCATGCCCATGCCGTAAGATGCACCAGCCGATTCGCTCACGAGGCTGTAGCCCGCCAGGGTCGAAACGTTGTTGACGCCCGCGACCTTGGAAGTGGCCTGCTGGATTTGGTCCATCACCGCTTCGGTGCGCTCCAGGGTAGCGCCTGGAGGGGTGTTCACGTTTACATACACCATACTTTGGTCCTCGGTGGGGATGAAACCAGCTGGCAAAATGGCCCCAGAACCCCAGGTCAGCAAGAAAAAGGCTACCAACATGCCCAAGGTCAAAACCCTACGGCCTGCGATTCGGGTAATCAGGCCCTTATAGCCATTTTCGGTGGCGTTGTAGCCCCGGTTGAAGCCGCCAAAGAAACGGGCCAGCCAATCTTTTTTCGCCCCTTCATGTGGCGGTTTGAGCATTAGTGCGCACAAAGCTGGGGTCAGCGTCACCGCATTGATCCCCGAAATGACGATGGAAATGGCCAAAGTCAAGGAAAACTGGCGGTAAAAAATGCCCACTGGACCACTCATGAAAGCTACGGGCACAAACACCGCCGACATCACCAGGGTAATGGCCACAATGGCCCCACTGATTTCGCGCATCGACTCGATGGTGGCGTCCATGGCGCTGAGGTGTTTCTCGTGCATTTTGGTATGCACGGCTTCGACCACCACAATGGCATTATCGACCACAATCCCGATGGCCAACACCAAGGCAAACAAGGTGAGCAGGTTGATCGAAAAACCCAGCATTTGCATGAAGAACAAGGAACTGATCAAGGCCACCGGAACGGCTAAAGCAGGAATCAGGGTGGACCGAAAATCCTGCAAAAAGATGAATACTACCAAAAACACCAGCAAAAAGGCTTCCAAAAGGGTCTTCAATACCTGCTTGATCGAGGCATCGAGGAAGCGCGAAACGTCGTAAGCAAAGTTGAAGCTCATGCCTGGCGGGAAAGTCGTTTCCTGCAAGTAACCCATCTTGTCCTTGATGTTTTGGATCACCTCGCGGGCATTCGAGCCTGGGCGCTGTTTGATCATGATCGAAGCCGAAGGGCGGCCATCGGTCTTGGACACCATGCTGTATGTTTGGGCACCAAACTCAATGTCGGCCACGTCGCGCAAGCGCAGAATGGAACCATCTTCATTGGCCCGCAAGACGATGTTGCCATATTCTTCGGGCGTGGTGAATTTGCCCGTGTAGCGCAAAACGTACTGCAAGATCTGGGCTTTTTTATCCGAACTTTCGCCTGTTTTGCCTGGTGCGGCTTCTACATTTTGCTTGCGCAGGGTAGTGATCACTTCGTCGGTGCTCAGGTTGTAAGCCTTCATGCGGTCGGGCTTGAGCCACACGCGCATGGCGTATTCCTTGGCCCCCATGATTTCAGCAAAACCTACCCCGTCGATGCGCTTGAGTTCGGGCAGGATGTTGATGTCGGCAAAGTTGTACACGAATTGCTCCCCGGCAGCAGTGTCGCTGCTCATGAGGTTGAGGAACAAAAGCATAGAGTTCACCTCCTTTTCAGTGGTTACCCCGGCTTTGATCACTTCTTCGGGCATTTCGTCCAAAACGGTCACTACGCGGTTTTGAACGTTTACCGCAGCGAGGTCGGGGTCGGTGCCTACCTTAAAATAGACCTGGATCAGCGTCACGCCGTTGTTGCTGCATACCGAAGTCATGTAAGTCATGCCAGGTACCCCGTTGATGGCGCGCTCCAGGGGAGTGGCTACGGCCTTGGCACAAACTTCGGCGTTGGCACCCGTATATTTTGCGACTACCGATACCGATGGCGGTACGATGTCGGGAAATTGAGTAATCGGCAAGGTCAGCAAGGCCAGCACCCCCAACAAAGTCAGGATGAGCGAAATGACCAATGAGAGGATAGGCCGACGAATGAACGTCTCGAACATGGATTGAAAATTTACCTTGTCAAATGGTTACGATGGAATTTTTGGAATGGCATTCAAGGATTCTGAATCTCAACTTTCACCCCATCCTGCAAGTACTGCACGCCTTCGGCTGCTACTCGCTCGCCTGCGATCAGGCCATCTTCGACCAAGTAGAAGTCAGCCAGGCGCATTTTGGGGGTAAATGAGCGGATTTGAGCCTTGTTTTCCCGGTTGATGACATACACGAAGCTCTTGTCCTGTACCTCGAACACCGCTTTTTGGGGCACCATCAGTACATCGTCCTGTTTTTTGGTGATCAGGATTTTGCCAGTAGCGCCGTGCTTGAGCAAGCGCTGTGGATTTGGAAACAGGGCTCGGAACGCGATCGAACCCGTACTGGCACCAAATTCACCAGTCATGATTTCGATTTTTCCCTGGAAAGGATATGGGGTACCATCTGAAAGCACCAATTCAACAGGAGCCCCCGCCGAATTTTCGTCTGAGCGAGCAGCTTTTGAAATAGCCAGGTATTCGTTTTCAGACACCTCGAAATAGGTGTACATTTTTTCCAAATCAGAAATGGTGGTCAGCAGGGTTCCTTCTTCGATCAAGCTGCCTACCTTGAGTGGAATGCGGTCCACCATGCCATCAAAAGGTGCGCGGATACGGGTATATTCCAGGCGGATGGCGATGTGGTCAGCGGAAGAGCGGGCTTCTTGTACCTTGGCCTGCGCTACGTTCAGTTTGGCCTTGGCCAGTTGCAATTCTGCTTCGGATACTACCTTCTTTTCTACCAAGGTTTCTACCCGGGTTACTTCCATTGCAATACTTTGGGCTTCGGCTTCTGCACTGCCCACTGCGGCGCGTGCTTTGGCTAATTCCGCTCTCAGCTCTTGGTCGTTGATGCGAAACAAGAGTTGGCCTTTGCGAACCGGACGGCCTTCGTCAATGTAAATTTCTTCTAAAAATCCACGCAGGTGCGAGCGAATTTCAACATTGCGCACCGATTTGATCGCGGCAACATAATCACGCTTCAAAATCGTGTCTTGCAGAGTCAGCGTCATTACAGGAATCGCTGGTGCTTTTTGTTCAGTGCTGGCGCTTTGATTGGACTTGAGCGAGCAGGAAAAGGGCATAAGTACGGCCCCGAATAACATTGTTGCCAATGCCAAACGTGCAAGTTTCATGGTAATGAGATTAAAAGATGGTTAAGCTTGGGAAAAATCCAAGCCCTTGACTCCATCTACCAGTTGAAGATAAAAGTGAATAAAACAGCGGTGAATGTGAAAAAGGAACGACAGCTTGGTTGAGAGAGACAGCCTTCAGAACAAATGATAGCGATGGATTGCCTTGGCCACCGGATGAAGGGCCGGAAAAAATACCGGAATTGATTTTCCTAAAAACAAGACACGAGCATGGTATTCGCCCAATTGCAGCAAATCTGCTGGTTTGTAGTTGGCTTCTACCCAATTTTTTTGTAAAAAGGAAGTAAAATTGCTGCTGCGGCGAAGGTTGCGATTAGAAGAGCGGCAGCGATAAGGGTTTTCACTGGGGGTGTTTTCTCCTAAGGAACTGTGGATTTGAGCTTCGCTGTCCATCAAGTTGTACAGTTGTTCCTGCCCTTGCTGCGTTTGTACCGCAGCGGCAGGCCCGGCCCACAAGACCGAGGTTCCCCAACTGAACCCAATGATGAATAGCAAAAGCCTCAACATGACTTGATGTGTTTGTAATTCAATGATACCAACACCATCTTTTATAATAGGTTTACTATCATTTTGATTTTTTTGAACTTTTTACCCACCTTTTTCTTCCAAGTAGCTGAAAACGGCTGTTTTTTCTGCATTTTTAGGTCTTCGTAAATACTCCGCATGTTCAAAGGAACCGAAAACTATGTAGCTACGAGCGAATTGCAGGTAGCGGTCAATGCTGCCATCCACTTGCAGCGCCCCTTGTTGGTCAAGGGCGAGCCGGGTACGGGCAAAACCCTGCTGGCCCAAGAAATTGCCCGTGCGATGGGCAAAAAACTGCTGACCTGGCACATCAAATCCACTACCCTGGCCCAGCAGGGCTTGTATGAATATGATGCGGTTTCGCGCCTGCGCGACTCGCAATTGGGCAAAGACGGGGTGGACGACATTCGCCGCTACATCAAAAAAGGCAAGCTTTGGGAGGCTTTTCAAGCCGAGGAACGGGTGGTGCTGTTGATCGACGAAATCGACAAGGCTGACATTGAATTCCCCAATGACCTGCTGCTGGAACTCGACCGCATGGAGTTTTATGTGTACGAGTTGCAGGAAACGATCAAGGCCGTACAGCGCCCCATTGTGATCATCACCTCCAATAACGAAAAAGAACTGCCCGATGCTTTCTTGCGGCGTTGCTTGTTCCATTACATCCGCTTCCCCGACAAAGACACCATGCGTGACATCATCGGGGTGCATTATCCTGATATCCGACAAGAATTGTTGAACAATGCCTTGCAGGTTTTTTACCAACTGCGCGACATCACGGGCTTGAAGAAAAAACCCTCCACAAGTGAATTGTTGGACTGGATCAGCCTGCTTCTCTTCGACCAATTGCCCGCCGAAGCCCTGGCCGAGGTGGATTTGAAGGAGCAATTGCCGCCACATTTGCACAGTTTGTTGAAAAACGAGCAGGATGTGAACTTGTTGGAAGATTGGAAGCGGCGGCGGCGGTGAGCAATTAGTTTTCAGTAAAAACAGTCGAAGGTTTCGAATCAAAAAGCAGGTCCAGAAGGTGAGTTAGTCTAAGTCTCAGTGTACCGCTTCTTGAGCATATAAACCCTCGAATCCTTTCAGATGCTCCATTGCAATGGTTATCTGCCATGCTTGGAACATCTTAGATTTACGGTGTGACCACCCAGCGATGGATTGACTCACTTGCTCGGTATTGGCCTCTGGATTTGTTGCCAGTATGTAATCCACCGAAGCCAATAGTTCTAAAGCATAGGGTGACTGAAACCCCTCAATCAAAGCTGATACCTGAGAAAGGCGTTTTTTTTCGCTTGGGCTCAAATGATCTTCCAAAAACGCATTGATCTCGGTCCGTTTTTCACTGACTAGTTCAAACTCATCAAAAGGGCGAATGTCTTTTTGCTCAAAACCACGGACATAAACCCCATTCAATGCGTATAAAACGTGCCGAACTTTACCAGAATAAGGACCATAAATGTGTTTAGCAAAGTCCAATCGGAGCTGAGACTCTCCAAAACGCTGCAAAAAGTAGGCTAGTTTTTCGGCAGCAAACTCACAAGCTTCTTCTCCCAATGCTCGGTACTGATACAATAAGTGCAAGAGCATTGCACGGGGAGGGGTAAGTTTGGCCGTTGTTTTTTCGTTTTCCTTTTGCAATATGGCCGCAATAGTCGCATCAGGTTCGTACACCACTACGCTGAGTGGTAAATCACCCAAAGCAGCCTGGATCATTGGTTTTACATCTTCCCAATTCAAACCACCATTGCCACAGCCCAAGGGCGGCAAGGCAATCGACTGTATCTTTTTGTCAAGAATAACCTGACGCAAGTCTTTTAAGCCATCCTCAATATAGGACAGGCGCGAAGGGCTGCGCCAGTGTTCTTTGGTTGGGAAATTGATGATGTATTTTAATCCGTCCATACGCTGGAGCGGTACGATAAACATGGTTCCGACCCGTACTTCTCCCCGTTTTACAGCAGCTTGGTACAGTTTATAATTATCTGGAAAAGTCTCCTTGAACTGCAAAGCAATGCCCTTACCCATTACACCTACGGTATTAACGGTATTGACCAATGCTTCTACATCGGCTTTCAGTAAGTTGCCTTTTTCAAAGTATATCATCTCAATAATAGAAATCTGGTTTTGCCCGAACCTGGGTGGAAAGTCCTTGAGTGGATACCATTTTCAGCACTTTTTCTTTGATTTCGTAATCAAAAGTAAGCAAAAATCCGAAACAGTTAGGATTTACCGTCCCCTTTACCAATAATTCTGCTTGTTTTCTTCGCTTGCGGTCAGGATCGTCTTCGGTATTTGCCCAACTGTTGGTTCGGATGGCTTCCCAATCAAGGTGCGCAAAATCAGCAGGATCATTGTAGAATCGCGTCACTTTTGCACGTGCATGACCGTCGGTGAACACAAAGGGTAGATTTTGATCCTGGATACTTGCCAACGAAACCGCGATGTAAACAATGTTGGATTGAATGACTTGTGACACTCCATCGTAACCTTTCCATATCTGATATAACATGGGGCCCCGTGAACCCAAGTAAAAGGGCACATATTCAGAAAAAACACCTCCCGGAGGAATCGGCACCTCTAGTTCTTTGCGCGCAGCGATCAGCGTTACATCACCTATGGGAACGAAATTTGGATCGGTCACTCCAGAAACAATCGGACATAAGCCATGCTGCAAAATGTGCGGCATATTTTGTAGGTGCGTGATGCGAAAGAACCAAATTTCTTCTGGTGCGGCCATATTCCATCATTCTGATGTTGTGATTGCTCATTTGTATCAGGATTGGCACTCGGTTTGTTGAGACAAAGCAACAAAAAAGATTTCAAAAACCATGCTTTATTCTAAGGCTAATCCTAAAGCCACCCAATTGAGCCAAGCGATTTATACAATTTGAAGAAAAATGAAGAAAAAGGCGGGTAAGCGAATACAATTTTACCCCCTCAACCATTTCATAGCAAGCTGTGTTACTTATCTTTATACCCAAACCCAGCGCCGCTATGAAAAGAATGCTCACTCTTTTGCTCTTCCTGGGCATCAGCCAGGTCATTTTCGCCCAACAGGACGAAAAAAAGCCTGCTTACAAGATATTCAGCATTTACTTTGGCGGCGGCTCGCATTACATCGACCAGGAACAGATCGACAACTTGTACAAGTTTTTGGACGAAATCCCAGAGGTCGATTCCCACGAAATCAGCATTCATGGCCATACCGACAACATTGGCGGCTTGCAATACAACCAATGGCTTTCGCAAATGCGCAGCCAAAACAGCATCCAGGTTTTGATGGACAAAGGCCTGCGATCCGAAATGATGAGCGTACACGATTTTGGCCAGCTCAATCCCCTTTTTGACAACAATACCTGGGAAGGGCGGCAAAAAAACCGCAGGGTGGATATTATTGTGTGGCCGCCGATCCAGTAGCACTTATTCCAAGGGCGTCAGAATAAGTTCAAATACTCCTCAAAAACAAAGATTCGATTTCGCTCCTGCTGCTTCATTTTTTTAAGTATTCCTGCTTTAATAAAGTCATTGACCAGATCATTGGCCGTCTTAAAACTAATGGCTAAGAGTTTTTGGACTTCAATTATTCGAATAACTGGTTTTTTAAATAAGTGTTGCAGCAACAAATTGGCATTTTTAGCTTTCCGTTCAAAGGTCGTAAGTATCTCATGTTCTAAGCGGGCTTTCAATGCCAGAATAGTGGAAAGGGTTTGCGTAGTTTTTTCAGCCGTATCTGCCACACCTACCAAAAAGTATTTGAGCCATTGCAGCATATCATTTTTGGTGCGTACAAAAGTCAGGTTATCGTAGTACAAGCCTTTGTTTTTTTCAAAAAAGACAGAAAGATAAAGCAGTGGTTGGGGGAGGATTTGCTGATCTACCAAAAATAAAGCAATCAATAAACGCCCAATGCGACCGTTGCCATCCAAAAACGGGTGGATGGTTTCGAATTGATAATGGGCAATGCCAATTTTGATCAAAGCCGGTACTCGAATGTCATCATTGTGCAGGAATTTTTCAAGGTCACTCATCAGTTCTTGAACGTGGTCAGGGCTGGGAGGAATAAAAACCGCATCCAAAAGAGAGCCACCTCCAATCCAGTTTTGGCTATTGCGAAATTCTCCGGGCAATTTATGTTCGCCTCGGACATTGCTCAACAAGGTTTTATGCGTCTTTTTGAGTAATCTTGAAGAAATCGGTAATTGTTGGAGCTCCTCAATAGCCTGGTTGAGGGCTCGGATGTAGTTGTTGACTTCTGTCCAGTCGTTTCGCCGTTCAGGCATGATTTCCTCCTCGTCCAACAACGCCTCATCAATTTGGGTTTGGGTACCTTCAATTCGGCTCGATACCACCGCTTCCTTGGTAACGTGCAATTGAATA
Source organism: Chitinophagales bacterium (assembly GCA_013299105.1). GTDB lineage: Bacteria > Bacteroidota > Bacteroidia > Chitinophagales > Saprospiraceae > Haliscomenobacter. The sequence goes on along the minus strand of JAAFJY010000006.1, from coordinate 47,195 downwards.
AACAAATCGATGTTGGGGACAAATCGGGCATAAGCGTTTAATTCCCCCAATTTCATAGCAGCTTTTTCCAACAACAGATTGAGCGTTTCGTCCTCCCAAGTCCATTGTTGGTTGATCAAAGATGGCAAAAAATAGGTATAACCTGTGTAATGTTTCTCGTACCTACCAGCTTCAAAAGTTTCTAAATGTATCATGCTTGTCTTTTATTTTACTTTCAAGGCTTAAAAGTAAAATAAAAATCTCGTTATTTTACTTTCAGGCCCTAAAGTAAAATAAGCGCTGCGTTATTTTACTTTGAAACACGAAGCCTGTCGATCAATCACCAGGATAAAGCAGGTGCTTTTGGTTCTTTGACAATTAGTGTGGGAGGTCAAAATTTCTCAACGCGGGTACATGTGGTAATGCCTTTGCCCCATCTCATATAGACCACTAGTCTTCATATGATGCAAAGCCGGATAGATGCGTGATGTGATTAGGGGAGGGCATTTTGTCCCCGGACTGAAGTCCAGGGTTACACGATGCAGGATGTGATTTTTTGCATTTAATTGAAATTCAGATAATTGAACTGACTTATTTCAGCTTGCCGTGATTTGAATTTTTGCTTCCCATCTCACCAAATTTTCAAAATGGAACCATCAACACATCCTGCATCGTGAAACCCCCGATCTTTAGTCGGGGGACAAAGGGCTACCCCCATTCCATCCTGCATCTATCCAGAAGTTGAATCAGGGACACATGATTTGCCAGAGAACCGAACTTTTTACAAAAACCGTCCTCATTTTTGGTACCTGCGTAGCACATTTTGCGTCTAAATCCATACAAAGCCACCTTGGAAGCCGTAGTTAGGGTTCAAATTATGCTAAAAAATGTACGCTATCCCTTGCATACCAAGCTACAAGCCAGTAACTTTGTGTCCACTTATGAAAAACAGAATCGTACATATACCCACTCCACAATGGAGACCTTGCCGTCGCCGATTCTTCCGTCGCCCGTAGGGGCGCTCTATTTTCTTTCCACCCACTTGGGGTAGGTTTTTTCCTGCCAAATACCAAATTCACAAGATTAGTTTGCCTTTCGCAGACCTAAAAAAGTCCGGACCTTCAATCCGGCGTGCCGATTTTGGCGTGTGACTTTTGTTTCATTCACCCAAATCAGGCGCTTGCCTGAATAGCCTTTTTACCCACGATGGAATTCAACGTTGGCCTTGCTCAACCTGAACACAAAAAGTACGCCCAAGCCATTTGCGACATGATGCGCGAATCGGCCAAAGCCCGCGGCACCGGCATCGCCGAACGCAAACCGGAATACATTGAGAAAAAAATCGACCAGGGCAATGCCGTGATCGCCCTCGAAGGCGAAAACCTGGCGGGTTTTTGCTACATCGAAACCTGGAGCCACGGCCAATACGTGGCCAACTCTGGCTTGATCGTTTCGCCCGATTACCGCCGTTTTGGCCTGGCGACCCGCATCAAACAAGCCATCTTCGAGCTCTCGCGCAACAAGTACCCGGACGCCCGCATTTTTGGCATCACCACCAGCTTGGCGGTGATGAAAATCAACTCGGCCCTGGGCTACGAACCCGTGACTTTTTCGGAGCTAACCCAAGACGAGGCCTTCTGGAAAGGCTGCCAATCTTGCCCCAATTTCGATATCCTGGAGCGCAACGAGCGCCGCATGTGCCTCTGCACCGCCATGTTGGCCCCCTCCAAAAACGAAATGGAGCAAATGAAACACGATTTATCCGACCTAATCATCAGCACCCATGTCTAACAAAGTTGTGCTGGCCTACAGTGGTGGGCTGGACACCTCCTTTTGCATCCTTTACCTGACCCAGGAAAAAGGCTACGAAGTACATGCCCTTACCGTTGATACGGGTGGGTTCAGCGCCGAACAACTCCAGAAAATGGAAGAAAGGGCCCTGGCCCTGGGTGCCAAAAGCTTTCAGGTAGCCAACGCGCTCAAAGATTACTACGACCAGTGCATCCGCTACATGGTATTTGGCAATGTACTGCGCAACAATACTTATCCCCTTTCGGTGAGCGCCGAACGCATGTTTCAGGCCATCGAAACCGCCCGTTTTGCCGAAAAAATCGGAGCCAAAGCCGTAGCGCATGGCAGCACTGGCGCAGGCAACGACCAAGTGCGTTTTGACCTGGCCTTCAACGTACTGGGCAAAGATTTGGAGGTCATCACCCCCATCCGCGACCTGCGGCTCTCGCGCCAGGAAGAGATCGACTATCTGGTCAAGGGTGGCTTCAACTGGAATTGGGAAAAAGCCAAATACTCGATCAACCAAGGCATTTGGGGCACCAGCGTAGGCGGGGCCGAAACCCTAACCTCACACCAAGCCTTGCCTGAAGAGGCTTACCCTACCCAATTGACGGCTAAAGACAGCCAAGTAGTAGAGTTGGAGTTTGTAAAAGGCGAATTGCAAGGCGTGGAAGGCAAAAGGTATGCCCATCCCACCGAGGCCATCATGGCCCTGAGCCAAATCTGCGAGCCCTACGCCCTGGGACGCGACATCCACGTGGGCGATACCATCATCGGCATCAAGGGCCGGGTGGGTTTTGAAGCAGGGGCTCCGCTACTCATCATCAAAGCCCACCACCTGCTGGAAAAACACACCCTGACCAAGTGGCAGCAATACTGGCGCGAGCAAATGGGCAACTGGTACGGAATGATGCTGCACGAAGCCCAATTCCTCGACCCCGTGATGCGCAACATCGAAACCTTCCTGGAAGATACCCAGGAGCACGTGACGGGTAAGGTATGGGTAAAACTGATGCCTTACCGCTTCGAGTTGCAAGGCATCGAGTCGCCAAACGACCTGATGAACTCCACATTCGGTCACTACGGCGAAATGAACAAAGGCTTCAGCGGCGATGACGTGAAGGGCTTTACGAAAATCCTGGGCAACCAGACGAAGATTTTCCACAGCGTTCACCAAAAAAAAGGCGAATGATCAAGGCAGGCATCATCGGCGGCGGCGGGTACACGGCGGGCGAACTGCTGCGCATCCTGATCCGACACCCTGAAGTGGAAATCGCAGGCGTGCAAAGCGCCAGCCAGGCCGGAAAACTGGTCTCGGACACCCACGACGACTTGTTGGGAGAAACCAATTTGCGTTTCAGCGCAGAATTACCCAAGAGCGTCGATGTGCTGTTCCTTTGCATGGGGCACGGCCAATCGCCGCAGTTTTTGCAGGACAACCCGATCCCTGAAAACGTGGCAGTGATCGACCTGGGCAACGATTTTCGCCTCGACGAAAACTGGGTCTACGGTTTGCCAGAGCTCAATCGCGAGCGCATCCGGCACAGCAAACGCATCGCCAATCCGGGCTGTTTTGCCACGGCCATTCAAGTAGCTTTGCTGCCTTTGGCGCAGGCGGGTTTGTTGAAAAACGAAATCCATGTAAACGCCATCACGGGCTCCACGGGAGCGGGTCAAGCGCCCAGTTCGAATACCCATTTCAGTTGGCGAGCCAATAATTTGTCGGTTTACAAGGCTTTTAATCACCAGCATCTCGCGGAAATCATGCGCAGCCTGGGTCAATTGCAAGCCAATTTGGCCCATGACCTGAACTTCATTCCCCTGCGCGGCGATTTTACCCGGGGCATTTTTGCCACCACCTACACCGAGTTCGACCTGAGCGTGGAGGACTTGAAAAAACTGTACGCCGATTATTACGCCGAGCACCCTTTCACAGTGATCAGCGAGGTCAATCCGCACCTCAAGCAGGTGGTGAACACCAACAAAGCCCTGGTTTATGTGGAAAAACACGGCAACAAAGCCTTCATCATCAGCGCCATCGACAACCTGACCAAGGGGGCATCGGGCCAGGCCGTACACAACATGAACCTGATCTTCGGCTTGCCGGAGACCACTGGCTTGGGCTTGAAGGCCGGGTTGTTTTAACTAGCCTCGGATGATGATTTTTGCCCGCTACGCGAGCTGTTTGGGCAAACAGATGTTTTTTTGGCCTGCTGCGCAGGCTTTTTTTGGAACACGGATGACACGGATGACACGGATTTTCACGGATTGCTAATGTGACGTTGACCACTACTTTTGTCTGAACTGTGATTTTTGTGATGTTTGTGATTTACATGATGCTAGCATGACGTTGACCACCAGAACACTCTATTTTTTGCCGCCCCACTAACAACTAACCATTAACAACTAACCACTAACCATTGACATGGAGCTTTTTGACGTATATCCACTTTATGAGCTCAAGCCCGTACGGGGCGAGGGCAACTATGTCTTTGACGACAAAGACCAGGCTTATCTCGACTTGTACGGCGGCCATGCGGTCATTTCCATTGGGCATTCGCACCCACACTATGTTCAAAAAGTGAGTGAGCAGGTGGCCAAGTTGGGGTTTTACTCCAACTCGGTGCTCAATGACTTACAAACTGAGTTGGCCAACAAGCTTGGTGCTTTGTCGGGTTGTGACCATTACCGCTTGTTTTTGTGCAATTCCGGGGCCGAAGCCAACGAAAATGCCTTGAAAATGGCCTCTTTTTACAATGGGCGTAGCAAGGTGGTGGCTTTCAAAAAGAGCTTTCACGGGCGTACCTCGGCAGCGGTGAATGTGACCGACAGCCCCTACATCCAGGCGGCGATCAACCGTACTTTTCAAGTCGATTACTTGCCGCTCAACGACCTGGAGACCCTAGAAAAAAGCCTGGCCAAAGAAGATGTTTCGGCGGTGATCGTGGAAGGCATCCAGGGAGTGGGTGGCATTTATGTAGCCGACCCGGAGTTTTTGCTGGCCACCCAGGCTTTGTGCAAAAAATACAACACAGTCCTGATCCTCGATGAAATCCAGTCGGGGTATGGGCGCAGCGGGCGCTTTTTTGCGTTCCAATATGCGCCGGGTTTGGAGCCTGACTTGATCAGCATCGCCAAGGGCATGGGCAATGGTTTTCCGATTGGGGGCCTCTTGTTGCACCCTAAATTTGAAGCGAAACACGGCCTTTTAGGCACCACATTTGGCGGCAATCACCTTGCTTGTGCGGCAGGAATCGCGGTTTTGGACGTGCTTTACCAAGATCAATTGGTGCAAAACGCCGCTGAAGTAGGTGCTTACCTGATCGACGAGCTCTCGCAAATGGAACACGTGCAAGAAGTGCGTGGTGAGGGCTTGATGATCGGCATCGAGTTTGGATTCAATACTGCCAAATTGCGCAAAAGCCTGCTTTTTGAGCAAAAAGTATTCGTAGGTTCGGCCTCCAATGCCAATGTGGTGCGCTTGTTGCCCGCTTTGTCTTTGGGGCAAAAGGAAGCGGATTTGTTTTTGGAAAAACTGGACCATGCTTTGCAGGTCAGTGGGAACTTGCAGCCTGCTTGAGGCGGGGCCTCGGATGATTGTTTGGTCCGCTGCGCGGCCCTTGGTTGGGAACACGGATGAAACGGATGCAACGGATAAACACTGATTTGGACCCCGTTTTTGGAAGAAAATCAGTGATTTGTTCCGGGATTCTGCTTCGCGCCGGGTTTTGTAGAGACAGGGCATGCCCTGTCTAACGCAACGCTAAGTAATCCATTCATGCTCGGATACAAAACCGCCTATGGCTTTGTCAACATCGCGCTCAGCATCATGTTCGGTATCCAAGAAAACCCGCTGCGCGAGGCTTTTTTAGCACATGGATGACGCTGATGATCCCGCCTTGGCGGGAGATTTGCCAGCATGACCTTGACCGGGATTTTGACTAGTGGTACGAATTACAAATACCCCGTGGAACTTGGGGCAGATTTACAATTTGGACCACTAGGATTGGGTCAAAATTACAAATATTAAATTTCAAAAACGCCAAACCGGGCAAACGATAAGCCTAATATTGCGACAAATTTTCCAAGCGGGCCCCCAAATCATATGTCGTATGTCGTATATTGTCTATCGTATGTCAACAAAGGTAAAACTCACCAACTAGACCGTTTCGCATGAAACATTTCACCTCAACCAAAGACATCGCGGACCTGGCCGCACTAGTAGCATCGGCCCGCGAAATGAAAGCCAATCCCTTTGCTTATGAGCACCTGGGCAAAAACAAAACGATGGTCCTCCTGTTTTTCAACCCCAGCTTGCGCACCCGCCTGAGCACCGAAAAGGCGGCCAATACCCTAGGCATGAAGGTCATCAGCATGAACGCCGATTCGGGTTGGGTGATCGAGTTTGAAGAAGGGGCCGTCATGAATGCAGGCAGCGCCGAACACATCAAAGAGGCCGCTCCCGTGATCAGTCAATACGGCGACATCATCGGCGTGCGCACCTTTCCTACGCTTAAAGACCGCGAAAGGGATTACCAGGAGCAGGTGATCGAGGCATTTAAGCGCTACGCCACTGTGCCTGTGGTCAGCCTGGAGTCGGCTACCCGGCACCCCTTGCAGTCATTGGCGGATGTGATCACCATCGAAGAGTTCAAGCAAAAAGAGCGCCCCAAGGTTGTTTTGAGCTGGGCCCCGCACGTGCGTGCCCTGCCCCAGGCAGTACCCAACTCCTTTGTGGAATGGATGAACATCGCCAATGTGGACTTGGTGGTGACTCACCCCGAAGGCTACGAACTGGCCGATGCGTACATGGGGGGCGCAAAACTGGAGTACAACCAAGAGAAAGCCTTTGAAGGGGCCGATTTTATTTATGGCAAAAACTGGTCTTCGTACCGCGAGTACGGCCAAATCCTAAACCAAGATCCCAATTGGCGCATCACCCAGCACAAGCTCGACCATTGGACCAACCAGGCCAAGTTCATGCACTGCCTACCCGTGCGCCGCAACGTGGTGGTAGACGATGCGGTGCTCGACGGACCCAACTCCATCGTGATCGCGCAGGCGAATAACCGGACTTGGGCGGCGATGGCGGTTTTGCGGGAAATTTTAGTTGAGTTGAATGGGTGAAGAGTTGTAAGGTTGAAAAAAGATGCTTCAGGGCTCCTATGAGCATTGGATACTTGGGCGAGATCCTCGGAATTTAATCTTGATGCGCTTGCCCTAAATTCCAATACATTAGGGAGCGTAAAAAAATAAGGTGGACAGGTTTGGGTTTATTGAAAAAAGATCACTACCAGTTTAAGCAACTGTATGAAAGGACGTTGTGTTCTTTTTTTTGCTAAACCTCTAAAACAAAGATGTCCATCTTATTTTAGCTCAAATACTTAGGCAGGTGCGGCCGTCTCAGAACTCAAAGTCAAAATGTTCTAATGCCGCTGCTACGCGGTTTTTGAGCAAAAAAAGCCCTTAGAGCTGACATTGCGGTAGCAATGAGAGGCGGAGAATGGTCAAAATGGCGTACCGTGTCACGCTCTGATTGAGTCATGACATTAGAAATACCTTTGATCACATTTTGACCTTCTGTTACCGCCCCTCTAATCAGCCGACATAATCCTGCATACTTTCCAAGCGCAGAAAATCCGCTAACATTTGCTTTTGTAGCTTCTAACCTTCTAGGACACGTTCGTGTTGTCTATTACTACACTTGTTTATCCATTCCATACGGCGATTTAGCCCTCGTTTTTGGGAACAAAATGCGGCGGACTTTTACTGCATTGTTCATCCTCTGGGGAACTGAAAAGTAAGTTTTCCAGCCCAAAATGACTGCTTATGAAGCCGATTATCCTTAGTACACGACACCTTTGGGCCACGGTGTTGCTTTTCATCGTCCTCGATGCAACAGCACAGATTAACCTGCCCAAGGTTAGGATCCCAGCCAAGGACAAAAAAGAAACACCACCCGCTCAAACGCCTGCCGCCACGCCATCGCCTGCAACAACGCCAAGCACGCCAAGTCCCGCTCCACCAGTTCCCGCAGTTACCAAACCAGGCCGTCCGATGCCAGGCGGGAATGCCAACGCAAATGCTCCCGCTGCACCAAAAGAGCCTGTTGAACTCGACTTCAGCTCCACCCCCACCACTCCGGCCATCGCTTTTTATGACCTGCTCGACCGCTACATGGAATACAATCCTACCAATGGCGAACTGCGCATTGATGGTTTGCACGCCAGCTTTTTACCCCAAAAAACCACCAAAGGTACACCCGCCAATTATAGTGAATACAACAATCCCATCTTGTCGGTGGACGTGGTAGAAGTGACCAAAAACGAGCTCAAAGGCACCCTGTACTTCAAGGCCGAGCTCGAAATCATCCCTTTTTACAAGATGAAACTCTTCAACGATGCCCGCAACCTGGACAAGTATCCCTATTTCGTGAAGATTTTTGAAGGGCAGTACGAACTGCGCTTCAAGGCGGGATCCAAGCATTTTTACACCTTCCCTTTTTCGGTGAGCAAAAAAAGCAACCCCGACGTTTACGCCCCCGTGAAAGACATGTACTTCGCCAATGGCCTTTGGAGCCAATGGGGTTATGTTGAGTTCCTGGACGAGGATTTTACCTTCAAAACCTACCATACCACCCAAGACGCCAAAATCAAAAACCAGAACGGTTGGAATGAAACCCGCAACTACGAGTTTACCATGAAACTGTACCTGAACGGCAAAATAGTGGGCTACCACGAACTCAACGGCGACCACCAACTCGAAAAACAACAACTGAATACCGAAGTAGGGCACTGGATCATCAATGGCGGTGCATTCATGCGCCCAGGAAGTACGGATCTCCTCACCCGCAAGGACCTGCCCGATGGCAGCTATCACGTTGACGTGGAAGTCATCCGCCCCGACCTGCCAGGTGGCAAGGAAATACAGCAATTCAGTTTTGTGATGAAAGGCGGCCAACCCGTATCCGACCCTCGCGCCGACCGCAACCTGAACAAGGACCCACTGACTTTGGTCGAGCAAGGAACGAAGCTGTTTTATGTGAAGCGCAGCAAGTGATTTTAGTTGAAAGACTTGAAGAGTTGAAAGGTTGAAAAGAGAGCCCCCAGTTTCAACTTTTCAACCTTGAACCTTTCAACCTTTTTCAATAATCCCATCTACTCACTAACAAATATCCCATGCGTTGGGCAAAACCGGGCCTAAAAATGCGGTCCGAAAACCCAACGATTAACCTCTCTCACACCATGTCAACTTTATTCCGATTCCTCTGCGCCGGACTTTTGCTATTCCTTGTGCAACAAGTCCAGGCCCAGCACGCCGATTGTGGTTTTGAACCCACACCCGAACACATCGAGTACATGAACCGCACCCGCAGCTTGCGCCAGCGACCGCAACTCCGTTCCCATACGGGGATGCGCTGGATTCCGGTGCAATTCCGGGAATGCGTGGCGACCTCTGGACCAAACGCTGCACCCAGGATCGATTATTACTACGTCACGCAGTGCCTGAGCTTGTTGAACAACGCCTTTGGCCCTTATGGCGTCCAATTTTTTGAATGTGGAAGCAAACAAGACATTGCCAACAACACCCTCTTTGGCTTCGATTCAAGCGAAGAACCCCAATTGAGCGCCTACGACTCACCCAATGTGTTGAACATCTACTTTTTTCACACCGTAAGCATCAACAATGCTGCCGTATGCGGTTACAGTTACATGCCGCCCAGTGCCGACCGCGTAATCATGTCCAAAGGATGCTCAGACTTCTCGATTTTCTTGCACGAGGTAGGGCACTATTTTGGCCTGTACCACACCCACGGCAAAAGCAATGCTGTACGCACCGATGAGTTGGTGAACGGTAGCAATTGCCAAACCGCTGGCGACGAAGTATGCGACACTCCTGCCGACCCCAACGTAGGCAGCAATACTTATGGTTGCACTTGGCTGGGTGGCATTGGCGACGCGAATGGGCAGACTTATCAGCCGGATATGACCAACATCATGTCGTATGCGCATCCTTCGTGCAAGAATCGCTTTACACCCGGCCAGATGAACCGCATGGTTTATACCGCACTCAATGACCGCGCTTACCTGACGGGTTGCCAGCATCCCAACAACTGCGAAAACCAGATCACCAGTTTGCCCTACAATTTTGACTTTGAAAACGGCATGGCCTACTGGACCGACTATTTCCAAGATTCGACTTTCGGCCTCTTGCGTTTCCGCACCGGAACTGGGGCGACACCCACACCAGGCACTGGACCCAATGCCGCGTTTTCGGGCAGCAAATACCTGTTTCTTGAATCTTCGGCAGACAGCGCCAATGCCTATCGGGCGGGTTGGTTGCGCAGTCCTTGTTTCAGTTTCCAAGGATACAATGTGCCCAAGATGTCATTGCGTCTGCACGCATTTGGGGCCAGCATCCTCGACTTTGGGGTGTACGCCAGTACGGATGGTGGTGTTTCCTGGGGCGTAGTTCCCGAAGCGATTTTGTACTACGAGCCCCAAGGCTACTCCACCGACGCCTGGAATCTGGTGACCTGCGACCTGAGTTTTTTCAAAAATGTGCCCAATATCCAGTTTTCGATCTACGTCAACATCGGTGCGGGCAACCAGGGCGATTTCGCGATTGATGACATCCGGTTTTTCAATGACAGCACCGCCGCTCCCGTTTGCAACCTTAGCGTAAGTGCCACGGGTACCCGACCTACCTGCATTGGGGTGGACAATGGCCGCGCCACGGTGCAAGTCAGTGGTGCCCAGGGTCCAGTTAGCATCCTGTGGTCGAATGGCGATACTGTTTCCCAGGCGATTGGGCTGGCTCCCAGCACTTACAGCGTGGTGGTCAGCGACTCGTTGCAATGCCGCGACACTGCCACCGTGACGATCCTGGCCCCCGTACCCTTGCAAGTCAATCTCACGAGCACCAATGTCAGTGCTTTTGGTCTTGCGAATGGCAGCATCAACAGCGCGGTCAGTGGTGGCACTGCACCTTATTATTATGCTTGGTCGAACAATGCTACGACAGCCAGCATCAACAACCTTGGCGCAGGTACTTACACTTTGACCGTAACCGACTCAAAGGACTGCCCTGCGGTGCGCAATGCCACCATTACACAGCCACCATCGGGTTGCAGCAGCTTGTTCAGCACTTTCCCCTTCACCAATAGTTTTGAAAATACCCAATTGGGTGTGTTGGAGCGCGTTTCGGGTTTTCAAACCAACTGGGTACGCAGGGTAGGGGCCACACCCAATGCCAATACTGGCCCCAATACTGGTCAAAACGGCAATGCTTACTTGTTCATGAACTCCAGTAGCTTCAGCATGACCGCAGTATTGCGCACCCGCCAATGCCTCAACCTGAGCGCGGTAAGCAACCCGGTTTTGGAGTTTTATTACCACATGCAGGGCGCTACAATGGGTACGATGTTTGTGGAAGTAAGCACCGACGCTGGCCAAACTTGGAGTACCATCTGGCAACTCAGCGGCAACCAGGGTAACCAATGGACCAAGGCCAGCATCAGCCTTTTGCCTTACCAAAATACCCCGGTGATGCTGCGTTTTCGGGGCCTTACGGGTGGAATCACCAGCGACATGGCTATTGATGCGGTATATATCGGCGCAGCGGGCAACAACCAGCTCCATCCTTACGAGGAGCCCAGGACCCCTCAAGAGATCAACACCATGCTGTATCCCAATCCATCAAACACGGGCCAGTTCAACTTCATCAACCAATCGCGCCAACCATGCAGCAAAGTGCAGGTATATAACCAGGCTGGTGCCCTGATTTGGGAGTCGAAGGACCCGCAATTTGAATACCAGCTCGACCTGGGCAAGCAAGCCAGCGGCCTCTATCTTTTGCGGGCGCAGATCGGTGGGCAAGTGGTTGTCAGGAAGCTAAACATACTGAGATAAATCCCCTGAGTAGGTTTCGGGGCCAGGTTGCACGGAGGCAAAGAAACGCAACCTTGGCCCCGAGCCTATGGGAGATTTTTTTTGGGTGCCATTTGTGTCCGAAGCTTACTTGGGCAAATATTTCACCCCCTTGTTGTCCATGTAAAATTCCTGGCCGTTTTCTTCGCACAGGAAGTAGTAAAGGAAGGTTTTTTCACCACTCTTGCTTGGTATTTCGATACGCTCGTAATTCGTGATCACAAATGGTACTGGTGGCGTGAGCCAGGTCATCGTTTTCATGTCAATTACTCTGTATTGATTTTTTAACGTGGTCAATTGAAGTTTATCGTATTCAAAAAGTATTTTCTCCACCAAGCGGTCAAATTGTTGATGGAAGTATTTTTTTCCTTCCATATCAATAAACCCTCTATTTCCATTACTGTCTTCGTAGTAAAATAGAGGATTTTCCACAAAATCGATGCGCTTTAGATTTTGATAAACCAGTGGTGCTTTTGCATAGATCGTTCCATTTTGGTGCATAACACCATACTTTTCACCTACAGATACAATTGCATACCATGCATCTCCATATTTAAACGGGTTGGTTCTGAGGTAGTATTTTATCTTGGATTGATCCCTGCTATCTTTGTAAGTCTTGCTAGTCTTGCCGATTTTGCTTATGCTAATTGAGCTGGAAAGATTGGTTAAGTTGCCCCATTTGTCAACTTCAAAACCTTTCACTTCCGCCCAATCTCTAACATCAATATAAGGAGTATGGCCAAAATCCGGAATATCCATAGCATAGACAAGCTGCTCGTTAGACTCAATGCTAATACTATCCGGATAAATGTACACGATCTGCCCCTCAAACACACCATACCAATATTCAGAGTTAAAAGAAGCCTCATCAAAGATGGCTTCAGTTAGTGGCTTGAAACTAGATTTATTCAAAAAGCCCCATTTAAAATCCTTTTGATAAGGGACCACATTTTCAATTTTTTGTTTTCGCAGGCTTGCAATTTTTGCCAAAAATGCTTCACGATTTGCCTTTATTTTTTCGAAGCAGGACCGAAATTCAGCAGATTCTCTAAGCGCTGAAAAAGTTTCATCCTTGATGAGCCATTCAGTATCGATGGATCCTTTATCGGCCGCTTTTTGAAGGTATTCAGGTGCTTCGGCTGCTCGATCTGCTTGAATCAAATCATAAGCCGCATTCAGATAGTCCTTACCTTGACCTACACCGAATTTGAAGGCTTGCAAATATAGATTTAAGCGCTCTTCACCATAATTATCTCTGGCCTCTCTGATCAATTTTTGACCAGCATCTGATGATTGAGCAAAAGCCAGCAATGGGCTGATTAGAGTGAAAACAAAAACGAGGCTTAAGTACCAGGTTCGCATGATTGATTAGTTTAAGAATTAAACAATATAAATACTGAATTAGTGGCGAAACTATACATTTTGCCGAAAACACAGGAACTGAAATCCATTTCCAATGGTTTTTCCTCCAAACCCAAATTATAGGCAGCAAGTTCCCGAAACTCAACATCTCTCGCCAAGCCAGTGTTCTCTCCCTTACCAATTCCCAAAAAACTTCCCTATCTTTGCACCTCGAAAAATTTTAAGCGGACATGTACAAGGAATACAAACAGCTCAATTTGCCCGAAATCGATCAGGAAATCCTTCATTTTTGGGAAAAAGAGCGCATTTTTGAACGCAGCGTCGCCGAACGCAGCGCCGAAAATGCCTACGTTTTTTATGAAGGACCGCCTTCGGCCAATGGCATGCCGGGCATCCACCACGTCATGGCCCGCGCCATCAAGGACACTTTTTGTCGTTACCACACCATGAAGGGCCAGCGCGTAGAGCGCAAAGGCGGCTGGGACACCCACGGCCTGCCCATCGAGTTGAGCGTAGAAAAAGCCCTTGGCATCACCAAAGACGACATCGGCAAGTCGATCTCCGTGGACGAGTACAACCAGAAATGCCGCGAAACGGTGATGATGTACAAGGACCGTTGGGACGAGATTACTCGCAAAATCGGCTACTGGGTGGACCTCGACAATCCCTACATCACCTACGAAAACGAGTACATCGAGTCGGTGTGGTGGCTGCTCAAGCAATTGTACGACAAAAACCTGCTGTACAAAGGCTACACCATCCAGCCTTACTCGCCTGCGGCGGGCACGGGCCTGAGCTCGCACGAGCTCAACATGCCCAATGCCTACAAAGAAATCAGCGATACCTCGGCGGTGGCGATGTTCAAAATCAAAGTCTCAGAAAACGAATATTTCCTGGCCTGGACCACCACTCCCTGGACCCTGCCCTCGAACAGCGCAGTGGCCCTGGGCCGCGACATCACTTATGTAAAAGTCCGCACTTTCAACCGCTACACGGGCGCGCCGATTGTGGTCATCCTGGCCAAGGACCGCTTCAGTGCCTATTTTTCGGAGCAAAAAAGCGACCTGACACCCGAAGAAGTCAAGCCTGGCAACAAGCCAATCCCTTACCTCGAAATCGTAGCCGAAGTAAAAGGCAGCGAGCTCGAGGGCGTGGAATACGAGCAATTGTTGCCTTACGTACAGCCTGATGCACCCGCGTTCAAGGCCCTGCTCGGCGATTTTGTGAGCACCGAGGATGGTACGGGTATTGTACACATCGCCCCCACTTTTGGTGCCGACGACTTCAAGGTGGCCCGCCAATACGGCATTCCGGCCATCATGGTCCAAGATGAAGCGGGCAACGCCATGCCTTTGGTGGACAAGCACGGTCAGTTTGTGAAAGAAGTGACCGACTTTGCAGGTCGCTACGTCAAAGACTACGGCCAAATCGAAGAGCGCCCCGTGGACGTAGACATCGTCATCAAACTGAAGGAAGAAAACAAGCTTTTCGTTTCTGAAAAATACGTGCACTCCTATCCGCACTGCTGGCGTACCGATCGCCCAGTATTGTATTATCCGCTCGATTCCTGGTTCATCAAGGCTTCGAGCATGAAGGAGCGCATGTACGAACTCAACAAAACCATCAACTGGAAACCCGCCGCTACGGGCGAGGGCCGTTTTGGCAAGTGGCTCGAAAACCTGCAAGACTGGAACCTCTCGCGCTCGCGTTATTGGGGCATCCCGCTCCCGATCTGGCGCAGCAAGGACGGCAAAATTGAAAAATGCATCGGCTCGGTAGCCGACTTAAAAGCCGAGGTAGAGAAGGCCAACCAAGTCCTGGCCCTGAGCCAAAGCGTGCCTGCCGACTTACACCGCCCTTACATCGACGAGGTGCTCTTGGTGGGCGACAACGGCGAAATCCTGTACCGCGAGTTGGACCTGATCGACGTATGGTTCGATTCGGGAGCCATGCCATATGCCCAGTGGCATTATCCTTTTGAAAACAAAGACAATTTCCAGTTCCGTTATCCCGCCGATTTCATCGCCGAGGGTGTGGACCAAACCCGGGGCTGGTTTTACACCCTGCACGCCATCGCAACCATGGTTTTCGACAGTGTGGCCTTCAAAAATGTGGTCTCCAACGGCCTTGTTTTGGACAAAGACGGCCAAAAAATGTCGAAACGCCTGGGCAACGCCGCCGATCCATTCGACACCGTGGCCAAGTATGGTGCCGATGCCACCCGTTGGTACATGCTCTCCAATGCGCAAGTGTGGGACAACCTGCGCTTCGACCTGGCTGGCATTGAAGAGGTGACGCGCAAGTTCTTTGGGACTTTGTACAACACCTATTCCTTCTTTGCGCTATACGCCAATATCGACAATTTCCGCTACTCGGAGGCCGATATCCCGATGTGGAAACGCCCGGAGATCGACCGCTGGATCTTGTCTACCTTGCACACCTTGGTGAATGAAGTGGATGCCGATTACGCCGCCTACGAAGCCACCAATGCCACCCGCAAGGTGATGTATTTCGTGGACGAGCACCTGAGCAACTGGTACGTGCGCCTGTGCCGCCGCCGTTTTTGGAAAGGCGAATACAGCGACGACAAAATCTCGGCTTACCAGACTTTGTACGAGTGCCTCACGACCCTGGCCAAGTTGATGGCTCCGGTGGCACCATTCTTTGCCGATTGGTTGTACCGCAACCTCAATGGAGCGACGGGCAAAGAGCCTCATCAATCGGTGCACCTGGCCTTGATCGAAGCAGCTGATGCTTCACTGATTGATCCTGAATTGGAGCAACGCATGGACTACGCCCAGCGCATCTCTTCGCTGGTGCTGTCGCTGCGCAAAAAGGAGAAAATCCGCGTCAGACAGCCTTTGCAGAAAGTGATTTTGCCAGTTTTGGATGAGAAATTCATCGAATTGGTGGACGGCGTAAAAGACCTGATTCAAACCGAGGTCAACGTAAAAGAGATCGAATACCTGACCGATGCTTCGGGATTGCTGAAAAAGCGGATCAAGCCCAATTTCAAGACTTTGGGCAAGCGCCTGGGGCCACACATGAAGGCTGCACAGGAAATCATCAACAACCTGAGCCAGGAGGAGATCAACGCCATTGAAAAAAGCAAGGGCTATACCTTAAATGTAGGCGATACCAGTTTTGACCTGAACCTCGAAGACTTCGAAATCGCTGCCGAGGATATCCCTGGCTGGTTGGTGGCCAATGATGGTCCGCTCACCGTGGCCCTTGACATCACCCTCAACGAGGAGTTGTTGGCCGAAGGCATGGCCCGCGAGCTGGTGAATCGCATCCAGAACATCCGCAAAACCCGCGACTTCAACGTCACCGACCGCATTGTGGTGGACCTCGAAAGCCACCCCGCAGTGACCGAGGCCGTAAACAAATACCGCCAGTACATCAGCGACGAAGTCTTGGCCTCCCGCCTGGACCTACAAGCCGCGCTGATCGAAGGCGAAGTTTTGGACTTGCCAGAGGAAGTGAATGTGAAGGTGAGGGTAGAACTGGCTTGAGGTAGTTCAGCCAGATTGAGAAAAAAGGCGTGAATGGCTCTTGGCTTCATAAGGCAACAGGCATGCTGGATGATCACAATACAAGCCGATCTTCACCTACATACACATTGAATCGTCCATCGCGTAGAAAACCTACGAGGGTCATGCCCTGCTCTTCCGCCAAGGTTACTGCAAGGCTGGAAGGAGCACCTACAGCTGCCATGAAAGGGATGCCTGCAACCAGGGCTTTTTGTACCAATTCAAAACCAGCCCTGCCGCTGACCAGCAAAACCATGTCATGCAAAGGCAGGTGTTGGTCTTGCAGTGCAGCACCAATGACCTTGTCTACGGCGTTATGCCGCCCTATATCTTCGCGCAGGTAAAGCAATTGACCTTGGGCTGTAAACAAGGCTGCGGCGTGGATGCCGCCAGTGCGAGCAAAAAGAGATTGAGATTGTCGCAATAACGCGGGCCATTGTAGTATGTCTTTGGCATTTACCAAGGGCGAGCCAGGACGCAGCAGGTGGTTAGGGTTGACCTGCACCATATCGAGGGCAGCTTTGCCACACACGCCACAGCTGGAAGAAGCATAAAAATGCCGTTGTAATGCTTGATTATCAAATCGAAGTTGGGGGGCAAGTTCGAGTAAAATAATATTCTCTTGGGCTTCGGCACTCAGTTGGGAGCCGATGTAGCGCCATTGCAGGATGTCTGCTCGCTTGCTGATGAAGTTTTCAGCGCATAGAAAACCCAAGGCCAGGTCTAAATCTTGCCCCGGCGTGCGCATGGTCACGCTCAGCACCTGCTCTTGTCTTTGCCCAATCGGACCATGAGCGAGCCTGATTTCTAGCGGCTCTTCGCTGACTAATTCGTCATCAAAGGCTTGGAAATGCTCGGCATGGTATTTGAGAATACTTTGCTTGCGCGTTGGTTTTTGGTACATGGAAGGTTTTGACCAAAATCAAGAAAATAACCAATAAATGACTTTGCCGGTAATGTAAATGGAGAAGAAAAGAATTCCCACTACTGCTACCAACAACAAAATCAGCACCCACCAAGCGCTACCACCGTGTTTACCTTCTTCGTAATGCTGTTTGAGCAGTTGTACATTGCGGTAGTTGGCCTTGTAGCGGATGTCCAGCAGATCACCCAGGAGTGGTACTACGCCTATGGCCGTATCAAGCACTACATTGCCAACCATTTTCACAGCCACCATTCCACTGGCACCTTTGCGGGCCATGAAGATCACCAAGAGCCCAGATACCGCAAAAGTCAACAAGTCCCCTGCATAAGGAACCAAGCCAATCACGGCGTCCATACCGAAACGAACCTTGGTAAATGGAATGCGAAAACGATTGTCGAGAAAATCGGCCAGCTTGTCCAGCCATTCGATGTCTTTCATTTTTTATCCAAGTAAGGCACCCGGGAAATATTTGACCCTGCTTGAAAGTCGCCCCTCCTCCACATGGATTTCCCTCAGTGCAATTTGATAATGATCTACTAAAAATTCTTCGGAATAGGAGTCGATTTGAAAAAAACAGGAAGGCGTCAAGTGAATCGACAGGTTTCTCCAGTGCACGGTGCGCTCAATATGGTAATGCCCGCAAAAAATAGATATAGAATAAGGATAAGCACTCAAAATTTCCAACAAGGGATCTCGATTTTTGAGGGCGTGACTCAGATCCATGAAGGGAGTTCCAACGAGGGTAGGAGGGTGGTGGATGAACAAGATCAAGTTCCCGCTTGATTGTTGTAAATGAGATTTGAGCCATTCCAGTTGGGGTTCAAAAACCTGATGTGGAGCCGAGTCCATGAACAAGACCGCTTGACCCTGCCATTGTCGGGCGTAATACAAGCCATCTGGTGAATACTCGGCCTGGCGACCAAAAGCATGAGCAAGGGTTTGGGAGTGGTCGTGATTGCCCGCCATTACTTCATAAGGAAAACCCAGTGATTCGACTTGAGGACGGATCCAGTCGTACACTTCTTTTTCACCTTGGTGGTAACACAAGTCGCCAGAAATGACCAAATAGTCAGGGTTCAATGATTTGGTTTCCAGTAGAATACGCCGGAAGTTTTCGCGCACGTCCACGAAATAGGTATCCTCACCTTCTTTTCCGATATGTAGATCCGTAATCTGGATAATCCGCATGATTTGTTGTATGTCTTGGTCGGGAAAAACCTGCTCTGTTGCGTAAATATACAAATCTGTTCCACAAAAAAAACAAAAACAAGGGAGTGTAAAAAAATAAGGTGGACGGATTTGGGTTTAGTGAAAAAAGAAAAGCAACTGACTGGAAGGAAGTTGTGTTCTTTTTTTGCTAAATCTCAAAAGCAAATACGTACATTTTATTTTAGCTCAAATACCAAGGCGCTGGCTATCAAATTTTAGCCGATCGATTGTTGGCGTATTGGTACAAAGCTACCCAGGGTGTACGCATTTTCAAGGGCAAATCCAGGATGGTTTCGTGTTCTAGTAAATCATGTAGCCAGGCAAACCTCTGGTGCAAAAGTGTAGTGGAAAGTTCGTCGGCGGCGGCGGCATCCCATTTGTGGTGGGCAAATAGAACTTCCACTTCGGCCAAAAATTCTGCTTGCAGGTTTTTGCGGTCCTCGCTAATGTAACTTTTTCCTTGCGGGTAGTTGAGCACAATTTTGCGGTGCAAGCGTTCTGCGGTCCACCACAAAGAGTCATCAGCCTGGGCCCCCGGCAAGTTCCAATTGGGGTCACCCAGGGTTTTACCGCCAAAGAAAAAGGGCATCCACACCGACAAACAAGGCATCGAAGTGCCTGTGAACCACACCACAGGGGCTTTTCCCTTTTTCAAATCTACAATCATGGAACCCGTGGTTTGGCTGGGGTTGGCGGGCCCGGTGGCGTGCATGCACACACAGGAGGTGCTGCCGCGACCTGGATTGAAGGTTTCGCCGGGTTTTTCATCGTGCTGGCAGAGGTTTTCCATTGCGGCACGGAGGTCAAAATCTTCTTTTGACATGCCTTCCCCTGTATTTATTCTGCGTATTTTACAATTACTCATGTAGGTCATGAACCAATCAGAGAAAGCACGGTCAAAATGAAAAACTTCGTCGCGTTTGAACAGGCCTTTTTGGCGTGCATAGTCTACGGTACCTTCGCTGAGCAGGTCGAAATCGTCGCTGATGGTCAGCCCATTGGAAATACTGTATTGGGTTTCAATTTTTTTGGCGGCCCAAAATTGGCCAGCAGTTTCTAATACATAGGCCCCTTCAGCGTCGGCGATGAGGAAACTATTGTGGTAAAAAAAACGCCGATTTTTGTAACCACCACAAGCATCTTGTCCATGTTGAGCCAGCAAACTGGTGATCCAATCCAAGGCTTCTTGGGCCGTTCTTGAGCGTTCCAAGGCAAGTCGCAGCAGGTCCATGCCTGTCAGGCCATCGTTTTTTTTGCGAAAAGGGACCTTGGTAAAAACTGCTTCGTTACCGATGACCACACCATGTTCATTGGCTCCCATTTCGGCACCCCACATCTGGAAAGGTTTGGACAAAAGCACTTCATAAGTTTGATCCACCTGCGGGATTTCGATGAAGGTGCAGCGCACAGTTTTTTCCTGGTGCCGCATGGCCGGAATCCGCACAATGGCTTGCGCCTCATTGGGCTCGCGGTCCGAGTTTTTACCAAAAATGACCCGCGTTGGCTGGATTTTTACAAAGGTATCGCACATAGGCTTTGCTGAATATTTGTGTAAGTTCTCAATGTACTAACCGGGGATAGATCATCTAAGGTCTCGAAGAAAGGCGCTATCACAGGATACGGATTAAGAACTTAATACTTATCTTCAAACGCAAGAACTTCTCAAAGCGTTCTAAACACCACAAAATTTTAACCACTAACCACTAACCATTAACCATTAACCACTAACCACTAATTTAATTTCTTTCAAGTCAAAACTCTCCGTCCATTCATCAAATTGCACCATCAATTTTCCGATTGGGTCGACGCCGATGATCTTTCCTGCTAATATTTCGCCATTGGGCCTCTGAAAAATACTGATTTCCTGGAAACGATAAAGCTGCTGGAGATAAGTCTGATCCATTTCCGTTTGTTTTCCAGCTTTGAGCTTTAAGTAACGGGCCTCCAGATTTTGACACAAGTGAGCCAAAACCACCATCGGGTCATTTTCTAGTCCGTTCGCCATCAACAACGATGTAGGATTAGGAATCCAGTCAGAAAAACTTGCTTGATTGACATTCAGCCCAATGCCAACGATGGAAGTACCCAAGGCACCACGTTGCAAGGTGTTCTGGATTAAAATCCCGCAGGTTTTGGCATCGCCGATGTAAATGTCGTTTGGCCATTTGATTTTGACAACGTGATCATTGCAAAAATGGGCTACGGTGTCGCGTACTGCCAAAGAGACAGCTTTGTTGAGGGCAAAATGCTGTGCTGCTGGTAAGAACCCAGGATGCAAAATGAAAGAACAAGTAAGGTTTTTACCGGCTTCACTTTCCCAAGAACTACCATGTTGCCCTCTGCCAGCAGGCTGCTGGACCGCCGTTATGACAGTTCCTTCGATGGGCTTGCTCGTGGCGAGCAATTCCTGTGCGTAAGCATTTGTAGAAGGCAATTCCTCAAAAGCCAAGAGAACTTTTCCGACAAAAAGGGTGTTGATGGGCATGGCAAATGCATTTTGGCGTTTTGGGCAAGGCCGAAACCAGCAGACTAAGTTTTCACGTTTAGGGTTAAATATTTCTCAAGAATAAATTTACCCCTTGCAAAATGCCAATTTTTTTGTATTTTGTTTGAAGCTTGGCGTTAAAAGCGAAACCTGAAGCTGTATTTGCAGCCTCAGCAAGCTAAAACCGATATTTGGCATTGTTTTTGATGTCTAATTGTTTGTTGAGCCGGGCTCCGGTTCCTCAACAAGCATTGCCACAATGCAGTGCTTCACTAATCAATCACGTTCATTTGAGTACGCAGGTAAAATTCAAACAAAAGCCTTTGACGGCAGAAGAACTCGCGGATTTGATCATCGAAAGCATCCAAGAGATCAAAGGAAAAAACATCGTGAAACTAGACCTCCGTCGTTTGGAGGACGCGCCCACTGACTTTTTTGTCATTTGTGAAGGCACATCTACTACGCAAGTGAGAGGCATCGCTGGCAACGTACAACGAGAGCTCAAAACTAAAGCCTGGTTGAACGCTGATCACGTGGAAGGCGAGAAAAATGCCCTGTGGGTTTGCATTGACTACTTCTCAGTGGTGGTTCATGTGTTCATGCCAGAGACCAGGATGTTTTATGAGCTGGAAGATCTTTGGGGAGACGCAACAATTACGCAGTACGATAGTTTATAGAATATTGACTGACAAGTTGGTCTATAAGGTGCGTAATTTCATCGGTCAAAAATAGGTATTTGACTGATACAAGCAACGATTTTAAATGTCGTAGCGTTTTGATTCCTAGTGCCTGTTTAGCATGGTGATTTTGAGAAAGAAATCAATTTTCTTGACCAAGATGGCAAAGTGATAAATAGTGTCTAAGGCGATTTGTGATTTCATTTGTTTCCTTGGTGGAGACTCATTTAATACTTTATGGAAAATAACGAGAACAACGATAAGCGCGAAGGTGGGGGAGGCCCAAAATTCAGTTCTTTTTGGATTTATGGCATCATTGCTGTGATTTTTTTGGGTTTGAATTTGGTCACCATCTTCGAAAACAACCAAAAAGCCATTTCGCTGACCGAATTGCAGAGAATGGTACAGCAAGGTGACATCAAAAAAATTGACGTCATCAACAAAACTGTGGCGCAAATCTACATCCGCGAGGACCGTTTATCTAAATACCCCAAAGCGGCCAAACCTTCATTTGGCGGTGACCGCTACCATTTTTACATGGAAATTGGGAGTGTAGACCAGTTTGACAAGAACCTGGAGCAATTTGCTGACGAGGCGAAAGTAAACCGCATCTTACCTACTTATTACACCAAGACCAATTGGTTGGCCCCGCTTCTGAACTGGGTTCTGCCCATTGTGTTGGTGATCCTGGTTTGGGTATTCATCATGCGCCGCGTAAGTGGTGGTGCAGGTGGTCCAGGTGGCCAGATTTTCAACATTGGAAAGTCAAAAGCTACCCTATTTGACCAAAATAGCAAAGTAAACATCACTTTTGCTGATGTTGCTGGCTTGGATGAAGCCAAGGAAGAAGTAGTAGAGGTAGTCGACTTTTTGAAGAACCCTAAAAAATACACCGCCTTGGGTGGAAAAATCCCCAAAGGTGTACTTTTGGTCGGCCCTCCGGGAACGGGTAAAACCTTGCTCGCAAAGGCTGTAGCTGGCGAAGCAGGCGTACCTTTCTTCTCTATATCGGGATCTGATTTCGTAGAAATGTTTGTGGGTGTAGGAGCCTCCAGGGTGCGCGACTTGTTCAAACAAGCCCGCGAAAAAGCGCCTTGTATCGTTTTTATCGACGAAATTGACGCCATTGGCCGTGCCCGTGGTCGCAACAATTTCCAGGGTGGCAACGATGAGCGTGAAAATACTCTCAACCAGTTGTTGGTGGAAATGGATGGTTTCAGCACTGACAAAGGAGTAATCCTGATGGCTGCAACCAACCGCCCCGATATCCTCGACTCAGCTTTGATGCGCCCAGGTCGTTTCGACCGTCAGATTAGCATTGACCGACCCGACCTCAAAGGCCGCGAGGATATTTTCAGGGTACACCTCAAGAGCATCAAAATTTCTGACGACGTTAGCCCGCTGACCTTGTCGGAAATGACGCCGGGTTTTGCAGGTGCAGATATCGCCAACGTTTGCAACGAGGCAGCCCTGATCGCCGCACGCCGCAACAAAAAATGGGTTGACATCGACGACTTCTATTTCGCCCTTGACCGCGTGATTGGTGGCCTCGAGAAGAAGAATAAGTTAATTTCACCTGAAGAAAAGACCATTATTGCTTACCACGAGGCAGGCCACGCGGTATGTGGCTGGTTTTTGGAGCATGCATCTCCGCTGGTGAAAGTAACCATTGTGCCTCGCGGAATCGGAACACTAGGCTATGCTCAGTACCTTCCCAAGGAAGAAAACATCACCCGAACAGAAGCCCTGCTCGACCGCATGTGCATGACTTTCGGTGGACGTGCCGCAGAAAACAATGTGTTCAATAAAATATCTACGGGTGCACAAAACGACTTGGACCAGGTGACCAAAATGGCCTACAGCATGATCACGGTTTTTGGCATGAACGAAAAAGTAGGACAAGTGTCATTCTACGGCATGTCGAATGAGACCTATCAAAAGCCTTACTCCGAAGACACCTCGAAGGTCATCGATCAAGAAGTGCGCAGCATGGTGAATTCACAGTACGAACGCGCCAAAAAACTGCTGCAAGACCGTAAGCACGAGTTGGAAGTCATTGCCCAGGCGCTTTTGGAAAAAGAAGTGCTGCTCAAATCGGATGTAGAGCGCCTGATCGGTCCCCGTCCGTATAAGAACCACGATGAACGGGTTGCACAAAACGGCCACATCGAATCAGAAAAGGGCGAAAACCTGGCTACCGATGTGAATGAAATCGTACCTAATCCATGATTTCGTAGGATAGGGGTAAAAACTTACCCTGCTCTCATTCTGGCCAAAAAAGGCCGTTTTTCCGGGTAAGAGATAAAAAGCAAGCACCCCGACTTTGGATTTTCCTGAGCCGGGGTGCTTGCTTTTTAGGGACTTGAAGCAGCAATCAAATCAAGTGTTTGGCAGGGCTAACCTGGTTTTTGCCTCCGGTATTGAGGGTGTAATCAAAATTCTTTTTCAAGGAATAAGCCCCCATTTGGCCATTTTTAGCCAGTGCAATGATACCTACCTGCACGTCTTCGGGTTCAATCTGGCGGGGGTATTTTTTGGCCATCCGGCGCATGGCTTCTTCGCAGGCTTCTTGGGCACTGGCCCCTTGGCGCATCAGTTCAATGGCCAAAAACGAACTGATAGACTTCATCACCAATTCGCCCAAGCCGGTGGTAGAAACCGCGCCTATTTCATTGTCAACATACAGTCCAGCCCCAATGATCGGTGAGTCCCCCACCCGGCCATGCATTTTGAAGGCCCAACCACTGGTGGTGCAGGCCCCACTGAGGTTGCCATTGTGATCGAGGGCCAAAATGCCGATGGTGTCGTGGTTAGGGTGTTTGCTTTGTTTGGCTTTCCAACTTTTCCAGGCATTTTTGGCATTTTCTGTCAACAAATTTTCTTTGACAAAGCCCTCCTTCAAGGCGAATTGCAAGGCCCCTTCGCCACTGAGCATCACGTGTGGTGTTTTTTCCATCACCCGCCGGGCCACTGAAATGGGGTGTTTGATCCCTTGCAGAAAAGTAACACTGCCAGCATTGCCCAGTTCGTCCATGATGCAAGCATCCAGGGTTACTTTTCCAGTGGCATCGGGGAAGCCGCCATAGCCCACCGAGGTGTCAGCAGGGTCGGCTTCGGGAATACGTGCTCCAGCTTCGACTGCATTCAAGGCAGATCCTTTTTGAGCCAATACATTCCAAGCGGCATCAACCGCTTTTTCGTTTTTCCAGGTCGCCAGGACCGTTGCCGTGGCAGCAGAAGAAGGCTGAATCAGTTTTTCTTGGTCCAAGTGGTTGAGCGCCCATGCGCTTCCTACCGAAGATAAGACTGAACCATAGATGAAATCTCTACGCTTCATAAATTGTAGTATGCTTTTGGTTAGGGTATTTAACTGTATCGGAATAAGTTATTCCATCTGTAAAGTAAGAAAGTACCTAGGATTTTTATCAAAAAAGCAATAAAATACAAATTTTGCAGATGAAATGAAGTAAAATATGAAATTGAAGGTTGTTAAATCAGGGGCTCTTAAGCTAACATGACTTGAAAGTTTTGTTCGATTGACTACCTTTCTGCTCTTATCGCATATTATCCCAATTATGATGACTCACACCAAAACCTTCGGTTCTCCAATAAAAATCAACCTTCGTGCCGCAAATTCCTGTTCGCCCGGCGAATATATCAGTTCCGAAGATTTGGAACAACGCATCGGACTTCAAAAGGGCTGGAGCGAATACAATACAGGTGTGTTGAGCAGGCAGTGGGCAACAATTGGTGAAACTGTACATGTGCTGGGCGCAAAAGTGTTGGAAGAGGCACTGATCCAAGCCAAAATACAAGCCCAGGACCTCGATTTACTCTTATTTGCAGGGGCTTCTTTCGATCATCCCGTGCCCCACAATGCCTGCCTGATCAAGCAAAAATTGGTAAAATCTACAGGCCCTCTTTTTCCTTGTTTCGACATAGATGGCACGTGCTTGAGTTTTTTACACGCCCTCGACATTGCACACCTCTACCTCCAGTATCGGGGATTGAAGCGAGTAGCGATTGTTTGTGTTGAGTTACCATCCTCCGGTCTCAACCCTGCTGACCCCAAGACTTATACGCTTTTTGGCGACGCTGCTGTGGCGGTAATCCTTGAAGCCTCAGAAAATGAAGGCTATCTACCAAGTCCTGCCTACATCGTGAATGATGCGGATGGAGCCCGCCTGGCAATGGTACCTTGTGGTGGCCTGCAAAATCGGGGAATCGATCATGCTACGCCCCTCGAATCTTTTTATTTTCAAATGAATGGGAGGCAATTATTGACCATGACCATGCGCCTCTTGGACGATTTTGTGCAAAATCACACCCAACAAACGGGCTGGAATTTGTCCGAATACGACTACATCATCCCACATCAAGCCAGTAAAATTGGCAACGAAATGTTCATGCAGCGCTATGGACTCAGAGAAGAACAAGTGCTCAATACGCTGGCTGAAAGGGGTAATTGTGTAGCGGCCTCCATTCCCTTGGGCTTGGTGCAGTTGTGGCAGGAAGGTAAGTTGAAACCAGACACTAAGGTCTTGCTGATTGGTTCAGCAGCTGGCTTGTCAATTGGAGCTTTGGGACTGGTGTTTTAGCCCTGCCTTTGTAAAATGAGGTGATTTTTATTTTTACAAAAGCTCCCTACACCCTACTTTTGGCTCCGCACCAACAACTTCTACCAAAGAGATGTACACCATCAGCAAAGCCGAGCGCCAACTCAAAGGCGAAATTACCCTGGCTGGGTCCAAGAGCATCAGCAACCGGGTACTCATCATTCGGGCATTGTGCGAAACGCAATTCCCGATTGACAAACTGGCGAATGCCAAGGACACCG
Source organism: Chitinophagales bacterium (assembly GCA_013299105.1). Lineage (GTDB taxonomy): Bacteria > Bacteroidota > Bacteroidia > Chitinophagales > Saprospiraceae > Haliscomenobacter. The sequence continues at coordinate 20,468 of JAAFJY010000006.1, read as the reverse complement.
ATTTGCTGCAAGCCTTGCTAACCAGCAACGATGATGTACGGGATGCCGGAGCTGCTGGCACTACGTTTCGCTTCATGACGGCTTATTTGTCTACCCAGCCAGGTACTCAAATCCTGACTGGTACCGAGCGCATGAAGCAAAGGCCGATCGGAGTATTGGTCAGTGCCCTCAGCACCTTGGGCGCTCAAATTACCTATCTTGAAAAGGAAGGCTATCCACCTTTGCAAATTGGACCTCCGGTGTCATTTGGAGCCAATCAACGGGTACAAATTTCAGCGGGCACCAGCAGTCAGTACATCTCTGCACTGTTGATGATTGCGCCTACCTTGCCTCAGGGCATGGAATTGGAGTTGGTGGGGCACATCGTTTCGCGCCCTTACATCGAGATGACCCTGGCTTTGATGGCTTATTTTGGGATTGAACATACATGGGAAGGTAATCTCATTCGCATTGCGCCCCAAAAATACCAGGCCAGGCCATTTGTGGTCGAAGCCGATTGGTCGGCAGCATCCTATTATTATGCGATGGCGGCTTTTGCGGATGAATTGGACTTGCAACTCAATGGCCTCTTTGAAAGCAGTGTGCAAGGCGACTCGGTTTTGGCCGAATTTATGCAAGCTTTTGGGGTGAAAACTACTTTCAACCAGCAAGGTATTCATTTGAGTAAAACCGGGGGAACGCTTGCCCGCCAATTTGATTACGATTTCCTGCTGTGCCCCGATTTGGCCCAAACCATCGCAGTGGTGTGTGGCGGCGTGGGCATCACTGGTCGCTTTACTGGCCTAGAAACCTTGCGCATCAAAGAAACCGATCGCATCGCCGCCTTGGAAAATGAACTGGCTAAAGTTGGCGTTCAAGTAGAAGCTGAGCCAACCGAAGCTGATGCTGCGGAGTATTTCCGCTTCAGCGGCCGGGCTGTGGTATCAAAACCTGCTCCCGAATTTGCCACTTACGAAGACCACCGCATGGCAATGGCTTTTGCCCCATTGGCATTTTTTGGCCCCATAAAAGTGCACGAGCCGGAAGTAGTAGTCAAATCCTATCCAGATTTCTGGCGAGATTTGGAAACCTTGGGCTTTGTGGTCCAGAAATGATCCTGTGGCTAAGTTTTTACAAGGCTTTTAAAATCTCCAGTAGTTCTTTTTGGATGCTGTAGGTCTTGTCCTTGGCGTACCAACGTTGGATGCGCGTACCCCACTGGCGTGCAGCTAATTCTAGCATCTCTCCGGCTTCAATTTTGCTCAAGTCTTCCTCTCGTTCTTTGATCAGAGCTTCCAGCTCAACGACTCGGGGCCCCCAAGTGCCTAAAATCTTGGATTCACCGGCTTGTGCAATGATCAGTTTGGGAAAACCCAATTGACTGATTTTGGCGAGCTTCTGGTCTTGTTCAATGGCTTCTGGCAATGCGATTTTGAGCTGGATACTAGGACACAAACTGGCCATTTTGTTTAAAATCGGTAATGCTTGTGCCGCATCTTCTGACCGAGGATGGGTAAGCACCAACCAAATCAAGTCTTTTTTGAACCCATTCATGAAAAAACGGGTATTGGCCATTATCCGGGCTGCTTTGTCCAAGCGCTCCATCTTGATGAGGTTCATGCGAATTGCATGCGTTGAATCCTCCACCAAATGGATTGAAATATGGTGACTTTGAGCCACAATGCTCTCCAGATGGGCTAGGTAAGCCTCATAACTCATGGATGTGCTCAAGATCTTCGGGCTTATCATTGAGGTCGAAATTTGTGCTTAAGTATTTGAGCTAAAACAAAATGGACGTATTCGCTTTTGATATTTAGCAAAAAAAGAACACAACTTCCTTTCATCCAGCTGTCTATCTTTTTTCACTGAACCCAAATCCGTCCACCTTATCTTTTTATGCTCCCTAAGGTTGAGAGCATGTTTAAGTTTTTTTGTTCGCCGTAAAACTGCCCAACTTCACTGACCCTTTTAACACAAGGTCTTTAGGGAATTGCTTATCATGCCAAAGCGCGACTAGCTTTTCCTACTAACCTTCAAAAAAGAGGGAGTCAAATTTGACTCGTTTTCTAAGTTGATTTACTGGCTAAACTTCCAATACTTAAACACGCTTCGAAAAGATTGCAATACTGGTGTGCAAGGATAGGGCTACAAAGGACCTATTCCAGTACAAAGGACAGTCCAAACGTAAGTAAGGATGCCGAATTAACTTGATTTTCACGACTACTCGGTCCGATGCTAAACTCAAATAGCCTGATTGGGACAACATAAACATTGATCTCAACACAGTTTTTACCCGAAGAAAACAGTCTAGTTTCATGTAAGGAAAAATCAGTGTCGAATTGGAAAGGAATGGGGGTCGTTCTGCCGTTAGTCGATAATCTCAATGATCCTAATCCATATAAGTATAAAGTCCTTTAAAATTACTTTTGTTCGGATAACTTACCAAAGAAATGAATAAATTTTTCCAATTGCTCTCGGTTATTTGGCCGATCAATGGCGTTCATCACCGCTTTTCGTTCAAAATCGGTCAAGTGGAAAGAAACAGAAGCTTTAATTTGGTCCTTTCTACTAGGTTTGTATTCAAAACAGAGGTGGTGTAAAAAACCTTCCCCGTAGATTCGGTAAAGAAAAGATAGGCCATTGTCTTGGCTAAATTCCTGACGATGGAACCATTTTCCTGCAATTTCGAGGGGGTTAAACAAGGTAGAAACCACCCCTTTTTTATCGCTGGCCGGGATGCCTTCAAATTTGGGAGTAGTGCTGATTTGTACAATTAAAACGCCACTGGTATTGGCTTTGATCCAAGATTCAAAAACTTGCAAGAAACGGGTTGTGGTATGCAGGCCATAATTGTCGATGATACCAGCGTCCATGATTTCGACTTCGGGTTTGCTGGGCAAAAAAACACTAGGCAAAATTACTGGATAAGTAGCATTCATACGCAAAGCGGTCAAGAAATTGAGTTGATCGGCCCCCTGTTGAGCAAACATGGCCCTAAAATCCACAGCATCTATTTCCATGTGGGTACCACGCTCCAAAACCAGCGGAGAGGCCATCATGAAAGAAACGCCTTGGGGTGAGATGATCATTTGGCGCACATCATTGACCACCGAAGGGGTAAGGTAGAGCATAGGGATTTGGGCACTCGCTTCTAAGCCTTGGTATTGTGAAAGCGGTTTATTCAACAAACCTCCGGTATTTTCATCCAGTTGTTTGTCAAAAACGGTACCGCGATTGCGGGTATACGGCTTCCCATTGATTTTGATATTGCCAAAAGGCCAAAAAAGGTCATGCGCCAAAAGGGTAAAGGCGGGCGCATTGAGCAAATCCTTCGACATGCAATTCAGGTAATGATCGGATCGCCAATTGGGGATGTTGCCTAGTTGTTGTTGCAGGGACAGTTCTCGTAAATAAGCCATGCCCAGCATTCCACCTGAAGCCCCTGTCATGAGTACGGTGTTTCGGAGCAAGTCGTTATTGCTCAGGCTATCGAGGGTGCGCATCACTTGCATGCTCCAAATGGATGCCCTTAAGCCACCTCCGCTGGTGCACACAAGCACCATTTGAGGTTTGTGTTGAGGGCTTTTTTGGGCTTTATTTTTCCAGCGTTCCAGGATTTGCAATGTGCTGTCGTAGTCGGTTTTTACCCGGCTTGAGTCACATAGTCGCCACAACGCGGGGTAATTGTAGGGGGCATATTTTTTTTGATAATCCAAACCTGCGGCCAAGCTTTTGCGGTGAACGGCATCAAAACCAGTGAGGTAATTGAGCAGAACCAGCAAAACCACAAAAATGCTCAAGCGCCAAGCATGAAACCAAAAACTAATGGCCCCCAAAATGGCGGTCAGGATGCTGAATAGAAAAAAAATACTGGCTCCAGCGGGCAATCTAAAAGCCGGATCATCGGTGAGCCAACCCAAGGCCGCTAAGATCATGATGCTCAGGGTTTGAATGAGCAGGGCATTGAGGTGGTTTTGGCGAAAAATCCTGCGCAGCAAATGGATATTGTAATGTGCTACACTGCGTACCCTTTTGGTCACTAAAAATTCGTTGAGATAGGTTCTGACAGGCCATTTTACTTCCCGCAAAAGCTCCAGCTCCTGGGAAGTACCCCGGTAACCTGGCCCGAGGTGAGGGGCTAAGTTGAGGCGGCTTTTGTTCTTTTTTTCGTAATAAACTATGTCATGGTTGGTGTAGAAAAAGTAAAGCAAGTAGAGAATGATGACTGCAATGAGCCCAATGAGCAAACCTAGGGCAGTTTCGATGAGCAAAAGCAACTCTGCATCGTCGCGTTGGCTTTGAAAGTGCACCAAGATACCCAGGTAATACAGCAAAAAAGCGGTAGGAATCGGGAAGTTGTTGAGGCAAAACTTGGTAAACGGCTGTTCGATAGCCGCCAAAAAAGGAAAATGGTGGGCCCCCAGCAGATAAAGGGTCATGTTCCAAGTGAGGAAAAAAGTGCCGAAGCCCATGCCAATGAAGAAAAAACTCCAAAAACCATGCTGCCCCATGTATTCAGCGTCCAAAAAAAGGTATTGAATGCCGTATTTTGCTCCAATGCTTCCATTGACCAATGCCAATAAAAAAATCCAAAACCCAACGAATGCAAAATGGTTGCGCGCTTGCAATACCAACAACTGAACAGTGAAACTATACCAAATATGCCCCGACCAGCGCTTGGTGAAGCTCCAGGGATTGGTGTTTCGCATCCGTTTTAGCATGGCAGCGACTTGCACAAGCAGTGTGTTTTAGGTCAGGAATGAAAAAGGCATGGGCTCGTTAAAGACCCTATTATATAAATTTGCAGCTAATTTGCGTTTATTTCAAGCATTACTGAAGAGATAACGCAAAAAGATGTACACAATGTGGATTTACAACATCTGTTGCTGTACTTTTGTGTGTTTTTTAGTGAAAACTTAGTGCAAAATTGTCAAGGCAATAGCACTGAATTACCCTTTGAACAATCCCAAAACGAAAAATCAAGCGTTTTTATGAATTTAGCTGTTGTTGGAACTGGATATGTGGGCTTGGTAACAGGCACTTGTTTTGCCGAAACGGGTAATCACGTAGTTTGTGTAGACATTGATGAAAACAAGGTGGCGCGTTTGAACCGGGGCGAAGTTCCCATTTTTGAACCTGGTTTGGAGATTTTATTCGAGCGCAACACCAAACAGGGGCGCTTGAAATTCACCACCAACCTAGCCGAGGCCATCGAGCAAGCCCAGATTATTTTCCTGGCCCTGCCTACTCCTCCTGGCGAAGACGGTTCTGCAGATTTGTCCTATATCTTAGGGGTGAGTGAGCAGCTGTCAAGCATGATCAAAGACTACAAAATTGTCGTTGACAAGAGCACCGTACCAGTGGGTACTGGCGAAAAAGTGCATGCCATTTTAGCCAAGAATTTATCGACGGACCTGTTTGATGTAGTCTCCAATCCCGAATTTTTACGCGAAGGTGTCGCCGTTGATGACTTTCTAAAGCCTGACCGCGTAGTAATCGGCGCTTCCAGCGAACGCGCCAACAAACTGATGAAGCAATTGTATGAGCCATTTGTTCGCCAGGGCAATCCTATTTATTTCATGGACTTGCGCTCGGCGGAAATGACCAAATATGCGGCCAATTCCTACCTGGCGACCCGCATCTCCTTTATGAACGAAATTGCCAACCTCTGCGAAAAAGTAGGGGCCAATGTCGACATGGTGCGCATTGGCATGGGCAGTGATTCTCGCATCGGTAAGCGCTTTTTGTTTCCGGGCGTAGGTTATGGCGGCAGCTGCTTTCCCAAGGATGTGCAAGCCCTGGCCAAAACTGCCGCTGAAAACAAGTACGAGTTTCGCATCCTCGACGCGGTGATGTCGGTCAATGACCAACAACGTTTTTTGTTGGCCAAAAAAATCAAAGCCCATTTTGGATCGGATTTGAAAGGCAAAACCATCGCCATGTGGGGCCTCGCCTTTAAACCCAATACCGATGACATCCGCGAAGCTCCAGCTTTGTACATCATCGAAGAGTTGCTGGAAGCCGGTGTGCAAATCCGGGTTTTTGATCCCGAGGCCATAGAGAACGTTAAAAAAATCTTTGGCGATCGCCTCACTTATTGTGCTGACCAGTACGAAACCCTAATCGAAGCCGACGCCTTGGCCATTGTGACCGAGTGGAGTGTATTCCGCACGCCAAGCTTTCAGGTATTAAGGCAATTGTTGAAAAGCCCAGTGATTTTCGATGGCCGCAACCTTTATGACCTGGAGGTTATGGCTGAACAAGGGTTTACTTACCTCAGCATCGGGCGTAACCCCGTGATGGGGGCTTGATTTGGTAGCTTTTGCACCTTATATATATGTACCACTTGGTTCAATTGCTGGGCCAATTGGTACACACACCTGATTTTAACTCATATGCTATGCAAAATACTCTTATGCCTTTCGTTCGCCACCTTGTAGGTCTGTTTCTTTTGATTGTGCTGGCTTTAGCTTCCAGTTCGTGCAACTCTGATAAATCAGCTAAAAAAGATGAAGACCAAGCTGCCGGAGCCGAACCGAAGCCCGTCCCATCTCCAATTGCTGCAATTGAAGCACCTGTGGAACTGATCAATGAAACGGACTTAGATGGCAACAATTTGACTTATTCGGTCTTATCAGGCTCTGAAGTGAAGCATGGGACAGTAGAGCGCGTGAGCCCCAAGGGCGTGCTGCTCGAGCAGATGGAATACCTCAACGGAAAACTCGAAGGTCTCCGCATTTTGTACACTGCTAAAGGGGATACCCAAATCGTGGAAACTTATCGACATGGTGTTTTTGAAGGCCCTTACAAGTTGTATTACCCCAATGGAAAGTTAAAAACCCTAGGCCAGTACCTCAACAATAGCATGGATGGTACTTGGAACCAATATTACGAAACAGGTGTTTTGAAAGAGTCCGTCAACTTTGACAACAACCTCGAAAATGGCCCGTTCAAGGAGTACCACTCCAACGGCAAGTTGAGTGTAGAAGGCAGCTACCTGAACGGTGATTCAGAAAACGGCCCCCTCAAGTTTTATGACAAAAACGGGGTGCACATCAAAACAATGGACTGCAAAAAAGGCATTTGCAAGACCATTTGGAAGAAGAGTTAACCAAAGACTTATGCTCATCCACACCCGTGGTATTGTATTCAGGACGGTCAAGTACCGCGATACCAGCCTCATTGTAGACATCTACACCGAGGCCCGTGGCCTGCAAAGCTACATCGTGAATGGCGTGCGGAGCAAAAACAACCGAGGACAAGCAGTCCTGTACCAAGTCATGTCCATCCTGGACCTCGTAGCAGGAGCCCGTGAAGACAAAGGCCTCAACCGCATCCAAGAAGTAAAGGCTGCTTACGTATACCAAGACTTGCCTTTTGACGTGCGCAAGGCAGCCGTAGGTTTATTCATCACGGAAGTAGCCCGAAAAACCATCCGCGAAACCGAAGCCAACGAGGCTTTATTCGATTTTTTATTTCAATCCTTTGTTTCTTTGGACCAAACCAAGCACTCGGCAGCCAATTTTCACCTGCACTTTATGCTGGAGTTGAGTGGTTTCTTGGGTTTCATGCCGGGTGGAGATTGGGACGAAAATCGCCCCATTTTCAACCTCCACGACGGTGTTTTTTGTGCGGAATCGCCCAACGCACCTTATTGTTTGGACCAAAACATGAGCCAGCTTTGGTACGACCTGCTCCAGTGCGCCCCTGCCGACTTGCATACCCTGGCCATGATCGGCACGCAACGCCGCAAGCTGTTGTCTCATATCCTGGAATACTACCGCCTGCACCTCGAGCATTTTCCAGAGTTGTTGACTTTGCCCGTTTTGCAAGAGGTGTTGAGTTGAGGCTAAGTTGAAAGGTTGAAGGGTTGAAATGTTGAAGAGAGGGGGTAGTTAGGGGATAAGATTTTATGAATTTTCATAGCGAAAGCTAAATTGTATAGCGCATTATGAGCATTTTTGTGTGGCAAAAAAGTTGGCAGTAAATCTCAAGCAGCTTCATGTTCAAAAGAATCAACCTCGAAATCTCCAATATTTGCAATGTGCAGTGTTCTTTTTGCCCGGTAGTCGAAAAGGACAAGAAGTTGATGGACCTTTTTGAATTTGAGGCGATTTTGAAGCAAGTGGTACCACTTACTGAAATTGTTTCCCTGCACTTGATGGGAGAACCATTGGCCCACCCTCAGTTTTTGCAAATTTTGGAGATTTGTAAACAATACCAAGCCCAAATTGACATCACCTCCAATGGGATTCTGATCAAAAAATACACCAAGCAGCTCATTGATTCCAGTTGTGTAAGACAAGTTAATTTCTCCTTACAAGCTTTCAAAGACAATTTTCCGAATCGCCCCCTTGACCCTTATCTATTGCCCATTTTTGAATTTACAAAAATGGCCCATGAGCAAAGACCCGCCTTGTACATCAACTACCGCTTGTGGAACCAAGAAAGCAATGCCGCAGACAATGAAGAGATATACACCAAAATAGAAGCCTACTTCGGCACCGAGATCAATAGAAACCTGGAATTGGGTGCCATCAAATCCAAAAGAATCTGGAACAAACTTTACCTGCATTTTGATTCCCGCTTTGAATGGCCCTCGTTTTCTTTGCCCCACCAGGGTACCCGTGGGCGTTGTCATGGCACGGTCAATCACATTGGCATCCATGCGGATGGTACGGTGGTTCCTTGCTGTTTGGACAAAGACGCGGTGATCAATTTAGGCAACGCCAAAACGCAAGCGCTGGACGACATTCTCAACAGCGAAAGGTTTACTAAAATGCGAGATGGATTTTTGAAAGGCGTCTTGGTGGAAGATTTTTGTCAGCATTGTACGTTTATCAATCGGTTTAAGAAAGCAGCAAACAGGAGCACGGTTCAGCACCTTGGTTAGGGTTTTTGGTCTCGGAACCACTCGGCTGGATTATCACATCTGAAATAATTTTTCAAGACGATAATAATACTGAAAACTTCGGTGAACGCGGTCTGGGTAATCAAGCGAGGTGCTTTTTTCCTAAACCAGAATTTTTTTCCCAAACCAGAATTTTCAGAATTGAAGAATTACAGAATTACTTGAATAACGTTGACCAATTTTTGTCTAAACAAGAATTTCAAAGAATTAGAGAATTGGCCCGCCTCGCGGTCATAAACGCTTCATATTCATCATGAAAATCAGATAATTCTCAGCTGCGGAAACGTCTCCGAAGTTTTTAGAATAATATCATTTTTGTTTTTTATTTTAAAAATATATTTTATTTTTGTTAAAAAATTAGCCAGTATGCTTATTGCCAATCCCCTTTATGATGTCGTGTTTAAGTTTCTGATGGAAGACTTGGAATCTGCTCGCTTGCTCTTAGGAGCCATTTTAGGAGAAGAAATCCTGGAATTGGAGTTTCGCCCTACTGAGGCCATTGCGCCTAAAATGGGTGAAGAATCTGAATTCGAGTTCAAGAAGCCCATTTATGGATTGAGGCCCTATTTCCTGGATTTTTCGGCTAAAATCAAAACACCGTACGGAACCAAGCTTACTTTGCTTGAAGTCCAAAAAGTGAAAATTCCAACAGATAGTTTCAGGTTTAGAGGCTACCTTGGGAGGCAATATGCAGATCCTGGGAATTTTTACTTTGACGAGGATGAAAATGGCAATCCCATCAAACGGCCAATTCCAATCATCAATATCTATTTTCTAGGCTACGATCTGGAAAATATCATTGATGTTCCAGTGATCAAAATAGAACGTTTATATTGGGATGCATATTCGGGTGAACCAATCGCACAGCACGATCCGTTTATCGAATGCCTCACCCACGATTGCCTGGTGGTGTGCATCAAGGCACTAAAAGACAAGCGCCGCAATGAACTGGAGGCCTTACTGAGTGTTTTTGATCAAAGCCAAGCGGGAGAGGATGCCCATTTTTTAGAATTAAAACAGGGAGAAATACCCAACAAATACCTGCCAATTATGCAAAGGTTACACATGGCTACCCATGAGCCTGAATTGATGGAGCAGATGCTATACGAAGACATGCTCATCTCCGAAATGGAGGATTACATCCGCATGCAAGTAGAACATGAACGTGCACGGACACTGGAGGCATTGAAGAAAGCCGATGAGTTTTTTCATTTGGCCCAGCAAAGTAACAATGAAAAAGTGGCTTTGGAGCAAGAGAAAGAGGAGTGGGGCAAAGAGAAAGAAGAGTTGGGCAAGGAGAAAGAAGAGTTGAGCAAGGAGAAAGAAGAGTTGAGCAAGGAGAAAGAAGAGTTGAGCAAGGAGAAAGAAGAGTTGAGTAAGGAGCAAGAAGAGTCGAGCAAACGCTTCTCGACAATCGCCAGGGTTTTATTCAATGAAGGAAAAGACCTTGAAACCATTTCCCTAATGATGAACCTTTCGGTTGACTCCGTGAAGGATATGCTAGACCAGGGAGAGTGAATAAATACCTACTAATTATGCAAAGAGTACAATTGTCAGATCAGGAGTATAAATTGATGGAGCAGATTCGATTCGAAGACATGCTCATCTCTGAAATGGAGGACTACATCCGCATGCAAGTAGAACATGAGCGCGCTCAGAAAGAGGAGGCATTGAAGAAAGCTGACGAATACTTCCATTTGGCGCAGCAAATAATAAAGGAAAACTTAGCTCAGGAGAAGAAAAACAAAGTGCTCAAGCAAACGAATGAAAGGCTAAGAAAAGAGAATGAAGAGCGGACCAAAGAGAATGAAGAGCGGACCAAAGAGAATGAAGAGCGGACCAAAGAGAATGAAGAGCGGACCAAAGAGAATGAAGAACTCGTTTTAACGGAGGAAAGGGTAATACAATCCCTGTCGAGAGTCTTCAGGTTTTGGCTTAATGAAGGAAAAGACTTGCAAGCCATCTCGCAAATGTCGGACCTGCCAATTGAGCGCGTGAAGAATATACTGGACCAAGGGGAGTGAAAATAGTTCATCCTCAATCCCGCACATACACCCGCCGATACTCCTTAGGGCTTTGGCCTTTCAAGGCCTTAAATTGATTGTTAAAATTTGACACAGTATGGAAGCCACTTTCATAGCTCACCTGCGCAATCGACATTTTTCCTTCCAATAGCAGTTTGCAAGCATGGCCAATTCGGATTTCGCGTACAAAATCGGAGAAAGTTTTGTTGGTGCGGGTTTTGAAATAGCGGCAAAAAGCGGCTTCAGTCATATTGGCCAAAGCGGCTACGGCTGTGAGGCTGATTTTCTCTTTGTAGTGCTTGAGTACGTATTCGTGTACCAAGCGCATCCGTTCCGTTTCGGATACTTTGTGGGTGTTCTCGTAATTGACGCTGGCGATGAATGGGTGATCCGTGCAAATGGATAGTTTGTGTAAAATAGACAGCAGTTTTTGCACCCCCTCAAAACCATTCAGGGTATTCAACTCGATCAAATCTTCCACAATCGCTGCTTTCAAGCTGGCGCTGTTGGTCAAATCCAAGCCCCTTTCGCTCTGGCTCAAAAATTGCTTGATGACATACATCTCTGGTTTTTCAAAAAACTCCGCACCTAAAAAGTCTGCCGTAAAATAAACCACAATGCCCTGGGTCCGTAAACCTGAGTCTTTTTCAAAATAAGCACGATCGCTGCGCCACAGGTGTGGCATGTTGGGGGCTAAAAAAACCGTGTCGCCCGCCTCGAAATGGCGAATATCGTCGCCGATAAAACGGGTTCCGCTGCCTTCCAAAACCGTGAACAATTGATAATGGGGGTGAAAATGCCAGTTGGGATCGAAATGCGGTTCTTTCAAGTACCGCACGATGTACGACTGGTTGATGCTTTCCAAGGATTTTTTGAGCAAGGGTTTCATCTTGGTACTCAAATTTTAACAAAAAAACCACTGGTTTCGGCCAAAAAAGATCAAAATACAGTCAAAAATAGTAAAATCACGCCTATTTTAAACGATGTACTCCGAGTAGCTTTGTAAAAAATCAAGCTGCATGGAGATCGGAATGAACCTTTTGCTCTGGGGTACCGACATCACGCCAGCACTTTTTCCAGTACTGGATGAAATCAAAGCCTTGGGTTTTGCCGGGGTAGAAGTGCCCATTTTTAACTTAAATCCTGAAGATTGGCACATTTGGCGTCAAAAATTGGACGATTTAGGCTTGCAAAAACTGGCCGTAGCGATCAATGGCCCCGATGCCAACCCACTCAGTGCAGACGCAGCGATGCGTGCCCATGCCCTGGACAACAACAAAAAAGCCCTGGACTGTGCAGCTGTATTGGGTGCAAGCCTCTTGATGGGGCCGATTCATTCCGCTTTGGGTGTGTTCACAGGCCAAGCTGCTACCAATGAAGAGTGGCAAAGAGGAGTGACACACATTCGCACCCTTGCTGAATATGCTGCTACCAAAAACATCACCTTGGGCATCGAGTACCTGAATCGTTTTGAAACCTACCTTTTTACCTGCACCGATGACATGTTGCGCTTTGTGGACGAAGTAGATCACCCGCATTGCAAAATCATGTTTGATACCTTTCACGCCAATATTGAAGAAAAGGATATTCCCGCTGCTTTGCAAAAATGTGGAGATCGGCTCGTGCATGTGCAATTGTCCGAAAACGACCGCAGCACCATTGGCACAGGTCATGTGGATTTTGCCAAAATCATCGACACTTTAAAGTCGATGGATTACCAGGGCATGCTCAGTATCGAAGCTTTCAGTACGAAGTTGCCCGCTGCCAACATCTGGCGAACCATGTTTGAATCCGAAGCCCAGTTGATGCGTGACAGCATCACTTACCTCAGAAAATTCCTTTGACCTTTTTTACAAAAGCTTTTCCGAATATCCTTCAAACCTGCACAGACATGAAAAAAATAAACATCGCAATCGTTGGACTTGGTTTTGGGGCCGAGTTCATCCCCATTTACCAGCGCCATGCCAATGCGAACATGTACGCGATTTGCCAACGCAATGAGGAAAATTTGCACAAAATTGGCGACGCTTTCAACATTGAAAAGCGCTATTCCAACTACGACGAACTGCTCCAAGACCCCAACATTGATGCAGTCCACATCAATTCGCCTATTCCCAATCACGCGGAGCAAACCCTGAAAGCCCTGAAAGCTGGAAAACATGTGGCCTGCACCGTACCAATGGCTACCTCTGTGGAGGAGTGCATGGAAATTGTGAAACTGAGCAACGCAACAGGCAAAAAATACATGATGATGGAAACCGTGGTGTACAGCCGCGAGTTTTTGTTCGTCAAGGAAATGCACGAAAAAGGGGAGTTGGGCAAAGTACAATTCCTGAAAGCCTCGCACCAGCAAGACATGGATGGTTGGCCCGATTATTGGCCTGGTTTGCCGCCGATGCATTATGCTACCCACTGCGTAGGGCCAGTTGCGGGCCTGTTGAAGCTGGAAGCTGAGTACGTTTCTTGCTTTGGTTCAGGTACCATTCACGAGGACTTGGCCAAAATTCACAACTCTCCTTTTGCCGTTGAATCGGCACACATCAAGTTCAAAGACAGCGACTTGAGTGCTTATGTTTACCGTTCGCTCTTCGATGTAGCGCGCCAGTACCGCGAGAGTTTTGAGGTGTACGGCAGTAAAAAATCCTTTGAGTGGCCCTTGATTGAAGGAGAAGAAGCTGTGATTCATACCGCAAAAAAGGAAGAGCACGAGATTCCTGAACGGGTAACAGTGCCGGATTTTGCCCATTTATTGCCAGAGGGCATCCAACGGTTTACTACCCAGGGCGTGTATGACATTGCCGAAAACACCCACCTGAGCTTTACCCAAGGGGCCGGGCACGGGGGTTCGCATCCGCATTTGGTACATGAATTCTTGATGGCATTGGTCGAGGACCGCGATCCTTTCCCCAATGCCTGGCAATCTGCCAATTGGACCTCGGTGGGGATTCTCGCTCACGAATCAGCCTTGCAAGGCGGGAAGATTTTGACTTTGCCTGATTTTAAACAAGCTGCTGAATAAGCACAGCAATCCTATTATGAAAAAGCTTCTCATTCTTTCTCTGCTCCTTTGTGTCACGGGCCTTTCGGCTCAAAAAGCCCGCCGCCTGGAGGTCCTTTTCCTTGGCGACAATGGTCATCACCGCCCCGTCGAGCGCCTGCCTTGGATCATGTCGGCCTTGGGCGATAAAGGCATCAATTTCACCTATACCGATCAGTTGTCGGATTTGAACCTGGCTAACCTGAACAGGTACGACGCCTTGATGATTTATGCCAACTGGGACAGCCTGCCCCCTGCTGCGGAAAAAGACTTGCTGGCCTATGTGGCTGCTGGCAAAGGCATTTTGCCCATTCACTGTGCGTCGTATTGTTTTCGCAATTCGAGTGAATATGTCAAAATGGTGGGCGGGCAGTTTTGGCGGCACACGATGGACAGCATCGAAACGCAGACCGTTCAGCCCGGGCACTTCATCATGCAGGGCTTGAGGTCGTTCAAAGTTTTGGACGAAACGTATTTGCACAGCAAATTGCAACCCGACAACAACGTTTTGGCCCAACGCGAAATCAAAGCTGATCAATTCAAAGACAAACCCAACGCCAAAACCGAGCCCTACACCTGGACCCGCAGCTACGGCAAGGGACGGGTTTTTTACACTGCCTACGGGCACGATGCCAACACTTGGCAAAATGAGGGTTTTCATGCTTTGCTCCTGCGTGGAATCCTGTGGGCGGTAAGCGACGAAGCCCGACAGGCCCACGCCGCCTTGAAACCCGAACCTTTTGTATATCGGGAAGCCAAACTGCCAAATTATGAAAAAAGACCCGGAATTCAATACCGCCAGGATCCCTTGTCACCTGAAGAAAGCATGAAGCATATTCAAGTGCCAGTGGAGTTCAATTTGGAGCTTTTTGCCGCCGAGCCTAACGTGATGCACCCAATCGCCATCTCCTGGGACGAACGGGGCCGCATGTATGTACTCATCACCAAAGATTACCCCAATGAGCGAAAACCGGAAGGTGGCAGCGATTACATCCTCATCTGCGAAGACACCAACAAAGACGGCAAAGCCGATAAATTCACCCGTTTTGCCGAAGGCTTGAGCATTCCCACGGGCATGGTATTCAGCAATGGTGGTTTGGTGGTTTCTCAGGCCCCAGACATGCTTTTTTTGAAAGACACCGATGGCGACGACAAAGCCGATCTGCGGCAGGTGCTTTTTACGGGATTCGGTACTTTTGATACCCACGCGGGGCCTTCCAATTTGCATTATGGCTTTGACAACTGGCTTTGGGGTTCGGTAGGTTATTCTGGCTTCAAAGGCTTGGTAGGTGGTGGTGATACCCTGCACTTTAGCCAGGGTTTTTTCCGCTTCAAACCAGATGGGAGCAAGCTGGAGTTTATGACCAGAACATCGAATAACACTTGGGGCCTGGGTTTTAATGAAACTGGCGAAGTGTTTGGCTCAACGGCCAACAACTCCCACGGCTGGTACATGGCTATTCCAAACCAGTTTTACCCCTCCGCTAATGGCATCGACAATGGCAGTACCAGCATCGATACCCACAAGGACATGAAAACCATTACCCCTAAAATACGCCAGGTGGATGTATTTGGGGGATTTACTGCCGCTGCCGGACACAACGTGTACACCGCTAGGGCTTTTCCCAAAAAATACTGGAACAACATTGCCTTTGTGGCGGAACCTACTGGGCATATTTTGCACCAGAATGTGTTGAGCAAAAGTGGTACCAGCTACAAAGACGTGGAGGGGTTCAACCTAATGGCTGGTGCGGATGAATGGTTTTCGCCCGTTTTTGCGGAAGTAGGACCGGACGGTGCCGTATGGGTGGCCGATTGGTACAGTTTCATCATCCAGCACAATCCCCGTCCAGAAGGTTTCGTGATGGGAGCAGGCAATGCTTATGAAACCGATTTAAGGGATTACACCCGCGGGCGCATTTACCGGGTGAGCTACAAAGAGGCTGCGGCGTATCAAGCGCTAGCATTGTCCAAAGACAAGCCTCAAGAGTTGCTCGCAGCGCTGAAAAACACCAACCTATTTTGGCGCAGCCATGCTCAAAGGCTATTGGTGGAAAGGGGGCAAAAAGACGTCGTACCAGGGCTGTTGACCTTAATTCGCGATAAATCGGTGGATGAAATCGGCATCAATGCCCCAGCCATTCACGCGCTTTGGACTTTGCAGGGACTAAACGCACTCGAAGGGGAGGCTTTGAACGTGGTGATGGAGGCATTGAAACACCCTTGCCCTGCGGTGCGAAAAACGGCGGTACAAATTTTGCCACGCAGTAAAGAGAACATTGACCTGCTGCTGAAAAACAAAACCCTGGAAGACCAGGAACCCTTGGTAGTGCTCCATACCCTTTTGGCCATCAGCGAAATCCCCTTGAATAGTGAAATTGAATACCTTATTTTACAGGCACTTGACACTTCAAAAGACTTGAATGACCGCTGGTTGCCCGACGCGTATGCCAATATTCTGGGCAAAAATCCAGGATTATTGAAAAAAGTATTTGCCAAGCTACAGGCAAAAGCCGCTACAAATGCCAAGCCGATGAACAATGCTGCTGGGCATCACGACCATGCCGCAATGACTGCCAAAACCGAGCCTAAAATTCAGCCCCTTGCTTCACCAACCAAGCCTGATTTGATGATCAGCAACATCAAAATTGAGCCAAGCAACCCTATACCCCGCGAACGGGTTACGGTTTCCGTTGAAGTGAGCAATCAAGGCGGAGTGGATGTTCCCAAAGGTGTTGTTTTGCCCTTGAACATACGTTTTGAAGGCAAAGGGCAGTTGATCGATATGGTTAGTCTGGTACACAACGAAGGCGTCAAAGCTGGGGAGACCGTGACCATCACCAAAGTTTCAAATGGCCCCTGGACAGGCAACATTACTGTCAGTGGTGAACAAGCAGGAGAATACAATTTTATGGTGGTGGTGGATAAAGCCAATACCATTGCCGAAGGCAGTGAGGCAAACAATACCTCGACTAAAAAAATCACCTTTGCTTTGTCGCAGAGTATGGCACAATATGTTTTGACCAAAGCCATTCGGAGCAATGCCTCGCTGGCCTCGGTTTCGGAGGTGGTGGATCATTTAAAAAATGCGCAAAAACTGGATGCCGAGGGATTTGATGCCATCTTAAAAGGGATCAGCGAAGGTTGGAATTACCGAAAAAAGGTAACTGCTGCCGATGCCGACAAAAACTACTTGAATTCACTTTTGGCTGCAAGTACAGGCTTGAACAAAGATCGTTTAACCCGCCTAATGCAAGCTTGGGACATCTTGAAGAAACAGGAAGAAAATGATCCTTCGGTACAAACTGTAAAACTCAAAGCGATCCGGGAAATGTTGCAATTTGACCAAAAAACGTTTACTGTCAAAGCAGGTAAAACGGTGGAAATTGTATTTGAAAACCCCGATGCCATGCAGCATAACCTCGTGATTGGCAGGCCCAAGTCGCTGGAAAAAATTGGCAAAGCAGCCGATAAAATGATCCCCGACCCGGATGGAGCCAGCAAAAACTATGTTCCTGAAAGCCCAGAAGTATTGTTTTCAACCAGTCTAGTCAATCCCGATCAGACAGTACGTTTGCGGTTTACCGCCCCTGCCAAACCTGGTGAGTACCCTTATGTATGTACTTTTCCAGGCCATTGGCGGATCATGAATGGGGTGATGAAGGTGGAGTAGTTTTTAAGTTGAGGAGTTGAGCGGTTGAGGAGTTGAGAAGAAAAGGGGCAGTCGGAGGTCATCGGGCTGCCCCTTTTGATTTGTGAACGATAAAAATCTTGAATCTTATTGGGTTTCAAGTGGGAGGCAGTACTCATTCTTTGTACTTGGATTTTTTGAAGTACAATTGATGATCGATGAGCGATGAAGTACGAAGGTGGGGGCTCGCTGGGTAGATTTAAGATTCCTCAAGTCATCGTTTTTCCGATTTGAGATGATTGAAAGCACTCCGTCGCAAACTTTAGTGGAAGCGGGCCTAATTTTTTCAAATTCTGTCTTGGTCAACGTCACGCAAGTGATTCTACAATTCTGTAATTCTGCAAATTCTGGTTTAGACAAAAAGATATGACACGTTACAAGCCCCTTTGAAAGTTAAACAAAAACCACAAAATAGCCTCGTGTACCCATCAAAGAGTATGAAATCCGGCATTCCAACAGCAAGTATGAAATCCGGCATTCTGAAATTCGGACTAAGTTTCAAAAATTTCTGAAAAATAAAGAAATTAAAATTTCCATCACTATTTCCATAAAAAATTGATTTTTAGTTATTTATGAAGAGTGTGAAATCCCGCCTAAAAATTATTCATGATTTCGGAACAAAAAAAAGTCCATTTTCTTGTATTTTGTTTAACTGTGGAGTACTTTTGATTCAACGATTAGGGTAAGCAACACTTTTCAGGTTAAACAAAATCCATTTTGCCATGTCTCAAATTGATTTTCAAGCGCAGTTCAATCAAATGTCAACATTGCTGCACGCTTTCGCCTTCAATTTGACGAAGAACGGCGAAGACGCCAAAGACCTCTATCAAGAGACCGCTTTCCGCGCCATGACCAATATGGACAAGTTTCGTCCGGGTACCAATTTCAAAGCCTGGCTCTTTACGATCATGAAGAACATCTTCATCAACAACTATCGCAAAAGGGTCAAAGCGAATACGATCATGGACTCCACGGACAACATGTACTACCTCAACTCTGGTGCAGTTACCATTTCAAACAGCGCAGATTCTAGTATCATGATGAAAGAATTGGTCACAATGGTCGAAAAACTGGACGACAGCATCCGCATCCCTTTCTTGATGCATTATCAAGGTTACAAATACCAAGAAATTGCTGACTTCCTTGATCTTCCGCTGGGAACTGTAAAAAGCCGCATCTTTTTTGCGCGCAAAGAACTGAAAGAACTCATTGGCAAGCGTTATGTGAATCTTGCTATTGATTTCGAATAAAAGCAATGGTTTTCCAACCCTTCTATAGGCAAACGGGCGGCATGGCATGGCTATGTCGCCCGTTTTGCGTAGCATTGCAGGATGTTGTCTAGTTTTACCCGCTACCTTTTGGAATGGTACAATCCGCAAGCCCGCCCTTTGCCTTGGAAAGGCATTCGGGATCCCTACCGCATTTGGCTGTCAGAAATCATCTTGCAACAAACCCGTGTAGAGCAAGGTTTGCCCTATTTTGAACGTTTTGTAGCCACTTATCCCACTATCATCGACTTGGCCAACGCCCCCGACGACGAGGTGATGAAACTGTGGGAAGGGCTGGGTTACTACTCGCGTGCCCGCAATTTGCTGGCTGCAGCCCGGCAGGTGGCACAAGAACATGAGGGCGTTTTCCCCCAGACTCATGCCGAAATTCTCGCGCTCAAAGGCGTAGGTCCTTATACGGCTGCGGCCATCGCTTCTTTTGCTTTTGGTTTGCCCCATGCGGTAGTGGATGGAAATGTGTTCAGGGTCTTGGCCCGTTTTTTTGGGATCGACACTCCGCAAGACAGTACGGAAGGCAAAAAACGCTTCGCCGAGTTGGCTGCAGAACTCCTGGATCGCAAGAATCCAGGCTTGTACAACCAGGCCATCATGGACTTTGGCGCTACAGTTTGCACCCCGCGCAATCCCGGCTGCAAAAACTGCCCCATGGCGACTGAATGTAAAGCCTTTCAGCAGGATCGCGTGGACGGCCTTCCGGTGAAGGCCAAAAAAATTGTCCGCAGCGAGCGCTTCTTTCATTATTTTTTGATCAAAAACAGCGATCAAGTTTTTATCCAAAAACGCGGCCCCGGCGACATCTGGCAGGAGCTCTACGAATTCCCTTTGCTGGAAACCGAGGATTTGGCCGACCCCGTAAAAATTGAAACCCACTTGGCCACTTGGGGTCTAGGAGGTGCTCAACGCAGCAGCCAACTCACCCAGGAATTGACCCACCAGCGCATTCAGGCGCAGTTTTGGGAAGTAAAAATGGACCAAATACCTGCTGCCAAACCCGCTCAATGGCTGCTGATCCCTCAACCGAATTTGGAAAAATACGCCTTCCCCAGGGTGATTCAGCGTTACTTGCAGGCTGGGGAGCGGCAGTTGAGTTTGTTTTGAGCGGGGGCTAATGGGATTTTTATCTGGAGTATAAATTCCTGAGAACTTCTGAGAAAAGCGATCTCGACAAACAAGCGGAAATTTTTGTCTAAGGCCCACTGAAAAATAATTTGTAAGAATTGGTGCTTTGCCCCGCTTTGCGGGATGGGAACACGGATAAAACAGATAAAACAGATTTTCACAGATTTCCAGCATGACGTTGACCCCACTAACTCAAATTTGGCTGGCCAATTTTTATAACTTGTGAAAACTTCGGAGAAATTTTCAGGATAGGCCCGCTGTCAAAAAAAACATCATACTGGCGGGCTGTAGGCTACCGTTCCCGCACAAGTTGAATAAACAATAATCACCATTTATTTGTCCACCCCTCGGATCATCCTCAAGGCCTCGACAATGTTGTCAAACTTTTCCAATCCTCTTTTCATGGTAATCGGCCCCG
>JAAFJY010000059.1 GCA_013299105.1 Chitinophagales bacterium | reverse complement strand
TATGCTCAACAATAATGGAGATAAGCCAAAAGTCAGCATTAGTCGACGAATGAACAAATGTGTGCTATCAGATGAATACAGAGAAAAAACCCTGAAAATGCTCAACTTTTAATGCGTTTGCCCTGGGGCCAATTCTTCGCGTGAATGATCTCGCAGCACATACGTATTGAACCTGAAGATCGTTAAAGTACCCATAAACTCATCCCTGTACTCTTTCAAATGATACTTCCTGTTCCAATCGGTGTAGATCACTAAACAGGTAACTTGGCGGTTGTATTTATCCTTGATGCGGTAATTGCATTCGTAAGTCCTTTTACCAATCAGTTTATCCTGGTAACCTTGCACCTCAATATGGATGAGAAACCAAATCTCTTCGCCATCCAGGAACCATACTTTGATGAGCTTGTCAGCATGTCGCTTTAGAGTGGGATTGTCCGGCAGGAGTTGTTGCAGTTCAGTATCCAGGTACTCGAAACCTCGCGAAAAATCGACTTGATTGGCTAGAATAGGAAAAAAGAAGAGGATGAAATCATCCCACAAATTATCGATGATGCCTTTCCACAGTGCGTCTTTTGATATTTGCATAATTTTGAAATAAAATGAATTGCGAACTTAAATAAAAAACAATGCAATAAGATAACTTATATAAAAAAATCAGCACTAAAATATTTTCAAACAAAATATCTTCGAATATACGTACCAGAATTTAGGGTGGTCAAGGCTTGATCGTGAAGAGCTTTTGCAAAACGATTTTATACCAAACTCAGGCAGGCAAAGCGCAACAATTCAGCAAAGACATGTAGTCGGGTCGATCAGAAGACAATTTATGGATGAAACTTTCTTTGATTAGGCCGCCCACAATCACAAATACACCAGGCATTTGAAAACCATCGCCCATTTGGCCACCAAAGCCATGCCCATCCAACATGCTTACTTTGAACCCTTTGATCCAGGATTGCAAGCCAAAAAGCTGGGTGAGATTGCCTTTGACCAAGCCAAAGCCTATGTAGTAGCGGCATTCTGGATCGCTGACATGGGTGGCATCCTCTAGTTCATAGCGATTGAAATAACGTTCGGCCAGGGCATTATCTGACATGTGGACAAAAACCACACGAGTACCCGTTTCTTCAATTTCCTGGCGTTTCTTGGCGATGTCAGAAAGGGCCTCTCGACAAAAAGTGCAGCCAAAGTGACGCAAAAAAATGAGCATCACGGGTTGTTTTTGTGACATTTCGAGCACATTCTCGCCATTGTTTGCGATCATTTGCTCCATCATGACCATATCAGAGGCAGTTGCCAGCATAGAATCGGTGAATTTTTTTGTTGAACAGTGTTTTTAAAAAATAGTTCAGTATTTTGGAATAAACTACTGCCATGAAGAAGATACTTTGGTTTTTAAGCGGCTTATTGGCCATACTATTGATTGGACTGGCGACCCAATACCACGCTGACCAGCCCTTGGAAAAACTCAAAAAGAAGTACAGCTACCCAGAGTCCAAATTTACCCAAATCGAAGGGATGCCTATCCATTATAAACTAGTAGGTAAGGGGCCTACACTGGTGCTGCTGCATGGAACTGGTTCGTCCATGCACACCTGGGAGCAATGGATTGAGCAATTGAAAAACGATTTCCAGATTTTAGCCCTGGACCTTCCTGCATTTGGCCTCACTGGTGGCCATCCCCAAGCTGACTACAGCATCGAAATGTACATCCGGGTTTTGCATGACTTGAGCGTCCAGCTAAAACTCGACACCTTTGCCCTGGCTGGCAACTCACTTGGTGGTTTGATCGCCTGGCGTTATGCGGCTACTTATCCTGAGCAGGTGAAACAAGTTGTGCTTTTAAATCCGGCGGGGTTCCCAAGGCCCAAAACAACCAAAACACCAATGGCATTTAGCCTGGCAAGGCATCCCGTTTTTTCAAAAATACTGCTCAAAATCACCCCAAAACCCTTGTTTGTCAAATCACTAAAAGAAGTCTATTTCGACGACAATAAAGTCACTCCTGAATTGGCCAATCGCTACTTTGAACTCTTCATGCGCGAAGGCAATCGCAAAGCCTACGTAGACAGGGCCAAAATGAAATTGAGCAGCGACACCCTTTTGTTGAGTAAAGTGACCATGCCCACCCTGATTCAATGGGGCCAGGAAGATGCCTGGATTCCAGTAAGCGATGCGCAACGATTTGCCCGCCTTTTGCCAAAAGACAGCGTCATTGTTTACCCCCTAACTGGACATTTGCCAATGGAAGAAAAAGCAGTTCAAAGTGCAAATGATGCGCGTAATTTTATCCAATCATTCCTCCGAAAACCTTAATGTTATGTTATAGTTACTTGCCAATCCACCAAAATCCAGGTTTTTAACCTTATTTTGTCATTGAGTATTTCCAGTCCGCAATTCTCCCACTACGAACACTGCTGCGAAACCTGGAAGTATAGATGTCCAAAATGAGAAAACAACCCATGAACCTTGCAATCAATACCCTGGTAAAGCAAAAAATCGGCTGGGTAAGTGCCCTGGCGATCGTGGTGGCCAACATGGTCGGCACTGGTGTATTTACCAGCTTAGGCTTGCAGGTTCAGCAAGTGCCCAACACTTGGGCCATTTTGCTTTTATGGGCTTTTGGTGGCTTGATGGCTTTATTGGGTGCCTTTGCATATGCCGAATTGGGTACTCACCTTCGTCGTTCTGGTGGAGAATACCATTTTTTAAGCACCCTTTATCATCCTTTTTTGGGTTACTTGTCTGGTTGGGTTTCAGTTACGGTTGGTTTTGCAGCATCGGTTGCGCTCAGCGCCATGGCAATGGGGATTTACCTTTCTGATCTTTTGCAGGTCAACCCGAAAGTCTTGGCTGTTTTGGCTATTATGATACTAAGTTTTGCCCATTCTGGCAACCTAAAGCGCAGCAGCAGGGTACAGATTGGCCTCACTGCCCTCAAAATCATTTTAATCTTAGTTTTCATCGTGGTAGGTTGGTATTTGCCCGCCAAAACTGACCACTGGGAGGGCCATCCTACCCAAAGCTGGGAATGGAGTCCGGCTGCCTTTGCCATTGCCCTGGTTTTTGTCAATTACTCCTACAGTGGTTGGAATTCAGCTGCTTACATCGTTGAAGAGATCAAAAATCCGGTCAAAAACCTCCCCCGCGCTTTGATTGGAGGCACTGTTTTGGTGGCCGTACTTTATATTTTACTACAGCTTTCTTTTCTCCGCCAAGTGCCCATCAGCGCCATGAGCAACAAGGTGCAAATTGGGGAATTGGTTGCCAATTCGATGTTTGGAAATCAAATTGGCAATTGGTTCAGTCTGGGCATCGCCTTGCTCCTGGCCTCGGGCCTGAGTGCCATGATTTGGGTAGGGCCAAGAGTAATTCAATCAATGGGCAAAGACCACCAGTTTTGGACGTTTTGGCAGGCCGAAAATAAGCAAGGGGTTCCCGTCAAAGCCATAGGTTTATTGGCAGCACTGAGTATTATTTTGTGCCTGACAGGTGGATTTGAGCAATTGCTGATTTACAGCGGCTTCGTACTGCAATTGTTCAATGCGCTTACAGTAGCCGGAGTCTTCATTTTGCGCACCCAGTTTAAGCACTTGAAAGGCTACCGCTCGCCTTTGTACCCCGCTTTACAACTCATTTTTTTGGCAGGCAGTGCCTGGATGTTGGCCTATTTGCTCATCGACAAGCCTCTGGAAAGCATGTTGGGTTTGGCTAACTTAGCATTGGGTGCCCTGACCTTTTTTTGGGGCTGGAAACGCAAAAATACAACTGCCGCTCCAAGCCCAGGTTCGCTCAATTGAGCCTTATTTAGCCATGTCCCTCCGATCGTCCAATGAGACAAATGGGTTGTAAGCCAACTCCCAATAGGTTATCCTCCGGATCGGCCACATACCCGCTGTAGCCGCCCCAGAATACTTTTTGGGGAGTTTAGATGAGCCCTCTGCTCCTTTAGCGCTCAGTTCTTCAAATGCGGCATCTGATTCCATCTCCGATACGAAGTTGATGGCCAAAGTCATGAGCTGAAGCTCTCTCCATCTTGTTCAATACGAATGTCTTCAGTCAAGGCATCCTCGGAGTACAGTGAAAAAATAAAGTCATTGAGTCGAAAAAAGCAATGTTTTTATCGTCAGAAAACAAAGTCCAGCCAAAAGTTTGCTCGTAGGAAGTCCTTCATTTTCTCGAAATCTTTTACGCCAAGCGTTAGGAAGTTGAGTCTTCGCTGCATCAGAAAGCGGCTTGCATTTGATTCGCTCCAAGATAAGAAAGATTTACTTATCCTCAGTCCTGTCCATTTCAAGTTGATTTTGTCCACTTGGGCAAGTGATTGATTGTGCCGAGCCCCAGCTTCGTCCAATTTTGTGGTCGATTACTGTACAATTGAATACACAACATGACTCGACTGAAGTTTCTTTTCTACCTACTCTTGCTGAATACCAGTGCTTTGCTGGCCCAGCAAAAATTCACCATCAGCGGAAACCTCCGCGACAAAGCCTCCGGGGAAGACCTGATTGGCGCTACCATTGTGGTCAAAGAATTCCCAGGCACTGGCATCGCCTCCAATGAATACGGTTTTTACTCTTTGACCTTGCCTGCGGGCACTTATACCCTGAAGGCTTCCTACATTGGCTACCAAGAAAAAGAATTGGTGTTGAAATTCGACAAAAACCAGGCCATTGATTGGAACCTGGAATCTGGCGCATTACTGGAAGAAGTAGTGGTCAAAAGCACCAAGGAAAACGAAAATGTGACCAATACCAACATGGGTACGGCCAAGTTGGATATAGCCGAAATCGCCAAATTACCCGTTATTTTTGGCGAAAAAGACGTACTCAAAACCATCCAACTGCTCCCAGGTGTAAAATCTGCGGGGGAAGGCAACAGTGGTTTTCACGTGCGGGGTGGTGGTGCTGATCAAAACCTGATCCTGCTCGATGAAGCCCCGGTTTACAACGCTTCGCACCTGCTGGGGTTTTTTAGCACCTTCAACAGCGATGCCATTAAGGATGCAACCATCATCAAAGGCAACAGCCCGGCGCAATATGGTGGCCGACTTTCTTCGGTGCTTGACGTGCGCATGAGAGAGGGCAACGACAAACAATTCACCACTTCCGGTGGCATTGGCCTGATCAGCAGCCGTTTGAGTGTAGAGGGGCCGATCCAGAAAGAAAAATCTTCTTTCATGATCAGTGGTCGGCGCACTTATGCCGACTTGTTCCTGAAAGCCAGTGAAGATTTTTCTGAATCGAGCCTTTACTTCTACGACCTCAATGCCAAGGCCAATTACCGCATCAACAAAAACAACCGCATCTATTTGTCGGGTTATTTTGGCCGCGACAAATTGGGCCTAAACGATAACTTTGGCGTGGATTGGGGCAACCGCACCGCTACCCTGCGCTGGAACAGCATCCTCAACTCCAAGCTGTTTTCCAACACCTCCTTGATTTACAGCGATTACAACTACGAATTCCAGGTTTCTGGCGGTGAAACGGATTTTAGCAACCGCTCCGAAATCAAAGACTGGAACCTGAAGCAAGAGTTTCAATGGTTTCCCAATACCAAAAACTCGCTGCGCTTTGGTTTCAACACCATCCACCATACCATCACGCCCAGCCGCATTGAGCGCGACAATGGCACCGAAGCTAGTACGGAAAAAGAAAGCCGCTATGGCTGGGAAAACGCGGTTTATGTGAACAACACTTATAGCGCCAGCTCAAAGTTGAGCTTTGATTATGGTTTGCGTTTGTCCTCTTACTCTATTTTGGGTGCTGGTACATATAACATCTATGATCGGGGACAAAAAACGGGAAGTGTAAGCCTTGACGCAGGTGAACTGGGCAAAACATACGTTTACTTGGAGCCTCGTGCATCTATGAGCTACGTCCTGGACAAGAACAGCAGTTTGAAATTCGGTTATGCCCGCAATACCCAAAACCTGCACTTGCTCAGCAACTCGACCAGTACCAATCCCACCGACCAATGGATTGGCAACAGCTACAGCACCAGACCTGAAGTAAGCGACCAAATAAGCTTGGGGTACTTCAAAAACTTTGCAGACAACAAGTACGAGTTCTCGATTGAGACCTATTACAAGGACATGCAAAACCAGGTAGATTATAAAAACGGTGCCGATATCATTACTTCCCTCGATGTGGAAAGCGAGTTATTGTATGGCAAAGGCCGCGCCTACGGCCTGGAAATGTTTTTGAAAAAACGGACTGGCCGATTTACAGGTTGGTTGAGTTATACCCTTTCGCGTACCGAGCGCCAAATCAGTGGCATCAACGACAACAATTGGTACGCGGCAAGGCAAGATCGCCCCCATGACATCAGCATTGTGGGCATGTATCAGTTGACGCCACGCTGGACTTTATCGGGTAACTTCATTTACCAAACAGGTAACGCAGTCACTTTGCCCAGCGGAAAATACATCGTCGATGGCAATACCACCTACCTGTACACCGAACGCAATGGCTACCGGATGCCCGCTAATCACCGCTTGGACTTGAGTGCCACATACGAAAAGCCTAGCAAAGGGCGCTTCCAAAGCTCTTGGAACTTCTCCTTGTACAATGCTTATGGGCGCGAAAATGCTTATACGATCACTTTTGAAGACGATCCCGACGACAGCAGCCGCAGCCGTGCCATTCAAACCTCCTTGTTCCGTTGGGTGCCCAGCGTGACTTACAATTTCAAATTCTAAAGCTCCAAAACATGAGAAATAGTTTCATTGCACTGCTGGCCTTTTTTACGTTGGCCTCTTGCGAAAAAGAAATCGACATTGACCTCAATACCGCTGAACCAAAAGTAGTGATTGAAGGCAGAATAACCCAAGGCGAACTAGCCCGGGTGAGCATCACCAAATCGGTGAATTTCAGCGACAGCAATGTATTTCCAAGCGTGAGTGGCGCAAATGTAAAAATTACTGACAGTCAGGGCAATACCGAGCAGTTAAGCGAAACCCGTCCAGGTATCTATGAAGGGAAAACCATTCGTGGCACAATCGGCCAAACCTACACCCTTACTGTAGAAACAGAAGGGAAAACCTACACGGCCAGCAGCACCATGCCGCAATTGGTAAAGCTGGAAGGTGTGAGAACCGAGCTAAATACCTTTGCCCCTCCAGGTCGTGACAAAGACCTCTTGACTGTTTATCCTGAATACACCGATCCGGCGGAATTGGGCAACAACTACCGCTTCATCGCCGCGGCCAACGACTTGGTAGACCGAACCATCATCCTCAACAACGACAACATTGACAATGGCCTTCCCAACAGCAGACCCTTGTTTACACAAGACCTGGAAGTGCGTGTTGGCGACAAACTCAGCCTGGAGATGTGGACCATCGATCGCAGCACCTATGATTATTTTTTTTCACTGAACCAAACTTCTGGGGATGGCCCAGGCGGTGGTACTACCCCCACCAATCCCCCTAGCAACCTCAGCGGCGGTGCCTTGGGCTTTTTTTCAGCTCATACTTTGCAAAAAATCACCTTAACAGTAAAATAAGGCTCTGCTTTTATGAATGATCTGACAACCCAAAGAATGTAACAAGTTCAAATAGAGTCTGTTTAGCAGGCCCGGCAGCATCTGAACTGCCGGGCTTTTTATTTTGGTTGAACCTTTGAATGTTGAAAAGAGCTCAAGATTGAGTATAGGTGTAATTGTTTGAGTCTGGGTATGTAAGCTTCGATCAAGAATCTTAGCCCGCGAAGCGGGCCTAATTCTGAAATTCTTTCAAATTCTGGTTTAGGAGAAATGGTCAACATCACGCAAGTAATTCTGCAATTCTGTAATTCCGAAAATTCTGGTTTAGACAAAATATTCTGGTCCAGATAAAAATATACAAGTTCCCTCTCCTGTCCACTTCAGTTCGATTTTGTCCATTTCGGCGGGTAATTTATTGTCCTACACCACTTTTGACCTGACCTTTGACTCAACAAAACCAAAAACAAAGGACATGTTGAAAAAACAAATCTTGACTGTCGCGATTGCAATCCTGGCCATTACTGGAGGGCTTTATGCACAATCCGCCAATAGCCTGGTTGGTAAATGGCAAGCCAATAAAGATCCCAAAAGGCAGGTTGAATTCATACAATTGGCCGATGGCATGATTGAAGGCAAAGCAATCAACAGCACAGACAAAAAGATACCCAAGGGCCATACCATGTTTCAGGGATTCAGCTACGATGCGAAAACGGGCACTTTCAAAGGCAAAATGCAGCCACCCGATGCAAAAATTTCCATCGACGCAACCGCTTCCATTGAAAATGTGAATGTGCTAAAAATCGTAGGCAAGAAGCTGTTCATGACCAAGACTTTGGTTTTTACCCGAATCAAATAACTTCAAACACGATGCGCGCCCTATTATTCACTTTTTTCATCTGCTGGAGCACTGCCTTTTTTGCCCAACCCACTTTTGGTAAATTTGATGATTTCATGACTTATGTGAAAGCCAGGAACATCGACCAGCAAGTCAATGACATCAAATTGCTAAGGGCCAAAAAAGCGAAAGTTGCTGCCATCGCTGCCATTCCCGATCTGAACATCAATGTTTCATCCAATTTCACCAACAATACCCAATTGCCCGTGAATGTTTTTCCAGCAGAAGCCTTTGGCGGTCCTGAAGGCGAAGTCCGGGAAATTCAGATGGGGGTGCAATACAATACTTCCTTTTCTCAGCTGGTCGACCTCAAATTGCTAAACCTGGAAGGCTGGCAAAACCTGAAATTGGCCAAAATCAATATCGAAATCACCGAGGCTGACAACAAGCAAAACTTGAAAAGCTTGTACGAAAACATCGCCTCAGCTTACTACAACATTGTACAACTGAATGCCCAATTGACCAGTACAAAAAAGAACCTAGCCACCGCCGATACCTTGGTGCAAGTGGCGCAGCAAAAATTTGATCAAGGCTTGGCTAAGCAACAAGACCTCAATGATAGCAAAGTCAATCGCCTCAATTTGGCTGAAAATGTGCGCCAAATCGAATACCTACTGCAACAAAGCTATTTGAGCTTGAAAACCCTGGGCGACATCCCAGAGACTGAAGTCATCCTGATCAATGAAAAGCCTGAAATAGCGCCTGCCTTGACAAGGCCTTCCATTTTGCTTAACGATTTGACTTACCAGGGCGCTCTATTGCGCGAACAATCAGCCCTGGGTAGCTTGAAAAAAGCCAATCAGGCCTTTGCGCCAACTTTGTCATTTGTGTTCAGCAACAACTCGAACCAATACAACCAGGACTTCACCATTTTCGGCGGCAATTGGATTCCAAGCCAGTATTTGGGCTTTAAATTCAATTTCAACCTGCCCAATGCACATACGATCAGCAATCGGGCCAACGCCAGATTTGATTACGCTTTGGCCCAAAAAAGCAGCCAAGAGGCCAAGGTCAAAAATGATTTGGCACACCAACAACTGGGTTTGGATTGGGACAAAGCCAAGTCTCAAGAGAAAAACAATGCCGAAATCCTGGATTTGCAGCGCGATACTTACCTGAAAAATCAAAACCTGTACCGTGAAGGTTTACTGGGAATTGATCGCACCATCAATAGCTTCAATGGCATGGTCAATGCGGAATACAACTTGATCACGGCCAAAGTAAGCGCCCAATTGGCCCAAGCAAAAATCGACATCAACAACAAAATGCTGCGCTAAACAAGCACCACAACAATTTCACACAAGCCGAAAAAATGAAACCACAACTTGTAATATTCATCGCCCTGGCCCTGATTGCCAGCAGTTGCAAACAACCCAAAGAAGAAACCATGCCCATCCGCAAAGATGTATTGGAAACCGTATTTGCGGCTGGAGTCCTCGAAGCCAACAACACCTACAACCTGACCGCCCAAATGGATGGTTATTTGCAAAACGTATCGTTCAAAGAAGGTGACATGCTGAAAACCGGGCAGGTTTTGGCCAAAATCGACAACCAGGAAAATGCTTTCAACGCCGAAAATGCTGCTGCCCTTTATGACATTTCGGTCAACAATACCCGGAGCAACGCCCCCTTACTGGCGCAAGCTCAAGCTGCGGTCAACTCAGCCAAACTTAAACTGGAGCAAGACCAGGTGCAGGAGCAACGCTACAAACGCCTGCTGGAAAGCAACAGCATTGCACGAAGTGAATACGAAACAGCCCTGCTGAGCTACCAGACCTCGCTCAACAATTACCAAAGCACCTTGCAGAGTTGCAAAAAACTACAACAAGATGCCGAGCAGCAAACCATCAGCACCAACACGCAGAAAAAAATTGCCCAATTGACTTTGAGCAAAAACGCCGTTAAAGCACCTGCTGGTGGCAAGGTTTACCAAAAATTCAAACAAAATGGCGACTATGTGCGCCGGGGAGACGTGATTGCAACAGTCGGTGACGTGGATTTCATCTACGCCAAAGTCAACATCGACGAAAGCAGTATTGCCAAAATCAAAGTAGGACAAACGGCACTGGTACAGCTCAATTCCCAAAAAGACAAAACCTACCGTGCTGAGGTATGGGAAATATTGCCCTCTTTCGACGAAGCCCAACAGTCTTTCATCTGCAAGTTACTTTTCATCGACCATTTGGAGTTTCGCATCGTCAAAACCCAACTTCAAACCAATATTGAAGTGGGTATGCAAAAAAATGCCTTGCTCATTCCGCGCAATTACTTGGAGCCTGGTGGTTTTGTCACTGTAAAAGTGAAGAAGGACAAAGAGAAGAAGGTGAAGGTCAGCACCAATTTTGTCAGTACTGAGTGGGTACAAGTCCTTTCGGGCATCAATGACAATGAAATATTGATCACAACCAAGTTAAACTAGCCTGTCATGAGCGTCAATTTTGAAATAGCTATTAAGCATATCCTGTCTCGCAAGAAACAAACCTTGGTAGCCGCTTTGGGTGTGACCATTGGCATCGGGATGTACATTTTTGCCAACAGCATGATGAGCGGCTTTGGGGTATACTCGCAGGCCGAAATGTTCAAAGTCAATCCGCATATCCACATTTACCGAGAGGATGAGATCAGCCAGCCCATCGCAACAGGTCAAACCGATGAAGTTGCCAGCAGGGTGATCATTAACCCCAGCATTGTATCGGGCAGCAAAACCATTGCCAATCCACAACAACTGATTGAACGCATCAAAGGCATTGATTTTGTGGTTAATGTAGCCCCTCAAGTCAATACTGATGTTTTTTACAACAAGGGCGATTCGCAGTGCAAGGGCGTGGCCAGCGGCATCAACATAGCCGACGCTGACGCCATGTTCAACATCAGTTCTACCATGCTCGCGGGGAGTTTGTACAACTTGCAAGGCAATCTCAACGGCATCGTATTGGGATCGGGCATTGCCGAAAAACTAAGCATCAACCTCAACGACAACATCACGATCAGCTCTTCAAAAGGTGTATTAAAAGTGATGAAAGTGGTGGGGATTTTTAGCGCAGGCAATAAAAATACCGACGAAAGCAAGTCTTACCTCAACATTGCTACTGCTCAACAATTGTTTAAAGAAGGCCCAACTTTCATCAGCAATATTTATGTAAAGACCAATGACCTGGATAAAGCAGTGGAACAAGCTGCAGCGCTACAATTGCTCACTCCTTACAAAGTGGAGCCCTGGCAAGTAACCAATGCTGATATGTTGGCTGGTGACAAAATTCGCGACATCATGGGTACTTCAGTGACTTTGACCATCCTTTTGGTAGCTGCTTTTGGTATTTACAACATCATGAACATGACGATCAGCCAAAAACTCAATGATATCGCCATCCTCAAAGCAACTGGCTTCAACGGTTTTGACATTGTGCGCATCTTCCTGGCTGAATCGATCATCATGGGCCTCTTGGGTACCTTGATTGGCTTAGCCATTGGTTTTGTTTGTATCAAAATCATGAGTGGTGTTTACGTTGGAGGACCCTCTGGCCATTTTCCGATCTATTTTAATGCAACAGTGTTTGTTACCGGAGGAATCATTGGCATGCTGGTCACCAGTCTTGCAGGTTATTTACCCGCCCGCAAAGCTGCCAATGTAGACCCTGTGGCAATTTTCAGAAAGTAAACCCTAACTGGGAAGCTGGGGCTGGGTCTAAAGACCAGACACTGGTTCTAGGTCTCCTGTGACCAGAACCAAATTCCACGCGTAACCGCAAGTCCATCGAAAATACGCTTATGCCTATTCAGGGAAGCGTCACAACTTATTTTTTCACGTTCTTTAATCTACTAACAATACAACAATGAATCAACAAGAAGTGGTGCTCAGCACCCACCACATAAGCAAGTACTTTTATGAACCCACCAAGTTCAAAGTCCTCTCCGAAGTGAGCTTTGAAGCTTACAAAGGCGAGTTTCTAACCCTGGTAGGAAAAAGTGGCTGTGGAAAATCAACCCTCTTGTATTGCCTGAGTACGATGGACACCGATTATGAAGGCGAACTTTTCATCAATCAGCAAAAAGTAACGGGTAAAAGCCAAAAAGAGCTGGCAGCATTGCGCAGCCATAGCATTGGTTTTGTATTCCAGTTCCATTACCTCTTGCCTGAGTTCAGTTGCCTGAAAAACATAATGATTCCGGCCCAAAAACTGGGTAGACACAGCTACCAGGAAATTGAAGAGCGCGCTTATCAGAAATTGGCCATTTTGGGCATGAAAGAACAAGCCCTAAAAACTACTTCCAAGCTCAGTGGCGGTCAACAGCAACGCGTAGCCATCGCCAGGGCTTTGATCAACGACCCTGATATTATCATGTGCGATGAACCCACAGGCAATCTCGACAGCAAAAACACCCAAATCGTTTTTGACATTTTTCAGCAGCTGGCACGAGACAACAAGCAAACCATCATTGCGGTTACCCACGACAATGATTTTGCCCAAGCCAGTGATCGCACCATCGAAATGGCCGATGGGAAAATTATTTCACAAGGAGAGGTGAGGTATTCAACCCAAGCAGGATGACCTTGCCAAAACAACTCACCTCCAAGCACTGATGATCCCACACATGGTAGCCAAAGTCAAAAACCAATACAAAGCATTGACCCAAACCCAGCTAAATGAGCGTTTTTCAAAAACCGACATGGTGCCTAAAATAGGGACAACAACCAGTAAGGTATACCCTACCGCATGTGCTACTCCGTGTCCAAAGGTGGTATAATCATGCGGATTGCCTTCAGCGTCGATGCTGGTCTGGTGTGGGTCAGCGAACTGGGTCCAACACCAAAAAGACAACATAAAAGACAAGATGAAACACAGTGAAAAGAGGATCGGCTTCGGCCCATTGCCTACACTTTCCAAAGTAAACCCATTGGCACGCATCCAAACGCCGCCCAAAACCTTGGGGTGGTAATAGATGAAACCAATGACCATTGGGGTGATAGTGGCCAGTGCAATGGCCAACCAGTTGATGTGCGCTTCCATGACAATTGTTTTAGGTGAAATTAAGGTTAAAAAGGACACTTGATACGGTGAACAAGTATGTGAAATTACACAAAACATCAGGAAATAAAAATTTTGTTTGCTATTTTTTATCTATCTTACAATAAATTTTACTCAACAAATGAATCGTATCGACCGCTTAATGGGCATGGTTACTTTGATCCAGTCCAAAAAACAAGTGCAAGTGGAAGACATCGCTAACCACTATGGCATCAGTGAGCGCACCGTCTTTCGTGATTTGAAGGCTTTGGGTGAAATGGGAATTCCGGTACAGTTTGAAGCGGAAAAGGGCTACTCTGTTGCCCCAGGTTTTTTCCTACCTCCCGTATCATTGACGGTTGAGGAAGTGAATGCACTTGGTTTTGCGGAGCCCTTGATCATCCGTTTTGCCGATTTGTCGATCAAGGCCCATTATGCCTCGGCTTTGGCCAAAATAAAAATGGTTTTGGGCCGAAATCAACAAGCCCAAATGGAACAAACCCAAGAACAAACTGCGCATTTTGTACCCGATCACTATGCCCATTTGATGCCCAGTAGCGACCATCTTTTGATCCTACAAAACGCCATTTCACAACAAAGAATCGTCAAAATACGCTACCAGAACGCAGATGGCGAGTTCACCCAGCGCGAAGTAGAGCCCATCGGCCTTACCTTTTATTCCCTCAACTGGCACTTGATTGCCTGGTGTCACTTGCGCAAGGAATACCGCGATTTCAGGACTTCTCGCATCGAAAGGCTCGACGTAGGCTTGGAACCTTTCCGCAAAAAAGACCACCTCAGCCTGGCTGAGTACCTGGCCGATATTCAGCACGAAATTTTGAAAAATTCTCGACATCCACTGACATAGGGTTGTCAGTGTGGGGCTTTTTCTTTGCCCCATGTTTAACCCAAAATCATTGATCCGATGAGTTTTACAGCAAATGTTCAGCTGAGTGTCCAAGCCCCTGCCGACAAAGTTTGGCTCGCCCTGACCGATCCGGGCATGGTGAAGCAATATTTCTTCGGCTCCAATCTGGTGACCGATTGGCAAGTCGGCCAGCCCATTTTTTTCCGGGGCGAATGGGAAGGAACTCCTTACGAAGACAAAGGAAAAGTGCTGGAGTTTAATCCTCCTCATGCTTTGTCCTTCGATTACTACAGTTCCTGGTCAGAATTGCCAGATTTGCCAGAAAATTATTCCATCATTCGTTATGAACTCCAGGAAACAGCTGGCATCACCCAAGTGAGCATCAGCCAAAATAACCTAGAATCGGCTGAGAAACAAGCGCATTCTGAAGAAAATTGGCGCTCGGTGATGGAAGGCATGAAAAAAATGGTGGAAGCAGGATAGCATTGCCGAGCTATCTTTACAGCCGATCAATCAGGTGAGCAGGGCGTTTATGGTCCTGCTCGCCATACAATACCCTGAAACTTTAGAGCAGTTTCCACAGCTGAGAATTTCGCGATTTTCATGCTGAACATGAGGCGTTTATGACCACGATGTGTAAGTTCGTAATCCGCATTTCAGCAAGTAGCTTTCTTTGTTTTGGCAACAATGGCAAGTTCTCGTAAGCACGTTGCAAACATGCGGAAGCCCGGTGTCGGTCAGGAGACCCGACACCAGCACAACGCTCAATTGACGCTGGTTCCAGGTCTCTAACCGGAACCTTCTTACACGCGTTTGTAACGCGTAAACGGATCTTCAGTGGACTGAGAACTGACCGCGAAGCGGGCCAATTCTCTAATTCTTTAAAATTCTTGTTTTGGTCAACCCCACGCAAGTAATTCTATAATTCTGTCAATTCTGATTTAGACAAAAAATGTGGTTCAGTTAAAAAAGCACCTCGCTTGATTATTTAGACCACGTTCTCCGAAGTTTTCAGCCAATTCCAGTTTCGGCTACAGAAAACACTTTCAAATTGGACATCCTGATTAGAAAATAATCCTACATATTTCGTTTGCAGTTCATCGTTCGTCCCAAAAAACTGCACTTTCGGATAAAACTTTCAGTTAGTTTAGCAGTAAAAACCTTATATTCGTGTATTCATTTCGAAGGCATACCTATGCCCCGTATTGCTATTGCACCTGATTACGACATACTGCACTGACATGAAAAATAAAACTGTAGCAGCGATCCTGGCTTTCTTCTTTGGCATTTTTGGCGTTCACCGATTTTACCTGGGCCGTTGGTGGCAGGGAGTGATGATGGTTTTTCTATTCTTCATCAGTTTGATGATTACCATTGAAGAACATGCACCAGTCATCATGATCCCTGCAATTTTTGGTTTTATCGACTCCGTTTTGTTCGCTGTGATGCCCCATGAAGATTTTGACGAAAAATACAACCAAAAACGCCGCAGGAATCGCCGTCGTCGTTTCCAAGAAGAAAGCTATGAGGAGGAAAATGGAGAGGAGTATGAAATGAGCGAAACCAATCGCCCAGCAGCCCAACGCAACAGTGCTGACAAACCCCGCAACAACAAATCTGAGTTGTTCAAAAAGGTAGGCATTGAAAAGTTTCGCCGTTATGATTTTGAAGGGGCCATTGAGTCGTTCATGCAATCACTGGAAGAAAACATCAGTTCGCCAAGTACCCATTTCAACTTGGCTTGCTGCTATTCTATGATCGAAAACGCGCCCAAGTCACTCTTGCATTTGCAAAAAGCGGTAGAAAATGGCTTTACAGACTTGCCCCGAATCCACTCTCACCAAGCCTTGGGTTATGTGCGCAAGCAAGCCGAATTCCAGCTTTTTGTAGAAAATGGCTACCGCATCGCCCCAGCCCTACCCCAACCCATGCCCAATCTCCTGGACCAACAGCCAAGTAGTACACTCAACAACACCAGCACCGACGTACTCGACGAAATCCTACACCTGGGCGACCTGCGCGACAAGGGTTTGATTTCGGAAGAAGAATTTTTGCAGCAGAAAAAGAAGTTGTTGGCTTGACCGTGCAACTCTTATCAAATTCCCAATGCCTCAACTCCTCAACTAAAAACCGCTCATCACCTGGAAAACCACCACTCGTAGCATTTCTAAGCAGGCTGTAAGCATTTGACCTAATGTTGTGAGAAAATACGCACAACATGAAACGAATTGCTTTCAACTTGACTATGGCGCTCTTGCTTTGCCTGCTGGTCTTGCCCTCCTGTCTCACTTCGCTGCACCCTCTGTACACCTCCAAAACCCTGATCCAGCGCAGAGAGCTGGCCGCGAATCGTTGGAAAGACAAGGAAGGTGTCACCTGGACTTTCAAAACCCGCGACCAAAGCAAGTTGTACGAACTGGTTTGCCAGAAAAAAAACAACTACATGGAGTTTGAAGTGGGTTTAGTGAAATTGGGAGACCATTACTTTTTGGACCTAAAAAACCAAGGCGCGCCTTATCAAATGCTCAATGGTAAAAAAGTAGAAGGTCCTGAAGCCCCTACCCTGCTGGCTTTCAACATCGAAGGGCATAATTTTTACCGCATTGCCTTCAAAGACAAAAAATTGCAGGTAATGAGCTTTGATGACGAGTACCTCCAAGAGCTCTTCAAACAACGCAAAGTCCGCATCAAACACGAGGTATTGGACAAAGGCAGCTCAACCGACATGACTGTTTTGACTGCTTCTTCAACAGAATTACAGCAATTCATGCTCAAATACGGTGGCGACAACAAGCTTTTCAATACCGAAGAAACGTTATATTTGACTGCTCTGGCTAAATAAGCAGCATGTCGGTCATCGAAAACAACAAAAATCCAATCTGGTCCTTTCTCCAGAATCGCATCGTCCAGCACCTGGCATTCTGGGTGCTGGCGAGTGTGGTTTGTTTCAAAATTTTCACCTACTCGCCCGAAACCCGAAACAGCGACTTGCTGTACACTTTTTTGTTCTTGAATAGCGCGGCAGCAGTGGTTTACCTCAACCAATTGGCCATTCGCCTGTGGTTGGCCAAAGAAGCATATTGGACTTATATTTTTGCCGTAATTTGCACCTTGGGATTCGGCCTGGTCCTTCACTACGCCATTTTCAATTACCTGCCCAACTGGCTTTTCCCCGATTTTTACTTTATTTCCTACTACCGCCCACTGGAGATATTGCTGTTTATGCTGGCTTTTTGGGCCATCAGTACTTTGTTGCGATTGTCAAAAGCCTGGTTTCGGGAATTGGCCCAAAAACAGGCCATGCAGAAACTGGAGCAAGCCAAAACCAAGGCCGAATTGAGCGCCCTCAAAGCCCAATTGGACCCCCATTTTCTGTTCAACAACCTCAACAGCATCTATTCCCTGGCCTTGGAAGAAGACCCCCGCACGGCAGAAGCGGTATTGAAACTCTCCGAAAACCTGCGTTATGTCTTGTACGAAAGTGGCGACCAGGAAACCCCACTCAGCGCCGAAATCAAGCACCTGGAGAACTATTTTCAGCTCCAACATTGGCGCTTTGGTGGTTTATTGGATATCCAGGTCGAAATCAATGGCAGTTTTAATGACTTAACCCTGCCGCCCTTACTTTGGTTGCCTTTGCTCGAAAACGCTTTTAAATACGTAGGCAAAAACGACTTGGGGGCTTTTTTTGTACGTTGCAAACTTGACCTTGGCCCAGGTCGCCTCTATTTTGCCCTGCACAACAGTTTGCCCGCAACCCAAACCCCAAAAACCGAGCTTGGCGGCATTGGCCTCAGCAACTTGCGCCGCAGGCTAGAGTTGTTGTACCCTGACAAACACCATTTTAACCTGGTACAAACCGAGCGCGAATTGGTAGCCATCCTGGAACTCAAAATCGGAACTGCATGATCCCAGCAAAGTTCACTTGTATCTTAGTCGACGATGAGCCGCCCTCCACGCGCATCTTGCGGCGCTACCTCCACGATTTCCCGCAAATAGAGGTGATCGAAGTATGCCACCATGCCCAGGAGGCCTTGCAAAAAATCCAGGATTTGCAACCCGACCTATTGCTGCTCGATGTACAAATGCCTGGCTTAGATGGTTTGAGCTTGTTGAAAGCTCTGTACCGCCCACCATTGTGCATCCTCATCACCGCTTTTCCAGAGTACGCCTTGCAGGGTTTTGAACTGGAGGTTTTGGATTATTTACTCAAGCCCGTTGCCCCAGAGCGCTTTGCCAAGGCCCTGGACCGGGCATTGTTGCGCTTGCAAGCGAGGACAGAAAAACCCGCCGCAGGTGTTTTGGCCTTGCGGGTGGACCGCAAAAACCTGAGGCTGCCCTTTTCGCAGATACATTACCTCCAGGCTTTGGGCAATTATGTCAAAATTATCAGTACGCAGGGGACTTTTGTTCCTCGTTTGAGCTTCAACGAGGTAGAAATGCTCTTGCCCACAGACCAATTTATCCGCATTCATCGTTCTTACCTTGTCAATTCACAGTCCATTCAACACTTTACCAGCGAGCATATAGTAGTCAACAAGACCGAATTACCCCTCGCCAGGTCTTATCGAAAGGCCGTTTTGCGCAAATTGGTCTGAAAAACCGGCCCACTGATCGTGAAAACTTGACTGGTGTAGTAACCTGTGGTATTTTTGTAGCGTCTTAGAGGATGTTTAAATTTAGGATTGCAGGCAAAAATGAGCACATTTTTGTCTAGGCAAGGCGCAAAAAGCGGAGTTATGCAGCGCATAATGAGCATTTTTGCAACGCAGCATGGGCGAAAAGGGGCCATTTTGGACCAATCAAAAATTTTTAAACATACTCTAATCATTAACAAGGAACTTTATCCCCCTCTTCCATTGTTTACCCTTTTTGAACAATTGAGAAAACAGCAGCCGTAGTATTGCCAATCGGGCTGTTTTGTTGAAATTCCTTACCCGATGACCCTAAAGAAAGAGAACAGATTGAGTCTCCGCAGACTGAGTAAATTCCCGAAGATGATGCTTTGGGCTTTGTGGATGGAAGGGGTGGAAACCCGCCAGATGGTCCAGACCTATGCCCGGCATGGGCGTGGCCGCATCATCCGCTCTTATTCGGGTCGCAAGCCTACGCCTGAAGAACTGCAACAAGCCCGCGAGCAGTTGCGGGATATCCCCAAATTTTTGCCTTTTTTCGTGTGTTTCGTGGTGCCCCTGCCCGGTGTCACCGAAAGTTATGTCGTAATGGCAATTACCCTGGAGAGTTGGTTGGGCAATAAAGTAAGCTTACTGCCCAGTAATTTCCGCAAGATTTTCCAGAAAGAAAAAGCCGAGGCTGCCGAGGCTGATTTGGCCGAGCTGGCCAAAGACGCCGAGCATGTAAACCTGGAGCCCACCGAGAACGCAGAAGCCTCCAAGCCCTAATCTTCTCAACTCCTGAACCTCTCAACTCCTCTACTAACATGCTTGTCCGATTGGCCGAAACCGACTTGCGCACCCGTTTTGGCACCTTTCACGAGGTACTCTACTATGATGGCCAAGCAGAATCCTTTGCACTGACAATGGGTGAAGTACAAGGCGCTGAAAATGTGCTTTGTCGGGTGCATTCCTCCTGCATTCACGGCCACCATTTCAACAGCGTGGAATGCGATTGCCGCGAGCAAATGGAGATCGCCCAACAATTGATCCAGCAAGCGGGGCAAGGCATCATCATCTGGCTGGAACAGGAGGGCAAAGCCAACGGCCACCTGGCCCTACTCAAAAGCATCCCTTACAAACGTGCAGGCTTAAGCCAGGCGGAGGCTTACCAAGCGGCTGGCTACCAAGCCGATGCGCGGGATTTCAGCCCCGCTGCCAAAATTTTAAATGACCTAGGCGTAAGGTCTATCCTGATGTTGACAGATAATCCTAAGAAAATTGAGTTTTTGGTGGATAAAGGGATTGTGGTGAGTGGGATTGTTGAGTTGAGAATTTGATTTTTGGATAGTTTTTTACTTCGTCAAATAAGTGAGGAGGGGCTTTTCAAGTCGCGGAAGCACCTTCTCAGTATTTTCTCTATATTTTAACGTGAGTTCTGGGCTTTTGATGTTTATTCTTTTCACATACGATATATGATTTGGGGCT
Organism: Chitinophagales bacterium; assembly: GCA_013299105.1. GTDB lineage: Bacteria > Bacteroidota > Bacteroidia > Chitinophagales > Saprospiraceae > Haliscomenobacter. The sequence goes on along the minus strand of JAAFJY010000059.1, from coordinate 3,999 downwards.
CGCTGGCAAGTTATGAGGTACTTTTGGCATTTGTTTGCACGGTTTAGGCGTTTTGAAATTTAAAATTTACAGCCCTTAGTAACGGTTCAAATATAAACCTTGCCAATTTTTAATTGCCAGTTGTCAACATCATGGTCAACGTCATGCTGGAAATCCGCAAGAAAGGGTGTGAAGTGTGTAAGTGTGAGTTCGGGTATGTGGGCTTCGAGATTAAGTTTAGTCTCCAATTGAAAACGAGGTTTCTTCAAACTCAAACCCACACAAGCACACCCCAACCCAATTTTATCCGTGTTCCAAAAATGGCCTCGTGCAGCGAGGCAACGAAGTTGCGATTTGGTAAGGGTTATTCGTGGCTTGTCACTTAGCCACTTTCCCTTCGCAATTAACTGAACACCAATGAATTTTATCCAGAACTCACATTTTTTTTAATCAAAAAATCAATTTCTAAAACGAAAATAACCTATATTCACGATTCAGCAGCCACAATTGTTCAACTAAGGGTATGTTTAAAATTTTTTGTTTGCCGTAAAACGGCCCAATTTCACTTTACCTTTCTAATCAAGGTCGTTGGGAAAATGCTCATTATGCGCTGCATAACTCCGCTTTTCCCGCCTCGATTAAGCAAAATTTGACTCGTTTTCCGTCTAAACCTCCAATGTTTAAACACACTCTAAAACCAAAGTTCATTCAGCAATCATGAAAAAACACCTAACATTTATCTGCTTGCTAACCCTTGTTGTTGCGGGTTTTGCTCAAAACCCAACAACCTCCAGTTCAGGTCAAACGAACCCACAGACCTACGATACTAAGTATTTTGATAAAATGAAATGGCGCAATATCGGCCCTCAACGGGGCGGGCGTTCTTTGGGTTGTACGGGTAGTCCAGGTCGTCCCTATGAATATTATTTTGGTGCAACAGGTGGTGGGCTTTGGAAAACAACCGATGGCGGACAAGAATGGGCAGCCGTGACCGATGGCAAAATCACCTGTTCGTCTATTGGTGCGGTGGCAGTGGCAGAAACCAATCCCGATGTTATCTATATCGGTGGCGGCGAAACGCAACTGAGGGGTAGCATCACGCAAGGCGATGGGGTCTATAAATCGGTAGATGCGGGTAAAAATTGGCGGCATTTGGGTTTGAAAGAGACACAAGCCATTTCACGGATTCGGGTTCATCCGACAAATCCCGATATTGTATATGTCGGTGCGCTCGGTCATCCTTATGGCGACAATGAAGAAAGGGGCGTTTTTAGGTCAACCGATGGCGGCAATACATGGAAAAAAGTACTTTATGTAAGCCCAAAAGCGGGTGTTGCTGACTTAATTATTGACAGAAACAACCCCAAAGTGATCTACGCCACCACTTGGCAAGTTTATCGGAAGACATGGAAAATGTGGGGCGGTGGTCCCGATTGCAAATTGTGGAAATCAGAAAATGGCGGCGACACATGGATTGATTTGAGTCGAAATCCAGGGATGCCTGAAGGAACTTTGGGTAAAATAGGTATTACCGTTTCGCCTGCCGATTCCAAAAGATTATGGGCGATTGTAGAAGCGAATGACGGTGGTGTTTATCGCTCTGATGACGCGGGCGCAACTTGGAAAAAGACCAACGACGAACGCAAACTGCGTCAACGTGCTTTTTATTATTCTCGCATTTACGCCGACCCATTTGATAGAGAAACGGTGTATTGTTTGAACGTGGATTTCTACAAATCTACCGACGGCGGTGTAAAATTTGACCAAGAAATCCGCGTACCACATGGCGATAACCATGACCTGTGGATTGACCCCAACAACCCACAGCGTATGATTACCTCAAATGATGGCGGCGGTTGTGTGTCTGTCAATGGCGGCAAATCTTGGACAGCAGAGGATTTCTGCACCACGCAATTTTACCACGTTACCACCACCAATCATGTGCCTTATCATGTAGCTGGGGCGCAACAAGACAACACAACTTTGGCAATTCCGAGCGATGGTTGGGAACACATGAACGAATTGGGCGAGTGGGGTTACGATGTTGGTGGTGGCGAAAGTGGTTATATTACGTCGCATCCCGACGACCCCGATGTGTATTATGCAGGTAGTCAAGGTGCTTTGCTCACCCGTTATGACCGCAGAACGGGGCAAATCCGCGATATTCAGGTTTATCCTCGCTTTTTTTCGGGCGAACCAGCCAGTTCTTTGCCCGAACGGTGGCAGTGGACATATCCGATTGTTTTTTCTCCCAAAGATTCAAAAATCCTCTACACTTGCTCACAACACGTCTGGAAATCAACGGATGATGGACAAAGTTGGGAAAAAATCAGTTCCGATTTGACTTATGCGGACCCCGAAACATTGGGACCGACTGGTGGTGAAATCACGAAAGACATGAACGGTCCTGAAATCTACGCCACCGTTTTTGCCCTTGCACCTTCCTCGCATGATATGAATACAATTTGGGCGGGTTCAGATGATGGTAAAATCCACATTACACGCGATGGTGGTAAAAATTGGGCAGATATTACACCCAAAGATTTGCCCAAAAACTCGGTCGTTGCCATTATTGATGAATCGAAACACCAAGCAGGAACGGCTTATGTGGCGGCTTTTCGCTATCAAGTGGATGACCGCCAACCTTATGTGTTTCGCACAAGGGATTTCGGTAAAACATGGACAAAAATTGTAACGGGCATCAAAGACGGGCATTTTGCAAGGTCGGTGCGCGAAGACCCTGTTCGCAAAGATTTGTTGTTTTTGGGTACGGAACATGGGGTTTATGTGTCATTCAATGGCGGCGATTCTTGGCAACCTTTGCAACTGAATTTGCCCGATACGCCTATCCGTGATTTGGTCATCAAAGACAATGATGTGGTTTTGGGTACGCACGGACGTGGATTTTGGATTTTGGATGATATTCAACCTTTGCGTCAATTGACACCTGCATTGATGAATCAAAAAGCGGTACTTTTCCAACCTGCTGATGCTATTCGCGGCGTGTACAATGCTGTTTTTCAATATTATTTGAAGGACAAAGTGGATACGGTTAAAGTGGATATTTTGGACGCGAATGGTCAATTGGTCAGAAGTTTCGTGGGCAATCAAGCAGAATATAAGATTGACCCTTCTATTCCAAGATGGGAGAGAGAACCCGCTAAACCCACAACAGCAAGCGGACTCAACACCTTTTTATGGGATTTGCGTTACCCCGGTGCGACCACATTTGATGGCATGATCCTGTGGGGCGCGAATGCTAAAAATGGTCCAAAAGCACCCATTGGGAAGTATCAAGTGAGCATAAAAGTGGGGGATTATACGCAAACTTATCCTTTTGCTATCAAAATGAACCCCAATCTTAAAGGTGTTACGGAGGGGGATATAAAAGAGACTTTTGATATGGCAACCAAAATCAAAGAAAAAGAAACTGCGAATAACGATGCCGTGATTTTGATTCGTAAAATACGAAAACAGATTGAGGATAAAGACAAGGAGCTCAGTGATGCTACTTTTTCAACGGCTGCCAAAGATTTAATCGGTAAAATAACAAGCATTGAAGAGGATTTATACCAAACCAAAAATCGCAGTGGACAAGACCCGCTTAATTTTCCGATTAAATTGGGCAATCGCATTTCGGCTTTGCGGCGGAGTTTGGAATCGGGAGAAGGCAAACCTACGGCGGGTGTTCATAAAGTTTTTGGCGAATTGTCGAAAGAATTGGAGGGGCATCTCAACAAACTCAATAATACCTTACAAACGGGTTTAGTGCCTTTGAATCAAATATTGTCGGCTAAGCAGATGCAAAACATCAAGCTTTAGAAGCTGTTTGAGTTACGAAAAGAGGGGGCATCGTAGGTTTACTTTACCTATATTTGAACACATAAAATTTTGGGCTCTGTGACAATTTTAGCGGCAATTAATTTTTGAAGGCAAAGCATCTTGCCCTGAAGTGTTCAAAATTAGTCATATTAAAGGTGAACCTTTTTACTGTTCTTAGAATATTGTTATTCCCTTCTG
>JAAFJY010000058.1 GCA_013299105.1 Chitinophagales bacterium | reverse complement strand
GAATTTAGATTTACTTTTCCCTGTTGCGCCCTTAAACTGTCGGTCGGTTCGTATCGACTTGTAGTCAATCATGTTTTTTACACAAAGATACTAAAAATTTGATTATCAAGGGTGAACAAGTCTAATAAGTGCAGATACAGTAAACGGACAATCTATTTCATCACACTCAACCCATTTTGAAATCATTTTTCGCTAAAAAATACCCAGCATTTTCATACCCTTGATCAATGATGCTCATGCAAAATATTGATTTTGTATCGCACCATTAAACGAGAGTTCAAATCAGTGTACCGAATGAAATCCTTGGAGACAAGCCGATCACATGTTTGTTGTGTTATTCATTATTCTCATTTCGATTGGAAGATCGGCTTAAATGACTCTTTTTAGTTCGCATTTTTGGATTGTATAGGTCTGAATAGGATTCTATGCATAGTCATACTGTTGGCAAGTTTTGTCAACCAGCAAAGAAAAAGCGCCTGCTGATCCTAGCAAGATTGCAGCAAGCGCCTAATTGATTATTTTACAAACACCAATTTACTATGAAAAAGTTGTTATTCCTAGCAGCTGTGTCCTTTTTGGGCGTTTTTATTTTTGTTTCTTCTTGCTCAAAAGAAGAAAACAGCCAGGTTTTGACTTTTGGCAACACCGAAGTATCACTTGAGAACGGAAGGCTGGTGTTCAAAAATGAAGAGCATTTCAAGCAGGTTTATGAACACCTGGTGCAAAATCTCGACAAGACCCACTTACAGGATTGGGGAGACTTCGTCTCCGCAGAAAAAGCCTACTTGCAAACCAGTGAAGTTTACCAAAACGCAACGAAGGACGTACAGATCAATACCGATGTAGCATATTGGCACGAAGATGGAAACGGCGAAAAGACCTTGAAGAGCATCATTGGACACCCCATTTATGCCCTGTTGTGCAACAATAAAAGGGTTTTGCAGATCGGAGATAAGATCCTTCAACACGATCTTGAGGAAATTCATTTTTACGATGCTCAATATGTGGGTTTAAAAGATGTAAGCAGTATTCCTGGAGTATCCACAAACAGAGTGCCGACTGCTGACCTCAACAAATCTCTTTCAACTTGCCGTGACGTTTACGCCACCAGGAACGGCAAGCAATGGAAGAAATTGGAAGCTGAAGTCAAATTGGAATACTTCTCAGTTGGATCTTCAGGTTACGTACTCACTGGTCGATTCATCTACGAAAACAAAAGCTACAAGCGAGGATTCCTAGGAGGGTGGTCATCTAATGTTGCAAATGAAATGAGTATAATTTGGGATGGGGGCACACCTGTGACTGTTCCAAATTCAAGTTCAATGTCTAGGATTGGGAACGCTTCCACGAGTGATCACACGATCGAAGACACAAATGAGGATAATATAAATATCATAGATTCAGGTAACTGTTCAATGTAACAAAATTGCATTGAGCAATCTGGATTCATAAAAACATTTGTCAAGGCTCCAGTCATACTTTAACTTATAGGAAGTGACTGGAGCCATTATCTTGTTTCCCATGCGTTTAATATCCTTTTTTTTGCTCCTAGGCCCATGTTTAATGGCTCAAACCACCCGGATTAGTGGGTATCTTTATGCCGCAGCCAGCGGGGAGGCACTGGTTGGAGCCAGCGTATATTTGCCGGAGCAAAAACAAGGAGTATTGAGCGACAATTTTGGGCGTTACAGTGTGCAAGTCAATGGTGCTGGCAACATAAGAATCCAGGTTTCATACGTGGGTTTTGAGCCCGTTGATACTCTGCTGGACAGTCAAGGAAAATTGGAAATCGACTTTTACTTGCGTAGCAAAAGTCTGGAGGAAGTGGTAATTGTAAGCAAAGCGGGCAACCTGCAGGCCAATGTAGCCCAAATACCCGTGGAGCGACTCAAGGCGGTGCCCATGCTACTGGGCCAACCCGACCTGATCAAGGCGCTCAGTATATTACCTGGGGTATCCAGTGGCGTAGAAGGAACTACTGGGCTTTATGTACGGGGAGGAACGCCCGATCAAAACCTCATTTTGCTGGACGGGGCCACGGTTTACAATGCCTCACATTTGTTTGGCTTTCAGTCCATATTCGACCCCAATGCGATCAAAGACATCAAGCTGATCAAAGGTGGATTTCCCGCCCGCTATGGTGGCCGCTTGTCTTCGATCATCGACATCACAATGAAGGAGGGCAACAACCGTGAGCGGCACGGAGAGTTCAGCCTTGGCTTGATCAATTCGGGCCTGATGCTCGAAGGACCCATCAAAAACGGGCGTAGTTCCTACATGGTATCGGCCCGTGCCGCTTATTTGGGGCTCTTGCTCTTGCCTACGGCTCTGGGCTGGAAAAAAGAAGACGACCGTACCTTCAATACCCTTTTGAGTTATGATGTGAACTTAAAGTTCAACCACCAGTTTAAAAACAAAGACAAAATTTTTGCCAGCTTTTACCTGGGCAATGACAACTTCCTGACCCGCTTTCGCTACGACAGTGCTTTTTACCGCACCGATTTGGGTTGGGGCAACAAAACGGCCAGCCTGCGCTACATCCGTAACCTGGGCACCAAGGTTTATTCACAGTCCATTGCCACTTACACGGCTTATCAAAGTGGAGAAAGCAGCACCCAGGATTACATCAATAGTGGAATCAAAGCTGAATTTATCCGCCAATCGCAGGTCCGTGATTTTACGTTCAAGCAGCTTTTTACCCTCCCTTTGAACGCGAGTTCGCGACTACTATTAGGGGCAGATGCCAGTTTGCAATATTTCAAACCCACCAGTTTTTCACTGCTCTCTAACGAATTTTCTCTTGACTCGGTCAAAACAGTCGGTCGAAGCTTTCAAGTATTTACCGCAGCCGCTTTTGCCGACTGGGAATGGAGGATTCTGCCCTGGTTAAACCTCAACAGCGGACTGCGCTGGTCTTATTTTGGGCAGGGCCAAACCCGGGCTTTTTGGGAACCAAGACTCAATGTGGAAGCACGCAGCAAGGCTTTCGTCTTCAACTTGGCTTACGCTCGCACTGCCCAATTCATTCATTTGCTGGCCAATAATTCCTTAGGGCTCTTCAGCGACCTTTGGATACCTTCTACCGATGTGATCAAACCACAAACGGCGCAGCAATATTCAGGGGGCATCATTTGGCGCAGGCCCGCCGGGCAGTGGGAAGTTGGCTTGGAAGCTTTTTACAAAACCCTACAAAACCAGATTGACTACCGCCAGGGCATCGACTTTTTCGCCCTAAAAAACCAGGATTGGCAAAATACCATCGAAAGTGGAGGCCGTGGGCTGGCCAGGGGCCTGGAAACCATGATCAAATACGACCACCCACATGTCAATGCCTTTGTGGCTTACACCCTTTCGTGGAATGAGCGCCAGTTCGAGAAAATCAACAATGGAAGGTGGTACCCTTTTCGCTACGACCGTAGGCACAACTTAAACCTCAATGCTTTGGTGAAGCTTTCTACCCGCTGGAACCTGAGTATGAACTGGGTATATCAAACTGGAAGTTGGATTTCCTTGAGATCGGTAGTGTATAAAGGGTACAGGAATAATCTTGATTTTGGGCAATTTCAAAATAGGGTCGAAAACCTTTGGATTGTTACCTCTCGCAATAACCAGCGCCTACCCGATTTTCACCGTCTTGATTTAGGTTTGAGTTATCAGGTCAAGCACAAGAATCCGAAATACCAATCGCAGTTGGTATTCAGTGTTTACAATGCCTACAACCGCAAAAATCCTTACCTCCTGGATTATTCAAATGGTTCAAATGGCGATGGAAAATATTGGATTGAGACCCGATCAAGGGCCATTTTTGCCTTCATTCCAGGGGTTGCTTACACTAAAAAATGGTAATCGTCATGCAAAATAACAAAACTTGTTCATGGCTTTTTGGTATCCTCGTATTGGTTTTTGCCGCTTGCGAGAGCAATGTTGATTGGGAGTTTTCTGCCAAATACGAGGGCGATAAGCTCGCCTTGAGCGGTTATTTAAGCCCGGATAGTGTCCATATTTTTGTGTCTAAAAGTACTAATCCTCTGAGAGATTTTACCAGCGAGGACCTGGTGGCGCGAAACCCTAAAGTTTTTTTGCTGGACGCGGATGGGCAGATCATTCGAGAAATCAACAGCACGGATCAAAGAAAATTTAGACTGGGGGAGGCGATGTTAGTACCCGGCCAATCATATAAGATCAGGGTGATGGCAGAGGGATTAAAAACTGTAGAAACTGATCTGATTACCATTCCTCAGTTGGTAATTTTGGAGCAAACGGAATACCAACTCGGTACTTTTGGGAATGATACGGTTCATCAAGTTAAAATCACCTTCACTGATTTGCCCGCCAAACAATACTACACTTTTGGAGGAGCACTCAAAAAAGGGACTCAATTGGCCAGACCCAACACGGTGGTCCCAGACAAGGAGTTTGCTGAAGGCTGTTATAATTCTTCAATATTTACTGACATATGTTTTCAAGAAAAACGGGTGAGTCTTACGTATTTACTGTTTCGCGAAGCCCGCTTCCTTGGTGAAAAGTCAAGGACGCCAGGTGAGTCGATAGTCGTTCGTTTTGGATTGGTAAGTGAACAAGTTTTTTTACAGGGGCAAACGATCCCGATTGACGAAGGCATCATTGAGGGCGTAAATGAGCCCCCTGTAGCGTACAGCAATGTAAAAAATGGTTATGGGGTGGTGTATGCTTACAATGTGAGAGATTATCCCATTTCGTTTAAGTAGATTTTGGGTTTTTTCAAAATTGGGCTTCAAATCCAAGGAAATAAAAAAGGCAGCTCAAAAACAGGACAGACGCGAGAATAGGTGACCAATCACTTCCATTAGTCTATAATCCGGTACACCAGACTGGGAAATGGCAAAGCTGTAACTTTGGAATAATCCACACAAGCGGCAATGATCGTGGCACCTCACCCGAACATCCGCCGATAAGCCAAAGGAGTAGTCCCCAAAGCCTTTTTAAATTCCTTGTTGAAATAAGACAAGTTGCCAAATCCGCTGTCGAAGCAAATGTCGGCGATGGCCCGTTCGCTGCTGGACAGGAGGTGACACGCGTGTTTTAGCCGAAACTCGGTCAGGGTATCGACAAAGGTCTTGCGGGCAATTTTTTTGAAATACCGACAAAAAGCCGTCGGCGAGAGGTTGGCTACCTGGGCAATGTCTTCCAGGGTAATGTTGTCGCGAAAGTTGTCGATCAGGTAAGCATAGATGAGTTGGAAGCGCTCGGTTTCGCTATTTGAAAAAGTCAGGCTGGAGAAAAAAGGATCAATCACTTCCACTTCGTCCGAAGTAGCGATGCCATACAAGATGTCCATTACGTGCAAAAGCAGGGGAAAACCACTCAGGTCCATGCCCGCCTGCATTTTTTTAGCAGTTTCGCCATGGGTTTTTCCAGTGATGATCAAGCCCGCTTGGGCTTTTTTGAGCAATTGCTCAATCAGGTTCATTTCGGGAAGGCTCCAAAATGTTTCGCCAAAAATTTCGGTCCTGAATTGGATCACGATCGACTGGGCCGCTCCGGGAATGGGCTCTCCTTCCTCTGCATTCAACCAGCAGTGCGGCAGATTAGAACCCAATAAGACCAAATCGCCCGGCTCAAAATGGGCCACATGCCCACCCACGTACCTTTTGCCATTGCTGCGCTCAATGAGTGTCAACTCTACTTCTGGATGGTAGTGGAAGCGGGCATTAAAGCGAGGGAGAATATGCCGTCGATAAGCGATTGAACTGAACCCTGCCCCACTGATTTGTTCAAAAACTGCCTTCATTCTTACGGTTTTTTAGCTAATAAAAGACCTTTAAGACTAGTAAATGCTAAAATTACACCATTTTTCGCAAAAAATGACCAAGCATTTTCAAATGATCTCCTGTTAATTTGTATTCACAAAGGCATAAACTATAAACAATCGTCCTTTCATGTCAACTTCAATTGCTCTTCCAACTTTAGGTGCAAGCTACAGCGTTTCGGTTGAACAAAGTGCTGCCTACCAAAAAGATGGCCACATCTTGCTGCGCAATATCCTTTCTGAGGAAGAAATGGCTGTTTACCGCGAGGTGATTGTCGATGCGGCTGATCGCTACAACACCGAAAAGCGCAAAATGGAAGACCGCGACACCTACGGCAAGGCTTTCCTGCAAATCATGAACCTATGGGAGGTGGACGAGGCGGTGAAAAAATTCACCCTGGCCAAGCGTTTCGCCAAAATTGCCGCCGACCTGATGGGCGTGGAACGGGTGCGTTTGTACCACGACCAGGCGCTGTTCAAAGAGCCTGGAGGTGGGCATACCCCTTGGCACCAAGACCAATACTACTGGCCGATTGACACCAGCAACACCATCACCATGTGGATGCCCTTGGTGGACATTGACGTGGACATGGGCATGTTGACCTTTGCCTCCGGCTCACAAGAATTGGGATTCCTGGGCAACCTGGCCATTTCCGACGATTCTGAAGCACAACTGGGCAACATCGTCAAAGAAAAAGGCTACCCCATCTCGCAACCTGCTATCATGAAGGCTGGAGATGCCACTTTCCACGCTGGTTGGACCCTGCATTGTGCCCCCGGCAACAAGTCAGCGCAACGGCGCGAAGTAATGACCATCATCTTCATGGCCGATGGGGCCGAAGTAATCCCTCCAAAAAATCAGCACCAGGAAGCCGACCTCAAACGTTGGCTGATGAGCAAAGAAATAGGGACGCTGATTGATTCTCCGCTTAATCCGATCATTTGATAACCTGCAAGGCTGCTGTCGCAAGTGGCGATGGCCATTTTAAGATCACAAACATTCAAGTTCAGGACCCTCAAGGCGATGAGGTTTTGGTGCAAATCAAAGCCGCTGGGGTTTGCCACACTGATTGGGATTCTCAATCCTGGGGCAAACCCCTCGCCATGGGGCACGAAGGTGCCGGAGTAGTGGCCAAAGTAGGGCCACAAGTCAGCGGCATCAAATTGGGCGATCCGGTGATGCTCAATTGGGCCATTCCCTGCTACGCTTGCTTCCAATGCCAGGAAGGCAACCAGCACATTTGTGAAAAAAACAGCGCCGTGACTGCTGGCAACAAGGTCAGCGGCGGCCACGCGACTTTTCAATCTACTCAATACGAGCACAAAGGCATCGAAAAAGCCTTTGGCCTAGGCACTTTGGCCGAATACACCCTGGTACGCGAGGCGGCCTGTGTGAAAATTGGCGTGGACATGCCCTTTATTTCGGCAGCCATCGTGGGCTGCGGGGTGATGACGGGCTACGGCTCGGTGGCCAATGCCGCCAAGGTGAAACCCGGCACTTCAGTGGTGGTCCTGGGCACTGGCGGCGTGGGGCTCAATGTAATCCAAGGCGCAAGGATCGCTGGAGCCGCCAAGATCATCGCCATCGACGTAAATCCCCAGCGCCTGGAAATGGCCAAACAATACGGTGCTACCCACACCCTGCAAGCCGACCGCGCCGATGAAGGGCTCATTCAAGCCGCCGCTACCGTAAAAACCATGACCGCTGGCCGGGGAGCCGATTACGCTTTTGAATGCACGGCCATCCCCGAACTTGGCGCTGCGCCCCTGGCAATGGTGCGCAATGCAGGCATGGCCGTGCAGGTGAGTGGCATTGAGCAAAGCATCCAAGTCGATATGAACCTATTTGAGTGGGACAAAATTTACATCAACCCCTTGTACGGCAAATGCCGCCCACAAATCGACTTTCCCATCCTCCAGCAATTGTACGCCAAGGGTGACCTGCTGCTCGATGAAATGGTGACAAGGACTTATCCATTGGAGGAATTGCATCAGGCTTTTGCAGATATGCTGGCTGGACGAAATGCCAAGGGCGTGGTGGTAATGAGCTGAGGATTTTTTGCATCAGCCCGTTGGTATTTATAAACCTCATTGCAAACGTTCCGCATTTTCTCGCAAATATTGCATCGCTTCTTTCACTGCCTGAGTAGGACTTTTAGGATTGAATCCCAGTTCTATCCGGGCTTTTGAAATGTCAAAATCTTGTTGTAATCCAGAGAACATGGCTACGTCCTTGGTACTAAGCAGAGGTGCTTTGCCAGTGATTTTGCTACCCAATTCCATTAACCCAGCGATGGCAAACAGCAGGGGCCTGGGCACTACAAGTGGTAATTTTATGTTTAATTCGGGAAAAAGCTCTTGGGCAATTTTTGTTGTTTCCTTGATGGACGTACACTTTTCATTGGCTAGAATGTAGCGTTCACCATCATTACCCTTTGTAGCTGCCAGGTAACAGCCCTCCGCTACGTCTTTTACATCTACCCAATTTAAGGTGATATTCGTTTCAACGGGGATTTGTTTTTGCAGAATTAGATTGATGACCTGGTAAGACACGTTCAATGGAGCAAATGCTTCAGCACCAATCATGGCAGCAGGGAGTACTGCGACCAACTCAATCTGGTGTTTTTTTGCCCATTCAAAAGCCAGTTTCTCCCCATCATTTTTTGAATTATAATACATGTCTCGGCGATCGGGATTGTACCCGTAAGCTTCTTTAGTAGGGAGGGTAGTGTAATTGAGTGCCGCTACTGAACTCACATAAACAATGCGTTTTACTCCGGTAGCCGCAGCCGCTTCAATGGTGTTTTTGGTGCCTTCCAGGTTTACGTCATAGATTTCTTTTTTGGGGTTTTTAGCCCATAATTTGAATGCTGCACCTACCGCATACACGGTTTCTATGTCTTGAAAAGCCTTAATCAGAGATGACTTGTCGGTTATATCAGCTTCAATGATCTCACAATTTAACCCTGCAAAAGGCGCTTTGTTATTACTATTGCGAACCGAAGCCCTCACCGGGATCCCTTTTTCGATCAGTAGCCTCACTAAGTTGTTGCCCAAGTGCCCGTTTGCACCTGTGACCAATGCCAGATTTTGTTGTGCCATTTGTGTTGGTATTTGTTGAACACAAAAGTCGGTACCTGGCTCTTGAAAAAACTTCGCAAATGTTACCTATTTAGTTGCTTGCGGATTCTGCTCAAACTTTTGGGGTTCATCCCCAAAAACGAAGCGATGTATTGGACGGGAACATGCTGTAAGATTTCAGGATACTGGTTAATTAGTTTTATGTAACGCTGCTCAGCTGTTAGCGTAGCCAAGTCTTTAGAGCGAATTTCATTGTAAGAAAGGGATTGCTGAAAAACCCAAATGCTAAAGTCTTTAAGAGCATTGCTTTGCAAGATCAGAGAGTCTAGTTGGGGCTTGGTAATCCTTAAAAGAGTGCAGGATGTAATGCATTCCAGGTTTTCGTCGGCTATAGTCTGTTGTGTGAAATTGGAATAAGAAGTAATGAAACCCGGCGGGCAATTGATATGGGTAGTGACTTCGTCGCCCTTGTCGTTGTAGTGAAACAAGCGAACAAAACCTTTTGCCACAAAATAAAGATATTTTGGGATTTTGTCCGCTGCTTCGATGACCTGGTGCTTGGGGTAAGATATGGGTTCAAAACATTGTTGGCACCATGCTTTTTCCTGGTCAGAGAGGGCAACTTTTTGAGTGATGAGTTCCAATAGCTGTTCGTGCATAGGCTAAAGATAGGAAATATAGGAAGCATTAGATACTGTTTAAAAACCTCAGGGGAGTTCATCAAAGGTTTATGATACTCGTTAGGGAAGTAGTGGGGTGATCTTTTCCCAATTTCTCCAACACTAACAAATGCGCCAAAGCAGGACTCCCTCTCAATTTGGCGCGTTTCTTTTTTCCAAGCAGTCGATGCCAATGACCCAAAATTAAGAACATTATCTGTCCGCTTTTTTCCAACTATTCCACTTTTTCGGAACCAATTTCCAAAGATCATTGTTTACATGATCGAAAGCTTATAAACCATTTTAAAACACCCTACGGGCCATAAAATGCCATCCTTTGGCGGCAAACTGTGGCAATTTTTAACTCAGATTGGAGCGACCTAAACTTACACAAAAATTCAAACAAGTACCCCAATTAACGAATTCGTTCCTATTTTGCAAAAGCTTACCCTATTTTTGAAGCATGAAAAACAAAAAATCCAATAACCCAAAAGGAGAAGGTCGTCACTTGACGGCCAAGCAACTTCAACAAGAAATTTTACTCTTGTTCCAAAAGAATCCCAAAAAGCGTTTGAACCCCAAGCAAATTGGTCAGCAACTCCGCGTAGCCAACAACAAGGATGCCATCATGCATGCTTGCCACCAATTGGCCCAATTGAGCCACTTGGTCGAGTTGGAAGATTTCAAATACAAGCTCCGCAGCAGCACCCGCGTAGGTGCTACCCTAGGCCCCGAGCGCAAAACCCTGGTAGGCCGCATCGACATCACCCGCGCAGGGGCTGGCTATGTCACCGTCGAAGGGCAGGGTGACGATGTGTACATTCCGATCAAGAACCTCAATACGGCCTTGCATGGCGATACCGTCAAAATTCGTGGCTGGCTGCCACGTGGTCGCAACCGCCCTGAAGGCGAGGTATTGGAAGTGGTAGAACGGGCCCGCGACCACTTCATGGGCACCATTTACCTGCACCATAAATATGCAGTAGTCGTCACTGACAGCAACAATGCCCTGGAGATTCTGGTCAAACCCGAAGACGTAAAAGACGCCAAAGACGAAGACCGCGTAGTGGTCCGCATCGACTCCTGGACCACCGGGCAGTACCGACAGCCAGTGGGCAAAGTCACCATGACCTTGGGCCGAGCAGGCTCGAACGACATAGAAATGAAAGCCATTTTGATCAACAATGGCTTTAACCTCGAATTCCCAACTGATGTTTTGGCCGAAAGTGAAGCCCTGCCCCTGGAGATTCCCGAAGCAGAAATCTCGCTTCGCCGCGACCTACGCGAAATCACCACCTTCACCATCGACCCCGAAAATGCCAAAGACTTTGACGACGCCCTTTCCTTCCGCTACCTCGAAAACGGCCACCTCGAAATAGGCGTACACATTGCCGATGTGACCCATTATGTCAAAGAACACAGCCCACTCGACAAAGAAGCCCTGTCTCGCTCTACCTCGGTGTACCTGGTCGACCGCGTACTGCCCATGCTGCCAGAGCGGCTCTCAAATGAGCTGTGCTCATTGCGACCAAATGAGGACAAGTTGACTTTTTCCGCCATTTTCACCTTCGACAAGGACGAAAAAATCATCGATCGCTGGTTTGGCAAAACCGTTATTCATTCCGATCGCCGCTTTACTTATGAGGAAGCGCAGCAAGGCTTGGAAACGGATGAAGGCGATTTTGCCAAGGAATTGAAGATTTTGAACAAAATCGCCCACAAATTACGCAAAGACCGCTTCAAAAAAGGTGCGATCAATTTTGAATCCGAAGAAGTGCGCTTCCGCCTCGACGAAGAAGGGGTGCCCATCGAAGTGTTCACCAAAGAGCGCAAAGACGCTCACATGCTGATCGAGGACTTCATGCTACTAGCCAACCGCGAGGTGGCAACCTATGTCCACCGCAAAGGTGAGGATGAAGGCGCTGAAATCCCCTTTGTGTACCGAGTGCACGATGAGCCCAATCCCGATAAAGTGGAGGAATTGGCCCGCTTTGCCCGTCAAATGGGCGTGGACATGAACATCGGCACGCCCGAAGACATCGCCCGTTCTTTCAATCGCCTGGCCAAAATGGCGGAAGAAAACGAGTCCCTGCGGATCTTGGGCCCGATCGCCATCCGCACTATGGCCAAGGCCGAGTACTCCAGCGACAACATCGGCCACTACGGCCTGGCATTTCCCTACTACTCGCATTTTACTTCGCCCATTCGCCGCTATTCCGACGTGTTGGCGCACCGCATCTTGGAATTGAACCTGAAAGCCACTTTTCGGGTAGGCAAGAGCCACCTGGAAGAAATGTGCAAGCAAGTATCAAAGCAAGAGCGCCGCGCCACCGATGCCGAACGCGAATCGATCAAATACAAGCAGGTCGAATTCATGTCAAAACACCTCGGCGAGGTATTCTCAGGCTATATTTCTGGAATCGTGGACCGAGGCATTTTTGTAGAACTCAAAGGCAATCGCTGCGAAGGCATGTGTGGCTTCGAAAACATGGACGAACCCTTTGAAGTAGACCCATCCCGCCTGAAAATCAAGGGTGTGTACAGCAAAAAAGAGTACAAAATGGGCCAAGAAATACAAGTTCGCATCGCAAGCACCAACCTACAACGCAGGCAAATCGAAATGGATTGGCTCATAGCCGGCCAAGCCTAAAAGCCCTGAAAGGGCGAGATACGTCAGCGATGGGCAACGCCCGTCGAAGAAATACAAGTTCGCCAAGCACCAACCTACAGCGCAGACAAATCGAAATGGATTGGGTCATAGCCGGAGAAGCCTAAAAGCCATAAAAAGCCCTGAAAGGGCGAGATACGTCAGCGATGGGCAACGTCCATCGAAATCGCAATGGGCAATCGGAATGAACAACACCCTACAATTTCCAACGCCCGTAATCCATTTTCAGCATCACCCCAATCATTACCGAAAAGCCAAGCAGCGATGAACCGCCCCGGCTGATGAAGGGAAGCGGAATGCCGATGATCGGCATCAAGCCCATCGTCATGCCCAGGTTTAGGATGAAGTGGAAAAAGAGAATTCCCGCCAGGCAATAACCGTACACACGTGCAAAATTGGACTTCTGTCGCTCGCTCAAAATGGTTAGTCGCAGCAAGAGCGCCAAAAAGAGGCAGATCACCACAAAGCTGCCCACAAAGCCTTGCTCTTCGCCCACGGTACAAAAAATAAAGTCAGTAGGCTGCTCAGGCACGTAACTCAAGCGCGTCATGGAGCCCTGCAAGTAACCTTTGCCCAAGAAACCGCCCGAAGAAATGGCATTTTTAGATTGGGTGAGGTTGTACCAGGATTTGCAGTCTTTGCACTCATCAGGTTTGAGCCATACCAAAATGCGGTCGACCTGGTGGGGTTTGAGGGCTTTGAAAACCACAAAATTGGCGGAATAACTCAAGCCCACCCCCACCACAATGGCAGCAGTGACTAGACCTACCCGGTTGAAACCCTTGCGGGCTCCCTGAAAAAACATCCAAGGGAAAAAGACCAGGGCCATAAGTGCGGGGCCAGCCAAGCGAGCTTTATCTGCACCCAATTCTTCCCAAAAAGCGCTCATCCCGAAAAACCCAGGTTGCCAAACCAGGATAAAACCCAGGATACCCGTGATCGAGGCCAGATAATTTCCAATGCGGGTGATACGGGCCAAGCGGGCAAGGTTTGAAATTTTGGTTTGGCTAACCAGCTTGGCCATCCACCAAAGGCCGAAGGCCAAAAGAGCAAAAGCCACATAAATGGGATCGAAAATCAGGCCCAAAAGCAATACGCCCAAAAGGAAAAAGCCCAAGGCATAGTACCCTGGAGACAAACCCTCGCGGTACAAAACCACCAAAAAAGAAAGAAAAACCAAGGCCGAGCCCATGTCACCTTGCAACATGATCAGGAACATGGGCAGGAAAATGATGCCAAAAACGATGATTTGATTGCGCAGGTCTCGTAAATTGATGTTGGGCGAGCTCAAAAAACTTGCCACCGCCAAAGCAGTACCAAATTTCGCAAACTCCGCAGGCTGGAGGGATTGCCCCATGATGATGAACCAGCCCTTGTTTCCATTGATCACTTGCCCGAATAGCAATACTGCAATCAAGGAGGCGACGGTCATGCTGTACAAAGGATAGGCGAAAACTTGCCATAATTTCCAATCAAGGCTATAAATGACACTCAAGGCGATGATAGAAATGAGGATCCAAGTAGCTTGCTTGCCAGCAGAAGACCTCAGAAAGCTCATTTTCTCGAATTCGATCGCCGTAGCCGCATAAATCATCAGGATGCCCAAGAAAACCAGGGACATGTAGAGCGACAGGGTGATCCAGTCAATATTTTTGGTGCCAGTGAATTTTCCGATCATAATATGTGAGACTCTTACTTAAGCAATTGTTCACTTACCATACCAAAACGGCGCTCGCGGCGCTGATAGTCTAGGATGGCTTTGTAAAGGTGTTCTTTAGTGAAATCGGGCCAAAAAACTGGCAAAAAGCAAAATTCCGCATAAGCCAACTGCCAAAGTAGAAAATTGCTCAGTCGATTTTCGCCGCTGGTACGAATCAGTAACTCTGGGTCAGGAATATCGGCCGTGGCCAATTGTTGCGAAAACAAGGCATCGTCGATTTCCTCTGGTTTGAGCAGCCCGTGTTGCACCTGGGTAGCCAATTTTTGAGCAGCTTGAAGGATATCCCATTTTCCGCTGTAATTGAGTGCCAATACCAGGGTCATTCGCTTATTTTCACTGGTGGAAGCAACCCCATCCAGCAGAGCTTTGCGGGTGCGGTCAGGCAAACGGCCAAGGTCGCCTACGGCTTGAAGACGAATATTGTTTTTGTTCAAAGTCTTGATCTCCTTGGCGAGGGTATCTACCAATAGGGTCATCAGGGCGTCTACTTCCAACTTGGGGCGGTTCCAGTTTTCGGTTGAAAAAGCATAGAGAGTCATGTATTCCACGCCTAGCTCAGCGGCAGCCTCGGTACTTTCGCGTACAGCTTTCACGCCGTTGCGGTGCCCAAAAACCCTGGGTTGGCCTTTTTCCTTGGCCCAACGCCCGTTTCCATCCATGATGATGGCAATGTGACGGGGAAGTTGTGCAATATCAATCAGTTGCTTGATGTCGTTCATGATGCAAAAATAAGGAGACTTATGAATCTACACGGGTTTTGTTCGTCACAATTTAGAGTCTAGGAGAGTCCCTGTACAAGAGGCTTTCTTGAAAATCGCAACTGGCCCCACTGTGTAGGCCTGAAATAACTTGACATCAAAAGTCTATCGTATGTCAAAAAAACAAGCCCGATCAACCAGCGCTCACGCGTTTTTAGCTAAACATGATGCCACACGCATCTCCAAACTCCCGCCTTTGGTGTGATAAAAGACGACATTCGCATAAAAAAATGGGTAAAATATGATTTGGTATACCTTGCATACTCAACAAAGCTTTATTTTGCTTCGTTTTTAGTGGCTATGGGAAAGGCTTTTCCTCCAATGCAATGGAACAAAAAGCCCAAGGCCCCTTAGCTACCGCATCATTACTGGTAAAACGCCTTGTGAAAAATAGTTTTTGGAAGCAAAATTTCCCTTTTGCCCCTTGAACCTGATCCACATTCGTGCGATACCGCGTATCGACAAGTTTTGTGTATAATCCCCTCAAATAATGCACAAAATCTGGCGGTGCAAACCACAAAAGCAAAAGAGATTACCCTGATGGAATTCAAATCAGATGTGGAGGCGGTTGACGCCCTCGCCCAGTCGTACAAAGACCTCAAACAAGAGATCGCCAAGGTGATCGTAGGGCAAGATGAAGTGGTAAAAGCGGTGATCATCGCGCTGTTCAGCAATGGACATAGTTTGTTGGTAGGAGTGCCGGGCTTGGCCAAAACCTTGCTGGTAAGCACTATTGCCGATGTGCTCGACCTCGATTTCAAGCGCATCCAATTTACCCCGGACCTAATGCCTTCGGACATCACAGGTTCTGAAATTTTGGACGAAGATCGCCACTTCAAGTTCAATCGTGGGCCTTTGTTTTCCAACATCGTCTTGGCCGATGAAATCAACCGTACACCGCCTAAAACCCAGGCTGCGCTCTTGGAAGCCATGCAGGAGCGATCAGTAACGGTAAGCGGCACCCGACACGAATTGCCCAAGCCTTTCTTCGTTTTGGCTACGCAAAACCCAATCGAGCAAGAAGGTACTTATCCGCTGCCCGAAGCACAGCTTGACCGTTTCATGTTCAACATTCCACTGGATTATCCAAGCTATGAAGAAGAGGTCGAGGTGGTCAAAAGTACCACTTCATTGCAGGAAATCAGCCTCAAACACGTGGTAACAGCGAGTCAAATCCTAGCCTACCAACAATTGATCCGCAAAATCCCCATTGCCGACAATGTACTCAATTATGCAGTATCACTGGCCACCAAAACCCGTCCCAATACTGCAATGGCCACCGACAAAGTAAATAGTTACATCTCTTGGGGGGCAGGTCCGCGTGCTTCGCAATACTTGGTGTTAGGTGCCAAGTGCCATGCTGCAATCAAAGGCAAGTATTCGCCCGACATTGAAGACGTGCAGCAAATTGCCAACTACGTGCTTCGCCACCGCATCGTGCGCAATTACAAGGCCGAAGCAGAGGGCATTACCGAAGAGATGGTGATCAAAAGCTTGTTTTAATCGCTATCTCAAAAGGAAGACATGCAAAACGGCCCGGAATATTTTCGGGCCGTTTTGTATTATTGTACCTTAGGGAGCGTAAAAAATAAGGTGGACGGATTTGGGTTTAGTAAAAAAAGAAAACTACCTGTTTAAGCAACTGACTGGAAGGATTTGTATTCTTTTTTTGCGAAACCTCAAAAACAAAGTTGTTTACCTTCTTTTAGCTCAGATACATAAATCCTGAAAACTTCGGAGAAGTTACACGTTTGTAGCACTTGATGACACCCAATTTTCTTGGGAACTTCGTAGAAGTTTCACGTTATTACATCATATTGGAAACTTCGGAAAAGTTTCGGCAGCGGCAATTTTTGTGCTGAAAATGATTGCTAGCATGACCTTGACTGACCAATGTTAGGGACTTACAGCCCCGCCAAACATGATGTTGACCTTTATGCTTCCGACGTGAGGGGCCTATAGCCCCGTTAGTATGACGTTTTTTAACTCACAGTCGGCTTATTCTGAAAAGTTTTCCAAAGTTTTCAGTAAATAAGCAGACGCAAGCACTACTCAATGGTTGTTTGGGGGGTGAGTGCTTAACCTGGGATTATGAAAACATGCCTTCAGCATTGGTCGCTACTTTTTTTGCTTGCAGTCACCCTGCTCAGCAACGCCTGTGTGCGTGAGGGCAAAGATCCCCCATTGCCATCGGCAGCAGGTAAACTCAGCGAACTGACCGTGGTGATGGACACTAGCCTTTGGATTGGGGACTTGGGCGAGCAGGTTCGTGCGGTGTATGGGGCCAATTTCCCTTTTGTAGAGCCCGCTACTCCCCTCTTCGATTTGAAGTACATTTCTCCTGGCAATTTCCTGGCGCAGGCTGAAAACCTGCGACAACGCAATTGTCTCGTTTTGCTCAAAAAATACTCCAATAAGCCCGAAGAACAAGAGCTGGCCAAAGCCATCGAAAGCCGCTTGACCCTCAGCCAACTTAAGCTTTGGCGCGAAAACACGGCTTTTTCGGTCGACAAATTATGGGCCGACCCTCAACGGGTAGTACTTATTATGGCCCGGGAAGAAGAGCAATTGGCAAAGCTGTGGAAAGACAATTTCCCTACACTGTATCAAAGAATCCGAGAAAATGAAGGCAGTTTATTGGAATCTATTTTGTACAAAAACGGGATCGACAACACCGCCCGCGAGCTCATTCAAAACGGTTTGGATGTAGAAGTGGTCTGGCCGAAAGGCATCACCCTCTTGAGCAAAACGGATTCGGTCTTGTGGTTTCGCTACAACTTTAATGACGGCAGCAAAGCCTGGATATTGATCCGCAAAGCCGAAAAACGTGAATGGGAGCGCTGTGAAAAAGAAGCCACTCCCACTTTTCTAGGCATCCTCAAACGCAGTCCTGGGCCTGAAGGCAAGAACGATGAGCAGTTTCAGGTACAAGAAAAAACACCTTTCTCTGCTTTTATCCGCTATAAAAAAGTTGTACCTGCTTACGAATGGCGCGGCACCTGGTCGCGCAAGCAAATGAATGGGCCTTTCGTAGCTCAGTTTCCTGATTTTTTACCGGATGCGCCCATCTTTTTTGCTGGTTTTCTGGAAGGTGGCGGCCCAAGGCAAAGGGAAAAACTCTTGCAGCTGCAACACTTATTGACCAAGATGAGGATTGAGGCAAAACCTTGACAGGGCTTGAGCTCGAAAGATTTTTTTCGGATTCGTATCTTCTGAAAACTTCGGAGATACGAGAAGTGAGCTCCACAATTAAGCGAAATTTTTTGTCTAAGTATTTGAGCTAAAATAAGATGGACATCTTTGTTTTTAAGGTTTAGCAAAAAAAGAACACAAATCCTTTCATTCAGTTGCTTAAACAGGTAGTTTTCTTTTTTCACTAAATCCAAAACCTGTCCACCTTATTTTTTTACGCTCCCTTATCTCCTCAATTCAAGCTACGCTAAAAACAACGCTGGCACCTCAAAGCCCAAGCTGATTTTCAGCTATGACTATTGAGGTGCCAGCCAAGCATAACTTAGAGTATGTTCGAAATTTTTGTTTGCCGTAAAACGGCCCAATTTCGACTACCCTTCGTTTGGGAAATGCTCATTATGCGCTGCATAACTCCGCCTTTCCTGCCTCGATTAGTCAAAATTTGACTCATTTTTCGCCCAAGCCCTCGCTATTTAAACATGCTCTTATGCCTTCACGCGGAAAGCAACCGACATTTTCTCCCAATTCAGGGTCACTTTTTTGGAATCGACCTTGTATTCGAGGTTCTCTACCGAATTTTTGGTGGCTTTGGGGCGCACTACCACGCGCAAGGCGTCCTTCATGGCATCGTACTTGTAGGCCCCCCACTGGTTAGGCACTTTGTTGAAAATCAAAGTCCAAGTGCCTTTGTTGCTTGGGATGGTGAAAAAGCTATACGCGCCTGCTGGCAGGTCCTTGCCTTCCACTTTCACATCGGTACTGAACTCTACGATGGTAGCCTCGTTGGCTCCGGCACGCCATACCTCTTCATAAGGCACCAGTTCGCCCCATAATTTTCGGCCTTTTACGGCTGGGCTGCTGTATTTTACGGTAACGCTGGCTTTGCCTACATTGCCTTGGGCGGTTTTAGCAGGGCTGGTACGGGCGTCTTGTCCCGTGGCCATGGTGCTAAAAAAGGCCATGCTCAAGAGGGTAAATAGGATTTTAAACCGCATGGTAAACCTGGTTTTGATCTGCTGGGAAGACTAGCCCCCACAGCAGTTGAGTTAAACAAATAGAGTCTTTCATCATGAAAGCTTTTACCTCGCTCATATTTCGGTCAAAAAAGGTCAATTTTCGCCCCCTTTCGCTATTTTTTTGTGCCGATGCAGGACATTGACTCCAAAAACAGGCTTGATGGACCAAAAAATGCTCGCTTTTTTGTCTCGAAACCGATGGGCTGGGTTTTTAGCTTTCGTTAAAGAAACGCTGTTCAAGTAGATTTGGATGAGTAACCTAGGATAAAAAACAAGAATTAGGTTGAACTGGCAAATTTGGGGCCAAAGTAGCCAGTTTTTTTACTGGCTTCCCCCCTCAACTCAATCCACAATCATTGCCAGCTTGTCCAATTCCTGTTGCTTCATGTTGGTGGGCAAATCACGGTATTCATACTGCTGGTTACGCAATTGCGGCGTAAAACCAGCCTCGCGGATCGCATCCTGGATGCCATTGGCTGTGAAGCGGAACTTCGCCCCGGCTGCCGACACCACATTCTCTTCGATCATGATGCTGCCAAAGTCATTCGCCCCGGAATGCAGGCAGATTTGTGCCACTTGTTTGCCCACCGTCAGCCAGGAGGCCTGGATATTGACCACATTGGGCAACATGATGCGGCTCATGGCGATCATGCGCACATATTCGTCGCTCGTACAGGTATTGCGGGCGCGTTTGATTTTTTTGAGAATGGTGTCTTCATCCTGAAAAGGCCAGGGGATGAAGGCAATAAAACCCTTGGCGTGGGCGGGTTTTTCGGACTGCACCTCGCGGATTTTCACCAGGTGCTCCATGCGCTCGCGGTTGGTTTCGATGTGGCCAAACATCATCGTGGCCGAGGTGGTGATGTTCAGCTGGTGGGCGGCCCGCATGATGTCGAGCCATTCCTGGGCCCCACATTTGCCCTTGGAGATCAGGCGGCGTACCCGGTCGTCGAGGATTTCGGCACCAGCACCGGGCAAGCTATCCAGGCCCGCTTCGTGCAGGGCTTTTAGCACCTCGTAATGGGTCGATTTTTCCAATTTGGTGATGTGGGCCACTTCGGGTGGGCCCAGGGCGTGTAGTTTTAGGTTGGGGTACAAGCTTTTCAGTTCCCTAAACAAGTCACAGTAGTAGGCCAGGCCCAAATCGGGGTGGTGCCCACCTTGCAGCAGCAGTTGTTCGCCGCCAAAAGCAAAGGTTTCTTCGATTTTTTGGCGGTATTCTTCAATCGTAGTGATATAAGATTCAGCGTGGCCGGGGCGGCGGTAAAAATTGCAAAACTTGCAATTGGCCAGGCACACGTTGGTGGTATTCGAGTTGCGGTCGATGATCCAAGTCACCGTTTGATTAGGCACCTGCTGTTGGCGCATCCGATTGCCCACGTACATGAGCTCGGCCGTGGCGGCATTTTCAAATAAAAATTGGCCCTCCTCGGCACTCAGAAAGTCAAAGTTTAGGGCGCGTTGCAGCAAGTCGTCGGTTCTCATCGGCCTCGTTGTTGTTTTTCGTTCAACAAAGATACGCTTATGTTGGTTCTTTAAAAGGGGTTGTTTTTCATTTTTTTCTGAAAGTAATGAAAAACACAAGGCAGAATAGTTTTGGTTTTACTCGTTGAAAAATTGTAAAAGCTTACCCTGCTTAGTTTTTTACAGAAAATGGTTCTTTGACAATTAGTGTGGAAGGCAAAATTCACCAAAGCGGTAATGCGAGTCAAAAAAGATGTCAGTTTTTCTTCGGTCGAGCCTTCTTTTTGAGGACGATGCCCAACGTCGGCTTCAAAAAGAGGCAAAGGACAGGGGAAAATTGGCCTTTCTTGGCCGAAATCGGGACGACCTAAACTTTGACGATTTTCAGATTGAAATTTGATTTTTTGATTGAAGAACAGGAAAATACTGAGGGGTCTCAAAAAAGTGATATTTTACACACTATACTAAAGTTTGTTTTTTAGGTTCCCAAACCATCGTAAATGAGTTTTTGCATTAGAGAGGTAAGCATTTCAGCTCTTTTGCCGATTCACTTCCGCCAATCAGTAGGGGAGATAATTACGAAAACTTAAAAAACGCTGTACTAAACCACTAAAGGTATTGTGCAAAAGGTTAATTTTTTTGAAGCACAAAAGGGCCAAAAGATAACAAATGGAGCAAATGGGCCAAAAGATGCAAATCCTCCCCGCCTTCGGCGAGGTATTTGCTAAAAACATCCTTGGTAGACATCCAAGGTGGCGCTAATTGGCACAAATTATTGTGGCATTGTTCAAAACCTAATGTGGCCGAGTATAATAACTCGTTACGATACACCTATGTAAAAAACAGAGTATGAAACTGCACGAACAATTCGACCATATTTTAACACTCATAACGACTGCCCGAAACAAGGCGCTTTATGTTGCCAATACGGAACAAATTCTATTGTATTGGGAAGTTGGTCGTTTCGTTTCTGAAAAATTAGACGGCTCGGAATGGGGCGACGGGACGGTTTTGAAACTCTCTCAATTCCTGCAATCCAAAGACCCTTAGTTGACCAATTTTACAAAGCGGGGCATCTATCGTATGCGCCAATTTTTCTTGGCTTATGCTGATTTTGAATTTGTGTCGGCAGTGCCGACACAATTAAGTTGGACGCATAATATTGAAATTTTAAGCCAGACAAAGTCTCTCGAAGAACGCAAATTCTATCTTGAACTAAGCCTGAAAGAAAAGCTAAACTATCGTGAACTTAGGCGACAACTAAAAAGCGGTTATTTCGAGCGAAGCATCATTTCCAACAAATTATTACCGCCTTCTTTAGAAAACTACCCGCGTGATGTTTCCAATGTTTTCAAGGACTCTTATGTCTTTGAATTCATCAATCTGCCGCCCAAACACGTTGAAAAAGACCTACAAAAAGCGTTAATCCAACAGTTAAAAGCCTTAATTTTAGAGTTGGGTAAAGACTTTGTTTTCATGGCAGAAGAATATCGGCTGCAAGTGGGCATGAAAGATTTTAAGGTTGATTTACTATTTTATCACCGTGAATTGTGCTGTTTGGTCGCTTTTGACCTTAAAATTGAAGATTTTGAACCCTCGCATTTAGGGCAGATGAATTTCTATCTTGAAGCACTCGATACCGATGTTAAAAAGCCCCATGAAAATCCAAGCATAGGTGTTTTGGTCTGTAAAAGTAAAAGCTTACCCTGCTCCCATTTCGGTCTAAAAAGGTCGCTTTTCCGTGATCCTTCGCCTCTTTTAGCGAAGGTAGCCCCGGCTACCCCCGCTAAAAGCAGGCTCGGCTGACGAAAAACCGCCATCTTTTTTGACTCGAAACCGCCTGGCTAAGTTTTTACCTGTAAAAACAAAGACCATGAAGTCGTTGAATACGCTTTACGGCGAAATCTCTCCCCAACTTTGGTGGCTGATTACACAACTAAACTGATTGACAAAACCCTTTTAGTTCAAAAAATAAAAGAATTATTTGATTTGTATGATAGTAATGAGGGAAAATATTGAGGGGAGAATGGTCTGAAACACGTTTTCAACCACCACTTGAAACCCAATAAGAGCCTAAAATAAATGCAAAAATCAGGATAGCAACACCCCTGTGCAAGCGTATAAATACCTGTTCTTGAAAACCCAGTGTTTGTGCTGGCTGCTTTGTATCCTTTATTACACCTTAAAGTGCAGAGGTAAGTGCTTGAGCGAACTTTTTTGAGAAAAATGCTGCGCACAAACTGGTGGACCTGTGCGCGGCT
Organism: Chitinophagales bacterium; assembly: GCA_013299105.1. Taxonomy (GTDB): domain Bacteria; phylum Bacteroidota; class Bacteroidia; order Chitinophagales; family Saprospiraceae; genus Haliscomenobacter. The sequence goes on along the minus strand of JAAFJY010000058.1, from coordinate 4,617 downwards.
AAGGCAGATGGTTTGTAGAAGCTTACGCTGCCTATGTTTCGGCAAAAAAGATCAGCTTTACAATAAACTGAGCTGCTCCTTATTCGCCATTTTATTTCGCCGATCCTGGGCCCACTCAAAGGCCTCACCAAAGATCGCCTTCCAAAAAATGACTTGATGAAACAAAAACAGTCTGCTTCTTGTCTCGAAACCACTATGCTAAGCTTTTACCAATTTTTTTCTAAATTAGCCCCAACCAAAAGGTTTACTCACCAGTCCAACTTTCAACCACATGCGCCTAAAATCCGCATTCGCCACCATCACCTTCCTGCTGCTCCTGCTCGCAGCCCAGGCCCAAACTTCCCTGCCCCGCAGCACGCCCGAAGCCGAGGGTGTGAGCAGCGAAAACATCATCCAGTTTTTGCAGGCGGTGGGGCAAAGCAAGCACGAGTTTCACAGTTTTATGCTGCTTCGCCACGGCAAAGTAGTAAGCGAAGGCTGGTGGAACCCCTACCGCGCCGACCTCAAACACACCATGTATTCGGTGAGCAAAAGCTGGACTTCGACGGCAGTAGGTTTTGCGGTGAACGAAAAACGACTGACGGTACAAGACAAGGTCATCTCCTTTTTCCCGGAATATGCACCCGCCAAAGTCGATGAAAAACTGGCCGCCCTGCGCGTCAAAGACCTGCTTACCATGTCAGCGGGCTACGATCCTGAGCCGATGGGCATCATTGGCGATACCAATTGGGTGCGCAATTTCTTGCAATACGTGCCCGCCAAGCAACCCGGCTCGGTGTTTTTGTACAACAGCGCAGCGACTTACATGCTCTCGGCGATTGTGCAAAAAGTGACGGGCCAAAAAATCATCGACTACCTGCAACCCCGCTTGTTTCAGTCCCTTGGCATCCAAAATCCCGACTGGGAAGTCGATCCCAAGGGCATCAACGTAGGCGGTTGGGGCCTGCGCATCAAAACCGAGGACATGGCCAAATTGGGCCAACTCTACCTGCAAAAAGGCCAGTGGCAAGGCAAACAAATCCTGCCCGCTGCATGGGTGGAGGAAGCCACCACCGCCCACATCCAGCAAGCCCTGGACCGCCCGCAAGAGGAACGCGCCCTGTCGGACTGGACCCAGGGCTATGGCTACCAGTTTTGGCGCTGCCGCCACGGCGCATATCGTGGCGACGGGGCTTTTGGACAATACATCGTGGTGTTTCCGGCCCAAGACGCGGTGTTGGCCATCACCAGCGAAACCAGCGACATGCAGGGCATCCTCAACCTGGTGTGGGAGCACATCCTGCCCGGATTCAAAGCGGATAAATTGCCCGCTGACAAGGCCCGCCAAAAGACACTCAAAGACATGCTGGCCAAAATGGCCATCACCCCGCCCCAAAAATCGGCCCCTTCGAGTACCGAGGCCGCGATTGCGGGCAAAACCTTTACCCTGGCCAAAAACGACAAGGGCTTGGAAAACCTGAGCCTGCAATTTCAAACCGACAAAGCCATCCTGAAACTGCGCGAACAAGGCCAGGATTACAGTTTCAATCTGGGCGCTGGTACCTGGGCCATGAACGAAACCACCCGTAAAGGCCCCTACCTGGTGGCCCGCGCCAAGGCCAATTTGACGGGTCTTTCGCCTTTCAAAGTAGCTGCGGCCTACCGCTGGCAAGACGAGAAAACCCTGGTGGCGACCCTGCGCTATTTCGAAAGCCCACACCACGAAACCATCACCCTGCGATTCAACGGCGATGAGGTGAAAATGGAAAGTGAAATGAGCTTTGCTCCTGTATTCAAGACCCAAGTACGCGGCGAAGTGATCAATGCCAAAAACCCGCCCCGCTTGATCCTGCGCGGCGACGACATGGGCTACAGCCATGCGATCAACCTGGCTTTTCAGCAGTGCTACGACGCGGGCATGATGAGCTCGATTGAGGTGATGGCCATCACGCCCTGGTTTGAAGAGGCCGCCAAAATGCTGGCCAAAATGCCCAAAATCGACGTGGGCCTGCACCTGCAAGTGACCAGCGAATGGGACAACCTCAAAGTGCGTCCCCTGACCACTTGCCCCAGCCTCACCGACCCCGACGGCTATTTTTGGCCCATGAGTTTTGTGAATAAAAACTACCCCGGCAAGTCTTTGTCCGAAAACAAGGTGCTGATCGCCGAACTGGAAAAGGAACTACGCGCCCAGATCGAACTGGCCAAGCGCAAGGTTCCACAAATCAGCCATGTAAGCGCCCACATGGGTTTCAACCACATTTCGCCCGAAGCCACGGCTTTGTTGCGCAAACTGGCCAAAGAGTACCAACTCGACATCGAACTGGACGAATACCTGGTCATCGGCGTAGGTTACGACGGTCCTTCCAAAACAAGCGAAGAAAAACTGCAAAGTTTCATCTCCCGCCTGAACAAACTGGAACCCGGTCGTACCTATCTGTTTGTAGATCACCCCGGCCTCAACGACGCTGAAATGAAGGCCATCCACCACGTAGGCTACGAAAACGTGGCCGAAGACCGCCAAGGCGTCACCAATATTTGGACCGACGACCGGGTGCGCAAAGTGATCAAAGACAAAGGAATCCAACTGATTGGCTACAAAGACCTGGTCAAAAAACCACAGCCCTAAAAGCCCTGAAAGGGCGAGATACGTCAGCGATGGCGCAGCCCGTCGAGAAGAGATACGTCAGCGATGGGCAAAGCCCGTCGAAATGAAATACACCACGATGTGTAGCCCTGAAAGGGCGAAATATGTCAGCGATGGGTGCAGCCCATCGAATGAAATGGGCAATGCACATCGAAACAATGACAAACAATTGTTGGAAAATTGTGTTAGAAATTTTTCAGCAATAAGGATTCCTTAGTTAAGGAAAAGATAATATTTTGTTACCTTGATCTTTCGTTCCGTCAAAAACGTTAATTAGGTGAGAAAACACTGAATTCACCCCACATCAGACCGACTTGAATATGTTGAAACGCATCAGCTTCCTTGGACTCTTCCTGGCCGGTTTTTTGGCCCTGGCTTGTACTGATTTTTTTACATCAGAGCCACTGGATACACCTGTCGAAGTTTTTACTTCCGACAACGACGGCCCGTACATTTTTTACCGCAAGAATAAAATCTACGTGAAAAGTGTAGTCAACCAAGACAGCCTGGTGACCGCCAAAATCGACTCATTTGAGAACCGGTCCAAGGAAGACCTGGTCATTGAATGCACTTTCAAACAAAATCCGGAATGGAATTTTAAAACCAAGTTGCACGCCAAAAACAAGGTAGAGTCCAGCGAATATTCTAAAGCAGAAAAAATCCTGGCAGTATCGGATATCGAGGGCAATTTCCAGACTTTGCGCAATTTCCTGATCAGCCACAAGGTCATGGACGAGCAGTACACCTGGACTTTTGGCAAAGGCCACCTGGTGTGCCTGGGTGATTTTTTTGATCGGGGCCGTTACGTGACCGAATGCCTCTGGCTCATTTACCACCTCGAAGACCAGGCCAAAGCCGCTGGAGGCTACGTGCATTTCATCCTCGGCAACCACGAGATCATGAACATGAGCAACGATTTTCGCTACGTACACGGCAAATACGTGAAAAATGCCGAACTCATCCAGGAGCCCATCGCCAATTGGTACAAGGCCAGCACCGAACTGGGCCGCTGGTTGGCCACCAAAAACATCATTGAAAAAGTAGATGACATCCTTTTTGTACATGGTGGCATTGATGACAAGGTCAATCGCATGGAATTGGGTATTTCAGACATCAACAACAAGTGTCGGCCTTTTTACTTCATTTCCGAAGACGTTTTCCGCCTCGACGACGCCGATTTGCAATTCCTTTACGATGCCAACGGTCCTTTTTGGTTTCGCAGCTACGTGACCATGACCACCCCTGAGTCGGTGGTTGATGCGACCCTCAAAAAATTCGCTGTCAAGCACATCATGGTGGGCCATACCATCGTGGACAAGGTCAAAGGCTTTTACAGCAAAAAGGTTATTGCCATTGATACCCGGCACACCGCCAGCAACTCGCAAGCTTTTTTGATGGAAAACAAGGTGTTTTACCGGATTGACCAGTTTGGGAAGCGGGAGGAGTTGTGAATAGAGAAACTACACGAATCTCACTCTAGTGCTTTGTACTTCTCGTCTATGCAGTTGTCCCAATAATCGGCTGCATAGACCTATGGATGATCATTGTCTTTGCGAATTGACACCACAAAAACATGGTCAGTTTCGAGTTATCAGGTATTATTCGGAAGTTGTTTGATCATTGATTAAGTAATTCTCTACATTTACAAATGCCTTATATGGACAAATGAATTCACATCTATTTTGTCGTCAATAAAGCACATGGACAAATCGTTTACACCAAATGCAAGTAAAATTTTCTGTGCAAAATCTTTTGCCATTTCCAATATTTCTTCATCATTTAAACTACTAGGAACGAATCTTTTTAATATCTTAAAGTTATTGTGATATGCATTTTTTGGAATATCCCTAAAAAAAGGCCTCCAATCGGGAGCAGTTTCCATTTGTCCCCCTCTGAGAAAAACTAATATTTGAGAAAAAGATGGTGAACAGTGCTACCTTTAAGGTGAGAAAAAAAAAAGAATGACACCATCCACCACCACTACAAAGTTA
>JAAFJY010000057.1 GCA_013299105.1 Chitinophagales bacterium | reverse complement strand
AACCTTTGCCGCATACGCCAAGTGGGGATTTTCAAGTTTCGATTATTTTTGCGCGAAACGTCAGCTTGACAAAAAAAGAAACAAAAAAGTCAAGGGCTGTGATCAAATCCTGCGATTTTGCTTGAAACGTCAGCTCCAAGGAGCAACGGGAATCCACCAAACTCGCTCCTTCGTCGCTCAAACAGTGGTGGCTTCTGATCCGTCGCGCTTTAAAGCGCCCTTTCGCAAAATCGGGATTTGCTCAAGGCCCGTTTGGACCTCGGACAGCACCCTGCAAAAGCTTGGATTTACATCGTATTGGGCAGCCTTTTGAATATCTTATTTTTTGTACCGCCCCTTAACCAGCCAAAGGCTTGTCAATTTTTTTTATTTTCTGCCCTCAAATCTATACTTTTACCCACATAAAAACAGACGCTGTGAGTCAGATTCAGAACCCTAAAACCGTGCAATGTAAAACGCACCTCAAAACAAGCTTGTGAACCCCAACTCATAACCCATAATTCATAACCCATAACTAAAACATCAGATTCATGTCTTCTACACCCATAAAAGTACTCGTTGTCGGTTGTGGCAACATGGGCGCTTCACACGCCACTGCTTACCACCACATGCCAGAGTTCGAGATTTGCGGCCTGGTTTCTACGGGCAAAAGCAAGGAAGTTTTGAACGAAAAACTGGGCGGGGTTTATCCACTGTTTTCCGATTATTCCAGCGCCTTGGCAAGTACCAGACCCGACGCGGTTTGCATTTCAACCTATCCCGATACCCACGAGCAGTATTGTGTGGAAGCCTTAGAAGCAGGTTGTCACGTTTTTATCGAAAAACCCATTGCCGATAGCGTGGCTGGTGCCGAAAGGGTGGTTGCAGCGGCGGTAAAAACCAATAAAAAGGTAGTTGTAGGCTATATTTTGCGCCACCACCCCAGCTGGGAAAAATTTGTTGAGTTGGCCCAAACCCTCGGTAAGCCCCTGGTGATGCGCATGAACCTGAACCAACAAAGCCACGGCTACATGTGGGATGTACACCGCAACCTGATGAAAAGCCTAAGCCCGATCGTGGATTGCGCGGTACACTACATCGACGTGATGTGCCAAATGACCCGTACGGAACCAGTGAGGGTGAGCGCCATCGGGGCCCGTTTGACCAACGACATACCTGCTGATAACTACAACTACGGCCAATTGCAAATCCACTTTGAAGACGGTTCAGTGGGCTGGTATGAAGCTGGCTGGGGGCCCATGATGAGCGAAACCGCGTTTTTCATCAAAGATGTGGTGGGACCCAAAGGTTGCGTGTCAATTGTGGCCAAAGATGCCAGCGCGGTTGGCCAATCCGACAACATTGACGCCCATACTAAAACCGAGTCCCTGCGCTTGCACCATGCTGATTTGGACGCCAATAATGCCTTCACCAAGGCTGATGAATGGATTGACCTCAAAGACGAACCCGATCACCAGGAGCTCTGCAACCGTGAGCAGCGCTATTTCCTGCGGGCCATTCAAGAAGACATGGACTTGACTGATCACTTGGCCGATGCCGTGAACAGCTTGAAAGTTGCTTTTGCTTGTGATGAATCGGTGAAAACTGGTCAAATGATCCAACTCTCATAAAAGTTGAAAAGTTGAAGAGATGGGCTTGTGCGAAAGTTTAGGATTTTCTGTTACGAGAATGACAGTTCAAAAATCCTTGACCTCATCATAAGGCAGCAGATAGACAACGATTTCCAGGCCATCGTGCATTTCGGTGCCTTCATGGACGTATTCAGGGTATTCGATGTGGTTGGGGGTAAAAACCAGGTAAACCGCCTTGTTCAAGCCCAAACTACGGGCATAATGGGCCAATTGTCGCTTGCCCTTGGTGAATTTGGCGGGAGAATAGTACTTTTTGGTTTCAAACAGGTACTCCCGGCCACGCAGGTACACGATGAGGTCACTTTTACCCAGGCCCGTATCGGCTTCGCGGTAGGTTTTTCCTTCGGCTTCCATCACAAAGGCAGCCAGGAAAGTTTCAAAACTATAAATCAGGCCTGCTTCGCGGAGTGAGGGTTCGCCTTTTTTGTTTTTTTCGATAAAGGGTTTGAAGCCCTGCTTGGCCGCGTAGGCTTTGTAGTGGGCGATGAGCTTGGGGATGTCCAACTCACCCGCTGCGTCGAAAAAAGTGAGGGTATCGAGCGTTGCGCTGATGCGGTCTTTCTCCCCATTGGTGTATGGGTAAAAAGCTTTGTGCAGGCGTTTTTTGTAAAGTGGGACCCAAAACGCGACTAAGCCTTCTTCGTTTTTCCGAATGATGCCATTGGTGTACAGCACTTTAATGGCATCCCGTTCAATCTCAAATGGAATATTGCCATCTGTAAAAAGCAAGCGCTCTACAAAAGGGCGGAAATCCTCGGCTTTATTGCGGATGTTCGCTATGTTTTTATCAATGGCCTCGGTCAGGTACCAGTCCTCGACTTTCAGGTAGTCATTGTAATCAAGTACCTGTTTTTGTGGGTTGTTCTTCACCATTTGACTCGCAAACCCATTGACCAAACCGGGTTGCCCCGCAGTGATTTCAAATATTTTGTCAATGACTTTGGCCTCGAATTGCTGCCCGGTTTCTTGTGTATGTTGTAGCAATAAATCTTTGACTTCTTCTTGCGTGAAATAGGGCACCAGCAGGTTGTCAGCAACATTGAATGGGCTGGCATGGTCTTGCACCACCCCCACAATATTGGAAACACCTACCAGGATTACACTTTTGAGGCAGTGGGTTTCTCTTGAATGGTACAGGTTGCGGATGGTGTGCAGGAATTGGCCAAATAGATCGGGATTCAACCCTTCGATTTCGTCAATGATCAGAACCAGACGTTTACCTATACAGTTGCGAATCGCATTGAAAAACTCCCCGAAACCTGTGGCTTCAATCGGCCAGTTCCATTGCCTTGTGGCTTCTTCAGTCAGGTAAGTCATCAACACATCAATGCTTTCCGTCTTGAAATTTTCCAAATTGACGTGCATCACATCGAACCCTTTCAGGCTCAATTTTTCGGCCATCAAGCGAAAAAACGTACTTTTCCCGGTCTGGCGGGGTGCCCAGATGGTGTAATAGCGCTCGTTTTGTACCAAATCCACGCCCTGGTCCACCAAGTTCTTGCGCAACAGGGTATAGTGCTGAGTTGGGATATTCGGCCCAGATGTATTGAAAAATCTCATCAATGATCGCAAGGATGTTGAGGCCACTGCGCTATAAAGGTAGGGTTTTTCCTTAAAAATGCGTAAAGGCCACGTTTCCAAAAATGCTGAAAACTTCGAAGAAGTTTCCATAGCTGAGAATTTTGTGATTTTTATGCTGAACATGAAGCGTTCACGACTACGAAGCGGGCATATTCTGAAATTCTTTCAAAGTCTGGTTTAGAAAAAATTGGTCAAAGTCACACAAGAAATTCTGAAATTCTAAAAATTCTGGTTCAGATACAAAATGCCTTACTTGAGTGTTGAGGCCAACTTTCCCCGAAGTTTTCAGAAAAATGCTGTTTTTAGCTTTCACCTGAAAAGGAAGGAAATTGATTAAACAGGTTAAAAGCGTAGAAATGGTGAAATAGAGTCCTGCTCACAACATTTCCAAGGCAGTTGCGCTGGCTTCGCGGCGTCCGATACAGCAAATTTTGGGCATTTTTCACCAAAATCAAGGTGCGATTGTCAAACAAGTGCTCAAAAGAGCTTACTTTTGCAGCCTATGAAGACCAAAGTGGTCAACCCAAACATTAAAAACAAAAAATCAGGTACCCATGGCGATAATGATCACGGATGATTGTATCAATTGCGGAGCATGCGAACCCGAATGCCCAAACAATGCGATCTACGAAGGTGGTGTAGAATGGGCGATATCCGACGGCACTACCATCAGTGACTCATATGTGTTGGAAACGGGTGAATCAGTCAACGCTGATGCCAAGCAAAATCCAGTTTCTGACGAATACTATTATATTGTTCCTGACAAATGTACTGAGTGCAAAGGCTTTCACGAAGAGCCTCAATGCGCGGCAGTTTGTCCGGTAGATTGCTGTGTACCCGATCCTGAACGCGAAGAAACGGAAGAAGTACTTTTGGCGCGCAAGGAAAGGTTGCATTTGTAGGATTTACTTCTTTTTCCGTAAAACTTAGCCTAGCGGTTTCGAGTCAAAAAAGAGGTGATTTTTGGTCCTCCCAAGCTTATTTTTGGGGTCAGCGCACTGCATTGGTGAAAGAAAATAGCGTGTAGGGAACAAGAATTGTCTTTTGGGAGCCAGAATATGAACAGGCAAGCTGTTAGTATTTGAGCCAAATGAGGTAAACAAGTTTGCTTTTGAGGCTTGGTAAATAAACAGAAGAACTCAACTTACTTTCAGTCAGTTGCTTAAGCAGGTTCTATCTTTTTTCACTGATCCCAAACACGTTTACCTTATTTTTCACGATCCCATACCTTCTTCTCCCCTTTTTTGTTGGTTTAATGCTTAAATGGTTATACTGTTATGCCTTTCATCTTTTAGTGCAAAAGGCATGAATACATCTGGGTTTGTAAAAGCTTACCTTGTACTTGTCAAGTCATTGAGGAAAAGGGAGAAAACATGTCTCGGATCCAACTTTTGTTTTTTCTATTAGCGACCATTGCCTGTCTTGCCACCGACATGCGCCCAGCAACTTTGCGTCGACAGACCCAAAGGAGTATCATTTACAGCCATTACAATCCTCCAGCGGTCAACAACTTGCTCGCGATGCTGCGCGAGGCTCAAACTGACAGCCAGGAGATTGTCATTTTGCGTGACTTGTGCTGGCAGTTCCGGACTACAAGCCTAGAGAGTTCTATTTTTTATGGGAAACGAGGGTTTGAACTGGCTACCAAAGCCCGTTTCCCAAAACTACAGGCAGAAATTAGCCGATTTTTGGGTTTGACGTACCGCAATTACTACCTTTTTGAAGACGCTTATTTGTGGTACACCACTGCACTTGACTTGTCTAGAAAAGCGAAATACATTGAGGGCGAGGCATACTGTTATGACAACTTGGGAGTACTATACTTCAATCAAAAGCAGTACAAAAAAGCTGAGATCCAGCTATTACAAGGTGAGGTATTGTTCAAAAACTTGAATCATCCCCTAGGATTGAGCTATATTTACACTCACCTCTCCTGGGTCATGAATGAGTACAAGGACTACAATCGAGCATTGGAATATGCCCAGAAATCACTACAAGCCCGGCTTTTTCTCAAAGACAAATTGCAAATTGGCAATGCCCGGCGTGATGTAGCACTAGCCCAAATGGGATTGCGCAAATACCGCGAAGCAGAACTCAACTTGAATGAAGCCCTCAAGCTGGCCGAATCCCTCAATAATTTCAAAGCAATTGCCGAGTATTTACAAAGCCTGGCTGTATTGCACCTACAAACCAAACGCTACGAAGAAGCACAAAAACAAGCCCAGGTCAGTTACCAACTAAGTTTGGATTATTACAGCCGAGATCAAATCATGGAATCAGCCAAAACCCTGGCTGAAATTGCCAAAGCGCAAAATCGAATGACTGAAGCTTATGAGTTTCTGTTGATCCACTACACTTATAAAGACAGCCTGTTTAACGAAGACATCACCCGCAAAACCATTGAGTTAGAGTCCAACTTAAAATTCATGCAGCGGGAAAGGGTCTTGAAGTCCGAGCAACGCATCAAAGATCGTTTGGCGGAAGAACGCATCAACCGGGAACGTCTTGGTCGCTTGGTGGTAACAGGCTTGTTGTTATTAGCTGTTGTTATGGGGGTTTTGATTTACCGAAGCCGCAGGGCATTGAGCAGATCGAACACCCTTTTACAAGAAAGTAACCATACCCTGGCCCTGCAAAAACAATCCATCCAAGAACAAGCCGAACAATTGGATGACCTCAGCCTGTTCAAAAGCAAACTTTTTTCCATTGTTTCACACGACTTACGCACTCCTCTTGCTACCCTAGCAGGAAGTCTTGACCTGATCAAAGAAGACCTCATGGACGAGCAGGAGTTCAAAGAAATCTTACCTGAATTGTCAAGTAATGTCAACAACCTTCAAAACCTGCTTGACAACCTGCTGACCTGGGCCCGAGGACAAATGCGGGGGCAAAAAATAGCCCCTGAAAAATTTGATCTCTCACAACTGATCAAAGAAAAAATGGACTTGTACGGCCAAATGGCCGCTCAAAAACAGTTGCAGGTCAAAGACCTAAGCGAGAATGGCCTACGAGTGTATGCCGATAAAAACATGGTGGACTTGGTACTGCGCAATTTGTTTTCCAATGCCATCAAGTTTAGCCGCATCAACGACCACATTACCCTGCGTTCAGCACGCGAAAATGGCAATGTCATCCTTGAAATCAGTGATACTGGCATCGGTATTCCACCCGACAACTTGAAGAAACTATTCACTAATCAGGCTTTGAGTACACGCGGCACCCATGGTGAGGCCGGTACTGGTTTGGGCTTGCAGTTGTGTAAAGAGTTTTTGGAGAAAAATGGTGGTAAAATCCAAGTCAGTAGTCAAGTTGGACAAGGAAGTACTTTTACCATCACCTTGCCTGCGGCAGTTGAATCCGAGTGATGTAATTCGGCTCGGAGCAATGAATGTTTTTCTCTCAGAAAATCTCCACAGCGGTCCCTACCTTCCTACTTCGTATCATGCTAAAGCTCGACAAAAGTAGTCATTCGTAAGTCGTACTTCAAAAAAACAACGTCACGAAAGCCTTTACACCTTCAAAAATCCCAATCGGAAAACCGAATCCCCCTGCATCGACAAATTCTGCCAGCGTACCAAAAGGCCAAATCTCAGTATTCCCTCCGATCCATTTTTTGCTTCCACTCTTCAAATACCCCATTCGCCTCTTCAGCAAGGTCTTGCGAGGCGGAAATGCTCCTTTCAGCAGGTAAAAGATTGATTTCCTCGTAGATAAAATCGTCGTCAAAACCAGCAGCAGCAGCATCCTCGCGTGAGGCCGCGAAGACGATGCGATCGGGACGGGCCCAATAGATAGCACCCAGGCACATGGGACAAGGCTCGCAGGAGGTGTAGAGCACGCAATCCTCAAGTTGAAAATGGCCCAGGCTTTGGCAAGCATCGCGAATAGCTACTACTTCGGCGTGGGCGGTAGGATCATTGCTACTGGTCACACGGTTGTTGCCTCGCCCAATGATTTGACCGTCTTTAACCACCAGCGCACCAAAGGGGCCGCCCTCGTTATTGTTCATGCCTTGGCGGGCCAATTCAATGGCCATGCGGAGGAAGTCACGATCGTTCATCTTAGAAACTGTTTTAAAACACCCACCACTAACAACTAACCATTAACAATTAACCATTAACAACTAACCATTAACAACTAACCATTAAAACGCTCCTCGGTACTGCGCCTTTCCGCCCACCACCGTCAAAAGCACCTTGGCTTGCAAAATCTCCTCATCGCTGCACTTCAAAAGGTCTTTGTCCAGCACCACTAGATCAGCCAACTTGCCCTTGGTGATCGAACCCTTGTCTTTTTCCTCAAAAGCGGCATAAGCATTGGCCATCGTGTAAGAATAAACCGCTTCAGCGCGGGTGATTTTTTGCTCCGGGAAAAAGATCATCCCATTGTCAGGCCGACGGCGGGTGACCGAGGCGTAAAACGATTGCAGTGGGTCCACATCTTCTACGGGCACGTCGGTGCCATTGCCCACCACAGCGCCTGCATCCAAGAGGGCGCGCCAGGCATAAGCACCTTTGCGAGCCCGCTCCTCCCCTAGCCTTTTCACCACAAAGGGTGCGTCCGAAGTACAATGAATGGCCTGCATGGCCGCAATTACCCCCAGTTTTTTGAAGCGAGGAATGTCCGCAGGATCGAGGTGCTGGGCGTGTTCGATGCGCCAACGGCGATCTTTTCCGTCAGAGATTTTTTTCAGTTCTTCTTCCATCAAATCCAGGCAAACCTGGTTGGCGCGATCGCCAATGGCGTGAACACAAAGCTGGAGTTTGTGGTCAAGGGCCTGTTTGGCAATTTTGCGCACTTCCTCTACGGTGGTTGTATTTTGCCCTTCAAACTCAGGCTTGTCCTGGTAAGGCCGCAAAAGCCAGGCCCCAAAAGCCCCCAAAGCACCGTCCACCTCGGTTTTGATGCCCGTGACGCTGAAATAGTGTTTGCCCAGGTTCACCCAAGGAAATTGACTCAACTTGCCCTCCATGTCTGCTGAGCTGTGGCGAATCATGGCCCATAAACGAAGGCGAAACTCCCCTTTTTCGGCCATTTCCTTGTACCAATCCAGCTCAAAAAACTTCGAGCCCGCGTCTTGAAAACTGGTGACCCCCTTGGCCAAGCATTCCTGTTGAGCCAGGTCAATGCCCTTGCGCCACTCGGCTTTCTTGTCTGCTTCGGGCAAAGTGTTGAGGTATTCTTGGTAAATGTTGCCGATTACGCTCATGGCGCGCTCCTCAAAAACCCCGATGGCCTTGCCTTGGGCATCACGCACGATCTCGCCTCCACTGGGATCGGGTGTTTCGACACTTACACCCGCCAGTTCCATCGCTTTGGCGTTGGCAAAAAGGGCGTGGCCGCTGGCATGGCGCAGGATCACCGGGTTGTTTGGCGAGATTTTGCTCAACTCATCGTGGTAGGGATAGCCCAGCACATTGCGGGGTAGTTTTTCAATCCACTTTTCTTGGTGCCAACCCCGACCAATGATCCATTCGCCGGGTTTGGCGGTTTTGGCTTTTTCGGCCACCATTGCCACGATTTCAGCCCAAGTTTTGCTTTTCAAAAAATTGAGGTGAATCAAACTCTGCCCCATGCCTGAAAAGTGGCCATGCCCCTCGATGAACCCTGGCATGGCAAAATTGCCCTTCAAGTCGGTCACTTCGGTCTTGGGTCCGCGAAATTTATCAACATCCTGGTCACTGCCCGCAAAAATGATGCGTTCGTCTTTGACCGCGATTGCTTCTACCCATTCTTGCTGGGTATCAACGGTATAAATGTGGCCGTGGAGATAAATGGTGTCGGCAATTTCCTTTTTTTGGCAAGAAAACAGAAAAAGCAAGGCTAGAAGGCTAAGAGAGTAGCGCATGATTGGCTTGGTTTGGTGTCGAAAAATAGTGAGCATATTACAACTTTTGGGGCAGAGTCAAAAATATCAATGGATTTTTGATGAAAAATGAACAGCCCCTTGGCTACGTTTTTCCGGGTTTTCATCACAATTCGTGTCGCGTTCAGACTGGGAATCAAGGCACTAAAATAGCCGAATAAATACATCCTGCGCTCAAAATCTCCATTCATGAAGCAGGGGAAGTCCCTTACACTGGCGTCTTCCTTCAAAACAACTGCCGTGAAATCATCCTTTTTACTAAGTTTTTGCCTGCTTTTGCTTTGTTCAGTACCTTTTCCAGGTGATAGCGCCCACGTTTCCAAAAAACAAATCCTCCAAAACATAAAAGTCCCTGTTTTCCCTAATCGCATCTTCAAACCCAAAGCTTTTGGCGCCCAAGGCGATGGCCAAAATGATGACCGGGGTGCCATTCAGGCTGCCATTGAGGCTTGCACCCAACAAGGCGGGGGCCAAGTGCTACTGGAGCCTGGAACTTACCTGTCGAATGGCCCTTTGCACTTAAAAACGGGGGTAAACCTGCATTTGGCAGCAGGCTGTCAATTGCTTTTCGGGGTCAATCCCGCTGACTACACGCCCTTGGTCAAAGTGCGCTGGGAAGGCACGGTTTGCTACAACTACTCTCCACTGATTTACGCTTATCAGCAGAAAAACCTGGCGATAAGTGGCCCTGGTAAAATAGACGGACAAACTGAAAAATTTTGGCACGCCTGGAAGAAAGGCAACAATGGCAAAAACCAGGACGCGGATAAACCCACCCTGCGCCAAATGGGCAACGACCAGGTAGCTGAAACCACGCGTATTTTTGGCAATGGCTTCTACGACCACAATGGCGATGGCCAAAACGACGGAGATGGGAAAGCACACTACTTGCGCCCCGATTTGATCCAATTTTATGCGTGTGAAAACATCCTATTGGAGGATTTCAGCATCAAAGGCAGCCCTTTTTGGACCATTCACCCGGTTTTTTGCAAAAACATTACCGCCCGCAAGCTCAAAATCGGTAAAGGCACTACCAACGACGATGGCATTGACCCCGACAGCTGTGAAGACGTGCTGATCGAAGATTGCGAAATTCACACCAATGACGACCCCATTTCCATCAAAGCTGGCCGCGACCAGGATGCCTGGCAACGGCCTGGCTCCCGCAACATCGTGGTACGCCGCTGCCGGGTTTCGTCCGAAGTGGGGAATGGTTTTTGCATTGGATCTGAGATGTCGGGAGGGGTGGAAAATGTTTTCGTAGAAAATTATTACATCAAAACCGCCGACAATGGCATCAATTTCAAGTGCAACCTGGACCGGGGAGGGGCCATTCGGCAAGTGGCGATCGAAAATGTAAAAATGGACAGTTGCGGCAAACATGGCATCCTTTTTCAAATGGATTACCACAGTTATCGAGGCGGAAATTTTCCACCCGATTTTCAGGGCTTTAAGCTCAGAAAAATCAACATTGCCCAAAGTGGGCGGGTAGGGATAAAAATCGTGGGCGTACCCAGCCAGAGTATCCGTGATGTGGCGTTGGAAAATGTAGTCATTGTGAAAACACCGCTCGCCACAGAATTTAAACACACTGAAGGAGTGCGGATGAAAAAAGTGTGGGTAAATGGGGCGAATTTGAAACCTTGAGCCAGTTTAGGCCCACAAATCCACAGCCCAAGCCATATAAGCCAATGGCACCAAATACCGTAGTATCTTGCTTCTCATACTTCATCTGTTTGTCTCCAAAGACGGGCTCCAATACCAAAGGTTGCAAACAAATGTGCTTCACATGGACTTCTACAGTAGGATTGAGTAAGTTTTCCTCTTGATTTCACCGATACTTGTCGTGTTAAAGTTTGTTATCTGATTGGAAATCAAAAAGTGTTAATTTTCTAAGTTGATAATAAGCCTCCCAGTATTGACGTAATGCAGAGAGGTATGCTCGTTTTGCTTCATCCTTTTCATTAAGCGCGAGATTAAGATCGCTAATGCTTAGTCTTCCAAGTTGGTACTGTTGAAGCGCAAGTTGATAACGTTTCAACCCAATTTCATCAGTTTTTCGAGCAAGTTGAATATTGTCAAAGAGTAGCAAAAGGTTATCACATAAGTTGACAATCTCACGATTCAGGTTATTCCTCTCCTGTTCAATCGTATAAGCCACAACTCTTTGATTTGCTTCTGAAATTCCAACTCGATTTTTATTTCTACCCCAGTCTAAAATTGGCACATTCACAGCAATACCGAGCCTTTGTTGATCCCTCAGAGGATTTACGACTTCATTCAATGTTTCTCCAGCTCCATTAAAGCCAATCACGGCTTGTAAAGAAGCCTGGTTACGCGATTTTTTAGCCTCACTGATATCACGGTCTGCTTCCATTTGCCTTCTTTGGTAGGCAATATACTCTGGGCGGTTTTCTAAGGCCTGCTGTAATGCTTGTGTTTGGTTGATTTCTTTGCCAAAAACGATTTGGATTGGAGGTAATACATTCCAGGTTTGTTGTTCCGCAGTGCCTAAAAGTATATTCAAATTAAGTAATGCTGTTTTTAATTTAACACTTGTAGCTTTTAAGGCTTGTTGTGATCTTAAAACTTGCAACTCAATTTGTAGGATTTTTTCTTGGGAAGTTGTTCCCAAATCAACCCTCTTCTCCTCAATATTTTTGACAAGTTGATTGTTCTTTAGATTGGTTTGTGCGATTCTCATTTCCTCCTGTGCATCAATCACATTAAAGAACAATTGGACAACTTGAAGGGCTAAATCTTCCATTTGGAATTTATAATCCTTTTGTGATTCTTCAAATTTGAGCTTTTCAATTTTGCGGTTCCATTTGTAGGGATTGAATGCGAATAAAGGTTGTGAGTAACGTACACTAACCGGACTCCCACTATAAGCAAAAAATTCTTCTTCAAAGTCATCGAATCGAGTAATATCCGAATACAATGATAATTGCCCGCCAGTTAGCGGAATGTTTTGCAAAATACTTAGCCCTAGTTGAGACGTGTTTTGAGTACGCGAAATAAATCTCACCCCTCCATCTGGTTGTCTAACGTCTAAAAAGTCTCTACTGTAAGTTGGGATACTTGCATTCAAAGAAAGCTGTGGCTTTAGGTCTGCCAAAAAGGTTTGATAAATATAGAATTTGTTCTCTCTGATATTTTCTGACAGTTTTGCGGCTACTGACTTGGCTTTTGCAGTTCTGATGGCTTCATCAAGGCTCAAATCGGCTTGAGCTTTTACAGAAAAAACTGACAGCAGTGCCAATGCTAATGTTGAAAAATTTTTCATATTACTTTTTCTTTGTGGTAAACCAATATGCAAGCGGTATAAACCAGGTAGTAAAGAATGTACCAATGGTGAGCCCGCCGATGATAACCAGTACCATAGGCTTTTGTAGCTCTGATCCAATTCCTGGCGTAAATAATACTGGAACCAAGGCAAGACTTGTAGTTAAAGAAGTCATTAGCAGTGGTTTTAGGCAGATTTCGCCAGCTTCATGAAGTGCATTATTCAAAGCCTGAATTTTGCTCTGCCCTTGCACTTCATATGTCCTTCGCAAACGATTGATGACCTCTACTTTCAAGATGGGATCGTCAACTATGATCCCTAATACCACCACGAAGCCAATAGCTGCCATGACATCCAGTGATCCATTCTGAAGATACAAGAGCAATAAAGCTCCACTGACACCAAGCGGGATGGTGAGCATGACCAAAATAGGTTGAAAGAGATTTTCAAACTGTAGCGCAAGAATGAAATACAACAATAGAATGGAAAGTAAAAATATTCGAAATAGAATGAACATGTTTTGCTGCCCCTCAAAATAACTCCCTTGAAAACTCACGTTGAAACCTGAGTTGTTTGCCCATAGTCGAATTTTCTGTTGTGCATTTTTAAGCCCAACAGTCTGCTCATCAAGGTATAAGGTATAATATTGTCCAGCTTTGTCTGATGTGATATACTTAGGAGATTGATCGAGTGTGTACGACAAAAAAGTACTTAATTTGATGGTGGACCCATGTACAGTTGCAATTTGATCCTGTAATGCTTCTTCTAGCTTTTGTGAACCAATATTAAAATAGAGCTGATAAGATTCGTTGATGTTTTTCAAAGTAGTAATCGAATTTTGACCAAACAGCAAGTTGGTCTTTTCTTGGAGTGAATTCCAGTCGACTCCGTATAAAGCCATTTTCTCTACATCTACGAAAAGGCGAATTCCTGGTTCTTGTGATACCGCGATACCTTTTTGAACATTGCTAAATGGGAAACTTGGAAGGCTTGCCATCAGGCCATCAAGATTTGTATTTGAAAAAGATTCATTGGCTGGTCTTAAACGTATCTCATAGTACGCCTGCTTCGAATTGAACAATTGAGCAAATGCGTTCTCGGCATCTTCTATCAAAAGGCTAGCTTGAGGATATTGCTCCTTGAACCATTTCTGCATTGTATAGTCTAAATTTTCTTTTTCGGTTTTGCTTGCACATTGATAGTAAACTGTTGCCTGCTGGATTGTTTGATCTTCAGTTTGTAGAAAAAACTGTGGAATGCCAACTTCGGCTTCTCTTGTCTTTGTTTTTTTTGCTAATTTAAGGTCCAAAGATTTGATTCTATTTAGATTTTCCTTAATAGCAATAGGTGATTGCCAATCTATTTTTAACAAGGTTTCAGTTTTTTCTATATCGGGCAGGTTAGCGATTGGTATTCGAGGCAACAGCCAAAAGGTTAAAAGTGAAAATAGTACAGAAAGCGCTAAAAAAAGTAGCTTATGCCTAAAAATGAAATCGATCATGCTATGGTATCCGCGTAGTATCCACTTGTAAAAGCGGGTATCTTCTTTTACTGATTGGTTTTGTCTTTTCATGAAAAGCTTATACAAAACGGGAGAAAGGATGAATGCAACCAGCAGTGACACTCCAAGCGAAATAGTGAGTGCAATAGCTTGGTCATAAACCAATAAACCTGCTAAACCTGGCAATAAAATCAATGGCAAATACACTGCAATAGTGGTCAAAACCTGACTCAACACAGGAGAAACAACTTCCCTCACCCCTGTTTCGCAACTATCAGCCGTATCCAAGCCTCGTCGCCTGTTTCTGGCAATACTATCCAGTACAATGATTGAATTGTCAATCAGCATACCAATTCCCAATGCCAAGCCAGATAAAGAAATAATGTTTAAGGAAATACCCAATGCATAAAACAAGGCAAAAGTGATAATCAAAGAAATAGGGATATTTATGCTCATTAAAGTTGAGGACGCATAATTGCCTAAGAAAAGGAATAATACTAAAATAGCCAGGATACCCCCATACACCAAATCCTGATTCAGATTGTCGATCCCGGCATTCAATAGATAGGATTGATCTTGGGTCAGTGCAAATTTTGCTTGAGGATAATCTTTTTCAAATACCTGCACTAGTTGCTGAACCCTAGGCACCAATTCATTCATTCTTGAGCTGGGTTGTTTTTGAATCCTTATTCCGATGGCCTGTTCACCATTGAAAAGATGATATCCCGATAAATTTTGTGGAGCCTTGCGAATTGTTGCAACTTTAGACAAAGGAACCGACAAGCCTGAAGTAGTTCTAATGGGAATACGGTTCAATTCTTCAAAGCCATTGATGTCGTTACTCAGTTTTACAAAATACTGATAATTCCCGTCCTTGACGCTTAATCCTCCAAAGTCACGATTAACTGATTGTATTGCGGCAGAGAGGTCAGCTTCACTGATTTGAAGCGCACTCAGAAGTGGTCGATTGGGCTCAATCACCATTTGTACTTGCTGCAAACCATTTATATCAACAATAGAGACCCCTGCTACTTGTTCCAAGCGCCTCTTAATGGTTTTTTCTACTAAGCTGGATACTTGAATAAAGTCTTCTTTGAGTCGAGGAGTAACCTGTAGTCTTACTATCGGGATATCGGAAGTATTGATACGCGTGGCTTGGGGCCTTGGCATTTCGCGAGGAAATTGAGCCGATAAGCGATCGATCCGTTCATTGACTTCAATGTAAGCCAAATCCATTTTGGTATTGTACTCAAACAGCAGGTATAAGACGCCACGGTGGTTACTGCTACGGGTTTCAATGGATTTTAGCCCCGGCGAACCATTGAGACTCTCTCTGAGTGGGCGCATGATTCTCGACTCCAATGCTTCGGCAGAAGTATTGGGATAACTTACTTTTACCACTATTTGAGGTACATCTACATCTGGCAATAATGAAATAGGTAATTGCTTCAAGGCAATAAGCCCGAATATGGACAACACAACGAAACTCAAAATTACTGCAATAGGGCGCTGAAGCAGGTATCGTATCATCAATTTGTTTTTTGTACTGGAGTTTATCGTTTTTTGATAAAAAGATTGTGAGCCAATTGCACGTTATCGCTGATGATGACTTCGCTTCCAGCACTAATACCCTCCAATACTTCGATGGAAGCCCCATTTTCCGATCCAGTGGTCACATAGTTCCATTTGGAATATCCTTTTTCCCAGGTAAAGACCACTGGGCGATTGTTGCGCAATACCACTGCATTTCTAGGTACAATGATGCCTCTTTTCTGAGGTACTTTGATTTCTGCACTTGCATTCATACCTAGTAAAAGATTACGGGGTTGCATCACTTTTAGCTGAATCGTTATCAATCCATGTTCATCTACCAATGGGTCGATAACTGACAGTTTACCTTGGTAATTTATTTGGGGATTGGCTACACTTTTGATGATCGCCAATTGTCCTACCTTGAGCAGTGGCAAATCAGATTCAAGCACTTTCCCTTCAAGAAAAAGATCATTGGCGCTGTAAATCCGATAGAGTTCTTGGCCGGGCCTGAGGTTCATGCCTTTTTTTATTTTCACCTGCGAAAGGATGCCATCAATGGGTGCTCGAAGTACTGCTCGTTCTCGCTCCTGCTCCAATTCCTTCAGGTCGATTTCAAGCGAAAGCAGGCCCGTGGCTGCCTTTAGTTTTTGGCGTACTGCCTCTGCTTCTTGGGCTGTCTTTTCTTTCAACAGATTTTCATAACCCAACAATTGGCTTTCATATTCTTTTTGTGCATTGAATTTCTGCACCAGGATACGTTCTTGTTTCAATTCTAGATCGCTTGTTTCAAGCGAAGCTAAGACTTCTTTTTCTTTGACAAGTAATCCATTTCTGGCTTTACAAAAAACCAATAGCCCTGAGTTTTGAGCAAAAATTTGCTCGTCATATTCAGCTTTGATCTTACCGCTAGCTTGCACTGGATAAGTAAATGTACGAATCTCTGCAACCTGTGTTTCAACTTCCAAGGTGTCGTTTACAATAGCTGATTCATTGGCAATTCCTGCCTGGTTTGACGATTCAGACCGAGGCCGATTACAACTAGATATGGCCAAAATGATAGTTGCGATGTATATTACTTTGTTCATTTCAGTTTAGTTTTTTCCACAGCAATACCGGGAGTATTATAAAAACAGCAAAAATTGACATGAGCAGCCCAGCACTTGTGCCTAGTGCCAACGAAAACCAGAAAGGTGTGCTAGGCCCTTCATATAAAAACGGAATAAAGCCACAAATAGTAGAAAAGATCGTTAGCAATATTGTTCCTGAGCGTCGAAAAAATACTTTGATCAAGGTGTTCCGAAAATTGAGCACTCTTTTAGCTTTGTTATTCAAATCATTGATTAAAAAAATAGAGGCATTGACGACAATACCGCCCAGCATAATGAACGATGCAAAACCGCCCTGGTCAAATGAAAAATTACCCCATGCGAAGCATACGAAAATGCCAATAAAGGAGAAAGGCACCGTCAAAAGGATAAAAAAAGGCTGTAAAAGATGCTCAAAGATCATTGCACAAATGATAAAATTGGCTGCCAATAAAATCAACAGTAGGTAAAATTGACGACCTGTTTCCGAGGGCATACTACCAGTTTCAGCCTCGATAGAATAGCCTAGGGGCATTTCTCGGGTCATTTTTTTTATCACGTTTTCATGCAATTCCCTTGCCAAATCAAAAGAACCCACATAGTCATAGGTCACCATCCTTAAGTATTGTCGATTCTCCCGATGAATCGAACTACTCGATTGACGCAAAGCCATCTTCCCAACATCTTTGATCTTTAATGCTGAACCATTGGCTGATGGAATGGATTCATTTAGCAATCGAAATACATCAAATTGGTCGGCACTTTGGGCTTGCAAAACGAGTAAAACTTGCTGTGTGCCATTGTCCAAGAAAATTTGATTGGAACTGGTTTTTTCCTGGAGCCCCATCATGATGCTGTTCAACTCGGTTTTCCGCTCGGCCAGGGCATTTGCGTCAAGAGTCAGGTACATTTCTGGCAAAGGCCGCTCAAAGTAGTCGATATTTTGATCCAACTCGATTTTTTGTACCCGCATGTTTTGGGCAAGGAATTGGCCTAGTTTTTCTGCTTGCCGCTCCAGTTCCTTGTAGTCATACCCTTTTAAAATTAGGCGCGAGCCCGATATCCCATCCATGAATAAATTGTTGCTAAAGCTTTGGCCTTTGCCATAAATATTCCACTGGACTCCGCTGAACTGCTGGGCTATTTCTTGCATTTTTACTTGCAGCACCAGTGGGAAGGTGGTTTTCTCAACTGCCTCGGTAAAATGAATTTCAATGGCCCCATGCTGACCTGACAAAACCTGGGTAGTAAACAATTCAATTTCTTTTTGGCGGGTCAAATAATTTTCAAACCGCTGCATGAGCCCATTCATGTGGGCCAGGGTATGTCCATTGGGCAATTCAGCTCGCAGGTACAAGACTGTCTCTTCGGACTCTTGGTAATAATTTTCTTGTTTGAAATTGAGGGCGAATGCACGCAAAGTACCCCCCAGCCACTTCTCCAATTTTGGCCGAATTACCTGCTGAAAAGTCTCTGCATTGAGCCAATTCAAGGCACGATGTGAGGTCGGGTTTTGGAGTGGCAACAAAAAAAACGGGAGACCAAATAATAAGATGCAAGCGATAAAGAGCAAAACCCGCCAGCGATGCAAAAAACCAATCAAGTTGCCGTATATCTTCAGCCATTTCCACAAGCGCCGCTTGTTGGCCATTTTTTGATTGGTAACCCTTTGTGCCTGAGGTTTACCGATCCAGAGATCGTAACAAGCTGGGATCAAGAACAAAACGCAGAGCAGCGAGGTGCACAAACTCACCATGATGATGATACAAAAATCGAATAA
Source organism: Chitinophagales bacterium (assembly GCA_013299105.1). Taxonomy (GTDB): domain Bacteria; phylum Bacteroidota; class Bacteroidia; order Chitinophagales; family Saprospiraceae; genus Haliscomenobacter. The sequence continues at coordinate 9,755 of JAAFJY010000057.1, read as the reverse complement.
AAAGCGCTGTTGCTCGGCAGGTAAGAAAAAAACCAAAAACAAGGCCGCAATTGTAGTCAATGTAGCGCCAAGTAGCGCCGTAAAAATACGCCGATTTAACCTACGCCGATATGAATCCAACATTACAACGGCATTGTCGATCATCAAACCAAATGAAACACTCATACCTGCCAAAGTGTAGGTATGCCAATCGAGCACCAACACCCAACTACAGAGTATGGTTAGGGCAATATTAATCGCCAGGCAAAAAAGCAGGATCAATACCAAGCGAATGTTTCGATAAGTGAGTAAAAGCAAGGCACACAATATGATCAAAGAGGCTCCCAGTCGAATCCAGTTTTTTTTGAGCTCTTCCCTTACAAAAACCGTTTGATCATTTTCTAACCTTATGCCCAATTCACTTTGCCCTTGAATAGCTTGGGTCAAAACTGCTTGGATGCGCTCCGCTTCATAAACCTTGTTGCACTTGGGATTGAGGTATATTTCTACACTCGCTGCGTTTTTCCCGTTGATGCGGTAGTAATGATCGGGCGCTTGCCACTGCTCGTACACTTTGGCGACTTGACTGAGCCGTAGAGGATAGCCGTTTAAGTTTTTGATCAGTGTATTGGTTATGGCTGAAATATTCAGCGAAGCTGGAACGGATCGAATGAACAATAGGTGCCCGGCATTGTCTTGTGAACTGCCCAGATAATAATTCCCAAATATTTGTTGAATAGCTTGCTGGAGTTCATTGACGTTTAATTGGTATGCGCTCAGCGCTTCTGGTTTGGCCTCAATCACCAGCACTTTTTCTTGCCCGCCCTGAAATGCCAAATAAGCTACCTGCGGCTCATTGTGTAGGGTTTGTCGAAAGAAACGTTCGCTTTTTTCACGTACTTCTTGGGCATTTCCCCGAGCTTCAACTGAGTACAAGAGTGTAGGGGATTCGTTCCATACTGCGGAGTTGTCACCACCACTCAACTGCGGATAAGATGAACCCTGGGGTAATTTTGGAAAAACACTGCGGATGATTGAGGCCACTTCGAAGCGGCGGGCGGCCATGTCCTCTTTGCGCTCAAAAGTGAGGGAAATCACCCCCTGCCCGAAGCGAGACACTGAGCGAAGTTTTTTTACCCCCCGCACGCTAGATAGGGCATTTTCCAAGAGGCTCATGGCAGTACTTTCTACATTGAGCGGCGAGGTGTTGGGTAAACTAAACTGGATTTGTAATTCTGAATTTTGTTCTTTTGGCAGTAAATCAACTTTCAAATAAGGCAGCACAAAAAATGCCATTGCAGCCAGGCTTACAAAAAAAATCAATATCCGGATGGGGGAAAGACTGGCTTTCATCGGGTTTTATTTGTCTGCAATTTAATTAGTACTTGATGAGTAACAGGTATAGCGTGCATTGGTTTAGAAAGTTTCAGGTTAAATACATTGTGTACAATATCAGTGAAAATACAAGCTATTGGTCTTAATTTTTGAAAAATTACAGCCAGCTTATTCATTTTTCATATTGAAAAATAACAATTGACAACGTGCTTTCTTTTTAAAGTTTTACAAGTATATAGCAATTGGGTTATTTAGCATAGTATTTTTGATGAATTATATTTAGATAACGTCGGGTGCGAAGTGTATCGTTCATGATTGGTACAAAGACATGCCTCGCACTTCCATCAGGAAAAAGAACCAAAAAGAATGGAGTAGATGCATTCTTTTCAAGGTCAAGTCCTAAAAAATCATCCGCCTCGTTGGTTATATTGAATGTAAATTTCTTCTCACTTCCCAAAAAAAGTTGCAAATCGCGATTACTCATAAATGAGCCAATCACCTTTGTTCTATTACTTTGAATAGAATCAGAAAACCGCTGAAATTCTGACAATGCACTGTTGATGCATATATTACAGTTTCGGTAAGAAAACCGCAGGATCAAAATTGGTTCCTTTGGCAATTCTATTCCCTTCTGAATAACCTTATTTTCGTCAATCATTGCATTGAAAAATAAGTTTTCTTTTTTATCAGCCTCTTCAAGTGTTGTAGTTTTTTGAGAATAATGTTCTGGTTCTGTTTTGTTTAGTTTAAGAAACCTTACACCAAATAAGCCTAGGTTAATCAAAGTGACTAGAATCAAAAAAGCCTCAGTTTTTTTCATAAATCATGCGATTTGGGGTTGAATAATACCACAATTATTGTGAGATCATGTAACTTAGTTAAAGTTTACACTAAAATTGATGAGCTTAATGATCACTTGTGAGAAAAAAATAAACCAGTCTGGCTAATGATCTATCAGATTAACTTTCACAATAACTGGATTGTCATCATCATCAAGTTCTTCAGCCACCTCTTTAAAATGAGGTGGCAAAATCTTTGGATTAGGATGGTCTTGAACTAGTTTTTTAAATTCTCTTGCAGAAACATAGTAGAAAAAACCCTCTTCTGAAAATTGAAATGGAGGAGGAAAATTTAAGTCATACTTCTCCATTCTGATAGATAAAGAATTTATTTGCTGCTGTGTCTTTTTGTCAAGGATAAACCATGTAGACTTCCCATTGTAAGAATAAATAATTGAAAGGAATCTATCGTTTTCAAAAAATCTACCCATAAGATAAGCAAAATTTTCGCTATCTACAGCTTCTTGCTTTTCTGAGTATTTTTGATTTCTTTGCCAGAATCCATTTGGGATGGCTCGTTCTTTAAAATCTATTATATATTCAGGTTCGATTTTTTCATCTTCTACACTAAAAATAGTATCTAAAAATGTTTTACAAAAGAAAACCATGCCATTATATTTAAAGAATGGGTTTGGAGTTCTTGTATCACCCAATTTTCTGGCTACTTGTTGATCTGTAGGTTTGATACGATTTATAGCATCATCTTCATCTACTGAAAATAGTTCATAACAATTACCATCTTTAAACAAACCTAAATTAGCTAAATACATTGCAAAGAAAAGCTGATTTTTTTGATCAATTACAATTTTATCATCAAAGATGAACTGTGATGATCGTTCATCTAAAAAAACTCCACTTAATGAGTAAAACACCTCTTTTTTCTCGTTTGCAGAAAAAATCTCTATTTGATTTTTATTTGAATTAATTGAAACAGATCTTATTTCGCTAAACTCTCCTGGACCTTCGCCCGATATTTTAATTTTTGATATAAAATTACCATGATCATCAAAAATACTTACATATTTACCAAATATATAATCCACTATTATTATTCTATCTTTATAGAAAAAAGTTTTTATTGCTACTTCAGATAGCATGCTTTCAGCAGAAGTATTTTTCAAGGGAATTAACTCTACGGAAGAAATGATGTTATCGACGATCAAATTGTCTGCTATATTGGCATTGTCTATATTAATATGCGTAGCTATTCCATTTTGACTGTTGGAACAGCCAAATATAAAAAAAATAAAGATCGCATTTACCGCGATTAAGTACATATTTAAAATTTTCATGTAATGATCATTGCATTTATAAAGGGCAGACTTGTTTCAAGTTTACAAAAGCAAGCTTTGTATAATATGCATTGCAAAAAATCAATTAATACAAAGGGTCATAAATTTTGAGACATTAACACAAGTCTGCTCTGATGAAATCCACTCACAAAAAATCCCTCAATTTGGAATTCTTAGAAAAATTAATGCTTTCAGCTCCTTAAATTAGCATGAGGCATTGTAAAATTTAGGGAATCAACTTACCGATATTTAAACTGCATGTATAATATGTTAAGTTACCATTGCCATCTACAGATGTGCAGTCTTTTTTACAGCCCCCTCCTTTGCTACAAATGTAAACATATCTTTCTAAGGCCCTTTGAGACCCACTAGTTGTTCCACTTGATGAGCCATTTCCACTAGCTGTTCCAGTTTTGGGTAATGTTATTGAAACAGATCCTCCTCCAGAATTTGTACGACTACCTGTGGAAGACATACCTGTATCTAAAACAATTATTAACTTAGTTGGAGGATTAAAACATACTGGATTTTCACATCCACCAGAACCACCACCCCCATCTTCCATTTCTTCTGAATCATATGTATTGACATAACCATCCTGAGAGTCCCATGCCTTTAAAGTGTGGGGATTCAACAAAGAAATTGTTGTAAATAAAGCCACTGCCAGCGCAGTAACCTTCCCCGCAATTTTACGAATGCTTTTCATGAATTTAGGTTTAAAGTTTTAAAAATGCACATCCATTACTTCACTTTTTTGCATACAAGCTAAAAAGGCAAGAATGAATGCAGAGGGACATGCATTTGATAACTATCCCTTTTGACAATGCAAAAATAAGGTACTTGAATGAAACCCCGACTGGACAAGATGGGACATTTTGGGACTTTTTGAGACATGCCCCAGTTTTTAGCGTATCCTTAAAAATTTGATAGCCCCCAAATGGTCGCTTTTCGTCCGTTACTCGTTAAACAAGGTATTTTCAAATTGCTCAATAAGCACTGCACAACTCTGCTTTTCCTGCTATCCTTCAAAAAATGGAGAGTCAAGATTTGACGCGTCTTTGGCTAAACCTCCAATATCTAAACACTCTCTAAGGTTTGGTGGATGTAAATTAGACGTAAGGAGTATTGGTTTAGCATTCAGGCATTATCCATAGTAACTTGTTTTCATCGATCAGCAAAACACCTTGGTATGTCAGGAAAGTAAGTTGGTCCAACAAGCGTTTTTTGTGTTCCTCAGCGGCCTCAGCATTCAGTTGTTTTACCAGGTTAAATCCCATTGCTAAAGTCGCTGCCATGCTTTTCGCTGCTCCGTCTTCCAGCACATCAAGCAAGATGACCGAGAGTGGGTCGGCAAGGTATTCACGGATGATGCCTTGTTGGGGATATACAAATGCGATGATTCTGAAATAGCCATGCGGCATTTTTAGGTTGTTGCGATAAGGTGCGGAGTTCTCGACTTGCTGTTTGAATTCTTTTTTCTCGGCCCAGTTCCACTCACAATCCCAGATGAAGGCGTGAGGATTGAGTTTTATTAGAGTTTGCATGCTATCGCTCTCACCTAGCCGTAAAGCTTGGTCCAACTTTTGGGCATTGTCTCTTTTTTGTGCTTCGAGGGTAGGTAACTCAGGTAGTTGGGATCGCCATTGCAGCAGATCAGCTTCAAATTGGAGGACTTCTTGCAGTACTTTATGGGCGGTTTCACTCAAAGTACCAATTTGCATCGCCTGTTGTACTTGTTGAATAAACGATGCTGGCGAGTCATTTGTGTATGTAACACCCCGCAATTTCAAGGCTTTGATGATCTCCAAGGTCCTGGCAAAAGACTGCTCAAGAGGTTTTTCTTCAATTGTGGAAAGATTCGATTCTAAAACTACTGGTATTTTTTGTTGACTAAAAAAGAAGGTATTCAGCGCCAGCTCATGTTTTTTCAACAAGTTCAAAACCCGATCGTATGCATCAGGGTATTCGAGCAGCACCCTTTGTTCCAGTTGCTCGCAGGTGCTTGGGTATTTTTTTCCGCCCATGATGTGGATGTACTTGCAGCGATTGGGCAAGGCCGTAAAGTTGGTCAGGTGAGGGAATTGCTTGGAAGTTGTGGGTTCGTCGATCAGGTGCTCAATGGGGATGCCTTGCATTTGGGCCAGTTCGTAAAAAAACAACTGCTCAATGATGATGTTTTGGTTGCCCTTGTTGACTTTTTGCAGGCTTTTGAGGTTTTTGTTCAAGAAATCGAAGCCATACTGCACGTACGCTTTGATAAATTCCAGGTGGTTTGCCCCTAGTATTCCGGCATTGGAAGCGATGAGCGGCTTTTTGCTGCCCAAGATTTTTTTTACCAGATCGGGCTTGTTTTTGAAGTGCAGTTTGATGTCTTTCAAGGCTGCAAAGTAGAAAGGCACATCTACCTCCATGTTTTGGGCGCACAAGGGCGCGGAGTGTATAGTGGCTGGTATTTCCTCCCAGATGAACACATCGCCATCAAAATTGATAAAGGCCTCTTGGTGCAGCGTGTAACCATACATTTTCTTGGCGGCCCAAATGCTATCCGGATAACCTAGGTCCAAGCCCTCGTAGTCTTTTCGCACACTGGTGTAGGGCAGTTTAAGCTCGTTTACCAGTACTTCTTCGCCAAAATCATCGGTGATGAGCTCCAGCTTGGGGTAAAATTTTCGAATACTGTGAGCGCTCAGTACCCAACTGAACAGGTGGTAGCGCAGGTGCAACCAGCCCATTTGCAAAGCAGCTAAATCAGCACTTTTGGGAGTCCAGAACAGGTGCACAGGTTTCATTGGCCACTTTCACTTTTGAGAAAAATATTTCTCTTGGATGATGGCCAAATAGCGCCTCGTTCTTTCCACGTCTTCTTTCATGGGGATGAAGACATGGCTAGCACTTCCATCTGGAAGTAAGACGAACATAAAAGGGTGTTCAGATTCATACTCTAATTTTAAATCAAAGTATTGGATCGGCACACTTTCGATACGAAGCTTAGTTTTTTTGATAAGCTCTAAAGATTTGAAAATTTCGAAGTCCTTTTGATCTGAAAAAGTACCCAAAACCTTCAAGGATGGTATTTTGTCTTTGTATTTTTGTAGCTCATGTAAAGCGCTCATCTGACAAGTTTGGCAGTTCTTGAATGTAAACCTGAGTATAAGAAAGGGGACCTTGGGTAGAGGGATTCCATTTGGAACATTTTTATCTTCGTCAGCTAATGCATTAAAATAGAGCTTTTCTTTGAGCAATAGAACTGGGTCTTGGATAAACTGGTGTTCAGAAGTTGGCCGATAGTTCGAAGGTAATAACTTGTATATTACCAGCGATAAATTTACTATTGTGAGTGCAATAAGCAGCAAAGTATTTATCTTCATATTGGTAGATTATGGGTGAAATACTGCCCGCATTTATGATGAGCAGTTTAGGCTCAATATCATCTACTTTTTCTCTTCATTTTTACTTGCATCAACAATGGGTTCCCATCAATTGGTGCATTTTGTATTTTTGATACAAAAGATTTTGGAAGTATTGATGGATTGGGATGTTCTTTGAGCATCGCCTTTAATTCAGAAGGAGATATTAGATAATTGAAACCTTCTTGATCAAAATGGGAGGGAGGCGGCAAAGGCATGTCCCATTTATTATATTTAATGATAACGCCATCGAAAGCTGTTTTTTTCATATTTTTATCGTATATGAAATAATATCCTAGGGAATTACTTGATGTGTAGTAGCCAAAAATCATATCATCATTTTCGAAAATAGAAGGATAAACCCAAGGTAACGAATACTGAGAAAAAATCATATCTTTCGTTGAGTTTACATCTTTATCTTTCCAAAAATCAGGCGAAAGTTTTTTTGATTTAAAGTTAATTTTATACCTTGGCTTAATATTGTTCTTGAAAATACTATAAACTGTATCACAATATGGTGCAATAAATCGTACTGTATCTTTATACCAGTACAAAGTAGAAGGAGAGAAGAGGTCTGCTTTTATTTTATCTTGTGATTTCAAAAATTTTGTTGGCTTATTTTGTTGATTAGTGATCATTAGAGAGATATTTTGATCAGTATTTAAGTAGTCAGAATTACTAGATTTACAATAATATAATTTATTTTTATCAAGTAAAATAATTTTTTGATCAAATAACAATGAAAATGGTTTTTCATCTAAATGATTTCCTTCCAAATCATATTCAATTAATTTACTCTCAAAATCAGCAAAAAGCTCAATTTTTTTTGAATATGGATTGATAGTGCAGTTTCTGATTGCTGTGAACTCATTGGGCCCTCCACCAGTAGGTTCTAGTTTTTTTATAAATCGCCCATCTTTCTTTGAAAATATCATTACCATGTCAATTTGACTATATTTGATAAAATAAAAAAAATCATCATGTTCAATAATTTCACTTTGACTGTAACTTAAAAGAGATTCTCTAGAGTACTCGAAATCATATAATAAAATTGTATCTACATATTGACTTACATCAATAATATTCTTAGAGCTCAAATCGTCAATTGAAACTTCTTCAATTGATTTGTAAGTGCCTTTCTGTTCACAAGAATGGATGAGAAGGACCATAATAAAGAAGAGTAAGTTGAAATTTTTCATTGTATATAGTTAAATTCATCTACTGATGCTTGGATTAGACCTAGGGTATGTAATCTGGCAGGATTATTCCCTACGCTTTTTAATATCCTTAGACCTTTGTAGAATCGCCATTAATCAAGCTTAAGTACTCTTTTCTCTACAAAAAATTGTAGGAAAGAAAACTAATCAAATTAAATAGCCTAGGTTAGATCCATACCAAATTTCAAAAATACCTTAGCCAAAATAAAGAGTTGCTTATAGCTCATCAGTGTAGTGAGTTTAAAGAACACACAATGTGTAATGAATTTAAAATGATCTGGTTTTGTGCGAAATTTGAAAAATTGATTTCCCTAATTCATTATGAATAAGAGGATGCATACTCAAAGCTTTTAAAAATCGCACAAAACCTAACATGATTCTAGCTATTCGTATAGGTACTTTTCAGTGAGGCTATCCTTCCAATCACTTGTAAAAGTTAATTAAACCTAATAGAACAATCAGGATTACAGCTTACAATTACCCTTCGAGCTCCCGAGCAGTCACCTCTATATTCACAAGTTCTTGCATTGCCTTTTGGGCAATCTTTATCATAAAGGAGGATATAACCAGTTGTACCAGTAGCAGGATTCGCATAATATTTTTTACCACACTGTTGTGACTTTTGTTCCCACCCACATTTTTCGGCACCCCCACCGCCTGTTGAAGTACCACTTGTTGCATTAGCATCATAAGGGCTTAAAAGTACCATTGTTGTGGTCAATGCTACAGATAAAGTAACCAGTTTACTGGAAATTTTTCTTAGCTTTTGCATAATTGAATTTTGATTTAGTATAGCAAAATTGCTTTTACAAAGATAGTGCACATGCTTGAACCAAGGGATGGACAAGATGGGACATTTTGGGACATTTTGAGACATTTTAAATTTTCATAACTCGTTAATTGCGTACGCATCTAAATCCTGTATGCTCAGAGCTAATATAAGGACTGGATTTCATCCTTGTCGACACCCTGTAGCCAGAGCAATAGCTCTCATTGCATAAGAAGGAGCCACCTCGAATGACTTTTAAAGGTAAACTTTTGGTTGAAGGATCGCTACTTTTTTCGGGCCCAATTGGATTCTTGATAGTTGAGCCACATTTTGCATAATAATCAAAATCATACCAGTCCAAACACCATTCCCATACGTTTCCTGCCATATCATAGATTTGATACTGGTTAGGCTGAAAATGTTTGACAGGGGATGTAGTTACATATCCATCCTGATTAAGGTATTTATCAGGGAAATCACCCTGCCAGTAGTTGGCTTTTCTGGAGTTCAGAATATCCCCCCAGGGATACAAAGATTTAGTCAATCCTCCACGTGCAGCATATTCCCACTCTGCTTCTGTGGCTAATCTTTTTCCAACCCACTGGCAATAGGCAATTGCATCATACCATGAAATATGCACAACTGGGTGGTCGCCTTTTCCTTCAATGGTCGAGTTTGGTCCTCGTGGATGTTTCCAGTTCGCTCCCAGAACAGCCACCCACCAGTCATTAGGTGTTAAGGATCTATTTTCCTTATTACTAGGTTTTTGAAAACACCAGCTATAGGGTACATTATTAGACTTACCCGCCATTGATTATCAATTGGTTAGATAAAATTATAATTCCAAAGCCCCGCGCACACACCTAATATTCTATCTTTCAATTCCATGTTTTTCAAGCGACACCTATTTTTTAATA
>JAAFJY010000056.1 GCA_013299105.1 Chitinophagales bacterium | reverse complement strand
CCCTTGGAAAAGTGACCTCGTTTGATTACCATCGTAATTTAGATTTTGAAACCACAAATTACTAGGCCGATTCCCTTTTACAAAATCCTCAAAATTCTGCCCCAGAATTTTTAAACAGCTTCTAAGGTAACTTTTTCATTCAACAAATTCCAAATTTCGACCTGCTGATTCGGCGAAATCAGCCCAGAAGGGAGTTCATACTTTAGTGCTTTCAGTTTTCGCATCAGTGTTTTTGTACACATCCCCAGCTCTTTGGCGAACTGTTTGCGGCTTTTGAATTCTTTAGTATCCATGTGTTTTATAGCATTTTGGAACTTAGTGAATGGACTGGATCCTTCACAAGCAGGGTTAACCTAACGCAATGACATAGAGATCAAAAAGCCTTCAAAACAAGTAAACTAAAGCGGGTAAAAACGTAATTCGATAACTCAGCACAAAAAGAATCTGTAAAAAAGAGTGAAGTTTACTATTTGAATGCTTTGGCGTATTAACTACACCATAATTCTCCTGTACATTAGACTTTATGTACATTAGATTTTTGAGACAGAACAGAGGAATTTTTGGCTGATTGAGGCTTCTTTTTTAGTTCGTAGCCCAGCTACGGGCTAAAAAAGAAACGAAAAGCAGGCGAAAAAGGCCCTGTTATGGCCAATTAATTTAATTGTTCATAAAGTCTACTAATAAAGGACTGAAAAACCTAAGATTTCCAAGTCCTCCGCAAAGATAATGTTTTGATTTATGTAAGTCAATGGGGGGGGGGGGGGGGCGAAAAATGACAAATTTGTGAAATTTTCTTGGGAGGAGTGATGCAGGTCAATCCCTACAGCAGTCCAAACGCGCACTGCTGATGTTTACCATTTGAGAAATGTAAGGAATTTTTCTCTTCCTCACACCCACAAATCCACAGCCCAAGCCATATAAGCCAATGGCACCAAATACCGTAGTATCTTGCTTCTCATACTTCATCTGTTTGTCTCCAAAGACGGGCTCCAATGCCAAAGGTTGCAAACAAAAGTGCTCTTGCTGAACTTTTACTAGAAATACCTTGAATTGCCCCTCGTTTAGCCCTATCTTGAGGCCTTGAAAAGCTTCCCCTCTTGTTTTTACCCATTTCCAGTTTGCATGGTTTCCATGTGAACACATTTTTCACCAAAAGTAAAAACTTAGCCTAGCGGTTTCGAGACAAAAAAGCAGGCAATTTTTGTTCCATCAAGCCATTTTTTGGAGTCGATGCCCAGCATCGGCGGAAAAAAATGGCGAAGAGGGGGCGAGAATTGACCTTTTTGGGCCGAAATGCAAGCAGGGTAAGCTTTTACCATCAAAAACACACCACACTATGAAAGCCTTAAAAGGCCTCTCGCTGCTTTGCTTGTTTGCAATCACGCTCAGCTCCTGCGTAACCAAAAAAGAGTACGCTAACCTCCAGACGCTCCTCGATGCTGCCAACAAAGACTTGGGCAAAGCCGGAGTTACCATCAACGACTACATGGCTCGCCTGGCAGCCTGCGACAAAGACAAAGAACGCCTGAACGGAGAAATCAAGGCTGGACAAGGTGCCTTGAAACTGCGCGAAGACCAAATCAATGACCTGCGCAACCAACTCGCCGACGTAAAGGCCATTCGCGACCGCCAATTGAATACGGTGACCGACCTGACCGACCTCTCCAAGTCGGCCAATGCCAACATCAAGGAAACTTTGGGGCAATTGGAGAAAAAGGACAAGTACATCCAACTCTTGCAAGCCGCCAAAACCCGCGCCGACTCCATCAACCTGGCCTTGGCTGTCAACCTTAAAAATGTGCTGAAGGATGGTTTGGACGACAAAGACGTGGAGGTAAAAGTGGACAAAACGGTGGTGTTTGTCAACCTTTCCGACAAAATGCTGTACCAGGTAGGCAGCGCGACTTTGACGCCAAAAGCCAATGAGGTTTTGGCCAAAATCGCCGCCATTGTACAGTCTCGCCCCGAAGTAGAGGTGATGGTGGAAGGTTATACCGACAACCAGCCCATCAAAACCGCCTGCTTCGACGACAACTGGGACTTGAGTGTGAAGCGTTCTACCTCAGTAGTACGTGCCCTGCAAAGACAGCACAACGTGGATCCTAATCGCCTGATCGCTGCTGGCCGTGGAGAGTACAATACCCTGGCTACCAACAGTACCCCAGAGGGTCGGGCTACCAACCGCCGTACCCGCATCATCATCCTGCCCAAGCTGGATCAGTTTTATGATTTGTTGAATCCTAACAAGGTGCCGCAGAATTGATGGTTTAGTTGAAATGTTGAAGGGTTGAAGAGAGGGGGCTTCGAATCAAGTTCCTGACTTAAACTTCAAATACGGGTTTCAACTCAAAAAAATAGGCAGTAGTTTGTAATGAACTGCTGCCTATTTTTTTGCCATAGAGCATGTTTAAAATTATTTGTTTGCCATAAAACGGCCCAATTTCGCCAACTCTTCGTTAGGAAAATGCTCATTATGCGCTGCATAACTCCGCTTTTCCTGCCTTGATTTGTCAAAATTTGCCTCGTTTTCTGACTAAGCCTCTAACTTTAAACACGCTCAACGCCAAAGCCTCAAACTATGGTCACACTTTTCAACATTTCAACCCTTCAACTTTTCAACTAAATTACTATTTTGACGCTTCACAACCACACGCACACCTAAAATGAACCGTTTACTTTCCTTAGATGTCATGCGGGGTCTGACCATCGCAGGCATGATTTTGGTCAATAACCCTGGCGATTGGGACCAGGTATATGCGCCACTTTTGCACGCCGACTGGCATGGCTGTACGCCTACCGACTGGGTTTTTCCTTTTTTCTTGTTCATGGTGGGGGTGGCCATTCCGCTGGCCATTGGTGGGCGCAAAGACCAAAACGAGGGCTTGGGGGCCTTGTACCGCAAGATTTTGGTCCGTTCTGGGATCATTTTTGGGCTGGGGCTCTACCTGGCGGCTTTCCCCAAGTTTCGCTTCAACACCACGGGTGGGATGCTGACGATCCATTACATTTTACTCACCGTGGCGACCCTCTCGGTTTTCAGCCGCGAAATCCTCAACCAATCGCAATTCAAAGGTGGCCCTTGGCCTCAACGCCGCCAGTACGTCTCTTGGCTGGCCTGGGTGGCAATGGGGGGCATGGTGCTCATCGGCATTTTTTACTACGATTTTAGCAACTTGCGCATCCCAGGAGTTTTGCAGCGCATTGCTTTGGTTTACTTGGCTTGTGGTTTTTTGTTCTTAAAAAGCAGCCCCAAAGGGCAATTGATGGTGGCATTGGCCCTGCTTTTTGGCTATTGGGCTTTGATGACTTTGGTGCCCGTACCCGGCGGCATTGCCCCAAATTTGGAAGCGGAAACCAACCTGGGTGCCTGGTTTGACCGTACAGTTTTGACCACCAATCACCTTTGGTCGGCCTCCAAAACCTGGGACCCGGAAGGTTTTTTAAGCACTTTACCAGCCATCGGCACGGGTATCGCGGGCATGCTCACGGGCGAGTGGTTGCGCAGCACGCGAAGCAATCAGGAAAAAGTGAGCGGGGTCTTGGCGCTTGGTGTCATTTGCCTGGCTTTGGGCCTGATTTGGAACGAGGTTTTTCCACTGAACAAAAAAATATGGACCAGTTCCTATGTAGTTTACATGGCTGGAGTGTCGTTACTGACCTTGGGGGCGATCATGTGGCTCGTGGACATCAAGGGCTGGCAAAGCTGGATTTATCCTTTCCGGGTGATGGGCGTGAATGCACTTTTTGCTTTTGTGTTGTCAGGTATTTTGGCCAAGTTGTCGTTTTTGATCAAGGTGGGGGGTACACCTGAGGAGCCCCTTTCGCTCAGTTCCTGGATTTACCAAAGCTTTTTTGTACCTTTTTTTGCGCCAAAAAACGCATCTTTGGGTTATGCCCTGCTGAATGTGCTGGTGGTTTGGTTGGCTTGTTGGGTCTTGTACCGGAGGAAAATCTTTGTGAAAGTTTAAAGTTGAAGCGTTGAAAAGTTGAAGAGACAAGGGCTTCGAGTCAGGTTTCGTGAAAGTTTAGATAAAAGTCATCAAGATGCGATTTTCAGTTGTTTTATCGATTTTTGCTTTAGCTTTTGCCAATTGCGCTTGCAAGTCGAGCCAAGATGCGCAGCAAGTCACGCCCGACACGCCGATTGGGCCTTTGCCCATCAAGAGCTGGATCAGCAGTGCCGACGGCTTGAGCTTATTGGCTCCACAAGGTTTGGATTTTGCCAAAACTGTTGAGCCTTCGGTGCCCCAAATTTTGATCGATGAAAACCAGCGTTTTCAGGAAATCGACGGTTTTGGCTACACCCTCACGGGCAGCAGTGCCATGCTGATCCAAAAAATGGGGGCCACCAACAAGGCTGTTTTGCTACAAGAGCTGTTTGGTAAAAGTGAAAAGGACCTGGGCATCAGCTACCTGCGCCTCAGCATGGGGGCATCCGACCTGGATACAGAAGTTTTCAGCTACAATGACTTGCCAGCTGGGGTGAAAACCGACCTGGACTTGCGCTATTTCAACTTGTCAAAAGATACCATTTACCTCATTCCCTTACTCAAAGAAATCCTTGCCATCCGACCCGAACTCAAGCTCATGGCCTCGCCCTGGAGCCCGCCTGTGTGGATGAAAAGCAATGGTAAAAGCATCGGCGGCAGCTTGAAACCTGAATTTTATGGCACTTATGCCCGTTATTTTGTGAAATATTTGCAAGCCATGCAAGCCAGGGGCATCAAGATTGAAGCCGTAACCCTGCAGAACGAACCCCAACACGGCGGCAACAACCCCTCGATGGAAATGACCGCCAAAGAGCAAGCCGAGTTTGTCAAAAACCACTTGGGGCCAGCCTTTCGCCAAGCCAACTTGAATACCAAAATCATCATTTGGGACCACAACTGCGACCACCCCGAATACCCGATCGAGGTATTGAACGACCCTGCGGCCAAAGCTTTCATCGATGGAGCGGCTTTTCACATGTACGGTGGTGATACTACAGCCTTGAGCAAAGTAAAAGCAGTACATCCCGACAAAAATCTCTACTTCACCGAGCAATGGACGGGCTCAAAGGGTGAATTTGGCGGAGACCTGCGTTGGCACCTCAAAAACATCATCATCGGCACCCTGCGCAACCACAGCCGTACGGCTCTGGAGTGGAACCTGGCCAACGACCCGGCCTACAGCCTGCACAGCCCCGGTGGATGTACAGAATGCAAAGGTGCCCTGACGATCGAAGGCAACAATGTGAACCGGAACGTGAGTTACTACATCATCGCCCATGCCGCCAAGCTTGTGCTGCCAGGCTCCATTCGCCTGGGCAGCAATGAAAATGCACCTATCTATAATGTTGCTTTTCAGCGACCCGATGGCAAAAAAGCCCTGATCGTGCTCAATGACAGCAACCAAGCCCAGACTTTTTATGTGAAAAGTGGGGAAAAAAGCTTCAAAACAACCTTGGGAGCGGCGGCGGTGGCGAGCTATGTGTTTTGAGTTGAAATGTTGTCGTGTTGAAATGTTGAAAAGACGGGGCTTCGAGCTTCATTTTCAAGTTTGTCAACAGTTATCAGTCAACGCAATGCCTGGCATCATGACCATCACAAAAATCACAGCCATCACAGTTCAGACAAAAAAGCGGAGGTCAACATCACAGTCAACGTCACGCTGACAACCCTTCAACTTTTCACTTTTAAACTAAAAAAGCCATGAAAAATTTATCCCTTTTCCTGCTCTTGTGCTTTTCGGTTTTTGCCTGCAACAACAAACTAAAAGACGCCCAGGGCTGCATCGACCGCTCGAAAATCAAAAAAGATGCGGTGTGCCCGATGATTTACGAGCCTGTATGCGGGTGCGACGGCAAAACCTACGGCAACGCTTGCGAAGCTACGAATGCCGGGGTGACCAAATGGACGGCGGGGAAGTGTAATTAATGGTTAGTTGTTAATGGTTAGTTGTTAATGGTTAGTTGTTAATGGTTAATGGTTAGTAACGGTTCAAAGATAAACCTTACTAATTTTACGATTGCTAGTAGCCAACATCTTGGTCAACGTCATGCTGGAAATCCGCAAGAAAGGGTGTGGGTGTGAAAGTGTGAGTTAGGGTGTGTGTGGCTTCGATCAGAATCCTTCGACTCAGTTAATTGGAAATGGGGGATTATGCACACTCACACCCAAACAAACACACCCAAACCCAATTTTATCCGTGTTCCCAACTGGCCTCGCACAGCGAGGCAACGAAGATGTCTATTTTATTTAATCTGCAGCCCTTAGATTACGCAGTTGCGATTTGGTAAGGTTTATTCGTGGCTTGTCACTTAGCACTCAAAACCATGCGAACCCAAAACTTCAACCTTTTATTTTTTGGTTTTTTTGCGGCTATTGGCTTACTGGCGGGGGTGTTGAGTATCCAAGGCTTCTACAATACTTACCTGCTCAAACAAAGGGGGGTGTCGACCCAGGGCAAGGTAGTTGAGCTCCGCTTCCGCAGTCGAAAAAGTTCAGCTCAGGTGGTCGAGTTCATGGGACAAAATGGGGTGAAACATACCTATGCATCCAATTTGTACACCAATCTTGTTCATTTCAAAGTGGGCGAACAAATAGACTTGATTTATGACCCCCAAAAACCCAAACGGGTATCGATCAAAAAGCTAAACTTGCTCGGCCATACAATGCCGTTGGTTTTTTTCCTGGCCTTTGGCGGAGCGGGATTCGGCGGCATTTTTTACCTGTACAAACAAAAGAAAAAGAAAAACTGGCTCTATTTGCAGGGCAAAAAAGTTCAAGCCCGGATCATCAAAACAGAAAAGCACAAATTCAACGACAGTTCTGTAAGGCTGGTCTGCCAATGGCGCGATCCCATGAACAAACAGGAGTACTTATTTTACAGCCCCTGGCTTAGTCTGAAAACACAAGGGGTGCGCAAAACCTGGCAAAATGGGCAAGTATTGGAGGTGTACTTCGACCCCAACAGGCCTCAACATTATGTGATTGAGCTGGTGGATTAGTAACAAATAACCACCAATATTCTTGGTAAAATCCTATCAAGGGGAGATTTACATCCTTAAAATTGGAAAGCTTTATTCTTGAACCGTCAATCAACAAGAAACCCTCCCTCTTGCAAGAGTTTTCTCTCCAAGATTCTTTCTAATTCGTTGAACCGAAAAATTTTGATTGTTGCTTCAGCAATGTCAGATTTAGCATGGATCATTCCTTCGACTAATTCAAAATGATCATGCCATTTATCAATTCTCGGATTAAAAAAACGGACAATTTGAAGAAAATCAGTCAAGAATGTACCCAAGTCAGTGCCTTTATTACCATTACATGTGCCGCAACAAAGCTAAATTATCCTCAGTGGTCAATCCCCCATGTTTAATGCTTACAACATGATCAATATGAAAGGTAAACCAACTCAATCTCTCTGGCATCAAACAGTATTCACAACGATACCCAGCTCTTTGTGCTACCTGAATTCTTTGTTTTTTCGAAACATACTCACTCATCACTGAGCTATTTGCATTGCTGCTCTAATTTTCACCAAGCGAAAAATATGTTCGAGCATAAAATAATGCTCAAGCTCTGCTGATTCTTCTTGGGTCAAGGTCAATTCTTTCTTTTTCCAGACCAAATCATCATAACGCTGTTGCGTGCCCGCAGAAGGTCGAAATGCAAGTACCTGTTCAGGCGCAGCTTGGGCCAGAAAAGATGCTACTTCGTCATAAATTTTATAATTCTCCATATTCAGATAGGTATGGTGATGTACCACATTCAAAATTATGCAAAAAAATACAAAAATACAAGCTAATCGCAGGACTTTAGCACTTCTCTCAACCATTCCCCCCAAACACTTGTAATAAGAGTATGTTTAAAAATTTTTGCTTGTCCAAAAATGGCCCCTTTCCTCCCATCTTTCGTTTCAAAAATGCTCATTATGCGCTGCATAACTCCGCTTTTTGCGCCTCGACTGGGCGAAAACGTGCTCATTTTTGACTTCAATCCTAAATTTAAACATCCTCTAAAAAGCATGAGTACACAAAACGACAAACCAAAACTAAAGGACCAATTCTCTGCCCTGCGCAACCTACCCGCTTTTTTTCGTTTGATTTGGGAAACCAACCCCTGGCTCGCCGGCATAAACATGGTTTTGCGGCTCATCAAAGCCGGGGTGCCCTTGGCTACTTTGTACTTGGGAAAACTGATCGTGGACGAAATCATCCACTTGATCAACTCCAAAGGGCAAGACCTGAGTCACTTATGGGCGCTTTTGGGCGCGGAACTGGCCGTAGTCTTATTTTCTGACTTGCTGAACCGGGGCATCAACCTGAGCGAGAGCTTGCTGGGCGACTTGGTTTCCAACCGCACCTCGGTAGAAATCATGAACCATGCGGCCAAGCTGGACTTGTTTCAATTTGAAAACCCCGATTTTTACGACAAACTGGAACGCGCACGCCGCCAAACCACCAGTCGCACGGTGCTGATGAGCCAGGTGTTGACCCAATTTCAGGATGTAATCACCATTTTTTTCCTGGGCGCGGGCTTGATTGCCTTCAATCCCTGGCTGATTTTATTGTTGTTTTTGGCGGTCATTCCTTCTTTCATTGGCGAGTCTTATTTCAATCAAAAAGTATATTCAACTACCCTGGGCTGGACCCCCGAACGGCGCGAACTCGACTACCTGCGCTACATCGGTGCCAGCGATGAAACGGCGAAAGAAATCAAGATTTTTGGACTTGCGGGCTTCATCATTGAGCGTTTTCGGGACTTGTCGCACCGCTATTTTTTGGCCAACCGCAAAATCAGCATCCAGCGTTCGGCATGGGGCTTTTTGCTGGCGGGTTTGGGCACGGCGGCTTATTATGGTGCTTATGTGGCGGTGGCCCTGCAAACGGTGAAAGGTCTGATTACCATTGGCTCTTTGACTTTTTTGACGGGGTCGTTTCAGCGCATGCACGGTCTGTTGGAGGGCATCATGACCCGTTTTTCGAGGATTGCTGAAAGTGCTTTGTACCTCAAGGACATGTTCGACTTTTTTCAGATCAAACCCGAAATTTTTTCCAAACCCAGCAGCATACCGTTTCCCACTGAAGTCAAAGAAGGGTATGTATTTGAAAACGTGGGCTTCCGCTACCCTGGGCAGGAACGCTGGGCATTGCGAAACTTGAATTTCACCCTCAAAGCGGGCGAAAAACTGGCCTTGGTAGGCGAAAATGGCGCTGGCAAAACCACTTTGGTCAAACTCCTGGCCCGTTTGTACGAGCCTACTGAGGGCCGCATTTTAGTGGATGGAGTGGACCTGCGGGATTACAAACTCGACACCTTGAGGCAAAACATTGGCATCATTTTTCAGGACTACCTGCGCTTTCAATTCAAAGCCAGCGAAAACATCGCGGTGGGGAATATCGAAGAGCTCAATAACCAGATTTTGATCGAAAATTCCGCTGAAAAAAGCCTCGCCGATACCGTGATCGAACAATTACCCGAACGCTATGAACAAATGCTGGGCCGCCGCTTCAAAAACGGAGTGGATTTGTCGGGCGGCCAATGGCAAAAAATCGCCCTCGCCCGCGCCTACCTGCGCGAGGCGCAATTATTGATTCTTGACGAGCCTACCTCAGCCCTCGATGCCCGCGCTGAGCACGAGGTGTTCGAACGTTTTGCGGAGCTGATCACGGGCAAGTCGGCGGTTTTGATCTCGCACCGTTTCTCCACCGTACGCATGGCCGACCGCATTTTGGTGATCGAAAATGGGGAAATGATCGAATTGGGAAGTCATGAGGAGCTTTTGCAACAAGAAGGGAAATATGCGGAGTTGTTTCAGTTGCAAGCACGGGGGTATCATTGAAGTTGAAGGGTTCAAGGTTGAAGGGTTGAAAAGTTGCCAGCGTGACGTTGACCTGTGATGTTGACTTTTTTTGTCTGAACTGTGATGGTTGTGATTTTTATGAATAACATGATGTCAATGTGGCCTTGTTTTCCGCAATTTCCATATTTTTGAAGGAAGAAAAATGGTAACAACTTACTATAACACATGGAAAGACAATTGATCAGCACTGGCTCGATTTTTGAAGACACCGTTTCTTTCTCAAGAGCGGTAGTGGTGGATAGAATGGTGTTTGTATCAGGTTGCACTGGCTACAACTATGCGACTGGAGAAATCTCTGATGACATTGTTGAGCAAACGGAACAAACATTTAGGAACATAGAAAATGCACTCACGCAAGCTGGAGCCAGCTTCAAGGATGTGGTCAGGGTGTATTACATTTTGAAAGAAGCCGATGAATTTGAGCGGTGTTGGCCAACGATTAAGAAGTATTTTGGGGAAGTAAAACCAGCTTGCACCGTTTTTTGTGCAAAACTGACCAATGAGAAGATCAAAATTGAAATCGAGGTGACTGCGGTGAAAAGTTAGAGTATCGTAGCATGCCAATCCCGAACCCCCTCTTCTCAACTCCTCAACCTCTCAACTCCTCAACTTTAAGACATTCTTAACTCATTTTATCACAATTTAACTATTTAACACATCCGTTTAACGCTTTCTTAGTAACATGGCCTTGAGAGAGGTACTAAATTTGTGGTATGAAGTCCAAACCTAACTTTTTAGTGCTGGACTTGATCACCTCAAAATTGTACCGCCATGAGATCCCGGACCACCTTGAACACCCTGTTTGCACCCCTTGTTGGCATGGTATTGATGCTTGTGTCTTGTGCATCGCCCACGAAATTGGAAGAAATTGGCGATTACGACGAAGCCATTGAACGGACCACCGCTCGCCTGGCCGGAAAAGACCGCAAAAACGAAGACCTGGTGCGCACGCTCGAATCAGCTTTTGCCAAGGCCACCGAGCGCGACCTGAACATGATCGACCGCATGACCACTGCGGCTCGGAGCGAAGATTGGTCTCGCATTTTTGACTTGTACCAGCGCATGAGCCAGCGTGAAAACCGCGTGCGCCCGCTTACCCCACTGGTGGATCGCCAGGGCTACCGCGCTCATTTTGACTTCCCGGAGATCAATGACCCGATGGCTGAGGCCAGAGAAAAAGCGGCGGCTTACCACTACGACCTGGCTCAAGACCTGATGATTCAAGCCCGCCAAAACCGCGACCGCATCGCTGCTCGCCGGGCTTACGACGAATATGCGCGCATTTCGAGCTATTACCACAGCTACCGCGATGTGGAGCAAGGCTTGCGCGAGGCCCGCGAATTGGGCACCACCTACGTGTTGCTTGACGTTGAAAACCGCGCCCCAGTGATTTTGCCCATCGGTTTCGACCGCGAAGTGCTGGACTTGAGTTTTGGCGGCTTGAACGACCGCTGGAGGGTGTTTCACAACCGCCTCCAAGGGAATGTGGACTACGATTACAAGGCCACTTTGAGCTTGTTTGATGTACAAGTCACCCCTGCCACCGTCCGCGAAAGCGAACACCAGGAAACCCGCGAAATCCAGGATGGCTACACCTACGAATACGACGCCCGTGGCCAGGTAAAACGCGACACCGCCGGACGCGAAATCCGCGTACCCAAGTTCATCACCGTGCGGGCCAATGTTTTGCAAACCTACCAGCAAAGGGCCGCAAGGCTCAATGCCCGCCTGGAATTTTTTGACTACCGTACCCGCTCAGTAGTCGATACGCGCCCCTTGGGAGCGGAGACTTTCTGGGAAAATTACGCCGCGACCTTCCGTGGCGACGAACGCGCCCTAAGTAACGACACCCGCCAACGCATTGGCAACCGCCCCAGTAATTTCCCCGACGACGCCTGGATGCTGCTCGATGCCGCCCGCCGTCTACGACCCAACATACTGGATCAATTGCGGCAAGCCCGCTTGATCTGAAAAACCCCTAGTGAATGCCCCAGTCAGCCCCAGTTTTTGAACCTCAGTTTTTGAACCCCAGTGACCCCGCCCCAGTGACCCCAGTTTACCCCCAGTGCAACCCGCTTAGGCCCGAAAAGGGATTAAGTGGGTTGTTTTTTTGGGGGGATATGGATTGGAATTGGGTGATTTGTGGATATTAATTTGACGGTTGCTACTTTCATATACAACTTTCTCTTTGACAAATGTTTAAATAAAAATCATGAATTTCGTCAATAATATAAAGTAAGGTGGATGGGAATGCCGACAAAGCAGTATTCTTTTCAATTCTCAGAAAAAATAGCTACCTTTATTCCAAGCAACATATTATGGCAAAGGATTTATACCACGAAGCTGTTAAAACAGCATTAATAAAAGAAGGGTGGCTGATTACCCATGATCCATTTTATCTTGCTGACTTTGCCCAAAGCATTGATTATGAAATCGACCTTGGCGCAGAAAAACTGATTGTAGCTGAAAGAGGCTTCGAAAAGATAGCTATCGAGGTGAAAAGTTTTCTGCGTACTTCCATTAGTCATGAGTTTCACAGTGTATTTGGGCAGTATTTGGTTTACCTTGAAGCCCTCAAACAACTTGCACCAGAACGTGTTCTAATATTGGCAATGCCTGATTTTGCCTATGAACGTTTACAAGATTACTCGTTCATATTGGATTTGCTAACTCGATATGAGGTAAAGTATCTTGTTTTTGACTCTACACAACCCAATATTGTGATATGGAAAAAATAGCCGAGCTCCAGGCCATTGTGCTGGACTTATTGAAGACATTCGAAGCAGAATCCAAGGATGGACAGACATACATCCTGACCGACACCTTGCATCACCACTACCAAGTCTTGCGGGCGGGCTGGGATAGCCGTAACCATTATTTTCTGCGGATTCGGATACATCTCCATATTAAACCAGACGGAAAGATTTGGATCATGGAAAATCGCACCGAAGATGATATTGCCGAAATGTTAGTAGAACTAGGGGTACAAAAAAGCAGTATCGTCTTAGCACTCTTGCCTGAGCACGTCCGGCAGTTTTCGGGGTATGCGGTAGCGTAGGCATCGACAAAGAAAGGTATCTTTTTTTCTTGCAGCTGCTGACCTATACTTTTATGGATAAAATATGGCTACTAATTGGCTATTTTGTGGCTACTAATTGGCTATTTCAATCATATCTCACTCCTCTTTCCTCACTACATATACCGTCCCCTTCCTCTCCCCAATCTTCTCAATTTTCAGCTCCCTTGAACTGGTCGATCTGGTCAATTTTTTGAATGAGTTTTGGATGCCACCAAAATCGAACTTCAGTTTTTCATCCATTTACCGATATTTTATCCATAAATTACCGATCAAAGGATAGATTATCCAATTGTTATCCGTATTTCATAGTAAAAACTCCATCCCTCTTCAATGCCTCCCCAAATCATTGAATTGCCAGAGCACATTGGCGATCTTCCAAGCTCCATTCAATTTGACCAAGTGCATGTAATCGATCCATTCATCAGCGATGAGTTTGACCGAGGCGGTTCTTTCAGACACATCAAGCAACTTGACCACTTTCTTGGGCACAGCAGGGAACATGTCGCCCTTTTTGTTGTAGCTCTCCGCCAGTAGAATCATCGACTCTGCACTAGTTTCACGCAAGTAATCCTTGCCCGTAGCTTTGTCCTTCCAAAAGGTACGTTTCACCATGCGGGGATGCAGGGCGCGTTCCATTTGGGCCGGGTTGGGCGTGTGTTGTGATTCAATGTAATCGAGCGCTGCTTGGATGATGGCTACGCTATCGGCTTGAGTTTGTGCAAAACTGAGTTGTGCCGAGCAAAAAACCAGTACTAAATAGAAATATTTTTTCATGCATCTTGTTTGATACTTGAACGTAAAACTACAGCCTACACATATTTTCCTACGACCATCTTTTTCATTTCCGCCCAAACTTAAACACCTCCGAAGGGGTACGGGCTGCTTGCAAGGCTTGCTTCATGGCGGCAGTACGAGCTGGTTCTTCGGCATGTGCCGATTGCTTCTCGCTGGGGTCTTTGGCAAGGTTGTACAAGTCAACCTGCCCGGTATTCATCCATTCGACGATTTTCCAATCGCCTTTTAGCATGGCACGCCAAGGACCTCGCTCGTGAAATTCCCAGTAAAAAGTGCGTTCACCGGGTTGGAATTTTTGGCCTTTCAGGGCAGCCGCATACGAAATGCCGTCCAAGCCGCTGGGAGTGGCAATATTCACCAACTCGCAGGCCGTAGGCAGAAAATCCCAATGCACCGCAGCGCCTTCACAAGTACCAGGTTTCACCGCCCCCCAGACCAGCAGGGGTGAGCGCAAGCCACCTTCAAAGGGGCTGCGCTTGGAGCCCCGGTAGGCAAAATGCTTGCTAAACCGCTCCGGAATGTCCTCGGTAGAGCCGTTGTCGCTCAAAAAGAAGACGTAAGTATTTTTGTCCAGGCCCTTTTTGCGCAGAGTGGCCATGATGCCGCCCAAGTAGTCGTCCATGCGGCGCAGGCTGGCGGCGTAGTGCTTTTCGGTATCGGTCCAGTTTTCCTTGGCATAAGCCTTGATCGAAGGACTCTCAAAACGATCAGCTACCGGGGCCTCGCCATTGTTGTGGGGCATGGTGAAATTGAGGTACAGGAAAAAGGGTTTTTGGTGTTTTTTACCCAAAAACTGCAAACTCTCCTGGTAAAAAAGGTCGTTGGCGTATTGCTTCTTGCGGGTAGCATAACTGCCCAAACCGTTGGAGTACGAGCCGGGTTTGTCCCAGGTGACTTCATTTTTCAGGGGCTCTTTGACCCCATTGCGCAGCAGGTAAGCCGGAAAGGCATTGTGGGCCAAAATCTGGTCCAAGTAGCCATAATATTGGTCAAAACCCTGCCGCGTAGGCTCTCCGCTGCTGTTTTCGATGCCCAGGCCCCATTTTCCGATCAGCGCGGTGTGGTACCCCGCTTTTTTCAACAACTCTGCCACCGTCACTTGCTCATCGGCCAAGGGCAATTGGCCGTGTGGTTGCATTTGGATATTGCCCCGGATTTGGGTATGTCCCGTGTGCAGGCCCGTCATGAGCGAAGCCCGCGAAGGCGCACAAACCGACACCCCACAGTAATAACGACTGAATTTCAAGCCCTCGGCGGCCATGCGATTCAAATTGGGGCTGGGCAGGGCACCTGGATTGTAGGGCTGGGTTTCTTCTACGCCCAAGTCGTCCATTTGAATCAAAATGATATTGGGCCTTGTTTCCAAGCTGCTGATTGAAAGCGACAAACTGGCCAACAAAGCCAGGAAAAACCAGTGGATTTTAGACATTTTGTTGTATTGTTGTGATCTGAGTAATAAGCCACAAATAAACCTATCCAATTCGCAACTTCGTTACTCTTGTGGTAACCACGATTTTTTTGCCCCGCTCACGCGGGATAGGAACACGGATGAAAATGGGTTAGTGTGTGCTTGTTTGGGTGTAAGTGTGAGCAAACTCCGTTTTCAATTGACTGAGGCGAAAGATTGAAATCAAAGTCCTCACACCCAAACTCACACTTACACACTCCACACCCAATCTTGCGGATTGCCAACACGATTTTGACCGTGATTTTGACCACGCCGTTGACATTTGTTGCGATCAACATCCGTAAAAATTGGGTAGCTTTATTTTTGAACCCTTACTGAGAGCGAAAGTTAATGAAATGTGCTGTGAATTCAAGATGCCTTTTGAACCATAACAATACGCCATGCAACCACTAGCTGAACGCATGCGCCCGCGCAGCCTGGCCGAATACCTGGGACAAGAACACCTGGTGGGCGAAGGTTCGGTCTTGCGCCAAGCCCTGGCTGCGGGTTTTTTGCCCTCTATCATTTTGTGGGGACCACCGGGCGTGGGCAAAACAACCCTGGCCAATATCCTCGCTACCGAGCTCAAAAGGCCCTTCTATTCGCTCAGTGCCATCAGTTCAGGGGTAAAGGAAGTGCGCGAAACCATCCAAAAAGCCGAGCAGCAACAGTTTTTTGGCCGCGCCAACCCACTTTTGTTCATTGACGAGATCCATCGTTTCAGCAAAACCCAGCAAGATGCCCTGCTGGGGGCCGTTGAAAAAGGTACCATTACCCTGATTGGGGCGACCACCGAGAATCCCTCGTTCGAGGTCATTCCGGCGCTTTTGTCGCGCTGCCAGGTATACGTGCTCAAGCTCATGGAAGAAGCCCAGATGCTGCGCCTGATCAACGAAGCCCTCAAGCGCGACGAGTACCTGAACAAGCTCAAAGTAGTGCTCGAAAGCAGCACCGCCCTGTTGCATTACGCTGGAGGAGACGCCCGCAAAATGTACAATATCCTCGAATTGGTATGCAGCCAGGGTGCCAACGAGGCTGGCGACGTGCTGATCAACGATGAGATGGTGACCAAAATCCTGCAACAAAACCTGGCCCTCTACGACAAGGGCGGCGAGCAGCATTACGACATCATTTCGGCCTTCATCAAGTCGATTCGCGGAAGTGACCCCAATGGCGCGGTGTACTGGTTGGCCCGTATGATCGAGGGCGGCGAAGACCCCAAGTTCATCGCCCGCCGCATGATCATTTCGGCCTCCGAAGACATTGGCCTGGCCAATCCCAATGCTTTGTTGATGGCTACCACGGCTTTTCAGGCAGCTGTGGCGGTGGGTTTTCCGGAGGCGCGCATCATTTTGTCGCAAGCGGCCGTTTACCTGGCTTCTTCCCCCAAAAGCAATGCCTCGTACCTGGCCATTGGCAAGGCGCAGCAAGTGGTGGCCGAAAAAGGGAATCTGCCCGTCCCACTGCACCTGCGCAATGCCCCGACCCAATTGATGAAAAAACTGGATTACGGCAAAAATTACCAATACAGCCACGATTTTCCAGGTAATTTTGTGGAGCAGGAATACTTGCCCGAAGCCCTGAGTGGTGCCCAATTGTACGAACCAGGCCAAAATCCCGCAGAAGAAAAGTCGCGCGAATGGCTGCGCAGCAAATGGAAAAACAAATATGGTTACTGAAAATGTTTACTGAAATCGAACCTGAAATCGAGCTTTTAAAAAACGAAATGGTCCAGGCCATCCGCTTTTTTCACCAACAAGGCTGGGCTCCGGCTACTTCTTCCAATTACTCTTTTCGCTTGCCTGGGCGCAGCGATTTCCTTGTTTCGCAAAGTGGTGTGGACAAAGGAGCCTTCCAAAGCGAGCATTTTATGCCCGTTGACGCGAAGGGCAAGGCCATCAAAGACCCACGCAAGCCTTCTGCCGAAACGCTTTTGCACTGTGCCATTTACGACTTGTTGCCCGATGTACACTGCATTTTGCATACCCATGCAGTGTACAACACCGTACTTTCACAAGTTTTAGAAGGTCATTTGACCCTGGCTGGCTACGAAATCCTGAAGGGCTTTGCGGGCATTGGTACCCATGAAGTGAGCCTGACAATCCCCGTTTTTCAAAATTCACAAGACATGTTGGTTTTGGCCCAAAAGATCAAAAGCTATTTCGCTGTGGCTGAAACTCCTCCTCATGCTTTCTTACTGGCTGGTCACGGCATGTACACCTGGGGTAATAGCATTGCCGACGCCAAACGGCATGTGGAAGTGATGGAGTTCTTGATCCATTGTGAGGTGTTGAAGCGGACGATGCGGTGATTTCTTCCGAAAGCCTCATTTCCCCTTAACCGTAAGCAATAAATCACTGTCAAAAATGGCTGCGGGCGAAATCACGGTTTCATCCATTGGAATTTTGTCGCCGTATCGCTCTTTCATTTTTTGTTTTACTGGCTCACTGCTCAAGTCGAAAGTGCTGATTTTTGCGAGCTTCCCAATCTCAATGCCAGCTGCACGTTGGTAGATTTTCCAAATCAATTCAGAACAATAGATTTTGTCATCTGACCACTCAAAAGTGAGGTCGTAATCTTTGCCATTGAATTTGTCGCCTGCTCGTTTCATTTTAGCCAGGGTCGCAGGCGTCAAAACCTGGTCTGCATTTTTAAGCCTTTTGACGACGTATTTTCCGTTTTGCCCCCGTTTTATCCATTTGTCGAGGGGTGTTTTTTTAACGGGTTGGATGGCTTCAAAAACGTAAAAACTGCTGCCTTCCAGGTAAATGATCCCACAATGCGAATATTTTGATTTGGTCGCCAGTTGAATAGCTTTACTTTGGCTTGATAGGGAGGTTTGAAAAATGAGGTCGCCGTTTTTGAGCGCCTCATCACCAAGTTGTTTAGCTGTCGCGCTGTTAAAGAGCCGATTTTGAGGGGCCGCGATCTTTCGAACGGCATAAAGCCCGCCGAGAGTCAGGCATCCTAAAAAACCAAGTAAAAAGCTCGTTTTCTTCATGGGTGGTTTTTTTGCGACAAAAGGAACCATGTCTTTTAGTAAAAGTCCGAAATTAAGGTAGGCCATCAAACCAAGAGTAGCGCGTGTCAACGTCATGCTGGAAATCCGTAAGAAAGAGTGTGAAGTGTGTAAGTGTGAGTTCGGGTGTGTGGGCTTCGAGATTAAGTTTAGTCTCCAATTGAAAACGAGGTTTCTTCACACTCACACCCACACAAGCACACCCAAACCCAATTTTATCCGTGTTCCCAAAATAGCCTCGCGCAGCGGGGCAACGCAGTTGCGATTTGGTAAGGTTTATTCGTGGCTTGTCACTAAGCACAGGTGCCCAGCAGCATTACAAGCGTTTGTACTTTTTCAACAAGTCGATGACCAAGCGATGCGGCAATCCGTAGGCTTTGTTGCCGTTGATGCCTTCCATCGTTTCGGCGGCCACCATTGCATTGATGATTGCTTCTTCCACTGCTTGTACGGTGGCTTCAAAAAGTGGATTGATCAAATCATTGGGCAATTCGTCCAGCTTGGCGAATTTTTCTCGCTGAAAAGCGCCTGGATTGCCCGTGGAGAATGCGATGAAGATGTCGCCCGATCCGTTTTCGCCCCGACCACCTACATTGCCGACTCCAAGCGCTACCCTGGCCGCGATTCTTTTCAGTTGATGGGGCAAAAGCGGCGCATCCGTAGCCAATACCACAATGATCGAGCCATCGCCCGGCTGGTACGAGGGAGGCGCTTTGAACTCATAATTCAGGGTGTCTTTCAGTTCCTTACCGATGGGCACACCAGCGATGGAAAAATTCTTTTTGCTGCCAAAATTGGATTGCACCAAGGCACCTACCGTATAAGTAGAATCTGCAATTTTCAGTACCCTCGAAGCAGTGCCCGTGCCGCCTTTAAAGCCCAGGCACATCATGCCCGTGCCGCCACCTACATTGCCTTCCTGGATGGGGCCAGTTTTGGCGCTGTTTAAAGCCTCAATGGCGTGTTCTTCTTTGACATGAAAGCCGTAGATGTCATTCAAAAACCCGTCGTAAGTTTCCGCCACCACGGGATAGGTGTACCAAAAATCTTCTTTGTACCAGCCAGTTTTTACATACCATTTCAATACCGCGTCGCGCACCACCCCCACGCTGTTGGTATTGGTGATCATGATGGGGCCTTCGAGAAAGCCCGACTCGGTGATCCATGTCGTGCCTGTCATTTCGCCATTGCCATTGAGGGTGTACCAGTTCGCAAAAACCGGGTTGTTGTTTCGGCCTCGGGGCAAAATGGCGGTCACTCCCGTGCGTATGGGGCCTTTTCCCCTGATGTTTTTGCCTTGTCCTGAGATGATGGTGCTGTACCCCACTTCCACTCCTTTTACATCGGTGATGGCATTGTACGGGCCTGTTTTCCCCTCAAATGGAATGCCAATGGCCCTGGCCCTTGGTTTTTGGGCATGAACCAGGTTGAGCAAAGGGATCAAGAGCAGGATGAATGCTAGTTTTTTCATGGTGGAAACCTTCATGGATGTTTGAATTTAGGGGTGGTAATGTACAAAACTAAGAAATGAAACCGAACTCCCATCATGTGGGGTGAAACCCTGGACTTTAGTCGGGGACAAAACGCACTCCCCCAGTCACGTCACGCATCTATCCAAAAACTGCATCAGGTCATGATATTCGCCTACTAGACCAAACTAAGTGCATTGAGAACTAAATAATAAGCCATTAATAATTTATGGTAAAAAGCATCTCGAATGCCCAGCTTCGTAAGAAGCACAAGATTTGTAGTATGGTCATTCCGTTCCTATTTCCCAATTGCTGGCTTCGCAAGAAGCCTAAGATTTATGATGCCTTAGGCTTCTTGCGAAGCCAGGACCTGCCCTTGGAATCCAAATTCTACAAAGCTTTTCGCTTCTTGCGAAGCGCGCTCGCTAATGGAATTCCAAGGGTAGAATGGCTATTTCGTTACACGTTTGGGCAACTGGGATGGTTCTAGGCTTCAATCAAAATCAAGCATTCATTCACCAAGTATATAGTCATTCATTTTGTTCCTGGCCCATTGGCCCACCAAGGAGTTGGTGCAAAAAGCAAAGCCTTTTTTTGAACCACAAAAGCAACAAAAGGTACAAAAGAGAACAAAAGCAGGCTTTGACACGATGGTGTTATCACTTCTTTACCCTGAAAAATAGACGAATCATGCCGGGCTTGCCTGTTTCTTATTTTCTTTAGCTTCCTTTCCTGCTGTGAAGAAAATCAGTTCTAGGGCGCGTAGATCGCTGATATTTGTACCTTCCCTTATTCCCCCTGTGATAGAGTCTTTCTGTAGTTTTTTGACCTGACTTTTGACTTCTTCTATCAATCCACGAACATCATCGTCTTTGATCAATTGATCACAGATTTCCAGGTATTCGACATAATTCTCCACCTTTTTCATCGCCTCACCTTGATTGGGTTCATCCCCCTTCAAAAATCGATTCACATTGCTATCCCAAATAGCATAATTTTCAAGATTGACAAAATGCAGGAACTTGGAAGTACCAACCAAGGAGTTGTTAAAGCATTTTTGTAGGATTTCCATTTCCTTCTCGTTCAAACGGCGTTCCTCTCTTGCGTTATTTACAGCTTTAAGAACTTCCCCATTACCTGCTGTTTTGATGGTCAAAATTCTAGGCATCCAACTGTACACAAAAGAGATGCCGATGATGACATCATGCTCAGTAAGCGGTTCTTTTTCTTTAAAAAAACGGATAAAATGATCGTAAGTGAACAGATAACTCTTCTCGTCGGTCATAGTAAATTTCTCATTGAGGTCCAGAATTTTCTTTTTTGAGGCTTCAAAAAATGTGCTTTCGCTGTCCATTGGGTTTGGTTTATGAATTAAAAAAATGCTTGATGATGGGAGACCCCATATATACGTACATCACCCAATAAACGTTTCAAGCTGATTGAGCGCTCCAGAGTACTACCCTCGCCCACTTTCAATTTCAGCCATAATTTCCCGCAAGCTCTCGATACTCGACTCCAGGTTTTCGATGAGCTTGAAGAGCTTGGCAGGGTACTGGATTTAATTTTGACTTTGGGTGAAAATTGCCAAAAAAATCGGGATTGAAACCAATTCGCGTAACAAATCCGTATAATGCAACTCTAGTTGGACACCGCACTTTTCGAGTAGGCTTTGCCCGCTGTAATCATCTGGAAATGACAATTTGCGGCTGCGGGGCGGGCGCTGAATTTCGTCCGCGATTTTAAAAACAAGTAGGTTCACTACTCAGGGTAGTCTCAGTAACCCAGGCTGTCGTAGCGTAGCACCGTCATGTAGCACATACATTGCTGATGGTGGCAGGGGGTATTTTTGAGTTCTTGGCTCATTCGTTTTGAAAGAGGTTTAGTTTTGGCGTATTCGCGGTGTCGGAGGGGTACATATCAAATCTTTGATATTCACGCCACAGCAAATCCCGAATAAATGCGTGCGCTAGGGGCTACAAATCCAAGCACAATATCTGATTGAAGTACCCCCCGCTCGATGAGTTCGTCTGCGATCATCGCTTCGGTATTGTTTTGGTAAATCCACACCTTCTCATCTTCAATTGCCAAATGAAAAGCGGTCACATAGATGTATTTGTGTCCATGCCAGCCTACTGAAAGCAATTGGTATTGGTGGTTTTCCGCATCGAAAATCAATTGCGATTTGACGTCAGGGGTCAAGGTTTTCTTGTTTGCTGCATATTCTTCCAGCAATTCTTTGATAATGGTTTCGTATTTTAAGGTCTTATCCATAGCAGCATTCCGAACATGAAAATGATAAGCGTCTTTCCTCATTTCTACAAAGTTATGGTAATTTCCGTTAGTACGCAGGATTTTAGCAGCCTTTGATCTCAATTTTGGGTAAAAGCTCACCCCAACTCAAATACTTTTCTCCATCACATAATCCCGCATCCAAAAGCCCTCGCCAATCTCCATGTCCAGCGTACCGACGATGTGGTAGCCAAGTTTCTCATAAAACTTCACGGCATCGTTGTCGCGCTTCACAGCCAGGCTGATTTTTTGGTCGCCTGCGCTGCGGGCAATTTCAGTGACCTGCTCAAACAAAGCCCGGCCCACACCCTGCCCTTGGGCGCTGGGCAGGATGTAGATTTTGTGCAATTTGGTCTTCTTCTCACCTTGGTAGTGCAGCTCGTAGGAGGCAAAGCCCAAGTGTTGTCCATCTTTTTCGGCCAGCAGGAAAACATGTCCTTTGGGGCCAGTTTGCTCGGCCAGGGCAGCATCGCTGTACATCATGTTGAGCATGTATTGCAGTTGCTCAGGTGTCATCAAGTCGCCAAAAGTGACTGGCCAGGTGATGTGGGCGATGCTTTGAATGATGGGGTGCTGAGCTGGAGTAGCAGTGGAAATGTTGATCATTTTGGTTGAAAGGTTTAGGGTTGAAAGGTTGAAAAGATGGGGCTTTGAGTTGAATTTTTAGGGTTGTTTGACAGGCTGAGAACCATGCAGGTCTTTTCAACCCTTCAACATTTCAACTTTTCAACTACAAAACAGGGTGCCTCAAATGCTGCCCCCCAGCCAATTGCAGCGCCCTAGCCACCAGCAACAAATTGCCTTCCTCAAATAATTTTCCGCTGAAACTGATGCTCGTGGGTTTGCCATTCCGGAATCCATTGGGGATCACCACGCTGGGATGGCCCGTGAAATTGGTGATCCGCAGGCTGGAACTGGCCCAACTGGGGTGTACATACAAGTCCACTTTTTCAAAAACCTTGGCCATGTCCTGCATCAATTTGCCGCGCAAACGATTGGCTTGCAGGTATTCCACCGCCGGGATGAAGCGGGCTTCGCGGAAGGTGGTGGGCCAGGCATTTTTGTTTTGGCGACGCATCAAGTCGTCGCGGCCACTGAGGGTGAGTTCTTCAAAGGCGGCCCCAGCTTCAGCGCTCAGGATGGGCATGAGGTTGGGCATATTCGGCAGTTCGATGGGGATCAGTTCCACGCCCAATCCCCGAAGTTGGGCTAGGCAGATGCTGTCGTTGGCCTTGAAGGGGTAGTTACGCTCGAAATCTTTGGCCAGGTAGCCAATTTTGAGTTTTTTCAAGTCGCCGCTGGCGTTGTAGCGGAAACTGGCCGGAATGACCGATACGTCCTTGTTGTCCACACCTTTGATGGCCGCAAAAACCAGGGCACAATCGTCCACATAGCGGCAAATGGGGCCGATTTTGTCCATCGACCAGCACAGGGCCATCGCTCCGTGGCGGCTCACCATGCCATACGTAGGCCGCAAACCCGTGGTGCCACAAACCGTAGAGGGCGACACGATCGAGCCCAAAGTCTCGGTACCAATGGCGAAAGGCAACAAGCCCGCCGCTACTGCCGAGGCCGATCCTGCCGAGGAACCGCTGGAGCCCGTGCTGAGGTCCCAGGGGTTGCGGGTCATTTCGCCGTACCATACGTCGCCCATCGCCAGCTCGCCAAGGGTGAGTTTGGCACAAATCACCGCCCCCGCAGCTTCAAGTTTTTGCACCACTGTGGCGTCGTAATCCAACATTTGCTCCTGGTAAGGCACCGAACCCCAGGTGGTTTTGTATTTTTTGGTAGCCAGCAGGTCTTTGATGCCACAAGGGATGCCGTGCAAGGGGCTGCGGCGTTTGCCTTGTTTCAGTTCGGCATCGGCGCGACGGGCTTGTTCCAAAGCCAACTCCTCGGTGAGGCTGATCACGCAATGGAGCTTGGAATTGTATTTTTTGAGGCGATCCAGGAAAAATTGGGTCAGTTCTACCGAGCTGATTTGTTTGCTTTGCAGCAGGTGTCCCAGTTCGGCCACGCTCATCCAGGCCAGGTCTTCCTTGTTTTTGAGGCTTATTTTGGCGTTGGGAATTTTCACTTCATCTGGCCCCATCGGGATTTTCATGCCAGGCAAGACCGGATTGAACCACATGGCCGGGGCATCGCTGTTGAGGATGGGCAGCTTGCGGTTGTCGAGGTAGGCCGTGCGGTTTTCTTCCAGGCCAGGCAACAGCGAGTCGATTTCGCTTTGACTGAATTCCAAACCCATGATTTTGGCGGCGCTGCGCACGTCATCTGCGCCGATTTTGTGGTCGAAAGCGCGGCCAGCGAAGGCACCCAGGGCAAAAATGCCGAGGGCGAACAAGAGCAAGGTTTTTGGATTGTGCGAGAGCTTCATATCTTTGCGGTGAGTGGAAGTTGAAAGGTTGAAATGTTGAAGGGTTGAAGAGAAGGGGCCTAAATACCGGGCTTCAGGCTGGTAGACCACTTTAATCGTTCCTTTTGTCCAAAAATAAACACATCGTTCAAAACTAAATAAAATGGGAATGGTTTTGGCTAAAAAACGCCAATCGACCGTTTTCCAAACCAAAAAACCAGCCATCGACGTGCAAGTATTCAAATTTGGCGGCGCAGCCGTAAAAGACCCGGCGGCCATTCGCAATGTAGCTACAATCCTAAAAAATTACGCCAGTGAATCCCTACTGATCGTAGTGTCGGCGATGGGCAAAACGACCAACGCCCTGGAAAAAATCGTAGCAGCCCACGCCCAGCAAAACGGCGAAGCCCCTCTCCTGCTAGAAGCCCTGAAAACGGCCCATTACCAGGCCATGGGCGAGCTGTTCCCTGCTGATCACGAGGTATTTGACCAAGTGAACGATACTTTTGTGGAAATCGAATGGGTGCTCGATGAAGAACCCCACGACAACTACGACTACATGTACGACCAGATCGTATCGGTAGGTGAGCTGGTTTCTTCCAAAATCGTAGGCGCTTACCTCACGCAGGAGGGCCTGCCCACCCAATGGCTCGATGCCCGCGATGTGGTGCAAACCAACGAGCTGTACCGCGAAGCCTGGGTCAATTGGCCCGAAACCGAGGCGCGTTTCCAAAAAAATGCGGCTCCCATGCTGGAAAAACCGGGCTTTGTGATCACCCAGGGTTTCATCGGCAGCACCATTGAGAATTTTACCACTACCCTGGGCCGCGATGGTTCGGATTACTCGGCGGCGATTTTTTCTTTCTGCGGAAAAGCCCAGGGCATGACCATCTGGAAAGACGCGCCAGGGGTGTTCAGTGCCGACCCCAGGTTCTTCCCCGGCGCGGCTTTGCTGGAGAAAATGTCTTACGAGGAAGCCATCGCCATGACTTATTACGGGGCCAAAATCATCCACCTCAAAACCGTCGGCCCGCTGCAAGACCGCAACATTCCACTGCGGGTGAAGTCGTTTTTGGAGCCCAGCGGTGAAGGCACCCTGATCTCCGCCGAAAACCCCGATACTTACCCTGCCCTGGTGGCCGTAGAAGCCAATCAGGCCCTGCTCAAAATCAGCAACCTCGACTATTCCTTTGTGAATGAGCAGCACTTGGAGCTGGTATTCAAAACCATTTCCGACTTGCGCATGCAATTGACTTTTTTGCAAAACACGCCCATGCACTTCCTGATCAGCGTTTTTGACCAAGAAAACAAGGTAAATCAGTTCGTAGAACAAGTGCAAAGCACCTTGAAAGTGGAAGTAGCCACTGGCCTGGAACTGCTCAATGTACGCCATGCCGACGCCGCGATGATAGCCGAGCTTTGCAAAAATCGCAGCATCTACGCGGAGCTGAGTGCCGGGGCGACTACGCAATTGCTGACCAAGTTGGAGCTTTGACAAATCCTGTGCTAAGTGACAAGCCACGAATAAACCTTTCTAATTCGCAACTGCGTTGCCTCGCTGTGCGAGGCCATTTTTGGAACACGGATGACACGGATTAAGCGGATACACACGGACTCCCAGCATGATGTTGACCATGATGTTGACAACTATACTCGTCCACTACTAGTTTTGTGCAAATCATAAGCATTCTAACAATGCCACCGCTACGCGGTTCTGAGATGACTATGACCTGCCTTTTTCTACCATAATGCCACCGCTACGCGGTTTTTGAGTCAAAAAAGCCCGTAGGGCTGACATTGTGGTAGCAGTGAGAGGCGGTGAATGGTCAAAATGGCGTAGCCATGACATTAGAAAATTACCCTTTGATTACATTTCGACCTTTTGATACAGCCCCCATTTTTAGCACGTGGATGACACAGATGACGCAGATTTTCGCGGATTTCCAGCATGACGTTGACAAAGTGATTTGATCAGGAATCATAAGAATTGGAAACGTTTATTTTTGAAGCCTTACTTGTTGATGTACTGAAAACTTGGAAGAAGCTTCCGTAGCGGAGAACTTTGTGATTTTCATGGTGAATAAGTAGCGTTTATGACTGTGCAACGTGTCACGCCTTGGCGTGAAAAGCGGGCCAATTCTCTAATTCTTTAAAATTCTGTCTCTGTCAACGTCACACAAGTAATTCTGTAATTCTGCAATTTTGTAAATTCTGGTTTAGACAAAAATTCTCGTTTAGGAACAGAAAAGAAATAAAGTGGACAACTTTGACTTTGGATTAAGCCCATTGTGTGGCAACGTTATAGTCAAAATCATGGTCAAAATCATGCTGGAAATCAGCAAGATAGGGTGTGGAGTGTGTAAGTGTGAGTTCGGGTGAGGGGACTCCGAACATAAGTTTCGTCTCCAATTGAAAACGAGGTTTCTTCACACTCAAACCCAAACAAGCACACCCAAACCCAATTTCATCCGTGTTCCCAACTGGCCTCGCATAGCGAGGCAACGAAGATGTCTACTCTATTCAATCTGCGGCCCCAAAACAAGTGCCTCTTTTGATTGTTCAGACCGCGTTCTCCGAAGTTTTCAGTAATCAATGCTTTTATTACTTCCTCGCCGACCCCATACTCAAACAAAAAACCCCTGCCAACAAAATGACTGCTGCCAAAATCGACTGCCTCGTGATTTCTTCATTGTTGAAAGCCCAGCCCAGCAACATGGCCACTACGGGGTTGACATAGTTGGTGGTAGCGACTTTATCTGGGGAAACTTTTTGCAGCAGGTAATTGAAGGCCGAAAAAGCAATCAATGAGCCAAACACCACCAGGTAAAAAAAAGACGCAATGCCTTTCCAAGTCAAATCCGCCCAGGCAAATTTTTGCAAGTCGCCCGTAAAAAGGCCCATGATGAACAAGCACAACCCACCTGCCATCATCTGAATGCCGGATGAAACCCAACGCGACTCGGGCATATCGGCATCGCCAATGTAAATTGATGCGTAACCCCAAGACAAAATCCCGATGGCAATGGCAATCAAGCCATAAATGGTATGGGTATTGAGCTCCAATTGAGGTTGATCCACCAACAAGAACATGCCAATGATCCCAAGGGCGACACCCAAAAAACTGAGCGCCCCAGGTTTTTTGTCCCGCATTTGCCAAAGCAAAAGCACCACCACCAAAGGCTCAAAGGCCACAAACAAGGCCGCCATGCCCGTGTCGATGTATTGCTCCGCCCAAACGACCAGCCCCGTGCCAAACGACAACAGGGTAATTCCCGCCCAAGCGGAGTTCTGCCATTGCTTTTTACTGGGCATGGCAGCACCGCCGAGCCTTGCAAAACTGTAAACGGTCGCACCCGCCAGCATAAATCGCACCCCAGACATCAGAAAAGGTGGAATCTCAACTATCGCCCAATAGTTGACCAGGTAAGTCGAGCCCCAAACCACATACACAATGGCAAAGGCAATGATGACCGGGAGGTTTTCGCGGGTAAAGAAACGGGACATCTTTAGCAAGAATTACTTGAACAAAGGGTCATAGTTTTGTACAGCACCAAATAGCAAAGGGTTGAAAGTAGCGTGCACTTGCACGGACTTTCAACCCTTTGATGAGCAAAAACGAGTAGCCAAGCCTATAAAGGCTCAAGCATTATGCGTTGCTCTGCTCTTCGCGTACCTTCTCGCGGTATACTGCTTTCAGCACCTGGTTGCGACGCTGAACAGATGGCTTTACAAATTCCTTGCGGCGACGCAACTCCTTGATCATGCCCGTGTTCTGCACTTTGCGCTTGTAACGCTTCAGCGCCTTGTCAATGCTTTCGCCGTCTTTGATTTCGATAATCAACATGAAGCTATTGCTTTTATTGTTAAGAGTAAAAGTTTAGATCGTTTGCATTTCGGCCCAAAAAGGCCGCTTTTCCGTGATCCTTCACCTCTTTTTGAAACCGATGCTGGGCATCGCTTTCAAAAAGTAGGTTCGGCTGACGAAAAACCGTCATCTTTTTCGGCTCGAAACCACTGACCTAAATTTTTACGTCAGGATAAAAACCCAATTTTTCCGTTTGGGAATGCAAAGGTAGTAAGAAAGAATCAAAATCAAAGCTTTTTGAGTTAAAAATGTGTGAAAAGATGTTGTGGTTGAAGGGTTGAAATGTTGAAGGGTTGAAAAGAGGGGCGCTGAATGGGGGAGTTATTGAGAAGCCACAAAAAAAGTCACCATTCGTAACTGCGCTGCCTGTGATTTTTGTCTGAACTGTGATGGGTGTGATTATTGTGATAGACAAGATGCAAGTGAGACTTTGACCAAGCGGGATGTTTTTTTTGTCTAAACCAGAATTTACAAAATTGCAGAATTACAGAATTTCTTGCATGACGTTGACCATTTGAATTTTAAAAAATTGCAGAATTTATTGGCAACTGCGTTGCCTGTGCCGCTCGTCCCGCGTCTCCTGACGGGGACGTACCCAGGCGCGTCTCCTGACGCAGGGAGAGCCGAGATGCTTTTTGTCTGAACTGTGTTTTTTGTGATTTTTTTGATGGACAGGAGGCCAGCAGGATTTTGACTGACCACTTTTTGTCTGAACTGTGATTTTTGTGATTTTTTTGAGGTTCATGATGCCAGCATGACGTTGACTGACCAACCTTAGAAGCTGTTTAAATTTTTTCAGCCAAATCTTGCCAAAATGATACTGATGTAAGCAAGTTTGACAAAAGAAGCGGAAGATTCAGGGTCTTTCTCATAATCTTTGGCCAATCTTCTAAAAAAATTGAGCCAAGCGAAACTT
>JAAFJY010000055.1 GCA_013299105.1 Chitinophagales bacterium | reverse complement strand
TTGAAGAAGTTGTTCCCAGCACTTGGGAAATAGGCCTATTCATCACGTTACATTATTGTTTTTTAACGTCATTTTTTCATATATACAACCTCTTTTTTTGTCCAACGGATGGGGAGTACTTCAGGGAGATGGGTCAAAAGCTGATTTTGGATTACAAAAAGGAGGAAGCACGAGCAGTCCTCAACAAAGTATTTATGCAGGTATCCGAGTATTATTCAGGAAAGGAGCCGCTGTTTTGACGGTCATTTATGGCGAGAATGAAAAGAAAGAAACAGTAATTGTCGGAGGTGATTATAAGTGGAATGGGAGTACCAAAAGCTGGTATAAAGCGACAAGAAATTATAACGGCTCAGAAAAACGAGATGCTTATGTTGCAGATGTTTACACATGGTGGAATAACTCCTTTTTCTCAAAAAACCCAAAATTTTATGTTGCGAATAAATAAAAAAATTTCGTCAGTTTTAACAGCCTTTTTGACTGGATATTTGCTTTCTTTTTGTAATAAAGATAGCAAACCTAATATAGACTGTTCAAGTGAAGAAGCATTTCTTACTTCATTGTCTATACAAAATGGTGCAGAATTCAGTGCGCTTATTGATTCTTTGAATCTAGTGCTAAACCCTGATTTATACAATAATAATTACAAATGTTTGGCTCTAGCTGAACTAAAGAGTACTGCACCTAGTGTATTCCATAGAAAGTACTATTTGTTTAGAACAAGTAGTATTGACACGATAGGATACGTATCTTTTGACAATTTTATCCCCATCAAAGGGGTTGATGATAGGACGACTACTGTCGCTATTAGATCATTAAAAGAGCGTACATATTTTTGCCTGTTAAGGTATTTAGACAAAGGAGTTCACATTAATGCTCCTTTTTTTGAACTGGAGCATTTTTTTGATTACAGTTATTGCAATCTATTAAATTTCAAGAGTATTACTTTTTCAGGGATGACTATTGACAAAAATCAGTTAAAAGTGTCCATGTTGTATAATTATTCCCCTGATTGTGAAGGGGCCGAAGATAAGCACTTTGAAAAAGAGTTTATCATACCATTAGATGATTAAAGGAAGTTGATTTAGGCTCAACCAAACCAACGACCCCCACAAAGGCATCTCCTCCATTACCTACAATTACCTAAACCTACCCAGCGTTATCACCTGGGCGAATGGCAATAAAATAGAAATACTCTATGACGCCGCAGGCATGAAACTAAGCAAGAAAGTAAGCGTAGGCAGCACCGAGCAATACACTCAGCATTACCTGGGCGGTATCGAGTACACGGGCACAGGCAGCACCCGCAAGCTGGAGGCGATTTACTTTGCCGATGGCCGGGTGTACAATACCAATGTGACCACTACCAGCAGCACGGTGGCCTTGCGCTATGAGTATGCGATACGGGATCATTTGGGCAATACGCGGCTGATGTTTGCGGATTTGGATGTATCTGGTACGATTGGACTGAATGAGGTACTGCAAGAGAATCACTACTATCCCTTTGGCATGAACATGGAAGGGGTATGGATGAATGATTTGGGGAGTAAAGACAACAAGTACCAGTACAATGGGAAGGAGTTGAATGAGGATTTTGGCTTGAATTGGAGTGATTATGGGGCGCGGTGGTATGATGCGGTGATAGGGCGGTTTGTAAGTATTGATCCAATTTCGGTGAGGTTCCCTTTTGTGTCTACATATAATAATGCCGAGAATGAGCCAATAGGCAATATCGATTTACATGGGCTTCAAAAAGTGAGTTTTACTTTGTTGGGGAAAATAGATTATGAAAATAAGACCCGAAATTTTTTGACAGTTATTTCTTATAACCATGGTGCTTATAATGGAGTTATTGGTAATAAAGAATTAAGGGCGAGTATAATAATGGATGGCTTTGGGGCAATTACCGTTACACATTCAGGCAATGGTGTTAAGATGTTTGAAGGTTTTGGGTACAATAAGCAAGCAATAATCAAAGAGATTGATTTGCCTGAGGGTTATATTCCAAGTGTTAAAAAGCATGATATGATAATGAATAATATCGTTAAACCTATTTTCTCTGCAAAAAATTTAGAAGAAGCAATGAAAGCCCCAGGAGAGGACAACTGGTATAACCCACTTGTCAGAAATGTTCTCCAAACCTTGATTGAACTCAAGTCCAGTAAAGAGTTTGAAACTATAATTGGATTAGAGGGTGATCTATTTGGATCACTTTTTAATAAAAAAGGCTACCATCTTCAAACATATAAACTTCTAAGGAGGAAAATAGAATTCGGCAATGAATTTTTCAACTTTGAAGGTCGACTACTGATTTCTGCCACAAATATTTATTTAGATGATAGGTCTAGGAATGCTAGTGGAAGCGATGATTTTCAGGATGCTAAAAAAATGAATGAGGAAGCAAGGAAACGACATGATGAAAGGCAAAAACAAAAACGAAATTAACCCAATTTAATTCAATGAAGAACTACGATTCAAAGGTTAGAAATGGCAAATATATTTTTATGATTGCCTTTTTCACTGTCATTGGCTGGTTTGTGTTAAGAGTGATGATTTTTAATATTGCCATGTTTGGATTTAGAAAATCCAGTAACGTTT
Source organism: Chitinophagales bacterium (assembly GCA_013299105.1). Classification (GTDB taxonomy): domain Bacteria; phylum Bacteroidota; class Bacteroidia; order Chitinophagales; family Saprospiraceae; genus Haliscomenobacter. Next base: position 27,348 of record JAAFJY010000055.1, on the reverse strand, counting down.
TAGAGCAATCTGTTGGCAAAACAAACTATGCACTGGCAAAGGATGAATTTTCGCCACCTGATACAATTGAAAAATACATCGTAAAGGCCTTAGACTCGCTTGTAAAAAGACATGGAGCAAAAGGAATTGATCGATCAGATAAAATCATAAAATAAACATAAAATGCAATTGTCGTTTTTTAACCAATCGTGTGTTGTTACAATGCTTTTTTTAATGGTATTGTCATGTGCTAATGAATCTTATGTCGAGAAGAATGAGGTAGTTAAAATAGAATCTTTTCATACTTCTTTTGTAATTGATTCTGTTCCAGTAGCTAAAAAAAAATTAAGAATTGATTTGAAAATCTCCTGTTTAGTTGATTCGTTTAAGATGAAAATCCAGCATAGTAATTCTTCCTGGCAATATGATTTTGGAGAAATCCAAGAAAAGGATCGTAAGAAAATAGAATACACAACTAGTGTCCCACTGTACAAGTATGATTTTATTTTTATAACTAAGGGTGAAAGGCGTAAATTTTTTATATTGATACCATACCATAAGTTTATTGGGGAAAGTGAGTTATATTTTAATATCAAGCAAGACTTTGAAAGGAATATATACAAAAAAGATGTTTTGGTTTTAACATTTGATCGTCACTCGAATTTAAAAGCTTGTAATTACTATAGATATGAGAAGAATAAACTTCGATAACTGTGCTCTTAATCCGACAACGCCCCCGCGGAATTCGCCCAAAAAGGCTTCAAACCCACCGCTGGTGCCCAAAACAACGACTACACTGAAGAAACTATTTTGAAGCACCCTGCGGGCCATAAAACGCCATCTTTTGGCGTCATACTGCGGCAATTCGAGCAGCAATAGCCCCGGCTATTCCCGCTCAAATACCCTTCGTCTGCCACTCAAAATCTGACATTTTCTGTCTCCCCAGGGATTCCAAAATAGTTTCTGTACGACGCCGCAGGCATGAAACTGAGCAAGAAAGTATCCATAGGCAGCACCGAACAATACACCCCGCACTATCTGGGTGGCATTGAATACACGGGCACGGGCAGCACCCGCAAACTGGAGGCGATCTACTTTGCCGATGGCCGCGTGTACAATACCAATGTGACCGCTACCAGTAGCACGGTAGCCTTGCGCTAAGAGTACGCGATACGGGATCACCCGGGCAATACGCGGCTGATATTTGCGGATTTGGATAACCAAGGTACGATCAGCTTGAATGAAGTGCTGCAAGAGAATCATTACCCGACATTCCCCACCCATATAGAGTAGAAAATAATTATCTTTGTTGATGGAAAAAGTCGTATCAAGCAAAGAACTGAACCATTTGGGGTTGGTATCAGGGATGATAGAGCAGTTAGGTATAGTAGAGGAAATAGATAGTAGGATCGAACAAGACCTAAATGAACGTCATGTAAGCATCGGTCTTGGAGTAAAGGCGATGATCATCAATGGCCTAGGCTTTACGCAGCGGACGTTGTACATGGTGAGCAATTACTTTGAGAATCTTCCTATCGAATTATTACTGGGTTCGGGAATAGAGCCGAGCCATCTCAACGACAGCGTACTGGGTCGCATCTTGGATGATATTTACGAATATGGGTGTACGAAGCTATACTCCGAACTAGCCATACAGATATGCAAAAACTTGGGATTAGCTCCCGAAGTGTTATGTATGGATAGTACTGATTTTCATTTAGATGGAAAATACAATAGTGAATTGGAGTTAGAAAAAGATAGTAAAGTATTACATTTAACACGTGGCTATAGTCGTGATCATCGGCCGGATCTTAATCAGGTTGTGCTTAATTTAATTGTTGAAAATCAAGCTGGTATTGCACTACACATGGAGGCTCATAGCGGAAATAAATCAGACAAGGTTATCTTTCGCGAAACGATCAAAACACACATATCGCAACTACAAAACGCATATGAAGTAGGTGATTTATTGATGGATAGCGCTGGCTATACTACTGAAACACTAAAGGAGCTAGGCAATTCGATCAAATGGATAAGTCGAGTCCCTGAAACGATCAAAGAAGCAAGGGAAGCCATTGAGTCTGATGAGGAGATGAAAGATTTGTGCAAGGGCTATCGCTATCGAATGACGAGATCAAATTATGGCGGAGTGGAACAACGCTGGGCCGTAATCTACTCTGAAGAAGCATACAAAAAGGAATTAATTACCTTGAAGAAGAGCTATATTAATACCTCGGAGAGGACTCTTAGTGCGTTTAAGAAACTGTGTAATCAACAGTTTTCTTGTGCGAATGATGCGCAAAAAAATTTGGATGAGTTTTGCAAAAAACACCCTAATTTAGAAATTAATAATTCCAGGATACAGGCTGTGCCGCAATACGATAAGCAAGGTCGCCCCTCAAAAACCACACAACCTACTCACTATGTATATTGTATCCAAGGGGATTGTTCATCAAGTATTGACCATTTTCGGACTTTAGAGCGACACAAAGGTAAATTCATCATAGCTACAAATAATTTGGTTAAAGATAAACTTTCTGATGATCAAATGCTTGCCAGGTATAAGAGTTTGTCAAAAGTGGAAAGAGGTTTCCGGTTTATAAAAGATCCGCAATTTGTTGCAGCTTCATTTTTTGTTAAAAAGCCGGAAAGAGTGGAAGCCCTACTTTTTATCATGACACTTTGTTTAAGTGTCTATGCGGCGATCGAATATCAAATAAGGCAAACGCTGACCAAAACCGATCAAACCTTGCCAAACCAGCTAAATAAGCAGGTTAAAAACCCTACTACAAGGTGGCTATTTGCAATGATGGCCGGGATTCACGTATTGTATGTAGAAGATAACCAGCCGATTGTGATAAATTTAACTGAAAAAAAAGAAAATCATTGACTTACTCGGAGACCACGTCAAAAAATATTATTTACGCATTTAAGGGTAGGGAATGTCGGTTCTAAGCCTCTATAGAATAAATCATCTATTTGCTTTTCTAATAAAGTAATTCCACTACCTTCTATTACTAAATTTTGTCTTCTTATGTTGATAATACTATCAACGCAATCAACGATTGATTTTTGAAATGTTTTAGGAATTATAAAACATAACGCAGGTAAATTTTCTAACAATTCATTAGTCTTTACCTCTGCTCTCTCAACACCCCAACTTGCGCTCATTAAGAACATTAGGTAAGATGCTATTTCAGAATTTAAGTATGCTGAAAACTTCGGAGAAGTTTCCGTAGCTGAGAATTATGTGATTTTCATGCTGAATATGAGGCGTTTATGCCCGCGAAGCGAGCCAATTCTGAATATTCTTTCAAATTCTGGTTTAGACAAAATTGGTCAATGTCATGCAAGAAATTCTGTAATTTCATAATTCTGAAAATTCTGGTTTAGACAAAAAAGTCATGCTTGATTATTGAGACCGCTTTTCTTCGAAGTTTTCAGTACATTGAACGTGAGTGTACTTTTGAACGAAAAAAGTACATCAAACAGGAGCCGCACCCGCCCAAAACCCGTCCACCTTATTTTTTTGCGCTCCCTTGTCTTTTTACGCTTACTAAAAAGCGCCCAAGCTGGGTATTTACCAACTTGAGCGCTTTTTTCTGGGTTAAAACCAGCTTACTTCTTTCCGCCAAACAGGCCACTGAGCAAGTTGCCTCCGATGCCGCTGAGCAGGTCATCTTTGAAATCGCCGTCGCCGTCTTTGTCCAGAAACTTGCCGATTAGGTCCATTGCGGGATTGCCGCTGGCTTGCTGTTGGGTGCCTTGCAACATGTTCATGATGCCGCCGATATCCAGGCCGCCTTGTTGTTTACTTTTTCCCAGGGCACCCATGATGATGGGAGCCAACATGGCCATCAGGTTGCCAGTTTTGCCGCTTTCCAGGCCGCTCATTTGGCTGATCATGTTGATGATGCCGCCTTGCTTATCGCCCATGAGCATATTGATGATGCCTGCGCCATTTTGAGCAAGGCCGCTGTTTTGTTGTGCACCGCCACTTGCGGCACCGCCAACCAGTTCCATCACATTGTCGAGGATGCTTCCATCGTGATCGGTATCCAACATGCCCAATAAACCTGAAGCACCTTGCTCAGAGGCAGCGTTTTTAGAAATAACGTTAGAAAAAGCGGCTACGATGCCATTGGCAGCTGAACGGGTTTGGTCCCGGTCTGCGCCACCAATTTGGTTGCTAAGGTTGTCGATGAAATTGTCATCACCGAGGTGCTGCTCGAGAATGTTCATGAAAACGTTGGACATGAGTCTGAAGTTTTTCAAATGATTGAATGAGGAATTGATATTTTCACCAGCAAGGTACAATAGAATTCAGAGAGATTTTCGCTAAAACTAAAATTTGCACTTGTCTGGCTGCTTTTTGACCAAGCTGACGCCCTTTGGTCACATCCAAAGGTGAATTTTTCTCAAATCCCGTATTTTGCCCAGCAAAAACAAGCCATGTTAGCTGTACTTGACGCTGATTACCGTGATAACTGTGCCCAATGCGCTTGCATTTGTTTTGCCGAATGGGAAAGCGCTGAGGCTGTGGAATCTTACTGTGTTGTAGTCGATGGTGTCGAGCCTTACCAGCCTGGCGCATTCTTCAAGCGCGAGTTGCCTGGGCTCCTAAAGGTACTGGCAGGAGTAAAAGTTCCGCTAGAGGCCATTTTGGTCGATGCCTATGTGTGGTTAGCGCCCAACCGTGGAGGGCTCGGCTGGCATTTGTATGAAGCCCTAGAGCATCAAGTGCCAGTCATTGGTGTAGCCAAAACGCGTTATCGACCAGCGGAAGCGGTGGCGATCCCACTTTATCGCAGGGGTAGTCAAAATCCACTTTGGATCACCACTGCTGGCATAGATATAGAAGATGCGGTCATGATGGTTAGTAGTATGCACGGGAACTCCCGCATTCCAACCATGCTAAAACTGGCGGATACGCGGTGTAGGATTTGGGGGGAGCCACCCGCCTAATTTTCAAGAACCCACTTCCCTTTCCAGGCCTTCGACATGCTTTTTCACCAGCCTGATTTCTTCATAAGTGTAGGCTTCTTCAAAATGGTTGCGCACCTCGGTCAGGGTTTGCAGCGGGTTTTCCAACCAATGTTCGCTCAGGGTTTTTACGGTTGATTCTTCTACCAGGTTGGTGATTTCCAGTTGGCCCATTTCAACATAATGCGCCAGGTGTCCGGTCACTGTGCCCGGTGTAATTCCACGCTCATGGGCAATTTCGTCGATGGATTTACCACTCTTGAACAGCTCAAAAGAAAATAACTTGGTATCGGGTTTGGGCGTTTTGGCTGCTTTGTCAGGTGCTGCTTGGTCTGATCCTGGTTTGTCGCTTATTGCTGCCTCGAACATCAAGCTGGTTTGGGTTTCCAGGCCCTTGTTGGCGCAATAGTCTTGTACCATTTCAAGGAGGTCGATGCTGAACATTTTCAGTTTGGTACCGCCCAAGCCTTTGATTTTTTTCAATTCACTGAGTTTGGTGGGCAGTTTTTCGCAGATATCGATCAGAATGCTTTGGTGCAAGATTTGGAAAGGCTCTACTTTGTGTTCGTCAGCGGTTTTGGTGCGCCATTCTTTCAGTTTTTCCATCAAGTCGGGATGGGCGCTGAATTCCAAGGAGCTTTTTTTGGCTTTTGGCGCGTCTTTGATGCTTTGCAAGTAATCCAGTTCAGCGTTGGCATTGCTGCGTATGTAATCCTGGGCTTTAAACCCATTTTGCAGGTTGTTGAAACAGGCTTTTTTGCGAAAAACCTCCTTGCGAAGGTTTTGCAGCCAATCAAAAGTGCGCTTGCTGGTATCTTTGTTGTCGGTATTGAATTGAATGGCTTGAGCCAAGTCGTGCAAGGCCGTCAAGCGCTCAATGAACCAAGCTCCTGCTTTCTGTAAACGAGCCTGTAGTGCACTGTTTTTTTCAGGATTCGCTTCCTGTGCATAATAGCCCGCCAATTGCCTGCGGAATCCATCAGCGGTTTGGTAAATGCCGGGCTCGCTTTGTAGAAATTGGGTTTCAAAGGCTTCCAGGCCAGTGATCTTCAAGGTTGTGCCGAATTCCAGTTGCAGGCGTTGCCCTTGTTCCAGGCCTCGTTTGACGAATTTGAAGTCGAAAAGCTCATCCAACATGCTCTGCTGGAAATGAGCTTTGGCTTCATCAAGGTTGGCTACGTTGGGGGCTTTTTTCTCGGCGTCTTCCGAAAAATTACGGACCACTTGGTCGGTTTTTACGCTGCGGTTCTCGATCTTGGTTCGCAACACGATGCCTTCAAAACTGCGGCAACGGCTCAAAGCCACGTACACTTGTCCATGAGCAAAGGCCGCATTGGCGTCGATGATGGCGCGGTCAAAAGTCAGACCTTGGCTTTTGTGGATGGTAATGGCCCAAGCCAGTTTGAGCGGAAATTGGGTGAAAGTGCCCAAGACTTCCTCTTGTACCTCTTTGTTTTCTTCGTTGAGGCTGTATTTGATGTTTTCCCATTCGGCGGTTTTGACTTCGATGGGCTCGTCGCTGTCGGGGCATTTTACCCACAGTGCATCATTGTCGTACTTGATTAGTTTGCCGATTTTTCCATTGAAATACCGCTTTTCGGGCCGGAGGTCATTGCGCATGAACATCACTTGCGCCCCGATTTTGATTTCCAATACCTCTTCAGCAGGGTAGGCAAAAGCGGGGAAATCCCCATCAATGCGGGCTTTGAATTTCAGCAGCTCACTTTTCACTAGGGCCAGTTTTTCCTGGTTGATTTTTTGGGCACTCAAGTTGTGAGCCGTGAGCGTGATGTAATGCTCGCTGGGAGGAGGTTGGAAATTGGCGATGTAACGGCTGTTGAGCGTATCCATCACCTCTTGGTCCAGGCGATTGTCGCGAACCTTGTTGAGCAGGTTGATGAAGGTCTCGTCCGATTGCCGAAAAATGTGGGTCAGTTGGATATTGATCACTTCTGTTTTTTGCAGGGCCTGGCTGCCAAAAAAATAGGCGGTGCTGTAATGTTCGCGCAAAAGCTCCCATTCCTCGTCTTTGACCACTGGCGGCAACTGGTGCAAATCACCAATCATCAGCAATTGCAGACCTCCAAAGGGTTTGAACCGGTCGCGGTAGCGGCGCAAAACCTCATCTATCCCGTCCAATACGTCGGCCCTGACCATGCTGATCTCATCGATGACTAGCAAGTCCAGGCTTTTGATGAGGCGGATTTTTTCGTTGGTAAAACGGCGTTGGCGAGTAGGGTCTAGCGCATTGCTTTCAGGCAAATAGGGTCCAAAAGGCAATTGAAACAAGGAATGAATAGTCATCCCACCAGCATTGATGGCCGCTACACCTGTAGGAGCCACCACCGCCATGCGCTTATGGGAGTTTTGTCTCAACTGGCGCAAAAAAGTGGTTTTCCCTGTACCAGCTTTACCCGTCAGGAAAACATTTTTGTTGGTGTTTTGAACGTATTCGAACGCTAGTTCGAGTTGTGGGTTTGATTGAAGTGAGGACATGGGCTCATCTTTGAGGTGAATCAATACTCCAACTCAAAGAGTCGTTGAATAAAATGATACCAGGGTACGGCTTTTAAAACAAGCACAAAAAAGGGTGTGAGTGATAATTCGTGGGCTAAATCGAACTGCAAGATACGCAGTTTTTTATTTCATGCAAGCATATTGAATGAAAAAATACCAAATTGTTTTCAAAAAAGCAATTTGAACTCAATTTGTAAGAAAACCTTTGGCAATAACCTCGTTAGTTTTTGGGTAACTATCCAGCCGAGTGGATAGTTACGTTTTTGTTGAGATCAAAATCACCACTACTTTTAGCCTTCACTTTTCAACATTTCAACCTTCCACATTTCAACTTTTAACCACCATGAAAGGACTACAAACCATCATTTTACTTATTTTGTCCAACGCATTCATGACCTTGGCCTGGTATGGGCATTTGCGCTTCAAGCCCTTCAAAGCAGCAGAGGCCTGGGGTTTGTGGGGCGTCATTTTACTCAGTTGGAGCATTGCTTTTTTTGAATATTGCCTACAAGTACCCGCCAATCGCTATGGCCACAAAATGCATGGCGGGCCTTATGATTTGCTACAGCTCAAGGTCATCCAAGAAGTGGTTTCACTGAGTGTTTTTGCGGTTTTTACCTTATTGTTCTTCAAACAGGAGGCTTTGCGCTGGAATCATTTTGTCGCATTTTGTTGTTTGGTGCTGGCGGTCTATTTTGTGTTCAAAAAATAAACCATGCCGTCCTGTGTCATCATCAATGCCCAACTTGCGCTGCCCAATCAAATCATTCCCAATGGAAGTGTGTGGGTAGAAGCAGGAAAAATCAAAGCTTGGACACCGGGTGCATTCGAGACCTTACCTGCGGGCATAGCAATATTAGATGCCGGGGGTAAACTCTTGAGTCCCGGGTTCATTGATTTGCACTTGTATGGTGGGGGCGGAAGCACTGTGATTGATGGCACGGAGGAGGCCATTGCGACCATTCTGCGCACCCATGCCAAACACGGCACTACGGGGGTATTGCTCACTACTGTGACAGCTGAATTGCCCGTGATTGACAGGGCATTGAGGGCCATTGTTGGCTACTTGGAAAAAACTGAAACGGAGCCTGGTGCTGCGAATGTATTGGGCATCCACATCGAAAGTTGTTTTTTAAGCGTGGGAAAACGTGGCGCGCACTTACAAGAATGGCTGCAAACGCCAAGTATTGAGCTGTTTCAAAATTGGCAGGACGCCAGTGGTGGACGAATCAAATTGCTCTCGATTGCGCCAGAATTAAACCAGGCCGATGAAGTGATTCCTTACGTGCAAGCACAAGGGGTAGTACCCAGCTTTGCGCATTCGGAAGCTGATTTTGATACCACCAAAAGCTGGATTGACCGTGGGGTGAGGATTTGCACCCACTTGTTCAATGCCATGACGGGATTTTCGCACCGTGCACCCGGAGCGGCGGGCGCTTTTTTGAGTGACGATCGGGCAATGGTACAAATCATTGCCGATGGGGTGCATGTTCATCCAGTAGGGCTGGAATTGGCTTACCGCTGCAAAGGAGCACCGGGCATCTGCATTGTTACAGATGCGCTGGGCCCGGCTGGTACAGACCTGTCATCGTTCCATTTTTTCGACCGCCTTGTTGAGGTCACTGATCGGGCTTGTTTCTTGCCGGATGGCACCTTGGCAGGTAGTCGCCTGACGATGAACCGAGCTGTACAGATTTTTGCAGAAAATACTTCGGCTCAATTGCACGAAGTCATCCGCATGGCAACGCTCAATCCCGCAACTGTACTCGATATTGGGCACATGAAGGGCTCCATATCAGCGGGTAAAGATGCTGATTTGGTGTTATTAGATGATCAATTTCAAGTAGCCTGGACGATGATCGAAGGACGAATCATTTGACAAACCATCATCAATTGGGAGGGTAAATGAAGATGACTAGCACAGATGGTAACCACTGTACTTTGGTCTGTCTTTGGCATTTGGAAAGGGAAGGGGATGAACAGAGAAAGAAGCAAAGAGGGGATGCATTTGACGATTCTGCGTCGGGGCTTAAACAGTAGTAGTGTCGATAGTGATCGCTCCTCCTTTACATGCCCACGGTTGTGGTTTGTAAACAGTGTTTTCATTTGGATTGTATTACGTGTTATCAGCGATTCAAACATGCGAGGATTTTATGAATAAAAAACCAACACGAAGCTGCAAAAAAAATTGAGTAAAAGTAAATTTCGACAAGCCCAACGAGAAGGTAAAAATTTGACTATCAGCATTCTATATTTTTCACATCGCCAATTTTGTTACTTCACTTCCGTGCTGAACTTGATCGTCCTCGATAATTACATGGCGAAATTGTGACATTTTTGCTTGAAAAAACCAATCCTTGCGAATTAATCGACTGTGGGATAGTTTTTTATCTTTGCAGTTGCTTGCAGATCCTGGCAAAATAATGCAATTCTTTTGCCAGGATTTGCAAGTGAGCAGGTGAAATGTGAAAATCATGCTCATTCATCAGCGGGAGATCAGGTACCAAACCTGTTTTGCAAGGGGAACAAATTGATGAATTCAAGCGTTCTTGGGCAAACAAATACAGCAATGCTGACAAAATAGAAAGGACTTATGTTTCCTGAATACGATGTAGTGGTAGTGGGAGCCGGACACGCCGGTTGTGAGGCAGCAGTGGCCGCCGCCAATTTGGGGTCAAAAGTATGCCTGGTGACGATGAACATGCAAACCATCGCCCAGATGTCTTGTAATCCAGCGATGGGTGGCGTGGCCAAAGGACAAATCGTGCGCGAGATCGACGCATTGGGGGGCTATTCGGGTATCGTGACCGACCACACGATGGTGCAGTTTCGCATGCTCAACATGAGCAAAGGCCCTGCCATGTGGAGCCCTCGGGCACAATCAGACCGCATGTTGTTTGCGCGCAAATGGCGCAATATGCTGGAAGAACACCCCAATGTGGATTTTTGGCAGGACATGGTGACCGGATTGGTGGTGCGCGGCGGCATTGTACGTGGCGTGGTCACTGGCATGGGTCTGGAAATTCCGGCGCGTGCGGTAGTTTTGACCAATGGCACATTTCTGAATGGAATCATCCACATTGGTGAAAAACAATTGGGTGGTGGCCGTGCAGGCGAAAGTGCGGCCCGTGGCATTACCGAGCAACTGATTGAGCTGGGCTTTGAGGCTGGGCGTATGAAAACGGGTACTCCACCCCGCTTGGATGGCCGCAGCCTCAACTACGAAGCCATGACCGAGCAGCCTGGCGACGAGAACCCAGCCCAGTTTTCGTACACTGATACGCCAAAATTGACCAAACAGCTGCCTTGTCACATCACTTATACCAATGACAAGGTACACGAGGCGTTGCAAACGGGTTTTGACCGCTCCCCGATGTTCAATGGGCGCATCCAGGGTTTGGGGCCGCGCTATTGCCCCTCGATCGAGGACAAAATTAACCGCTTTGCCGACAAAGACCGCCACCAACTCTTTGTAGAACCTGAAGGCTGGGATACTTGCGAGATTTATGTCAACGGCTTTTCTTCTTCATTGCCTGAGGATGTGCAATACAAGGCTTTGAAGTTGATTCCGGGTTTTGAGAACGCAAAAATGTTCCGTCCGGGCTATGCCATCGAGTACGATTACTTTCCGCCCACCCAATTGGAGCTGACTCTGGAGACGCGTTTGGTCAAAAACCTGTTTTTTGCTGGTCAAATCAACGGCACCACCGGCTACGAAGAAGCCGCTTGTCAGGGTTTGATCGCTGGTTTCAACGCTCACCTAGCCATCAATGAAGAAGCGCCGCTGATCATCAAACGCTCCGAGGGTTACATCGGCGTATTGATCGACGACCTGGTGAACAAAGGCACCCAAGAGCCTTACCGCATGTTCACTTCGAGGGCCGAATACCGAATCCTGTTGCGCCAAGACAATGCTGACGTACGCCTGACCCCGCTGGCCCTTAAACTGGGCGTGCGTGGTGCAGAAGAACGCATGGCCAGGGTGCAGTCCAAACTTGGCGCAGCAAAAGCCATCGTCAACTACTTGGCCAAGCAAAGCGTGGAACCCGATCAGGTGAATCAGTACCTTGAAAAAATGGAAAGTTCGCCCTTGCGCCAAAAAGTGAAACTGGACGGTTTGCTGATCCGACCAAATATCGACTTGGCTGGACTGAGGGCTATTTTGCCTAATCTCGACGGATTTTTGCAACAGTATGAGCAAGAATTTGTTGACCTGGCGGAAATCAACCTCAAGTACGAGGGGTATATCCGCAAGGAACAGGAGATGGTGGACAAGATGAATCGCTTGGAGGAAGTTCGCCTCTGGGAAGATTTGGACTACCACACCATGCCCTCACTCTCCTCAGAAGCCCGCGAAAAATTGAGCCGTATGCGCCCGCGCACCATTGGTCAAGCCAGCCGCATCAGCGGCATTTCGCCTTCTGATATTTCAGTTTTGTTGGTACATATTGGCCGTTAATTCATCCCTCAAGGGAATTGTTTATCAATATTGTTTTGTTCTTATGTATCCGATGCTCGTTCATGCTCACTCTGGCCTCCGTTGGCTGGTATTGATTTTTTTGGTCCTCGCCATTGCCAATGCATTCAGCAAATGGCGTTCTGGCGCTGCTTATGATTCTTCCGACAAGCGCAAAGGACTGTTGGCATTGATCTTTTCTCACTTGCAATTCGTCATTGGTTTGGGTTTGTACTTCATCAGTCCTCGCGTCAACTTTGGCGACATGGCCGCAGCCATGGGTGACAAAGCCACCCGTTTTTTTACCGTTGAGCACCTTAGTCTGATGATCCTTGCCTTGGTTTTGATCACCATCGGGTACAGCAAAGCCAAGCGCAATGTGAATGATACTGGCAAGTTTAAAACCACTTTTTGGTTTTACTTCATTGGCTTGATCCTGATTTTAGCGGGTATTCCCTGGCCGTTTTTGGGGTATGGAACTGGATGGTTTTAAAGGGCAACTGTAAGGTTGATTTTTGAAGCGCTGGTGATGAGTAATGGTTGTTTTGAGTGGCACTCGCTGGTAGAATTCGCCTGATCAGGGGACTTTCAGTGGGTGTGGCTTCCTTTTGATGTACTTTTGAACGAAAAAAGTACATCAAAGTCTAATGTATTGGTTTTCAAAATAAAGCCCTTTTTCTTTTTTTCTTGACCCTTAAGTTTCGCGCAAAATTTTAACAAAAATGAAAATGACTGCTTTTCTGCCCAATAATCCGGATTTTTATAGGTCAAAATCAGGATAAAATTTCCTTATCGGGGTTTTTAACATTTGTTAAAATGTCAATTGAAAATTAAATTTCTTTTCACCCTACATATTGAGCACAAACAAAATAAAAGCAGGTTTTTACTTCATTTTCTTATTTTTTATTTACGCGAAACGTGAGCTTGACAAAAAAAGAAATAAAAAAATCAAGGGCTGTGATCAAATAGCTATGGAAAAGCTTGACTTTTTACATCAGATCGGAGCCGCACCCCTTTCAGTTTTCCGTTTTGAATTTCGGATTTGTTTAAACGTGAAATTGGAACGAAAACACCTCTAGTGGTCCAAATTGTAAATCTGCCCCAAGTTCCACGGGCTCTTTGCCTCCGTAGCTGCGTTGTTCGTCGGTCAAATAGTCCACTATTTTCCCTCCTCTCGCCTTACTACAAAGCCGAATAGTCTGCCTGGAACCTAGGGGGTATTTGTAACCACTAGCTTCTTGAAACCTTAGAAACCGTTTTATGCCTGCAGGGTGGTTTAGCAGTTTCTTAGGCCTCAGTCCGGGATACTGAGCCTATTCAGGCACATCACTCATCCAGTTGTTCATCTTTTTTCGCAAAACCCAGATCTGTCCACCTTATTTTTTTACGCTCACTAAGTTACTGAAAACTTCGGAGAAAAGCGATCTCGATAATCAAGCGAGGTGTTTTTTGTCTAAACCAGAATTTTAGTCTAAACCAGAATTTTCAGAATTACAGAATTGAAGAATTACTTACAGGACGTTGACCAATATTTGGTAAACCAGAATTTGAAAGAATTTTAGAATCGGCCCGCTTCGCGGTCATAAACACTTGCATGTTCACCATAAAAATCGCAGCTATAAAAACTTCTCCGAAGTTTTCAGAAGTTAACGCTCACTTTAAAATTCAGCAATTTCGAGTAAAGAACTCGCATATTGGGTATTTCTTGATCAGTAGTTGAATGATGCAAAAAGTGAGTAATTACAAAATCTCTCCCCATCTCCACTATTTTTTGTAACTTCTGCTCGAAAATTACGTTTTAAAGTCTACTTTGGGGCGTATTGTTATTCCTTGCCCCTAGGGAATCATGCTTTAAAACAGCTGTACCAGAGTATCTCGCTATGATCCGGATTGCCATTGTTGATGACCATAATATTTTTGCAGAAGGTTTGTCGTTTATGTTTGCAGGAGTTGAAGACATGCAGGTGGTAGCCAAGTGCCACGACGGCAAGTCTTTCCTGGAGCTGATGGAGACCACTGAAATCGACGTCGTATTACTCGATATCTCATTGCCAGATATCGATGGGATGCAAATCAGCGAAACCCTGGGGCAAAAACATCCGAACTGTAAGGTCGTGACCCTAACCATGCACGATGAGCCAAGTGTAGTTCGGAAAATGACCAAAAAAGGGGCCAAGGCCTACTTGCTCAAAAACACCTCAAAAGACGAGTTGCTGGCCGCCATCCGCACCGTCAACGAGGGCAAAGCTTATTATTCGCCCGACATCATGCGTTTAATGTTGGAGGACGACGGCAAGACCAAAAAAGTACAACGCAATTCCCTGCGCCCGCGCCTGACCAACCGCGAGCAGGAAGTGCTGCACCACATTGGCGAAGGCCTGACGACCCAACAAATTGCCGATAAATTGTTTGTGACCATCAAAGCCGTAGAGTTTCACCGGAGTAGTTTACTGACCAAGTTTGGCGTACAAAACACCGCTGCACTCATCAAACAGGCTATTGAATATGAACTTTTACTTTAACAAATGCCTTCTCTTTAATCCCTTCTTCCGGGGAATAATCTTGTTGTGTCTACTACACCATGCCTTGTGCGCCCAATCCCCACCAAAATCAATTGCAGACAGCATCAATTATACTCCTGAAGAAATTGATGTGTTCGCGCAAGATTACAAAAAGCAAAACAATCTGCGCGGCTTGGCTTGGTGTGAAGAGGCCGAAGCACGTTATAATTTCCGCGTTTTTGGTCCGGGCCGCTATCCGGTAGAACATTACACCAAAGCGCTAGGGTATTTTGAAACCCTCAATGACCAGAAAAACATTGGGCGGGTCAATAAACTCATCGGAGACAACTACGATGCCGACCCCATTTACCGCAAATTGGCCATCAATTATTACCACAAAGCAATGCTTGCCCATGAAAAGGCAGGCAATGTATCGGGGGCGATTGATGCTGAGCTGGCATTGCTCAAAGCCCAAATCGACAACCCTTTTGACAAAGAAGAAGACAAATTAGGCAATGAAGTTGACGCCCAAAAGCGTCAAAAAGAAGCAGAAAGCATGTACCAGCGCATCGACAAAATTGCGCAGCGTTGTAAAAAAATAGAAGGCCATGAGCTCTTGGCCCGGGCCTATGTACTCCAGGCCCAACAACTCATGACCATGCAGCGCTCCATGGAAGCCTTACAGGTGATCGACCTGAGCCTGGAATTGGCCAAAGGATTAAATGCTGGAGATATCGCCGCAGATGCAAGTGTATTAAAAGGCTTGATTTTAAAAAACAACAAACAAGCCCGCCAGGCGCTGGAGTACCTCGAAGAGGGCTTAAGGCTTACCCGCTCTTACAAAAAACGCCCTCGATTGTACAACATCTCCCTGCCGATTGCAGAATGTTATCAGTCTTTGGGGCAATATGAAGCTGCCACCCGTTATTACAAAGAAGCTTACCGCAGCCGCCACCTCTCCGCCAATCGCGATGCCCTCAGCAGTGCCCGCTACCTAGATGACGAGCGAAAACTAGATGATACAGAGCGCGATAGGACAGAGCTCCAAAAAAACAAACGACGGCAAAACACTTTCCTTCTCGTAGTTGGTTTGTTGGCGTTGGCATTGGCCCTGCTGGCTTTCTCGCTATTCAAAGGCCGCAAACGTGATAAAACCATCAACAAGCAACAAAAAATTATCGACCAGCAGCGGATTCGTGAATTGGAGTACGAAAACACCCGCAACCTGGTGGATGCCCAGGAAAAAGAACGCCACCGTACTGCGCGTGAGTTGCACGATGGCCTGGGTGCTATGCTGTCGCGGATCAAGCATTTTGTTGAAGCCAACAGCAACAAAATACCAGCCAGTAACACCGAGGAATTTATCGATCCACTTAAGCAATACATCGACGAGGCATGCAGCGAAACCAGAGTAGTATCAAATAACCTCCAGCCCTATGCATTGACCAAATTTGGGTTCACGGTAGCACTGGAAGATTTGGCGACCAAAAGCCAAAGGGCCCAACCTGGCATTGACTTCAATTTTCAGCATTATGGCGAGGAGCCCGTCTTGTCACCCGAATCCTCTTCTATGCTTTACCGGGTAGTGCAAGAGCTGCTGAACAATGCCATCAAACACTCCAAAGCTACCCAGGTCGATGTACAGGTTTTTTACGATCCTGATAAAATCGACATCAGCGTAGAAGACAATGGTCAGGGTTTCGACCCCAACACCCTCAAGCCCGGCAATGGCCTAGGCAATATCCGCTACCGCGTCGAATACCTGCGTGGGCAAGTCACTTGGGATTCGCAACCGGGGCATGGCGCCACGGTGATGATTACCGTGCCGCTGACAAAACAAGAAAACTAGGACCAGCTATTCAGCGATTTTCGGTTTATATTTTCAATTCCTTTTGTAATTTGCAGCACTGTCTAGTTTGCTCCGTCAAGTCATATGCATAAATCCTACACCATGCGTAAAACTTGACGAAGCGTGTTTATAAACCCAAGATCGCATGAAAAGAAGACAATTGGTCAAAGGCATGGCCGCCACCTTGGGCGGCATGCTGGTTTTACCCGCCTGGGCTGAAGCATGGACACCCGGCGCGCTTTCCATTCACCCCACTCAGCTTTCCAGTTTGCAAGAGACGCTGTTGGCTGAAATCGTCGAAAGCATCATTCCCAAAACGGACACTCCAGGAGCCAAAGAACTGGAAGTGCAGCGCTTCATCAGCGTGGTTCTCGCCGATTGCTACGATCAAAAAAGCCGCGATGTATTTGCCAAGGGCCTACAAACGGTGGAGCAATTGAGCCAAAAAAACCAGGCCCAATCTTTCCTCAAAAGTACGCCTGAACAACGCTTGGCGGTATTGAGCAAAATGGCCGAGTCAGACGACCTGGATACCAAAAGTTTTGCCCGCATGGTCAAAAACCTGACGATCAGGGGTTACCTCAGTTCTGAGTTCGTGATGACCAAACTCAAAGGTTATCAAATGGCCCCGGGTTTTTATGATGGTTGTGTGCCTGTAAAGGCGTAATGGAGCCACTGTAGAAAATTTGTAAGCATCGGCAAGTGCCTTGCCCCGCTACGCGGTGCTAGATTGGGAACACGGACAAAACGGATAGAACGGATTTTCACGGATTTCCAACATGACGTCGAACCGCTCCTGTAAAATCCCCATTGCCAAATTTAAAGTTAAGAGTGTGTTTAAATATTGGAGGTTTAGTCGAAAAATGAGTCAAATTTTGACTAATCGAAGTGGGAAAAGCGGAATTATGCTGCGCATAATGAGCATTTTCCTAACGAAGAGTAGGCGAAATTGGGCCGTTTTACGACAAGCAAAAAATTTTTAACATACTCTAAAAGAAAAAATCATGTCAAATCTCAATATCGAAGCTAAAAAACGCCGCAGCTACGACGCCATTGTCATCGGATCAGGAATGAGTGGGGGCTGGGCGGCCAAAGAACTCACTGGCGCAGGATTGCGCACCCTGGTGCTGGAACGTGGCCGGGAAGTAAAGCACGTAGAAGATTACCCCACAGCCATGCAACAACCCTGGGAATTGCCTCACCGCGGCCAAACACCCACTGCTTTGACCAAAGACAACCCGGTCGTAAGCAAATGTTATGCCTATGGCGAAGCCACTTCCCAATTTTTTGTGAAAGACGCCGAGCATCCCTACGTGCAGGAAAAACCTTTCGACTGGATTCGCGGCTACCAAACCGGGGGCAAATCCCTGCTTTGGGCCCGCCAAACCCAGCGTTGGTCCGAATTTGACTTTGAAGGACCAGCCCGCGATGGGTTTGCAGTGGATTGGCCCATTCGCTACTCCGACCTGGCACCCTGGTACAGCTACGTGGAGCGTTTTGCAGGCATCAGCGGCAACCTTGATGGGCTGCCACAACTACCCGACGGGGAGTTTTTGCCCCCCCACCAACTGAACTGTGTGGAGCAGCACTTCAGCGATGCGATGAAAAAAGCCTATGCTGGGGCTCGACCCATGATCATTGGCCGTTGTGCACACATCACCCAACCCCAGCCTATTCACCTGGAGCAAGGCCGCAGCAAGTGCGCCAACCGGACCTTGTGCGAGCGGGGTTGCCCACTGGGTGGCTACTTCAGCGCCAATGCCTCCACTTTGCCCTGGGCGGCCAAAACGGGCAAAATGACCTTGCGCCCACATTCCGTAGTGCATTCGATCATTTACGATGAGCAAAAACAAAAAGCCGTGGGCGTGCGCATCATCGACGCCAACACCAAGCAAATGGAAGAATTTTATGCCAAAATCATCTTCCTCAATGCCTCGGCTTTGAACAGCAACCTGGTTTTGCTCAACTCCACTTCCAATCGTTTCCCCAATGGCCTAGGCAACGACAACGGCCTGCTGGGCAAGTTCATCGCCTTCCACAACTACCGCGCTGGCATCAACGCCGAATATGAAGGCTTTTTGGACAAAACCACCGCAGGCAATCGCCCTAACAGTGGCTACATCCCGCGTTTCCGCAACGTGTTCAAGCAAGAAACCGACTTCTTGCGGGGCTACGCCTCCGGGTTTGGCGCTTATCGGGGCAAGTACGAAGACCAAAGTGGCTGGGGCGCAGATTTGAAAGCCAATTTGCTCAACTCCAAGCACAATCCGGTATGGAACGTGGGCTCGCACATGATGGGCGAAACCATTCCCAAGGAAAGCAACTACGTGGCCCTCGACAAAAACCAGCGCGATCCCTGGGGTATTCCGCAACTACGCATCTCGGTGGATTACGACCAAAACGATGTGGCCATGACCAAGGACTTCTTCGAGCAACTGACCGAGATGTACGAAAAAGCGGGCTTCAGAAACATCAGGACCTACGATTCCAACCGCACCCCAGGGCTCGACATCCATGAAATGGGCGGCGCACGCATGGGCAAAGACCCCAAAACATCACTGCTCAATGGCTGGAACCAGTTGCACCATTGCAAAAACGTGTTTGTGACTGATGGGGCTTGTATGACCTCAACTGCTACCCAAAACCCGTCTTTGACCTACATGGCCCTTACCGCCCGTGCAGCCGATTACGCCATCAAGGAATTGAAAAAACGCAACCTTTAACGCGCCATGGAAAGAAGAGAAGCACTCAACAGAGTCGCCCTTTTGCTGGGCGGCGCTTTTTCGGGACCTACCTTGCTGGCATTGGAGCGTTGGGAGGGCAAAATGCCCTTGCAGGAAGCCGATTTCAGCCTTTCAAGCCTAGAGCAAGCCTTGCTTGCTGAGCTGAGTGAAATGATCATTCCTCGTACCGATACGCCTGGAGCCAAAGATGCTGGCGTGCCTGCTTTCATCGAAATGATGCTCAAGGATTGCTACTACCCACGGGAGCAAGCGGTATTCACACGGGGTTTGCAAAACTTGACAAAACAAGGTTTTTTGCAAAAAAGTGCAGAGCAAAAGAAGGAAATCCTCCTCCAATTGCAGCAAGACAACAAGCCCTTGATGAAGGCTTACAGCGAAGAAATGGCCAGTCGGGGCAACCCCATTTTTGTGCCAGATCGGCCCGTTTTGCCTTTTTGGCGCTTGCTCAAAGAACTGACTTTACTGGGCTATTTCACCTCGGAACAAGGCATCAAAGCCTCCTTTGAGTACCACCCTACACCGGGTAAATTCCAGGCCACGAAACTGAAGCCGGGGCAGAAATTCATTGTTTATTGATCAGTGCAAGAAGAAAATGGAAAACATCAATATCAATGCCCAAAAAGCCAATCGCTTCGACGCCATCGTCATCGGTTCAGGCATGACGGGCGGTATGGCCGCCAAAGAACTGACCGAAAAGGGCCTGAAAGTGCTCATGCTGGAGCGCGGCCGCGAGGTCAAGCACATCACCGACTACAGCACAGCGGGTAAAAATCCCTGGGAATTTGAGCACCGGGGCCGCACCCCAATCAACTCGGCGGAGGAATACTGGTCCAATGTGCGTTTTTACGGCTCGTTGGTCAGTGAAGATGTTGGCGGCTTGTTCACCAACGACAAGCAAAACCCTTTCATCGAAAAGCGGCCTTTTGACTGGATTCGGGCTTACCACACTGGCGGAAAATCCATGCACTGGGGCCGCCAGTCTTACCGCTGGAATCCCGGCGACTTCGAAGCCAATGCCAAAGAAGGCGTCGGAATCGACTGGCCCATCCGCTACAATGACCTGGCCCCTTGGTACAGCTACGTCGAGAAATTCGTAGGCATCAGCGGCCAAAAAGAAGGCTGGGATGATGTGATCCCCGACAGCGAATTTCTGCCGCCCATGCCCATGTTGCCGCCGGAGGTCTATTTCAAGGATGCGATGATGAAAAAGCTCAATCGCCGCGTCACCATCGGTCGCATCGCCAACTTGTCGGAGGCACAGCCGCAGCACACGGCCTTGGGCCGGGGCTCCTGCCAAACCCGCAACAAGTGTGTGCGGGGCTGTCCGTTTGGAGGCTATTACAGCTCATTGGCCGGGGCGATTCCGGCGGCCATGCGCACCAAGCGCCTGACGATGCGGCACAATGCCATCGTGTCGGAGCTGATTTACGATGAGAAAAAACAAAAAGCCGTAGGCGTAAGGGTAATCGACCAGCTTGATCGCTCCGTGACCGAATATTTTGCCAAAATCATTTTCGTCACCGCGGGTGCGATGAACTCGGCGGCGCTGCTGCTCGGTTCCAAATCGGCGCGTTTTCCCAATGGCCTGGGCAACGACAGCGACCAGGTAGGCCGCAACGTCATGGACCACCACCTGGGCTCAGGTGCCAGCGCTACGATTGAGGGGTTTGAAGACGATTACTACTTTGGCTCGCGACCCACGGGCCTGTATATCCCGCGTTTCCGCAACATCGGCAACGACAAGCGCAAGGACTATATGCGTGGGTTTGGCTACCAAGGCGGCGCAAGCCGTGCTGGCTGGAACCGGGGCATCGGCATGGACGGTTTTGGGGCCGACTTCAAAAAAGGTCTCAGCGAGCCTGGTGGCTGGTCGATCAGCTTCACGGGTTTTGGCGAAATCCTGCCCGATCCCAACAACCGCATGTACCTCGATCCGGAGAAAAAAGACCAGTGGGGCATCCCGCAGATCGTTTTCGACGCCGCGTTCAGCGAAAATGAACTGGCCCAGCGCCGCGACATCCTCATTTCAGGGGCCGAAATGCTCGAAGCCGCTGGTTTCAAAAACATCAGCACTTTCGACAACAAAAATCACATGGGCCTGGGTATCCACGAAATGGGCACCGCCCGCATGGGCCGCGACCCCAAAACCTCCGTCCTCAACCAATTCAACCAAATCCACGCCTGCAAAAACGTCTTCGTGACCGACGGTGCTTGTATGGTCTCAGCTTCTTGTGTGAATCCATCGCTCACCTACATGGCCTTGACGGCCCGGGCGGCGGATTTTGCGGTGGGGGAGTTGAAGAGGGGGAATTTGTAGGCTAAAAATACCAGGCTGTTTCATCCCAATATGCCGGAGCATACCCTTTCCATGCTCCGGCATATCATTTTTTGTACAAATGGATACGAAATAAATACAAACACTTCGTTTGATTTTAGTTGAAGCTTGTTTTATTTTGCTTCAAATTGTTTTACAAAACATGCTGAGCAACAAAAAACATGCTATGAGTACAACACCGGATGGCACATGGAAGGTGCCCGTCATTCCTATTGAATCTATTCGCACCGACCTGCCTTTTTTTGGAGCTGTTGCGGCAGGTTTTCCCTCGCCTGCTGACGACTACATTGAAGAAAGGCTCAACTTGGATCGCTACCTCATCAAAAACCCCTCCGCAACTTTTTTTGTACGGGTGGCGGGTAGTTCCATGACCGGCGCGGGTATTTACCCTGATGACATTCTGATTGTAGACCGCTCCCTAGAGCCCAAGTCCAAGGACGTGGTCATTGCGCTGATCGAGGGCGAATTTACGGTCAAGCGCTTCGTCAAAACACCTAATCGATCTTACCTCAAGCCCGAAAACCCCAGCTACAAGCCCATCGAAATTTCCAGCGAGCACCCGGCGACCATTTGGGGAGTGGTGACCAACGTCATCCACAAACCTTATGAGTTGTAAAAGTTTACGTCGTTCCCATTTCGGTAACAAAACCACCGCCCTAAACTTTTAGGGGCTATGCAAAAAATAAGATAGCCCAATCCAATTTGCTTTTGCAGCGTTTCAAGTGGCTCTTTTCAACATTTCAACCCTTCAACATTTCAACTACGAGAAGGTTAAGGTGAAACCATGAACTTGCAATTTGGGTATATTTTTATTTAGAAACTCCCTTACCATGAACTTATTCGGACTGGTCGATTGCAATAATTTTTATGCGAGCTGTGAACGGGTTTTCAATCCAAAGTTGATCAACCAACCCATCATCGTGCTTTCCAACAACGATGGTTGTGTAGTGGCCCGCAGCAATGAAGCCAAAGCCCTTGGCATTGGCATGGGCGAGCCTTATTTTAAAGTCCGGAGCTTGGTGCAACAAAACAAGGTGGCAGTTTTTTCCAGCAATTACGCGCTGTACGGAGACATGTCGGAAAGGGTGATGAACCTGCTCCAGGAAAACTGCGCAGAGATTGAAGTTTACTCCATCGACGAGGCTTTTCTCAAGTTGGATTTTAAGCAACATACGGCAGGAGACTATTGTACTTACGCCTCAAACATCCGCCAACTCATCCTGCGGGGAACAGGAATCCCGGTTTCGGTGGGCATGGCCCCCAGTAAAACCCTGGCCAAACTCGCCAACCACATCGCCAAAAAACAAACCACCAGCGGCGTTTACCTGCTCCATCCCGATGATGCAAAACTCAAAACCCTGCCGATTGATGAATTGTGGGGCGTGGGCGCGGCTTATCAACGCAAGCTCAATGCCGCAGGCGTTCAGACCGTTGCCGAGTTGGCCGAGTTGCCGGAGGGCTGGATGCGAAAAGAGTTTGGAGTAGTCGGCCTGCGTTTGCTGAAGGAGTTGAAAGGCTTTCCTTGCTATGGCCTGGAGCCTCCCCTTGAGCAGCGAAAAAACATGATCGTTTCCCGCTCTTTTTCCAAAGACGTTTTTGCCCTTGCAGAGCTATGTGAAGCGGTGGCCAGCTACGCTACCAGGTTAGGGGAAAAATTGAGGCGCTACAAACAGCACACCAGCGCGATCACCGTCTTTTTGATGCTAAACCAATTCAAAAATAACCAGTTCGGAAACAAAAGGGCTGAAGGCCAACTCTGTTTTTCCAAAACCATTGAGCTCCCTCATGCCACCTCCAATACTAATGAGCTGATCACTTGGTCGGTGATTGCAGCCAAAAGCTTGTTTAAGGAAGGGCATCGCTACAAAAAAGCAGGCGTGATGGCCTCCGCGCTCAGCCCCGAAAACCAACTGCAAACCAATCTTTTTGTGGACGAGCAGAAAACCTTGCAATCGGCACAGCTCATGAAAACAATGGATGCAATCAATCAGAAAATGGGGTGGAATAAGGTCTTTTTCCTGGCTTGCGGTACCCAGCAAGACTGGAAAATGAAATCCGCTCAACGCTCAAAACGATTTACAACCAGTTGGGAGGAGTTGTTGAGGGTATGATCCGTAGACTTTATGGCCAATTAATTTAATTGTACATAAAGTCTTGTGATTTTCATGGTTTTTATGAACCACATCCTGCGCTCGCAAGCGCGAAGCGGCCCAACCCTGGAAATCATGCTTGAGGCAAACAAATCCCACAAGTTACACATTCCCCAGCACATACATCTCGCTCAAGGTCGGCGCAGGACTGCCGCCTTTTTTCTCCAGGGTAATGGCAAAAGCCTGGGCCTTGGGAATGTTTTTCATCACTTGCAGGCCATTTACCAGGTCAAAAACCCCTAAATCGACGGGATTGCCGTCTACCAGGGCCCAGAGTTGGTACTGCTTGTCGGCAGCTGTAGCAGGCAATTGATTCACCTCAATGCGCACTTCCTGCGATTGTTTGTTCCAAAAAAGGGTCACTAGGGCCTCAGGGTCTTTGGTCTCCAAGCCTTTCAATTCCACTCGGGTAGCCGACCTGATGGCCTGGTAATTATCGGCGAGTTGTTCGTTTTCGCTTTTGATTTGCTCCAATTGGGCCAAAGTTTCCTGTTGGGTTTGACGGGTGCTGAAATACAGGGCCAAACAAGCCAGCGCCAATACCACTGAAGCCGCTGCTGCCCACTGGTAAGGTCGAATGCTACGGATTTTCGCCTCCTGCGTTACCAAGGGTACAATGGGCGTTTCATTTTGCTGTCTCTTAGGCGGCAATTGGTCGATGGCAGCCAGTATATTTCCGCGCAACTCGGGCTTGGGTTGGACCGCTTTGGCTTGGGCATAACGGTCGAGTGCACCTTCTAGCTGACGCAAGTGTTCCTGGATTTCAGGATAAATCGAGGACAGGCATTCCACCTCCTTCGTTTCCTGTGGGCCCAACAGGCCAAGGGCGTAGTCTTCTAAAATGCCCGATGTGATGTATTCTTGTGTGTTCATGACAGCCAGCTTAGGATCAGTAAAAGCACGATGATGGTCGCAAAGAGTTTGCGCAAGTCATTGAGGGCTGCGCGGGTCCTGGTCTTTACCGTGCCCAGGGGAATACTGAGTTCGTCTGAAACCTCCTGTTGCGTATAGCCCTGAAAATAGAGCATGTCGATTACTTGCTGGTATTCGGGCCGCAAGCGCTCCAGCAAGTGCCGAACCCCGATGGTATCTACCGCGATGCTGTTTTGAAATTGGGCGTCGATATGGCCTTCATTTCCATCAAGGGTCATTCCACTGGGTTGGCGATCCTTTTGCCGCAACATGTCGATGGAGGTGTTGTGGGCAATGCGGCGCATCCAGGTGAACAAGGTACCCTTGCCAGCATCGTAAGATTCGATGTTGTTCCAAATTTTCACAAAGGTATCCTGTAACGCCTCTTCGGCCAGGTTTTCAGAGACCACAATACGGCTAATGATGCCGTACAAAGCCGCCGAATAGGAGTCGTACAGTCGGGCAATGGCGGCCTTGTTGCCTGCTTTGAGGGCCTGCACCAGGGACTGTTCCGATTGAGCTGGTTCCATCATCATGGGAAAGTAGGTTTGAGAGTATGTTTAAAAATTTTTGCTTGTCCCAAAATGGCTCCGCCTAAGTCTTGATTTACGCCGTTCCAAAAATGCTCATTATGCGCTGCATAACTCCGCTTTTTGCGCCTCGACTGGACGAAAATGTGCTCATTTTTGACTGTAATCCTAAATTTAAACATCCTCTAGGCAATAGGCTTGATCCCCAAAATCGCATGTTTTGGGTAAACGACCAAGTTTATTGGTAAAAAGTAAGCGTAGTTGTCCGTAGGTGCATACCAAATGATGTCTGGGGAGAAAACCACCCTTGGAGTCACGCACCAGCACTTACTTACGCAGTAAACTCAAACTTGGATTGCACCAAGCTATTTTTTCTTGTCCACTACAATTCTTTGGTCGCGATTGGTCAACTCCCAGGCAGTATGGAAGACCAACTGGCCGATGATGGACATTTTTTCATAGTTGATCTTGTCGGGAGTATCGCTGGTGCGGTGGTAATCGTCGTGGTCGCCGTTGAAGTAAAAAATGACTGGGATACCATTCTTCGCAAAATTGTAGTGGTCGGAGCGGTAGTAGTAGCGATTCGGGTCGCTTTCTTCATTGTATTTGTAGTCCAGTTCCAGTTTGGTGTAAGTGGCATTGGCCGTTTCGTTGATCTCGTGCAGTTGCGTGCTTAGGCGGTCGGCACCAATCACGTAGATGTAATTGGGATTATCGGCGTGCTTTTTGTCGACCCGTCCCACCATGTCGATGTTGAGGTTGGCAATGGTTTGGGCCAAGGGGATGGCTGGGTGCTGGGCATAGTATTGCGAGCCAAGCAAGCCTTTTTCTTCGCCCGAAACCAGCATGATCAAAACGCTGCGGCGGGGACCTGCCCCTGCTTTTTTTGCTTCGGCAAAGGCTTGGGCAATTTCCAACACCGTTGAAGTACCCGATGCATTGTCATCAGCACCAAAGTAAATATCGTCACCCCTTTTGCCCAAGTGATCGTAATGGGCGGTGATCACCAAGAACTCGTTTTTGAGCTGCGGGTCGCTGCCCTCAATCCAACCCAGTACATTCGAACCGTTGAGCTGGTCCTTGGTTTTTTCAAATTCCCAGCTTAGGTCACAGGTCAGTTTGGAGGAGGCGGGCTTGCCTTTTTTGTTGATTTTGTCGCGGGTTTTGATGATCTGTTCGCTGTTGAAGGCTTGTTTCACCAATTCAGGATTCATGAACAGGTTGGGGCAGTAATTGAGGTCGGGCTGCTCATCGGGGGCCATGCTATTGCGGGAATTGACGATGGCCCGGCGGGCAGTTTGCACATTTTCCTTGAAATTGCGGTCGATGATGAACAAAGCCGCCGCTCCATTGGCCCGTGCGCTGCGTATTTTGCGCCGATAATCCGTGGACCAAGTGGACATCGAATCGCCCTTGGTCACCCAGGACCGGCCATCAGCGTCCACGGGCTCGCCATCATATACGACCACCAATTTCCCTTTGACGTTGGCCTTTTTGTAATCGTTGTAGCGGGGATCTTCGATGCCAAAACCCAAAAACACCGCTTCTTTGAAATTTTGTTGAAAATTCGTGCCATTCAAGCCTGGGTAGGAATAGTAATCCCAAAGCTGGCGCAGGCCCTTGTCCTTGTCGCTCAGTTTGTTGTTTTTCCAGGCTTGGCTGTGAAATTGGATGGCTTGCTGGTAGTTTTCAAAGCCTTTGACCGGGCTTAGACCTGTTTTGGCCAAAGTGCCCGATAGGTACAGTGCTGCTTTGCGCTGGCCTTCGGTGCCCGTTTCGCGGCCCTCGTATTGCGGCGAGGTGAGCTCGTAGAGGTGTTGCTTGAGGGTAGCGGGTTCAATGGTTTTTGCAAAAATGGCAGGCGAAGTTGTAGGTGCTTGGGCATTTAAAGATACAGCAGCAAGTAACAACAGGCTCCAGGTGGTGGACAAAGCTTTGGTTTTCACAGTTGATGGATTTTGGAGTAAAGGTAATTTGTTTTTTGTGGATTTGGGGGGAGAAAGCCCTGATCTTGTGTAGTAAAGGGGGCTTCATTGGAAATAGTATTCTGTCACATTGATTTTAGCTGGATAAAATATTTTGTGTTGAATCTTGTTATGTTTTAGTAATCATTGTATCTTTGTAAAAAGGTATGCGAAATTCGTGTATTGTTCAAACTATGTAATTATAAAATTTTTACCACATGTCAGACACTCCAAAGATTTTTATCTCATATAGCTGGACATCCCCTGAACATGAAGATTGGGTTATTAACCTTGCTGAAAGGTTGAAGTACTCCCCAAAAACTGGACAGGTTTTATAGTGAAAAAAGGTCGTGTTATCTTCACCACCAAACATCAAAAAAATGGGACGGACACGCCGCAAATTTGGAGCCGAAGAAAAGTCCAGAATC
>JAAFJY010000054.1 GCA_013299105.1 Chitinophagales bacterium | reverse complement strand
AAAAAGAACATCAAAAACATCAGATTGGCCAAAAGTCAGGCTAATAATTAGAAAAAAACAACATATGAAAGCACGACTTTGCGCTCAGTGCACCCACTGAGCTGGGAGTGCTGTCCAAAGTCTAAAATAATTTGAAAACTTGTTTCATTGTAAAAAATTTGCGGGTTTTTCCGTTAATGCCGAATTGTGGAAGAGACCAAAATTCGTTTTCTGCAAAAAGGTAGGAACATGAAACGAAACTCCTTGTTAACAAAGAGCTAATGGCGATCAAATTCCCTTTTTTGTGATTCTTGGCTAGCATTTTGCAGCCAAGGGCTCTTTCAGAATTCTTAATCCCTCCCTTCACAAATACCAAAACGCCCTACTGTGGATGCCATTATCAAAAGGCTCATTGTTGGTAGTAGCTGCAAAGTTGTTGACCGTTTGCTGGCCAAATTTTTCAACATTTGCTTTCAGGTAAGCTTTGGTGGTTTCACCCCCCAATGGGTAAAAGATCATTTCGCTATCGAAACCACACCAGGTATCAAAATCAGCGTGTTTTGCCTCTAGGATCAAGTCCAAATCGGTACTTTCTTTGTTTTTGCTGGCAAAGTAGCTGAACATCAGCAGGTCTTCGCACATGCAAGGACTAGTGCGGCCCTCATCTTTCCTATAAGCAATGGCCGTTTTCAAGAGATACCTTGAAAATTCCCGATTTTGGTAATTTTTAAGGTAGTTGACGAATTCCTTTCTTTTTGCTGGTTTTCAATCAGCAGCTTTTCAAAATTTTCTGATTTTATGGCTCCATTGTTTTCAAATTCATGAAGGATATCTTCCACAAAGGGCGACAAAAATTGCTCCGGAATCGCGAATTTCTTTTTCAAATCCGCGTTCACTTCAATGATGCATTCGTCGATGACAAAAAACTCTTTGTTACCTTGGTCGATCTTTCCTTTCTCTTCTTTTACAAAACGGGTGATGTCTTGGATCGATTGGACGTAATCATTATTGAAGGTCTGCAAAGTATTGCCTTTGAGGCCAATTTGTACAGCTCTGCGGTTCAATTTTGCGCCTTTGAAATTGTGGTCGGGGTCCCATTGGATTCTTACGTCGCTGTGATTTAATGCCTTTTGCCAAGTCTCATAGTCTTCGTAACTTGGGTTGTAAGTGGTCAATACGCCTTGGCTCAGCAGGGCTTCAAAGCCTTCAAAAGTCATTTCGATGGCCAAAATCCGGGCTTGATTGGGGTCTTTTTCCGCCCATCCGCTGCGGTACATCATCCACAGAAAATTGGGTTTGATCCAAGTCATTCGGTTGAAACTGTAATCGGGGCCGCCAAATTTTTGATTTTTTACGGCATAGTCGGCGATTCGATGATTAAAAGCTTGGTAAACAAAAATGTTGTTGTCTCGTTTTTGGCCAAGGATATAGTTTCCTTCTTGGGGGAGTCCTTTTTCGTAACTCTGGTGGGGAATAGTTTGTAAATTCATTGATTATAGGTGTTTTGAAATCAGATCACTAAAAATGTGAGCATTCGGTTCACAGAGTCTTTATAATGTGTCCCTTACGCTTGGCTTCATCATATGCTTCCTTCAAAGAAGATTTGATCCCGGAGCCGAAACTTATATTTTTTGAATTGAGAAATCCATCATAGATAATCATGCCCCTGTAAGGCAAGATGGTTGTGCTGACAATAACAGGAAAAAGGCCAAAGAAGCGGTCGAAAGGGTCTCGCAGCGCTTTGACGGCATAAAACTTATTGGTTTTTGTCTCCAGAAATAGTGCAAAATTGGCCATGCATTTATAGATGAAAAAATCACCCGTAACCGCCTTTCTAAAGCCTGATAAAGTGGAGATTTCTTCGTCAGACAACTGACCTGCTTTTGCAGAAAAGTAGTCGTCCAAAAAGCCTATGTGATTGAGAAAATGGTCTCTACAACTGGCTTTTAGCGCGAGTTCAGCGTCCACAAATGCTTCAAAATCCATGTTCTTTGGCACAAGTGTGCTTTGTTGCCCAACAAAATAGAGCAGGTTGAGGTGTGCGCTGATGTAGTCGAAGTAGTCTGCATTGCTCAAGGTCATGCTGCGTTGTTTTTGACAAGGTATAGTTTCATTGAATTGCGTAAAGATAAGCTAGTACTTTGACAAATCATGTGGAAAGGCAACTATTGTGTTTCGTCACTTGGGCCAGCTAAAATACTTGGGATGCTCAGTCTCCTGCGATGACAGCTGCCTCAATTGAAGCAACCCCAAGGGTGTTGTAGATGCAGCTTCTGGATCGATTTTAGATGGATTCAAGGGAGGCTTCCTTACCCCGGACTGAAGTCCAGGGTTACACGATTTTAGATGAGACTATGGAAACGGTATGATTTTTTTGTCTAAAAATCAATGAATTGAAATATTTTTTACAATGTGTTAAATCACTATTGATAATCAATATAGCTTTGCCATGTTTTTAGCTTGAAACTGGCGACACATCTGAAATCGTGTAACCCCCGATCTTCAGTCGGGGGACCAAAGCACCCTCTCCATTCCCATCTAAAATCTATCCAACAGTTGCATCAAACAATAGCGAAATCAACTGTTTTGCCCATCCTTGTAACCTATCAATTAATTGACCACACTATTTATTAAAGAACCATATTTTTTCAAAAAAATGTGACATACATTTGTCTGAAGAGTCATAAGTTTATCTTGTTTTTAACCACCCATTAACAACCTTCAAAAATGGAAGTATTGATAAAATCTTTCCTTGACAAAGCCATTGCATTTGCGCCAACGGTATTGCTCGCTTTGGCAACCTTCATCATCGGTAACATGATCATCACTTGGGTCAGCCGAATGCTTGGTAAAATTATGCACCAGCGGGGTGTGGACGACACCGTTCAGCGTTTTATTTCCAATATTGTAAGCGTAGCGCTCAAGGTGATGCTGCTTTTGAGTATCGCGGGCATGTTTGGCATCGAGACCACCTCTTTCATTGCGATTTTTACCGCCTTGGCTTTTGCCATTGGTACTGCACTTTCGGGGTCATTGGGCCATTTCGCCAGCGGCGTAATGCTCCTGACCTTTCGCCCTTACAAAGTGGGGGACCTCGTGACCGCAGCCGGACAAACAGGCACCGTAGAAGAAATAGGGGTTTTCAACACCATCCTGATCACGCCTGACAACAAAAAAATCATCATCCCTAACGGTCAGGTAACGGGCGGCATCATCACCAACATTTCTGGTCAGGGTGAAATTCGGGTCGATATGAACTACAACATCTCCGGCAGCAACAACCTCGACCACGTCAGGGCTACCATCCAAAAGGTAGCCGACGCTTGCCCATACACCCTCAAAAACAAAGCGACCGATATTTTTGTCAACTCCTTGCCAGTAGGCATGATCGACATGGCGGTACGCCCATGGTGCAAAAGTGAACACTACTGGGAGACTTATTTTTACATGCAAGAGCACCTCAAGCGGGCCTTTGACGAAAATGGAATCGCCTTGCCTAAACCAGGCATGGACATCAACGTTGTGCAGCAGGCTTGAGCATAAACGCTTCAGTAAATCGCTGTGAAAATACCTTGGAGGGAAGTGTTCTCGTGTGAAACGTGGGCGCTTCCCTTCCTTATTTTTGTCACCTGAAAAATTTCAGTTTAAGCTTCCGTATTACCATCACATGTTGTTTGGTGCTCTCCCCACGCCGAATGCACCTTTCACCATGCCAAAGGTTCATTTGCCCACATGTTTTGCCGCGCCAATCGACAAATATTTAATTTTGGTCGGCAAGCTTTTACCAATCCTGGTTAGGATAAAAAATGTGACGCTCAACCTCGCGTTGGTAATCCTGCTCCAAACAAAAAGATCACGCAGACGATCGCTAATTCCCATAAATTTGCTACCAAAATCAAGCTCATGAAATCGCCCTTTGTTTTCCTACTCCCTGTTCTGTTCAGCTGTTCCCTTTTTGCCCAAAAACAAACTTACCAAGGCACCATCCGCGACGCCAGCAACAATGAAGCTTTGGCCTTCGTGAGCATTGCCCTGGCGGGCAGCACGCGTGGTACCGTCAGCGACCTCGACGGGCGCTTCAGCATCGAAGCCGCAACGGGCGAGGTTTTGCTCATCAGTTTTGTGGGTTATCGTGGACAGGAATTGCAATTGGGGGCCGAAAAAACCTTGCGCATCCGCCTCCAGGCCGAGGCATTGGAATTGCAGGAGGTAGTCATTCGACCCAAGGAAAATCCCGCGTGGGGCATCATCCGCAAAGCCCTGGCCAACCGCGATCAAAACGATCCCGAACAATACCGTAGCTACCAATACACCGCCCACAATAAGTCTTTTTTATTTCCTCAACAAGGAGGCAAGAAAAAAAAGCGGGTTTTGACCGAAGCTGAAATCGAAAAAATCAAAAAAGAAGCCGCCGAAAACGCCAAGAAGCCACAAAACCAGCCTAAATCCAAGCCCCAACCCGATTCCATCGCTAAAAAAGAAGGTGCAGACATGGAAAAAGTGGTGATGGAGCAAATGTACCTTTGGATGAAAGAGTCGGTGGTGAACGTATCGTACCGCAAGCCCAACCAACGCAAGGAACTGATTGTAGCCAGCAAAAACTCGTTGCCTGGCGATCAATCACCCGGTTTCGCGCCCACCGATTTTCAGCCTTTTGGCTTTTACCAGGAAATCATTCCCCTCAATTTTTACCAAAAACAATTCGTCAACCCCTTGAGCAAGGGGACTTTTAACCGCTACGATTTCAAAATCCGCGATACCCTTTACCACGAACACGACAGCACCTTTGTGCTCAGTTTTAAACCCCTCAGTGGCCGCAATTTTGAAGGCATGAGAGGGCTCTTGTACATCAATTCGGCGGGTTATGCCCTCGAAAACATCATTGCCTCACCCGCTGATACGAGTTTGGTTTTCCAGTTCAAAATCCAACAACAGTACACGCGGGTGAATGGCCGGTGGTTCCCTCAGCTTTTGCAAACCGACCTGAGCCTGGATGTCTCTGATGAGTACGACTATTTTTACGTCATGGCCCGCAACCGCAGTCAAATTTCTGAGGTGCGAATCGAAGCCGAAATTCCCCGCAACACCTTCAACTACGCCATCCGCGAACAGACCGAGATTGCGGACTCGCGCAGCGATAGCGAATGGGAAAAAATGCGCCTCGATACCCTGAGCAAACGCGAGCGCAACTCCTATGTTTTTTGGGACTCTTTGCCAGAGTTGCGCCAACCCCGTGCCGTACTTAAAGGAGTCAACAAAGTCTTGCAAATCCTGTCCACAGGCCTCTTGCCCCTCAATGACTCCTGGGACCTTTCGATCACCGAATTGTTTCGCCGCAACCGTTACGAAGGGCTGCGGTTGAGCTTAGGAGTAGTGTCAAATTTTGAAAAAACGCCTTGGTTACGTCTGGGCGCTTCGGCGGGTTATGGGTTTCGCGACAAGGCTTTCAAGTACGGGGGCTGGCTCGAAACCCGCGTACACCGCTCCAGTGATTTGCGCTTGCGGGTCGGTTATAGCCAGGACTTGTCAGAGCCCGGCAGTACCAGTTTTTTGTCGAACACCTCTAAATTATTGGCCCAACCTATGCCCCGCAACTGGCTGCGCGACCGCATGGACAGCGCCCGGACCATGCGCCTGGACCTGTTTTGGCGGCCTTTCAGCCATTGGCAAATCAATCCATTTGTGTTGCGCGAACAAAGGGACCTGACCCGTTCTTACGACTACGCTTTTCGTACGCCTGACGACGTGGCTTTGCGCAGTTTTACCAGCCTCCAATATGGCCTGAACCTGCGCTGGGCACCCAAAGAAAAATTGGTTAAAATGGATAAGTTGGAATCCATTTTGGGCCGCAGCTTCCCAGTTTTTGACCTGCAATGGAGCCGTACCCAAGTTGAGCAAGGTGGCAGTGCTGATTTGGTTTTTGAAAAACTTGCTTTCAACCTCGACCACGCCTGGCGCAGCAAAGCCTTGGGCATGACTACCGTGCGACTCAGCGTGGGCAACATTTGGGGGGTGGCACCTTATTCGTTTATGTACAATGCACCGGGCAGTAGGTCGCCACGCAATCGCCCGCAGGCCCTCACACCCAATACTTTTCAAACGATGGGGCTCTGGGAATTTACCCAAGACCGTTATGCCTATTTTTTCTTTGAGCACAATTTTGGTCAGTTGCTTTGGAAAAGCAAAAACAAGCGCGTCCAGCCTGAATTATCGCTGGTGCAAAACCTGGGTTACGGTGAGCTGAATAACGAACCTACTCGGCACTTGGGTGCACCTTTGCAAAGCATGAACCAGGGCTTTGCAGAATCAGGCATTTACCTGCGAAAGTTGTATCGCCTACCCTACTCACCTCCCTTCAACTTGGACTTTGGCCTGGGCGGCTTTTACCGCTGGGGGTATTACCACCAACCAAAATTTGGGGACAACATCGCGTGGCAAGTGATTGTAAATTTTGGGTTGTAATCAAAAAAAGCCTGAGGCTTGAAACTCAAACCCCAGGCTCTTTTTTGATTGCTCTTTTAGCGGCAGCTTACTTACAAGGACTTCTTCTTCCCCGAATCATTCCACCATTCCTCGTTGGCCCAGTAATTGTCCCAGCCAAGGTTGCGGTATTTGGCGTTGATTTCCACGTCGCGTTCGCCCATCGCAAAGTCTTCGAGGATATCATTGGCGAAGCGGAAGAGGTCTTTGGCCCAGATGATGGGCTTGGACTTGTTGGTCTTGTAGCTGGTCCAGTTGCCATCGTAGCGAATTCCGCTGCCACGATTGGGCGTTTCAGAAAAATACCAAAGCTCAACTGGCGCTTTGTCGTAAGTGGCAAAATCCATTTTCAAGCGGCCTGTAAAACGCCCGGAACCTGCTCGAAGACTGTCTTCTTTCAAATCGAAGCTTCCGTTGGCGGTATAAATCTTTTGTACACCCAAGTCACCCACCTCACTGGTATCAAGGTTGGGGTCGATGATGCGCGCCAGGCTATCAATGGTGACGGTACCCATGAAATTGGTGATGTTCTTTTTGTAGCGGTTTTTGCCTTCTACATGATATACCAGTGGATTGTCGGGATCCTTGGTGACTTTGGTCAGGATCATTTCAATTTTGTAGCGATCTGCGCCATAAAAACCGTAGTCAGGATAACCATAGTTCACGATCAGGTTTTGCAGACTGGCCGTGTCAAGTACATTGTGCAGCGCTTTTCCACTCAGCCACTTGAGGCTGATGGGCTTCATTTCGTGTTCGGCGATGTCTTCGTTGCGCAAGGTGTCAGCCCCTTCTTCGTGGGTGATCACTTTCAATTCTTCGGGTTCAGCGACTTTGGTAGCGGCTTTTTTCGAGCACTGAAAAAAGGTGAACAAGCTGGCGGCAAAAGCCAAGACAAAGAGGCTGGTTTGCCAGGTTTTGGATTTAGATTGCATGGTAAAGAGCGGTTATTTTAGGTTTTAAGATTGACTTTGTCAGTGAAAAACGTGCGCAGAAACTGCCGGGCCAGGCCAAAGTAGATCAGCACATCCGCAATGAGCAAATTTCCCACCCAAGAAACCCATGTCACCGTCAGGTAGGTTTCGATGGGTTTGGTACCGAGGTAGTAGTACATCAGGTAGCTTTCTACCCGCAGGCTCATGGCGGCCAAGGTCACGGCAAGGCTGCGAATCATAGTCTGGGCGTGTAGTTCCCAACGCTGGTTTCGGGCGTGTTGCCAAGCTTGAAAAGTGAGCCACCACCATACCACGCATTGCAGGGTGAAACCTACTCGGGCGGTCAAACCTCCGTTGGCGTAAATGGCCAAACCAAGCCCCGACGGACAAGCCAAAACCAGGATCGTAGCGGCATAAATTCTCCCCAGCCAGCGGTGCCAAAGCGGGTTTCGACGGTACAAAACCGGAATCAATTGCAAAGCCCCGGCCACCATCACTACCCATGAACTCGCAATGTGAATGTAAAACGAGTACCTGAAAATGGGTTTATCCAACACCTCATTGGTCTTGGTGCCCAAAAAATCTTGAATCGGATTGAAATTGAAATAGGGGACAATCTTGGTGCCCATCAAAGTCGCAAAAGCCATGATGGCCGCTGCCACAATGAGCAAAGCCGATTCAAAAAGCAGGTTTTGGCGAGTTTGGGTGGATGGCATCAGGGTTTTGTAAGTTTTTCTGAGCTAAAGTTATTGATTTTTTGGGAGTATGCAATGGATGAACTTTGGCTTAGTGACAAGCCACGAATAAACCTTACCAAATCGCAACTGCGTTGCCTCGCTGCGCGACGCCATTTTTGGAACACGGATAAAATTGGGTTTGGGTGTGCTTGTTTAGGTGTGAGTGTGTATAAACCCTATTTCCAATTAAGTGAGTCGATAGATTCTGATCGAAGCCCCACACACTCGAACTCACACTTACACACGACACACCCATTCTTACGGATTTCCAGCATGACGTTGACCATGATGTTGACAATTGGCAATTAAAAAATTGGTAAGGTTTATTTTTGAACCGTTACTTATCTTTCATCCAACATTTTCAGCAAGAAACTTTTACCTGCCACCGCCGAGGCAATTTGCTTGATTTTAGTGGAGCCAAGTGCTTTGAGTTCAGCGGCATAGGCATTGGTTCTTAATTGTGTGATCGCCAAATCCAAAGCTTGCTCAAGGCTTTCATTGCGATGCATGCGGGGTGTTTTGATTTCCAAAATGACCCCTGGATCTTTTGGGTCACGGGGAAATAGAGCGATGTCGTAGCGCCCCAGGCCGCTTTCGCGATTGGATTTTAGGATAAAACGATCGCTGAAATGTCCCAGAATGCCTAAGAAAAAAGCGTGGTAAAAATTTTCGGTTTGTGGTTTTGCCGTATCGTGAACGCTGGCCACGCCCAATAAAAAGTCGTGGAGCAAACCTTCAAACGCCTCCATTTGGCCTTTGATCAGGTACTCAACCATGTCAGTAAAGCGAGAACTGGACATTTGTGAACCTACCCAATGGCGGATCGATTCGGCATAAACGTAGCGCACTTCCTGGTTGGGAATGGCCAGCTCACAAACGTAGGCGAGATTGCTTTCATCAAAGCGCAAATTACGGCTTTTCAGGTAGCCCGCAGCCAGCAAAAGGTTCCAAACCGCTTCTTTGCTGCGAAACAGGTCTTGGAAAACCAGGTGCTCAGTTACGTTTTTTTGCAGCCAATTGCCGCTGAGTAATGCCTCGATTTCTTCACGAACCGATCCTTCTCCTTCAAACAAAAGGCGGCGAATGAGGCGATTGTCGCTCGTATTGGCCCAATACGGCCTGAACCCATCCGCCGGGCTATCTGCAAAAGACAAGATCGACCAGGGATTGTACACTTCCGCGCTGCCGATGGTATAGCCGTTGTACCAATGCCGGACTTTGGCCAGGTCTTCGCCATTCAAGTCTTGGGCAGCGAGCAGTTGAGCCACTTCCGCTTCAGTAAAGCCAAATTTGTCGTTTGCTTTTTCGCTGAAAATGGACCATACACTCAGGTTGTTCAATCCTGAGAACAAAGATTCCTTGGACACCCTGACCACCCCCGACAAGACCGCTTTTTCCAAAAACGCATTGTCTTTTAAACCTGAGAAAAGATCGCGCATGAAGCCCAGGCAGGCCTCAAAATAACCGTCCAACCAGGCTGAAATGATCGGCGTATCGTATTCGTCGATCAAGACCACCGCCTTTTGACCCACCTGCAAAGTCAGCAAGTGACAAAGGCTTTGCAAGAGGTGTTCCAAGTCCGTACGCTCACTTTTGCTGGCCAAAAAGCGCTCCAATACGCCTTGTTCTTTGGCACTAAGCGCATTTTGATGTTGTAGGTAAGCTTCGCTCAAACCCTGGGTAAGGCCATAAAGGTTACTCCACAAGCCAGCCATTGCATTCGACCAATCCGCGTCTTTGATGTCTTTGAACGACAGGTAAATGACAGGATGCTGGTTCATTTTTTGCAGGTAGCGATCTCCAGCACGTTGGATATTCAAGCCCTCAAAAAGGGTGGTACTATTTTCGTCATGTCGATAAAAATGGTACAACATGTTGGTGTTGAGTGTTTTGCCGAAACGACGTGGCCTGGTTACCAACAACACATCAGGCCCGTCTATCACCTCTTTGATGTAGAGGCTTTTGTCAACGTAATAATCGCCCCTGCGGCGAATTACGCTGAAATCTGACTGACTGATGGGTAAATGTGGCTTCATGCATCAAAAATACACTTTTGTTGCAACTTCGCCCGCCAAACTCTTGTCTGATCTCGAATTACCCCGAACCCATACCCGCAATAAAACAGGTGAATCAACCGAAGGCAAACCAAGGCTTTCAAAAACCAAACCAGGCTTCATTTCGTAAGTCAGGTTCTAAATTCACCTAAACCATGAAAAAAGTACTCAAGGTACTGGCCTACCTCATTGGGCTGGTTTTGCTGTTGCTGGCATCTACCGCAGCTTTTATCCACTTTCGTGGCATTCCAAAGTATGAAGTAGCGATGACGGAAGAAATCCGTCGGCTCAAAGTACCACAAGACACCTTGTTGGTTGCCGAGGGTAAACGCCTTTCGACCATGCTTTGCCAGCAATGCCATTTTTCAAATGAGACCAAAAAACTTACTGGCAGCCAAATGAAAGACGTGCCCAAAGCTTTTGGTATCATCTATTCGCGCAACATCACCCAGCACCCCA
Organism: Chitinophagales bacterium; assembly: GCA_013299105.1. Lineage (GTDB taxonomy): Bacteria > Bacteroidota > Bacteroidia > Chitinophagales > Saprospiraceae > Haliscomenobacter. The sequence continues at coordinate 20,136 of JAAFJY010000054.1, read as the reverse complement.
GCAAGGGGATCGGGGAGTGGACCGATGGCGAGTTGTATTACTTCCTGCGCACGGGCATTCACCCCAAAAACGGGGGGAATTACATCCCGCCGTACATGCCCAAATTCCCACGCATGGCCGATGAACAAATGCACGCCATCATTGCCTGGTTGCGCTCTGATGATCCGATTTTAGCGGCTGATCCCACTGAATTGCCGGAGATCAAGCCTACTTTTTTGGTGAAATTTCTGAGCACGGTGGCCTTCAAGCCAATGCCTTTGCCCACGAAAACCCTGCTGCGCCCGGATACTGCCCAAAAAGTGGCCTTGGGCGAGTATGTAGCCAATAGCATGGTGTCCTGCTACCCCTGTCACTCTGCCGACCTGAAAACGGTCAATGACCTGGAGCCCACCAAGTCAGTAGGCTTTTATGGCGGCGGCAACCCGATGATGGACATCAATGGCGAACAAATAGTGCGTACCGCCAACATCACTATGGACCCCGAAACGGGCATTGGCAAATGGACCGAGACAGATTTTGTCAATGCGGTCAAGTACGGCCAAAAACCTGGTGGGGGCAGCCTCGCGTACCCCATGATGCCGCATACCGCTCTGAGCGATACCGAAGTAAAAGCCATTTGGGCCTATTTGCAAACCGTGCCCAAGATCAAAAACAAAGTGGAACGGGCGAAGTAAGTTAGAGCATGTTTAAATATTGAGGGCTTAGGCGGAAAACGAGTCAAATTTTGACTAATCGAGGCAGGAAAAGCGGAGTTATGCAGCGCATAATGAGCATTTTCCTAACGAAGAGTAGTCGAAATTGGGCCGTTTTACGGCAAGCAAATAATTTTAAACATGCTCATGGTCCTCACGTTTGCTAAACTTCCAAAGTTTGGTAAACGTGAGGACCATTTAACCTGCCCAGAACTGTCGAGAGGCCCCTCTTTTCAACATTTCAACCCTTCACCTTTTCAACTATTTCCCCTATTTTTGAACGATGAGAAACGCGTTCAAACCAATCTTGTTTTTGCTTTTGAGCATCCTGCCTTGGCTGGGTTTTGGACAGCAATACTTCAAACTTTTGGAAAAATCGGAGCAGCCGTATGAGCAAAAAATCGCCCGATTTTCCAATGGCGACTTATTGATTGGCGGCTCGCCATTGCGGGGCAAAACGGCCAGCCAAAACGGGGGTGTCAACATCCTGCGCCTCGACCCCTGCGGGAAAGTGTTGTGGACGCGCAATTTCCAATGGAAAGCAAATTACCTGGTCTTCAAGGATTTTGCCATTGGGCCCAACGACGAAGTTTATGTCTTTGGCAGCGCCTACGAAGGCACCAACGAGTACATTTTTCTGCTCAAACTCAGCCCCAAAGGCAAAGAACTGGCTTTACAGATCATCCACATGGGCACCGCCGATAATTTTACCTACACCCTCAAAGTATTGCCGGGCGGAGGACTGTTCGCATACGGCCTTTTGCTGGATTTCAATACGCCCAAGCGAGGTTTCATCGCCGTTTTTGACAATAAACTGGCCTACCAATGGGGAAAAGTGTTCGCGCCCTTTGAATCGAATGGCGAAGCGACCATTGCCGAAGATGGTGGTTTTTTGTGTCGCTCAGGCGTTTATTTGTTCAAATTCAAATCGAATGGGGACCTGGAATGGGCCAATTCCATCCAAGCTGGAGGCACTGGCGAGGAGTTTTTTCCAGTAGCCGGGCCAATCCCCGTGCGCAATGGCTACTTGTTTGAAGCCTTACATGAAAACACGGCTTTTTTTTACCAAACCGACTTGCAAGGCCGCTTGCAATGGAAATCGCCCTTGTTCAAAAGCAGCAAACGCGCCGCAGACCTCAAAATTTTGGAAAATGGCGACGCCCTGGCCGTGTACAACGACCCCGCCGCCGATCAAAATTACCCCAGTTTGTTGCGCTTGAACGGTAGTGGACAAATTGTCGATCAGCGCCGCTTGCGTACCGAACAAGCCCTGCAAACCGAAAGCATTTACCAAACCCTGGGGCGCGAAAACACCGTCACGATCATCGGCACCCAAGACCTGAAAGCGGCCAGCTCCGAGCGTTACGCAGGTTTTTTGCTGCAAGCCTCCCTCGATTCGCTGAATGGCAATTGTTTTCGTTGGGAAATTTTTCAAAGTACCCAGCCCAACAATGCCCCCGTGAACATCCAAAACCTGCCCGTCAATTTCTTCCCGCTCAATGTCCGCTACCTCGAAAGCAGGATCGACGTGGAGCCCCTGGAGTACAAATTTGCCAGCAGTTGCGACCTGAGCCGTCCCCGCATCACCCGCCGCGACAGCACCTTGCTCTGTGGCCAAAGCTGGAGCATCAGCCTACCCAACGAAAACTTCCGCTGGGAAGACGGCGAGCATGCCAACCCGCGCATCCTAAACGCCAGCGGCACCTACCGCGTCTCGGATTTTAATTGCGTGGTGCCCACCATTTTTGAATACCACATCAGCAAGCAGCCCTGCGCCTGCCAGCTCTATCTGCCCAATGCCTTCAGTCCCAATGGCGACAGTAAAAATGAAAAACTAAGCCTGTACAGCAATTGCAAGATGGAAAAAATGCAACTGCGCGTGTTCAGTCGCTGGGGCGAGCTGGTGTATGAAGAGGAAGGCGAAAATCCAGGTTGGGATGGGCGGTTTAAGGGGCAGAGGATGAAGAATGGGGTGTTTTTGGTACGGGTGGAGTACGTCGCGATGAATGAAAATGGGGAAAAAGTGGAAGGGCAGGTGATGGGAGAAGTGGTGGTGGTGGAGTGAATGTTTTGAGTTATAAGTTATGAATGATGAGTGGGGGCCCGCTAGGGAGATTTTTGGTTGATCGGGTATTCGTTTTTCCGGTTTGAGCTTTTTTGAAGCTTGAAAATGCGCCCCTCTCCCAACCTCAAGGCCAAAACCCCACCCAAGATACCCCTGGTACTTTTATTTCCTTGCCACTTGGCGTCAGCCGCCCTGTTTTGGGATTGCGTCGAAAAACAGTCAACAGATCAGCATCCTGGTTGGCTACAAACACGAATTGGCCCGCAGGGTCGATGAAAAAATGTCGGGGTATTTTGCCGCCGCTGTCCACATCGCCCAGGCGTATGAGCTGGCCGGATTTTGCCTTGACTTTGTACATGCAGATGCGGTTGTTGCTGCGATTGGCGGCGTAAAGGGAGCCGCCATCGCTGCTCAGGGCCAGTTCTGAGGCCAAATTGGCCTCGGGGTCCTTGGGAAATAACATGTGGCGGGCGATGAACTGCAATTTCCCGGTCTTTTGTTCCACGCTGAACTGCACGATGCTGGAACTCAGTTCCTCAATGACGTAGGCAAATTTACCATTGGGGCTGAGTTTGAGGTGCCTGGGACCCGCGCCGGGGCTGTGTTGGTAGCTTTGAATGGGGGCGATGTCGGAGCTAGTGCTTGCCAAATCCTGTACGCGATATACTTCAACCAGGTCCATGCCCAAATCGGTGACATACAAAAAACGGCCATCCGCCGAAGGAATGGCGGCGTGGAGGTGAGCCGCCTCCTGGCGTGTTTTGTTGGGACCCGAACCCTGGTGCTGAATTTTGCGGATCGGGGGACTGATGCTGCCGTCGGTGCCAATGCGAAAGATCACCAGACTGCCCGACTGGTAATGGCTGACATAAAGGTAGTGGCCCAAGGGATCGACGCTGATGTGGCAAGGGCCTTCGCCGCCGCTCGCTTGGGTACTCATTTTATGCAAGCGACCTTGGGCTTGGTCGAGTGCATAGGCAACAACGCTGCCCTGTTTTGGCGTGGAGGCTTGGCCAGCTCGGTAAGCGGCAAAAACCCAGGTGTTGTTGGGGTGAAAAACCAGGAACGATGGGCTTTCGCCCTCAGCGGTAGTGCTTTGAAGGTCAAATTGGAGGGTGCTGGGGTCAAATTTGTAAGTGTAGATCCCTTCGCTGCCGCGTTGGGAAAAAGTGCCCAGTAACAAATTGCGAGGAGGAGTATTTTGGGCAAAAATGCTGAGGCTACACAACATCAGCAAGCAAGGAAGCAGGAAGCATCGGTGCATGGACGCAAGTTTTAGGTTTTGGTGGTGAGCTTGTGGTGGTTTCAAAGTTAGTGTTATTAAGCCGATTTTCCGGTAGATTAGACCAAAAACCGAGCAGCGTTGTAATAAGGTTTGGCACCCCGCCACAACGCTGCTGAAGTTTCAGAACAACTTTGAAAGCCCAAGGATTGGCAACGGGTTCAATGTCATCACTTCAAGACCTTCTCCAGGGCCAATTGTCGCCCCTGCCAGTCCAGCAATTGTAGGTGGTAAATACCCGCTGGAACCCTACCAAAGAGGATGCTGATTTGCGTTTTTCCGGTCTCCAATTTGCCTTCTCTTACAGGACGTCCCAGTAAGTCGAATACCCGATATGCAGCTGGACTGACAGGCAAACTAGACACCTCAACTTGTAAATCTTCTGCCGGGCCAAGAGGATTGGGGAAGAGGCGGAGGGGAGCGCGTTGAGGCGATTGGGTGGCAGTGCTAAGTGGCACGCTGAAACTGAACAATTGAACACAGCCCAACTTGTCGGTGATGCTGAGTTGATAGGTTCCTGTACGCAGGTTCCGGCGCTGGCGGGTGGTGTCGCCGTTTTCCCAGCGCAACTGGTAGGGCGCGGTGCCGCCTATGATCGTTTGGATGGAAATGTTGCCAGTGGCCGCCCCAGACCCTGTACCTCGAACTGTACTTTGCACCCGAAGACTGTCTTGGGGTCGGGTCGCTGGGCTTTCATAAGCGCCCAAGTCAGGCTTGCAATCCTGTACTCGTTTTTTGCCCAAAATATCCACAAACGGCAAATCGACTAACCAGCGACCAGCGTTAATGGCCACTGAGCCCGGCGCGAGTTGCAGGCTGCTTGCACTGAGGGTGTCCTGAAAACGAGGATAAACACCATAGATATTGCCACGTCCGCAAGCGCTGGTATCGCTGCCCGTTTTGCAAGCCGCCGCGCTGAACAAACAGTGATTGAAAGAAATGCCCTCCAATGCTGGGCGGTTGGTGTTTTGTAAAAGAAAATTTAAAGGAGCTTCTTTTTTGGACCAGAGCACTGAATTTTCTAAGCGTAGATTGATTTTTCCATCCGTGTTTCCCCAGGAATTGTTGATGATATTTGGCCCCGGGCTGAAAAAAGTAGTATTTACCACCTTGGCATTGATTTGGTCTTTGCCATCTTGTCGGATCGAGATGTTGCCGGGATTGTTGTAGAAGATAGCGTTGTTGATGTTGAATTGAATATTGGCTTGTGTACTGGATAGGTTGGTGAATAAGATCAGTTTTTCATTCGATGAACCAGGGATTTGATTGGTAAAAACACATCCATCAATAGTAGCAGTAAGATCACCTGCCTGAGGTCCTCGCCAAATAGACATAAGACTTTCTGCTGAACTGGTATTGTCATTGAATTGGCAATTGCGAATCAATAGCGCTAGTTTGGATGGGCCATCATGGCCAATGTTAAAAAGTGGCGAAAACTGGCCACCCCGGCACTTAGAGAAGCTGGTATTTTCAATGATAATCTGGCGATTTTGCTTGTTTTGACCCTGGTGCCCAATGTAGAGCAGGTCACCAAGCCCTACCACCTCTTCCATAAAAGTGCAGTTTTTGATGTGCAGATTGCCGTTTAAATTTTCCCAAGTGATACTCCCAGATCCAAGGGAAGTTTGGTTTTTTACAAAACTGGTGGATTCGATCTCTAGGTCGCCAGGGCCAAAATAGGCAATATTGGTACCAGGAGAACCATAAGCAATGTTTTTTTCAAACCTACAGTTTTGGAAAAACAGACGGAATCTTGGATTTGAATTGAAAATTCTGACAGCCGCGGCTCCTCGTGCAGCGTTTTCCATGAACGTGCAATTGATGAAGCGTTGGGTGCAAGCTTTACTTGCAATGATGTCGTTGTGTACGGCTCCACCATATGTTGCACTGTTGTTTCGAAAAGTACAGTTGAGAAAAGTGGGATTGTTGTATGGATTCAAACCCGTAGAATGAATAATCGCCCCGCCGCCAAAACCGTAGGTGACGCCAGATGGATACACCAGGTCATTTGCAGTACCACTTTCAATGATCAAACCGTCAAAAACGGTGCTTGAGTCCACATCGGTCAAAGTGAGTACATGGTGGGCCCGAATTTCTGTGGTTTGGGAAATCGGATCGACACCAATCAAGCCGCTGAGGATGGTAAAATTCAACAGGTGATTCCTTTTTCGCAGCGAAGTTTCATCTCCTCTAAAACCAAATGAGTACCACGCCATTGGGAATGTTGAAGGTTTCTTCCTTTTTCTGAGTTTCACTGGTGCGGAAAACGCCGTGGCTGATCCAAATGGTATCACCCTTTAGAGCTTGTTGGAGGGCGCTTTGTAGGTCTTTGAAAGCAGTATCCCAGCTTTTGCCATCGAAACCGCGGCTGGAAAAAGTGGCTACATAAATGCGTTTTCCGGTCGAGGCTTGTGCGCTGAGAATTGGAGAGAGTGCGTATAGAAAGGCCAATATTGGCAAGGCCATAAGAGTTTTCTTAGAGTTCATGGGAATAAATTTTTGCCTGCTGGCTTTGCTTGACTTGATGTCACAAAACTAGTCCTCTTTATTGATCTTATAAAGCGCAGAAAAACACCTTTATAGCAATGTTTGTTATTGAAAGCGACATGATATTATTATAAATCAGGTTTTTATGGAAAATAATATAGGAGACGTATTAAAATCGTTTTGTTGGATTTGAACCATGCTTTTTAGAAAAAAGAGGCAAAGGATCAGAAAAGCGGCCTTTGAGTGTCGAAATGTGAGCAGGGTAAGCTTCTACAAAAAGAGCCTTACCATTTGTCAAGCGATCAGATTTAGGTGCAGGCTGGACGCCTGGCCTAAAGTAAAGTCAATTTTCTCTTTTATTTTACACAAAATGTAGTTTATTTTTAGTTTTAAACATTAATTTATAGTATCTTTGGCCTGTCCCGCTGCTCATTGGCTAAACCACCCAAAAGATTTTGCGTCGACATGACGAATTTCATCACCAAAACCATAAAGCTATGGGCATTAAAATTCTCTATGTGCTGGGTGCCTTATTGGCCATCTTGCTGCTCTTGGTACTGATCGCTCCCAAACAACTCGAAATGGAGCGGTCCGTTCTCATTGAGGCTACTGCTGATCAAGTGTTTCCACACCTGAAATTTTTTGAAAAACGCAAAGCCTGGTCGCCTTGGCATCCCCTGGACCCCAACATCAAAACCAGTATCGAAGGCATTGACGGAGAAGTAGGGGCCATTTCAAAATGGTCGGGCAACGACAAAGTTGGAGAGGGCAGTGAAGTGATCGAATCGATTGTACCCAACCAAGAAGTAGCGACCAAAACGATCTTCGTCAAGCCTTGGAAATCGGAGGCAGACGCGGTGGTTCGCCTTGAGCCTGAGGGCGACAAAACCAAGGTGAGCTGGGGCTTCAAGATGGACCTGAAAATCCCCTTCAACGCGATGGGCCTGTTCATGGACATGAGTAAGTCGATCGCTGCCGATTACGATCGCGGGCTGGCCAATTTGAAAAAGCTAGTAGAAACAGAAGCCGCAACGATCAAAGCGGGCAAGGCTCCATTGGTAGTCGAGGAACTGGATCTGCCTGCCACACAGTACATTGGCATTCGCCTGACCGCTCCTTTTACCGAATTGGAAGCCAAGTCCAAAGCGGCCACAGCCAAATTGCAAGCAGCCCTGGCTGCCAAAGGCATCAGCCCAAGCGGGCCACCTCGCTCTTTGTTTTATGTATGGGACATGGAAAAACAGCAGTCAGAAATGATGGTGACAGCCCCCGTGGCGGCGAAAGCAGACCTTGGGCCTGGATTTGAATACGTCAGTTTCCCCGCCAGCAAGGGCCTGAAAGTTGCTTACTACGGCGAATATGGTGGAACCGGAGCCGCACATGGTGCCCTGGATGAGTATGCCAATAAAAAAGGGCTGAAAATCAAGACACCAGTCATCGAAGAATACTACACAGACCCCAATACCCAAGCGGATCCTAAGAAGTGGTTGACCAATGTCTTGTACATGTTGGAGTGATAAACCAATGGGAAGGGAGTCCTGCGGCGGGTTTAAATATGACATTTTTATGACAATCAAATCAATTCCAGGGCTCCTTTTTTTGCTGAATTGTGGGCAAAAAAAAGTCGTATCACGCTTCTGCGATACGACCGACTACTAACAAATTATAATCCCATGAATATACCTCTTTGGGTGGGTGGATTGAAGCGAATATCTTACAAATCAAATCATTATCACCATCGCTTCATTCGCCAAGTATCGCAGTCGACGGGTCTTTATTCAAGACCTCTTATGCGAAAATAACAAAATTAGAACTACGAAAGCGCAATTTTATTTTCGCTGTTTACCAGTTTTAACGCTATAAGTTGGAAAAAGGTTGGTTTGTGTAAAATTTTAACGGCCAATCTGTTGGATTTTTTGCAAAAACTGCCCTCAAGTAGCTACAAAAAAATAAGTCGCGCTGTAGAGCGCGACTTATGTATATAATCCCATGAACTTTAAAAACCTAAGGAAATGTTCTCACGAAGAGAACTATATGTTGAGTGAAGATCACTGTCGGTTTGAATGGAAAAACGTTTGCCATGATGAGTCAGATTTTTCTTGAACCTGACTCATCATGTAACAAAGCAAATATCCCATAATGCATATCCAAAATTTGTAGCGACTCTCTTGTCGGCTACGTTCGTTTGACAATACAAATATGGCCCAACATTTACCCTGCTCACAATACAAAAAAAGGAACTTGTGAAAAATTAATTAAACCTATTTTAAGATTAAAAAATTGATTTTCAACTATTTGCAAATCAATTTAATCTGGTTTTTGTGAAAAAATAGCCCATTAAATTCCTCTCTTTTTCGTAAAAAAAACTTAAAAAAAAATTTCTCAGGGTTTAAAAGGATTGGAAAAAGACACATTTGTGACAAAACTCTCGTCTGTTAGCATTTTAAGAAAGGCGATTAGGTCCGCTTTTTCTTGGGCACTAAGAGGAAAAGGCTGAATGTTGGGGTCCTCATTTTGCACCCCGTGCCCCCCTTTGCTGTAATGATCGAGCACTTCTTCCAAGGTTTTGAAGCGGCCATCGTGCATGTAGGGTGCGGTCAGGGCGATGTTGCGTAGGGTGGGTGTGCGGAATTTTCCGTTGTCGAATTGATTATTGGTCACTATGCCCCGCCCCAGGTCCTTGAAAGCAGCCAGGTTGGCTACTTTGTCGAGGCCATTGTTGTGGTAGTTATTGTCCGTAAAAAGTGGATTGAAGTGACAATGCGAGCAGCCAGGGTGCCCAATCGGGCGGCCTAGCTCAATGAAGAAGAGCTCAAGCCCCCGTTGCTCCTCATCGGTAGGAAAGTCCTCCTTGGCCCATACCACTTTGTCGTAGCGGGAATTAGAACTGATGATGGTGCGCTGAAACTGCCCCAGCGACTTGGTCACCAGGTCGCGGGTGATTTCGCTTTTGTTAGAAATACCAAAAGCTTTGCGAAACAACTCAGGGTAGCGTTTGCTGCGGCGCAGCTTTTTCTCTACGTTTTCCCAGGTATCGTCCATTTCCAGGTGGTCTTCGATCGGGACCAGGGCCTGGGCTTCAAGGCTATTGGAACGGCCATCCCAAAACATGCCTTTGAGGTTGTAGGCCAAGTTGGCAATCGACATCGCATTGCGTTTGCCTTTTTCTCCCCGTATACCTGTGCTGAAGGTTTGCCCATCGGTAAAGGCCAGGCTTTGTTTGTGGCAAGAGGAACAAGATTGGCTGCTGTCGCGTGAGAGGATGGGATCATAAAATAACATGCGCCCCAGCGCTACCCCGTCTACCATAGTAGGATTGCTGGCATCCGTAGGCAGGGGTGGCATCCATTTGGGCAACCTGATTTCGTAAGTCTGTGGATTGTACTCGCTGGTCAACTTGCCGTCATCGGGTTTGGGTTGATCGCCTGGTTTGTCTTTTTCACAGGCAGTCACTAAAATCGTGGCCAAAACCAAGGTGATACCTATATATGTGCATTTACTCATCGGGATCATCATTCAAAGTTTGTAAAAAAGCCAATAGATCGCGCCGATCCTGCTTGTTCAGCTGCAATTTACGCACATTTGGGCTCACATTCATGCCTGCATGGCCACCAGATTGGTAATGATCCAGCACTTCATCCAGGGTTTTGAAGCGGCCATCGTGCATGTACGGGGCGGTGTAGGCCAGGTTGCGCAAGGTGGGCACCCGAAACTGCCCCCGCTCATACACATTACCTGTGACACCGCCCCGCCCCAAATCTTTCAGGGGCTGGATTTCATTGCCAGGCTCAATGCCGTTGTTCTCAAAAGCCAAGGTGCTGAACAATGGGTCCACATGGCAATGATTGCACTCCGAAGTAGGCGTATTTTTGGCATCCGCATCGAAAAAAATGGTCCAACCGCGTTTTTCGTTGGGGCTGAAGGTTTCCTTTCCAGCCATTACCCGGTCAAATTTGGTGTCGGCGCTGATCAAGGTGCGTTCGAACTGCGCCAGGGCTTTGACCACCAGGGTCGAGTCGATTTCTGAACGCCGCATGATGCCAAATGCCTTTCGGAAAAGGACCGGATATTCAGCGTGTGCTTGCAGTTTTTGACTCACCCGCGCCCAATTTTCACCCATTTCTTCAAAAGTACGCACCGGATGCAGGGATTGTTCTTCCAAAGTAGCCACTCGCCCATCCCAAAAGAGGCCTTTGCTATAAAAACCTACGTTCAGCAAGGACATGGCACTGCGCGGGCTCAAGCGGCCCTCCATGCCTTTGCTTTGGGCCAATGCATCGGTAAAAGCCAAGTTGGGCTGGTGACAAGTACTGCAAGAAACGCTGCTGTCGCGGGACAAGATGGGATCAAAAAACAATTTTTTCCCCAGCGCGATGCCTTCCACACTCAGTGGATTGTCTCTGGAAACGACCATTGGAGGGAAATCGCGAGGTTTGGGTGCTTGGAATAGCGTGAGAGAGTAGGGTATTTTTCGCAAATCAAGGTCAGACTTAGCAGTGCAAGATACAAGACTGCCAAGACCAGGTAGTAAAATCCATGCAATTGAGCACTTCATCACCTCAGCAATTCCCAGTTTAGCCATAATCCTATGATTTTATGCTTGTTAAAGCTGAAACCTTTGGTTTAGTCTCAAAATAGAAAGAGTGTGGCTCGTACAAGTCTCCGGACCTGTACGGCTATATTTGCGTCTCTGGCGCATGAAGGAGACCTGGCGAATTCTACACAATATTTTGATAGTCAAATTTTTAATAAAAATTCGCCAAACGTCAGAGACGTGTAAATAATGGTATAAGTCTGGAAACTTTTACCAGCGCTCCGCTCTATTTTCAACGTGGCATCCCTCTTTGAGACCTCAACACTCGCTTTTAGTGCTAAAAAACTGTGTTTTTTGCTGCCCAATTTTTACCTTAGTATTTGACCTAAAATAAAATCCAGAGCGGGAATTGCTGTCATCACCTCAATTATCCAGTAAAGTGATGGATTTGACCAAATTATCACTGAAAAATTTAGCGTGTTCGAGGTTGGTGGTATGGTTTTGGTAGCCATTTTTCAGGTCAGGAAAACCATCAAGAACTCCTCCCCTCATCACGGTGTAAAGATCTATGCCTAAGTTGATCTCATTGTCTCCTGGCTTGATTTCGAAGGGGCTGAGAATGGTTTTCTGACGGAAAAATGGATTTTCTCCAATATGGACCGTTAGTTTATATGGGAAAGTGTTAGAGTTATCCGCATCCACATTGCCCTCAATTTTGGTAAAAACATAGCCTTTGGCCCAAGACCAATAGTTGTCGTCAAGTGGGTGCGGTGGTTGGTAATTGCTAGGTCCCATGGCATTCAAATCAGGAGAAACCCCCAGCCCGATCTTGATGCCAGTGTAGTTGCCTGGAGGAATATTTTTTATCGCAAAAGTGATTCCTTTTTGGGCCGTGGCATCGTCCTGTACATTTTTGAAAGAAACCAAGCCAATGTCAATGAGTTTTATACTATCTCCTCCAGTTAGCAGTGAAACGTCTGAAATATAAAATTGGAAGACTTGAAAACGCAACTTGGCGTAACCTCTGGAAAAGTCATAAGTAGTAGTAAACATTTTCAGGTTACTGCCATCATAAAAACCTTTGAAGCGCAGGTTCAGGTTGGCTTGCCCTGCGTCTCCTTTTTCATACGTGCAGGCGCTGAGGATAAAAGTGAGCAGAAAAAACGAGTAGAAGATGCGTTTGGACATGGCTGTTGAGTTTTTCAGGAATAAGAAGTTGAGAAGGATAGTGAAAACACAACAAAGTAAACGCTTTAACGCTGTACTGAGGTTGAAGTAAGCTTAAAAGATTTTGCAAGATTATCGACAATTTTCTGCGAACGGGTGGCTGCATTGTCTTGCAACAAGTTTACGCCGTCAAACCAGCGGGCATAATCGACTTCCAAAACGATGTTGATGCCAAAACCGGGCTCTAGGCGCAAAGGCTGGGGCAAGTTCAATTCGATAACTTTGGGGGCAGCAGCAGGTGCAATGCGCAAATCGAGCGTATCTCGGGACGAGAAATGTCGGACACGGGCTATCGCGTAGCCTTGACTGGCATTGAGGTACAATCCATTGCCCACTGCATTGCGCAAAGGGTGGTTGTTGGGGAAACGCAGTGGGTCGGCCTGGTTGGTCTGGCCAAAAGTGCCAATTGTAAAGCGAATTTTGGTGATCGTACCCGTGTCACGAAATGCGCCCAGGTTGAGGTTGCCTTGTTCGGTGGGGCGGCTTTGGGCAAAACTGTTGACCAGGCTCACCCGCAAGGTATCGCGATTGTTTTGGGGCAAAAAGGCAGTAATGGCATCGCGAACCACGATGGTTCGTCCACTTTGGGTCAATAATTGGCAATTGGAAATGAGGTAACGCAGGTCAAGCAAGCCAAGTGGATTACCCGCTCCGTCGCGAAAAAGCTGGCCACCAAAGCTGACATTGGCGCTGCCAAAACGGTGTGCAATCCCAAAATTGATGCTTGGGTATTCACAACATCCTTTGCATTCTTTTTCTGCTGTGAACGAAAAATTGCGGGCAAAACTGTCGTTGCAGCCTTCCTCGCGGGTTGCACAGGCTTGTAAAAAAAGCATTAAACAGGCCACTGCCAACACATATCCGCTACTCCAATCCTTCATGAGCCAGTTTTTTTCCTGCAAAGTTAACAGTGGTTTTCGCTTCGTAAAGGCGGGACTCTACCCTTTGCAAATTACCAGGTGGAATTGATGCTTCGCACTCCCTCAATTTTCGCACAAGTCCCTCTTCTCAACCCCTCAACTTTTACAAGCTACCCTTGCTTGAGGTTTTTTTCATAGTCTTTCAAAAGTTGCTTGCACAATTGCTTGACTTGGGCGGTGAACTCCATTTTTTGGATCCAGGCGTGAAAACCGGGGTCTTCATGCAGGGTTTTGCCCACCAGCTGTCCGTTGTGTTTGCCAAAAGTAAAGACGGCTTCGCCATTGGGGTCCAGCCGAATTTTTTGGGTCACATCCAAAAAACGTGTGTCGTTGGTGAAATCGTGCAGGGCCTGTACATCATTTTTGATCGGTGCTTCTTCCTTTTGGTTATTTTCATCGATGAAATCTACGCCTTCATAACGGGCCAATTGGCCTTCAAATACGGCGATCGTGGCTTTCACATCGGCCAGGGCATCATGGGCGTCCTTCAAGTCTTCGTTGCAATAAAACTTGAGCGCAGCCTTGAGGGTACGCGGCTCCATTTTGTAAAAAATCCGCTGCACGTCGACCAAGCGGCGTTTGGAGACGTCAAAATCCATGCCCACGCGGGCAAATTCCTCCATCAACATGGGCACGTCAAAACGGGTAGAGTTGTAGCCCGCCAGGTCGGCATTGCCAATGAAATCATAGATTTTTTGGGCCAACTGTTGAAAAGTAGGCTTTTTGGCCACATCTTTCGGCTGGATCCCATGAACCAACATGGCTTCCAAGGAAATCGGAATACCAGGGTTGATGAGTTGAGAAAACTCTTCCGGCTCGCGCCCGTCCTTGAAGTATTTCACAATGCCGATTTGTACTATGCGGTCGCGCACCACACTCAAGCCAGTAGCTTCCAGGTCGAAAAAGCACAAATCGCGGTCCAGTTGTAAATTCATAGTTAGATGATCAATGTTCGAATAAAGCGGCCAGGCCTTTGGTATATTTCACTTTCATTTGCCCCTTGGCGTCACCATAAATAAAGTAGGCGTCCAGTTGGGCTTGTTTTTCGATCAGGGGCAGGGCTTTTTCCAGGCCCAAAACCATGCAGGTTGTGGCAAAAGCGTCTGCAGTCATGGCATCGGGTGCAAAAACCGTGGTGCTCAGCAAAACGCTGCGCTCAGGGAAACCCGTAGCAGGGTTGATGGTATGACTCACCTTGAGGCCTTGTACATCGTAGTATTTACGGTAATTGCCCGAAGTAGCCAGGGCCCGATTGTCGAGGCTGACGGTGGTTTGAACTTCGTTGGTGGCGGCCCCTTCGCGGGGAGTACTGATGCCGATGGTCCAAGCTTCATTGCGCGGATTGCGGCCCCTGCCTAACACTTCGCCACCGATGTCGACCAGGTAATTGCGAATGCCTTTGCTGGCCAGCACACGCCCCAGTTCATCCACCGCGTAACCTTGGGCAATGGCGTTGAAGTCGAGTTGGACCCCTCTTTTGGCGCGGATTAATCGATCCCCCTTTTTGGTCCAGCTTAAGTACTTCAGCCCAACGAACTGTTTCAGCGAATCGACTTTGAAGGTGTCAACTTTGCTGAGTTTTTTCTCGCCTTTTGGTCCAAAACCCCAGTATTGCACCAGCGGCATGACGGTAGGGTCAAAAGCTCCGCCAGAAATTTCATTCACCTCACGGCTTTTATTCAAATTGGGCATAAAATGCCGTGATTCAGTAGGCAGTGCAAAAGCCAGGTCTGGGCTGTTGTTGAAACGCGAGATCAAAGAAGTATCAATGTAAGTTGACAATTCGGCATTCAGTTCCAGCAAAGCCGCTTCGATATCGTCCTGAAAATTGCGCTTTAAGCTATCGGCATAGGTAATGCGATAATAAGTCCCCATCGTTTTGCCCTCCAGGGTGAGGTAGGGCAAGGGCTGGTCTTTGGGCTTGGACGTACAAGACCAGCACCACAACAGCAAACCAAAGCCAAGCCAGCGGAAGATCATAAGATAAGGTGTCGTTGCTTAATTTACGAACGTCTTCTAACCAAAGCATCAAAGGAATACCAACCTGGGCCAAGCAGGAAAATCACCAAGAAAGGGATCAGGTAAGTAATGGCGTGTTCACGGGCCGAAAAGGGCTGGTCATTGTGCCCAATCGCCATCGCCACAATCATGTTGAACAGCAGCGGCACACAAGCCCAACGGGTGAAAAGCCCCATCGCCACCAAGGCCGCACAAAATACCTCGGCAAACACACAAAGTGCCAGCGAAACTTGGTCGCCTAAGCCCAGAAAATTGACAAACTGGACTGGATTTTGGGTCAGGAGTTGCAAGAGCTTGTCTTTGCCCCAAAGGCCCATCAGCAGTCCGCCAAAAGTAAGGCGCAAGAGTAGCAGGGCAAGGTCAAGGGTGCGGTTGTCTTTCATGGATAAAGCAGTGTATGGCTTCAAATGTAGGAACTCCCCGGGGAATCTTTTAGTTTTTTGGGGGGTTTCTTTATTGAAGAGTGTGCCCGTAGGTCAAGATTGTAAGGGAGCATAAAAAAAGAAGTTGAACGGATTTAGGTGGGTGCGGCTCCCGTTTGATGTATTTTTGAACGAAAAGTACGCCCAAGTCTAATGAATCAGGTTTCAAAATAAAGCCCTTTTTCTTTTTTGCTTGACCTCAAGTTTCGCGCAAAATTTTAACAAAAATGAAAATTACCGCTTCTTTGCCCAATAATCCGGATTTTTAGAGGTCAAAATCAGGATAAAGTTTTCTTATTGAGATTTTCAACATTTATTAAAACGTTAATTAAAAATTAAATTTCGTTTTACTCTATATACTGAGTGCAAACAAAATAAAAGTAGGTTTTTACTTCATTTTTTTATTTTTTATTTGATCAAAACGTCAGCTTGACAAAAAAAGAAACAAAAGGTCAAGGGCTGTGATCAAATCCTACGATTTTGCTTGAAATGTCACCAAGGACGGGAATCCACCAAACTCGCTCCTTCGCCGCTCAAACAGTGGTGGCTTCTGATCCGTCGCGCTTTAAAGCACCCTTTCGCAAAATCGGGATTTGCTCAAAGCCCATTATAAGCTCCGATCAAGTAGCTGTGAAAAAGCTCAACTTTCTACATCAGATTGGAGCCACACCGGATTTGGGTTTAGTTAAAAAAGATAAACAACTGGATAAAAGGAAGTTGTGTTCTTTTTTTTCTAAACCTCAAAAGCAAATTTGTCTACCTTACTTATTTACGCTCCCTATATGAAATTTGCTTTCCACATATCCCTCTATTTTCATTTTTCCTTATCTTTGTCAAGCAGGCACTGGCCGAAAGGTCGCCCGCAATTGGCCTCTACAACCTAAAACCAATGTATAAAAAAATGCTATCCGCGCTCATCTTGAGCTCATTTACGGTAGGCTGCTTGCTTGCCCAAAAAACAAAACCGCAAGAAAGCACTACCGTTTCGTCCATTTTGAAAAAAAACGTCCAGCAAATACTGCGCTTACCTGACAATTATGACAGTTCAAAAAAAACCTATGCCGTACTCTTTGTGCTGCAAACGACGGGCGAACAAGTGGACGAAATCGTGACCATTGCACAAACCCTGCACAAAAACAACGGCGTGCCAGAACTGATTGTCGTAGGCCTCAATGTGGAAGACAAACTCGAAAGAAGCTTGGAAAACAAGGTTTACGACCAGTACCTGTCTTTCCTGGAGCAGGAAATGATCCCTTCAATCGAAAAGAAATACCGTTGCAATGGGCAAAAAATGCTGTATGGCAGGTCGCTGTCGGGTTCATTTACGCTTTATGCTTTGCTCAAAAAACCGAGTTTGTTCAAAGGCTACATCGCCTCCAGCAAGGAATGGTACGACAAAAACAACGACTATTTCAACAACTTGGCCAACAATGCTCTGAAAAATGCCGATGCCTTCAAAGGTCGGAAAATCTTCCTGGCCAGTTTGAACGGGGCTTACAGCAACCAAATCCCGGAGGAGGTGGATAAACAAATGGGTGCCTTTTCCAACTTGCTGCTCAACAAATCCGGCAAAAAAATAGCCAGCAAATACCAAGCTTTCGACGATTGGGGAATTAGCGCCCAACCTGGCTTGAAGGAAGGTTTGATCTTTGTGGCGAAGTAAGAAACAAGCCACGAATAAACCTTACCAAATCGCAACTGCGTTGCCTCGCTGCGCGAGGCTGTTTTTTAGTACGCGGATAAAATTGGGTTTGGGTGTGTTTGTTTGGGTGTGAGTGTGAAAAACCCCATTTTCAATTGGAGACTAAACTTATGTTCGAAGCCCCCACACCCGAACTTATACTTACACACTCCACACCCTATCTTGCGGATTTTCAACATGATGTTGACAACTTGACCAGGTCGGCAATCATAAATATTGGAGAGGTTTATTTTTGAAACGTTTCTAACCAACGTTGGGCACTTACAGCGCCTCCAGCGTGATGTTGGGCCACCAATGTGCTATAATGGAAAAATCCTGGATTTTAACTCGGGGCCTATGGCCTGTAGGGCCAAAACGTTGGTAGAACTACACATCAACATCGTGTTTTTAGACCTGTAGGGCCGTAGCGTTGGTCAGTACATGTCGCTTTTGTTGGGATTTTCAAAAGACTCCACTAGTGCTTCCCCGTCGGGAGATGGAGGACCTGCGAACGAGCGCAAAACGTTTACCAAACTTTTGGAAGTTTAGCAAACGTTTCGCGCTCGTCCGCTATGCTGATCCTGCCCCTGGCTTGGCAAGAAGCCCTGGATTTGTGCGGCATGTGGGATTGCACATCTTATGCCGCAAAACCCCGGAATCGCGTTGCAAACGCGTGTAAGACGGTTCAGGTCAGCGGCCGTGAACCATCCCGGATTAGCGGGTGTCATTGTTTCACAACCGGAAAAACATCAGTGCTGCTCTCCGTTGACAATTGCAGGTAATAGAGGCCTTGAGGCATATCACTCAGGTCAATTTCCATTTGTGATTGAATCTGATTAAAGGTTTTCAAAACCCGTCCAAACTGATCCACCAAAGAGAGGCTTTTCGTATCAGTAGGAAGGTTTTGTACCAAAAACTTGTCTGTGCTAGGATTGGGATAAATGCTCAAGTTCATCACACCTGGGGATTGAGTTGCCAGGCTGGAGCTTGCAAAAAACTCATCGGCCCCAATGTCTATCCTGGTGCCATTGCGGCGGATTTGGTTGTCAATGTCTCGTTCACTGCTCAAGGGTGTATAAGCGGGATCGCCCATGTTGATTGCAGGTGAGCTGTTTTGCAAATGTAAGTTAATCAAGGTGCTGATGGATACAAACCGGGGATCCTTGTAAACCGATTGCGCGTCAAGTCCAGTGGCTTTTTGAAATGCGCCCAGGGTGGTAAAAACGCCAGCTTTGTACCAATCAAAGCTCAGGTCATTGGGATTTCCTGATTGAGTGAAGTACATGTTGTACCTGATGATTGGTCTTTCAAGCAAATAGCTTTCCAACCAAATCATCGCTTTTTTGGAGGTTTTGCAAGAGATGATGTTGTGGTGAATGTTGGAATTCAAGGAGTTTTGTAATTGAATTTCGCCTTCCCAGGTATCACCAGTACCATTTCTGAATAAGGTATTGTGGTGCAAATGGCAGTTTACGATTTTGCTACTTGCTTGATTGGAGCCAAAAAACACCCCACAAAGCCGGTTGTTGTAAATAAAATTACTCCTGACCCTGATGTTGCTGACTGAAGCCTGTTGATTGAGGTTCTCGCAGCCAACCGAAATACCTACTCCATTTGCAAAGCAAGTATTGCCTTCAATGACGATGTCTTTTGCGCCATCGGCATAAATTCCAGAGGCAGGACTCGAGTCACTTGGGAAGACACAACGGTAGACCGTGTTGAAGCGAATCCTTCCATTCCGGGCTTGGTTCAGCGTTGCGGGAGCACCAGTCCAGTCATAATGACCAGCAGCCACGATCCCGATATTGGTGTTGTTGTGTACCCTGTTGTTGTGAATAAAAAAACCATCTACATTGCCCGTTATGGTCAGGGCCTCGCTATAGCCCGTTTTACAGTTTCTGATGACCGAGTTTTCAACCGTGACATTCGTATAAGGTGTTGCTTGGTTGCCAAGGATCAAGATGCCATTGGCGTTTTGGGAGCTATTAGGCACTTTCAAGGAATCTCGGTCCCAGCCGATGTTGACAATTTCACAATTTTTGATCCGTACATTGGCACCAGAACCCGAAATTTCGATTCCTTTGACAAACAGGCCTATGTTGTTTTGAAAAACAATGCCTTGTACCAAAATATTACTTTTGCTGTTGATCGCAAGCAGTGCCGATCCATTGACCGTATTTCTACTGCCATCAACGATCACCTTTTCATTTTGATAAGCAGCCAACGTACAAGGAGCCGTGGACAGGCCTGATTTTTCAAACCAGGGGCGTTCGTAATAGATTCCAGCCCTCAGCAGCACGGTACCTCCAGTGTTCAAGCCCCGTTGAATGCTGCGAAAGGGACGATCGATGGTACCTGGATTGGCATCATTCCCAGAAGTGCTGACGTAATAGGTTTGAGCAAGCAAGCTGCCTGAAAAGGCCATAAAGCATAGTGTGAAAATGAGTTTTTTCATGACGACCAAAATTTTGGGATGAAAAATGATCCCCATTTTATCTGGAGAAGTTAGTGTGTGTTTAAATATTGGAGGTTTAGGCGGAAAACGAGTCAAATTTTGCCTAATCGAGGCAGGAAAAGCGGAGTTATGCAGCGCATAATGAGCATTTTCCTAACGACCTTGTTTTATAAGGGTGAGGTGAAATTGGGCCGTTTTACGGCAAACAAAAAATTTTAAACATACTCTTAGGGGTCATTGAAAAATAAAGTCCTAATTTTGAAATTTATTTCGTAATATTGAAGTATGGAAAATATTTCGGTTTCGGTAGAAATTTTACGAAAAAAATGGCTTTCAATTTTCTCATATTTGG